>NZ_RKST01000120.1 GCF_003934165.1 Borborobacter arsenicus | reverse complement strand
GCCGGGCGCGGTTCACGCCTCATGGAATCTAAAGCCGAAGATAACCCTCCACCCGCGCTTGGCCTACCCTCTGCAACCCCGGCCAGCGCCGGGCAGGCCAAGCGCTGATCTACAGAGCAAGGGGGTCAAAATTTGGCTCTGACTCACTTTCGCTGCATGTGAAGGCTGATGTCGCGCAATTTTCGAGAGGGGATCAGCGCGATGGAACGGAGATTCGGGTCGACGAGACTGGTGCCGGCAGGTTTCGTCGTCGAGCATGCGGAGATGAGCACGGATTGCGTATTTCTTGACGTGCGAGCCGCGGCGATTTC
>NZ_RKST01000119.1 GCF_003934165.1 Borborobacter arsenicus | reverse complement strand
TTCCATCCTGGCGTCGCTCAGATTGTGCTGGGCCTGCAGGATCAGCGCCTTGAACATCGACACCGGATCGAAAGGAGGGCGGCCGCCCTTGGCTCCGTCGCCGTAGCCCAGCCCTTCGATCAGCCAGCCGCGGAAATACTCGAAATCGACCGTCGCTTCCAGAACCTCCAGCGGGTCACCGATTTTGCTTAACCGCTCAAGATGCTCCGAAAGCCCGAATAGCGACCTCTGTTCCATCGTCCCGCCTCCAAATCATGACGGCCAGATTGAATCACGAAATCACCAACCGCGCGAGGTTAATGCGGGCGTCCAGCTT
>NZ_RKST01000118.1 GCF_003934165.1 Borborobacter arsenicus | reverse complement strand
CTTGAGATCGTCGGCATCCGCCCGACCTCGAAGACGACCTGCACGGGCGTTGAGATGTTCCGCAAGCTGCTCGACCAGGGCCAGGCGGGCGACAACATCGGTGCGCTTTTGCGCGGCGTCGACCGCGAGGGCGTCGAGCGCGGCCAGGTTCTGGCCAAGCCGGGTTCGGTCACCCCGCACACCAAGTTCAAGGCCGAGGCCTACATCCTGACCAAGGACGAGGGCGGCCGCCACACGCCGTTCTTCACCAACTACCGTCCGCAGTTCTACTTCCGCACCACCGACGTGACCGGCATCGTGCATCTGGCCGAGGGCACCGAGAT
>NZ_RKST01000117.1 GCF_003934165.1 Borborobacter arsenicus | reverse complement strand
TTCTTGACGCCGCCATTCATCTTCAGCGCCCGCACCGTCGCCACGATGACGGCGGCCGAAGGCTTCAGCCCGGCCTTGCGGCACTTGATGTCGAAGAACTTCTCGGCGCCCAGGTCGGCACCGAAGCCGGCTTCGGTCACCACATAGTCGGCAAGCTTGAGCGCGGTCGAGGTCGCCATCACCGAGTTGCAGCCATGGGCGATGTTGGCAAACGGCCCGCCATGCACGAAGGCCGGGTTGTTCTCCAGCGTCTGCACCAGATTGGGCTGCAGCGCATCCTTGAGCAGCACCGTCATGGCGCCATTGGCCTTGAGGTCGCGGGCAAAGACTGGGGT
>NZ_RKST01000116.1 GCF_003934165.1 Borborobacter arsenicus | reverse complement strand
TTCTTGACGCCGCCATTCATCTTCAGCGCCCGCACCGTCGCCACGATGACGGCGGCCGAAGGCTTCAGCCCGGCCTTGCGGCACTTGATGTCGAAGAACTTCTCGGCGCCCAGGTCGGCGCCGAAGCCGGCTTCGGTCACCACATAGTCGGCAAGCTTGAGCGCGGTCGAGGTCGCCATCACCGAGTTGCAGCCATGGGCGATGTTGGCGAACGGGCCGCCATGCACGAAGGCCGGGTTGTTCTCCAGCGTCTGCACCAGATTGGGCTGCAGCGCATCCTTGAGCAGCACCGTCATGGCGCCATTGGCCTTGAGGTCGCGGGCAAAGACTGGGGT
>NZ_RKST01000115.1 GCF_003934165.1 Borborobacter arsenicus | reverse complement strand
GTCTCAAGGCGTCCGGTCCTCCGCGACAACGGAGCCAATACGGTATCGCCAAACCGCTCGGCAAAGATCCGGCGACGGCAAAGAACGGCATCGCACCAGAACCGACGAACCGTTACCCGTAAGATAACCCGGCGGCCAGAAATCGGCAGATCGGCAACTTTCCGCACATATCGGCTCTGGGTTCGGCGTGAGGCAGTTCCACAGCAAGGGCATGTCGCCGAAATCGCCGCGGCTCGCACGTCAAGAAATACGCAATCCGTGCTCATCTCCGCATGCTCGACGACGAAACCTGCCGGCACCAGTCTCGTCGACCCGAATCTCCGTTCCATCGCGCTGAT
>NZ_RKST01000114.1 GCF_003934165.1 Borborobacter arsenicus | reverse complement strand
CGCGCTGTCGGCCCAGACCTCGGAGGAAGTGTTGTCTGTCGTCACCAATCGCGGCAGCATCCGCCCGTCCGCATGGGATGCCGACGTGGCGGCACTCTCCCGGATGAAGCCGAAGCGCCTGTCGATGGCGATGTGGGATTTGTAACCGAAGACCGGCAACGCGATTTGAGGCAGCGGCGTGCCGTCCAGCCGATACCGGATCTTGCCACCGATCTTGAGCGTCCAGCGCGCATTGGTGTCTTTCTGGGCCGCCTTGTTCGGCTCGTTCGGCCAGATCTCACCTGCCGTCTTGCCAGCCTTGATCGCCTCTTTCTCCGCATCTGTGTTGCGCTGCTTCGGCGCCGGCACCAAGG
>NZ_RKST01000113.1 GCF_003934165.1 Borborobacter arsenicus | reverse complement strand
GCCGATGCATTATGCGCGCCCTGCGTCCAACGGCTGTCGAGCCAAGGGAGCCATTCCTCGATCGAGCTTTGGCGGACACGGAAGACATCGGAGCGCTGACCGCGCAGGACGCTGCGGACGAGCTTGCGGCTATGCCCGGTACGTTTGACGATCTGCTTGATCGGAACGCCCTGCTTCGACAATTCCATTATGGCTTCGTTCGTTTCCTGCCGCCGCAGGAAACCTTCATATTGAAGGTGTTCGGCATAGGTCAGAAGTTTGGGATCGATCACGGAGCTGCCGACCGCTTTTCGGATCTGACGCATGGATTTGCCGACAGCGTCGAGAAAGGCGCGGCTCGCGTTCTCCATCAGATGC
>NZ_RKST01000112.1 GCF_003934165.1 Borborobacter arsenicus | reverse complement strand
GCCGATGCATTATGCGCGCCCTGCGTCCAACGGCTGTCGAGCCAAGGGAGCCATTCCTCGATCGAGCTTTGGCGGACACGGAAGACATCGGAGCGCTGACCGCGCAGGACGCTGCGGACAAGCTTGCGGCTATGCCCGGTACGTTTGACGATCTGCTTGATCGGAACGCCCTGCTTCGACAATTCCATTATGGCTTCGTTCGTTTCCTGCCGCCGCAGGAAACCTTCATATTGAAGGCGTTCGGCATAGGTCAGAAGTTTGGGATCGATCACGGAGCTGCCGACCGCTTTTCGGATCTGACGCATGGATTTGCCGACAGCGTCGAGAAAGGCGCGGCTCGCGTTCTCCATCAGATGC
>NZ_RKST01000111.1 GCF_003934165.1 Borborobacter arsenicus | reverse complement strand
ATGGCCAAGAGTAAATTCGAGCGCACCAAGCCGCATGTGAACATTGGCACGATTGGTCACGTTGACCATGGCAAGACGTCGCTGACGGCAGCGATCACGAAGTATTTCGGCGATTTCCGGGCCTATGACCAGATCGACGCGGCACCTGAGGAGAAGGCGCGCGGCATCACGATCTCGACCTCGCATGTGGAGTATGAGACGGAGAACCGTCACTATGCGCATGTCGACTGCCCGGGCCACGCCGACTATGTGAAGAACATGATCACCGGTGCGGCGCAGATGGACGGGGCGATCCTGGTGGTTTCGGCGGCCGACGGCCCGATGCCGCAGACGCGCGAGCACATCTTGCTGTCGCGCCAGGTCGGCGT
>NZ_RKST01000110.1 GCF_003934165.1 Borborobacter arsenicus | reverse complement strand
GTTCGGCATAGGTCAGAAGTTTGGGATCGATCACGGAGCTGCCGACCGCTTTTCGGATCTGACGCATGGATTTGCCGACAGCGTCGAGAAAGGCGCGGCTCGCGTTCTCCATCAGATGCCATCGATCTGCCACCTGGTCGGCATGAGGCAGCGCTTTGGCGATTGCCTCTCCATATCCACCACCTCGATCGCGGGCGACAATCGAGATCGACGGATGTCCTGCGAGCCAGGCCCGCGAGGTGTCCTGTTCCCGATCTGGAAGCAATGTCACGGGCCTGCGCCGTTCGAGGTCGCAGACAATTGTCCCGTATCGCTGGCCGCGTCGGAATGCGAAGTCGTCGATACCGATGATGGCGAGCTTGTCACGCGGCTGCTCAGTCCGCCGGCGCACGACACGCAACAGGGTGTCGTTGCTCACCGGCATCGTCAGGC
>NZ_RKST01000109.1 GCF_003934165.1 Borborobacter arsenicus | reverse complement strand
GGCCATTCGCCGAAGGCAAGGTTTGTGGTGACGATGATCGAGGTGCGCTCGTAAAGCCTGCTGATGAGATGGAACAGGAGCTGGCCGCCGGCCTGAGCGAACGGCAGGTATCCGAGTTCGTCGAGGATGATGAAGTCGAGACGAGTGAGGTAGTCCGCCGTCCGCCCCTGCTTGCCGCTGCGTGTTTCCGTTTCCAACCGATTGACCAGATCGACGACGTTGAAGAAGCGCCCGCGTGTTCCGTTGCGGATGAGGGCTCGGGCAATGGCGATGGCCAGATGGCTCTTTCCGGTTCCCGTGCCGCCGACGAGGACGACGTTGCGTTGATCGGCGACGAAGGTGCCGGTGGCCAGTTCCCGCACCAGGGATTCATTGACGGGCGTATCGGCGAAGTCGAAGTCGTCGATGTCCTTGGCCAGTGGCAGCTTGGCGATGCTGAGCTGGTAGCGAATGGAGCGGGCCTGC
>NZ_RKST01000108.1 GCF_003934165.1 Borborobacter arsenicus | reverse complement strand
GGCATCCCATGCGGACGGGCGGATGCTGCCGCGATTGGTGACGACAGACAACACTTCCTCCGAGGTCTGGGCCGACAGCGCGTATCGGTCGCAGAAGAACGAGAAATGGCTGGCTTCAAGGATGCTGGTCAGCCGCATCCATCGTCGCAAGCCGGCGGGCAAGCCGATGCCGCAGAATATCGCGCGGGCCAATGCCGCGAAATCGTCGATCCGTGCCCATGTCGAACACGTCTTCGCCCACCAGAAGAACAGGTTCGGCCTGTTCATCCGCACCATCGGCATCGCACGTGCCGAGGCGAAACTCATCCTGGCCAACATCGCCTACAACTTCGACAGGCTGATCTTCCATGAACGGGCCAGAACCTTGGGCTGAATCCGTCTGCCGTCGGAAAAGCGGCCTCCATACCGATGCCGGCAACACATTCCGGCGTCCAAACGTGGTCCGTCAACCGACCGCGAACCCGCAATCCGGCTTCAAACATGGCCGTCGGCTCAATCCACAAGGGTTAATGCGGGTCTCCAGCT
>NZ_RKST01000107.1 GCF_003934165.1 Borborobacter arsenicus | reverse complement strand
GTCCGCAGCGTCCTGCGCGGTCAGCGCTCCGATGTCTTCCGTGTCCGCCAAAGCTCGATCGAGGAATGGCTCCCTTGGCTCGACAGCCGTTGGACGCAGGGCGCGCATAATGCATCGGCATTATGGCGCGAAATGCGCAAGAAGGGCTTCTGCGGCCAAATCGGCGTCATCTCTGAATGGGCGCGGCGCCGACGATTGGCCGAAAAGGCTGATCAAAGCGCGCTTGCCCGCACGCCCTCGGCGCGAAGCATCGCCAGGCTCATGACGCTGGCGCGCGACGACCTGTCCAAATCCGACGCCGTGCTGGTCGCCACAATCGAGAGCAATGTTCCTGACCTGATCACCGCTCGAACGTTGATCGACGACTTTCAGGCGATGATCCGATCGAAGGCGGCTGAAAAATTGGATAGTTGGGTGGCGGACGCAAAGACAAGTCTCGTCAGATCATTCGCGAACGGCGTCGAAAAGGATATCGCCGCCGTCCGAAACGCCATCATCTCTCCGTGGTCCAACGGCCAGACCGAAGGCCAGATCACCAAGCTCAAA
>NZ_RKST01000106.1 GCF_003934165.1 Borborobacter arsenicus | reverse complement strand
TGAACCGCATCGGCAGGAAGGCGATCATCTGCATCCGCGAGGCCTCGCTCGGACCGAACTTCGGCATGAAGGGCGGTGCGGCCGGCGGCGGCCTGGCCCAGGTCGTGCCGATGGACGACATGAACCTGCACTTCACCGGCGACTTCCACGCCATCACCAGCGCCCACAACCTTTTGTCGGCGCTGATCGACAACCACATCTACTGGGGCAACGAACTCGGCATCGACACCCGCCGGGTCACCTGGCGCCGCGTCATGGACATGAACGACCGGGCGCTGCGCCAGATCACCTGCTCACTCGGCGGGGTTGCCAATGGCTATCCGCGCGAGGCCGGCTTCGACATCACGGTGGCCTCCGAAGTGATGGCGATCCTGTGCCTGGCGCGCGACCTGCGCGACCTGGAAAAGCGCCTCGGCGACATCATCGTGGCCTATCGCCGCGACAAGACCCCAGTCTTTGCCCGCGACCTCAAGGCCAATGGCGCCATGACGGTGCTGCTCAAGGATGCGCTGCAGCCCAATCTGGTGCAGACGCTGGAGAACAACCCGGCCTTCGTGCATGGCGG
>NZ_RKST01000105.1 GCF_003934165.1 Borborobacter arsenicus | reverse complement strand
TCCGTCATCTTCGTGGACATCGCCGACCTCCAAATCAGTCAGCAACCTATGAATCAGACCGGATTCGTCCCCGGAACCCCAAAACCTATACCTGAGTCAATTCGTCCACACAGCCTAGTATAGATTGGAAAAGAGGAGGATCGGGGGCATGCCCGGAATCGAGTTTTCGGAGCGTGAGCGCCAGAACGCGCTCGTGCTCATCATACACAATGAGCGCCCGCTGGATGCAGGTGAGGTTGCGAACCTCCTGCGCGACCTTAACGCTGACTACAAGCGCGTGACGGGAAGTCGGCTTGTCCTGGCGCGTTTCGAAACCGGCTCGTCCGGTTTCCTGCTTTACGATTATCTCATCCTAGCGGGTGGCGGTGCATCAGCTCTCACCGCCATCGCAGTCGCGACCGGCCATATAGCCAAGTTCGTGACCTGGATGAAGGGATTCTTTAAAGGCACGCAGGCGGTGCCTCAAACTCCGCCGATCGAGTTGCCTGTGATTTTTCGTGGAATGAGGACCCTGTTTGAGGGGTGATTTTCGTCCAAACGGGACCCCTTAACGTGGGGTCATCAAAATGCCTCCGGTTTCATCGGAGGCATTTGCGTTTTGGAT
>NZ_RKST01000104.1 GCF_003934165.1 Borborobacter arsenicus | reverse complement strand
GGCATGGCGCGGATGTTGGCCCAAGCGCCGCGTTCGGTCATCATTGTGCGCAAGGCATCGCTGTCATAAGCGCGGTCGGCGAGCAGGATGTGCCCGGCCTGGAGCGTTTCGAACATATCGGCGGCCGAGCGCCCGTCATGGGCCTGACCCTCGGTCAGCTTGAGGCGGATCGGGCGACCTTCGGCATCGACAAGTGCATGGATCTTGGTGGTCAGGCCGCCGCGCGAGCGACCCATGCAACGGGATCGCTCGTCTTTTTTTGGCCGTTGGCGGCATGCTGGTGCACGCGGATCGAGGACGAATCGATCATCTGCACATCGCCATCGTAAGCCGTTGATACGGCTTCAAGAATGCGCGCCCAGTGGCCGGCCCTGCGCCATCGGTTGAAGCGATTGACGCAGGTCGTGTGCGGACCGTAGCGCGCCGGAATGTCAGCCCACGGCGCTCCGGTTCGCAACCGCCAGAAGATGCCGTTCAGAACCCGCCGGTCATCGACGCGAGGAACCCCGCGCACCTTCGTCGGCAGCAAGGGTTCAATCACAGACCATTCGAAATCCGTCAGATCAAAGCGTGCCATCTCAACCTCCCAGGCTGAGACAAGTGAATCAGAACACGCCCG
>NZ_RKST01000103.1 GCF_003934165.1 Borborobacter arsenicus | reverse complement strand
GTTGGAGCGCGGCATTGTCGTTTCCTACGAAACGATCCGCCGATGGGGAAAGAAGTTCGGCCCGAACTATACGCGTCGCCTTCGCCGCAAGCAGCCCAGCCGGCACGACGTCTGGCATCTGGACGAGGTGGTCATCACCATCGCCGGCAAGAAACACTGGTTGTGGCGTGCCGTCGACCAGGACGGCTATGTGCTTGATGAGATCGTCCAGAACCGCCGCAACACCAAGGCTGCCAAGCGATTGCTGACCCGGCTTCTGAAGAAGCAGGGCATCACGCCGAAGCGGATGGTCACCGACAAGTTGCGCTCCTATGGTGCTGCGCGACGCCAAGTCATGCCGAGCATCGAACATCGATCGCATAAGGGCCTGAACAACCGCGCCGAAAATTCACATGTGCCGCTGCGAAAGCGGGAACGATCGATGCAGCGGTTCCGATCAGCGGGAAGCCTCCAGCGCTTCGTCTCCGTCTTCTCCGCCATCCGAAATCTCTTTGTTCCACCTCGTTCAAAACGCTCCGCATTCCAAAACCGCGTTCACCGATTCCTAGCAATCGCCGAGTGGAAAGCTGTGGCCGGAACCGTGGTCTGAATTCAAACAGCAAGGCAGAACGTCTCCCGCGACCAAGGCGCAAGTTAACGTGACATCGCCGC
>NZ_RKST01000102.1 GCF_003934165.1 Borborobacter arsenicus | reverse complement strand
GTCTTGGCCAGGCGCATGCGTGTTGTGGCGACGGCCGCACCGCTTGCCTCGGTGAAATTGAAGGTCGCAACCGCCGGATTGGGGTTGCCGTCGGCCAGGATGATCACCGACTGCACCAGGTCGTCGCCGCTCATGGCACTTTCGACATTGACGGCGATCGGCACGGTATTACCGTTCTCGGCGATCTCAGGCGCCGTCAGCGTGATCTTGCCGGCTTCCGGGGTCTTGCCGCCGGTGAATTCCATGATGCTCTTTTCAGTCTCTTCCGTGCTGGCGTTGGCCGAGGAAGCCTGAAAGCCCACCATGGCGAAGACGGCCGCTCCGCCCGAAAGGGCAAGCGCCTGACGTCTGTTGATTTTCATCCGCTTTCTCCTGAGTTCCATTATTCCTTGAGTGTCGCCAGATAGGCGACCACGTCTTCGACCTGCTGCGCTGTCAGGATTGTCTTGCCGACGAATTTCTCACCGACATTCTTGCCGACTTCGAGCGAATAAAAGCCCGGCATCACCGTCTCCTCGCCGAAGACCTGCTTGGAATTGGTCACAATCGCGCGCAATTCCTCGGGCTTCCACCGATCGGCCACGCCATCCATCGAGGGGCCGACATTTCCATGGAACAGCTCCTTCTCCATGTCGACATTGGCGTGGCAGGCCAGGCAGTTTCCGAGGCTACGATCCTTGAA
>NZ_RKST01000101.1 GCF_003934165.1 Borborobacter arsenicus | reverse complement strand
GCCGACCTGGGCGCCGAGAAGTTCTTCGACATCAAGTGCCGCAAGGCCGGGCTGAAGCCTTCGGCCGCCGTCATCGTGGCGACGGTGCGGGCGCTGAAGATGAATGGCGGCGTCAAGAAGGAGGATCTGGGGGCTGAGAATGTCGAGGCGGTGAAGAAGGGCTGCGCCAACCTTGGCCGCCACATCGAAAACGTCAAGCAGTTCGGGGTGCCGGCGGTGGTGGCCATCAACCACTTCTACACCGACACCGAGGCCGAGATCCAGGCGGTCAAGGACTATGTCGCGCAGATGGGCGAGGAGGCAGTGCTGTGCAAACACTGGGCGCAGGGCTCGGCCGGCATCGAGGAACTGGCGCACAAGGTGGCGGAGCTGGCTGAATCGGGCCGCTCGCAATTTGCCCCGCTCTACAGTGACGAGCTTGGCCTGTTCGACAAGATCGACACCATCGTCAAGCGCATCTATCGCGGCTCGGAGGCGATTGCCGACAAGTCGGTGCGCGACCAGTTGCACCAGTGGGAAAAGCAGGGCTATGGCCACCTGCCGGTGTGCATGGCCAAGACGCAGTATTCCTTCTCGACCGACCCCAACCTGCGCGGCGCGCCGACCGGCCACACCGTGCCGGTGCGGGAAGTGCGCCTGTCGGCCGGCGCCGGCTTCGTCGTGGCCATCTGCGGCGAGATCATGACCATGCCCGGCCTGCCCTCAAAGCCCTCCTCGGAGAAGATCATCATCAACGAGGCAGGCGAGATCGACGGGTTGAGCTGA
>NZ_RKST01000100.1 GCF_003934165.1 Borborobacter arsenicus | reverse complement strand
GGGATGCGCTCGGCCTATGACGAGATCATGGGCGTCGCCATCAAGCGCCAGCACGAGCCGCCGAAGATCGTCGGCGATCTGCTGCAGGCCGAGATATCGGAGAAGCAGGCGCGCTCCATCAAATACCAACTCACCGTCGCCAAGCTGCCGCTGGCGAAGGACATTGATGACTTCGACTTCACCGGCACGCCCGTCAACGAGAGCCTGATCCGCGACCTTGCCGGTGGCGCCTTCGTTGCCGATCAGCGCAATGTCGTCCTGGTCGGCGGCACAGGCACGGGCAAATCCCATCTTGCGATCGCCATTGCGCGAGCGTTGATCCGCAACGGCGCTCGCGGCCGCTTCTACAATGTCGTCGATCTGGTCAACAGGCTCGAGACTGAGGCCCGTGCCGGCCGCCAGGGCCGCATTGCCGACCACCTGACCCGACTCGACTTCGTCGTACTCGATGAACTCGGCTATCTGCCCTTCGCCCAAGCAGGCGGCCAACTCCTCTTCCACCTCGTATCCAAGCTCTACGAGCGCACCAGCGTCATCATCACCACCAACCTCTCATTCGGCGAATGGCCCAGCGTCTTCGGCGATGCCAAGATGACCACAGCGCTGCTCGATCGGCTCACCCATCACTGCGAGATCGTCGAGACCGGAAACGAATCCTGGCGCTTCAAGAGCCGCTCTCAAAGCTAAGCCGAAAAGCCAATCAGCCGCGCCCGATCAGGCTGTGCAACCCCGACCAGCTTCGCCTGATCGGGCGCTCACCGCCGTGCCCTTCATCAACCCAAGCAGGGGGTCCCTTTTACGCGAAAATACGGGGTCCCGATTCCATGGTCATTGACA
>NZ_RKST01000099.1 GCF_003934165.1 Borborobacter arsenicus | reverse complement strand
TAGCGCTCGTGGACAAAGGGTATCCATAATTTGACTGCGGCGATGGCGACGAAGCCGAGATAGGATTCCTTGGTCTTGTCGTAGCGCGTGGCTATACGGCGCCAGTTCTTGAGCTTGTTGAAGAGCCGCTCGATCTGGTTTCGCCATTTGTATTTGGCTTTGTCGTGAGGAACGGGCTCGCGTCTGTTGGTCTTTGCGGGGATGACGGCTTCGATGTCGGCCTTGGTGATCTCCTCGCGAATGGCGTCTGCGTCATAGCCCTTGTCGGCGAGCAGCGCCTCGATCCGATCGGAAATCATCCGGAACAGAGGGGCAAAGCCTTGGGTGTCATGGGTCTGCCCCGGCGTCAGCACGAAGCCGAGGGGTTGGCCTTTTGCATCGCAGCGGGCATGGAGCTTGGAGGTGAAGCCGCCGCGCGATCGGCCAAGCGCCTCGACCTCCTGAGTTCCCCTTTTATGCCGACTGCACAATGATGTGCCCGGATGACGGTGCTGTCGATCATGTCCGCACTTCGATCCCGTTCGACTATCTCGCCAGTGTTTCGAGCATTGCATCGAACACGCCGGTCTCGATCCATCGTCGATATCGGCGAAAGACGCTGTTCCACTTGCCGTACTCGTCAGGCAGATGGCGCCATTGCGCTCCGGTGCGGGCCATTCACATCATGCCTTCGAAATAGCGCCGATTGTCTTGGGCTGGACGGCAGCCGCGTCCTCGTTCAGCAGGGAGAAGCGGGCGATCAGTGTCCATTCCTCGTCCGTCAACCCAATCCGTTCGCCCAAAGCTGCCTCCAAATGGAAGCCTTGAATCAAAACCGGATTCCGCAGTCAACCTTTGTCCACGAGCGCTA
>NZ_RKST01000098.1 GCF_003934165.1 Borborobacter arsenicus | reverse complement strand
CTAGCGCTCGTGGACAAAGGGTATCCATAGTTTGACTGCGGCAATGGCGACGAAGCCGAGATAGGATTCCTTTGTCTTGTCGTAGCGAGTGGCGACGCGTCGCCAGTTCTTGAGCCTGTTGAAGAGTCGTTCGATCTGGTTTCGCCATTTGTATTTGGCTTTGTCGTGCGGGATCGGCTCGCGCCTGTTGCTCTTTGCCGGAATGACCGCTTCGACGTTGGCGGTGGCGATCTCCTCGCGAATGGCGTCAGCGTCATAACCCTTGTCGGCCAGGAAAGCCTCGATCCGGTCGGTGATCATCCGGAACAAAGGCGCAAAACCTTGCGTGTCATGGGTCTGTCCCGGCGTCAACACGAAGCCGAGCGGCCGGCCCTTCGCATCGCAGCGGGCATGGAGCTTGGAGGTGAAGCCGCCGCGCGATCGGCCAAGCGCCTCGGTTTCCTGAGTCCCCTTTTTATGCCGACTGCACAATGGTGCGCCCGGATGACGGTGCTGTCGATCATGTCGGCGCTTCGATCCCGCTCGACCAGTTCCGCCAGCGTTTCGAGCATCGCATCGAACACACCGGTCTCGACCCATCGCCGGTAACGGCGGAAGACGCTGTTCCACTTGCCATACTCATCAGGCAGATGACGCCATTGCGCGCCCGTGCGCGCCATCCACATCATGCCTTCGAAATAGCGCCGATTGTCCTGTGCCGGCCGACAGCCACGCCCTCGTTCAGCAGGCAGAAGTGGGCCGATCAACGCCCACTCCTCGTCCGTCACACCAATCCGTTCGCCCAAGGCTGCCTCCAAATAGCAGCCTTGAATCAAAACAGGAGTCCCCAGTCAACCTTTGTCCACGAGCGCTAG
>NZ_RKST01000097.1 GCF_003934165.1 Borborobacter arsenicus | reverse complement strand
CTAGGCTGTGTGGACGAATTGACTCAGGTATAGGTTTTGGGGTTCCGGGGACGAATCCGGTCTGATTCATAGGTTGCTGACTGATTTGGAGGTCGGCGATGTCCACGAAGATGACGGATACGGATTGGGCGAACGCGCTGGAGGTCTTCCGGGCCTGCCTGCCCCGGCGGGGCCGCAAGGCCGCGGACGACCGGTTGTTTCTGGAAGCGATGCACTTCTTCACGGTGGAGAATGTGCGCTGGCGGGCGCTGCCGGAGCGCTTCGGCCATTGGAACTCGGTGTGGAAGCGCTTTGACCGGCTGAGCAAGGCGGGCGTATTTGAAGCCTTCTTCGACACGTTGGCCGAGATGAGTGCATCGGCCCATTTGATCCAGATGTTCGATTCCACCATCGTACGCGCCCATGTCTCGGCGGCCGGCGCAAAGGGGGGCAGCAAGGCCAGGCGCTCGGCCGCTCGCGCGGCGGGTTCACGACGAAAATCCACGCCAAAGCGGACAATTCGGGCGACATCATCGCGTTCGATCTGACCGGCGGCCAGGTTTCCGACACAACCCGTTTCGAGACCTTGCTCAACATAGGGCCGGACATCACCCCACGCGCCGCGCTGGGCGACAAAGGCTATTCCAGTAAGGCCAATCGCGCCGCCGCGCGGGCTCGCGGCATCGCCCCGGTGATCCCCCACAAGGCCAACGAGAAGAACATACCGGCCTTCTTCGCCAAGTCGCTCTATAAGGCTCGCGCCCGCATCGAACAGGGCTTCGGCCGGCTCAAGCGCTTCAAACGCGTCGCCCTGCGCTGCGAAAAGACCGCACGGAACTTCCGCTCCATCGTAAGCTTCGCCGCCGGACTATGCTTGATCAAATTCGTCCACACGGCCTAG
>NZ_RKST01000096.1 GCF_003934165.1 Borborobacter arsenicus | reverse complement strand
CATGGGTTCCGGTTCGGCGACGACAACGGCGTCGGCCGCGTAAGCACCGGATACTGCGAACAAGGCCGCAGCGGAGCCGAGAAGAAGGCTCTTGGTGTTCATTTTCTGACCTCCAGTCAGAATCCTGACCGGGGCTTGGGGAGAAGCCTGGATGTGTCGCGATGAATTCGCTTAGCTGTTTGAAATTTAAGGTATTTCTCTAGCCCACATCAGGCTGGGCGGGTTGCTGGCGGAGAGGATGGGATTCGAACCCACGAGAAGCTTTTGACCTCTACTCCCTTAGCAGGGGAGCGCCTTCGACCACTCGGCCACCTCTCCGGCGCACCGCTGGATAATGAAAAGGGCGGCCACAAGCAATAAGCTTAGGCCGATATAGCCGAAATAAAGCGCCCCAATGTCAAAAAATTCAATCGATCCGAAGCATATGCCAGAATCATCCAGGCTCGCGGTGGCTATTAAAGGCGCTGTCTGGCCTTGCGGTATGGGCGATTCCACCGGCTGCGCCCGTGGATTCCCGCTCCGGTCCGTAACCTTTGTTAATGACATGTTACCGGGGGGCATCAAATCGTGTCATTTGTGCCACAGGGACTCCTGATCGAACGGCGAGGGCCTCCCAGGCGGTACGAACGCGGTTGAACGGCGATGAACGATCAGTAATGTCGGTCGCGGAGAAGGGGCGAACATTCGAGTCTTCTTCGGCATTGGGGATGGGGCAGGGAAAGCTGTCCTTCAGCAAAAAAATACCCAGACCCGTTTTTTAACTTTGACTGGAGGTCAGAAAATGAACACCAAGAGCCTTCTTCTCGGCTCCGCTGCGGCCTTGTTCGCAGTATCCGGTGCTTACGCGGCCGACGCCGTTGTCGTCGCCGAACCGGAACCCATG
>NZ_RKST01000095.1 GCF_003934165.1 Borborobacter arsenicus | reverse complement strand
GAGTTTCTGCAAAAGATGGTTGCGATCCCGAGCGTGACGGGGGACGAGGCGGCGATCCAGGCCTTTGTGGCCGAGTACATGACGGGGATCGGGCTTGCGGTGGACATGTGGGAGACGGACTGGGAGGCGCTGAAGAAGCATCCCGGCTACCGCCCGGTCGAGCGCGGCTATGAGGGCCGGCCCAACATCGTGGGCACGGCCAAGGGGACCGGCGGCGGCCGCTCGCTGCTGCTCAACGGCCACACCGACGTCATCCCGGTGGGCAATGGCGAGGGCTGGAGCGACAATCCGTGGTCGGCCAAGATCGAGAACGGCCGCATCTATGGCCGCGGCTCGTGCGACATGAAGAGCGGGGTGGCCAGCCACATCCTGGCGGTGGAGTTCCTGAAGGCGGCGGGCGTCAAGCTCAAGGGCGACGTCTATATCAATGTCGTCATCGACGAGGAGGTGTCGGGCCACGGCACGCTGGACACGGTGATCCGCGGCTACAGGGCCGATGCCGGCATTTCGGGCGAGACCAGCGATCTGCATGTGCAGCCGGCCTGCATCGGCCGCATCTGGTTCCAGATCGACGTCGAGGGCAAGCCGGCGGGCATCCAGCAGCGCTATCTGGGCATCAGCGCCATCGAGCTGGGCAACAAGGTGGTCAAGGCGGTGCAGGAGCTGGAGGACCACCGGGTGGCCACCGTCAAGCACCCGCTCTATCCGAGCGCCATCGACTCGCTGCCCTGCATCATCGGCTCGTTCCAGGCCGGCAACTATCCGAGCGCGTTCCCGGCCAGTGCGGTGCTGAAGGGCTCGATCGGCACGGTGCCGGGCGAGGACCATGAGGGCGTCAAGCAGAGCCTGGTCGACAAGATCGCCGAAATGGCGGCCCAGGACGAGTGGATGAAGGACCATCCGCCGGTGGTGCGCTTTGTCGGCTATGACGCGGAGGCCTCCGAGATTGCGCGCGATCATCCGATCGTCGAGCTGGTGTCGAAGACCTATACCGAGCTGACCGGCAAGCAGCCGGTGATTTCCGGGCGGCAGGGGGCGGCCGACACGCGCTTCCTCAACAGCTATGGCCAGACGCCGACGGTGATCTTCGGGCCCGGCTCGACGGCGGTGATGCATGCCAATGACGAATATGTGTCGATCGACGACTACCTCACCGCCATCAAGGTCATGGCGCTGTGCATCTATGACTGGTGCGGCGCCGAGCAGTGA
>NZ_RKST01000094.1 GCF_003934165.1 Borborobacter arsenicus | reverse complement strand
GAATTCAGGTGATCGGCCAGCCTGATCGCGAAGGCGAGGATCATCAATGTGGGATTTGCATGGCCGCTGGTCGGGAACACAGATCCACCCGCAACATAAAGGTTATGTACGCCGTGGACTCTGCAATTCTGGTCCACGACACCAGTTTTCGCGTCCGCCGACATCCGCGTCGTGCCAAGCGTATGCGCCATGTCGATGATGACGATATCCTGTGGCCGCCGTTCACGTGCCCAGGTTTCAAGCGTCGGGGCAGGCAGGCCAGCCTTCATCAGGGCTGCGCGCGAGAGCTCGGCGATTCTGACGAGTGTCTGGCGTTCAGCATCGTTGATCTGCCAATTGACTTTGGCGAGTGGGACCCCAAGCCGGTCCTTACCGGAACTGAGGCTTATCCTGCTGTCGGGGTTCGGGATCTGCTCCGAGATCGCCTCGATCCGCAAGCCAACCAGCTTGTGAGGCACACCTTGACTCTGGAACTCGTCGGCGACCAGGTTTGGTGACAGGCTGATCGCGGTATTGACGACAAGGTCCTTGAAGGCCTTGGGCGTTCGGGGGTGAGACAGCATCTTCATCCCGATTCCCTTGGTGATGAGTCCAGAGCCTGCTGCAACCGAACGCAGGTCGCGCCGGACATTCGTGCTGCGCCGGCTTACCAATTGCTTCAATGCGTCCCAGGGGTCGTCGGGTGCGCGCTCGGTCGCAAAATAGATCGCGGCGTTCAGCAGTTCCTCGCGCTCCTGGATCTCCGAGGTCAATGCCAGGCCATGCATGAACATGTGTGCGCGGCCCTTGTGGTGAACCCCAAAGAAGCCGAAGAGCTTGGCGAGCGCTGCCATCTGTTCGGTCGGGATCCTTCCAATGCATGCTCCTGCATGGTCCATCAGATACCGCCCGACGACATCGTGGCAATTGCCAATTCCAGGTGAGTGCACGTCGTTTGACGCCAGCAGCAACCTGGCATTTTCTATCCCGCCTGCCGCCAGTACACATAGGTCGGCATTGATGCGCGCGCGCTTGCCTTCCATGCTTGCGACGTCGAGGTGTGAGAACCGGGATCCATCCGCACTCAAGCCGACATGTGTCACGGAGGCGTCCAAAAGAACATGTGTGTTTTCTGGCTGTCGGGTCATGAACTCACGCCCGAAGCGCATGATGTCCAGCCGATCGACACGCGAGCGCGCGAACTGCCAGTAGAAGGAATGAAGTCCCTCCTCGTCAAAACGATCCGGCGGCGCCTTGGGACTGAGGTTCAGCACCTCCATTGCACGCAGGAGATAGGGGTCGA
>NZ_RKST01000093.1 GCF_003934165.1 Borborobacter arsenicus | reverse complement strand
CGGCGATCAGGTTCCAGAATGTCCGGTCATAGATGCCCTTTTTGAAATGCGGTCAATCAAGCGTTCCCGCTCCGTTCAAGCTTAGCGTACGATTTCGAGCAGCTCTTGTTCTGACCCCAGTTTGTTGCGCCCGGCTTGCATGATAGCGCGGCCCCATCGTTCCAGCCGGTTGCGCGGCGGGCGCTCACCTTCAATCTTGAAGCTCGCGCGGCTGTCGGCCAGAAGCATGAAACTCGCGGCTCTGGCGACAAGGTGCGCACCGGTGCGGCCAACCGTTTCGCGCGCCGTTTGATCGAGCTCGCGCCCGATGGATTCTTCCAGCGATTTGGTCCGCCGGATCAGAGGGCAAAAGCGCACTGTGCCGAGCAGGTTGTCCCGAACGCGGTGCCGCTTTGAGAGGCGCGGTTTGCTCGTGAAGTAAGCTGCGGGATCGACAAGATCGATGGCCGCAACGCTTTGGGCGTCGGGAAGATCGAGGGTCTTTCCGGTCAGCAATTCGTAGAAGTACCATATGCGGCGCGCCGGTACGCCGGTCGGCGCTGCGCGAACCAGCTCTTCGACGGCGTTGTCCGGAACGGCATCAAAGATGCGTTTGAGGATCAGGAGATCAGGCGTCTCGTGCCGGAACGCGAAGGTCAGGTGATCGGCGAAGCTATCGCCGGGCCAGTAGCGTTTATCGAAGACACGCCAGCTGCGGTCCTCGCGCTGGCTGCCTTTGATATGCTTTTCGGAAACGCAGCTGGGCTGCCGAACCGGCGCTCTGATGGAGAACTCATTGACAAGCGCAGTCCAACCTGCGAGGCGCGTCTTGTCAGGGACGGGGCTCTCCTGAAAGTGCGGCGAATGGGCCAGTTCAAGGCGCATCGGTCGAAAAATCCTCGTGTCCGTCGAAAATTACCTCTTCTAGGGGAGAAGAGGTCGAAAAATATCATAACGTACTCAGTGGTCGAAATCTATTATTTTCGGTCGTAACCTTCCATAAATACAGCACTTCGGTCGAAAATCGCCACAGAACTGCCAAAAAGCTCGAAAGGCTTGCTTCGTAGCGTCAATCGTCATCCCTCCGATAGCCAAAGCCCTTGCCACATTTGCGGCGGTGACTTGTCAATCGGCACCCAAAACTGACCCCATATCGGCGCCCAAATTGGGTCTGACGCAAACTCGCTGCATCTTTGGCTCAGGCCGCGCCGATGAGACGCGCCTGGAGCAGATCGATCTTGGCGCGGCCGTACATCTGCCGCTTGATGAATTTGAGCTTGGTGATCTGGCCTTCGGTCTGGCCGTTGGACCACGGAGAGATGATGGCGTTTCGGACGGCGGCGATATCCTTTTCGACGCCGTTCGCGAATGATCTGACGAGACTTGTCT
>NZ_RKST01000092.1 GCF_003934165.1 Borborobacter arsenicus | reverse complement strand
GGTTCCGACGCTGACGGAATCATAATCTTTCCAGCGCCGCAGCTTGACTTGATCCTGCGCAAACAGCTGCGATGGCCCGGGCGCTAGGATGGGTTAAGCAATTGCAGAGGAAGCAAGGTGACCGGTTCAGTCCTCCATAAATATGCCGATGCGCGGCTCCCGCGTTACACGAGCTATCCCACGGCTCCGCACTTTTCCGATGCTGTTAATTCCGGCACCTATGGGGATTGGTTAGCGGCACTGTCGCAGGACGAGCCTGTCTCGCTTTACCTTCACGTCCCGTTCTGCCGCTCGATGTGCTGGTATTGCGGCTGCCACACCACCATCACGAGGCAGGACCAGCCGATCCTTGCCTATCTCGATGGCTTGAAGGCGGAAATCCAATTGGTGGCGGATCGTACGCCATCTCCGCTTACCGCTGGCGATGTTCATTTCGGTGGCGGCACGCCCACCATCGTCGAACCGGAAGAATTCGCCGCCCTGATCGACCTGCTCAAAGCGCGCTTTGTCTTCAGCGATCGTACATCCATTGCGGTCGAGGTTGATCCACGCACATTGACGGCCGATATGGCATCGACACTTGGAGCATGCGGGGTGCGGCGGGCGAGCCTCGGTGTGCAAAGCCTCGACCCCAAGGTCCAGCAAGCGATCAATCGTATTCAGACTGAGGAACAGACGGCCACCGCCGTTGATCGCCTGCGCGCCGCCAGGGTCGACAGCGTCAATTTCGACCTGATCTACGGGCTGCCGCACCAGACCGTCGAATCCTGCAAAGACACGGCACGCAAGGCTGCGGCGATGCGCCCTGACCGGTTTGCTGTATTCGGTTATGCCCATGTCCCGTGGTTCAAGAAGCATCAGCGCATGATCGACGAGGCGGCACTGCCTGACAGTACGGCCCGGATGGATCAGGCGGCAGCGATTGCCGACGCGCTGTTATCGGCCGGTTACATCCAGATCGGGCTGGACCATTTCGCGCTGCCCGATGACGAACTGGCGCATGCCTGGCGGGAACGAACGCTACATCGGAATTTCCAGGGCTACACCACCGACAACTGCCGGTCGCTGATCGGGTTCGGAGCCTCTGCCATTGGCCGGAACCCTGAGGGCTATGTTCAGAATGAAGTTGCGCTCGGGCTTTATGCCCGTCACGTCACGTCAGGCCGGCTCGCGACAGCGAAGGGTTACCGCTTGACTGCAGAGGACCGCCTGCGGGCGGAAATCATCGAACGGCTGATGTGTTATTTCGAAGCCGATATTCCAGCAATCTGCACCCGTCACGGTTTCGACATCGCTGCAATCCTCGACTGCGCCAGGGCGTTGTCTGATTTGGTCCACGATGGTCTGGTCGAACTCAAAAGGGGCGTCGTGCGCGTCAACGCGAAGCATCGTTTCGTCGTCCGCTCCGTGGCGGCCGCCTTCGACGCATATCTTCCGCAGTCGCCACGCCCACACGCCAAAGCTAGCTGAA
>NZ_RKST01000091.1 GCF_003934165.1 Borborobacter arsenicus | reverse complement strand
CTAGCCTGAAAAATTCATGGGGGTTGGCGGATGTGGTGCAAGCCGTTGAAATGACGTAGGATTTGGTTGCTTACGCCGATCCGCGCCGTTTCCCGGAGGCCACACCCGCCATGAATAATCTTACGCTGCCGCTGAGCGGTTTGTCATCCGTTCGCGGCAAGTCCGTTGTCGCGCGCTTTGACGGCGGCATGCTGTCATCCAACAGTGGGGTTCTGGCTCTGGCCGAGGTGGAAAAGCGGCTGCGGGTGGCGGACCGTCTGGCGCGCTGCATCGACGATCCGCGCTGCCCGGACCAGGTCGTCCACAGCCTGGCCGACATGATCGGCTTCCGCATGAAGATGATTGCCGCCGGTTACGAGGATGGCAATGACGCCAATCGGCTGCGGTCCGATCCAATCTTCAAGATGGCCCAGGACGGGTTGCCTTCGGGTCGGGACCTGGCCTCGCAGTCGACGATGTGCCGGCTGGAGAACCTGCCCGGTGTGCGGGAGCTGGTCGCGATGGGCCGGGCGATGGTCGACCTTTACTGCGCTTCCTTCCGCCAGGTGCCAAAGCGGATCGTGCTTGACATTGACGACACCTTTGACGCCGTGCATGGCGGCCAGCAATTGCGGCTGTTCAATGCCCATTACGACGAATACGGCTTCCAGCCGATAGTGGTGATCGATGGGGCGGGACGATTCGTCAGTGCGGTCCTGCGACAGGCCAAGCGGCCGAGTGGGGCAGAAATCCGCCCCCACCTGCGCCGCCTGGTGCGGGCGATCCGGAGCAACTGGCCGAACACCCGGATCCTGATCCGGGCCGATAGCCATTATTGCAGCCCGCTGGTCATCGACTGGTGCCGCGCTAACGATATCGACTTCATCCTCGGCTTGGCGCTCACCACGACCTTGCGCAAGCATGTCGCGGAGCTGGAAGCCAGCACGCTGGCGCGGTTCGAAGCGTCGGCAAAGACAGGCAAGGTCCGCCGCTTCAAGGAATTCTTTGACGGCGCCGGCAGCTGGAGCCGCGTCGAGCGCATCATCGCGCGGGTCGAGGTTGGCGCCCAAGGCGCCGACACCCGCTTCATCGTCACCAACCTTGCAGGTGGCAAGGCCAAGGCGCTCTACGAGGATCTCTACTGCCGGCGTGGAGCGGCCGAGAACCACATCAAGTCGTGGAAGACGCATCTCGCCGCCGACCGCACCTCCTGCACAAGAGCGACGGCCAACCAGTTCCGGCTGTTCCTGCATGCCGGTGCTTACTGGTTGATGTGGGGCCTGCGCGCCGCGATGCCGAAACGCTCGAGCTTTGCAGTCGCCCAATTCGACACGCTGCGACTGCGGCTCATCAAGATCGCTGCGCGGGTGGTCGAAATGAAAACGCAAATCCGCCTGCACCTGCCGACCTCCTGCCCGGACCAGCGCATCCTGCGCATCGTCCTGGATCGCATTCCGCGGCTCGCGACATAACGACGGGGCGTCAACGCCCCGAAACAAACCCGCCGACCGCAACCTGCAAACCCCGCCTTCCATCACGACGGATCACCGCCGGCGCATGAGCAGGCTTGGGAAAACGCACCGCAAAGGCAACCAGATCGCCGCTTCAGGCCGCCGAAAGCTCAGCGCCGTGCATCAAGCGGGCTAG
>NZ_RKST01000090.1 GCF_003934165.1 Borborobacter arsenicus | reverse complement strand
TGTGATTTTTCGTGGAATGAGGACCCTGTTTGAGGGGTGATTTTCGTCCAAACGGGACCCCTTAACGTGGGGTCATCAAAATGCCTCCGGTTTCATCGGAGGCATTTGCGTTTTGGATGTTGGTTGTGGAGACGATTGCAAAGATACGCCGGCTGTCGCTGGTGCAGGGAAAGTCGATCAAGGCGATCTGCCGGGAGTTGAAGATCTCCCGGAAGGTGGTTCGCAAGGTGCTGCGATCGGACGAGACGGAGTTCCGCTACGAGCGCAAGCATCAGCCGTATCCTCGCATGGGGGCTTGGCGCGAGAAGCTGGACGGGCTTCTGTCGGCGAATGCGTCCAAGCCGCAGCGTGAGCGGCTGACGCTGATCCGGATCTTCGAGGAGCTTCGCGGCCTCGGCTACGACGGCAGCTACAGTTCGGTGTGGCGGCATGCGCAGGATTGGGAGGAGCAACGCGGCAGCGCCGCGGCCGAGGCTTATATCCCGCTGAGCTTCGCGCCTGGCGAGGCCTACCAGTTCGACTGGAGCCACGAGATCGTCCTGCTGGACGGCGTAACGGTCACCTTGAAGGTGGCGCACATGCGGCTTTGCCATAGCCGTATGTTCTTCGTCCGGGCGTATCCGCGCGAGACGCAGGAGATGGTGTTCGACGCGCACGATCGGGCGTTCGCCTTCTTCCGCGGGGCCTGCACACGTGGCATCTACGACAACATGAAGACGGCGGTGGACGCGATCTTCATCGGCAGGGATCGTCGCTACAACCGCCGCTTTGCGCAGATGTGCGGGCATTACCTCGTCGAGCCCGAGGCCTGCACACCAGCGTCGGGTTGGGAGAAGGGGCAGGTCGAGAACCAGGTCGGGTTGGTGCGCGAGCGCTTCTTTACACCGAGGCTGCGCTTCAAGACGCTGGAGGACCTGAACGGCTGGCTGGCCGACAAATGCGTTACCTACGCCAAGGCGCATCGCCATCCCGAACAGGGCGACCGCACGATCTGGGAGGTGTTCGAGGATGAGCGGGCCAGCTTCATTCCCTATGCCGGACGCTTCGACGGCTTCCACTGCATTCCCGCGTCGGTGTCGAAGACCTGCACGGTGCGCTTCGACAACAACAAATACTCGGTGCTGTCGAGCGCCGTCGGCCGGCCGGTCGAGATCCATGCCTATGCCGATCGCATCGTCATCCGCCAGGACGGCGTGATCGTGGGCGAACACGCCCGCTGCTTCGGCCGCAACGAGGTGATCTACGACCCTTGGCACTACGTGCCGGTGTTGGCCCGCAAGCCCGGTGGACTGCGCAATGGCGCACCGTTCAAGAACTGGGTTCTCCCGTCCGCCCTGGAGAAGGTGCGCCGCAAGCTCAAGGCTGCCGATGACGGCGACCGGCAGATGGTGTCGATCCTCACCTGCGTGCTGAGCGACGGATTGAATGCGGTCGAGGCGGCCTGTCAGGAAGCGCTCGATCACGGCGTCTCATCGGCGGCGGTGATCCTCAACATCCTGGCCCGCAGCCGCGATCCGGCGCCGGGCACGATCCTTTCCATTCCCCAGGCGCTGAAGCTGGCTCACGAGCCGATCGCTGACTGCGCCCGCTATGACAGTCTCAGGAGGACGAACAGCCATGGAACGCACCGAGGTTCTGGAACTGATGGGAGTGCTGAAGCTCTA
>NZ_RKST01000089.1 GCF_003934165.1 Borborobacter arsenicus | reverse complement strand
TGCTCTGTAGATCAGCGCTTGGCCTGCCCGGCGCTGGCCGGGGTTGCAGAGGGTAGGCCAAGCGCGGGTGGAGGGTTATCTTCGGCTTTAGATTCCATGAGGCGTGAACCGCGCCCGGCGCTCTGCGAGAGTGTGGTTGCACAGATGCAATCAATCTCCCGGAGACGGCCATGCAAATTCCCCAAAGCCAGTACGACAATGCCACCGCGATCCGCACCGATCTGGGCGCGATCTTTGTCTCCCTCGAACTGAGCCGGGCTACATGGCTGGTCACGTCATTATCTCCCGGCGGCGGTGAGAAGATGTCGAAGCATGTGGTTCAAGGCGGTGATGTCGGCGAATTGCTTTCCCGTTTCGCCCACCTTCAGGAGAAGGTGCGTTGCCGCACTGGCTGTGTCTTTCCAATTATTACGATCCAGGAGGCAGGGCTTGATGGGTTCTGGATCCATCGGGTTCTGCAAGACCATGGCGTCGAAAGCCATATCGTCGACGCAGCATCCATTGCCGCGTCACGGCGTGGTCGGAGGGCCAAGACCGACAGGATCGATGGCGAGACACTGGTGCGTACGCTACTCGCCTTCAAGCGTGGCGAGCCTCGCGTCTGTGCAATGGTTAGGGCCCCGAGCCCGCAAGAAGAAGACCGTCGGCGCGTTTGTCGCGAACGACGAGTTCTTATTGCCGAGCGGGTTGAGCACGTCAATCGCATCAAGGGTCTGCTCTTTGCGCAGGGCATTGGCGAATATCAGCCGCTTCGAAAGGACAGACGTATTCGGCTCGATGAGCTCCGAACCGGCGACGGCCGGGCTTTGCCGCCCCATCTCAAGGCACAGATCCTCCGAGAACTCGACCGCCTTGAACTTCTGCTCGATCATATAGCGGTTGTTGAGCGCGAGCGTGACTTGCTGGTGACTGCAGCCGATGAAAATACCACCATCACGCGGCCTGCCGCGATGTTATGCGCAATCAAGGGAGTAGGCGCCGAGATTGCAGCTGTACTCTGCACCGAGGGGTTGTCGCGGCATTTTGATAATCGCAGGCAGGTAGCCGCCTACGCGGGGTTAGCGCCGACGCCGTGGCAGAGCGGGACGATCGACCGGGAACAAGGGGTTTCGAAAGCAGGCAACCCGCGACTGCGAACGACGATGATCCAACTCGCCTGGCTGTGGCTGCGCAATCAACCGTCCTCGGCGCTGAGCGAATGGTTCTTCCACCGTGTCCAGTCTAACGGGGGACGTCACAAGAAGAGCACCATTGTCGCGCTTGCCAGGAAATTGCTCGTCGCACTCTGGAAATACGTCAGGTTGGGCGTCGTAATCGACGGTGTCGCCATGAAGGCGGCCTAAGCGACGCGCTGTATGAGCAATCCCGAAATCTTCCAGGACTGATCAATCCTGGCGGATCCAGGTGGGCGAACCGGCTCAAAGTATGGCTTCAAACGCCGCGCTTTAGAATGGTCCCGTCCTCCTGAGCCTTACCGCAACGCAAGCGGAATGATGGTGCGGCCGCGAGCGCGGCGACCGTATGTGAGTTTGAACCGGCAAGGAGCCGCGTCACGCGAAAAGGCTCAGACCATGAATCCGACAGCACACGGGGAGGATGCATCCGATGTCTTGACGCCAAACCCCTCATGTGAGCTTTGAGAGCGGTTCTTGAAGCGCCAGGACTCGTTTCCGGT
>NZ_RKST01000088.1 GCF_003934165.1 Borborobacter arsenicus | reverse complement strand
CGCATTGCCTCAAGCAAAATGTTACCGATAGTGTTGATGCTCCAGCTGGGATGGCCATGGATCGCTGTTCCGGTTTGGGGGACGGATGGCGGGGCTCAGCATGGCGACACGGTCGGAACTGACAGCGGCGATCGTCGAGCGCTATCGAGTGGCGCGCCGAGACGACAAGGGCCGGATTCTGGATGAGTTCGTCGCGGTCACCGGCTATCACCGCAAGCACGCGATCCGGGTTCTGGGCCGTCGTGAGAAGAAGCCATCCGGCAACAAGAGCCACAGCCTTCGTTATGGCAGCGATGTCCGCCAGGCGCTGATCGTGTTGTGGGAGGCATCGGAGCGGCTGTGCTCCAAACGGCTGCGACCATTGATACCGATCTTGTTGCCGGCGCTTGAGCGGCACGGCCGGCTTGGGCTGGATGACGCACTCCGCTCCAAGCTGCTGACGGTAAGCCCGGCGACGATCGATCGGCTTTTGACCGAGGTCCGCATCGTCGCTCGCGGCGGCCAGCGCCGCCGGGCAGGAATGAGTTCGGCGGTTCGCCGCTCGGTACCGGTACGCACCTTCGGCGATTGGAACGATCCGCCGCCCGGCTTCGTCGAGGTCGATTTTGTGGCGCATTCCGGCACGTCTTCGTCGGGAAGCTTCGTGCAGACCATGGTGCTGACCGATATTGCCACTGGCTGGACCGAATGCGTTCCGGTCCGTACGCGCGACAGCGGCAATGTGATCATGGCAATCAAGCAGGCCCGCTCACGGTTTCCGTTTCCGCTGCTGGGTGTCGACTTTGACAACGACAGCGCATTCATGAACGCGTTGGTCGTTTCCTGGTGCCGCAGCGAGGATCTGGAGGTGACACGCTGTCGCGCCTATCGAAAGAACGATCAAGCGCATGTGGAGCAGAAGAACGGCGCCATTGTGCGCCGCCTGGTGGGGTATGGCCGGTTTGTCGGCACGGATGCGACGGCGGCCCTTGAACGCCTCTACGCAGTGGTGCGGCTTAACGGTAATCTGTTCCAGCCGTCATTCAAGCTGCAGGAGAAGACACGCATCGGTGCCCGAGTGATCAAGCGCTATCATCCGCCCATTCCACCCGCGGCCCGTGTCCTTGCTCATCCAAATGTGGCCGAGGCCGATAAGGAGCGGCTTCGGGCCTTGCTGGAGACAGCCGACCCGGTGCTGCTGTTTGCCGGCATCCGCGCTGCACAGGAAGAGCTTGGAAAGCGCGTCGATCGTCGTGGCCTGAATGCGAAAATCGAGGAGCCATTGATTATAGATCTCCAGAGCTTCGCTGCGAACTTGAAAACAGCCTGGAAGAACGGCGAGACACGGCCAACGCATCGCCGGCCCTATCGGCGGACCAAACCCTGGCCGAAAAGACCCAGCATGTACGAGCCCTTCGAGGCGCGGATCAAGGAATGGCTGAAGGAAGACCCAGCCCTCTCGGCAGCCGCCGTGCTGCAACGGCTGAAGGAAATCGATCCAGCCCGCTTCAACGAAAAGAACATCAGAATGGTGCAACGGCTGGTGAAGGCCTGGCGCATGGAAATGGCTGGGCTGGTCATCCTCGATGGCGGCTGGATCGAGAGCTTGCCGCTATCACCTGCCACCGCTGCGGCAGCTCATACGAGCACTGTCGCCACCGCTGCCTTGGGTAACATTGATCGGTGAGGCAATAGG
>NZ_RKST01000087.1 GCF_003934165.1 Borborobacter arsenicus | reverse complement strand
TGCAACCCCGACCAGCTTCGCCTGATCGGGCGCTCACCGCCGTGCCCTTCATCAACCCAAGCAGGGGGTCCCTTTTACGCGAAAATACGGGGTCCCGATTCCATGGTCATTGACAGCGACAAGGCTGCACAACCACAAGGAACGCCTGGTGGAAGCCCGTATTGCCCCGACCACGATGGGCGTACTCGCCGCCAACCTGGATTGTGTTGAAACGGTTCTTGCGGCACTCGAAGCCGGACGGCGGCTGACAGTCAAGCAGGTCAAGGCAATTGCGGGCGTGGGTGGCGCCACCCCAAAAACGGCTGCTGATCTTGCCAATACGGGAGGCATTGCCGGGCTTCGCAACCTGGCCCGTGCGAAAGCGAACTTCGGGATTAGCCAGTTCGTCGACAGATTGACCGCGATAATCCACGACATCGAAGAGGCCCTGAAGCCTGCCGACAAGGGAAAGCGGGTATTGAAGGGAGCGCTTGCCAAGAAAATCGAGGTCCCTGCTCGCTTCGCGCGTACCGAGCTTGAGAACATCGCCCTCTTTATCGAGCCGAACGTGCTGAATTCGACCGCGCCGCACGTCATGAAATTCCCCGAAGGCAGTAAATGGCGGCAGCTTGCCGATCTTTTGTGGGACCTGGGCGGGCAGGCCCAGTGGAACCCGGATTTGGTCCCGTGGCTTTCCGGCCATGTGGTCCCGCTTCTCCAATGGGCGATTGGCAAAGGGCCAAGATACGACAACGGAAACGTCATGATCCCATTGGAATCAGGGGCTGGGAGAAAGTCGGGTTTGTAAAATGATTTTACCAATCTCGAAGAGTGGCCCGGGCCGCCCCGATTCCGTCGCCCGCTCCAAGTGGGCAACTGCGGGAGGTCGTGGCCCTTAGGGTTTTCCGGGTCGGTATGGCTCGAGCGACGTGCTGGCCGCTGGGTATTTGGACACTCCTCAGCCGCACGCGCGAGCAGAACAGGAATCTTCACCGCTCTCTCTTGACTCCGCAATATTCCTGCAGAACAAATAGAGAACTAAATGTCAGGAAGGCGAAGCTGCGTGTCACGTACGGCAGCCATAGAGGCGTTGCGCGCTCGGATCGAAAGCGTTGAAGGTGGGAAGAGTTTATCCCGAGCCGTGCTTCCGTTCGGCTTGCAGGAGGTCGATACGCGCCTGCCCGGTGGCGGACTGGCCATTGGCGCACTGCACGAGGTGGCAGGTGGCGGCAATGGCGCAATCGACGGTGCGGCTGCCGCCCTGTTTGCGGCTGGCGTCGCGGCGCGGGTGAAGGGCAAGACGCTCTGGTGCCTGACACGTCCCGACCTGTTTGCCCCGGCCATCGCGCAAGTGGGGCTCGAACCCAACCGGGTCATTTATGTCGAAGCCGGTGACGAGAAGAGCGTCTTGAACTGCTTCGAGGAAGGCCTTCGCCATGGCGCGTTGGGCTGCGTGGTCGCCGAGCTGGTGCAGCTTTCGATGACCGCGTCGCGGCGGTTGCAACTTGTGGCCGAGGCGTCCGGCACAATGGGGCTGGCGCTGAGGCGATGGCGACGACAGGCCGAAGCGACGGACTTTGGCCAGCCGACGGCTGCATCGACCCGGTGGCGGATTTCCGTGCTGCCGTCTCGCCCACTTCCGGTTCCAGGAGTCGGCAGACACCGCTGGCTGTTGGAACTGATCCGGGCACGCGCCGGAGAGAGTGCGGATTTCGAGCTGGAGGCTTGCGATGACAAGGGTCGTCTCGGTCTTCCTTCCGACCTGGTCCACGGACAGGTTCAGAAGGAGATCGCCCGCCGCATCGCCACCGCCTGACCAGCCGCTGGTGAACGGCGCGTAGCCAAGGACCGCTACCTCCAGCCGGTTAGCTGCGTGTATCGATCGCGACACTAATCAACTTTACTCTACAATGAGTAACTCAGCGTGTGGAACCATGAATGACATTACTAGGTGACCGACTCATAAGTTCGCAGCCATATGCGGATTGACGCGAGCTGGACGGATGCGAGGAAATTGTCGTCACGCTTGTCGTATCTTGTGGCCACCGCCCTGAAGTGTTTGAGTT
>NZ_RKST01000086.1 GCF_003934165.1 Borborobacter arsenicus | reverse complement strand
CGATGCCGGCAACACATTCCGGCGTCCAAACGTGGTCCGTCAACCGACCGCGAACCCGCAATCCGGCTTCAAACATGGCCGTCGGCTCAATCCACAAGGGTTAATGCGGGTCTCCAGCTACGCGAATCAGGATATTCTTTGCAAAGTTCGCAAACACTACTGCGAACCGGCTTTTGGGAGGAACCACTAAGCCCTTGTTTTAAATGTGTTTTTGACTGCCCCAAGAATCATGGCTTCGGGCAGCGCTGTTATACTTGACTCTTGGAAGAGAATTCCCCCATATCGGCGGCAGTCAGAAATGAATCTGACTTGATACGAACAAAGCCGGGGTTGGCGCCCCGGCTCCGTATCGGTAACTGCAACAGCTTTGAACGGCTTGCAATTAGTCGGTAAGACATGCGCATCCATACGCGCAATCGGCTCGTTGTCAAGTCGTCCAAGCCCAATATAAGGACTTGAAAGTAAATGCTTGACCGCAAGCTGACGCCGGACATGGTTCCGGTCATCAAGCTGGCTCGCCAGCAGAATATCCCGTACTCATGGATTTCGGGCTACTACCCAGGTCTCAACTTCGGGCGCATTGCCGACGTAATGAAGGGCAGGCGGTATCCCGACATCCCGCCTGCGGATCATCTACCATCAGATTTCCCGCAGGCCTAACAGAGCGCACTGGACCCCGCTTCGGCGGGGTTTTTCTTTAGCTTGGCACCCTGAACCACGCGGCAATCTTGCCACGCCTATGGCCGTTCCTCGTTCGACGCCTTCGACCTCTCCTTCAGAGTCGCGATGTCTTCCCGGATCGTGGTCAGCGTCATGAGCACCTGGTTCTGAAACGAGGCTGAGGTGCCGACCTGCTTTTCGATGGCCTCCAGGCGCAGCTCGTGACTGTCGACCGTGCGCACGATGTTCATGTAGGCCACGAACACCGAGCCTACGAGCGCCAGGATCGTGAAGACGTGGCCAAGGTTGAAGGATGGGTCAAATCTCATTCTGGGCATTTCCTTCACCACATCTGCCAGATGGAAATCAGCGATGCGAAGATCGCCAAGGCTGCGATTGCGAAGGGCCAAGTCATTTCTGGCTCCACTTCGTTGCAACATCTTTGATGGTGTGCCCGCCGAGATAGAGCCCGAGATAGGCTGCCGTCAGCGTCATCAGCGTCCCGGCATCAACGATATCGATTGAGGCGCCAGTGATCGCGTTCGCAAGCGGTACGGCTACGATCAGCCACAGCCAGAAGAACCCGATGAGATACATCCACGCCGGCCGCCATGCCCACGTCCAGGTCTGTTCCTTGGCCATCTCGGCAAGCTGCAGCTCGTTCGAAAGGCGCTGGCTCTCGACATAGGCAAGGATGAGATCAGCCGCGATAGGTTCGCTGGCGATGATCGCTTCCCGCACGGCCGTAGGATCACTTTCGGCAATGCTGGGAATATCGTCAGCCGGGACGCCGAGCTTGCCGGCAACAGTATCGATGACCTCGCCGGCCAGCTTGCCGCCATCACCAAACTTGTCAGCCAGCACTTTCTTGATGAACGGCACGGCGAGACCGGCCGCCGTGTCGAGGATGATCGCTGCAATTGCGCTCATGGCTTTAGCTCCCGAAGACGATGAAGAGAACGACCGCCACCGCAATCAAGGCGAAAGCGGCAAGGATGGAGCCGGAGGCGCGCGCCTTGGATTCAGGCGCGGGCACTTGCGCGGGAGACCCCCCAAATGGGGGGTGCGATGCGGGCTTTGATTGTGCCGGCACAGACGCTGGCGTGCTGGCGGCAGCCCTGACCCTATCCAGGGCAGCTTCGACCTTGGCAGGCGTGGTCAGGACCTTGTTAATCCCGTCGCCACGATAATAGCTGTCGCCTCGCTCCAGCTTACGATGAGCGCCCATAGTGGCCGCCAGCACCGGCAGAGAAGCCCATTCCTGCGCAAGACGCTTGCCGAACTCTGTGCGGCTGATCTTGCCGGCCATGAATGCCTCATAGCCGCGGCGCTTGAGCAGGTGATAGGCAAGCCGGTCCTGAAGATCCGCATCGAAGATCTGATTACCGAGAAGGTTGAGCTCACGTGACAGGTCCTGCAGCGTCGCCCGCATGAACTGATACCGGCCGGCCGCGCTGGAGCCATGGTTCTTTGACCATGCCTTTTGCGCATCGACCACATCGCCCAGCGTCATAGCGGTCAGCGGCTTTGCCAGCTTGTGATTTTTCGTGGAATGAGGACCCTGTTTGAGGGGTGATTTTCGTCCAAACGGGACCCCTTAACGTGGGGTCATCAAAATGCCTCCGGTTTCATCGGAGGCATTTGCGTTTTGGAT
>NZ_RKST01000085.1 GCF_003934165.1 Borborobacter arsenicus | reverse complement strand
GTAAGCGGGTAGCCGCGGCCGTTCAGGCTTTGAAGTTCCAGGGCATGAGATCGTCGATCCGGGAGATCGGCCAGCCCTGGGCAATGCGCTCGAGGGTCTGGGCGAGCCAGGCGTGTGGATCGACGTCGTTCATTTTTGCCGTTTGAAGGAGCGTCGCGATGGTCGCCCAAGTCCGGCCGCCGCCATGGGAACCGGCGAAGAGGCTGTTCTTTCTCGTAATTGTCTGCGGCCTGATTGCCCGCTCGACGATGTTGGAGTCGATCTCGATGCGCCCGTCAGTCAGGAAGCGCTCGAGAGCGGCGCGCCGGGAGATGGCGTAGCGGATTGCTTCGGCGAGTTTGGATTTGCCGGACAGGCGTGGCAGCTCCTTGCCCCACAATTCGAAGAGGCCGGCGACGATAGCGGTGGATTTCTCCTGACGGATATTCGCCCGTGCCGCGGGATCGAGGCCGCGGATTTCGGTTTCGACCTTCCACAGCGCCGCCATGGCCTTCACCGTTTGCGTCGCCAGTCGCGAACTGCCGTTCACATGCAGCTCGTAGAACTTGCGCCGCACGTGGGCAAAACAGGCGGCCAGTTGCACGCCGTCATTGGCGCCGGCGGATTTGACCAACTGGTTGTAGGCAGCATAGCCATCCACCTGCAGGATGCCGGCAAAGCCTGCCAGATGGCGCGCCGCGCATTCGCCGCCACGGCTGTCCTCGAAGCGGTAGGCGACCATCGGCGGACCGGCACCGCCAAAGGGCCGGTCATCCCTGGCATAGGCCCACAGCCAGGCTTTCCGGGCCTTGCCGGTTCCAGGCGCGAGCGTTGGCAGGGTGGTCTCGTCGGCAAAGACCCGTTCGCCCTGCTTGATCTTTTCCAGCACATAGTCGGCCAGCGGCTGCAACTCGAAGCCGACCTTGCCCATCCATTGCGCCATTAGCGAGCGGTGAAGCTCAACGCCGTCGCGCGCATAGATCGCTTCCTGCCGGTAGAGCGGCAAGCCGTCGGCGTATTTGGCGACCGCAATCTGCGCCAGCAGTGCCTCGCTGGGAATGCCGCTGTCGATGATGTGGGCGAGCGCGGCCGCCTGGATCACGCCGTCGCGGCCCCTGTAGGCGTATTTCGGGCGCCGGGTGACGATTACCCGGAACCGCGCCGGGGTCACGTCCAGCCGTTCCGACACGTCCTCGCCGATCAGAACCCTTTCCAACTCCTCGCAGCCGGCGGGGACCTCAGGCTCGATGACGATCTCGACCCGCTCCAGATGCGCGGCAAAGCCCTTGCGCGGACGTGGCGCTCGTTTCGGCCTGTCCGGCCTGGCGCGCTCCAGTTCGGCCTCGAGCGCCGCCACGCCGGTCTCGATCTCGTCGAACACGAAGGCGATCTGCTCATCGCTCGGCTGCTCGCCGCGCAGCCGTTCCGAGCGCGTGCCGAAGCGTGCCCGCTCCAGCATCTTCACAATCGCCGTCAATTCGAGAATGCGCTCGTCGGCGGTCTTGTTTACCGTCTCGAGGTGGACATTGCGGGCTTGCAGATGGGCGTTGCGCGCTTCGATCCGGGCCCGCTCTTCGACCATGGCCACGACCATCGCCTTGAGCGCATCAACATCGTCCGGAAGCTCTGCAGCAGCCATCGCCATGGCCGCAATCACAGCATGTTCGCGGCCGTTTTCCCAACGCTTTCAACGTCCTGATTCAACTTGCCACAGGCCCTTCAGCCGACCGATCGCGGCCGCTTGACCGCCACCGGTCGGACCTTCTTCCAGTCCAGCCCGTCGACCAGTGCCAGGAGCTGCGCGTGGTTCAGACGCACCCGGGTCGGCGCGATCTTCGGCCAGCAAAACTTCGTCTCTTCGAGCGTCTTGGCAAACAGGCATACCCCGGACCCGTCCCACCAGACCGCCTTTACCCTGTCCGCCCGTTTCGAGCGGAACACGTAAAGCGCGCCGTTGAACGGATCGGATCCGCCATCTCGTACCAGCGCCATCAAGCCGTTCGCTCCCTTGCGGAAGTCGACCGGCGTCGCCGCCACGTAAACCTGCACGCCCGCCGGGATCATGCCGCCCGAACCGCACGGATGACCTTGGTCAGGTGATCGGCATCAACATCGGCGCCGGCGCGCACCACGACGTCGCCAACGACGATTTCCACCATGTCGCTGCGCACCGCCTCAAAACGCGTGAACTTCACCGGCTTGTCCGGCGCTGCCGCCAGCGGCGCAACCATGCCCGACGCCAGCGCCTTGCGACGCCACGCATAGACCTGCGAGGGATCGAGGCCGTGAGAACGGGCAATCGCCGACACGTTCGCCCCCGGCGCAAACGTCTCCGCCACGATCCTGGTCTTCGCATCCCGCGACCAGGTCCGAACACGCCGGGCCGGACTGTGCGCAAGCCGAACCGGCTCGACCGTGAGAACCTCGAAGTTCTTGCTATCAGACATATGTGCGCTCACAGGAGCCTCCCAGGACAAATCACCCTGGAGACTCCCAGATCAGCGAACCAGCCGCTACGTGGGGTGACCTACGCGCTTAC
>NZ_RKST01000084.1 GCF_003934165.1 Borborobacter arsenicus | reverse complement strand
GGATTGAACGAAGCCGCTGACGCGGCATTTGGCAGGTCGGTTTGCGGTTGAGGCTTCTGTTTTGAAGGATTGCGGCTGTTGAAGCGCAATCTTGAGGACAGGAGTAATGAGATGGCCGAGGTAAGCCCGCTGCGCCGGCGCATGATTGAGGACATGACGATCCGCAATCTGTCGCCGGCCACGCAACGCTCGTACGTGCATGCCGTAGCGAAGTTTTCGCGCTACTTCGGCCTTTCGCCGGACCGGCTCGGCTTGGAGGACGTCCGCGCCTTCCAGGTACATCTGGTCTCGACCGGGATCTCGTGGCCGGCGCTGAACCAGACGGTGTGCGCGTTGCGGTTCTTTTACGGCGTGACGCTCGGCCATGCCGAGATTCCGGAACGGATCGTCTATGCCCGCTCGCCCCGCACGCTGCCGGTGGTTCTCAGCGCCGACGAGATCGTCCGGTTCCTGGAGGCGGTGCCGAGCCTGAAGACACGTACGGCGCTGACGACGGCCTATGCGGCCGGTCTTCGCGCCGCGGAGACCGTCGGGCTGAAGGTCCGCCACATCGACAGTGAACGCGGCGTGATCCGGGTCGAGCACGGCAAGGGCGGCAAGGACCGCACCGTGATGCTGTCGGCGCAGCTTCTTCGGATCCTTCGGGTCTACTGGCGACTGGCGAAGCCGCAGGACTGGCTGTTTCCCGGCCGCGACCCCAATCGCCCCATTGACGTGCAGGTGCTGTATTCGGCCTGCCGCTCGGCGCGCGCGGCTGCCGGCATCGACAAGCGGGTGACGGTGCACACGCTCAGGCACTCCTTTGCCACGCATCTGCTCGAGAACGGCACCGATATCCGCATCATCCAGGTGCTGCTCGGCCACAACAATCTGTCGAGCACGGCGCTCTACACCAAGGTCTCGAACGGCCTCATCCGGCGCACGACGAGCCCGCTCGACCGGCTGAACATCGAGGTGGTGCCGCCGGGCTGATCGGTTCCGCTTATGGCGGCAAGACTGGAGGTGGCGGACATCTTCCGCCGCCATGGCGAGGCGTATCGACAGGTCAATATCGGCCATCTCGGACGTGTCGAGCGGCGCGTGATGAGCGCGATCGAGCTCTGCCGGACGGCCAAGCTCGGCGGCCATGTCGAGGGCTGCCGATCCTGCGGGGCAATCCGCGTGGCCTACAATTCCTGTCGCAACCGGCATTGCCCCAAATGCCAGGGACAGGCCTGCCGCGACTGGCTCGCCGCACGCGAGGCCGAACTGCTGCCAGTTCCCTACTTCCATGTCGTGTTCACGCTGCCGGCCGAGGTCGCCGCGATCGCCTTCCAGAACAAGGCGGCGGTTTACGCCATCCTGTTCAGGACTGCGGCCGAGACCCTGCGCACGATCGCCGCCGATCCCAAACATCTCGGCGCCGAGATCGGCCTCATCGCGGTGCTGCACAGCTGGGGGCAGAACCTGCACTACCATCCGCACATCCACTGCATCGTGTCGGGCGGTGGCGTCTCGCCCGACGGCTCCCGCTGGGTCTCCTGTCGGCCAGGGTTCTTCCTTCCGGTGCGCGTCCTGTCGCGCCTGTTTCGCCGCCGATTCCTGGAGGAGCTACGAGCCGCCTTCGACGCGCGCAGCCTCAAGTTCTTCGGCGACATTGCCGGCCTGACCGAGCCAGCCGCCTTCACCCGCCTGCTGACCAAGGCGCGCCGCCTCGACTGGGTGGTCTACGCCAAACCGCCGTTCGGCGGTCCAGGGCAAGTGCTGGCTTACCTCGGGCGCTACACCCATCGCGTCGCCATCGCCAATTCCCGACTGATCAGCATGGCCGACAACCGGGTTGCGTTCCGCTGGAAGGATTATCGTCATGGCGGAAGGACAAAGGTGATGACGCTCGACGCGCACGAGTTCATCCGCCGCTTCCTGCTGCACAGCCTGCCGGACGGCTTCCACCGTATCCGTCATTACGGGTTCCTCGCCAACGGCCATCGCGTCGCCAGGCTCGACCAGTGCCGCAAGCTGCTAGCCAAACCACAACAGGATCATCGCGCACCGGATGCCAAGATCGCCGCCGCCGCCGCGCCTGCCCTTGCGCCCGAGCATCGATGCCGCTGCTGCGGAGGCGCAATGGTCACTCTCGCCATCTGGCAGTGCGGACAAGCGCCGCCGAGGCCTTTCTGGAGCGACACCTCATGATCACGCCCGGCGCATCCTTATCACCATGTTCCGCCTCCGCCGCCATGGACGTCGGACAGCCAACTCTTGGCCCATCGCACGAAGGCGGAAGCTGTCAGGCCGGTGACGAAAGGCGCAACAAGCTGACCGACCGCGTCCGCCATCCAGATTCTGCGCTCTATCGTGACGTCCTTCGTCGCCTTTGCATCCCGAGTGCCCTTCATCTGCCCGGTGAAGACGATCCCGACCGCTCCTGCCGGCCACAATCCCCATAGCGCCAGTCCTGCCCGCGGCCCCGTTCAATCCGGCTTGCAATGAGGTCCGACAGCCAACTCGGCCGCTCCGTCCTGCCCGCGGACCTCACAGAAGCCTCCAGATTCC
>NZ_RKST01000083.1 GCF_003934165.1 Borborobacter arsenicus | reverse complement strand
GAACGAACCGCTGCGCGGGAGGGCGCCTGCGGTTGAGGTAGAGGACACTGGCCAGACGTCGCGCTTGCATTGAGCGTCGTGCGGTGGCGGCAGAGCATGACGGGCTTCTTCAACAAGGAGCCTTGACCATGTCCCATATCATTCTCGACGCACCCGTCAGCCTGCTGCGCCAGCGGCTGATCGACGACATGAACATGCGGCGCTTCTCACGCGAGACGCAGCGCAACTACCTCCGCGACATCGGACGCCTGGCGACGTTCCTCGGGCGTTCACCGGACACTGCTACCGCCGACGACCTGCGCCGGTTCCAGATCGAGCAGCAGGAGGATGGCGTTCCTGTTCCGACCATGAACAGCATCGTGTCGGCGCTGCGCTTCTTCTTCACCCACACGCTCGACCGCCCGGACCTGGCTCGCCGGCTCGTCCGGCTGGCGCATCCGCGCAGGCTGCCCGTGGTGCTGAGCCGCGACGAGGTTGCCCGGCTCCTCAACGCCACAACCTGCCTCAAGCACCAGGCCGCGTTGTCGGTCGCCTATGGCGCGGGCTTGCGGGTCGCGGAGGTGTCGACGCTGAAGGTCGCCGACGTCGACAGCGAGCGCATGCTGTTGCGCGTCGAGCGTGGCAAGGGTGGACGGTACCGCAATGCGATGCTCTCGGAGGACCTGCTCGCACTTCTGCGTGAGTGGTGGAAGGCCGGGCGGCAGCAGGGCGTGATGCACCGCGACGGTTGGCTGTTCCCCGGGCAGCACGCGATGAAGCCGATCAGCACGCGGCAGCTCTACCGAGTGGTCGTCGAGGCAGCACAGGTCGCTGACATCGCCAAGCGCGTCGGGCCGCATACGCTACGTCATAGCTTCGCGACCCATCTATTGGAGGACGGCACCGACATCCGGATCATCCAGGTCCTGCTCGGACACGCCAAGCTGAACAGCACCGCCTTCTACGCCAAGGTTGCGACCAAGACGGTGCGCACGGTTACAAGCCCGTTCGACAAGCTCGGCCTATTCAAACCAAGAGAGAGCTCGCCCAACGGCTGAGCCGTGCGGACCTCGATCGAGGTCGCCGACATCTTTCGTGCAGCAGGACCTGCCTACCGGGCCGCTCAATCCGGCCACCTGAGCCTCACCCAGCTCAAGGTCATGTCGGCGATCGAGCATTGCCGCACCGCTGCCCTTGGCGGTCACGTCGAGGCCTGCGAGGACTGCGGCCAGTGGCGCATCGCCTACAACTCCTGCCGCAACCGGCACTGCCCGAAGTGTCAGGGCGCGGCGGCGCGGACATGGCTTGCCGAGCGCGAGGCCGACCTGTTGCCAGTCGGCTACTTCCACGTTGTCTTCACGTTGCCGGCCGAGATCGCCGACATCGCCTTCCAGAACAAGGCGCTCCTCTACGACCTGCTGTTCAAGGCGGCATCGGAGACGATGCTGACCATCGCCGCCGATCGCAAGCACCTCGGCGCGCGCATTGGCATCACCGCCGTGCTCCACACCTGGGGATCGGCGATGACCCACCATCCGCACGTCCACATGATCGTGCCGGGCGGCGGCATTGCGCCGGACAGAAGCCGATGGGTCTCCTCGCGGCCGGCCTTCCTGCTTCCGGTGCGCATGCTCGGCAAGCTGTTCCGACGGCTCTTCCTCACCCGCCTGGCCGCACTGCACGAGGCTGGGCGGCTCGCCTTCTTCGGATCGATCGCACACCTCGCCGAGCGACGAGCCTTCCTGCGCCACCTTGCTGCCGTGCGGGGAAAGCGATGGGTGGTCTACGCCAAGGCGCCCTTCGCCGGGCCGGAGGCGGTGCTCGCCTACCTGGCGCGCTACACCCACAGGGTCGCGATCTCGAACAGCCGGCTGATCGCCTTCGACGCGACCGGCGTCACCTTCCGCTACAAAAATTACCGTCGCGCCGAATCTGATCGCCAGCAGGTGATGATACTTGCGGCCGACGAGTTCATCCGCCGTTTCCTGCTCCATGTCCTCCCGCGCGGCTTTCACCGCATCCGGCACTACGGTCTGCTCGCCGGCTCCGCCCGCAAGGCCAGCCTCGCGTTGGCACGCGAACTCCTGGATGTCGCCGCGCCGCCCGACCTCGGTGATCCTGACGAACCTGAGGACTTCCGCCCGCCATGCCCCTGCTGCGGCGGACGCATGATCGTCGTCGAGGTGTTCGAGCGATGGAGACAACCGCGCGGACCGCCGTACGCAACGGCGACAAGCCGGGAGACCGCTCCATGACCCGGAACGGCATGATCCACGCATCAGCCGCAGCCGCAGCCGCTGCGCCTCCGGCAACGGACACACGCGCGCCCACGGCAAACGCTGACGCCGACATGCGTCCAGCCGGACCAGTTCCGGGCCGCAAATACCGCGCGATGGAGCAACGAAGCGGCCTGTCCGCATCCACCTCGGCGCTTCCCAGCGGCGGCCGCGCCAACGCCGACATCGGCCGAAATCCGAAATCACCATAGCCGTCGACTGTGGCCCGCGGGTTCCTTCCTCGGGGACTTTCGTACGCCTGCCGGCGCCCGAAACTCTTCGCG
>NZ_RKST01000082.1 GCF_003934165.1 Borborobacter arsenicus | reverse complement strand
GTTCACCGATTCCTAGCAATCGCCGAGTGGAAAGCTGTGGCCGGAACCGTGGTCTGAATTCAAACAGCAAGGCAGAACGTCTCCCGCGACCAAGGCGCAAGTTAACGTGACATCGCCGCAGTTGGACATCCAAACGCTACACCGAGTGCGCTCGCGCCTTGTGGCCGAACGAACCAACCTTATCAATCAGCTTCGTGCGATCCTACTGGAGCGCGGGGTGATCTTCCAGGCCGGCCGGCGAAAGCTCGAGCTTGGCGTGGATGAGATGCTTGCCAAAGGCATTGAGGTATTGTCACCGCGCATTCGTCAGTTGGTTGGTGAACTGCGTGCCGAATGGAAAGAAATCGACGCGAAGATCGGAATACTGAACGGCGAGTTTGTCAAACTGGCGCGGAATGATGCCGCCACCCGCAGATTGACCTCTATCCCTGGCGTTGGCGTGCTCAATTGTCGATTTATGTTTGAAAATGGGACTCACACATTGAGCGTTTTCAACGGTTTGCGAGAGACTGAAGTGTAACGCCTTACGCTTCAAACGAGACTCCGGCGAGCATTTGTTACACTCAAATTGAGATTGATCGACCGGTCGATCGACTGTAGTGTCGGTTATGACCTCATCCTCGGATTTCCCCGATCAAGATGACAGCCCGGAAGAGTTCCTTCGATATCTTCTTCGCCGTACAGGCGGGCTAGTGACCGCTGAGGTTGTCGCAACTGCACGCGAAAGACTTGGCATCCCGCGATCGACGCTGTTCCGGCTGGCTGCACGGTTCAGAAGGACGCAACGCGCATCAAGTTTGCGACCCATGAAACGTGGTACGCACGAAGGCGCGGTCAGGCTCGACCCAAGAACCGAGCGCGTCATTGCCGAGCAAGTGGATAGCTTCTGGCTCAAGAAGGAGAAGCCAAACGTTGCTGCACTGATGCGGCGTATCCGGGAAGTCTGCCTCACCGAAGGTTTGTCCCCGCCTCACCGCAGCACCGTCCAGCGGAGGGTATCGGAACTGATACCGATTTCAGCGGCCCGCAAACGCGGGGAGCGCGAGATTGAGGCCGCATCCACGCCAAGCCCCGGTCGATTCTCTGTCGCCAAACCCAATGCCCTTTGGCAGATCGATCATACAATCGTCGATGTCATTGTTGTCGACGAACAGTTTCGAAGACCCATCGGTCGACCAGTTCTGACGATTGCCATCGACGTCTGCACGAGAATGGTCGCGGGTTTCCATCTATCATTGGAGGCACCATCAAGTACGTCTGTTGGACTCTGCCTCCTGCACGCGGTGTACGACAAGACTGCCTGGCTGGATGAGCGTGAAATTGACATCCCCTGGCCTGTTGCTGGATTGCCCGAGGTTTTGCACTGCGACAATGGCGCGGATTTCAGGTCACGGGCGTTGTCCGATGCCTGCAGAGAGTATGGGATGAAACTCCAGTTCAGACCGCCGGCAACACCGCGCTTTGGGGGGCATATCGAGCGGCTGATCGGCACAATGATGGGGGCAGTGCATCTGCTGCCTGGCACAACGTTCAGCAATGTGAAGATCAGAGGCGGCTACGATTCCGAGGGCCGCGCCAACCTTACATTGCGAGAGTTGGAGAAATGGATCGCCCTGGAGATCACAGGCAAATACCATCAGCGCATCCACTCATCACTGTTGCGGCCTCCCCTTTCCGTCTGGCGCGAGCGGCAAGGTGAAGTCGACTTCAACCTGCCTTCTGATCGAATGGCATTCTGGACCAGTTTCCTGCCAGGCGATCGACGTCGCTTGCTGAAGGACGGCATTCATCTGGAAAAAATCCGGTACTGGTCCGACGCCCTATCACGTGATGTCGGTCGCGGCACCGAACTCGAGATCAAATATGACCCACGCGACCTTTCCCGAATATTCGTTCGCCAATCAGATGGTCGGTTTATCGAAGCACGGTACCGCAATCTCGCATTCCCGCCTGTCTCCTGGTGGGAATGGAAGCATGCCAAGAAGATGCTTCGAGACCAGGGACGGCTTGAATTGCAGGAAGGCGTTATCTTTGCAGCCATCGCGCAGCAGAGGCAGATCGAAGATATCGCCGCATCCTCAAGCGCAAGAGCGCGCCGTAGTATTAAGCGCAGACCTATTGAACCGGGACACGAGGAACACAGTCCCGTTACGGCAATCGATATGGCAAAACCAATCCATTCAGACGACGACACGGAATTCTGGGATCAATGATTGAACTCCCACATCTGGCGCCCGGCGCTGCCGCACTGGCAAATGGGCCCAACCATACAAGGATACGTGCCATTCGATCCGATCGCTGGGTAGGCTTTGATCGCGCTCGCCGGGTGTTACGCCATCTTGATGCGTTGTGCGACCATCCGCCAACAACACGTCCACCCGGTCTCGCAATCTATGGTCATAGCGGCATGGGCAAAACAATGCTCGTGGAGAAGTTCAAGCGGGATCACCCGCCGACGATCAACCCCAGCACCGGCGTGGAGAGGATGCCGGTGCTGGCGATTACGTTGACGTCGCGCCCAACAGAGCGCCGGATATACGGGCAACTGCTCATGGCCATGGGGGCCAGCATAAACGAACGTCTGACCCTCATGGAACTTGAGATCCGGACCGTTCTCCTGCTGAAAAGCAACAATGTCCGTGTTCTGGTGTTTGACGAGGTTCATAACCTCCTCGCCGGCACCCCGAGAGAACAGCGCGTGATCCTCCAGCTTTTGCGATACCTGAGCAACGAGATCAAAGCGTCACTTGTCTGCCTTGGTGTGTCGGAAGCGCGTGATGCGATTGCCGGCGACACCCAACTGGCCCGGCGTCTTGATCAGTTTGTTCTGCCGAGATGGAAGGCAGATGAGGAATTCCAGGAACTTGTAACGGCGATCCTGCGCAGCCTGCCACTCAGGCAGCCATCGGCTTTGTCAAGCCAAAGCCTACGACACCTTTCTCGCCTCGGTGACGGCATCACAGCTCGCGTATTCGGGATACTCAACGAGCTCGCAATCGAGGCGATCCAGAATGGTATCGAGCGTATCACCGACGACAGCATTGAATCGTGGAGGCCAGCCTTGGAGAAGGAAGCGGCATTCGCGTAGCCGTCCAGACGTTACACTCCATTTGAGACTCACTCGTGCTGAGTCTCAGTTGGAGTGTAAGCTTATTGCGGAAAACGCCCGAGTCCCAGATTGAAGTGTAAATCGACACTGTATCCGCTGGTCGAGGTCCCGGACCTTTTGAGGGAAGTGCATGAGTGGTGTGATTTTTCGTGGAATGAGGACCCTGTTTGAGGGGTGATTTTCGTCCAAACGGGACCCCTTAACGTGGGGTCATCAAAATGCCTCCGGTTTCATCGGAGGCATTTGCGTTTTGGA
>NZ_RKST01000081.1 GCF_003934165.1 Borborobacter arsenicus | reverse complement strand
GCAGATGCCCGAAGGCTTCAGGCCATTGCGACTTCCTGGAAGAATCCTCCGCGCTGCATGACGTTCCCGCTCCGTTCGGTCTTAGCGTACGATTTCGAGCAGCTCTTGTTCTGACCCCAAACTCACGGTCGAGGAGATCGCCCGACTCCACCAGATTCTCATTGAAGATACCAGGTTCATCCAACCGGGCCCTCGCGGCGAAGGTGTGTTTCTCGGCGAGCGCGACCACAATTACGATCCGCTCCCTGAATTCATCGGCGCACGCCCCCAAGACCTTCCCGACCTCGTCGGCGGGCTGATCGATGCGAACGAGCGCATGAGCGAAGCGGGGATCGATCCCGTATTGCAGGCGACGGCGACGGCCTTCGGCTTCGTCTATGTCCACCCGCTACAGGATGGAAACGGGCGGCTTCACCGTTGCCTGATCCACCATGTGCTTGCCGAACGCAAATTCACGCCGCCGGGCATGGTGTTCCCGGTTTCCTCGGTCATGCTGGACCGGATCGACAGCTACCGGACAACCCTTCAGGCCGATACCGGCCCCCTGATGCCGTTTATCGAGTGGCGGCCGACGCCGGACAGGAATGTCGAGGTGCTCAACGATACCGCCGACCTTTACCGGTACTTCGATTACACCTCTGCCGCCGAGTTTCTGTACGGCTGCGTCCGCCATACGGTCGAGCACGACCTGCCGCGCGAGATCGAATATCTGCGCCGACATGACGAGGCCCTGCGCCGCGTCATGGACACGGTCGAGATGCCCGACCGGCTTGCCGAGAACCTTATCATGTTCGTCCTGCAGAACGGCGGATCGCTGTCGAAGAAGCGGCGGCAAGGCGAGTTCGAGGCGCTTACCGACGGGGAAGTCGCTCAACTGGAAGCCATCGTGCGGGAAGCCTTCGATGGCTTCGAGGAGGCTTCATGACCAGTATTGTCAATGCCGTCCTCGGCCAGTTGGAAGAGCCGGGACGCACTCTTGCCTTCTGTGATGGCACGGATTTGGCCGGGACGCACGTGCCGGGCTCGCCGCTGATCTGCGCATACTCTGCGCTCTGGTCTTGCCCCCGGAATCCTACAGCTTGGCGGTTTCCCGGATGTCAGAGCGCCTGGCAGGTCTGGGTCAGACAGAGTTCCACACAAAGGAAATCGTCAATCCGAACAGTTCGTCCAACTGGAGACAGGTGAATATACAGGACCGGATTTGTGCATTCGAACTCATGCGGGACCTTGTGACAACACCGTCGGTAAAACTCTATCACACCTACGTCTTCAAGAGCCAGTTCAAGCAGCTGAAAGTCTCTGCGCAAAAGAACGGGCGGTCAGCGTCGGGCATAAGGCAGGGCTAAAGCGGGTGTTCATTCGCACCCTTCTCGAACGGCTGGGACCGGACGCTTCGAGTTCCGTACTCATTCTGGATCAGGACAGCGCGAAAACCGGGCCAGTGGTTGAGCATTGACCGGAAGGGGGGAAGTTCATAGGCGGTGGTCCCATCTTCGGCGTCGGTACCCGGACTGCAACTTGCGGACATGGCGGCATTCTCGATCAGAAGATTCCTGCAAAAACGCGAGCTGCTGGCAAAGGATGAAGGCAAGCCCTTCGATAACATCGCGCTGCAGACGGTCGCCGCCTTTGCGGACAGATGTGAGCATCTGCTGTCTCCTGCTTAACAAGCAGAGCAGACATAGCGCTCTATAAGCCTTAGCTGATGCGAATTCCCGGCGCATGGAATAGTAGGTCAAGGCGGTTGCAAGGCCCCGCAACCAACCAATTCGTGATTTTACAGCCAGATAACAGCCGCCCTCCGGGCGGCTTTTTTGGTTGGGGCGTTTCCACGGCCCATTCTCCGTCAGGGCGGACGGCCAATCGTAAGTGCGATCCCGTCCAGCCTTTCCCAGCGTGCTGTAAGGGCGTATTTTGACGATCCATTTTTGGAGGATCGTTTTGTGTCTGGACTTGACCATAGACTTGAGCCGGAAGGTGAGGTTCGGCGCTTTGAAGTGATCAACGGTGCGCTGGAACGCTGACGATCGGGCACAGATCCTGGAGGAGTCGTTTGCGCCTGGTGCGGTTGTTTCGGCGGTGGCCCGCCGGCATGGGCTGTCCTAGTGGCCCCTGCGCTGCTGTATCGCCTCCAGCCAGAAGGCATTGCCGACACAGAACTTTCGGCTCTTCTCGCAGGAGAGCGGCTCGTTCCCATCGTGCACAACACGACATATGAAGCTCTCCGCAATGTCAGGCCCCCTGCTGGCCTAGCGAAGCGGCCTGAGCACTGCAGAAGAGCCGATGGAAGATGTCGCGGCCAAGCTCGCCGAGCTGGTCGCCATCTAGTTCTATTGTCGGTATGCCGGCCCCACGTCCCGGGCGCGGTCCGGGCCCCTGCACTCTGACACTCACCGGTTGGCGCGCGCCAGTGTATTCCCACACATGCGGTCGATTTGGGGACTCTCGGGTGATGAGCAGCTGTCGGCGCTTTCAGGGATTGGCCTTCGAAGGAGGAACGGCAGAGATGAGGCCGCGGAGCGATCCTCCGGGGGCCCCGATTGCTGAACGGCAGCCAACTAATCCTCGATGCCCAAAACTGGATTTTGTTCGTGAAATTGTTGTTAGAGCCTTGAAAGGCAGGCATTTTAGTTTGAAACCGCTCGTTCCTGAGGTCCGCAGCCTTGGCCAATGCATAATGCATGTCGCACGGCTTTGTGTCTTTCGCTGCGAGGATAGGTTGGCCGGCAATTCTCCCGGGCGATAGCCGGGCAACTTTCCTGCCGGGATAATCGTCAGAAGTGCCAACCCTGCCATGATGAGCAGCCCGATCTTCAGTGCGCGCAGCCGCGCCTCGTATTCACCCGTACGGCTTCTGCCACTTGTTTCGGCGTTGCATCGGTGCCGGTAAGAGTGCTCTCCAGCCGGTCATTGCTGACGAAGTTTATGTTGTCGAGGTCCACTTGGGCTTGTAGCTCGGGCGTGAGTTGCGGGCTAGCGGCGATGCTGGCAAGCGCGACGGTGCTCAACAAACCGACGAGGAGCGCGCCGGCAACGGCCGTTCCCACCGCCGATGCCAGATTCTGCGTCGTGCCGCGTAGCGCTCCGACATCGCCTGCGAGTTCTTTCGGCGAAGCCGTGACCAGCACGTTGAATGCCTGCGTGATGAGCGAACCTTATGACTTCCTCCAGATCTGATCGCGATCGGAGAGACGCTGGGCCTTTGCGTGCCCTCACACTTCAGGGTTCGAGACGAAAAGATCCATCCCGAGGCGCTGGGACAGGAATTTCGCGGCCAGCTGGCCCTTTACGCTATTGCCTGCAGCATCGAGCCGGGGCGCAAACGTGCCAAAACCACCCTTTCCCGGAGAGACGGCAACAATGCCTCCGCCTATCCCGCTCTTTCCCGGCAATCCAATATCGTAGGTAAGCGCGTAGGTCACCCCACGTAGCGGCTGGTTCGCTGATCTGGGAGTCTCCAGGGTGATTTGTCCTGGGAGGCTCCTGTGAGCGCACATATGTCTGATAGCAAGAACTTCGAGGTT
>NZ_RKST01000080.1 GCF_003934165.1 Borborobacter arsenicus | reverse complement strand
GCGGCCGCGCCAACGCCGACATCGGCCGAAATCCGAAATCACCATAGCCGTCGACTGTGGCCCGCGGGTTCCTTCCTCGGGGACTTTCGTACGCCTGCCGGCGCCCGAAACTCTTCGCGACTGCAGACCGGCGGCTTCTGGAGTTCGAATGGCGATAGCCGACGTTCAACTTGCTTGAACCGAGGTCGCGAGCTGATCCGTCGCGGCATTCAAAGAAAGGGAAGCATTGAGCGAAGGTGACCCGGAGGATGCTCGACCGCAGCGAAGGCGACGAGTGACCGCAAGAGATAGACTAAAGGAAACTCGCTCGGAAGCTCGTCGGCGTCAATGCGACATGCGCATCGACCGGAGGCCGGAGCTCGAAAGCCCTCGGTTCGCGCGCAAAGTTCCATAGCCGGAGGAGGCACCACTCCGTCCGCCGACCGACGGCAACGGCAAGCTCGTTGCTTGATATATGAAACGGCGTACGCTCCCAGCCGTTGGTCGTCTTCACCTCGATTAATCGCTCGCTACCATCACGGTCAAAGGATGCGATATCGTATCCCGCACCGTCGCCCTCCTCTTCCGATATCCATCGCACTCGCTCGGCCAGGTCGTGGCGCCCTGCATTGGCCAGCGATACCCGTTCGTGCTGTACATCAGTTCCTCACCGCGGCGGCCAAGCGCGCGATTCCGTTCGTCGCGCGCGGCAACGTCATAGCGCATCGCAATCGCCATCGTCTGCTCAAATTCGGCAGGCTCTGGCACATTCGACATCGTCGGCGGCGGCCCGATCCACAGCGCGGCGGGATCATTGAATTGCCTTGCAGATCGGAGGGGATGCACGGGCATGAGCCAGTCAGGATGGGCCCACGCTGTCCGCCCCATTCCGATTTGACAGCCGTCAGATCCGACGTCGGTTGTTCAACCAGCTTCTCGATCAGCCGTCTAAGTTCCGACGGCGTCGTTTGACCGGCAACCACCTCGCAATAGCCGATGCCGGCCCGTCGGAGAGCCTCCTTTTTCACGGCATCGCGGGCAGCGGCCGTTCCCTGATGGTGACCTTGGCCCTGATATTCGACGACGTGGCGCGGCCTACATTTTTCGTCGACGAGGAGAAGATCGACCCGTTTCGAGTTGATGCATTTGTACGCCTCGCTATCGCGACTGCGCAGAATTTCGCCTAGGGACACTTGCGCCATTACCTGCCAATGTGGATTGCGCGCGATGACCATGTGGTCCAATTCCCGGAAAACGCGCGCCTCGCTTCTGTTCAACAAGGGTTGGATGGAGAACTCGGCTCCCATCACGATGCGTAGCTGATCGGCTGCATCGACGGGTTTTGAGACAACAGACGTGAGCGCTCCAGGCAACTCTCCAGATCCGGAGCTGGTCTTAATGCGCGGCTGTTTCCATTTCCGGCGATTGTGCCGCTTCCACGCTTGTCTTCGCAAGTGTGCCCGAAACCGCTCGATTGCCGCACCAACAAATGCGCCGATGATCAACACTAGAATCAGTGAATCGGATTCGGCGAGATCAAAATACTCGTGGAGCATAAATTCAGGATACAGCAGCAAGATCACTGATAAGTGAACTAGATCTCTCAAAATGAGTCGAATAGCACTCGCAATACCATAGAATAGGTATGTGGATTTGGGGCCGATAACAGACCGTCCTCTTTCCGATCGGATTCAGAGGATAGCTGCCATTCAGCAAGCGACCCTCATTGCTGCCGTTTGCAGTGCTTCCGTCGCTGCCCGAAACTTGCCGTTCGTTCAATCCCTCCAAACGGCACAGCCAAGGCCTGCGACCAGAGCGGACATTCCGGTCGGCTCGAGGCATCGTTGTGACCTGACCCAATGCGGTCGCTCAACAGGTTGTCGCTGTAAGCCCCAACCTGACCCTAACCGGATCATGACCGCACGTGCTCAATTCGTCGGTTGCGCCTCCGGGAATTTCCAGCGGCCCTCAAGGATTTCGGAGCGCGGACGATAGAGGCGCACCAGATAGTTCCATCCCTTCACAATCGGCAGGCAGTTCGGGATGTTGCCGTCGCAGCCGCCGAACTGCACGACGACCGAGCCGTTTGCTCGCTTCTGGGCCGTAATGTTGTTGAGCGAATAGGCGTTGAGAGGGTTCGGCTCCATGAAGCCTTGCGCGTTGTAAACGATGACAGACCAGAAGCCGTCGACCGGCACGTCTTCCACTGTGAGCCTATGGACGGTCGTGCCGTCGTTCCTTTCGGGTGTGATCGGCAGATAAAGCGCATCCCTTTCCGGGTTGCCGCCCCAGCCCATTGCTGTGCCTATCAGGTGACGCACCGGATCGACCTCATCCTTCGAGCCGAACATGCGCCTCGTGTCGGTCAGGGTTTCGTTGAGCATGAGCAGCGCGTTGCGCACCTTCTTCTGGCTCGTCCGATCCCAGTCCGGCAGTTCAAGCGTCCCGGCGCTTTGCTGATCGATCCTGATCGCGTCTTGCAGCTCGTGGACCTCCTGCACATCGTTTGGATCGACCAGGGTGCGAATTCCGACCAGCATATAACGCGTGCCTACCTTCCTCGTGTCGAACGTGTAGCTTCCCGGGTCGTACAAGACGTTGCCGACCACATAGTGGTCCTGGTTGAACGCCTGCAGCGACATGAACCTACCGCCCGCGCCCGGCATCGTGATCGTGACAGATCCGGCGTCCAGATCAAAGACGCCTGAGGAGTAAAGTGTGTCGCGGTTGGGGCGCACGACCGGTTGTTTGTCGACCGGCACCACCTCGCGCCGATGCAGCAGCTTGCCGAGGCCGCCAGCCTCCTTTGCCGAACTAGCAAAATACATATCGCTCTCAGCCCGGATGAAGTTGTCGGGCGTGACGGGGATTGGTTCATCGGCAAGAAGCGGATCGGCCATCACCAGCTTGAATGCCATCGAAGCAAGAATGATCGCGATCTTCATCTCGACCTCCTCAGTTCACCTTCACAGCGGGCGGCGCCTTCCACGAGCCGTCGAGGACCTGAGGCTCGGGCCAGTAGAGACGCATGGCCATAACGAACGGACCTGCAGGTGCCGGCAGCCAATTCGCTTCCTTGTCGGCGCCAGGAGAGTCATGCTGGATGTGGATGGTGACCCCGCCATCGGCGTCCTTGGTGAGTTGGGGAACCATAGCGGAGTTGATGAGGTAACGGTTGAGTGGGTTGGCGTAAAGCAGGCTCGCCGGCATCTCATAGAGGGTCACGGACCAGAAGGCTTTGACCGGCGGCAACTGACCGCTGGCGAAATGCAACGTGTAGCGGTTCTTGCCGTCGAGCGGCTTTCCACTGGCATCCACGAAATAGGCCGGATAGAACGCTTCTTCTTTCGAGTTGCCGTAAATGCCGTCCGCCGCCACGGTCATACGGTAGAGATAGTTGCCATCGAGAAATTCGCGGCTTCCCACCATCTGGCTTGAGCTGATCTTTCCTGTGCCAAGCGCCTCGTGCGTAACCTTGTAGTCGGCCCAGGCGTCCGCGTGTGATTTTTCGTGGAATGAGGACCCTGTTTGAGGGGTGATTTTCGTCCAAACGGGACCCCTTAACGTGGGGTCATCAAAATGCCTCCGGTTTCATCGGAGGCATTTGCGTTTTGGAT
>NZ_RKST01000079.1 GCF_003934165.1 Borborobacter arsenicus | reverse complement strand
TGTCGCTTGGCACTTAATTGTAAGAATGCGCCGGTTAGGTTCAGGCTCGGCATTTAATTGTGAGAATCTTTGCCGCCAGTTTCTCAAATTAAGTGCATCTGCGAGGAAGCTTTCCACCTACGAGCTCGGGCTATCATGCTCTCGGCGGCGTCAGTGAACCGGCCCCTATTGTCACCCATCATGTGACCACGCAGCATTCGGAGCATCTCCGGTCCAGCGCGCTCGACGATGGCGATTCCCGCCAGCAGAGCGGGCCGCATGTGAAGCGGCAGGATCGGCTTTGCAGGCGTGGGCAGGTTCTCCTGTTCCACGGCGACGACACGATCGAGATCGGGGATGATTGCGCCGAGCACCCGGAAGCGCCAAAGGTCGTGCTCGCGTGGTATAGGTCTTGGAATGCGTCGCATCAGGAGAAGCCGAGCAATGTCGGTTGGCGATATCCAGGTTCCGATACCACGTTCGGCTTCATCGTCGAGCAGCTTTTCGCCACGAAGTGCGGCATCCTGATATTGTTGGAAAGGGGAGGGGATTTCCCGCCTACCGGCATCCCGGAGTTGGTTCCCGCACAAAGGGCACGTAATGCGCCATCCGAGAAGCTGGCTTCGCAGGATCGGCTCCGTATGTCCGGGGCTGCAGTTCGTACAGACCTGCGTCGGCCGGGCGGAGATGAGCCGATGCGATGATTGCGCGACATTTGCGAAGGTCATTCGACGCATCACGGCCGGCTCGGTGGCAAACATGTTGGCCAGGCGGATTTCCTGATCACTGCTCAGTAGGAGATCGGCCGCTCGCAAGGAGGAGGCCTCCGGCAGGCAATGCCGAAGCATAACCAGCGGTGGAACCGAGTAAAAGGCGGCATGCCGGCCAATCCAGGACGACAGGAGTTCATCAGAATGGGGCGGCAAGCGCACCGGCAATCTCCGTGGCGGCGTGTTCTCAATCATGCGAATGCCGCCTCGGCATCGAACTCTGGCTCCCAACACTCGACCGCTTCGTCAGCAATGTGCTCGCGGCCGCTCTCGATGGCGTCGACTGCGAGGCTGTTGATCATGTGGAAGATGTTAGCGGTGATACCCTCGGTGATCTGCAGAATCCGTCGCAGCGATTTCGGCGTAAGCACCGAGGGCCGACGCAGCGGCGTATTGCGCAGGATCGACGCTACCAAGGTTTCGAACTGTTCGTTCGCAGCCCACCGGCTCAACGTGAACTGCTCGAATCGTCGGGCAAGCTGAACGTCGCCGCTGATGGCCTCCCGCGCCTCGTTGACGCCGAAGCAAACCAGCGAGATTTGCAGACGATTGCTGAGGAAGCGCAGCGTGTTCAGAACGATGCGCTGCTCGCGATAGGTTCCGGCGAGGATGTTGTGCACTTCGTCGATCACCAGCACCTGCACACCGATCGCGTCCATGATTCGCAACGCCGCCTGCTCCATCTGGGCAATGTCGGCACGCGGCCGCTGAGGTGCACCGAGAAGGGTGAGGAGTTCGGCGTAGAACCGTCGTTCGCCCGGGCGGCTGGTCATTTCCATGGCCAGGACCGGTGTCTTCAACGTGCCCGTCAGCGGATTGAAGCTCGGCGGGTGCTTGTCGCGGAATCGCTTCATGATCATGGTCTTGCCCATGCCGCTGTCGCCGTAGATCGCGACTGACGGCATGCGTGTGCCTCGTGGATGGTCGAGGAGCGTACTTAGCCGGTCGAGTGCCTGCATGGCGCGTGGGTAGAGCACCCAGCGGCGTGATCGTATCGCCCGAATGCGCTGCTCGTCCGTTTCGGCAAGCAGCGCCGCGGCGCCTGGGGTGAGGTGGGAGATTTCATTCTTCATATTCACTCCAGCTCAATCTGTATCCTCAACAAAGGGTACAGGTTTGCTGGAGTCGACACCGCGGAGCGAGCCCCATCCCCGGTCATCCACCTTCGATTTCGAGGAAGCCGTCTTGCGTCGTGCCGCTGCCGTCTTCTTCGTTGCCGTCTCGAGCAATTCTCGCTGTGTGATGGCGGTGCGGACGATGGCGCGGGTGTCGACTTCCCGGCGGCCTTTCGCCAGAAGGGTGCGTCGCGCGATCAGCGCCTCGTGCAGGGTGATCGAAGGCAACGTCACGTCGGCATAGCGGGCGTCCACGAAGTTTCCGGAAGGCCGTCGAACGAAGATGCGCGCCATGTCGCGTGGATCGTATTTGACAAGCAGGCGCCGGTCAGAACGCCCGACGTCGGCGCTGAGCGCCGCCGACCAATAACGCAGGCCGAACAGATGAATGCCGGTCGGCCGCAAGGTGCGCTCCTGCTCAGGCAGGAAGGTGAGCCAAAAGCGAAGCCGATCCGGTGGCAGCCGAAGGGGGATCTCGCCCTCGTGCTCCCGCCAGACCGCAATCGGCGGGCGGCCCAGGGCGCCGTGGATCGACTGATGATAGGAGCCGACGATGTCGAGTGCGATGTACCGCTCGAGTTCACGCAGCGTCAGTGCCGCGTGCCGCTTTGAGTCGTATTCTCCCAGATCCTGTTCGTTGCTGAATGTTGTCCCGGGCAGCAGGTGCAGCTTTCCCATCTGCGTGCCGATCAGACGCTCGATGTGCCCGCCGAAGCGAGGCTCACCCGGTGGCCGCCAGTCGATCGCGATCCCGGCGTCCTGGCATCCCCTCTTAAACGCCCGGCTCCGGAATTCCGGGCCATTGTCGACATGCACCGTGTTCGGCAAGCCGGCAACGGGCCAGAGCTCTCGAATCTCACGTTCTCGCAGCCAAGCCGACTTGTCAAAGACGGAATGCAGCAGGCACAGGCTGGTCGACAGCCGCGACGGCGCGCCCATGGTAAGATAGAAGCCGGTGACCATCCGGCTGCACACATCCATTGCCAAGGTTAGCCAGGGTCGGCCAATCGGCTGCCGGGTCTCCTCATCGACGACGAAGACGTCGGCCTTGGTATGGTCGATCTGGACTACCTCCAGGGGCCGGCCGGCGCCGAACACTCCAGGAACGGCCGTCGTCGCCTTGACGATCTTCTGTTCGCCGCGCCGCTTGGCACGCTTCTGAAGCTCTATGTCCGCAAGGCGAGCGACGATCGTTCGGCGATGCGGCGGTTTCAGCCCGACAGAAATGCAGTTCGTCTGCACGTCACGTACCAGCTGCGAAACCGCCGGCCGGGTTCGCTTCAGATAGTATGCGTTGATCGTCACGCGGACAATTTCCTCCCGTCTCTCATCCAGCGTCCGATGACCCTCCGGGCGTCCGCGTTTGCGATCCACCAGCGACAGAACGGTCCCGCCGGCGCGGAACAGTTTGATCAGCCGGTATGCAGTCGCTTGGCTGACACCCATCTTGACGGCGAGTTTGCCGACCTCTGCGGCTGTCGCATTGCCGGTTCGGCGCTTCAGGAATTCACGAATCGCATCAGCCCGTCGACAGGCTTCATCCCAAAGTGCGTCGTCAATCTCGTTGGGAAATGGATCGCTCATGGAGGCTCACGAAGAGAAAAATATCGAGAGCCTGATTCTCACATTAGATGACAAAATCCAAGTCAGATTATCAAATTAACTGCCCGCTCTCAAATTAAGTGATCGGGCAACCTACTGAAAATGTTGAAGTCGGATTCGCACAATTAAATGGAAAGCGACA
>NZ_RKST01000078.1 GCF_003934165.1 Borborobacter arsenicus | reverse complement strand
CCTCAAGATTGCGCTTCAACAGCCGCAATCCTTCAAAACAGAAGCCTCAACCGCAAACCGACCTGCCAAATGCCGCGTCAGCGGCTTCGTTCAATCCCGTTTATGGGTACGTGACCTAATGCAAGGACAGGCTGGCGCAGAGGTGCCGAGCGCCAACCGCATCACCTTGCTGCGGGATCGGGACGGTGACGGAGTTGCAGAAGTTCGCTCGGCATTTCTGTTCGTCGAGCGACGCTGCTGCGACGGTGCGCAGCTGGCCCTCGTTAGGCATGTCGCCCTTTGCCATCTGTTCGAGCATCGCCGGCAGGACATTGGCGAGCAGACGCAGTTTCCGGATCTGGCGAACCGGCAGAGCCAGAGCGACAGCGATTGCTTCCTCGGTCCAGCCGAGCGCGACCAGGCGCTCGATCGCCCGCCACTGGTCGACGGGATTGAGCTGTTCATGCGCCAGCGTTTCTGCGAGCGAACGCATCGCGCCGCCATCTTCGGCGCGCTCGATCACCAGCACGGCGATCTCTTCAAGCCCTGCGGCGATGGCCTGCTTGACGCGGCGATGGCCGGCATCGATGACGAAGCTGTTGCCGCCATCAGATTCCGGTGCAACGACAGGCGGCTGCACGATACCGACGGCGCGGATGGTCGCCAGCAGCAATGCGTCAGCCTGCGGGCTGGACTTGGAGCGTCGCGCCTTGTCGGGGTTTCCCTTCAGCGCGCGCGGATCGACAAACTTCAGTTCCATGGAAGTGCTCCTTACGGGGTTGCCGGACACAGCCAATCGCGGCGTCCTTTCTCGTCTTCTTTTCGAAGACACCCCCCGGCCTGCGGAGGGGACGGACCGGTGCAACTGCGGCCGAGCATCCCTGCCCGGCAGGACAAGCGGGGCTAACAGCCCTGCGAAGGACGACGCGGCCGGGATTGCGAGCGGCGCGGTTGAGCGTAAGCGTCACCGGTTCGGCCGATCGGCGAACCGGATTTCTTCTCCTCCTTCTCCATTCCCCTTCAAGATCGGCGCCACCTTGGAGTGGGCCATCGGTCTGCCTACTACGATAGAATGGCTATGCGGCATCCTGCAAAGGTTCGGCGGGAGTTTCCACATCCGCCGACAGTGCCGCCTCTACCTCACCAAGTTGCCGTCGCTTTTCGGCCAGCTCGCCGGCGAAGGCGAACTCGGCATCATTGTCGCGAGACTGGTATGATGCGAGCCTGCGGCGGGCATCGGCGAGGCGCTGGCGATAGCGCTCGCGCTCTCCTTCGAAATCATCGAGAGCGTGCTCGAGGCGCGAAATTGCTCCGAGTGGCGTGACTGTCATGGCAAGCTCGATTTCGGACTCCGCGCCGTTGCGCAACAGCAGGGTGGTGTAACGGTAGCCCTCCTTGCCGAAGCGCTGGCCGTCATATTCGAGGTCGAAACCGCCGACAGAGCCGATGATGGTCTCGCCTTCGTGCTGAAGCTGCACCAGGGTCAGGATCTCCTTCATGAGCGCGCGGCCTGCTGCCGGCACTATGTAATGTTCCGCCGCGGTCTGTACAGCCCTGCGCCTCAGACGCACGAGACGCCCGAAAACCGCGTATTTCCGGCATTTGCACGGCTATAAAAGCCGCCACGCGACGTTTACAAACGATCGGTTATCCATATCCTCTGTGTTTGGAATTCCATCGATAAACACACTCTCAGGCACTTCAAATGGCCGCTGACACACGAAATCGAGCATCCCGTCGACCACAGGGCCGCCTGATCGGCTACGCACGCGTCTCCACGGACGAACAGGCGACAGAAGCACAGGAAATGGAGTTGCGCGCGGCCGGCTGCGATCAGATCGTCCAGGAACATGGTTCAGGCACATCCCGCGCCCGCCCTGCGCTGTCTAAGCTTCTGCGTGACATCGATGCCGGCGACACCCTTGCGTCGTCCGGATCGACCGTCTGGCACGCTCTGTCAGCCATCTCCTTGAGGTGATCGAAGGCCTGACGGCGAAAGGAGTGCATTTCCGGTCGCTGCGCGATCCGATCGACACCACGACCCCGCAAGGGATGTTTTCTCTGCAGGTTCTCGGCGCCGTGGCCCAGCTGGAGCGCTCGCTGATCTCTGAACGCACCAAGGCCGGCATAAAAGCTGCGAAGGCAAAGGGTCGCCTACCGGGCAATCCCGGTATTCGCGAACGCCGGCCGGAAGCACTTGCCAAGATGACGGCCGCGCAGAAGGCCGCTTACGGAACACGCATCCAGGCTACGGCCAGTCAATGGCTTCCAATCGTTCGGCGTATGCGACCCGACCATACCTGGGACGATATCGCCCGCGTGCTGAAACAGCGCGGTCTCGACTGGACGCCGGAACGTCTCCGACGAGCTGTCAAATGGATGGTTTCCGAAGGCATGGCGGATGCCGCCCTGCTTCGTAAATCGCCGCCTCGCCTGCCGGAAGACCGGCTGATGACGCTGGTCACTGGCATTCACGCCTCGAACCCGGATGTGACGCTCCGGGAGATTGGGGCGCAGCTCGAGAAACTTCACGAGCGCACACCACGCGGCGGAGCCAAATGGTCTCCCTCATCGGTGAAAAACCTGCTCGACCGCGCGAGACGATCCGGACTTCTCGCAAGCGAAGCTGTGTGACCATCCCTTGACCATCGAGTTTTCAGGAGCATATATAGTCATATGTGACCACTTTGCGGAGGTGCCGATGTCCACTGTCAGCCTGAAGGATGCGAAAGCCGGTCTTTCCAGCTATGTCGACGACGCCATCAAGGGCGAATTCGTGACGATCACCCGCCATGGAAAGCCTGTAGCTGCTCTGGTCCCCTTGCAGGCCGCGGAGATTGCGCAGCGTGCCCTGAAGCCTCGTCGAACCAGCTTCATCACCTACCTGAAGACATTCCCTGGTGGAGAATTTGAGCGCAACGCCTCGCCTTCGCGGGATGTTGATCTTTGACGGCATACCTTCTTGATACGAATGTCGTCTCCCTGCTGTCGCCTTCGCGCGCCGGGCACGCCACGGAGTTGATCGCTTGGCTCGACAAGACGGAAAAGACGGCCGAGTTTTTCCTGTCGGTCGTCACGGTCCACGAGATCGAGCGCGGGATCATATTGCTCGAACGAAAAGGCGCCACCGCCAAGGCAAGCGGTCTCAGGCAGTGGATGGACGGCCTGTTCTCGACATACGAGGATCGGATACTGCCGATAGACACGGCGGTTTCAGCTCTGTCCGGCAAGCTCGAAGCGGAAGCCATCGCAGCCGGCCACAGTCCCGGCATGGCCGACGCACTCATCGCGGGAACCGCAAAGGCCCATGATTTAACGGTGGTCACGCTGAATTTGAAGCATTTTGAGCCGTTTGGCATCGTGCTCATGGCGGCGCCTGTCTGACCGACATTAAAGCGTCCTGCGGTCTCGATACTGAACACCCATGCACTGACAGGTTCTGAACGCGTTGACGCCATCGTGGTCACGGATTCCGCTTTCGCAGGCTCTCTTTAGGAGCGAATCCGAAACCTCTAACCGTGGACCAGCTGTCGCTTTCCATTTAATTGTGCGAATCCGACTTCAACATTTTCAGTAGGTTGCCCGATCACTTAATTTGAGAGCGGGCAGTTAATTTGATAATCTGACTTGGATTTTGTCATCTAATG
>NZ_RKST01000077.1 GCF_003934165.1 Borborobacter arsenicus | reverse complement strand
TTCCGACCGTGTCGCCATGCTGAGCCCCGCCATCCGTCCCCCAAACCGGAACAGCGATCCATGGCCATCCCAGCTGGAGCATCAACACTATCGGTAACATTTTGCTTGAGGCAATGCGGCCGGAAACGAACCGGGAGTGGGGGACAAGGCTGGAAATGTCCGCCGGGGTCGAGCAGGAAATATCCCGGCGATGGCGCGAATTGTTTCCCCAGGGCTTGGGCGGGCGCGAATGACGAGACGTCTTATCGTCGGGGTCACGGGAGCATCGGGTGCGGTGCTGGCCCTGGAGACACTTCGTCAGCTCGCCCAGGCCAAGGCCGAAACCCATCTGGTTGTCTCCCGCGGTGCCGAGCCTACCATTCGACATGAGCTTGGGCATGCGGCTCTTGCCGATTTTTCAGCGCTCGCTACCTGGACCCATTCTCCCGACAATCTGGCGGCTCCGATCGCCAGCGGTTCCTTCAGGAGCGATGGCATGATCGTCGTGCCGTGTTCGATGCGCTCACTGGCGGCCATTGCGCATGGCTTCGGCGAAAACCTGGTCGCCAGGGCGGCGGATGTGACGCTCAAGGAAAAACGCTGCCTGGTAATTGCCCCGCGTGAAGCCCCGCTGCATGAGGGGCATCTAAGCTCAATGCTGGCTCTGGCCCGAATGGGTGCGATTATCGCGCCGCCGGTGCCACCTTTCTACGCGCGGCCGAGTTCCTTTGAAGACGTGATCCGTGAAATCGCCGCGCGGCTGGTGAATTGGGTGGGTGTCGACCCCGGTGGGCAGATGACCCGCTGGAATGGCGACAGTCAGCAGCGTTGAGTGGAAGCGACCTATCGCGCCATCAGCACCGGCACGGTCGGCTGGCTGAGCATCGACTGCGTGGTGGAGCCAAAAACGCGCTCGCGCATGCGAGAGTGACCGTAGGACCCCATTACAAGAAGGTCTGCGCCAACATCCAGCGCGTGTTGTTTCAAGACGTCGGCCACGGCCTGGCCGTTGCTGCAAATCTCGCGCAGCTTCACATGAATGCCGTGGCGCATCAGATATGCGGAAAGATCGCTGCCCGTTCCGGCCTCATCGGTATCGTTGGTCGTCTTTACCGTGACCACGTTCACCGTTCCCGTCTGAACAAGCAGCGCCAGCGCTTCCCTGACCGCGCGGGCGGCTTCAACGCCCGCGTCCCACGCAACGAGAATATTCTTCGGCTTCAAGGTGAGAGGGGTGGCTTGGGGAACTAGCAGGACGGGCCGCCCGGATTCAAACAGGGCACCGCTCAGGCAATGGACGTCAAGACCGTGACTTTTGAGAAGCTCCGGCTCGACAAGCGTCAGATCGGCATACCGGGCGTGCTCGCCGACCAGATCGTCGACCTCATCGATCTCGCAGCATTCCGACAGGACCTCGGCGGAGATATTGGCGTCGCGGGTAAGGCCCGAAAGTGCCTTGCTGCGCTCGTGAAGTTGCCACAGCACGGCCTCGCATTCAGCCTCCCATGGTTCCGTTGCGACGCCCCGACGTGCATTGATTGGTGAACGCGGCAATATACCTATCACAAGAATGCTGAGGTGAAGGCCAGTCTCGCGCGCAAGCGAAATGGCGGTATCCAGGTTCTGATCGGCCTGGTGACCGTCCACGACCATCAACAGTGTCTTGGGCAACATGACCGTGTGCCTCCTGGCGGTACAACTTTCACATGCCCGAATACTAATAGCCGAGCCGCCCGCCGGTATTTGTCCCAGGTCAAACACCATGAAGTTAATGGCAGCCACGGGGTTCACGCGCCGTCCGGCGGGGCCGCTATTTGACGGGGGTCAAGGACTTTACTGCCCGCGTGGGCCACTTATGCGCCGCGGCCGCGACTTTTCATTCGCAATACCATGCCCGGCCGCCACATGATCTTACTAGGGGAATCTCATGAACCTCATGCTGAACAGGCCGCCATCCGACTGGAATCCCAGATCGGATTCGGTGCTCTCGGACCAGACAAGGGCGTATGACAGAATGCGCCGCTGTTGTCCGGTGGCGCATAGCGACTATTCCGGCTGGTCATTGTTTCGGCACGAGGACGTCGTGCGCGTGCTCGACGACCATGACACGTTCAGCAACGTGGTCTCCAGCCACTTGTCCGTGCCCAATGGGATGGATCCGCCGGAACACACCAGATACAGGCAGATGATCGAGTCCTATTTCGCATCCGACCGCGTGGAAGCATTCGAGCCGCTTTGCCAGGCAATCTCGACCGAACTGGTATCTGGCCTGCAGCGGGGAGCGGAGACCGAAATGGTGACGCAGTTCGCTCAACTGTTCGCTCTGCGTATTCAGTGCGCCTTTCTGGGCTGGCCGCAAGATTTGCATGAGCCGCTGCGCTGCTGGATCCAGAAGAACCATGAAGCCACCTTGGCCAGGAATGCCAAGGCAATGGCTGCCATAGCGCTGGAATTTGACGGTTATATCGGAGAATTGCTGGAGGCGCGCCGCAGGGCCGGGGCTGCGGCCCCGGATGACGCTACCACGAGCCTACTGCGGCAAAAGGTGGGAGACAGGTTCCTGACTCAAGAGGAGATCGTCAGCATTCTGCGCAACTGGACGGTCGGCGAACTGGGCACCATAGCTGCCTGTGTCGGAATCCTAGTTTACTATCTTGCGGAGAATCCGCCAATACAGGCGCAAATCCGTGAGAATCCATCCTTGTTGCCAGCTGCGATCGACGAGGTGTTGCGGATACATGCGCCGCTTGTTTCCAACCGCCGGGTCGCGACCCGGTCGGTTGAGATCGGCGGGCGCCAGATCGCCGCCGGCGAGCGGATCACGCTCATGTGGGCATCGGCGAACCGGGACGAGGCCGTCTTTGGCAATCCCTATGAATTCCGGCTCGACCGCGAGCCTGCGCAGAACCTTCTCTATGGCGCCGGCATCCATGTTTGCCCTGGTGCCGCTCTGGCTCGACTGGAATTGCGCATCATCATGGAAGAGCTGTTGGCGCAGACCAAGCGAATCCGGCTTGCACCCGGCGAGCAGCCGGTAAAAGCTCTCTACCCGGCCGGTGGGTTTTCTTCGCTTTATGTGGCGGTGCTCTAGCAGGTTTTGCCTGTACGGAGCACTTGGATGTGCAACCAGGCGGTTTCGATGGTATTCCACCGCCACAGCGCAGGTCGGGTAAATGACAATATCGCTAATCCCGTTTGATACAGCCGCCTCCCGAAACACGGATGCGGCGATCGTGCGGCGAATAAGAACCTTGATCGACAGTGCCGGTCTGGACTGCCAATGCCGGGATCGCTTGGACGATGCCTTGGCCCGCTTTGCCAAGCTTGAACATCGCAGGGTTCAGCGTGAGCATCTTGCGCGGGCCCGCCAAGACCGTGAACGCATCGCCGCCATCCTGACTTTCCTGCAGGACATCGACGAGCTGGCTGCCAATGAAAGCGACCCTAGCGTCTACATGGAATTGGCCCTGCTTTTCGATGAAGTGATCGCGACAGCCGACGATGGTGCGCGCTCGCTGCGTCAGCTGGCGACGCTACCCCAACAACGATGACCGCCCGGCACTGTCTTGAAGATCTTCGGCGTCCGGGTTCCGACGCTGACGGAATCATAATCTTTCCAGCGCCGCAGCTTGACTTGATCCTGCGCAAACAGCTGCGATGGCCCGGGCGCTAGGATGGGTTAAGCAATTGCAGAGGAAGCAAGGT
>NZ_ML133520.1 GCF_003934165.1 Borborobacter arsenicus | reverse complement strand
TCGAAGTTCTTGCTATCAGACATATGTGCGCTCACAGGAGCCTCCCAGGACAAATCACCCTGGAGACTCCCAGATCAGCGAACCAGCCGCTACGTGGGGTGACCTACGCGCTTACTTTCCTTCGCACACAGCGGTCGCTCACCGCACGCCAAACGGGATGCAGACTGATTCGGATTTGCTGTCGTGATGTTCATAGCCGTGACGCGGGTGGCTATGCGCCGAACCCACCGGCAGTCACCGCCATCCCTGGCGTTAGTGGAGGTCCGTGTGCTTTGGCACGCGGATAGAAGCGCAGTTGAACACGAAACCCAGTGGTCAGCTACTCTCGGAGCCGGCCTTGTCAATATACCAGCGGACGAGGGTTCTCATTGCATGACATGCCTCTGAAGCAATCTTTGCATCGAAACCCGACCCCTGCCGCATTTCGGGGAGTGGCAACGAGATCTGCACGCCCTTGCCCTTCGAGAATTGGGTCGTGACGGCACCGTCGGGTCTCTCCAAACGAAATCGCAAATGCTCCGCCGCATCTGCAGTCTTGGCAATCAAATCTATCTGTCCCGCTGGTGCCTTCACCGACGTCCAAAGCCGGTGACGCAGCCAGACATGATCTGGCAGGCGCGAATGGCGGATCGGGTCTATCCAGGAATCGCCATCGTAGTAGCTGTCGCGGAGAGGCGGGAAACTGAGCGCCAGGTCCTCCGCCGCGCACCACCTGGCAACGAAGTGCAGATAGTCTGCTTTCATCCGGTGCAATGCGGGGTCGGGGATTGTGACGCCGGATGTTGCGCGCTTTCTCAGTGCGCGTTCAATAATTGCGCGGCGATACGCCACCCGTTTAAGGTCCGGCGATCGAAGCAGCCTCGCCACTGTCTCCAAATCGATGCTGGCATCGTATTCTTCACGCTCACCGCGATAAGACGCTGGGGCGGCCAAGATGCACCAAACCTGGTCCCAACCCATCCCACGCATCCGTTCGGCATATGCCAGATACCGCTCCGCTTGTCGCACGCCAGGGCCGGCTGTGATCTTGTCCTCGATAAGGAGCGCGACGCGCAGTTCACCCGCGTCACCCTCGACGAGAATATCCCCGAAGCCCTCACCGCCGAGGCTTGGCCCGGGAACCGCCATCGACACCCGAAAGTCCGGGCAGGATAGTTGAGGTCGGCAGGCTGACAGAAACCGCCCTGCGAAAGAGGCATCGCAAGAAAACTCCTCGGCCAGCAAGTGGTCAATCTCCACTTCCTGCGCTGATTTCCGCAGACCCTCCATGCCCCTGTCCATGCACTTTTATACCACGATCACCCAGCTCATCCCCGTGTGGTGAGCTGCCCCGTTGCATCAAAAATGATAGTTCAAACCGGTACGGAGGAGATGCATATCGGCCTTGCCATCGAAGCCGACCGTGACCCCGGGCTCGGAGAAGGTGAAGGTGTTGTCTGTGTTTCGGCATGCAAATTTGACCCCCTTGGCGGGGTAATCGGCGTCCAATTTTGACCCCCCTCAGATTTCATCTGACCATCCGGCTTTTTGCGGCGGATGGAGCGGGAGTTGAAGCGAGTGGATACGATTGCGCGTGTTCGACGGGCCTTCCATGTGCAGGGCTGGTCGGTGAAGAAGATCGCTCGAGAACTGCACGTGTCGCGCAACACGGTTCGCAAGATACTGCGCTCCAACGAGACGGACTTCACCTATGAGCGAGAGCGGCAACCGCTACCAAGGATCGGGGCCTGGAAGGCCGAGATCGAGCGGTTTCTGACAGCCAACGAGGGTAAGCCATCGCGTGAACGGCTGACGCTGATCCGGATTTACGAAGAGGTCCGGGCGCTCGGTTACGATGGCAGCTATGATGCGATCCGTCGATATGCCAAGGCCTGGGCAAAGAACCGGGGAGCCGTGACGACGGATGCCTATGTTCCCCTCTATTACGCACCCGGCGAAGCCTACCAGTTTGACTGGAGCCACGAGATCATTGTGATCAACGGCGTGACGACGACCGTCAAGGTCGCCCATGTCCGGCTCTGCCACAGCCGGATGATGTTCGTCCGGGCCTATATGCGCGAGAGCCAGGAGATGGTCTTCGATGCCCATGATCGGGCCTTCGCGTTCTTTCGGGGCACCTGCACACGCGGCATCTACGACAACATGAAGACGGCGGTCGAAGCGGTGTTCGTCGGCAAGGAGCGGCAATACAATCGCCGCTTCCTGCAGATGTGCAGCCACTATCTCGTTCAGCCTGTTGCCTGCACGCCCGCATCCGGATGGGAGAAGGGACAGGTTGAGAACCAGGTTGGCCTCGTGCGCGAACGCTTCTTTACCCCGCGCCTTCGCGTCAAAAGCCTGGAAGAGCTGAACGTCTGGCTGCTCGACAAGTGTATCGCCTATGCAAAAGCCCACCGTCATCCCGAACAAGCAGACCGGACGATCTGGCAGATGGTCGAGGCGGAGCGCGGCAGCCTCGTCCATTATGTCGGGCCGTTCGACGGTTTCCACTGCGTCCCTGCCTCGGTGTCGAAGACCTGCACGGTCCGCTTCGACAACAACAAATACTCCGTCCTGTCGACGGCGGTCGGCCGTCCTGTCGAGGTTCATGCCTATGCCGAGAAGATCGTGATCCGGCAGGATGGCGTGAACGTCGGTGAGCATCCGCGTTGCTTTGGCCGTGGCGAGACGGTCTACGATCCCTGGCATTATGTGCCCGTTCTGGCGCGTAAACCCGGTGCTCTGCGCAACGGTGCGCCGTTCCGGGAATGGGTCTTGCCCGCAGCGATGGAGAAAGTGCGTCGGCGGCTGAAGAGCGTCCATGATGGTGATCGGCAAATGGTCACCATTCTCGGCTGTGTTCCCGCCGATGGCCTGGCGGCCGTCGATGCCGCCTGCCAGGAGGCTTTAGATCACGGCGTCTGCTCGGCCTCGGTGATCATCAACATTCTGGCCCGAAGCCGTGATCCGGCTCCGGCCGCAATCTTGCAAACCCCGGATGCGTTGCGGCTGACCCATGAGCCGGTCGCCGATTGCGCACGCTATGACAGGCTCAGGAGGGCAAGCTGATGGAACGCACACAGGTTCTCGAACTGATGAGCACGCTCAAGCTCTACGGAATGCGCAGCGCTTATGACGAGGTCATGGGCAACGGTATCAAGCGGCAGCACGAACCGCCGCGCATCGTTGGCGACCTGCTACAGTCGGAGATTGCCGAGAANCAACGCAACGTCGTCCTCGTCGGCGGCACGGGAACCGGAAAGAGCCATCTGGCCATCGCCATTGCCCGAGCCCTCATCCGCAACGGAACACGCGGGCGCTTCTTCAACGTCGTCGATCTGGTCAATCGGTTGGAAACGGAAACACGCAGCGGCAAGCAGGGGCGGACGGCGGACTACCTCACTCGTCTCGACTTCATCATCCTCGACGAACTCGGATACCTGCCGTTCGCTCAGGCCGGCGGCCAGCTCCTGTTCCATCTCATCAGCAGGCTTTACGAGCGCACCTCGATCATCGTCACCACAAACCTTGCCTTCGGCGAATGGCCCACGGTGTTCGGTGATGCCAAGATGACGACCGCGCTCCTCGACCGTCTGACCCATCATTGCGAGATCGTCGAGACCGGAAACGAGTCCTGGCGCTTCAAGAACCGCTCTCAAAGCTCACATGAGGGGTTTGGCGTCAAGACATCGGATGCATCCTCCCCGTGTGCTGTCGGATTCATGGTCTGAGCCTTTTC
>NZ_RKST01000074.1 GCF_003934165.1 Borborobacter arsenicus | reverse complement strand
ACACCACATGGGCGATGATCTGCGGCGGGAAACGATGGCGCTTGTAGCTGATGGGTGAGGTGCTCATGCGCGTGCGTCTATCGCGCTGAACCCTCTCAAGAAGTTACCGTGACATCTCCGTGTGGCGTTACGTGTTTGGCCCGCAGCGTTGGCATGGTTTCGGCCGCTGCCTTCACGTAGGCGGCGAGCTTGAAGCGGACCCCCGAGGCGCTGAGCGGCTCGCCATAGCGGTTGACGAACAGCCGCTGGTCGGGTGCCCGTGGTTGCCGTTCAAGCAGCTTCTTCAGCAGCATGACGGTTTCCGGCCAGAGCGGGCAGATACGTTCCTTTCGGCCCTTGCCGGTCAGACGCACGCAGCCCGGGCTTTCGAACCGGAATGCTTCCGGGCACAGGTCGAGCGCTTCCTGTATTCGTGCGCCGCTGTTGTAGAGGAACGAGAGCAGCGTATGATCCCGCATGCCCTCAACGGTCGAACGATCTGGCTGAGCGAGGATCGCCGTCACTTCCGCCGGATCCAGATAGCTCGGTTCCGACACCGGAGCGCGCTTGATCGGTATGTTGAGGATTTCCACGCATTGCGCGATCGATCCGGGATCCCTGGTCGCCACGAAGTGGAAGAAGCTGCGGATCGCGGCAAGCCGGCAGTTGCGCGTGCCGATCGTACCGCCACGGTCATGTTCGGCGTGACTGAGGAATGCGGCGATCTCGCTGGCGGCCAGATCGGCCCGCGCGATCATAGCCACCTTCTTCCCAGTGCGCTGGGCGACGAACCGGAGCAACAACCGCCAAGTATCGCGGTATGATCGAACCGTGTGGATAGACGCGTTGCGCTGCTCGACCAGCCATTCGTAGAAGAACGCGCGCATCAGGTCCGGGAACCGGTCAACCTTGCTCATGGCCGCATCTCCTGCCCCAGGTTGAGGCACGGCGCGCCAATCGCCCGGAACCGTTCATTTGCGTAATGCAGCAGGTCCTGCGTGACGGTGATGTAGACCAGGGTAGAGTTGATATCTCGATGACCAAGGTAGGTCGCGAGGAACGGCAGGCGATCCTGTGGATTGATGCCCGTCCGGTACCATTCGAGGATCCTGTTCACAACCATCGAGTGGCGCAGGTCATGAACGCGAGGCCCTGTTTTTCCTCGCAATGGCTTCAACCCCGCTCGGCGTATAACGTCGGCGAGCAACCAGGTGATCATTTCCGGCGTGTAATGGCCGTCGCCTCGCTCGTGCCAGAACAGGCCGGAGCGCGTGTCCTGTGATCCACCGGCACGCCGCCGCGCATCGATATAGGCACGAAGCTCGACTACAACACTGTCGGGTAACGGCAGAATCCGGGTCTTGAAGAACTTGGTCTGCCGGATGGTTATCGTACCGTCCTGCAGGTCAACGTCACCAAGATCGAGACGGGCAAGCTCGCCACGCCGTAAGCCTGCGCAATAGGCCAGCAGCAGCATCGTGTACATGCTCAGCGGCCGAAGCGGCACCCGTGGAGATGAATAGGTGCGGGCAACCTCGAGCATCCGCCGCACGTCCACAGGCGAGTAGATATGGGGCTTTCGCCATAGCTTGGCGGCCTCTTTCCTCGGTCTCGGGTCCGGTCGCCGCACAGGTATCGATGGGTCGCGGTGACGAAGGATTTTCGCAAAGACGCGCTTGAGCTTTTCGCATTCCTCCGCGTGGTGACGCGTGACCTTCGTTGCCGCCCATCGATCGATCATGGCGCTCAGCGGTTCGACTTCCGGTCCCGGATGCAACTGCAGGAACCGGTCGAACCGCAAGAGCAACAGGGCTGCGAAGTGTATTTGTATCCTCTGCGCCGCATCATCGCGACATGCTCGGCCATCATTTCGCCCAGCATGCTGCCGAACGGCCTGGGCTGGCGCAGTTCTGCAAGAGCCTGTTCCGGATCCCGCGACGCCAATGCTCGCCAGATTGGCATGCACTGCTTGATATTGCACTCATCGCGCAGAGCGACGACGGGATTGCGTTCGATCGCGCCGGTTTCCAACAGATGTTCAAGGAACCGGTCAACGATGCGGGTGCGGTGCAAGAGCGTGGACCGCGCTCGGCGAACGGCTGATTCTCGTAGCCAGGCCAGCAGCACTTCCTGACCGAGTGCATCGTAACGTTCGGCGACATCCTGGAAGCCATGCAAGACCTGCCGATAACAGGCTCGGCTTTTCATGCTGCGCAGATCAAGGCTCACGACATGGCGGCCAATGATCGCGCGATCGGGGTCCGGCCAGCGGGCGGCGGTCATGCCAGCACCTCCATTCCCGGTACGTCAAGCGCGATGGCCCTGAGATCCTCGGTGGCAAGCTTTAGGTAGGGAGCCGTCGATCCTGTCGAACGGTGCCCCAGCACGTCGCCGATGACCTTTTGAGGCACCGCGACCCGCAGCATCTCAACCGCGCGCGCATGACGGAAGATATGCGGTCCACACTTACCAGGTGGTTGAACGCCAGCGTCACGGAGTCGCCGGCGAACCACGCTGTAAAGCTTGTCGAGCTTGCGATAGGGCGCGCGCGTGCGGAGGAAGATTTCCCTGGCGTTGGTCATGGGCCGCCCGGAACGCAGATAAGCAAGCACTGCTTCACCGACCGGCTCCATCAGGGGCAGCGATGTGCTGGCTCGCGTCTTGTGGTGGCGAACATGGATGGCTCCCGTCCGCCAGTCGATATCCTCGATCCGCAGATTGCGGATTTCTCCAGACCGTAGCCCATATGTTGCAAGGAGTTGCAGGATCGCATGGTCCCGCAGCCCCGCCGATGTCTCGTCCTTCTTCACGCACTCCAGCACAGCGGCGATCTGGTCACGGTCCAGGACTGACGGTACTCCTTCGTATGCATAAAGCGTCGGTGCTATCACGTGCCCTGACAGGTCGGTTGTGACGCGACCCGTGATGTGGAGGTATCGCAGCAGCGAGCGAAGCCGCTCTGCGACAGACTTCAGCGAGCAGCGCGTCAGTTTCGGCGCGCGCAGATCCATATAACGGTCTACGTCAACGACACTCAGCCCCGCCAAGCCGCCGCTTCCGTGATCGATCTGCCAGGCAAGGAAGTTCCGGGCTTCCCACAGTAACGCTGCGACGCTGGAGCAAGCCAACCCGCGTTCCTGACGCAGCCAGATTTCGTATTCGTTGCATATTGCAAATCGGGCAACATCGGCCGCGCAGGTAGGCTCGATAGCTGGTGGCCAGTGACCGTGAGCTAGCCGCAACAGGGCATGAATCCCGGAGCGCGGAACCTCATGCCAGCGTGCGCTGGGACGTCGACCACGCTCCTTTTCGAACTTTACGATCGCGTGCCGCAGGTATTGCTCTACCTGCACGTCGATCACGTCAGCGACCGGGATGCCCCGCTGTCCCAGATAATCGAGAAATCCAGATGCGTAGGTGCAGTAGTTCCTCACCACGACCGGGCTGTATTGCTGACTGATAAGCGAGGAATTGAGTGCGGCAATTAGTTCGTGACGGCTATCGGGCATTGGCAGGTCCTCTGTTGGTTGATTGACCCGCAGAGGTTCGGCACCGAATAATGCAAAGCAAGTCGATCCGAAAACGGCGAGAATCCGCCGATCAGGCCGCGCTCCTCCGCATTATGGGGACCTCGTGATTAGTCAAAGCCCAGAAGAACGACGACCGAGACGCCGAGGGGATCGCCGAGGCTGCGTCGCGACCGACAATGCGTTTCGTTGAACTTAAGAGCCAGGAGCAGTTGGGGAGATGTCACGGTAACTTCTTGAGAGGGTTCAGCGCGATAGACGCACGCGCATGAGCACCTCACCCATCAGCTACAAGCGCCATCGTTTCCCGCCGCAGATCATCGCCCATGTGGTGT
>NZ_RKST01000073.1 GCF_003934165.1 Borborobacter arsenicus | reverse complement strand
GCCGGCTCAAGCGCTTCAAACGCGTCGCCCTGCGCTGCGAAAAGACCGCACGGAACTTCCGCTCCATCGTAAGCTTCGCCGCCGGACTATGCTTGATCAAATTCGTCCACACGGCCTAGTCTGTTCGGCATCCTTGTCCTCTTCCAGATAGACAACCGCGATATCAGCGCCCTCCCGTGCAAACAGAACAGCTACGGCGCGGCCAATACCAGAATCGCCCCCGGTGATGATTGCCACTTTCCCATCCAGTTTTCCCGAGCCGGCGTAATAGGGCGCGTCATATAACGGGGCTGGCTCGACCTCGGCTTCGTCTCCCGGCTTGCGTTGGTGCTGCTTTGGAAAAGGCGGCTCCGGATAGTGGCGAGCACCCGCCTGCATAGCACCGCCGGTTCCGTTGGCCTTGCCTTCGGACTTGTCCCTGGCGTCGATATGGCTCTGAATGGACCGCTGCTTATCGGCCTCGTCGGAAGTTTGCTTTTCGTGCGTCATATCAGGCTCCGTCCGGGATATGTCATGGTTCGTTGATTGGGCGCCCCCGCCAAGTCTCAAACCAATCATTTTGCCATCACTGATCGAATTTCATTCCAAACAAATGCAAGCCGCCTTTGTTCCGGGGTGGGGGCCTATGCCTGCGCCGCCGACTACCATGCGGCCACGGACAGCTCATATTGGTTGGCGGGGCGGACGTTCAGCAATCTTACCAAGCCTCGGCAATCGTCGATGAGCAGATCAAGACAAGCATTGGCAACGCAATGCGGATCGTGCCTTCGGCCTCGAGATCGAGCAGACCCCCCTCCGCATATCGGCATTCCAGGCGCAAGGTGGGTTCCTCTGGCCTTGCTGGCGACGCATAGATGGAGGACCAGGCCGGCGCGGGTAACGGCTGATCGGCCGAACGAAAATCGTCGCTGATGACGGCGAGCCTTCGTGCTTTGCAGCAATCTTGAAGGATAACTCGCATTTCTCCTCTGCCAGAAAGCAGAAGCGGCCGAACCGGTCGGGACAGTTGGCTGTCAGCCCGCCACCATCCTGGACGATCGATGGCCGGACGGTCATAGGCCTCGCCAGCCGCAAGCTTCGCAATCGCACGCGACGGGGCCGTTGGGCGGGGTGCCCCGCGGCGGACATCGAAGGCGCCGTTTTCGTAATGGCATTCGCGACGCAACAGCATGGAATTCCAATCGACCATGCCAAAGAGCGCCCAGGCTGTGACCGCGCGCAAGTCCATTCCCTGGCAGCGGACGGCACGTGCAGCCTCCCAGCTCTCGATCAGCCATCGCAGCTGTTCGTCGCGCGTGCATAGGCGTTGCCACCGACGTGGTTGCGCCGGTCGATGATCAGCACTCGTTCCTTGCGCTGGGAAGCGATACGCTCTGCTAGCACACTGCCGGCGAACCCGGCCCCAACGATCAGCCAGTCGAACATCGCAACCTATCCTCGCGAGGCGAAGCCACCGCGAACATAAGGTCTAGGCGCGCAGCATGTTTCGGTCCATTCTCGCCCCAGAGAAGCGTATAGCCAAACCGTTCTTCCGTCCTGACCTCGCCGTAGAGATGATGTGTCGATCGGATCGATGGACGGGTCATGCTCTCGGTATCGCACCAGCTATTCAAGGTGGTGGATCTTCGGAAGCAGGATGCCGTCCAGAACTTCCACCAGGGCCAAAGTCACTGGCAACCGGAAGCGGCGTGGCCCGGCGCTGCCTGGATTCAGGTAGATGACGCCGTCGGTTGTCTCGATGCTTGGACGATGCGAGTGGCCGAAGATGACCATGTCGGTACCTTCCTCGCTTGGGCAGATTGTGAGCCCCTTTTGATCATGGATGACGAAGATGCTGCGACCGAACAATTCCAGACGCAGGGTTTCAGGATATCTCAACGTCCATGAATTGACATCGATATTCCCGCGGATCGCCGCAACGGGCGCTATGGCTTCAAGCCGCCTGACAATTTCGGGCTTTCCGATATCACCGGCATGGATGATGTGGTCGACACCATCCAACAGTTTGATCGCTTCGTCACGCAGAAGACCATGGGTATCAGAGATGACACCGATGATGGGCATAGCTCTATCGCGTTAGCATTTCGCGCGCAGCTGGGTGAGATTTCTAGATGAGAGTCTGCGCTCGGGCACTATACTGCAAATTACCGCCTGCATGCCGGGGCTCATAGTACGAACGCCCGGTCCTCGCGTGGTGAGTCGACGGAACTTCCCGAAGGCAGCCGTTGACCGCCTCAAATCCGATCGATGGCCAACGGATCGACGACGATCCGCGCAAACTGGATCTTGAATTCACTATCTCCCTCAATTCGTTGGTGGTGACCTCAACGATGCTTCCGTTCGCCCAGGGGCCTCCAAAGTAACCGTCGACGTGTTTCTGCCCGTAAAGGAAGCCATGTTATCGTGGTGCTTTGACCTTCATCAACAATGCGGCCGCCTCTCGGCTCCCCATGCGACGTTCCATGCTCAGCTTAGGTATGTCGGCTTCTGGAGACATAATGCGAAGGTTATTAACTGGCCGCCTGCTGCAGTTTGGCGAGATGTTCCTGACAAATCTGTTCGACCAGGTTGTGCAATTCGGCCGTGCGGTCGCTCAGCCAGGCAAGCGCTTCCACGCTGATGTCGTAGTGCTTGGAATAGCGCGCCTTCACATAGGCCTCGTTCAGCGTGTTGAACCAGGCAACATAGCGACGCTGATCGCGTGGCCAGATCTCCGTCAGACGCCGGTCCTGATCTTCGGCAAGGGCGCGAAGGAACTGCAGGTTGTGTGAAGGTGGACTGTAGTTGGTAAGCGTGAGGAGGACCGTCGAGTAAAGGCTTTCTAGCGACTGATGGAGCAAAAAGGCAGAACGTTTGATCCAACCATGTTCGGAAGCAAATTCGGACGTGGCTTGAAACTCTAGGGCTGCAGGGAGCCGTTCGAGAAAATACTCCTGAGCTATGCTGTAGGCTTGTTTCGCGGTGAGCAGTTTCGGCTCCGCCAGCGGCTCATCGTCGAGCTCGTAGAGAACAATGCCCTCGCGCCGGATGTCTGAATAGAAATACTGGCCCTCGCGTAGTGCCATGTTCACCTCCCTTCGCGAATGGACGATAAAGCTCGTCGGTGTCTTCACGCCCCGGTCCCGCAAGAGACGTTCCCTGGCCGTCGACCAATAGGCGGCGAAGTCGGTGAGCTTGCGATTGTTGACGACGATCAGCAGATCATAGTCCGATCGATAGCCCTTCATCGTGTGCGGTTCGTCGACCCAGTCCCCGCGGGCATAGGAACCAAACAGGATGATCTTGAGGATGCGGCCCTTCTTCTTGAAGTAGGCACTGCCACCGCACAGGGCATCCTCGAATTCCTCCAAGAGTATTTCGACCACCCGGGCCAGTTCCCGCTGCTTCTTGTCCGGCAGGTGGGCAAGGCTCGATCTCATCAAGCTGGAATGCTCATGCATCTGTATTATTCCATCCCAGGCGCGCTCGACGGCAGCTGTGCCTTACTTTTTCATCCTGACGCCAGGCCCACCCCCGTTGCCAGGGATGAATTCGACGCCGCCTTCTTCTAAAGCCTGACGTAGTGCTTCAAGAGTGGCAGCTCTGAGTTCCTCGCCCTTTTCGAAGCGTGTTATCGTTTGTGTGGATACCCGCGCTTTTTGGGCCAGATCGCGCACGCCCCAACCAAGACCTACCCGGGCCATTCTACATTGAACTGGAGTCATATCACAACACTGTAGTGATTTCTATTGTGTATTGCTGCGTTAGAGGGTAGGTTAGAAAAACCTTAGCGACCGAACGACATGCGGGAACATATCGTCCGGCCTGGCCACAACCAAGCTGTTGAGGAGCTCGGATCATGGTTGATGCCGACCATAGCATGAGTCTGCCTGTCGTCATCCGGCGACAGCTCTTGAGCGCAGCCGCAGGGCAGGGCAGCGGCAAGAGGCAAGCCAATACAGATGATGTTGTCTCGGAGTGGCGGGTATGGCGAAAGGCCCATGCGCGCACATTGCACATGTGCCGGCGTCAGCAGCGGCTGGAACGCAGATTGCTGGAGACGATCGGCTTTCCCCAGGTGGTGTTGCACTCCAGGACAGGGCAGGGGACCATGACTGCCTTCTCGGCAGCGGAGATCGAAGCCTTCTTCGATGATAACTCTCCCTCGTGCCAACGGGCCAAAGCCGCGCTTGCCGCCCATCAGGCCCGATGGGAGGCTGCAATTGTCAAGAGCGGCTATTCGGCCGCGCTGCAGGATGAAGCCTCAGCCGCAGAACACGAACAGGTGCTGGCAGCTCGCCTGTATGCCCAGCCAGCTTCATCCCTAGCCGGCATACTGGCAAAGCTCGATATCCTGCTGAGGCAGGGCCCATTCGGCTTCACCGACGATGAATTCCCGTGCCCGCAGCTAAGGGCAGTGACCTTCGATGTCGCCAGGCTGTCTGGCAGGTGTGATTTTCATGGAATGAGGACCTTGTTTGAGGGGTGACTTTCGTCGAAACGGTCTTTTGTGCGAAGATAAGGGGCCCCGATTAGGCTCTGACTCACTTTCGCTGCATGTGAAGGCTGATGTCGCGCAATTTTCGAGAGGGAATCAGCGCGATGGAACGGAGATTCGGGTCGACGAGACTGGTGCCGGCAGGTTTCGTCGTCGAGCATGCGGAGATGAGCACGGATTGCGTATTTCTTGACGTGCGAGCCGCGGCGATTTC
>NZ_RKST01000072.1 GCF_003934165.1 Borborobacter arsenicus | reverse complement strand
TCCTTGTTGAAGAAGCCCGTCATGCTCTGCCGCCACCGCACGACGCTCAATGCAAGCGCGACGTCTGGCCAGTGTCCTCTACCTCAACCGCAGGCGCCCTCCCGCGCAGCGGTTCGTTCGTCGGTCCCCCTTAGGACTCAACAACGTTCGGCAGGCCGACTTGAGCTCAGCGTCGGTAGAGAAACGTCGGTGCCAACCCCATCCTGATCGACGCTTGCGCCGGCGGAGCGTCTTGGAGTGGCACGGCATCGGCGAGCCGGCCAAAACCTCGCACAAGAGCGCCCCCGGTGCGGTCGAGCATATAGTCAGAAAGTGCCAGCTTCTCTCGAATGTGGGAGGGGACAATATCTACAGCTGCGCGCACTAGGAGGCGCTGTATTGGGCTCGCGGCAGGTGCGATCGGCACGTTCCCCATTATCTCCAAGAACTCGAAAATGATGTCGGAACGCTCCAGCGTCGACTCGTAATCCGCGAGCATGCGCCACCATTGATCAGTTGAGCACGGCGCGTTCATTGCTCCATAAAGGCGGGCGGCAGGCGCGGCCTCCAGAAATGCTTGGGACATTTCATGTTGTGTGAGAGGTCTCGCAAAACGGGAATAGGCCTCAATGAAACCGAAGGATGCTGTTGCTTGAACCCAGTTCAGCAGGCGTGGGTCGTTGGCGTGGTAAGAAGTGCCGTTCGGTGTTAACCCTGTAACCTTGGAGTGGATCTTCACAATCCGCGAGATCATCATTTCGGCGTCACTGCGCGGTCCATACACGGTCATCATAGCCGCGGCTCCAGTGCGGCGCAGACGCGTGAGGGCATCAGTACGGAACGTGCTGTGGTTCCAGACACCAGAACGTACCGACGGTTCGGCCAGTTCCAGAATGACAGCGGCCACACCTCCAACAAAAAGAGTGACGGGATTCTTGAATATTCGCCACGAGATGGAGTCTGGCGCAGTGAGCGCACCTTCGCCTAACGGCCTCGAGAAATCGAACTCCATGCCTCGGGGTGGCTTCATCAAATCAGCGAACGGGGAAGTTAGTTTGCCGAGAACCGCCATACTCTACTCCAACCATTTGTGCTTGGAGATGGGTGCGCTCGACGGATAATCAACCTCAACGTAAGATGGAAACTGCCGCCAATAGCAACAGCGGCTACGGCACCTATCGGCCACTCTTCACCGCAAAGCTGCCGATCCGCTTCCAGCCCCAAAATCCACATACCTATTCTATGGTATCCCGAGTGCTATTCGACTCATTTTGAGCGATCTAGTTCACCTATCGGTGATCTTGCTGCCGTATCCTGCATTTATGCTCCACGAGTATTTTGATCTCGCCGAATCCGATTCACTGATTCTAGTGTTGATCATCAGTGCATTTGTTGGTGCGGCAATCGAGCGGTTTCGGGCACACTTGCGAAGACAAGCGTGGAAGCGGCACAATCGCCGGAAATGGAAACAGCCGCACATTAAAACCAGCTCCGGATCTGGAGAGTTGCCTGGAGCGCTCACGTCAGTTGTCTCAAAACCCGTCGATGCAGCCGATCAGCTACGCATCGTGATGGGAGCCGAGTTCTCCATCCAACCCTTGTTGAATAGAAGCGAGGCGCGCGTTTTCCGGGAATTGGACCACATGGTTATAGCGCGCAATCCAAATTGGCAGGTAATGGCGCAAGTGTCCCTGGGCGAAATTCTGCGCAGTCGCGATAGCGAGGCGTACAAATGCATCAATTCAAAACGGGTCGATCTTCTCCTCATCGACGAAAAATGCCGGCCGCGCCACGTCGTCGAATATCAGGGCGGAGGTCACCATCAGGGAACGGCGGCTGCCCGTGATGCTGTGAAAAAGGAGGCTCTCCGACGGGCCGGCATCGGCTATTGCGAGGTGGTTGCCGGTCAAACGACGCCGTCGGAACTTAGACGGCTGATCGAGAAGCTTGTTGAACAACCGACGTCGGATTTAACAGCTGTCGATCAAGATCGGTCGGGCACGATAGCGACGGCAGCACTTGGGATCGGCCAGTCACACGGTTCGACTCTTGACGCGGGCTAGCGGAAACCAATTTCTGCCCCTTGATTGCGACGACTAAGCGGCGAGCCTCCCATTCTCGTACAAATCCAGCCTGACAACATCTGACACACAGGCTAAGCTCGAAGCATGGCGACGGTGGATTGGTCAGACAGCGAGAACAATGCGATCGTCGCGGACTATTTCGCCATGCTTACCATGGAACTGGCCGGGCAATCCTTCAGCAAGGCGGAACGAAATCGAGAGCTGCAACGGCTGATCGGTCGTGGCCGTGGATCGATAGAATACAAGCATCAGAATATCAGCGCGATCCTGAAGGGTCTTGGCGAGACTTGGATTGATGGCTACAAGCCCGCCTTCAACTATCAGCAGTCCCTCGAGCACGCCGTTGTCCGCTGGCTTACTGCCCACCCTGACTGGCTCATGCCCGTCCATCCCCTCCGATCCACAAGGCAATTCAACGATCCCGTTGCGCTGTGGATCGGGCCGCCGACGACGATGTCGAATGCGCCAGAGCCTGCCGAATTTGAGCAGACGATGGCGATTGCGAAGCGCTATGACGTTGCCGCGCGCGACGAACGGAATCGCGCGCTTGGCCGCCGCGGTGAGGAACTGATCGTACAGCACGAACGGATAGTGCTGGCCAATGCAGGGCGCCACGACCTGGCCGAGCGAGTGCGATGGATATCGGAAGAGGAGGGCGACGGTGCGGGATACGATATCGCATCCTTTGACCGTGATGGTAGCGAGCGATTGATCGAGGTGAAGACGACCAACGGCTGGGAGCGTACGCCGTTTAATATATCAAGCAACGAGCTTGCCGTTGCCGTCGGTCGGCGGACGGAGTGGTGTCTCCTCCGGCTATGGAACTTTGCGCGCGAACCGAGGGCTTTCGAGCTCCGGCCTCCGGTCGATGCGCATGTCGCATTGACGCCGACGAGCTTCCGAGCGAGTTTCCTTTAGTCAACCTCTTGCGGTCACTCGTCGCCTTCGCTGCGGTCGAGCATCCTCCGGGTCACCTTCGCTCACCTGGAAAGGGGCGCTTGCCTATACGAGCGGCAGGGCGGTCGGCCACCCTACGATCCGGTCGAGATGCTGAAGATGTTCGTGATCAGACCGTGAACTATCTCCCAGACGAACGCACCGAGCTCGCCGAACTTGAGCAGTGTCATGCCGGAGAAACCGCTCGGAGATGACGCAGCGGTAAGCTCCGTCATCTCCAGTTCATGATGTATCCGTTCAGATTCAGTGCCGGACGGCGGGCGTCTCCACAGAAAGACCGGTTCCGCGCCATGTCACATAGAGCTCGAGGGCCATCAACTGATCCGAGAAGGCCGCCGGCATTTCCGCCCGTGTGTCGCGGGTACAGCCACGGAAGCGCGAATGAAGCGAAACCATGGCTGCCTGCTGGAAGCGGTAAGTCGGGAAACCGTTGATCTGACCCTGACTTAAATGATCCGCACGAATATGCTTTCCCATGGCCGTTTCATGGCAGGACGCGCAGGAGAAATTGAGCTGCCCGGTCCTTGTGTAATAGGCTTCCTTGCCCTTGTCCCACCAGCTTTGCAGTTCACCCTTGCTCAGATCCACGGAAACCGGCATGCCCAGTGACTGATGCTTGATATAGGATGTCAGCGCAATCTGCTGCTCGGAATCGAACTTATAGGCCTCCGCGCCCATGTTCTCGACGCGGCATTTGTCGATCTGCAATTCGATATTGATCGGGCGCTTGGCGTCGGCATCCCATTTCGGATAGTCGGCGGCGATGCCCTTCATCGTCTCGGCCGCATCATTGTGGCAGGACGCGCAGGATTGGCCCTTGCTGCCATCAATTGTATTCCAGATTTCCTCGCCGCGCTCCACGGCCAGCATTCCCGGATTGGCGAAAGGATCGGCTTCCGTCGCCCTGGTTTCAGCCTCCCGGAAAAGCCAGCCCGAATATATCTCCTCGAACGGAAGGCCTTCCGTCGCCTTGGTGCGTGTCGTGATGTCCACACCATCGATGGACAGCGTATCATCCACCGGATCAGCCAGCACCGGCAATGCGACCGCCGACGCAAGGATCACCCCTGCCGCCATGGCAGCAAATTTCTTTCTCACGGCCTTCCTCCCCCATTTCTCCGCGACACAGGGCCTTGCCCGCCGCGCTTACTTCACGTCGATCTTCTGTTCGTCGCTATAGACCGAGCCGTCATCGTCGACCCAGGTGAACTTGAACGTGCCGGCTTCGTTGACCTTGGCGTTGAACTCGAAATACGGGTTCGCCGAGACCGCCGGATCGATGTCGCAGGAGAACACCGGCGCGCCGTTGAACTCGCAGGTGAACTTGTTGATGATCTTGCGCGGGATGGTGTTGCCATCCTTGTCCTTGCGCTGGCCGGATTCCATCTCGTGACTGATCAGCGTCTTGATGGTGATGACCTCGCCGGCAGCAGCCGACTTGGGCAGTTTTACGCGTGGTTTCGGAGTAGCCATCTTTATATTCCTTCCTGAGCACTCAGCCGCCGCAGCCGCCGATGGTCACCTTGACCTGCTTCTTGTCCATGAACACCGAGCCGTCGGCCATCTTGGCCACCGCGATCACGTTCTGCGTCTTGGCCAGGCGCATGCGTGTTGTGGCGACGGCCGCACCGCTTGCCTCGGTGAAATTGAAGGTCGCAACCGCCGGATTGGGGTTGCCGTCGGCCAGGATGATCACCGACTGCACCAG
>NZ_RKST01000071.1 GCF_003934165.1 Borborobacter arsenicus | reverse complement strand
GCGGGCGATCAGTGTCCATTCCTCGTCCGTCAACCCAATCCGTTCGCCCAAAGCTGCCTCCAAATGGAAGCCTTGAATCAAAACCGGATTCCGCAGTCAACCTTTGTCCACGAGCGCTAGTACGGAGTTGCAAGCCGATGTAAATGCAGTGTTATTCTGTCCCTTTGGCCCGTACTTTTGTCGGGCATACGTCGAGAGAGAACCTGGGTGTGATTTTTCGGGGAATGAGGGTCTGACGCACTTTCGCTGCGGCCTCGCCTAAGTTGCACCGACTAGGCGCGCCTGGAACAGATCGATCTTGGCGACCGTACATTTGCCGCTTGATGAGTTTGAGCTTGATAATCTGGCCTTCGGTCTGGCCGTTTGACCACAGAGAAACAATGGCGTTGCGGACTGCAGCGATGTCCTTTTCATCCCGTTAGCAAAGGAGCCGACAAGGTTTTTCGCGCCATCGAGCCAAGCGTCCAGTTTTGCGATCCACTTTGAGCGGATCATCTGCTGAAAATCGTCGATCAGCGTTCATGCAGTAACGATGTCAGGAACATTGCTCTCAATTGCTGCGATCAGCACGGCGTCTGATTTGGACAGGTCGTCGCGCGCCAGCGTCATAAGCCTGGCGAAGCTTCGTGCCGAAGGCGTGCGGGCAAGTGCGCTTTGATTAGCCTTTTCGGCCAACCGTCGACGCCGCGCCCATTCAGAGACGACGCCGATCTGGCGACGAAGCCTTTCTTACACATTTCGCGCTAGAGCGCCGAAGCATGCGCGCGCCTTGGTCCCCGGCTGCTGTCAAGCCAATGGAGCCATTCCTCGAGCGAACGTATCGCTGGCCGCGCCGGAACGCGAAGTCATCGATGCCGGGGATGGCGAGCTTGCAGTGCGGCTGTTCAGTCCGCCGTACGAAACGCAACAGGGTATCGTTGCTCACCGGCATCATCAGGCGCTCGGCAAAGGCCGCTGCCGGCCTGCGCCGCCCAGCGCCAACCCCAAGTGATGAACCATAGTCTCAAGGCGTCCGGTTCACCATCGAAACCGCGAAAGAGATATGCTTGCGCACGCCAAATTCGCATGCCATGCCGCAAAATCATCACCATGGCTGGTGATTGGGAGCCCGCATGAGCTGTTTCCAGTATCGCCCATCGCCAAAGGGTCGCGAATGATCGGCCCCTTGAACAGGCAAGCGTCAATTGTCATATTGAAACACGACGGATGACGTGAAAGGGTGACCATGGTGATCGCGGCCGAGAACATGGCTCCTGATAGAGGTATCGGCGACCTGCAGAAGGTCGCGGAGTTGCTGGGTGGCACTCGCGTCCTGTCGTGTCGCGTGACCAGCGCGCTCGACGCACATGAGTTGCTGCTACACGGCTTGCCGGCATCGGCGCTGGACTACCTCGTCGGGCGGCTGGTGTTCATCCACAAGGCTGAGTCGCTGGAAAAGGCGGTTGGCATGAGCGTGCGAACCTATCAGCGGCGTAAGGATACGCCGTCGAAGCCGCTCAGCCGGGAGCAGAGCGGGCGAACGTGGAAGTTCGCCGAGATCCTTGCCAAGGCGACGGACGTGCTAGGATCGCAGGCCGAGGCGGAACAATGGCTGGAGCGCCCGGCGATCGGGCTGGACCAGCGCAGGCCGATCGATCTTCTGGCTACACCTGCCGGCATCGAGCTTGTCGAGGGTTATCTCGAACGGCTCGAATACGGCGTCTATGCATGACGCCGCTACCGGCGGCGCTTGGCGGCACGGAGCTTCTCGTCTGGCGCCTCGAGCAGGCCCGCTTTGCGCCGACTTGGGATAGCGGCGAAGGCGCCTACCGTGTCGGCGGCCGCTGGAACAGGAGGGGCGTGCGTGCGGTCTATTGTTCCATCGACCCTTCGACCGCGATCCTCGAAGTGGCGGTCCATAAGGGTTTCAGGGCGCTCGACACGGTCCCGCATGTGATGACGGCGGCTGTCATCACCGACGCAACCGATGTCCATATCGTCCATCCTGCCGTAGTGCCCAACCCCAACTGGCTCCGTCCTGGTATTCCCAGCGGCGGGCAGCAAGCCTTCGGCGACGATCTTCTGCGGCGTCATCGTTTTATCGTCATCCCGAGCGCCGTTTCTTCGCATAGTTGGAACCTCGTCTTCGTCGCGAGTACCGCAACTGGCGCATATGCGCTGAAACTGCAGGAGCCTTTTGCGCTCGATACGCGCCTGCATCCGCCGGTCCCATGAGCGGCAAGCGGCTACCACGTGATAGGGATTTCGCTTCGGAGTTGCGGCATCTCGCCACCTGACCCGCTGGTGCCCTCAATCGTAGAGGCGATCCTCGACGGCAGGCTGGAGCCGGAGATCACGCTGGCAGCGCTAATGGAAGTCGTTTTGGTTCTGCCGCAAACTCGCGGTGTCAACGAAGACCGATGCCATGGAGGCCGCTTCTTGTGATCGGACTATTCCATGTTTTCAGGCCGTCATTTTGACCGTTCAGTAATTCTGCTGTGTGTGCGCTGGTATCTGGCCTACAATCTCAGCCTCCGCGATCTTGAGAAATGATGGCCAAGCGGGGCATTGCTGTTGACCACAAGACCTGTAAAAAATCCTGTCTAGAGTATCCGTGTTGGTCAAGGCATTGAAGGGGCCCATTTTGGGTCGTCGCTGAGCAACGCGTTAGCAAGTACGATGAGCTTTCGCATGATGGCGGTAATGGCTTCTTGGCTGGTTTGCCTGCGGCGACGAGCCGGTCGTAGTTGGCTTTCATATCGGAAATGAAGCGCATGGCGACGAGGGCTGGCATGTAGAGCGCATGGCGGAACATTGCCCTGCCTCCACGGATGAAGGCGTGGCCTGTCCAGTTCCCGGACTCCGCGCGATGGGGGCGAGGCCTGCGAGCGAAGCGGCTTGGCCGTTTCCGAGCGTGCCGAGTTCGGGCATGTCGATGACCAGCGCGAAGGCGGTGACGGTGGAGATACCGGGGATTGAGGCGAGTATGTCGAAACGGCGGGCCAGGTCCGGCTCAGCCCTGACGAGCGCCATGATCTCGGCCTCGGTTGCGGTGATCTGGCGTTCGATCTGCCTGAGCTGCGCTGAATTGTGGCGCTTCAGGATGGACAAAGTCAGGTTCTTCGCCCTGTTCTTCGCCGCCGTGCGGTCCACCACCAGTGCCTGGCGCGCCATGGAAAGCTCCTTGAGATCGCTAACGCGTTGCTCAAGGACGACCAAATGGGCACAATCCCTTCCTTGACCAAAACGGATACTCTAGGGCTGCAACTTGCCGGCCTTTATCGCCTCTTTCTCCGCATCCGTGTTCCGCTACTTCGGTGTCGGCACGAGGGACGCGTCGACGATCTGGCCCAGGAAACGCATCGAGGACAGGCGGTCTCGGATGATGAACTCCATCCTGGCATCCCTCAGATTGTGCTGGGCTTGCAGGCTCAGGCCTTGAACATCGATTCCGGATCGAAGGGAGGACGCCCACCCTTGCTACCGTCGCCATAGCCGAGCCCTTCGACCAGCCAGCCGCGGAAATACTCAAAATCGACCGTCGCCTTCAAGAGGGCTGGCGAAGATGACAGAGGCCAGAAAGCAGCATACGGCGCACGTATCCATGCGACACTCAACCAGTGGCTGCCGACGGTTCGCCGTATGCGGCCCGACCACACATGGGACCATATCGCCCGTGTGCTGAAGCAACGCGGGCTCGACTGGACACCCGAACGGCTTCGCCGAGCCGTCAAATGGCTCGAAGACGGCCAGCGGCAGTCACGGAGTGGGAAAACTGGTCGAGGGGTGGCATACTCCTCCGGTGGCCAGCAAGCCGGCGTCTGGTGCCGAGGCTCGGAGGCAATCAGGACTCGGATTGTGCTCCCGCGGAAATGGGCAGAAGCTGGCTCAAGGATATCTGGGAGGAACCAATGGATATCACCAGCTTTGCCCGCATTTCCGTCATGTTTACAATTGGACTGGGCTGCACCAGCGCGTCAAAAGCCGACGAGGCTCTCGACACCGAGCTCGAACGTGTGCGGCAGGCTCTTGCCAAATACGAAGATCCCTATGTCGCCGTGCGGGACCTCTATCTGTCGACCGTAGGTTGCGTCCATTACGACGGCTCGAAGATGGAAGGCCATATGGATTACCCGAAGGGTGCGATGGGAATTCACTTCGTAAACGTTACGCTTCAGGGACCGCCGGACCCCTTGAAACCGAATGTGCTCATCTACGAGCCGCAGGGCAACAAGCTCAAACTAGTAGCGGCAGAGTGGCTGGTGTCGCTTGCGTCGACCAAGGAGCGGCCGAGTCTCTTCGGCCAAGCTTTCCAGGGGCCCATGGAAGGCCATGAGCCCCTGATACCGCAGGGCTTTCATCATTACGACCTGCATGTCTGGCTGTTCAAGGACAATCCGCTTGGGATGTTCAGCCCCACGAACCCGGATGTGTCGTGCAACGATGCCCAGTTCTCGCTGCTGGAGATGCCGACGAAGCTCGTCCCGGAACCCTGAGCCAAAGCGAAGCACAACGTCTCAGGCGGCTTACCGCCTGGGGCGCCGTGGGATCGGTGATCGCGATTGCCGGCCAGGAGTCGAACCGACGAACCGGCACGTCCCGACGGACACCAAAGCGATACGGCGGGACATTCTCGCTCACAACCGGAACCCCTGGCTCGGCAAGCCGATGGCGGACGTGGAAGACGTCGACGTGTCCAGGCTGGTCAAGGCGATCCAGGTCCGGGGCGCGCAGGCCCTCATCGCCTCCAGCACTTAAGACGTTCTTCGCCTGATGGAGAAGGCGCTCCCGGGCTCGGAACAGCACAGCGCAGGCTTGCTGAGCTTCCGACTTCGGCTGGACAAAACGCATCTCGGGGCGCTGCGCTGCAACGACGATTGCCTCAGCATCGGCGGCATCGTTTTTCTGCCTTTTCACAGAGGGCGGCGCGATCAATCTTACCTCATGACCAAGCTTGATCATTTCCCGTGCCCAGTAGCTCGCGCTGCCGCATGCTTCCATCATAACCAAAGCCGGCAGCTGGCATGCCATGAACTGCCGGAACCGTGACCGCGTCAGCTTCTTACGGAATTTCAAATGCCCTGCCATTGCGCGCCGTGAAGCTGGAAAACGTTCTTTGCCAGGTCCACTCCGATCATTGTATCTTCCATTTGCCGTCCTCTCCTTTTCGTGGCGTTGAACACCACGACCTTGGCACATTGCGATGCCGTCTGGGGAGGGCGGCAACCATCCCATCTTCTGCGCTTTGACGTAGGGGCGCACATACTCCGGTGACATTAGCCGAACCTCATGTCCCACCCTCACTCAAAACCCTTTTGGTCACTTGTTCGTCGCACTCCTTCAGGGCTTCAATCAATTTTTGATTGTCGGCATTAGCAGACTGGCGAGCGGAAATGACTTTACTTGTGAGTGCCTCGCGCGATTGAACGGTACGGTTATGCTGCTCGTTCGGCGGTGAGTGCTGCGGCATCGGTATCGAGCGACTGCTCGATAATATCGAGGCGATTCCGAACAGAGGCAATTGCCTTGGCCTTGGAATCGAAAACTGCGCCCTTCCGCTAATATTCTGCGATAGTGGCGGGCGCGATTGTTTCGCCCGCTTCCTGAGCCTCGCGAAGCTCGTCAAGTATACCAGCGGCATGCGCGCGACCAACCTTTGCTCCGAATTCCTCGCGCCCCGGCAGTTCGGCAACAGCGTCGCTGCCCTGGAGCCGGTGACGCCCGCCGCGACCACCGACCCCAGCTTCGAAGCCCCGCTCTCAGACTCGGGAGCCCTGGCTGAGGACAAGACGGATCCGCCGCAGCCGCTGGATGGAGTGACGTCAACAGTCTCTGCGAAGCCGGTGAATCTCGCCAACATGCCATCGTGGACCGCGCGATGCAGGCCAAGCGTGTCGGTGGCGGCATCGTGAACTTCAAGGCCATGAAGCTGCTGAAGATCAGCGCCTGCCATCATCCTGAGCCTGTCGAAGGACGGCCGCCTGTCTCACAATCACCCAATTCATCGAAAAGACTTCTGTGATGAGGACGGTATCTCCGGACTCAGCCTCGTCGCATTGTCAGGCGAAATGAGAAATTGACCCCCCCTATTGCCTCACCGATCAATGTTACCCAAGGCAGCGGTGGCGACAGTGCTCGTATGAGCTGCCGCAGCGGTGGCAGGTGATAGCGGCAAGCTCTCGATCCAGCCGCCATCGAGGATGA
>NZ_RKST01000070.1 GCF_003934165.1 Borborobacter arsenicus | reverse complement strand
CGATGCCGGCAACACATTCCGGCGTCCAAACGTGGTCCGTCAACCGACCGCGAACCCGCAATCCGGCTTCAAACATGGCCGTCGGCTCAATCCACAAGGGTTAATGCGGGTCTCCAGCTCGTGTTGTGTCTTTGCAATCCTGAAGGCATTGAGAACATGAGGTGAAAGCCATTTCAGGAATTCTCTATGCCGGCTTTCAAACTCATCGGAAGCCGATTTTGTAGAAATCCCGAACCACCCGATACACCCGTCCAGGCACATGTTAGATCCACTAATTTTGTGAATGTCGTATCTGGGCAGAAACTCCTGATGGATAACGCTGGCGCGTGCCTCCTCCTCAGAAACGTACTCGCGCTCATCGATAAAGTCGCCTAGCGTTCTTGCCATGACCCGAGATGTTCGGAAGTCCATGCCAGCATAATTGTGCAAATACTCATCCGCCATGCCGGGGTCACCGCGTGCGAACAGATTGACGTACGTGTCACCTGTCTCGAGTGAGGCCAAAAGAAGATGGACGGGCCCCCCCTTAACAAGTTCTGAAATATCATGACTGGCGTCCAGCCAAATCTCTGCGTCATTGGCTGCTTGATAAAGCTTATGAAGAATTCTGTCTGGCTGCTCCATTTGTCCCTCCGGCCAGGCGAGATGTTCCGTTTCAACACCAACTTACGTCAATACAGTTTCCGGAAACTAACAAACCCACCCATTTGATTGTATTCATAAATACCTACGTTACTATTCCTTCTCTCATAAAAGATATTTATTTCAGGTTTGATACCCTTCCATTCCAAGCTGTCGTGGGAAATGGTCAATGCCGGTCGAGTGGTTATATCTTTGCGATTAAGGCTCCAAAAAGCGTCGTATTGCGTGAACCTGGTGCGTGTCAGCGACAGCTGCGGCGCGAGGTTGAATTGGCCGGCCTTTATCGCCAGTCCGAAGTCAACCTTTGGAGCGACATATGTGTAGTACTCATTCCGGCTGTTCAGATGCTCCAGTTCGACTTTGGCAAAAGCCGTGGCATTGGGCAGGAAGGTCCAGTCTCCGAATGTATAGGGCCTGTAGAAACCGCCCGAGATATCTTCATTCTCGGCAGACATATAGCCAATTTGCCCACCGACGCCGATGCCGGCGGCATCGGAAATCCTGAAGCGCTTCCACGCTTCGACGGAAGGCAGGGCATACGAATTATCATCGCTAACCTCGCTGTCTACGCTAACCTGGGTATAGAGACCGGGAATGCCCGAAGCCTGCCTAGCAATCGCAAGATGGAAGCGACCCGCTACAAGGTCCTTGTTCTCGAAAAGACGTGCCGAGCCATAGAATTTTGTCAGCAAGCCTGTCTTCCAAAGCTTCTCCACCGAAAGCCATGGCTCTACACCATAGGAGATCTCCTTTGGTGCCGGCGGTTGAAATTCAAGCGGGATCCCATTGAAAAAGATCGTACCGCCGTCTGCAACACGAGATGGATTAGAGTCGGTTATTGCGCGAATACCGTATCGAACCCGCATGATCCGAAGTTCAACTTCTTCCATATAAGGAAGAATGTTTCTTTTCACTGCCTGGGGAATATTCGGCGCGTTATAGACCGACTGGAAAAGCTTTAGCGATTCCTCGTACTGGCCGACTGCATATAGCGATCGGGCCATCTCAAGTTTAATCCTAGAGGTAGGCACCTCCCGAAGGAGGTGCCGGAAGGTCTCGATGGCAAGGTCGTGACGTCCTGTTGCAGCAGCCGCAATTGCCGATTTGAACCGGTTGTCTGCCAACTCCTGGTCGTATACCGCAGCCTGCGCAACCGTACATGCCAATGAAGCAGCAGCAACGATTGGAATTGTCAACTTCACTTCTTGACGGCTCCAAACCCGCCCCCGAAGCTTTCCAAGCTTCCCGGCGCCTTACCCTTAAGCGCGAAAATACCGCCGACTTCCTGAGCGCCTGGGCCGTAGAATCGGCCATCAGCGTTACCGGTCATTGAGCCGCCAGCGGTGGCAACCGTTCCGGTGAGTTCATTGCTGCCAGCCGCATAGCTTAGATTGCCGATGAGATTAAGGTCGCTGCGCGAGCCAGCAAGGAGGGACTCAGTCTGCGTGGTGGCAAAGCTGACCTTTCTTGCGGCGAAGTCAGCGCCGAGCGTTGCTTCAGCGGTGACAATATCTGCCAGGCCGGTCTTGTCGGTATAAATGCCGCCAGCAGCGCCTTTGAAAGCCGCGGTCCCGGCCGACGGTAATGCCGACGCCTTGGACTCTGCACCTACGCTAAAGACACCGATCTTACCTTTTGTTTCTTCGGCATTGCTCGTCGCCCAAACGCCGAAGGTTTGGTATTCAAATCCCAGCGCTTCGGGTGAGGCGGCTACTGCGTAGCTGCGGCCGTCGTTTCTTTCTGCAAGCAACAGGCCATCATTTTCGATCAAATTGCTGTTGGATGCGTCCCACTTCTCCGAGGTGGTCGGAGTCTTGATGGCGACGGCTGTAATATCCTCTTTGCCATCCAGTGTGATGTCGACGGATGTTTTACCTGTCGCAGTAAACGCGGAAACCGCGGTGGCATTCTCAATTCCCGGCTTAGTGTCTACCGATACTTCCTTGCCGATGCCGTTAATGGTTGTCGTTCCTGGGGCATTCATTGATGAAAAGCCAAGGAATGATGGTCCCCCAGGTCCGCCAGCACCACCACCGCACGCCGCAAGCATGAGTGGAGCGGCGAGCAACACTACTGCTTTAGTTATATTTCTAGAAGCCAAGTTAAACCCTCCAATAATATTAACCGAGAAATCAGATATGATGAAGCATCGATGTTAAGTTACTGGTCTAGATGCCTTCGATTTCAAGCTGACCTTGGCGCCTTACCCGAATGCCTTGGTAAGCGCTTCCCCCATCTGGGGGAAGCGCTTTGTCCTCCATACTCTATTTGGTTGATGCGGACCGCCATCGTCATCAATGTGAGGAGTGGGAAAAAAGTGGGGGTAAGAAAATTTGACGTAGCCGGAGTCCTTTTTGCTGGAAAGAATATTCGGTGACCTCGCAGTTGAAGATGAATGTCTGGGTGGAAATGATCGGTGCGGATGGCGTTCCGCAGCGGCGGGAGGTCGCGGGCGTCATACGCGATGTCGATGGAGCGCGGTTCGAGGATTTCGGGCTCACTCTCGACGAGAGCAAGAATATCCTGCGCAATCTGCAGGCAGAATTCGTCCAGTTCCAGGTCGATCAAGCCGGCCGCGCAGATCGGGTTTGCATGGAATGCGGCCGCCGCGGAATTCATGACTACCGACCGCGTACCGTCCACTCGCTCTTTGGCGTCTGCCGCATGCGCGTCACTCGCTTTGATGGTGGTGCGTGCCGGGCAAGTGCTGGCGCAGGGAGGATTGAAGCCCTGTTGAAGGGCAGAGCGATCCCAGAACTCGAGCGGGTACAAGCTGAACTCGGATCAAGGCTGTCATTCCGAGAAGCAGCTACGGTTCTCGATCTGTTTGCGCCAGCCGCGCAGTCAGACCGCAGACGGCCCCTAACTCTGCCGTCCGTTCTGCCCCAAACTGATGGCAGGTTTCGGGTGGTGACATGAGCACACCGAACGGCGGAAATGAAGGTCGGGAGCCGTCGCCACAGGGCCGGCAGCGCTTTCCTCGACGGATCGCTGTCCGGCGGCAAGAATGTCGGCAGACTGTACGTTCGGTCGAGAGGCCGGCCCCAGTCACCGGGAGACCGGAAAGAAGTTGGGGGTGTCAGGTGGCGATGAGGACGGCATTTCGCTCGGGAGACCGGTTTATTGCTGCAGGTTTAGAGAGGCCGGTGTATCGCTCCAATCTACCCGTTCAGATGTGCGGTTCGAACATTGAGCAGGAACTGGGCGGGTCGCAGCGATATACCCGAGCGCGCTCACTTCCAGCGATCAGTCCGAATTTGACACCCCAGGCTCCCGTATTCGGCCGAGGAGCCGCCAGCTGCACGCTTCTGGCAAGAACAAGGTGATGTGGCCCTCCCGCTGCATCCGACATTCACGCGGCACGCAACGCGTCATGCTCTGAACCGGTCGTGCGCCGTCTGCCGAACGGTCGGCGGCTCCGCGCCTCGTCCCAGCGATAATCTCGGTGCGCAGGTAACGCAGTTCGTCCCCGTACAGGTCTTCATCGACCTCGATCCACCAGGCCTTCGGCCGACCATCACTGCCCGTCAGACCAGCGATATCCCCTCCCCTTCAGGTGATCCTTCAAGTCGAAAGGCGCGTTTTCGGCGAAAATGCGAATCCTGCAGTGGGCGCTTGAGTGCAGCAGTTCGGCAAAGGAAGCGCACCGCCCTCGCCCGTCGGTCTTGCCAGCACTTCAAGAAGTGCTGGCAATCGTTGGTGGCACGATGTCCTTCGTGGAACAGGCCGGACTGTCCAACAAGATAGCCAAGTTTGTTGCCCTCAAAGCCCAGATCGGCCCAACGAAATTCGGTGACCGAGCATGCCCATGCGTTGGGAACGAAGGCCGGCGAAAGTTTTTCACAAAACGGCCGATAAAATCCGGCATTGTGGGCAATGATAAGGTCGGCCGGTTCGATCAGCGCGTCGAAGGCGGCGATCTCAGCCGCCTAGGGAGACGGAGGGCTAGGGGCTGGAAGTGGTGGAGACGTTGGTTCTAGCCTTGCCAGGCAGCAGAGGTTTGAAGGGCGGCTATCTGGTTGCCCTTCTTCTATCTACCCGGTGCCCTGCTCAACGTTGGCGTTTCCTCGCCCAACGCCTCGGCGATCTCTGCAGGCAGTTGCCTGACGGCCGACATGGCCTTCTCACGCCATGACGGGCCGCGGCCGCAGAGTTCCTGCCACAAATCCTTGAGTTCGCCCGGCCGCTGGACTGATAGCACCGTGATCAATGCGCGCGCCTGGTCGAGGTCCTTGCGGGATTTCGCGGCGCTTCTCGGATCCTCCATGCGGCGCATCTGGCTGACGATCAGTTTGTGCAGCGCGTATCGGGTCGGATCGGGGACGTTGATGGGAATTCCGGCACCGTGCAAGGCAACACCGTTGACCTCCTGATACAGCAGGTAGTCCAAGTACCTAAGGAACTGAGCACCCGTTCGCAACGCAGGCAAGTTTCCGGTTTTCTCCCGATCCGGGCCGCGCATCGGACTGAGGACGTCCACGGAGAAGCGCTCGTCTCCACCCACACGCAGCGCGTATCGAAGGGTTTGGCGGGTGTCCATGGGACTCGAGATCGCCTCGAATCTCTTATCGACGTTCTTCAGCACGGTCTCGAGGTCGGGATCGATCTCGTCCTTGACGGCGATGGCAATAGACTGGAACTGACCGATATCCAGATCACCGGTTCGGCTCAAAGTGGCAGGCATGTGGACGCCAAGCATCCCAGGATAAGTCTGGAACGCTACCGAACCGACTACGGCTGCTCTCAGCCGGAAGACGCCTGCCTCGGCCATGGCCGCCATAATGTCGCCGGACATCGCGTCAGGCATGGGAAGTCGAGCAGCTCGAAGGGCCCTCACCATATCTCGGCGTTGACGCAGGTTTTCGACGTGATCCTGCATTTCCTGGAGGCGGCCTCGCGTTTCCTTGCTATCGGGACCGATGTATTTGGCGGAAGGCCTTTTGCCGTCAGCGGCTGTGGGCGGCTGCCAGTACCAGTAGAGGCGGCCTTTCACCTCGCGCGAGTAGGCGGAACCGCCTTGCGACGTCAGAGCGGAGATGTTGCCCGTCCACACACGATGTACAAGATCGGCGTAAATCGTCTGGATGGCGATAGGGAGTTCTTCGTATTTGGCCATGACTGGTCTCGTTGTAGGCAATTTGAGAATCCTGCCTGCAACCCTATCATGGTGCATCGTTGTAGGCAATTAAACGAAAATGCCTACAAGAACGTAATCTAGGAAATTTGCAGAAGACTTATAACGCAAAAAAGCCCGGGCGTCCGGGCGTGACACCCTGAGGGCTTCCCACTCAATTGCCTAGAAAAAGGGGAGGACCAAACCTCCCCTTACGCGGCTTCCCGCTTTTTCGCAGCACGCATCCTGGCATTCACCTCGGCGTGAAGAGCGTATTGGTGATCATACGATGAGATCAGGTTCCCAGCTGACACGCGCCACCAAAACGTCGCCGACGGGTGCCGGACCACCCATCCAGTTGATGGATTTCGTCTTCAAGGTCGTCAGCAGCGGGCGAAGAAAACCCAGCCGGAACAAGGTTTCCGGCTAGAGGCACGATCGTGCCCTCATAGGAAATTGGAAGAGTCTGAAAGGTTGCGGCGGCTCCTGATGTCGCTTGGCACTTAATTGTAAGAATGCGCCGGTTAGGTTCAGGCTCGGCATTTAATTGTGAGAATCTTTGCCGCCAGTTTCTCAAATTAAGTGCATCTGCGAGGAAGCTTTCCACCT
>NZ_RKST01000069.1 GCF_003934165.1 Borborobacter arsenicus | reverse complement strand
TCCACACGCCTGGCTCGCCCAGACCCTCGAGCGCATTGCCCAGGGCTGGCCGATCTCCCGGATCGACGATCTCATGCCCTGGAACTTCAAAGCCTGAACGGCCGCGGCTACCCGCTTACTATCGTAGAGCCAATCGCCGGAGCTCTCATACAGCCCGGCGGTGACCATCACGGCGAGCGTATAGTGGCAGACACCGACATCGACCACGCGTTGCTTCGTGACCGGATTGACACCGCCATCGGCCAGGGTCGTCCCCATCACCGCAAGGTCCCTTGCGCTGACGTTCAGCGAGCACTGTCTGGCGTAGAGGTCGGTCGCCTCCGTCGCGTCGCAATAGATCCTGTCGTAACTCTGCAGCAGGCGGGCGATACTGCGATTGCGGAAGTTGGTTTGCGAGGCAGAGGCATGACGTCAGCCTCTCTTGCCACAGGATCGTGGAGCGCGAAGGCGCGGCGGAAGGGGCGGCGGCGATGCTGTATCTGCTACCCCGCGACGGAAGTAGACGGACTGCTTGCGGCCATTACGGTCAAGCGGGCCGTCTGTTGTCGGGAAGGTGCAAGCGAGAAGCGAAAATTCCGCATGGAACTGTACTTCGGCTCACTCAGAAACTACCCCATCGCCTTGCTGCAGTGTGAAAGTTGAATTGTAAGCGTGGCACCCAATCGTTTGCTCATTGATTGAATCGTCGCGATACCGGAGCGGCCACTGCTCGGTCATTGGATTCTAATCCAAGAATCGACTGAACTCGAATCCGATAGTGTGTCGCTACCTGGGGGCAAAATTGTACCATCGTATCTCGTCCCTGCGAGTCAACGCGACATGGCAATGCTTGGCAACCACGTTACAAGGGCCGGGAAGATGGTCAGAATTATAATGGCCAGTATTTCGACCAGCACGAAGGGCTGCGCGCCCCACATAATCGACTTGAGTGTGAGTTCCGGCACTACACCCTTGATAACGTAGAGGTTCAGGCCGACCGGTGGTGTGATGACTGCCATCTCGCAGGCAATGACAAGTATGACGCCGAACCAGATAGGGTCGAAGCCCATCTGAATTACAATCGGTAGCAGGATCGGTGTCGTGATCAGTATCACCGATACGATGTCGAGACACATGCCGATGACAAGCAGGAATCCCAGAATGAAAAGAAACAGAACCCAGGTGGAAAAGCCCTGCGACCCGATCCATTCCGCCAGCATCTGCGGGATCATTAGACGCGTTATCAGATAACCGAAAAGCAGCGCCGAGACGAGGATCAGCAGGATCATGCTCGACGTAAGAGCCGAGGACCGCAAAATGTCTTTCAATGTCGCCCACGAAAGCTGTCTCTGCGCGGCAGAGATGCCCAGCGCGGCCACCGCGCCGATACCGGCCGCTTCGGTTGGTGTCGCCATGCCGAGATAGATTGTGCCGATCACCGCGACCATCAACACCAGCGCCGGCCACACGCGCAGGAGGGCGTCAAGCTTTTCCGCCCAGCCATAGCTGGCGGACGCTGTGGGCGCGAGGTGTGGCTTCAGGAAGGTGAGGCCGCAGACATAGATCATCATTAGCACGATCACCAGAAGTGCCGGGATGAGAGCCGCGATGAACAGCTTGCCGATTGAAAGGTCGGCGATCTCGCCATAGAGGATGAAACCGATGCTCGGCGGAATGAGCAGCGCCAGCGCGCCAGCGGCTGCAACCGAGCCGCCGGCAAGTGCGGGATCGTAGCCGCGCTTCAGCATTTCCGGAATGGCGAAGCGCCCGATGGTGGCTGCACCGGCCACGCTGACGCCGCTCATCGCGCCGAAAAGGGCGCAGCTTCCGATGCTGGCTGCGGCGAGATTGCCGGGCAGCCGATTCAGCCAGACATTGAACAGCGTGTAGATGCGCGAGCCGATATCCGTACGGGCGACGACCTCACCCATCAGGATGAACAACGGGATGGCAATCAGTGAATAGCTGGCGAGACCGCGATGCAGAATCGAAGGCGTGGCGAGCAGGGCGGACATGCCACCCTGCATGTACATTCCAAGGAAACTCGCCACACCGAGCGCTGCAAAGATTGGCGCTCCTATCACTAGCAGCACGATGAAAAGGCAAATGACTATCGCGATGATCGTGATGGGATCGGCAAACATCTGGCTTGGTCTTCCTACTGATCGTCAGTGGAGGGAGAAGTAAACAGGCGCTGGACCGTGCTAAGGATAAGTAGAGCCGCGCCGATCGGGACAAGCGCGTAGACTATCCATAGCGGGAAGGCCAGCAGCGTTGCCGAGCGATAGCCGCGAACATAGGACGAAATCACCTGGTTGCTACCAGCCCAGATGATGACACCACAGAAAACCATCACAGAGAGCATGGAAATTATTTTTGCGGTGCGCTTCCAACGCGTCGACATCACGCTGCTCAATGCCTGCATCGACACATGGCGATCCGCGGTCATGCACCATCCGATGGACAACCATGTAATGATAAGCAGCAGGTAGATGCTGATCTCGAAGACATGGACGCTCGGGCGACCGAAGACATAGCGCGCGACAACGCCATAGGTGGTGACAACGGCCAGGGACAGCAGCACGATCTGCGCAACGACCATTCCCAGCCGGTTGGCTTGGGTGACCATCCTTGAAGCGGTTCCAAGAATACGGCTCATGTGAGTGCACTCCGCTTTGCGGGCCAGGCCATTACAGGCTATGGCCCGAATGGCTATCAGGGATTGCGGGTGCTTTCGATGATCTCTAGATACTTTTCACCGTTCTCGACGGTGCTGGCGAACTCGTCGACCGCGGCCTTGGTAGCCTGACGCAGCTTGCTGACTGCTTCCGCATCCATTCGGTGAACAGCGACACCGGCCTCTTCATACTTGGCGATGGCTTCCTCTACGAAGCTGCGGACGCGGGCAATCTGGTCCCGATCGCGTTCCGATGCAGCGTCGAGCATGATCTGCTGCACGTCGGCCGGCAGGCTTTCCCAGCGCTGCCTGTTGATGGCGAGGATCGAGGTGTCGATAGCGAAGTTGGAGATGGTTAGGTGCTTCGCCACTTCGTAGAGGCTACGGCCGATGCCCGTCAGAAGAGGGCGGGGTGTGCCGTCAATAACGCCGCGGTCAAAGGAGAGGTAGAGTTCCGAAGACGGCATGCCGGTTGGTGAACCGCCGAGCAACTGGATCGCCTTGGCATCGGACGAGCCACTGGTCGCCCAGACCTTGCCTACAAAATCGGATTCGGAAAGGATCGGGGTGCTGCGGCTGTAGAACTCGTAGGGATCCCACGGCGCAAGGCCGAGAATGACCACGTCGTGCTTGTCGTTGAGTTCCTGTTTCATCCCTTGATCGGCGAGGCCTGCGGCAAGCGCCCGCTCCATATGGGCTACGTCGTCGAAGACGAACGGCAGCGTGAACAGGGTAAGGGCAGGGATGGTGCCGCTTGGATAGGTCCCGGTCATGTTGGTGATGTCGATATCGCCTCGGCTCAATGCCTGCAACTCGTCATAACCGTCGAAAAGCTGCGCGGAATGGAAGACCTTGATCTTCACCCTGCCGTCGCTCTTGTCCTCAACCGTCTTGACGAAAGCTTCGACCGGCTTCCACACATATTCGTATGTCGGCGGCAGATAAGTCGAGAACGTCAGCTCGAATGTCTCTTGCGCCTGAGCGGCCAGAGCTGTGCCCATGAGCATCACTCCGGCGACGATGGTCTTTGCAAATCTTATCATGTGAACCCTCCCTTGATCTTTATCGTTGCTGCTGGTGGCCAGGTCATTCCGAAACCGGTGCGGCCGTGGTTTTCCATGGAGCGCTATATGGTTTCACCCGGAAAACCCGCCTGTTCGATCATGCCGATAGCGTCGGCAAGATCGATAACTTCCGAGTACTTGCTCTGCATGTCGACCAGATTGCTTTCGTGCTGTTCAGGCGAACGATCGGCAACGCATTCACGGACGACGAAGGGCCTGAAGCCATATTGAATCGCATCGACGACACTCGCCCTGACACAGCCACTTGTCGTGCAGCCCGCGACCAGCAGCGTGTCGTAACCGCCCGCGGCCAAAAGGCTGGCAAGCGGGGTGCCGAAGAACGCGGACGCCTGTGCCTTGACCAACAGCGTGTCGCAGGCCGGATCGAAACCGAGCCGCGGGTCTATCTCGACCGCTTTCGAGCCCCGCATCAGCGTTTCCAGGCTGCCGCATTTTTCGCGCCATACCCCCGCCTCCAGCATGGGAGTGTCGTATCCCACCGCGGTGAAGATCACCGGCGCAGACGGACGGGCCGCAGCAATCAGTCTGGCCGTCGCTTCTACGGAGCGCGCGCAATCAGACGCAAGCGGGCTTACCGAGATGTCGGTGAAACCTAGCTGATAGTCTATGACAAGCAGGGCCGGCTTACGCCCAGGCTTCAGAGAGCCGTAGAACCCGCTCGCCACATTCGCTGCATCCCTGCCCATATGCTTTCAACCCACCTTTTCCAACGCCGGTACTTTGGGTGGAGATTATCGAAGCGCTCATTTGGGACACAATCCAGAAACTAACGAACTAACTCTTTCCATTATGGAATAAGTGGTGAGGAATGTGGGAGGTTTCGCTTGTGCCTCGGGGCTCGGGCATCAGGATACGCGGCGGGGCAGGTCGCTTGTTATCTTGCGGAGGAATTCGACGAACGCCCTTACCTTGGCCGGCAGCAGGCGCCGATGCGGCATGACCGCATAAATCGAACTGATATCCGCCTGATAGTCTGCCAGCACTTCCACAAGTCGACCTTTTCGAAGATCATCGGCGACGTGGTACAGATAGAATCCTGCAATACCCAGGCCGGCAAGACAGGTCTTTCGCAACACTTCACCGTTGTCGGTTGCGAATGAGCTGTCGATTGCGACGCGGCCAACCTTCGTGCCGCTGCGGATCGGCCAGTGGTCCTGAAACGGCGTGCCGATGCCCTTGAGGCAGGAGTGCGTGGCAAGATCCGCCGGGGTCGAAGGTTTTCCATGTCGCTCGATGTAGTCGGGTGATACGCACCAGACACAGGGATTGGGGGCGAGCCTAATCGAACGAAGGTATGTCTCGCCGGCATCCTGCAGCCAGATGGCCACATCGACCCCTTCACGGATCAGGTTGATTTTTGCAGTCGTCGTGTGCACGTCGAGCGCTAGTCGGGGATGTTGGGCCTGAAACTCCGGCAGACGGTCGGCAAGCACCGTCATGGCAAAAGACGGCGGAGCTACCATGCGGATCCAGCCTTCAAGTTCAGCCGGGGCGCCTGCGAAGTTGCCGACCACCTCGTCAAGTGTGGCAAGGACGCTCTTGCAATGCTCGTAGAATACCGCGCCATCGTCGGTTATGCTCAATTGTCGCGTCGTCCGACGCACCAACGCCGTATTAAGCGTCTGCTCAAGCATGTCGACATGCTTGCTGACGGTCGAGGGTGCAATTTGCAACTGCCTTGCAGTTTTCGAGAAGCTCTGGTTCGCTACCACCAGCAGGAAAATGCGCAGAGAGGCAATCGACGTGCTATCGAGACGTTCGAGACGCCCTGGAGAAAGCCCACTCACAGTATGTCCTCCAGTCCGTGCCTGTTTCATAGCCAAGTGCAGAACTAGTACATGCCTTTCCGTGGGTCTACGGCAGGGAGGGGAGCACTATCGGATCACTGCCAAAATTGAGTGATCTGCTCTACTACGGTTTCATGTTTGCGCGGTTCTCCACTAGCGCCCGCGGAAGCTGGCGGCCTATCTATAAAACAGTCGCCGCCAATCAGGCTCAGGAAGCAGCCATTGGCGGGTTGCTCGTGGCCTTCGGTAAGAAGATTTGGGCTGCGGTCGTGGGGAGTTAGGTGGCCAACTCGAACATCTGAAATGAAACTCGGCTGGGGCAGGTAGCTACAGCCTCAAAACTAGCTCGCCAGAGGGCGTCTGGCACGATAGTCTTTGATCCGCAAAATCAGGACCGTGACGATGCTCGATCTAGGTGAAGTTCTCGATCCGTTTCGAAAGCAGGTGATCGATATCAAGGACGCGCTTGCGCGCGCCCGCTATCTCTATGATGGCCTCGACCTGATTTTAGAGAACGTCGAGGATCCTAAGGTTCGTGGGGCTTCGCAAGAGGTGTTCTCGTCCGCTAGTGAACGGATGGACGCAATCGACGCGATGCTGGACGAGTTTTATCGTCAGTTGTCTTCGACGGATCGGATCTTGGCGGCTTATAGGGCCAATCCTAAGACCTGATACGGGCGCTGGCGGCAAACTTCACACGCAGCTTGAAAGGAAACGCTGCGGGAGCCGAGTAGCCCAACACGGCTTGCGGCCGCGTGGTATACGCTCACCGGCCGGCCACTGCCCTGACCATTTTTCCCGACTTCAGCAAATGAATGGCCCGTCTCGGTTCGCCGGGGCGGGCCTGTTCGTTTATGCGATGGCATAGGACGCTAGTTCGCCGCAACCACGAGCAAGCTTGAAAAGATCGCGGCGGTAGCTGTGATTTTTCGTGGAATGAGGACCCTGTTTGAGGGGTGATTTTCGTCCAAACGGGACCCCTTAACGTGGGGTCATCAAAATGCCTCCGGTTTCATCGGAGGCATTTGCGTTTTGGA
>NZ_RKST01000068.1 GCF_003934165.1 Borborobacter arsenicus | reverse complement strand
GGGGTCAGAACAAGAGCTGCTCGAAATCGTACGCTAAGCTTGAACGGAGCGGGAACGCTTGATTGACCGCATTTCAAAAAGGGCATCTATGACCGGACATTCTGGAACCTGATCGCCGGTGCATTGCGCCGCCATATTCGACATGGCCCGCTCCAGACGCCGCAGATCGGCGATTTTCTGACGGATATCTTTCAAATGTTCGATGGTGAGCGCATGGACCTCCCGGCAGGTGTAGGTATGCCCATCGACCAGGCGAAGCAGGCCGCGCAACTCGTCCAGGCTGAAGCCGAGTTCACGGCCGCGCCGCACGAAATGCAGCCGCCTTGCGTGTTCAGTTGTGTAGATACGATAACCCGCTGCGCTGCGGGCGGGCTTCGGCATGACGCCGATTTTCTCGTAATAGCGGATCGTCTCTATGTTGACGCCGCTGCGCTCGGACAGCACGCCGATCGAAAATTCATCATTCTGTGTCATCACATAGCTCGCACAAATCCGTGAAAATTTCTCGCTTGACCCTGTAGTCGCTACAGGCACTAGGGTCACGATAGATCAATTGCGGGAGCATGTGAACGATGATGCAGGATGAAACACGGACGCTGGCAAATACAGTCACAGAGCCAGCCGAAAAGGGTTTTGATCGGGCAGCATTGCTGTCGGTCGGCGGCATCGTTGCGGCACTGGGCGCAGCAACCTGTTGCGTGCTGCCCTTTGCCTTGTTCTTCGCTGGCATCAGCGGCGCGTGGATCGGCAATTTGACCGCGTTCGAACCCTACCAGCCTGTGTTTATCACGATCGCGCTCGCCTGCCTCGGCTACGGTTTCTATCTCGTCTATCGCAGGCCGAAGGCGGCTGAATGCGCCGAGGGTTCCTACTGCGCGCGTCCATCATCCCATCGGAACGCCAAGATCGGCCTTTGGGTCGCAACTGTCTTGATCATTATCGCCGTGGGCTTTCCCTACGCCGCCCGCCTTGTCCTCGATGCTTAATCCCAAGGAGAATCTCATGAAAATCCTGCCCCTCATTGCCCTTACTGCGTCCCTGCTGACGGGTGGTCACGCTTTTGCCGCCGAGCAGACCGTAACCTTGAATGTTGCCAATGCCACCTGCGAACTCTGCGGCCCGATTGTGAAGCGGGCGCTCAGCAACGTTCCAGGCGTGCTCGATGTTGATGTATCGGAGGCGACCGGCGCGGCGATCGCGAAGGTGCGCTTTGACGACAGCCAGACGAATGTCGCCGCGCTGATCACCGCAACCACCAATGCTGGCTATCCGTCCGGCGTTTCGCAGTAAGGAGGTTCAGCATGACAGATGGAAAGTTCATCGGCCTTGGCGGAGTCGGGTTTCTCGCCGTCATCTGTTGCGCCGCGCCATTTCTTTTGGTCGCCGCTGGCTCTTTTGGCTTTTCCGCATGGTTCGCAGCGGCCGGCTATGTGCTGATCCCGATCGCTCTCGCCGCGATTGGGGCGTCCGCACTTTATCTTTACCGGCGTCGGCGTTCCGCCTCATCAGCGGATGCCAATTGCTGCTCGATGAATAACAAGACAACAAAGGTGAATTGAATGTGTGAAGCTTGCGACGTTCCAACTTCCAACAAAGGCAACGGCCGTTATGATCTTGTGGTCGTCGGAGCTGGCTCGGCCGGTTTCTCCGCCGCGATCACGGCCGCCGAACTAGGCGCCCAAGTGGCTCTTGTCGGGCATGGCACGATCGGCGGTACATGCGTCAACATCGGCTGCGTGCCCTCGAAAGCCCTGATCCGGGCCACGGAGGCTGTACGTCACGCCAACGATGCGGCTGCCCGGTTTGATGGGATCGAAAGCGGCGCGCGCGTGGTTGATTGGGCCGCTCAGATCGCCCAGAAAGACGCTTTGGTTGCCGGTCTGCGACAGGCGAAATACGCTGATCTGCTGCCGGAGTACAACAATGTGGTCTACCACGAAGGTCCGGCCCGCCTCGTTGACGGCGGTGTCCAGGTCGCGGGCCAGCACATCGGCTCCGAGCGAATTATCATCACCACCGGTGCGCGTCCGGCGTTGCCGGGGATTCCGGGGATCGCTGACGTATCGCCGCTCGACAGCACGACAGCGCTCGCCCTGACCGAGCTGCCACGCTCGATGATAGTGCTTGGCGGCGGCTACATCGGCGTGGAGCTTGCCCAGACTTTCGCACGGGCCGGTGTCGAAGTGACACTCGTGTTCCGCAGCCGGCTTCTGCCGGAGGCTGAACCCGAAATCGGCGCTGCGCTTGCCACCTATCTGGCCGATGAGGGGATTAAAATCGTCAGCGGCATTACCTACGAGTCCGCCCGCAAGACCGATGATGGTGGTGTTGCCCTCGCCATCGCGCGGGACGGACGTCCGGAAATCTTGACTGCCGAGCGGATTCTTGTGGCGACGGGACGCCGCTCGAACACTGAAGCCCTTGGGCTTGCTGAAACCGGTATAGACCTGACACCGGCCGGGGCCATCATCGTTGATGATCGCATGCGCACCTCGAAGGCGGGCGTCTATGCCGCCGGCGATGTAACCGGAAAAGATCAGTTCGTCTACATGGCCGCCTATGGCGCAAAGCTCGCCGCCAAGAACGCATTGAACGGCAACAGCCTGAGTTACGACAACACCGCAATGCCCGCCGTGGTCTTTACCGATCCGCAGGTGGCGAGCGTCGGCATGACCGAAGCGCAGGCGCGGGCTGCCGGACATTCGGTTCGCACCTCCGTCCTTTCCCTCGACAATGTGCCGCGGGCGCTGGCGGCGCGCGACACGCGCGGCCTGATCAAGCTGGTCGCCGACGGGTCAACCCGGAAACTCCTTGGCGCTCACATCCTTGCACCAGAGGGTGCTGACAGCATTCAGACGGCAGCCTTGGCCATCCGCTGCGGCCTGACGATCGATGATCTCTCGGAGACGATCTTTCCATATCTGACGACTGTCGAAGGTTTGAAGCTTGCGGCTCAGACCTTCGACAGGGATGTGAAAAAACTGTCCTGCTGCGCGGGGTGAGGCGAAAGGGAAACGGGTGCCTACTCAAGTCACGGCTTAAACGGAGCGGTCGCCCTCGATCCTGACACGCATGATGGTCTGGCGGCTGGTGTCAAATTTTCTGGCGAGTGCGGAAACGCTCATCCCGCCCGCCAAATCCGAGAGAACATCCAATTTCTGCTTCTCATTGAGCCGAGCGGGACGGCCGAGGGTCTTGCCTTCCGACTTGGCTCGTTTGAGGCCCGACTGCGTGCGTTCGATCAGCAGATCACGCTCGAACTGAGCGACGGCATTGATGACGCTCATCGTCATCTTCCCGGCGGAACTCGCCAGATCGACGCCGCCGAGGGCCAGACAATGGACCCGCACGCCCAGCTCCTCCAGTTTCCTGACCGTCGTACTGACATCGATCGCATCTCGGCCGAGCCGATCGAGCTTGGTGACGATGAGCACGTCCCCGGCTTCGAGTTTATCCATCAGTCGCGAGAAACCCCGGCGCTGCGCAATGGCGACGCTGCCCGAGATGGTCTCGGTGACTATACGGCGTGGCTCGACGTGGAAGCCGGCCGCTTCGATTTCCTGAATCTGGTTTTCGGTGGTCTGTCCGGTCGTGGAGACACGGACATAGGCAAAGGTGCGTGGCATAAGGTTCAATTTCGTCCGAATAGGTTGTCCGAAAGGTGATGCCTGTCCACAAATAAGTCAAGATAATTTGTGGACAGGGTGATTTAGGCCTGTACTCAAACGACCGTTTCCGGACATGCCCGGAACCATCGACGCAAGTTTGTATGGAGTAAAAAATGGCGCGGCGGAAGTTTCTCAAAATTCAGGATCAACAGGAGCTGTTCGGCGTACCGACCGATGAGGATAGTCTGATCCGTCACTACACTCTATCTCCATCGGACCGGCTGGAGATCGAAGTCCGCAGGCGAAAACATAACCAGCTCGGCTTTGCTGTCCAGCTTTGCATGATGCGGCATCCGGGCCGGGCTCTCATGGTGCACGAAATTCCGCCGAGGGCGATGCTCAATTATATAGCCGAACAATTGGATGCTGATCCGGAGAGTTTCCGTTCCTATGCCAGGCGGGAGGAAACTCGCCGCGAGCATATCGCGCATTTGCTTTCCTATTTTGGAAAACGAACAGCAACAGCACAGGACCGGCGCGCCGCCTTACTATCCGCCGTCGAAACGGCGACCGCAACGGACAAGGGCCATTCTATTGCCCAAGCTATTGTCACCACGCTGCGGGAGCGGAAGGTGTTACTTCCCGCACCTGACACAATAGAGCGGATCGGCTTTGCCGGCCGCGTAATAGCCCGCCGTCGCGCCGAGGCTGCCCTGATATCGGGCCTTTCAGCCGAAAAGCTCCAATCCCTCGATGATCTTTTGACGGTTGATCCCGAGATACGACAGACGCGATTCCATTGGCTGCGATCTGCGCCAGATGCTCCGGGAGCAACCAACCTGGTCACGCTGACCGACAGGATCGCTTTCATCCGCGCGCTCGATATCGATCCCCGACTACAAGCCCGCATCCACTCCGGTCGCTGGGAGCAGATGGTCCGGGAGGGCGATGTGACACCGGCATGGCTTGCCGCCGACTTCAACGCCAGTCGGCGGCGCGCGACGATCATCGCGCAGATCATCAAGCTTGGGCAAAAGCTCACCGACGCCGCAGTCACCATGTTCATCAAGCTGATCGGCAGGCTGTTTTCGCAGGCGAATAACCGCAAGAAGCAGCGCCATGTGAACACCCGGATGGAGACGGCTAAGGCACTACGGCTGTTTCTCGACACGATATCGGCTCTTCAGTGCGCCAATGACAATGATGAAGATGCAATTGAAACGCTCGACCGCCACGTCGGCTGGCATCGCTTGGTGCAGGCAAAGCCGACGCTTGCGGCGATGGTGGAAGACAATGACGCCTCACCCTTGCTTATTGCAGCTGAGCAATATGCCAATGTTCGCAATTATGCAGGCCGGTTCCTCCTGACCTTCACATTCCATTCAAGTCGTCGGTATGATCCTTTGCTGGCAGCGATCGAAACACTCAGATCCCTTTACGCGGAAGGAAGGCGCGTGCTTCCCGAACGTGTCCCGATCGCTCATCTCGGCGCGGCGGAGCGTAAACTGATCTTCGGGCAGGCAAAGGCCGATCGCCGTCTCTATGAGATTGCAACACTGGCAGCGTTGCGCGAGCGGCTTCGTTCGGCCGACATCTGGGTCGAAGGCAGCAGGGCGTTCCGGCCGATAAATGAAAATTTCATGCCCCGCCCTACTTTTACCAAGCTGAAGGAAACTGACCAGCTTGGGCTCGGTGTGCAGCGCGACGGGGTGGCTTGGCTCACCGAAATGCAACAATTGCTGGACTTCAATCTGAAACGTCTCGCCCATCGCGCCCGCAACGGCAAACTTGAAGGCGTCCGTCTCGATGCCGGAACCCTGATTGTAACACCGCTGGCGAGCGAAGTGCCCGCTGCAGCCGATGAACTAAATATCGAACTCAGCGAAATGTATCCGCTTGTCGAAGTGCCGGATCTCTTAAGAGACGTGCATGAGTGGACCGGCTTTGCCGACCAGTTCACCCATGTTCGAACGGGCGATTCACCGCAAAACATTCCGGCCATGCTCGCCGGCACGCTCGCGGACGCCACCAATCTTGGCCCGAAACGTATGGCCGGAGCCTCCAAGGGGATCAGCGCCCATCAGATCGGATGGATGCGCATGTTCCATGCCCGCACGGAAACCTATCGCGCAGCGCAGGCATGTGTGACCGACGCCCATGCGCGTCATCCCCACGCCCAGCTCTGGGGAACAGGGACGACCGCATCATCTGATGGTCAGTTCTTCCGGGCCAGTGATCGTGCCGCCAAACGCGGTGATATCAACCTGCATTATGGCAGCGAGCCAGGCTCGAAATTTTACAGCCACCTTTCCGATCAGTACGGCTATTTCAGCATTCTGCCGATCAGCCCGACCGAGAGCGAGGCAGCCTATGTTCTCGACGGCCTGTTCGACCACGACACCATCCTGGAGATCGAGGAGCACTTTACCGATACCGGAGGTGCGAGCGATCATGTATTTGCCCTCTTCACTCTGATCGGAAAGCGTTTTGCGCCTCGGCTGCGCAATCTCAAGGACCGGAAGTTCCATACTTTCGAAAAGGCCGACTCATATCCAGCACTGGCCAACCATATCGGCGCGCCGATCAATACCGCCCTCATTCTGGAACACTGGGATGACCTTCTCCATCTGGCGGCATCAATCACGACACGCTCTGTTGCGCCCTCAATGATCCTCAAAAAGCTGGCGGCATCCTCGAAACCGAGCCAGTTGGCGAAAGCCCTGCGTGAGCTCGGGCGCATCGAGCGATCCCTGTTTATGATCGAATGGTATTCCAACCCGGCACTTCGCCGGCGATGTCAAGCCGGTCTTAACAAAGGAGAATCCGCCCACAAGCTCAAGCGGGCCGTTTTCTTCCATGAGCGCGGCGAAATCCGCGACCGATCGTTCGAAAGTCAGGCATTCCGTGCCTCGGGCCTCAACCTTGTCGTCAGCGCCATCGTCCACTGGAATACCGTTTATCTCAGCCGTGCCGTAGCCCATCTGCGTCAAAGTGGTCGAACTATCCCCGACATATTGCTCAAGCATGTCTCGCCACTCAGCTGGGAGCACATAAATCTCACCGGCATCTATTCCTGGGACACCGAGCAGCAGATGCCCGAAGGCTTCAGGCCATTGCGACTTCCTGGAAGAATCCTCCGCGCTGCATGACGTTCCCGCTCCGTTCGGTCTTAGCGTACGATTTCGAGCAGCTCTTGTTCTGACCCC
>NZ_RKST01000067.1 GCF_003934165.1 Borborobacter arsenicus | reverse complement strand
TTCCGACCGTGTCGCCATGCTGAGCCCCGCCATCCGTCCCCCAAACCGGAACAGCGATCCATGGCCATCCCAGCTGGAGCATCAACACTATCGGTAACATTTTGCTTGAGGCAATGCGGGGTCAGTTCTTCAGTTCGCCAATCAAGGCGCACATTCTCGCTCGCAACTGAAACCCGTCGGCCCCTAAATTCCTGTGAAAGCGTTTTCGTTTTCGTGAACAAAGACACGAGGCGAAATAGGCAACCATCTCCCGCCTCTGTGCGTAGGTTCCATGAAGGGAGATAACCATCATGGAAAACCTCGACGATCATGGGGTGTTTGAAACGTCTGTTCGAGTTGTGCTGAAATCCAAAGAGCTTGAGATTTTCACAACGCGCCAAGCTGCGGAGCTTCTGCTTTACAGTTGGCCAACCGGTGAAACCGGCTACCTGAGCCAGGCGAGAATGGCGTGCATGCGAGTGTTGGGCGGCAATGAAAAGGCGGAAACCGCTCGTAAGGCGTTTGAGGATGCAGCCGCAGAAGCCGATATTTTGGTGGAAGAACAGGCGATCTAACACCCTCGCCTTTCTGAATATCCCGCTCGCTATCGGTGCTGTTGAGGCGTACTGTGGCCGATGGATAGTCAACAATTCCGGACGCCGATGGTCGTCTGCGCAGGCTCGCCACGAAGGTTCAGCCTGGTATCGACGGTAGCTGAGGCGACGGACTTTCTCATCGATCACAGAGCTAAGAACGATTGCGCCCAGTGGACCGACGCGATGAACCAGTGTGCCGGCGCTGAGATTGGTACGAACAGCGTGGCATCTGCCGGATCTGCATTTGTCTTGGCACTGAGGGCGGCCGGGATACAAATTGACACGACGGTATTGCTGTACTGACATCAGGCGGCCTCCTCGCGGGAGCCAGCCCAGCCGAAGGTCGTCCCCGGTCGGCTCCTCGATGTGGTGGATGAACTGGCGGCCCCACATGCAGCTCAGGTCGAAGACGACACGCTGGTTCGGGGAGCGGCCGTCTTTGGGCAGCAGGCCGGTGAAGCAATCGGCGCTCTCGGATTCGTCGTGCCAGACGATTTCCGAGCCACTGTCCAGCACGGCGATCTTGCCGACCGGCGGGTAGAAGAGCGGGCCGGCCCACTGGACTCGCATCATGCCGGCCTCCTGATTTTCAGCAAGCCGGTGGGAACCTTCGTCCCGGCTTCAGAGAAGGAGCCGACCGGAAGGTCGCGCCACTCGCCTTTCAGCTCGCCATGGTCATAGTGCACCGTTGCCGGGAGAATTGATGCCGGGCTTCAACTCCAGCGCATGGCGCACATGATTGACGTAGTGCCGCCCGTAGAACGGCGTGTTCATCACCACCATGTCGAACTCAGCCTTAGAGGGCTGTTCGAGAAAATTGGCCGTCAGGACATTCTGTCTCTTCGCCCGCGCTCCGCCGCCCTGCCTGAATGGTACTCGATGCCGAAGACACGATGACCGCGCAGCCGGATCGCATCCATGATCCGGCCATCGCCGCATGAGGGCTCAAGGATGCGGAAAGGCTCGGGCGGATTGTCCGCCACTCGCGCAGGTTCCAGAGGCCGGCGAACTCCAGTGCCCTGTCTATGACATCCTGGGGCGACCAGTAGAATGGGGCTGGAGGCCACAAGCGAGGTGCTCCAGGGAGAACTGTTTTACCCATCACAAACGGGCGATGGGCCTCTCGGCGCGCAGATGGTGATCTCGTCGCAGCCTGAAGGGTCGTTATCCATGCATCAGATGATGCTCATGGCGATGGCCGCAGCGCGACGGCGCATTAGGATAGGGATAGGGCCGGCCGGACCCTTCTGGTATCCCAAGGCGCTCGACGCAGTTCGATGGTTGCACCTGGCCAGGCGCCGCAATACGTCGGTCACCGTCATTTGGCCATCTATGAGAGATTGAAACGTCCGGCCTTGCCACGTCAGTCTTCCCGCCACACCGGCACCCGCTTGATCTTTATAGCAACCAGGCGGCGGATGCGCAGCCCGACTGCCTCACGGCCGGACGGGACAAACGTCTCGACATTCATCCCCCCGGTATGGCCTTTCTCACACGTCATGCGACGAGCGAGGTCATCGGTGTCCATATCGCCGAATATCTGGATCAGATCGTCGGGCCGGTAATTGTGCGTGCGCTTGCAATATCGAGTAGGTAGTCTCCTTTTTTAGGCCAATACGGTTCCGGCATGACCAGAACAAATTAGGAACAAATACCTTGCTTCGGCAAGAGGCCCGTGTAAAAAATCTGCCCAACCAACTGGATCAGCAGGCATGGCGCCCCGCGCATCATACACACCATCACCCGCGCGGATCGACCGCGAGTGGCCCCACCAGGTCGCCCTGCCTGACGACATGTGCTGCGATCACAACTTCGGTCTCATTGCCGCATTTTGCCGCGACAACAGCCTGCATTTTCACACCCGCAGGGTCCAGGCCGTCTGGCCGAACGGCCGCTACCAGGACATGCGGCTGCATTGCTTTGCCAAGCGGGAAAAGGCCGAGCTGTTCCAGTCGCGTTTTGGGGGTGAGTTTTTCAATCCGGCCGATCGTGAGGGCGGACGCCGCGGCTGGTGGCCGCGATCAGGCGTCTGGACGCGCCTTCTGGAAAGCGGCCCGCTGAAGGTCCCCGCTATCCTGAGGGACTAAGACGCGGCGGCGTGCTAAAGAGCGTTTGGGCGAAATGGATGGGGACCTGAATGTGCGGGCGCTTCACACGATTTCACAACTGGGCTGATATTCATCGGATGTACCGATTGACGGATGCCGAGCGCGGCCGCAACACGGCGGCGCGCTACAACATCGCGCCGACTGAGGACGTGCTATTCGTCACCGCCGGTGAAGACGGCATGCATAAGGTGCGCACCGGCATGTGGTGGCTCGTCCCCTATTGGGCGAAGGAGCGGCCCAAATTCCCGACCTTCAACGCACGCTCGGAAGAAGCCGCCGACAAGCCAGCCTTCCGTGACAAGGAAAAGCGCTGCCTGATACCGGCTGATGGCTTCTACGAATGGACCAAGAATGCGGAGGATGGTGGCAAGGATCCGTGGTTCATTCACTTGAATGACCAGCCGTTCAGTTTCGCCGGGCTATGGGCCTACAATCGAGCGCTCGACATCACCAGTTGCACGATCCTCACGGCCGCCGCACAAGAGCCCATGACACAGCTTCATGATCGGCTGCCGATCATCCTGGCACCCGGCGCCTACGACGCCTGGCTTGACTCGGCGACATCGGTTGCCGAAGCCAAGAACCTCCTGAAACACGATCTCGACGGTGATCTGCAGTTCCACCGCGTCGGCCGCGAAGTCAACGCAACGCGAAATGGTTCTGACCACTCTGGCCTGATAGGACCTTTGAACCCGCTATGAGCACACCAGTTACCGAAACGAGCGGCCGGCTATCGCATTCCTGCGCACATGACGCCTGCCAGCGTGTTGCGCCCTTTGGCTATCACAGCCGAGGCGGCATGATCTGGTATTGCATGGAACACCGGGACGAAGGCGAGGCGCAACGGGTGGCGCCTTTTCGCAACGGGAACTAGCGGGGAGCCTGGCCGTTCTAGGCCATGGCCCACGTTGCATCACTGACAGACGTTGCGATCGAGCATGAGGCAGCAGAAGTTGCCGCTACCAGCCCCGCGACGTTGATAAGTCCGCTGATTTGATCAGCGCAAGTAGCCTTCGGTCAGCGCCACCCAATAGGCCGCACCCACAGGCAGAATGTCTTGATTAAAACAATACTCAGGATGGTGGACCATCTTTCCCGGGCCGCTACCGAGAAAGCAATAGGTGCCCTTCTTCTTTTGCAGCATGAAAGCGAAGTCCTCCGAAGCGAGGAATGACGGGCCGGGATAGATCACCTGATCTTTGCCGAAGGCCGCCTGCGCGATCCTGGCGGCCCTTTCGGTTTCCCCGGCATCATTGACCAGCACCGCACCCGGAACCCCCTCGCGGATTTCGGAGGTGCAGCCGAAGGATTGCGACTGGTGATCGACGATACGGCGGATATTGCCCAGGACCATCTCGCGATCCTCGGGTGTAGTGGTCCGAATTGAAAAGCGCAGGATCGCATTGCCCGCCACCACATTGCCGGCATTGCCCGCGAGGAACGCGCCGATGGTCACGACCGCCCGGTTCGCCGGCGCGACGTTGCGCGACACAATGCTCTGGATAGCCATGACGACGGACGAGCCGGCCACCACCGGATCGATGGTCAGTTCGGGGATGCCGCCGTGGCCGCCCTTGCCGACGATCTCGACCTCCCAATTGTCGACCGCCGACATCATCTCGCCGGGGTGGAAGTAGAACTTGCCTTCTTCAAGACCGGGGATGTTGTGCATGCCGAAGACGGCATCAACGGGGAACCGCTCGAAGAGACCGTCCTCGATCATCGCCGGGCCGCCTTCCATAGTTTCCTCGCCGGGCTGGAAGATAAGCCGGACGGTACCGTTGAAGTTTTTAGTCTCGGCAAGATGCTTGGCGGCCCCCAGCAGCATGGAGGTATGGCCGTCATGGCCGCACAGATGCGCAACCCCATCTACGGTCGACTTGTAAGGAAAGTCGTTTTCTTCCTGGATTGGCAGTGCATCGAAATCGGCCCTGAGTCCGATCGTCCTGTCTCCGTCCCCGGCTTTTAGCGTGGCAACGATGCCATGCTTGCCGATGCCGGTCTCAACCTCGTAGCCGCCGAATCTGCGCAGCGTCTCGGCTATATAGGCGGCGGTACGCTCCTCCTGCATCGATAATTCAGGATGGCGATGCATGTGTTCGAACCATTCCGTCATCGCTTCGGTGTCGAGTTGCTTGACGATTGCGTTCATGTCACTTCTCCTGCGTCGACGGATGCGTGCGACCAGCGGGGGCGGGTTCCACTGGCTCGACCGATTTTCCCTTGGGCACGGTGACTAGGATCGATACGACTGCGGTCGCCACCATCACCAAATTGGCCAGCAATGCGAAGAAGGCCGCTTCGCGCGAGGCAAGGTTCTCCTGATTGCCCGTGAAGGTAATGACGCCTTCGATCCATTTGACGCCCTCGGGATTGCCCGCGATGGCGGTGTAGATCGTGGCTGAGATGGCCACACCAAACGACGCGCCGAGCGAGGAAGCCATCTTGTAGATACCTGCGCCCGCGCCGGCCTGATCCTCGGGGAGGTTCGACAGCGCCGCATCGGTGGACGGCGTGGCGTAGAAGGCCAGCCCCAGCCCGAACAATGCGAAGGCAATCACGGCCAGAACGGTATAGGCGCCGAGCATCAAGTTGGTCGGCATCAGTAATGCAATGGACAGGCCGACGATATAGCTGCCCCACAACATCGGCTTGCGCGGACCATGGCGTTGCAGCAGCTTTTCACCAAAACGGATAAAGGCAAGAATGGTGATGGCATAGCCGATGGTCAGGAACCCCGCCTTCTGTGCGGTCATTGCCCCGCCCTGCTGCAATACCAGCATCGCCACCATGATGATGCCTGCGGTGGCATTGAGCAGCAGGTTCGAGATCGTCGCGCCTGTATAAGTAAGGTTCCGGAACAGACGAAACTGCACAAAGGCGTCCGGATTGTTGCTTTCGATACGGAAGAACAGGACGCCGAAAACCACCGCCACCGCCAGCAACCCGAGTGAGGCGAGGCTGGTCCAGCCCCATGCGCCACCCTGCGTGGCGAAAATCTGCAAAGCGACCATCGCGACCATGAAGGTCAGCACGCCCGGCATATCGAACCTATAGTTCTCTTTCGGTGGCGCCTTGCTTTCCGGGGTACCGCGCACCATCAGCATGCCGACCAGTGACACGAGGGCGGCGATGATGAATATCCAGCGCCAGCCGACATTTTGGGCCATCAGCCCGCCGAACAGCGCCGCGAAGCCCGAGCCACCCCACGATCCCATCGACCAAAGCGAGATCGCCCGCTGGCGCTCCGCTCCATCCCAATAGGCTTTCACCAGCGCCAGCGAGGCCGGCATGATGAATGCCCCCGACAGGCCCTGACAGATTCGGCCTAGCATAAGGAAGGTGCCGCCAAGCGTATTCGAGGGGGCCAGTCCGACCAGAAGCGAGCCGGCGATCGAGAAGCCGAACCCTAGCATGACGACCTTCACTCGGCCGATCCGGTCGGCCAGACCGCCAATCACGACGATGAAAATGCCCGAAAACAGCGCCGTGATCGACACGGCGATGTTCATGAACGATTGCTCCAGCTGAAGATCGGCAGCCATATCGGGTGCGATGTTCAGCGTCGTTTGGGCGAACAGCCAGAACGCCAGCACGCCTAGAATGATACCATACAGCAACCGGTCATTGCCTCGGTAGGATTCCGTCCTGGTTTGGACTATGAAGGCCTCCTTGTTTATGTCAGTCGGCCTACTAAGCTCGAGACATGTACATGACCTGCAATGGAAGGCGTGTTCCGCACCAGAGTGCCATGGTTTTCTGTTATCCGGAAATCAAAACGAAATGGCTCTGAACTTGCTTGAACTCCTGCGCGACAAGACATCGCCACGAGGAGTTAACTCGAATGCGTGGTCAGAGCTTGGCGGCAATGCCCCTACGGCAGGCGGAAGCCGAAGTAACCAGGGTGCAGCGAGACTATCGCCCCATGGTCAAAACAGTCGAATCCTACTCCCCGTACCGCACCTTTGCCGGCGAGATCGTCCAGCATCTGGCGGATGAAGGATTGAACCTGGTCCAGTTCGGCCAGGGTTTCTTGAGCATGGCCGCTCCCACGGCAGAACTGGAACGGTTGTCAGTATCGCGAAACCTCTGGCATGGCGGCCATCCGGTCCTCCGCTGGAATGCTTCCAATGTTGCCGTGCGCCATGATCCGGCTGGCAACATCAAGCCGGACAAGGAACGCTCGACCGTAAGCGCGTAGGTCACCCCACGTAGCGGCTGGTTCGCTGATCTGGGAGTCTCCAGGGTGATTTGTCCTGGGAGGCTCCTGTGAGCGCACATATGTCTGATAGCAAGAACTTCGAGGT
>NZ_RKST01000066.1 GCF_003934165.1 Borborobacter arsenicus | reverse complement strand
CTGTGCAACCCCGACCAGCTTCGCCTGATCGGGCGCTCACCGCCGTGCCCTTCATCAACCCAAGCAGGGGGTCCCTTTTACGCGAAAATACGGGGTCCCGATTCCATGGTCATTGACAGTCAGCCGATGAAGGTGTTCAGCGCGAGCATTTGGGCTAGGGATGGGGAGTACGGCATCAGGCCGATAGACTCCGTGCAAGAGGCGCAGATATTTCTCGACGGTTGGCCAATGGAAGGTCGCAGCCCGCTCTATTACGTAGCGGCAACAGCATGAAATCGGCAGAGGAAGGTTCGATCCCGCCCGATGAGGCCAGAGCCGCACTTATCGAGTTCCTGGCGGATTCCAATGCTCTGGGCGAGGAACGGCCTGGGCTGTAGGTTCATGCCGCTGCCTTCCTCTTCTTCCGGGTATTCTTGAACCAGATCGATGCAAGTGCTCGCCACTGAGGCAGCTTGTGCGTGACGGCGAACACCTTGGCCTCATTCTCTGCCGATGCGCCGGCCGTCTCGATCTCCCTCGTCAGGTCTTCCGGCTCGAATGCAATGCAGAACTCGTCATCCGTCATGAGCAGTTCCGCGGCGCGGATATGAGCGTCCTTGATCGGCGCCAGCTTGGCGTTGGCCAGTACGTCGAGGATTTGCCGTGCCTTCATGACCGAGTGCTTTTTGACCAGCGTCGATATGGCCGAGATGGCCACGGTGTCGCCCGGCTCGTACCGGTGGGGCGTCGTCTGCAGGATCTTCACGCCCGCCCGATCGCAGACGTTCTGGACATCACGGGCGTGCTCATCGCCGGCCGTGAGTGCCGCCTGGTGCAGCTGCAGCTTGGTCACGCCAAGCCGATCGACATTCTGACCGATGAAGGCCGATGCCTGTGTCTGTTGGTCCGGCGCCTCGACGATCTGGACGGGGATGCGATGGATGTGCGGGTGGCTTGCTGCCGCAATGCATGTGTGCTGGCCGTCGATGACCTTCAGGACCTCGTTGCCATCCTCGTCCTTTTCAAAGGCGCAGACCGGGGCACGGAACTTTGACCAGTCCCAGCCCTCGATCATCTTCCGGATCTGGCGGACACCGCGCTCGCCGATGTCACGCTGATACTGCGGGTCCACGAACAGCGAAGTCGGATCGACGCTTTCGAAAATGGGTTCGCCGGTCAACGGGACGGTCGGCTTCAGGTCGCTGATGTTGATCGGGTAGATGTGGCGCAGGGTCATGACGCCTTCCTTGGGTGGTTGAAGGGCACGACGTTGGAGCCCAAGGAAGCTTCTTCACGGACCCCTTTCTTACTTGGGGGGATAACTGAGGGGGTATTGCCCCCATTTTCTGGAGGGACAGGACCCCATTTTTTGGAGGGACAAGCGTCATTCTGTCCCTCCATTTTATGCAGGGACAAATCGCTCTCATGTCCCTCCAAATTCTGGACGGAAGACGAGGTGCGTTTGGTCGCTTTACGCTGCCGCTCGACCTCGCGGTGATATTCCAGCTTTGCCTCGACGAGCGCTCTGGCTTCATCGCGGAAAGGATTGATGAGCTTGTATGTCGACACCTTGCCGCCCTGCCGGACGGCGATGAGATAAGCCCGTTTCTCTTCATTGTCGCCAAGCAAACGTGCGCGGCTTTTCCAGAACTGACCGTGACTAAGGCCGGTCATTGCCCGGCCCAGCGGTTCTACCAGCCATGACTTGCAGGAGGGCCATGCCATGACAGCCACATAGGCGGCCAGTAGTTTCAGATCGGCCGCGCTAACCATCGGATCAGCATTTGCCGTCTCGATCAGGTCGAGCTTGAATGAGGCCTTCGACCTATCCAGTTCTTTCTTCATGCCGCGCGCCTTCCTGCCATTACAGAGGTGAGGACGCGCTGCACGGCGAAGATGCTTTCCGCTTGGTGCATGTCGTTGAAATCCGTCTTGAGGACCGGCGGCATCGCGAAGGGCAAGCCGGTCTGTTGCGCATAGTGTTCGCCCGTGCCGAGCCCGCCGAACTGCGGTAGCGGCTTGTCGTTGTCGGCCGCCACGAATGCCCGACCCCGGACCTGGCGCGCGACTGCTAGGATGTTGGAGGCGGAGAAGCAGCACAGGACCGTCGCCTGTATCTTGAGGCCCCGCAGTGCCGCCCTGAGCGAGAGCCCTGTCGCGAACCCCTCGCAGAGCCACGTGTAGGCCCCGGTGGAGATCCGATGCGACGACCCGGCGATTTCTCCGCCAAACAGAAACTTCTTGGTGCCATCTTCCCAGATCAATTGCACACTGGTGAGGGCGCCGCCGCGTCGAGCCGGTACGATGATGGCCGTCGAACCGGCCACGAGATAGCTCGATCCGATATCGCGGACGGCCTGAGCCCCAATGACCGGCACGAGCTCATCTCGGAAGCCCTTCGCTGCGAGGTAGGGATGTGTGGTGATCCTCGCCTGCGCGAGAAGTGAACTAGCCTGCCGCGCGGCGCGCTCGGCGTCATGAGCAGCCTTTTCCTTGGCCTTCGCCACATCATGCGCAATCGCGCGCTGCTCCTTGGCTGAGATGCCGTCGCGGAGCGCTACCGTCGATTTCTCTCCCGTCTGCCAGTTCCAGGCAGTGACGTAATGCTCGTTGACGATCAGCCGTCCGTCGCCCTTGCCCTTCTTGCCGTCGAGCGTGTCGGTGTTCAGCCACTTGCCGAACGCAGCCCTGCGCGGCGGCAAAATGCCAACCTCGGCGCAAGCTCTTTCGATTGCCTCGTAGACCGTCATGCCGCCCTCCGCTGATTATGCTTGGAGCGTTTGCGGAAGCGCTGGACCTCGCGCTCGATCAAGCTCCACTGGTCAGTCTGGACCTTGCTCGGATCGGCTTTCCCGTCGAAAAACCCGCGCGGCGGCCTAGCCCCTTCGTAGATGCCGAACCAGACACCCATGGCCCATTTTTTGGCGAACTCAGGACCTTTGCTCGAATTTGACGACGTATAGGAAAGGGCCGCGTTCCATATTGCGCGGGGATCGTTAACGCACTCGGCGCGTAAGCCTTTGCGCGGCTGGAATGTCTCTTGGATACTGTGCGCGAAGTCGATCAACTCTCCCTGTACGATCTGGATTTCGCCGCGCTTCGGCCGCTCCCAACCGCAGGACCGGCACACAAATGAAGCGGCTTCCATTTGCATGCCGCAGTCGGCACAGAACAGCGTCTGTTTGATTTTCTCGGTGGGCTCCCGCACTTCAGCGTCACGTTTCGCTGCGTCGGAAAGGCTGTCGACGCCGTATTCGAAGAGCCATGCCGTATCTTGGGCAAAGCTGATGCAGTTGCCCGAATGGTCGAGCCACAGGCCGAAGTCTTTGCCCGGCGAGGTTCGCATGACCCGGCCCATTTCCTGAATGTGCGATGAGAAAGATTTTCGGTAGGGCCGGCAGGAGATTCCGCACATGACGTCGGGCACGTCGAAGCCCTTCGTCAGCACAGCGCAGGACACCAACCCATGAATGGCACTGTCCGGTTTGCGGAACTCGTCGATCTTCTCGTCACGAACATCATCGCCGCGATCGAGATAAGAAATTTGCTGAAAGTTAAAACCAGCCTCGGCGAACTGCCGGCACAGTTCCTCGCCATGCTTGATCGACGGCGAAAAGACGATCGTTTTAGCCGGCCCGCCGAAGAACTTCTGTGTCTGCTGGATCCATGTCTGCACCACGTCGCCAATGATCGTGATGCCGCGCTGGCCGGCTTCCTCATCGGCATACTCGCCCCCCGGCTTTCGCCTTGCACCCTGCATGTCGGGCGAGACACAAGCCTTAATCTTGAGCGGAGTGAGGAAGTGGTCTGCCAAGAGCCGGTTGACGGTGGCGCCGTTGACGATCCCTCCCCAGAACTGTGCCATGCCGGGGGCGAAAGGGGTCGCCGTCATACCGATAATCTTCGACTTGGAGTATTTCTCTAGCCGCGAGAGCGTTTCAGCATACTGGCTGTGACATTCATCATAGAAAATCAGGTCGGCGGGATCGCCCAGGTCGCGCCGCTCGAATGTCTGAATGCTGATTATCTGGACAGCTTGCTCAGGCGCGTATCGATCATTGGTCGCGTTGGCGCCCTGTATCGTGCCGTGAGGTATCCCGTACGCTCGGAACCGGTCGCTGGTCTGCTTGACCAAGGTTACCCGGTCGACAAGAAACCAAACCCTCGACCCCTTCTGGAGCGCTAGCTTGATCAGAAACATTGCCGTTTCGGTTTTACCAAAAGCAGTCGGGGCAACGAGGACGATGCGCGAGACGCCGGCACGAAGCTGCTCGCGCAGCTGACCCTCGACATGGCTCTGATGCGGACGAAGAATGAGTTCCTTCATGCTGCCCGCCTTGGGATCGCATGATCGATCGCCTTCGCCGCCTCGCTGACAAACCACGACCAGTCGGCACGATCAGCGCCGGCAGGTGGTGACGAAAGCAACAGCTTCGTCAGGTACTCAGCCGCCGGTCGGGTTAGGCCGCCGTCGAACTGCATGATCGCTGCGCGTTCTTCGAACTCCGCTTCGCTATCGAGAAAGGCAGCGATGGCCTTGGCGTTCTGCCGGATGAAGGCGGACGCGCCTTCGGGTAGTCTGCTCGGGTTCACAATTTCGAGCCGCATTCCATCCAACAGAATGTTCGCACCACAGGCTCGGACGCGGGCGAGAATCTTCGAGGGGTCAGCCATTGATCTCGATGATCTCCCGGTCTGTATAGCCGAGCTCAATAGCTCGCTTCCGCCACCGATCCGCGGCACGGAGGTTCCTGACCTTCTCTTGGCTCTCGCTCTCCACGCGAGTGAGAAGCGCGCGGATTTCCTCATCCTTGCCGGCGATGACCTTTTCGAAACCGCCTTGCTCGTACTGGACCTTCATCTCGCCGTAGAGCTTGTTTTCGGCGCGGAGCGTTTCAGCTTCTGCTTCAAGGACGCGAACAGCTTCCTCGAGTTCGGCAATACGGTCATCCGCGGGAAGGCCGTTGTAGAGCGGCGTGGCATCCTTGCTCGCCTTGCGATCGGCAATCGCCTTCTGCTTGGCCGCCTCCATGTCCTTGATTGCTTGGGGAAGGCTTTCCCGCGTTTCGTCGCGAACCTTCTGGATGGCTTCGCGTAGCGCGGCCTTGGTGGGTTCCTGCCCCGCGTCAAGGCGCTTTTCTAAGGTGCGCTCGACAACGCCGGGGTCGACTTTTTCAGCATCGCGGATCGCGCGGGCTTCATGAATATCCTTGTGGGTCAGACCGGCGTCTGCGGCAGTGGCCGGCGTAACTTCCGCTCCAGAAGTTACGGCGCCGTAGTCGCCACGCCTGCCAATTTCGCCCCGCTCCTGCGCCGCGTCGTACTCGTCAGCCAGCCGGCGCTTGGCTTCACTTTCGATCAGCAATGCGTCAGCCTGGGCGCGGTGCGCCTTGGCGATCAGTTCATCATGGGCGCCCTTGGCCTTCGCCAGTCGCGCCGCTTTCTTAGAAGCGTCATAGGCGACCGACGCCATGTCGCAGGCTTCCAAGACCTCGGCAGCCGATGTAGCGCTCGCCAACTGATCGGCGGCACGTTTGACAAGGGCAGGGAGGTTTGCGTCGACGTTTGCCGGCAAGCCGGACACAGCTTTTGTCCGGATCATTTTTCGCTGCCCTCACTGAAGAAATCAGCGGGCGAGAGGTCGATGCCCTTCTCTCGGGCAACGGCCAAAAGTCTATCGGCATGACGGTGCGGAATAACCCCGCCCGTGCCGCGCTTGCTGCGCGGATATCTCCAGCGCATGACTGAATGGGATGAGATGCCGGTTATCTCGGCTACGGCTTTCAGCCCATTGAATTTTCGGATGATGGAGGCGGCGGGTTCACAGGACATTAACCAGAAGTACGATATTCGTACAAAAGGTTCAAGCCCTGATGTACGATAATCCTACAAGCGTTTTCCAACCAGATGTGCGAAATTCGAACAATGACCCAGACGCTTTCACAAATCTTCATCGACTGGATACGGGCCGGGCTCAAGCAGCCAGGGAAAACGCAATTCGAGCTGGCGAAGCACCTGAACATTGCCCACCCGCAGATTACCCAACTGCTCAACGGGAGGCGGCACCTCAAGATTGATGAGATTCCGAAGATCGCGGCCTACCTCGAACTCGACCCTCCGGGGTTTGCGGCCGACGAGCGTGAACCAATCCGCGGCGCGGCAAATATTCTGAGCACGCTGGAGCGCATTGAAGGGCTAAAGCCCGAAAATGTTGCTGCGCTCATGTCGGTGATCACAGGCTTTCTTGAGGCTAATAGGGCACGACAGCAACAACCTTCGCCTGATGATCAACCTGCGACCGCCATTCCCCGCCGTGAATCTCAGTCATCGCAGTGACGACTACGGCTAAGGCTCGCTCGATGCGGGTAGCTGGGTCCCATGGGGGATTTTGATCGGCTGCCATTGCCCTCAACTTGTCCAATGTCTCGCAATTGCGCGCCTTTTCGCGCGGTTCATAAACAATCATGCCTGCCCTCGCCCGCTACACTACCCGATACGACGATACGTCTTCCGTATTTGGACTGATCACCAGTTCCTCCCATGCCTGAACACAATAGGAACATTTACCTAATCGGACTGTCAACCAGCGTGTCACGTGACGGGGCGGTTCAGGTTAACGGAAAGGCTCAACCTTTAAGGACCGCCTGTGGATAGCGGGTACAAATGGTACTATCACGGTATCTATGCCCCATCGCTGGGACCATTTTCGGGCAAGGCCGTTTCGGCGATAAGTCCGGAATGTCGCAGTCAGATCCACCAAGCTTTCATCTCCGGCTTACGCTTCCACTCCAGAAGCAAATCAAGCTGGCCGCTGTCGAAAACGAGCGCAGCATGAATGCTGAGATATTGGCGCGCCTAGAGCGATCATTCTCAGTGGATGCTGCTGACCGGGCCAAGGCGGTGAAGTTGCTTGCGGATGCCTTGTCGATCCTCGATAAAGGATCAGGCAAGTCATAGCTCTGGGATGGCTTGGGGAGCACATCATGAAACCAGTTCCAGTCCAACTGGAAACCGCCGAGCGTTTGGCTCTCCGGCGGCTAGCCTCTGAGCACGGCCTATCACTCGAACAGGCCGCCTCGACCGCCCTACGGGAATGGCTGATCCAGAATGGCTACCTAGAGCTTGAGCATGAGCTCGATGAGGAAAGTGAGACGGTAGGGAGCGCATAGACATGTCCGACCGAGATCCCCGCATAGACGCTATCGCCGCCAGCGACCTTTCATCGGCGGCTATCCTGGCCGCATTGATCGGTATGCTTGGCGCAAAGGGCGTTCTGTGTGATTTTTCGTGGAATGAGGACCCTGTTTGAGGGGTGATTTTCGTCCAAACGGGACCCCTTAACGTGGGGTCATCAAAATGCCTCCGGTTTCATCGGAGGCATTTGCGTTTTG
>NZ_RKST01000065.1 GCF_003934165.1 Borborobacter arsenicus | reverse complement strand
CCGGCTCAAGCGCTTCAAACGCGTCGCCCTGCGCTGCGAAAAGACCGCACGGAACTTCCGCTCCATCGTAAGCTTCGCCGCCGGACTATGCTTGATCAAATTCGTCCACACGGCCTAGGCTCCCGACGCAAATAAGATCGGCCCGGCCTCATGCTTGATCGGCTCTCTAAGGGAAATTTCCAAATACCCCCTCAGATATCTTTGATCTTGCTCAAACAAATCGCACGGCGTGCAGTGTGGCGCCTCGACACCGCTGGTCTGGAATGGCAATCAGGAAAAGTTGGCCGATGCTTTGCCAGTACGCGAGGTGAGCGATGAACATCCAGGCGAATATCTCGAATCCAGATATTCCCGAACGCTGCCGGTACTGCGTCGCACGCCGCCACGGAATCTGCGGCACACTTGACGACGACCAACTCATCGCACTTTCCAGGCACGCCACCCAGCGGAAGGTCGGGCCGGGCACAACCTTGGTCGGCGACGGCGAAGCGATCGCGATTTTTTCCAACGTATTAGCCGGCACGATCAAACTGACCAAGACGCTGGCGGACGGGCGGCAGCAGATCGTCGGCCTGCAGTTCGCTCCAGACTTCGTCGGGTCGTTGTTTCGGGTGACAAGCTCATGCACGGCCGAGGCCGCGACCAAGGCCATGCTGTGCACCTTTCCCAAGGCAGTTGTGGAGCGGATGATCGCGGAATCACCTCGGCTCAGAAGCCGGCTCATGGAACAGGCGCTGAAAGAACTGGACGAGGCACGCAGCTGGATGCTGACGCTCGCTCAGAAGACCGCTTCCGAGAAGATTGCGAGCTTTCTGCTGCTGATTGCCGGCCGACCGGGCGCGGCCCACGGGCCTGGAACGAGGGTGGCGGTCGAGTTGCCTTTGTCACGCGGGGAGATTGGAGATTTTCTTGGCATGACGATCGAAACAGTGAGCCGCCAACTCACTAGGCTGAGCAAAAATGGCATGATTCGTTTTCAGAGCCGTCGGCGGCTGGTAATCAATGACATCTCGTATCTGGAACGCTGCGCGCGTCTATAATCCGCCCGGCCAGTGTCGAATTTCAACCTACTGAGGGCATCTTGTGCCTATCGAGGCTCACGTGAAGCCGCGATAGCGACCGGGCTTGTGATTGATGGCAAGGATCATGTTCACGATGATCGCACCCACAACCGACAGCAACAGCTGGTCGGGTGCAAGCACGAAGAACCCGAAGCCGAGAATGAGCAGGTCTACAGCAAGCTGAAAGCAGCCTGCGCGGATGCCCCAGCCTTCCTGTAGATAGATGGCAAGGATGTTGATGCCACCGAGACCGGTACGATGGCGAAACAACATCAGCAGACCGGTTCCAGCCAGGCTGCTTCCTATTACTGACGCATAGACAGGATGGAGAAATGAGAAACCGATCCAGGACGGAGTCAGACCGGAAAAGAGCGAGACGAGGCCGACCGCCACGAAGGTCCGAAGGGTAAACCGCCATCCCATTCGCCTTACCGCCAGCAGGTGGAAAGGCAGGTTGATGGCAAAAAAGACGAGCCAGAACCCGATGCCGGTCACATATTGCAGCAGGAGCGCCATCCCGGCTATGCCGCCGGTCAGCAACAATGCTTTGCTGTAGATAACCATGCCCAACGCCACGAACAGCGTGCCGAGCAGCATGGCCAGAATGTCTTCGTAAAGGCGGTGCCGTTCGTCCTTCACGATCTCCAGGTGCTCCTTAGTTGCATGTGCAGGTGTTGGAAAGCCTGGCGTCGCGGTAGAGGTTACAACCCATGATCTGGGCCGAACTGCCTTGCTCAAGCTCCGACTAAATTCGAGCGCAATCGATCGGATCTGCCGCATGTTTTTCGGTCATCCATTTCCGCTACGCATTCAACCCAATCTCTTAGAAGACCTCTGTCTTCTTTGGAGAAACGCGCTCTTCGCTTGAGGTCCGCGAAAGTGTCATCCCGATGACAGCGTTCGTAGGCTGAGCGTGCCCGAGTTTCGATCCGCTCGGGTATGTTGTACGCTATCTCCACAGCCATTTTCACCTCGCAAACCTCGAAGTCTGCCGGCAGTCTATCAGCGCTTCGGTTGGGGGAATTGTGCTTGCGCAAACTATTCAGGGTTGATGGCACGAAGTCATTTCTGAGGGTGCGGCTGGCGAGGGCTGGGTGTCTCTGGGCGATGGGACGCGCATATTGCGGGGTCGGTTATGATTCCTCCCGCACCGATCAGGTCCAGGCAGTACGGCACGGCCGGGAAGATGGCGTTCAGGCATGTATTGATGGAAGCTGGCCTGCCCGGCAGGTTGACGATCAAGGATCGGCCGCGGATGCCTGCAGTCTGGCGTGAGAGGATGGCAGTCGGAACCTGTTCAAGGCTGATCCTGCGCATCAGTTCCCCGAAACCCGGCAGCTCCTTGGTCACTACTGCGCGCATTGCCTCGGGCGTCAGGTCGCGCGGGGAGGGGCCGGAACCTCCCGTCGTCATGATAAGTTCGACACCTGTTCGGTCGCAGAGATCGATCAGGACATCCCGAACCACCTCCAGCCCATCAGGAATGGTCCGACGGGTGTAGGAGCATGGAGTTACGATCGCACGTCGTAGCCATTCCTCCACCGCCGGGCCGCCGAGGTCTTCATATGCGCTGCGGCTTGCCCGGTCGGATATCGTCACTATCGCTATATGAACCATTCCACCTTGCAGCACTATATGGGCGAGGGCGCTTGGCATCCGGGACCCCCTCGAAGATAGCCGTCAATCTGCATGCCCGGCAGGCCAAGGGAGGACAGCACGAAGCGAACCGTCTCGGGTGGTTCCTGTCCGTCAAGGAGCCGTCGATAGGCCCTCGCGACGGCCACCATGTCCACGGTCTGCGGCGAGAGACGCAGGCGCCGGATGTTGTTGGACACTAGCTCGCTTGGCTGGGGACAGAAGGTCTGGACCTGGTGCGAAAGCGTCTGCACGCCATTGATCGCCAGGAACTCCTGTCCATCTATCGTATCGACGGCCAATCCGTCCGCATCCTGTTCGCAGGTGAACTGGCACGAATCCTTGTGGAGGCCATGCAGCCGGGCATGATAGCAGCGCCCTGACAGCGCCAGAGGAAGGCGCCCGAAGGCAAAGACCTCGAATTCTGCGCTGAAACAGGTGCGCGCCATGGTCCCGATGGCGGCCAGAGAAAGTTCCACCGGGGGACAGATGGTCTGCGCGCCGCTGCCGACCAGAAACCGCGCCGTGGCTTCGTTGTAGATGTTCAGGAACGGTCCTGCGACAAATGGCTGGCCGGATCGAAATCGCAGTGCCGTGAGGTCGTTGATCTCCACCAAACGCCCATCAGCGCAAAGCTCCTCGACGGATTTGCGCTCGCGCGCCGTCGACGGTGTGGCGAGCGTCGAGAACACGACCTGCTTGCCACCGCGCTCCAGCCGCTCGATCGTTTCCGGCCAGACGGGGTCGGAGAAGGGCATGCGCTTTCCGCAGACGACCTCGCCTATGTAAACACGGTCAATTGGCGCCTCGTCTGCGATCCGTCGGTAGAAATTCGTCAGCCGGTCCGCAGACCAGTGAAAAAATACCGGGCCGAGCGCCAGTTCTATCGGTGAGGCGGGGATCATCTCCAGGTCTTCCTGTAAGCTCCGGCGGTCTGCCGACCGCCTTCCGACATGCCGGAAAGAATACGATCGATTTCGCCGGCGTCACTTCCGGCCTCGACTGCGTCCACTGCCTTCCGAAAGGCACGGACGACCTCGGTGACATAGCGTTTGCCGCGCTGGCGCCCCTCTATCTTCAGGGCTGTCACACCGGCTGCCTTGAGGCTTGAGATCAGGTTGCCGGCATTCAGGCTCACCGGATCCTCAAACAGATAGGAGGTCTTTTCGCCTGCCGTGAAGCGACCTTTGCACAGTGTGGGGTAGCCTGTCGGCTGGCCGGGTGCGTAGCGGTCGATCGTGAACCCTGCAAGACGGGCGGCAGTGCCTTCCTCATCCTCATCATAGCTGACCATTTCTGGCGGAGAGCAGACGCCGCTGAGATTGGGCGACCGGCCAGTGGCATAGGAAGAAAGGTGACAGCGCCCCTCGACCATGACGCAAAGGCCGCCAAACACAAAGGCCTCGGTTTCGACATCGATGCTGCGATTGAGTGCTGCGATCTCCTGGACAGACAATATGCGTGGCAGGACCACGCGACGAACGCCGAACGTCTCGACATAGAAGCCGATCGCCTCCGGCGTTGCTGCCGCCGCCTGAACGGAAAGGTGCAGCCGCAGGCCCGTGTGGTTTTTCGCGACGTGGTCGAGGACGGCCAGATCAGCGGCTATGACTGCATCGGCGCCGCAGCCGGCCGCTTCGTCGACTGCCTTCCGCCATTGGCCGACACGGCCGGTCTGCGCGAATGTGTTGATGGCCACCAACACCCGGGCTCCGTGAGCGTGCGCAAACCGCACGCCCTCGGCTAGTTCGGCCGCGGAAAAATTGAGGCCCGGAAAGTTGCGCGCATTCGTTTCATCACGAAAGCCGCAATAGATGGCATCAGCGCCGGCAGAAACAGCCGCGCGCAATGCAGCGGGCGTTCCGGCCGGGCATACCAGCTCCATTCGAGTTCCCGTCATCAGAGCTTACCTGTCGCGTGGGCGCGGCCTGCGATCAGCCAGCGGACGACACTCAACCCGTTCAAGATGCCGGCATCGGCCAGTCGTGCCACGATTCCGTGGAGACCGAAAAAATCGGCAGGGCGAAGCTCGGCATCTTCTATTGTGTTCCGCAGTGCCAGGATCGCCTCCGTGCGGCCGCTGATGGAAATGATGCGGTGAAAAAACAGGGCGTCGCCGTCAAGCGTCCCGTCGAGCAAGCCAAGCAGCGTCAGAAGGGGGCCTGTGATCGCTACATCCACAGATCCGGGCGAATTCTTGCCGACAACGTGAACGATTGACTTTTCCCCGTCAGGAACAACGATGAAAGCGAATGCAAGATCGCTTGGGGCGACTAGATAGCGGGCGGAACGCCACTCACCCAGTCGGTCGAACAGATTAGGTTGGCGGCGCGCCAACGTTCGGACGCAATGCGTCAGCAGCAAGCCTGCCGGCGCGATGGCGACCGGCGGAAAAAGCACCCGAACGAATGTCGGCAATTCACCTTCGCGAGGCTGATCGGCCAATCCCTGCTCCTGTCTTGCGATCCGGCCGGGCCTTGATAGGAGGAATCCAGAATAGTTCCCTTGTCCGGGATCAAGAACGCGGGAAATTTCTTCCGCTGACGCCGCAGGGCCGCGTCAGGAATCTTCGCTTGTTTGCGCGATCTCCGCGAAGCTGTCCCTGTTGGGACAGTAGCTGCGGTGGCGAGCGGCGAAACGGTTGTTCAGGACGTCTCTGCGGCAGCGCCGGCGGTTCTCGCATGCCGTACATGTGCGCTCGATGTCGCGATGCCATGCCGGGTGTCTCGCCTTGTGTGCTTCAGGGTCCAAGCCGGCCGACCGCATCGCCGGCAACAGCAGATCCTCGGCGCAAAGGGGATTGCGAAGAGAGGCCAGAAAATCGCTGCGCCCCATCGCGCACTCGCGCAACAGCCGCTCGGCCTCGTCGTGGTCAAGAGCGTAAAATTCCCTTTGCAACCTGTTGCCGCGCCGCAGCCTGTTTATGAATGCAGTTATCGAATGCCATAGAGGCACCACACCGAGAGCCAAATCTCTTGCCATGCCATTCTCCTTCGTTGCTTACCCCGGCCGGACCGGAATGCGGGCGACTGGAAGTCCGATCACGTCGAGACAGGATACCCGAAGGGTGGCGCATGGCGTTGCGCGAACGCAAACAGATGCAATTTCGACCTTCAGTTTGTGCGAGATCAAGGATCGGACGCATCATTCGTGACAGATGAGCGCCAGAGCCAGCCCCTACCGGCTCGGGGTTTTTATCCGCATGCACCAGCGTTCGCTTTCGCGCTTTCCCGACCTCACCTCATTTCTTGCCCACCTCGACGCGAAGGGCGACCTTCGGCACGTTGAGGCGCCGGTTTCGATGCATCTTGAGGCGACGGAGCTGCATCGGCGGGTAATTGCGCAGAATGGACCGGCGCTGCGGCTGGCGGCGCCGCTTGACCAGAGGGGCAGAGTCTCTCCCTTTCCGGTCGTCACGAATCTTTTCGGAACACGTCAGCGTGTTGCCGCTGGCCTGGGTACGGACGCAGACGGCATGGCGGCCCTGGGCAACCTTCTTGCCTGGATGAGGGCGCCTCAGCCGCCCCGAACTCTCGGCGAGGTGCGCTCGATGCTGCCGGTTGCACGAAGCCTGCTTTTCGCGCGACCGAAGATCGTCAAGCCACCGCGGCGGGCCGAGATTGATCCGGATCTTTCGCTTCTCCCCGTCCAGACCTGCTGGCCCGGCGATGCCGGTCCGCTGATCACCTGGCCCGTGGTGATAACCCGGCCGCCGGGCAACGACGATCCGGCCAGCTACAATCTGGGCATATATCGCATGCAGGTGCTCGAACGTGATCGGGCCATCGTGCGATGGCTGCCGATGCGCGGGGGTGCTGCGCATCACCGGCAATGGGCTGGAAAAGGCGTGGACATGCCTGTCGCGGTCGTGATCGGCGCCGACCCGGCGACGCTGCTTGCGGCTGTAATGCCCGTCCCGGAGGGGGTGACGGAACTGTCCCTTTCGGGCCTGATCGGCAATGAGAGGCCGAAGCTGATGCCATGCCGCAGCATTGCGCTGCATGTTCCCGCAAGCGCCGAAGTCGTGCTTGAGGGAACCGTATCGGCCTCGGAGAAGGCTATAGAAGGCCCGTTCGGCGATCACACCGGCTATTACAATGCAGCGGAGCGCTACCCGGTGTTCCGTCTTAACCGCATTTGCGTTCGGGACAGGGCCGTATATCTGACGACGTTCACCGGAAGGGCGCCTGACGAACCTTCCGTGCTTGGCGAGGCGCTGACGGAGATTTTCAAGCCGCTGGTCCGACAGCAATTGCCCGAAGTCTTGGATTTGTGGCTGCCGCCGGATGCGTGTTCCTACAGAATTGCCGTGATTTCGATCGACAAGAAGTATCCCGGTCAGGCCCGCCGTGTGATGATGGGTTTCTGGTCGCTTCTGCCCCAGTTTTCCATGACCAAACTGCTGGTCGTCGTCGATGACGACGTCGACATACGCTCGTGGCCGGATGTCATGTGGGCCGTTGCGACGAGGATGGACCCTTCGCACGATTTGATGACCGTTGACCGAACACCGATCGACCATCTCGACTTCGCCTCGCCGCTGGAGGGGCTCGGCGGAAAACTCGGGCTTGATGCGACGCGCAAGATTGGGCCGGCCTATTGCCTCACCGATCAATGTTACCCAAGGCAGCGGTGGCGACAGTGCTCGTATGAGCTGCCGCAGCGGTGGCAGGTGATAGCGGCAAGCTCTCGATCCAGCCGCCATCGAGGATG
>NZ_RKST01000064.1 GCF_003934165.1 Borborobacter arsenicus | reverse complement strand
TGCGCTGCAATTGTCAGACCCGCGGGGCCACCCCCGACAATCACGAGGTCCGCCGTCACAACCGAATTGTCGTCGAGTTCTGACAGTTTCCCGATTTTCATTCCCGCATCAGTTCTCACACTGGGCCGAAAAGCGTTAACCGACATCAAGACATCCGGCCCGCTTTTTTTCAACGTTGCAGTAGATAACCAGGCGGCGGCAAGCGTCCGCCGCGTCACCTATGACCATGCACACCTAGCCTGTGATGCAGGCGCGCATCATGCGTCTTGAAATGCAGCGTGAACCAAGCGTCCAGGCGCCGTGACAGCTGGCGCGACGATCCCTCGGGATCGGCATCGTAGCCGTCCATGATGTCACGAATGTTTTCGAGAAGCTGCTCGTGAGCCTGCTTGTGCTCGTCGAATTGATCGTAGCCATGCTCGCGCATGAACCTTTCTTCAAGCGCGAAATGCGCCGAGATGCCACGAAAAATCTCACCCAGGAACGCCGTTACATCGGGTTGCGCAGCATCAGCGACCAGGCTTTCGTGGAGTTCGTTGATGAGGTCGATCAACTCCCGGTGCTCATGGTCGACCGCCTCGACGCCGACGCTGTAGTGGCTCTTCCATTCGATCAAGGTCATGGGACGCTCCTCCATTCAATGAAACACGAAGCCGCCGGCATTGGCGCGAAAATCGATCACGCGACTATTCGAGGGATCGATCCGGATGGTCCTCTCCTCATGCCAGGTAAAATCCCCGTCCGGCCGCTCGCTCATGCGCACGGCGATTTCGTATTCTCCGGCGGGCAGCACGAAGCGCTGATGCACACGCGAAGGCCCGTCACTTGCGATACCGGAAGGGGGCACCTCAGCCTCGAACATCCGCTTGCCGTCGATGTCGAATTCGACCCGGATCGGCGGCCGGTCGCGCGGACAGATCTCCGGCCGGCGCATATTGGGCGGCAGCTTCGCCAGTTCCTCCGGCGTTGCCTTGCGACAGGCGGCGCGGCGGTCAGCACCGTGGCTGAAAGACAGTGTCAGCATGCCGGTGCCTTCAGGCAGGCTGCGATAGAGAGGACGATTCGACAGGGCCGCCACGCCCATGAATATGAGCGCCAACACGGCGAAGCGCAGGGGCATCTTGAGCGCCTCCTTCATGCCTCCACCTCCAGGCGGGTATCACTTTCTCCTTCTGTCGCCGCTCTCTGTGCTGCCTTTTCCAGAGTTTCGAGCCGGGCGGCAAACGCTGCCTTCTCCGCCTCGTAACGCCTGCTCTCGAAGGGCGAGGCCCAAATAGTGGCGAGCCGCTCGCGCTCGACACGCTTGCGAAGATAGGGATCGCGCTCACCCGCGAAGCGCTGCTTCGTCCATTCTCCGCCGAGCCGATTGTAGCAGGTGCTTTCGCTGCACCCCGCTGCCACCACGCCCTCGGCAAGGTCCTTGCTCAGGATGAAGTCGATCAGCGAGGGCGGCACCATCGCCACGCAGGGGAATGTGACCACTCCGCCGAGATCGCCGCCGCCGGCTCCATGCTCGCAGGCAAGCACCAGCACCCGACGGGTCCCCTTCAACTCGGCCGAGGCGGCCACCACGCTCTCACGCACGTCGCGAAGCGGCTGGCCGGTCAGGTCGATGCCGGTCTTCAGGTCCTGCTGGCGGCGGAACGGCGTCGACGAGGGGCAGGCCCCCATGCATATCCCACAGGAAACGCAAAGATTGGCGTTCACCTCCGCTTGGTGCGGGAACGGCTCGCCGTCGGTACGCGGCACCAGCCGGATCGCTTCATAGGGACAATCCTCTACGCAACGGTTGCAGCCGTTGCAGTTGGGCAAATCGACTTTCGCGACCGGCGCTCGCCGGAAGGGCGGCAGCCACGGCATGGCGGCAAGCATAACCGACACGCCCACAAGCAGCCCCCACAGGCTCCATTCACCCCAGGCTTCCGCCAACGGGTAGAGCGGCAGGAATAACCAGTCGAGCCCGACTTCGGCGGGAACGTGCGTTAGGTCGGCCGGCCCCTGGCTCAGCGTCGGCTTCCACAGCGACACACCAAGCAGCGCCGAAAGCATCAGCGCAGCCAGCAACCTCGGTGGATTCACCTTCGGCCGGGAGATGCGCTGGGTGTGGATCCACATACCGAGGAGCAGAATGAGTGGCACGGCGATGTGCAGGAACACCAGCAGCGAGAAGAAACGGCTGCTCAGATGCTGCGGCGTCAGGAAGTTGCGTGCCAGCGGCTCGCCGAAGACCGGAAAGACGTCGAGCAGCTTTGCCGAGACCACTGCCACATATTGCGCCAGCATGTCCCACACCAACCAGTAGCCGGTTATGCCCGAGATGTAGAGGAACCAGATCAGCGGGATGCCGGTGACCCAGGAAAACCAGCGCGTGCCGCGATAGCGATCGAGCGAGAATTCCCTGAGCAGATGAATAGCCACACTCACCACCATCAGATCCGAAGCATAGCGGTGGAAGCTGCGCATTACCCCGGCATGGTACCAATGTTGGCCGCTGATCCATTCGACGGAGGAATAGGCGTCGACGATGCCTGTATCAAAGAAGATAAAAAGGTAGATTCCGCTAACCGCTACCACCCAAAATAGGAAGAAGGACAGCGCGCCGAGTTGCGCCAGCGGATTAAGCACCGGCGAAAACAGCCGCTCTGCGCCCCGTTCAGAAAGATCGAAGATGCGGCGCAGGCCTTTCTTCGCGTGACGTAGCACCGGCCAATCATTCGTTCTACGGCGCCCGCCCACCCCCGCCATGGTCAAACCCTCGCCCGTTCGGCCCGGCGGTTGGCGAGCCATAGGCGCACAATCACCCACGCCATTAGCACCAGCGACAGCGCACCGGCCCCCATCCCCATATAGAGGCCGTAATCGGTGCGGTAGCGGCCTGATTTTGGGTCATAAACGGTGCACAGGAAGCGCAGTCTGTCGGCCAGCGCCTGCGGCGTAAAGGCGGCGGCGGTGGTACCGAAAACCAGTTCCTTCAGTGGCTCGATGAAGACAGGGAGCGGGAAGTCATCGCCATAGACCTGCCGGTAGACATGCCCATCGCGATCGAGGATCGTCGTCTGCGTCACGTGCTCGAAGCCACCGGCCGCACCAGCATAGCTGAAGCCCACCTCGTCCAACAGGGCGTTCAACACGGCAGGTGTGGCGCTCGCCACATGCCACAGCGGATCGCCATTGACGCTGTGGTCGATCGCGAAGGCTCGCATGCGCTGCGGCGTGTCGTTGCGGGCATCGAAGCCAAGGGTGAGCACCTGGAAAGCCTCACCACCCAGCGCCTTGCGCGCCTTTGCGACGGAGACCTTCAACGTCTCGGTTGCGGTCGGGCACACTGCGCTGCAGCTCGTATAGATCAGGCTGACGACCAAGGGGCGGCCCCTCAGATCAGACAGCATCATCATGCTGCCGTCCGAACGCAGCAGGCGGTGGTCGCTGGTCGCACCACCGATTGCCGCCTCGCTCCTTTCAAGCGCCTCGGTCGGGTCGACGCGACCGGCCGCTGCAGGGGAAGTGGACACGGCCAGAGCAAGAAGCAGGCTCACAATACCCACCGCGCTCAGGGTCATTGCATTCACCCCACAAGCGCAGACAGGAAGATGCCGACGACCAGCAGCAGGAGCTGCACCCGCGAGGCGAGGAAGTTTGCCATAGCCGCCTTGCGGGACGGAGCGTGGTGAAGCTGCCAGCTTTTCCACAAGAACCAGCCCCCGCCGCCCGCTGCAAACACTCCGTATATCCAGCCCATACCGAAGAAGATCGGCGCAAGTGACAACGCGGCAAGCGCGGCGGTATAGCTCAGGATGGCAAGCGTCCATTCACGCTCGGACGCTACTACCGGCAGCATAGGCACGCCGGCGGCGGCATAGTCGTCGGCCTTCGCCGCGGCGAGGCTCCAGAAATGAGGCGGCGTCCACAGAAACAGCACGACGGCAAGGATGCCTGGCACCCATTGCGGCTGCGGGTCGATGGCGGCGGCGCCGGCGAGCACAGCAAACGAACCGGCAAGCCCGCCGATGACGATGTTCCACGCCGTCCGTCGCTTCAGCCACACGGTGTAGACAAGGCCGTAGGTGATAGCGCCAAGAAACACATACAGCGCAGCAACCGTGCCGGCCGACGCCCACGCAAGCAGGATCGAGGCGCCGAGCAGCGCGGAAAACGTCACCGGCCAGGCCGGCCCGGGCTTGAGCTGCCCGCTGGCAAAGGGGCGCCCCGACGTGCGCGTCATCAGCCGGTCGCTATCGCGCTCGTAATAGTGGTTGAACGCCGCTGCCGCCCCTGCCGCGCCCAGCACCGCAAGAGTGAGCGCGGCGATCCGGCCGGCCGACACGGGCTCGCCGCTGGCGGCGGCAAGACCGGCAAGCGCGCTAGCTGCTATTGCCACGCCGATCCTGAGCTTCAGCAGAGTGACGACGATCCGTGCGGCGGCGAGCATCGCTTGTTCCTCCGGGTCCCGTCAGCGCAGCAGCCAGATTTCCGACAGGTACTTCCAGTTGACGAAGTAGTAGAGCACGAAGGACAGGAAGAAGACCGAGACCAGGATTATGGTGCCGGGCAACTTCACCGTCGCATGGCTGCCATATTCGGCGACGGTTGCCGCCTGCTTGTGCAGCGGGAAGGTCAGCGGCGCTTCGCCCTTGTCGAGGCGCTTGCCCCACAGCACGGTGCCGACCGTAATCAGGATGTAGAGGATGCCGCCGGCCGCCGCGATCACCGCCGCAAGCCCGTTCAGCCCCATCATCAGGAAGCCGCCGGAAGGCAGGTCGAATGGGTGCATCGCATCGGTCAGCGTGATGTCCCAGTGCCGGCGCGGCACGCCCAGCGTGCCCGCCCCCATCATGAACAGTGAGATGCCGCCGGCACCCATGCCGAACAGATAGGGTTGCCAGCGCGCGAGCTTCGGCCAGATGACGTCGCGCTGGAAGATGAGCGGCAGCACGTAGTAGGTCATGGCCATGAAGGCGAGCGTGGTGCCGGCCACCACCGTGCCGTGGAAATGGCCCGGCACGTAGATGGTGTTGTGCATGAGCAGGTTGAGCTGCTCGGTGCCGAGCACCACGCCGGAGATGCCGCCGATGAAGCCGAACATTACGAGCGACAGGAACATGCCGGAGAAGGCGGGGTTGCCCCACGGCGCCTTGCGCAGCCATTCGAAGGCGCCCTTGGTGTAGCCGTTGCGCCGCTGCGCTGCTTCCAGCGCGCCGGGCACGGTGAGGCCGTGGATCAGCGACCCGAGCACGGCCAGATACATCAGGTAGGAGGTGTTGACGATCTTCCAGGTGGCGCTCATACCCGGATCGGCGAGCAGGTGGTGCGCCGAGGCAAGCTGGAGGAACAAGATGTAGAGCAGGAAGGCCGTGCGGCTCACCTTCTCCGACAGCGGCTTGGCGCCGATGGTGAGCGCGCCGATCGCGTACCACACCGACACATGCGCGGCGACGTTGATCTGCTGGGAGGAATGGCCCATCCCCCACCACACGACCTTGTACATCAAGGGATCGATCTCGGCGACAAGGCCCAGCGACCACAGCCAGGTGGGCACGAGGATGATGGCGCCCGAGGCGAGCGTGAAGACGGCGATGATCGCCGCCGTCAGCGCACCGAAGGTCACGAGCGGAATCGATCCCTCATAGGTGCGCTCGCCATGGGCGACCACCAGCGTGGCGAAGAAGATGCCGACGCCGATCAGTGCCCCGACCGCGAATATGATCAGGCCGAGATAGAAATGGGGTGAAGCCTGCATCGGCGGATAGGAGGTGAACATGACGCTGGAATCGCCCTGGAAGACGGCGACGTTCGTCATGATGGCTCCCGCCACCATCAGCACGAAGGCGGCCCAGGCGATCTTCGGTGTGGCAATGCGCGAGCCAAGCAGCACAGCGGAGGCAAAATAGAGGATCGCGATTTCGAAGAAGATGATCCAGAATAGGAGCACGTTGGCGCCGTGCCCGGTGAGCACGAGATAGAACCACTCCGAGGGCAGCAGGTGCACCGCCGGCCAGCGGGTCAGCGCCACCAGCAGTCCCATCAGGCCGCCGACGGCGAGGAACACAACGGCCGCCACCGCATTCGCCATGATCAGCCTTTGGGCGGCGATGTCGACCTTGAGCCCGGTGAAGCGGCAGGTACGAAAAGCTGCCCTGGCCGCCGCCAATCCGGAATGGGAGACGTCTATCGCGGTCATGGTCCTCTCCGATTTACCTATTCGACCACGCGGATGCGGCCGGTCATCATATGATGCCCGATGCCGCAATATTCGTTGCAGGCAATGCCAAAATCGCCCGCCTCGGTCGGAGTCAGCGTAATGATCTGCTCGTAACCGGGGTGGACGGAAATGTTGATGTTGACCGGCTGCAGAGAAAAGCCGTGCTGCCAGTCGATCGACGACAGGTGGATGCGGTAGCTCTGCCCCTTCTTCAGTTCAAGCAGCGGCCACCATTCCCAGAGCCTTGCAAGAATGAAGACATCCTCGCCAACCGGCGGGCGCACCACCGGTACGCCGGACTCTTCGCTGACCTGGTATTTCTCGGCAAAGGTGGCGACCTTCTGCTCATAGGCGGCCGGAGTGATCCGGTAGGTCTCGGTGGACAGGTTCTGCCCGCCGATGAAGTGCCAGGCGATCATGAAGAAGAACATGAACAGCCCCCAGAGGAAGGCAACGACGACCCAGCCGATTTCGACACGCTCGATCGGCTCATTCCACCAAAGCCGGTTTTGGGGCGGGGAGATTGCCATGTCTCAATCCTCCGATGATGATCAGGGCGCGACCGGAATGGAAGCGATCTCCATGACGCCCCAGACGATGTAGAGGATGGTAGGAATGGTGATCCCGATGAAAAGCAGCAGGAATGGGTTGTCCAAAAGCTGCTGCATGGCGGGGACTCTCTCCTGGCGTGGTTCTGATTCCGGGCGGTCGTCCATCACATTTCTCCAAAAGAGACTTCTGGATGTATTTATCAGACATGCGCCTCGAGACATTTGACCCAAGTCAAGCAAACTTCATGAATGCTGAGGAATTCTGTTCTATTGCGCTCGCGACTTCGCCCCACCTCAAGAAGCTTGTCGATCAGATCGAGGAGTTGAAGACACGCACTGGTCCGCAAAGACTGGCAAGTTTTCTCGTTGAACTTGCGCCAATGCTGGAGGCGCATGCATCGTCACACGGTCTCACGAGAAGCCGCTGATCGCAGGGCGGCTGGGCATGAAACCTGAAGGGCTTTCACGCGCATTCCAGAGGCTGCACGCCCTAGGCTTGAGGACCAACCAGAATACCGTCTCCGTCAGCAGTGTCGCTCGGCTTGTGGAATTTGCCGGGCGCGAGCGCCCGATGGCGCTCAAGTGTCCCGGATTGCATATGGGCTGTCTGCCCAGATGAGCCAGTGATTGCGCCCTCTGGGCAAAGGCAGTTCAGCTAGCTTTGGCGTGTGGGCGTGGCGACTGCGGAAGATATGCGTCGAAGGCGGCCGCCACGGAGCGGACGACGAAACGATGCTTCGCGTTGACGCGCACGACGCCCCTTTTGAGT
>NZ_RKST01000063.1 GCF_003934165.1 Borborobacter arsenicus | reverse complement strand
GCGGCCGCGCCAACGCCGACATCGGCCGAAATCCGAAATCACCATAGCCGTCGACTGTGGCCCGCGGGTTCCTTCCTCGGGGACTTTCGTACGCCTGCCGGCGCCCGAAACTCTTCGCGGAAGCAGACGGTCCGCTTCCGGCCACAGATCTTTAATTGCGGACACCCCGTCCTAAACGCTCACGTCTTCCCAACTTCCGTATTCCGGCGGTCCTGAAGCGCTTCGATTCCTTACGAAAATTTCAAACATCTGGCCTCTGCGGCTCACGCTGGGCGGGCCTCTCGGAACATTGGTGCATGGCGCCTTGCTATAACCACAAACGGCGAATAGGTTGACGTATCGATCTTGTTGACGAGCTTTGTTTCTGCGCTCAGTGCGCCTCGACGATCTTCTTTCTCAATTTCGACGACTACGGCGTTTGGCATTCAGCCAAGCGGCGAATTTCTATGCGATTTGAAAAGGAAATCGTCATGACCACTGGAACCGTGAAGTTCTTTAATTCCTCCAAGGGCTTTGGCTTCATTCAACCTGATGATGGCACGACCGATGTGTTTGTTCACATCTCGGCCGTCGAGCGGGCCGGCATGCAGACCATCGTCGAGGGGCAGAAGCTTTCTTTCGACGCAGTCCGCGACAGCCGCAATGGCAAGCTCGCCGCAGAAAACCTGCAGGCTGCTTGAGGATAATCGCCTCGGGTCTTTGACCACGGATGGTACTGGCACTGGCCATTGAGGCGAACAAGGGAAGGTCGGGTAAGCCCGGCCTTTTCATTTGGGACGGCGGCTATTGAGAATATTTACTTGCAAACCAAACCCGCATAGCCCACATACAAGCTCAGCGGTCGCCATTCGGCCGGGAGCGCTCGCTCAGATGTGGCGTTGGGCTTCCCCAAATAGCAACTGCATTTGCCCTGATTGATGGTTCGCCGACCACGAATGTACCGGCGGCGCACATGTCTCAGGACCGAAGGGAAGCGGGTATGATAGCCCGCTTTTTTCATTTTTATCCCACCTGTATTTGAGATTCTTTCCACTCAGCCACAGGATCGCAGTCTTGGAGGCACTGTGGAGAATAAATGCGCCCCTGACGTTGAGGCACGAAAGGATATCCGCTCCTGGAGTGCTATTCTCGCAGGCTACCGTCAGCCCGACACGGTCCGCAGCATCATTGAGATTGTCATCACCGTAGTGCCTTTCGCGGCTTGTTGGGCGCTGGCTGCCATTGCAGCTATGAATGGTTGGTGGTGGGGGCTGCTTTTGACAATTCCGGCCGCTGGCTTTCTCGTAAGGCTTTTCATACTACAGCATGACTGTGGACATGGTGCGTTGTTCGGGAGACGCAATGCCAATGACTGGACCGGCCGGGTTATCGGCATTCTTACATTGACGCCTTATGATTATTGGCGCCGCACCCACGCCGTCCATCACGCAACTGCCGGCGATCTCGACCGCCGCGGCATCGGTGACGTCAAAACGCTTACGGTCAGGGAATATCAGGCATTGCCCTGGCATGGCCGTGCCAGCTACCGCCTTTATCGTCATCCGGCCGTTATGTTCGGCCTTGGTCCGGCATGGCTGTTCATCTGCCAGTACCGCCTGCCATTCGGTCTCATGCGCGCGGGCGTGCAGCCTTGGGCGTCAACGGTTGCGACCAACGTAGGCATCGCGCTTCCGGTAGTGGGCTTGATCTGGATGCTCGGTATAGGCCCGTTCCTTATGGTGCAGCTGCCGATCACATTGATGGCAGCGACTGCAGGCGTCTGGCTGTTTTACGTTCAACATCAGTTCGAAGAAACGCACTGGTCCGAGGGTGAAAGCTGGCATTTCCAAAGTGCCGCGCTGCACGGCAGTTCACACTATGCGCTGCCCCTCATCCTGCGCTGGTTCACCGGAAATATCGGCATCCATCACGTCCACCATCTGGCAAGCCGGATTCCGTTTTATCGCTTGCCACAAGTTCTGGTGGACCATCCAGAACTGCGCGACATGAGCCGAATTACGCTTCTTCAGAGCCTGCGCTGCGTCAAGCTGGCGCTATGGGACGAACAGGCAAAACGACTGGTCTCGTTCGGGGAAGCGCAGGCCGCCGCCTAGCATTCCGGAAATTGCAATCCGTGCTCACACCGCCGGCTCCGGTCCTTTATAAATTCATTATCGGCTGCCACCAACCAGGCCGGCCTCAAATAAAACTCAATCGGCGCCCAGGAGGTTTGCATCGCTCTTTTGGGCCTGATGGCTTCTCGTGGCGTCAGAGGTTCTCGACCGCCAAACGCTCCAGATCATCGATGGTATTTGCGTCTTGCCGACATGTGGGCCGGGCGGGAGCCGGACCGCTCCATTGAGTAGATTTGCCTCCGACCGGTACTGCTTGGGTTTTGCGAGGACAGCCAATGCTTATGCATACCAGGGTATCCATCGTGCAGTTTTCAGCACCATTTGCGCTGAGGGGAATCGATGAACTTTTGCCGCCCGGCGAATATGCGATAGATCAGGTCGAGCATCTCATTGAAGGGATGACATGGCTCGCATATCGCCGGATCGCAACGTTCATCCATCTTCCCGCCCTCTCTGAGTGTGCGACTACCGAGTTGGTCGAAATCGACGCCGATGAGCTTGAAGCCGCACTTAAGCAGGATCTCGAACAACAATACCGCGTGAGTTGGTGCGCGAATAAGGAACAATAATGTCATTACGTCGCTTCACTGTTGGTCAGAAAGCCTTCTTCAAGAGCAACTGGTATAGCTCAAACACTCCGCAAGCGGCCCCCCACATCACAGCCCTGTTACCCGAGACCACCCAATGTCGCGTGCGCAGCGATGGCGAACGCCACGATGGATTGGTGGATGAAGACAGCCTGGAGGAAGCCCACATGGAACCGCCCCTATCCCCTATCTCATCAGCGAAACCAGCGCGGTTTCCTTCGCGCGACCGGGCTGCTGCCAGCAGACCCCAATCGCATGAGCGCCTGGAATACGCACGCCGGCGCGAATCTGACTGCGATGGAACCCTGCGTCGCATAAGGCAGCTCGTAGAGGATAACCGACTGCTATGATCACGCGGCAAGCGGGTTCCATCAATTGACAGGCGCGGCCTTGGCGGGGATATCGGCTATCATGGCTTCCGCTGTTATGAGGAGGGCGGCAATCGACCCTGCATCCTGCAAGGCCGTTCGCACCACCTTGGCCGGATCGACGATGCCCGCCTCGATCATGTCGACATAGATCTCGGTCTGGGCATCGAAGCCTCGATTGGGGTTCGTGTCTTCCATCAGTTTGCCGACGATGATCGAGCCTTCGGCGCCAGAGTTCTCGACTATCTGCCGGATCGGTGCCTCGAGTGCTCGAAGCACAATGGAAATGCCTGCCGTCTCGTCGGCATTCACTCCAGTCAGCCCAACCAAAGCCGCCTTGGCCCGGAGAAGTGCAACACCACCGCCTGGCACGATGCCTTCCTCAACTGCGGCGCGTGTCGCATTCAACGCATCATCGATGCGATCCTTCTTTTCCTTGACCTCTGTCTCGGTCGCGCCACCGACCCGGATTACCGCGACGCCACCAGCGAGCTTAGCCAGACGTTCCTGCAGCTTCTCCCTGTCATAGTCCGACGTGGCTTCCTCGATCTGCAGCTTGATCTGCTTTATACGCGCCCCAATGTCGGCCTTGTCGCCAGTGCCATCGATTAAGGTGGTCGTGTCCTTTTCGATCAATACACGCTTGGCTCGACCGAGCATCTCAAGGGTGACATTTTTCAATTCGATGCCGAGATCCTCCGAGATGATCTGGCCGCCGGTGAGGATGGCGATGTCTTCCAGCATAGCCTTGCGGCGGTCGCCGAAGCCGGGGGCCTTGACTGCTGCCACCTTCAGGCCGCCGCGAATCTTGTTGACGACAAGCGTCGCCAGCGCCTCACCCTCGACATCTTCCGAGATAATCAGCAGCGGCTTGCCGCTTTGGACCACCGCTTCAAGGATCGGCAGCATCGCCTGCAGGTTCCCCAGTTTCTTTTCATGGATGAGGATGTACGGCTCCTCCATCTCCACGCGCATCTTCTCGGCATTGGTCACGAAATACGGAGATAGATAGCCGCGATCGAACTGCATGCCTTCCACGACATCGAGTTCGGTTTCAGCGGTCTTGGCCTCCTCGACCGTGATCACGCCTTCAGTTCCGACCTTGTCCATTGCCTTGGCGATCATCTCGCCGACGGACACGTCTCCATTGGCGGCAATCGTACCGACCTGTGCGATCTCATCCGATGATTTGACCTTCTTGGCTCGGGCCTGGATGTCCTTGACGACAGCAGTCACGGCAAGGTCGATTCCGCGCTTGAGGTCCATCGGATTCATCCCCGCCGCCACCAGTTTGGCACCCTCGCGAAGGATGGCAGCGGCAAGAACCGTGGCGGTCGTGGTGCCGTCACCGGCCAGGTCATTTGTCTTGGAGGCGACCTCGCGCACCATTTGTGCGCCCATGTTCTCGAACTTGTCTTCCAGTTCGATTTCCTTGGCAACCGCGACGCCATCCTTGGTAATGCGCGGCGCGCCATAGGCCTTGTCGATGACGACATTACGGCCCTTGGGCCCGAGCGTTACCTTGACGGCGTCGTTGAGCAGTTCCACGCCGCGAAGCATGCGGTCGCGCGCGTCGATGGAGAACCTGATTTCCTTGGCAGACATTTTTTCCCGTCCAGTTCGGTTCTGAGATTGCAGGCTCGGCGATCAGGCGACCTTCTTGGCCGCCGCATGTTGCATGATGTCGCTCTTCTTCATGGTCAGGAGATCTTCGCCTTGGCGGTATTGGGGATGATGATACCGCCCTTGGACTTCAAATCACTTTCAGCCCGCCGGATGACGGCGCGGTCGTGGAGGGGCCGGAATTTCATGAGTGTTCTTTCTGGGGCCGGCGCATAGGGCGACCGCACGACTGGTATACGCCCGTTGGCACTCGAATGATAGGAGTGTCTTCCCTTATTCTTGGTCCCTAAGTGGAGTACCGAATATAATCTTTATACTCTCAAAATGTCTGCCGAAATAACTCGGATCATTTTGAGATTCTTGTCTCATTGAAATATACTTCATCTTATCCATTCGAACGATAATTAAAGAACAGCAACGTAAATTCCTTGTCTTTTCCTCAGATGAGGCGTATATATAAAACTCGTTGATTTGGCCGTCTTGGCTTTCGCGGTGTTAGAGACCTTCGACCCGCCATTCACCTCTGAATTATCGATAGCGAATGTTCGACGCCAGCCGGCGCGCATATCGCACCATGCGAACCTTTGGAATGAAAGGAGTGCTGGCCACGGATGTAGTGGCAGCATGGGCATCATTTCTGGTTCGGATGGAACAAAGCAGAAGGTGCATGGCGCGCTTTCGCGAAGGAGAACGACAATGACCAATCGCACCACACAAAAGGTCGTCCGCTTCCTGTCGGCGTTCTCGCTGCCGGGTTTTGATGCTCCCCAACCTCCGGGAGAGTATCTTGTAAACCATGACGAAGAGCTTATCGACGGGACGTCTCATCTGGCATGGCATCGAACAGCCAGCTTCATCCATCTGCCATCGATCTCCACACGGGGCTCGAAACAGCAAATGGTGCCGGTCGATCCAGCCTTTCTCCAGGCGGCATTGGAACAGGATCAAAGGCGATCATGAGCATGGCAACCCTCATCCATCGAAATGTCCGTCCAATACGACACGATCCCGCACCTCATCTATTTGCGGTGGGCCAGACTGTTCGCCTGAAACGCAATTTCGGGATGTATCCGAGCACGAACACGGAAATCTACCATGTCACCGGCACGATGCCGCCCAATGCGGGCTCGCCCCAATACCGCATTCGCAATGACGACGAACGTCATGAACGGGTAGCAACGCAAGACAGTCTCGAGCCGGTCCGCGACTTGCAGCCCGGAGACAATCTCACTCTTATCGAAAGGACGTTCCGCAATGGCCAAGGGACAGAAACGCAGCAATCGGGAAATTCGAAAACCGAAGCAGGAAAAAGCTTCGCCAAAGGCTGAAAGCTCTTTCGGCAACGCCATCAAGCTTCCCGCAAATTCCAATGCCCCACGCGGCAAAGGCATGAATTGATGCCCGGCTTCACAAGGGAGAGGATCAATGAAGATCATGATCGAGTTCTACCGCACGCGGGTCAAGGACGACGCTCATGCCACCGTTGGCAGGGCGATGAGTGACGCAATTGATCGGAAGGACGCCATCGAGGTCGCGCGATCACTGTCCGTTACTCTCAGCATGCCACAGCGCCCGGATGGGATGATGATCACCGATATGACCGGCCAAATGCTTTACACGGGAATTGTTGACGCCGTCGGCCGCTGAAAGGAGACCGCAACATGACCAGTGATACTCACCGTGATTGGGAGAGCCTCGCGATCGGGGTCTGGGAGAATGAGGGTGGCGCGCCCGGCCCCGGCATTGTCACCCAACAGTATGGAAGGCGTGTCGAGGCCAATCGCTCCTGGACTGTTTATCATGTCTTCAGTGGTGTGCCGGCGAGCAGAAGCGGCAACCCGATGACCGGCCTGAGCCGGTCGGACGCGACAGAGGGCATGTTGTCGCTCAATCTTCATAATGAACGACGGCCGATGAAACACAGCAAGCCGCAGACGCTTAAGGTAAAAGATCGTTTGAGAGCGATGGACCCGTCATGACGCTCGATTTTCCCAATCGAAGCCGAAGTTTCGATGAAGCAAGAAACGCGGTCCGGTTTATCGGCTATGATGGCACGTTCGAAGTGCGGTTTCTGGTAGAGGCCCCCGCTCTCACGACATTGGATAGAAAGACGGTCGGGGCAGAGGCGCTGGAAGCAGAATGCCTCGCGGCGTTCGACGCAGCCCGGGGATCTATTCACGACGTTGCCCGCGCATCCTATGGACGCGGACGCCGAACCACTTATATCCTGACTGCCGCCGATTTCCGTAAGCGAAAAGCCTGAACGGACATGAACCCACGAGGGGTGCCTCGATCCGGTCCTGTAGCCGGTCCGTCATCGAGCCTCCAAGGTACGCTGCTCAATTTCACCCACGCCAATCCTGTGTGATGAGCCGCGAACTCCTCTGGCGAGGCCACAAAGCTATTCGTTAGCGGTGACCTGGTAGATGCGGAGTGATGAACGACATGTGGTCACGTCATGAGTGTTTTTATCTTCTGCAGCGCTCGCACGGCTTCATCCTCAGCCACACCGACAAGCGCATCGATCGCTTTCAAATCGTCATTTTGCGCCGTCGTAGCTATTTCACGTCTTAGCTGCCGCAACGTATCCCAGACATGTCTTAGGTGGCCTTCAATGTCGGATGCATCAAACATCTCGGTATCCTTTCGTCGCACCAACAAAACTGAGCCCACTCTGTTCCGGCGCGCCGGAAAAATAGCGCGGCGTATCGGGAGCTATTTCATGGCCTGCCGAGACGCGTGCTTGTAAGTGGTGACGAATAAGGAATGCTCGATTTGCTTTCTTCATTGGAAAGGCCTAGCGTTCATCTATCGGCAGCTTCTTATACGGGCGCTGCCGATGAGGGCGGCCATCGTGCCCTGGCCCTGACCTAAGGAGGGCACCACGTCTTCCGCCGATCTCACCTTCGATGACATGAACATGACTGAGCGGCTTCTCTCAGAAGTTCGCGAGCTTGGGCTAGAGCCCAGCTTTTAACGCGCGCTGTTGCTCATTCACTGTTTTGAGGCGGGAAGCCAAGTCGAATCCGAACTGAGGCTACTTCTGACGAAGCATATCAAGCTTCATAGATCGCTCGACATTTGGGAACTACCTCCGGCCGGCAATGTGAGGCTGATGATCATGAGGATCCATCTGGATGAAAGTAAGCGCGTAGGTCACCCCACGTAGCGGCTGGTTCGCTGATCTGGGAGTCTCCAGGGTGATTTGTCCTGGGAGGCTCCTGTGAGCGCACATATGTCTGATAGCAAGAACTTCGA
>NZ_RKST01000062.1 GCF_003934165.1 Borborobacter arsenicus | reverse complement strand
ACTCAAAAGGGGCGTCGTGCGCGTCAACGCGAAGCATCGTTTCGTCGTCCGCTCCGTGGCGGCCGCCTTCGACGCATATCTTCCGCAGTCGCCACGCCCACACGCCAAAGCTAGCTGAAGCGACCTCCTGTAACATAGAGCATTCAGCAACGTGGATCATTCCGATTTTGTCGCCGGAGAGCGCCGAACTGACCACGAAAACCAAAGTCGAGAACGAAAGTGACGACACGCTTCCGGCGTTTCGTGATATGACCCGCCGGACGGCAACGAACGCCGTGCCTGACGACGATTTGCCCGCCGGTACCTCGCCGAGTTGATGACCAAGACCGCCGCGCAGCTTGAAAGCGACGACACGAATCCTAGAGGTTATGGGCTCTGGTGACCCAGCGGCATCGATGGATTGCCTGATCGTCACAAACCGTAAAGACCTCACAAATGACTACATTGTCAGGGAGTTGAAGAGGAACGGACTGTCTTTTTCCGCCTCAACACCGAGACAATCCCCCGCTTCCAAGTATCCGTATCGATCGAGAGAGGCGCGTTCGACCTGCACCACCACGATTGCGTAGTTAGACTGGGAGAGGTCAGGTCGGCCTACTTTCGGCGCGCCCGGAAATGCCACACGCCCACCTCGTTGGCGAGGACCAGTAGCGCACTACCGCCGAGACGAGTGGCTGTCCCTGCTGAAATCGATTTACCTGTTCCTCGATGTCCGCTGGCTCAGCCCCCCAAGCGCAATACTGATGGCCGAAGATAAGCCACGCCAGCTGCAGATGGCACGTTCGCATGGCTTCGAAATCCTGGCGACCATCGTTTCCAACTCCTTCGACGACGTTCATCGGTTCGCCTTCCGCTTGACGGTGGCTTCCTTGATGGCCCGGTTCATTCGTTCCACCTGCCCATTATCCGGTATGTGATGTGCGGTGCCTTTTCGTCCTGCTGTTCTTCTTCCGGAACGGCCTTATGGTGAGCCCATCCGGGACGTGGGGCACCGGGAGCGAAGGTGCGGGCAGGCCGTCTTTAGACTGTGGGCTGAGAGCCCGAGCTCGTTACATGGCCGCCCCTCGCGTTTTGCCCGCCAGCTCCCGTCCTTGACCGAGCCAAGAAGGAGAGAACAGGCATGCGTATCATCGGACTGGATATCCATCGTGCCTTTGCCGAGACGGTGGCTTGGGAGAACGGCAAGCTCAGGTGGCTGGGTCGTGTCGACATGCGATGCGATTTGCTGGGGGCGTTCGCCGCGAAGCTGTCGCCGGATGACGTCGTGGTGATCGAGGCCGCCGGCAACGCAAGCTCGGCGGCGGCAGTTGTCGCTCCGCATGTGAAGAAAGTGGTGATCGCCAACCCGAAGCAGGTGCGCATCATAGCTCATGCCAAGATCAAGACGGATACGATCGACGCCGCAGCTCGATGCCAGTGGTTTCCTGCCGGAAGTCTGGGCGGATGAGCCGCAAGCTCTGCGCCGGCAGGTGACGCGGCGCAATCAGATCGTCCGGCAGAGGACCCAACTGAAGAACGTCATCCAGGCGATCCTTCATAGCCACCTGATCCCGTCCTGCCCGCATGCCGATCTGTGCGGCGCCAAGGCAGATCGTGGCTGAACGAACAGATCGTGCCGGAGGACGAGCGCCTGGCGATCGATCGGCATTTACGCGAGTTCGACCGGCTGGGCGAAGACCTCCAGGTAATCGAACGCGATCTTGCCCGCTCGGCTCTGGATGATGAAGGTATGAAGCGGTTGATGACCATTCCCGGTGTCGATGTAACCATCGCGCTGGCGATGAACGCGGCAATCGACGACATGTCGCGTTTCGACGAACCGGCGATCCGCTCCGGAATCTCGGCATGGCCCAACGTAACGCCGTAAAAGAACCGTAGCGCACACACCGTCTGGTTCAACGCAGGCCACGAAATCCCGGCCGAGACAAGATGCAGCTGGAAGGCGGGATATCTTCCAGGCCGAGCCGGTCAGAGGACCGGCCGAAATGGCGGGAGAACTTCGCCACCGCGTGCACGTAGGATCGTTGCGCGGCCGGCGACAGATTGCGGGTCGTCATGTCTCTCAATCACGCGCTGGCGACTCGGGCATCTCATTACCCCTGTTCTTAACATTGCGCTTCAACAGCAGTAATCCTCAAGAACAGAAGCCTCACACGCAAACCTACCCGCTAAATGCCGCGTCAGCGGCTTCGTTCAATCCAGCGCTCAATTCGACAATGGTTGTGTAGTTATGGGCAATCATAGGACTTCTGTGCCCTTTACACGCTCGGTGCTTACAGTGTGAAGGATTCGTTCAACGATGGCATGATGACGTCCGAATTATGGAGCCGCCTCGACAGCGCTGTCATGGCGAGGGTTTCGCCATGCACCAGAAAGGTTCGTGCAGCCTTCGTATGGCGGTGCCACTGGACCAGTTCCGGCTGGGCGGCATGGGCAGAAAACCCGTTGATGGTATGAATGGTGGCGCGGACGGTGACGCTTTCGCCGAGCAAGGAGACTTCCCGCGCACCGTCGATTATGCGCCGGCCCAGTGTCCCTTCCGACGCGTAGCCGACGAAGACGATTGCGGACTCGGGCCGCCAGAGGTTGTGCTTCAGATGATGGAGAACCCGCCCGCCGGTACACATGCCCGAACCGGCCATAATGATGGCGCCACTGCGGATGCGGTTGATCGACGCCGATTCCTCCCGATCGCGCGTGAAGTGCAGTCCCCGGAAATCCAGAAAATCATGACCACTTGCGAACCCGGAGGCGATCTCGGGCCTGAGAAATTCGGCGTTACGCCTGAAAAGCTCCGTCGCCGCTATCGCCATGGGGGAATCGAGAAAGACTTGCGTCAGACCGGGCAACCTGCGGCTGACGATTGCCTGGCGCAGGTGGAAGAGCAGTTCCTGGGTTCTTTCCAGTGCGAATACCGGAATAACGACATTGCCGCCACGATCGAAGGCATCCCGCACCGTCTGCTCCAGTTCCGCGACCGATGCCGGGAGCGGGCGGTGCGGCCGATCGCCATAGGTCGATTCCATGACCACCGCGTCCGCCCCGGGTGGGGCGGTAGGATCGGAAATCAGGGGGCGACCGGCATTTCCGATGTCGCCGGACAGGACGAGCCTGCGGGAACTCCCACCTTCGGACAGTTCGAGAAGGATGCTGGCCGAACCGAGGATGTGACCTGCATCGAAGAATGTGGCGACAATCCCTTCGGCGAGCCGGATCGCCTTGCCGTAATGCGCAGTCCTGCCGAACTGCTCCATACAGTCAAGCGCGTCGAGCACCGAATAGAGCGGTCGCAAGTTTCCCGCACTTCCGCTGCGTGCCGCTCGGCGATGCCATCTCCGAGCCTCCTCTTCCTGCAGATTTGCAGCGTCGAGCAGCACCAGGCGCGTCAGATCCCTCGTAGCGGAGGTGGCGATTATCTCGCCCGTGAAGCCGCGTTTCCGCAATAAGGGCATTCGCCCGCAGTGATCAAGATGGGCATGAGTGAGGAGGAGCCAGTCGACGGCTGCTGGATCGAAGCCGAAGGGACGGTCATTTTCCTCGCCGAGTTCATGCTTGCCCTGGAAAAGGCCGCAATCGATCAGGATGCGGCGGCCGGCGCATTCGACCAGATGGCAGGAACCTGTCACTCCCCGAGCCGCGCCATGGAACGAAATCTTCAATTTTTGCCTCCGGACCCGAGAGCATGCGGGCGGCAAATGTCACGCCGCTGCGCGATCAGCCGCGCTGACCTTAACTTCGTCGGTGTGAGCAAACCCCTTCGAGTAGTCGAGCACCGAAATCACTTCGGGCCGAAGCTCGAAGACCGCGACGCCGGACATGTCGAGGCCGGTCATCATTGGCCCGTATTCGGGATATTTCTTCGGCAGCTCGGCAAACAGTATCTTGCGTATTGTCGCCTCGTCGGTAACGGGAAAGGCGCGTGCCGCCATTGATAGGCCGGTGATGGCATCAGGCTGCATTGTATCGTGGTCCACGGTCAGCGAGACGCGGTTGTCGCGCGCCAGGTTCCGCGCCTTTTGCGTGTCCTTGCCAGTCATGAACCACAGGGTCAGCCCCTGACTAACATAACCGACAGTGGTGGCCTGTGGCCAGCCGTCGGGGCGCAAGGTGGCGAGCGTAAGGATGCGATGTTCGTCAAGCAGCTTGAGGATCTTGGCGTGGAGGGTGGCGTCCATGGGAGGTCTCCTGTTCTGCTATGGCAGGAGAATAAGCGAGAGAGCGGCGCCGGGCGTTGATTTGGCGCAATGAGGGCTTGTCCGATGGGTGCGATATTTAGGAAGTGAGCGACGATTGTGCATCCTGGCATCTCCACCATGCCAGGAACTGCCGCAAGATCAATGGCGGGATCACCGTACTTTTCAATGGAGTATGCTCTCGACGTTTCAACCGCTGGTGCATTGTCACTCGGGTGCCTGCTTCTCATGTCGAACCTTTTCCTGGCCTATTGGCCCCAACTCCTTGCCGCGGTGTCCCTGCCATTGGCTATCGTCGCGATCGTTCATGCGGCCATGACGAAGGATGAGGTCCGTTCAGCCATCGGATGGGTTGGCGTCATTGTTCTATCGCCGGTGGTCGGCCCCTTGATCTACGCGATCGCGGGCATAAACCGCATTCGACGCGCCTCGATCGCCTCGGGGCGAGCACCTCTGGACGGTGACCTGCTGACGCACCCTCGCTTCGATACGACCAGCGAACTCGTTGCTGAAAAGTTCGGGAAGCGGTTTGCCGCTCTCAAGACCGTCGGCGACAGGGTCACGCGTCACCTCATGACGACGGGCAACTCGATAGACGTTCTGGGAACCGGCGACGAGGCATATGCCGCCATGGCCGCGGCGATCGATGGCGCTCGACGCAGCGTGATCCTCGAAACCTATATCTTCGACCGGGATCCGATCGGCCTGCGCATCGCTGAGTCGCTGATCGGTGCGGTCCGGCGCGGCGTCGATGTCCGTGTGCTGATCGATGCGGTCGGCGCGCGATATTCGGTTCCCAGCATTGTCGGCTATTTGCGCGACGAGGGCGTTGCGACGGACGTGTTCAACGGCAACATCATCATGGGGTTGCGTCTTCCCTATGCCAATCTCAGAACGCACCGGAAAATTCTGGTGGCGGACGGTGCTGTAGCTTTCGTCGGGGGAATGAATATCCGCAAGCAGTTCACCGCCGAGTTTTCCGGCCTCGATAGTTCCTGCGACACGCATTTTCGCGTGAGCGGACCGGTCATCGCCGACCTCCAGGCCATCGCGGCTGAAGATTGGCGTTTCACAACGGGCGAGAGGCTGGGCGGCGAAGCCTGGCGCATTGAGGTGCCTCCGGGCGAATCCGACGCGCCCATCCTTATGCGAGCCGTAGCAACCGGGCCCGATGCGAGCATCGAGACGAACCACAAACTTCTGATGGGAGCCTTTTCCGTCGCGCGCAGATCGATCCGCATAATGTCACCCTATTTCCTGCCGGATCGTGAATTGATTAGCGCGCTGACGACGGCGGCCCGCCGCGGCGTCGAGATCGATATCGTAGTTCCCAGCGAGAGCAATCTGGTTCTTGTGGATCGTGCGATGACCGCCCAGTTCGATCAGGTTTTGAAGAACTATTGCCGGGTCTGGCGAGCAAAGGGCCCATTCGATCACTCCAAGCTACTCTCGATCGATAGTACATGGGCCTTTATCGGCTCCTCCAATCTCGACCCACGGTCTTTGAGGCTGAACTTCGAAATCGATATCGAAGTGATGGATATAGACTTCGCGGGCAGAATCCACGCGCGGATCGGATCCCGGGTCTCGTCAGCGGTGCCTGTGACACTCGCAGGCCTTCGATCGCGGCCGTTCCTCGCCCGCTTGATCGACCGAATCTTATGGTTGGGGTCGCCTTACCTTTGATATTACACAATTGGCGGGCGCAGCGTGCCATGTGCCGTCTCGTGCGACACCTCTGCCTTCTGGTCTCCAGCTTCGGCGATGATCGTCAGTGCATTGATCGGCCCGATGCCGGGGATTTGCCGCAGGAGCTGATAATCCTGGCTGTGCCGCAGCAGTTCGTCGGCCTGGGCTTCGATCGCGTTGCGTTGCCAGATCAGGCTGCGTGCTTCGGCAACAACCATCCGCAACATGCGAATGGCAGGCGCGTTGGGCGGCAACGGCAGTCCGATCGATGTACGCGCCGTCTGGTAAATATCCATGAGAATCTGTGTCTTGCTGACCTTGCGGCCGACGACATCCCAGGCTGCTGTGACGAATTCCTCCTTCGTCAGCGCCGTGATGCTTGCCGGCGTCAGAAAGGCATCGAGAAAGGCATAGAACCAATCGCTGCGGCTGTTTCCACGAAAGCGCTCGATCTCGGGAAAATACAGCGGCAGGTAATGCGTCAGGACGCGGTGCGGGATCTCGGTCTTGGCCTTGGCGATCGCCTCATGCGTCTTCGACAGTTCCTGCACGTCGTTGATGCCGGCGCGCAGCAGGGATCGTGGTAGACCTGCGTCGTCCGAATCCTCAGCATTTGCAGGATCACCTGCGCATCCTTGGGATCGTTCTTGTCCCAGCTGTTGTGTAAGGCCTCCGGGGTCCGGGCGAGCGCCAGCGACGACACCAGCTGCACCTCAAAACCGGCCTCAGCCAGACGCCAGGCAATGGGTCGGTGATAGTTCCCCGTCGCCTCAAAGGCGCAGACCACGGATCGGCTATACGCCCGCAGAACATCGATCAGCCGGTCGTGCTCAGCACGGCTGTTGAGGACCGAAAGCCGACGGCGGCGCTTTTGCCCTGACGCTTCGATCAGGACCTCATTGCGCACCTTGGCAATGTCGATCGCTACCAGGACGGCATCGGCGGGTGTAGAATCTGCAACGGTCATGGTCGGTCTCTCCGGAATGGGTTGTGAACATTCACATTCCACAGAAACCTTGACTGGCTATGGCCACCTCGACCGGTGCGCGCCTGCAGCGAAAAGCTGCGCGCCGTCGTCTCGGCGGCTCCGCTATTCCTTCCAATAGGTGCTATAGCTTGTAGTCCAAGGACGTTTAAGTTTGCGGGGTGGGGGACCAAGGAAACCACTCAAGGTCATTCCATGAGCTTCACCTTGTGTTGGCCGTTTGCCACCTCACCCATACCGCCAGATGACGCATGTAGGCTAGATGGAGTTGGACGAACGAAGCCATCGTAGCTAATGGCGATCCCCAGAGGTTTGGACATTGGGTCGGCAAGACGACCAGATGCAAACGAGACGCTTGTGATGGGCGAAGGCCGTCTGTGCTATCTCTGGAGCGTCGCAATGTAGTTCGTCAGCGCGTGAATGCGTTCCTGCGTGACGGCCTCACCGCCAATTGGACCGTAGGCTTTGGAGTCGTCTTCCAGGAACTGCTGGCCCCAGACGGGCATTTCGCGGGCACCGTGACTAGGCGTCATTGAACGACCATCGATGGTTGCAAAAACCAGATAGTAGGGAAATTCACCGCCGTTTTGCATCTCCAGAACGGTCAGATCGGCTGGCCGCTTCGTCAGAACCTCGGCCAGTGGACCATCGCCTCTTCCATAAAGGCCGTGACAGGCGGCGCACGAATTCAGATACTCCGCCTCCCCATATGACTGCTCCTGGGCGAACGGCGTCCCGACATGCAGGACGCATACGCACAACATTGCGACACTTGCCCAACGCTTCACCATTTCCGCGCTCCCATGTTGGTGCAATTGTTCACGCCGTGTGTTCAGGCGCTTTGACGCGTGTCAAATCGGGCCATCTGCAGTGATCTTTGCTCCCGCCAGGAGTGAAAGTTGACGGAGATCAAACGCCTCGAGCGGGCGGCGGTATAGATTACCATCATCGCACGGCAAGAAGGAGGATGTGGCATGGCACGGTGGTTGAAGCTTGTGGGCCTCACAGGGGCATGCGCTCTTGCGATAGCGGTCTCAGCAGCCTGGGCACAAACCGACGGCTCTTCGTCGGGGCAGGGGAGCAGCCAGGCCGAACAAACAGCTCCCGGTCCAGAGGGCATGCGGGCGATGATGCGTGAGATGATGCAGGAGATGATGCGCCAGCAGCGAGAGGCCGGAACGAGCGCAAATGATGCTGAGCGCGACGACGATGATGACGACGGACGCTGGACGCGCCGTGACCACATGGGCGCGCGCATGGGATGGCAAGGCCGCATGATGCGGGGCGCTCCTGTGCGCGTGATGTTTGCCATCGTGGATGCCGACGGCGATGGCACGCTGTCGCTGCAGGAAGTTCAAGATTTCCACGCCCGGATTTTTCGTGCTGTCGACACAAACGGCGACGGCCAAGTCGCGATGGAAGAGGTTCAATCCTTCTGGCGCGGCCAAACCGACGACAATCCGCGCTAGATTGGAATTGGCTCCAGAAAAGATAGGATCGTGGAAATGGAAACCCCGTCCGTGCTCAAGGTTGAGCACGAGGAACTTCACGGCGAACTGGCGCACGCCATGAAATCTGGTGGGCGTACGGGGGAGGCGGCGAAAGCGGTGGCCGAGGTGATGCATCCCCATTTCCTCAAGGAGGAAGAATACGCGCTGCCACCGTTGGGCTTGCTACGGGCTTTGTCGACAGGCACGATTGAATCCGGAATGGTCGAGGCGCTTAAACTGACCGACAGGCTCGAGGCCGAACTACCGACCATGCTCGCCGAGCATGAGAAGATCGTTGCAGCGCTGGAACGCCTGGCAGAAGCAGCGAATGCCGAAGATAAGCCGGAATATGCGCGGTTTGCCGAGCGGCTGATCGCGCATGCCCTAACCGAAGAAGCGATTTCCTATCCGGCCGCGTTGCTGATCGGGAGGTATCTCAAGGCGGTTCTTCCGAAGTCGAGTTGAGCTGATTGATCGCTAGTTAGATCATTGATATCCGCTGGGTCACCGAAAATCGCATTGAGCGGGCCAACATCAATATTTTGCTGAAGTCGACGGGTGCCGCGGCAAGCGACGAAGCGACGCGCTCGCGATCTGGTGCTGCACTGCTCCGCCCCGAAAGCCGGCATGATCTGCTCGTTCGAGACCGATCTCTGTCTCTGTCAGGAGTCCACACCAGGCTTGAATTGCTCGGCGTCCGGTTCCGACGCTGACGGAATCATAATCTTTCCAGCGCCGCAGCTTGACTTGATCCTGCGCAAACAGCTGCGATGGCCCGGGCGCTAGGATGGGTTAAGCAATTGCAGAGGAAGCAAGGT
>NZ_RKST01000061.1 GCF_003934165.1 Borborobacter arsenicus | reverse complement strand
GCCGGCTCAAGCGCTTCAAACGCGTCGCCCTGCGCTGCGAAAAGACCGCACGGAACTTCCGCTCCATCGTAAGCTTCGCCGCCGGACTATGCTTGATCAAATTCGTCCACACGGCCTAGCCTCCTTGCAGCAAAGCCAAAGCGCGTGCCAGGGTGATCATCGTTGACCAGCGGGCCTTACGTCAACAGCTAACCAACCGCCCCAACACCGGCGTCCCATGGGCGGCAAAGTCGAAACGGTAAATCGCCAGATCTCACCGGTTTGCTATTCTAGGCGACGTGCTTGCGGTTGGTCGATCTTTGACCGACAATCGGGCACTCAGGATGACCTTTGTCTCGGCCAGCTCTTCCGGAACTCGCCAGTAGATGCGGCACCAAATAGATGCGGAGGGCAGCATTGCCCCGCACGGCTTCGCCACCTCCTGTGTGGGTTTAGACCTGCGGACATTCAAGAGATAGCTTCGGGCCCTTGATAACCAGCGCTAGTAGCCCGCCTGCGACAGGCAAAAAGGTCGAGTGTATCAAACGCCCAGTTTAGCCAACGCGATTTTTGACGTGGATGGGGCAATGGGCACCCGCGATCCACTGAACCGCGGGCACCGGGCTAATTTCTCCGTCCGGTCATCAGCCGTTGCTTTTACGCATGCGGGCTGTTTTTTTGTCCTTTTCACCTGTGCTGACCACCTCGTTTTCAACTGTCAGACTCAAGCGTTGATAGACGCCAAGGCCAACCAGAAGCGCGACCCCACCCAGAAGGAGAAAGGTCGGATAGATCATGGTGCTTATGTCGGCTTTGCTGGCCTCAAACACTGTGACCAGCGATTCAAGAAAGATTGCCACGGCGATGGTCGTGACGAATTTGGTCATGCTGCGTCTTGCCTCGCCAGCTTGGCGCATTTCGCGGGTGCGGAAGGACTCTTCTTCCAGCAAATATTTGCCGACGTCGAACACGGCGATGGCGATCACCGTGTAGCCGACAGCCTCCAGCAAGGTGGAACCAACCTCAGGATCGGGCTGACGATACGCAACTATCACCTGAACGCCGGCATAAACGATCAATGCTGCCGCCAGAAGCATCAACACGATGCTTGCAATTGCGAATACTGTACGTGTGATCACCTCGAACAGGCGCATGGCTGGCACCGCCCCAAGTTTTCGCTCTTTGCGTCATCTCGCATGTGATGAGTCCCGTTCGATTCCCGTGAACGCTCCCCTGACCCCATTGTTCCGAAGCGCGAACATACGAACCCTGGATGTTCATGCCGTTCACTGATGTCGGAACGTTTATGCGCGTCTTCCATTTAGCGACATAGAGGAGACCCAATGACTGTTGTTTTAGGTATTTCCTCGTTTTGCTCGACGCAAGCGTTGGGGGTGGTCATAGCCAACCCAGTCCATTTGGCATTCGTCGTCAAGCTGATCTCGCGCGAAGACGACACGAGCAGCTACGTGTCGGAGGAAAAACCGGGCTTCAACGAGAATTTCGGTACGCCGTATGCCGCGATGATGCGGCCGTTCTGGTCGCCGATCGGTCTGCCCTGCCAAACACCGCCATGGAACTATATCGCGGCTGCCAATTTGAAGACTGGCAATGTCATCTGGCAGCGCCGCACCGGGACCGTGCACGACCTTTCTTCCTTGCCACTGCCCTCCAAAATGGGCGTGCCAAGCATCGGCGGTCCGATCACGACCGCTGGCGGGTGGCGTTCCACAGTAGCACGCTTGATTACCATGCGCGCCTTTGACGTGACGGACGGGCAGGAACTCTGGCGTGATCGGCTGCCGGCAGGCGGCAATGCTACGCCGATGACCTATCAGAAAGCCGATGGACGCCAGTATCTGGTTGTTGTGGCCGGCGGCCATAGTTCCACAGGAACAAAGGTGGGAGATTCAACATCGCTTATGCCCTACCCAATGAGTAACCGCCGATAATGCGGGCGGATTGCAGAGCCTCGGTAGACGGGGGCATTGTACCTTTCATGCGGCACCGAAACGCGCATCGACTCGGTGGTTTTGCAGTTCCTGCATTGCTTCCATCGTGCCTGGCAGGCTGTTCCGGCATCCAGTCTGCGCTCGAACCCGCCGGTGAGGAAGCGGCCAGTGTCTTCAACCTCTTCTGGTTCATGTTTTCCGGAGGCGCGATCATTTGGCTGGGCGTGGTCGCCCTTGTGATGTATGCCAGCCGAGCCCGCCAAAATCCCCACAGTGAGCGTGCATCCGGCCTGTTGATCCTATGGGGCGGAGCAATCTTTCCCTCAGCGGTCCTGGCGCTTCTGCTTGGCTTCACCTTCTGGCTCATGCCCGGAATCCGGCCATGGACGGCTCTTGCCGACGCACCGCAATTGCGCATCGAAGTCGTGGGCGAACAATTCTGGTGGCGGGTCACCTACTTCCCCGGCGACGGGAGCGATGCGGTGGTCTCGGCCAACGAAATCAGGCTGCCTGTGGGGCAGCGGGTGGAGTTCACGCTCAAGAGCAATGACGTCATTCATTCATTCTGGATTCCGTCGCTCGGCGGCAAGATGGACATGATTCCGGGGCGCACCAATCGTCTCTCATTGCTTGCGACAAAGCCGGGCATATTCCGTGGACCATGTGCGGAATATTGCGGCACCTCGCATGCATTGATGGCGTTTTCGGTGGTCGCGATGGAGCCTATGGCCTTCGGCAAATGGCTCTCCAGGTGCGCGAAATCTTCGGAAAATGTCGCGGCCGCTGGTTCTGACGCGTTCCTGGCAAATGGCTGTGGTGCTTGCCATACGATCAAAGGAACCGAGGCAACCGGTGTCATCGGCCCTGACCTGTCTCATGTTGGCTCACGCCGAACACTGGGGGCCGGAATCTTGCCCAACAATGAAGCCACGATCGCGCGCTTCATCACCGAACCGGACAGGATCAAGCCTGGTGTACAGATGCCTGCCTTCGGCATGCTCCCGCACCAGGACATCGAGACCATAGCTGCCTATCTGAAAGGGTTGAAATGACCCGCCCTGAGACCGCCTCAGTTAAGGGACGGCAGGCTCAGGCCGAACGACTGCGCGCCGTTTGGGACAATCCGTCCGGCTGGCGCTACTGGACATCGGTCAATAATTTCCAGATCGGACTCTGGTATGGATCGGCGGCCTTCGCCTTCATGCTGTTTGCCGGCGTGCTGGCCCTGCTGATGCGCATGCAACTGGCCTTGCCTGAAAACAACTTCCTCTCCGCCGATCTCTTCAATCAGGCCTTCACACTGCACGGCACAGTGATGATGTTCCTGTTTGCGGTGCCGATCTTCGAAGCCATTGCAATCTTCCTGCTGCCGCCGATGCTCGGTGCACGCGAATTGCCGTTTCCACGACTTTCGGCCTTCGGCTTCTGGAGCTTTCTGATCGGCGGCGTTTTTGTCTGCGGGTCGATCTTCTTCAATGCAGCCCCCTCTTCCGGCTGGTTCATGTATCCACCACTTGCTACCGACAAGGACTTTTCGGGCATCGGTGCGGACATCTGGTTGCTTGGCCTATCTTTTATCGAGATCGCATCGATTGCGGCCGCAATCGAGATCATCGTCGGCGTCATGAAGTGCCGGGCGCCAGGCATGCGCATCAACATGATGCCGCTCTTTGCCTGGTATCTGCTGATCGTGGCAGGAATGATCCTGTTTGCTTTTCCGCCGCTGATTGCTGGTGACCTGCTGTTTGAAATGCAGCGCATGTTCGACTGGCCGTTCTTCGACGCCCAGCGGGGCGGCGATCCGCTGCTGTGGCAGCACCTCTTCTGGATCTTCGGACACCCCGAAGTCTACATCATCTTCCTGCCGGCGATCGCCCTGATGGCGATGATCGTGCCGACTTTCGCACAGCGGCCGATCGTCGGCTATTCCTGGATCGTCCTCGCCGCGGTCGGAACCGGCTTCCTTTCCTTCGGGCTGTGGGTACACCACATGTTCACCACCGGCCTGCCGCAGATATCGCTCGCCTTCTTTTCGGCTGCTTCGGAAGCGGTGGCGATCCCGACCGGAGTCCAGATATTTGTCTTCATCGCAACGATGCTTGCCGGAAAGGTGATTCTCTCCGTGCCGATGCTGTTCGGCACCGGCGGCATCGCCATTTTCGTCATCGGCGGGCTCACCGGCGTCATGGTTGCTCTGGCGCCATTCGACTGGCAGGCGCACGACACCTACTTCATTGTCGCGCATCTGCATTATGTGCTGATAGGCGGTATGCTGTTTCCGGTCATCGCCGGCATCTATTACTACTACCCGCTAGTCGACGCCCGGAAACTATCGGATCATCTCGGTAGGCTCGCATTTTGGCAGATGTTCATTGGTTTCAACGTGGCCTTCTTTCCCATGCATCTGGCCGGCCTGCGGGGGATGCCGCGCAGGGTCTTCACCTATCCGGCTGATATCGGCTGGCACTGGCTCAACCTGATCTCCACCGTCGGCGCGTTCATTTTCGCCGCTGGCGTGCTGGTGGTGGTGATCGACGTGCTGCGGCCGAAACATCACGCACCGCGCGGCGAAACCAATCCGTGGAACGCGGGCACATTGGAATGGATCAGCGAGCCGGAAGAAAATTGGGGCGTGCGCTCTATTCCTATCATCACTAGTCGTTATCCTCTCTGGGACCAGAAGAATCTCGCAAGCGAGATCAATGAAGGGCGCTTCTATCTGCCAGACGCGCAGGAAGGTTACCGCGAAACGCTGGTCACCTCCGTGCTTGATGCCGAACCGCTGCAATGCCTGCGTGTTGGCGGCACGTCTTATGTGACGATCGTCTCGGCCGCGTCGTTGGGGGCGGTGTTCATCGCGCTGACCTTCCATTGGTGGATCACCGCGCTCATTTGCGGCGTCGTGACGTGTGCGGCGATCATTTACTGGCTATGGACCGGAACGGCCGAGATTCCGGAAAAGCCTCGCAAGGATGTCGGGCTGGGACTCATTCTGCCGCTTTATGTTTCCGGTCCCTCTTCGGTTGGCTGGTGGGCAATGTTCATCACCATGGTCGGCGATGGTACTGCCTTCGCCAGCCTGGTCTTCGGCTACTTTTTCTACTGGACCATCCATGACGACTTCACCGCCGGGCTGGCAGGCCCGGGTTCTTTCTGGCCGATGGTGGCGCTCGCTTTATTCCTCGCCGCCTGGCTCGCCCTGCTTACCGCGCGGACATTGAATGACAGGGGCCAGCCATTTGCGATGCGACTATCGTTGATGGCTGCGCTGTTTCTTACCGCGGGCGGTTCGGCTGCGGGGTTCATGGGACCTTGGTCCCATGCGATGGCTCCAACTGCCCACATCTATCCGGCAATCGTCTGGATCCTGGTAATCTGGATGCTCGCGCATGCGGCCGTCGGCCTGATGATGCAGGTCTATTGCCTCGCGCGCAGCCTGACAGGCCGTCTGACCGATGAATACGACATGGACCTGCGCAATGTCGTTCTTTACTGGCACTTTTTGTCGATCACGGCCGTTGTCACCTTTGCCGTGATTGGTCTGTTTCCGCTGGCGATATGAGGCAGCGATGAGGTTCGTGCCCAAACAGATCGAGTCGCTTTGGACGCTCTTTACGGCACCGGTGGTGTGGGCCGTCCATTTTCTTGCCAGCTATCTCAGCGCCGCAGTCTTCTGCGCCAAGCAGGAGCAACTGGCCTTCGGTTTCGACATGCTGCGGCTCGCCATTGCCACCTTTACCAGCGTCGCGCTTGCAATGATCGTGCTGTCGGCCTGGCTGGCCTGGCGGCAATGGGGGTTCGGTGCGCATGATCCCCCTCACGATGACCCAACCGGGCATGATCGAAGACTTTTCCAGGGCTTTGCGACCCTGTTGCTGTCAGGCTTGAGTTTCGTTGCCGTGATCTATGTGGCCATGCCGCTGCTCTTCGTGACGGAGTGCTGGCGATGAAGCGCAGTGCGCTGACGGCGGGGATCATCCTCCTTGGTCTCATTTGGCTGGGGCCGCTGCTCGACATCTATCGGGACTCTTTTTTCGCGCATATGCTCGCCCATATGGGCGTCGTCACCATCGCCGCACCCCTGATCGCGATCGGGCTTGTCGGATCGCGATGGAATTTCTCGGGCAAATCCGGCCTGTTTACACCCATTCCCGCCTCGTTGGTCGAGCTTTTGGTTGTGTGGGCCTGGCACGCGCCGGCACTCCGTTCGATGGCGCAGGCGTCGCTGGCGGTGACCGTCCTCGAGCAGGCGAGCTTCCTGGCCGCCGGCGTGCTCCTGTGGCTTTCCTGTCTCGGTGACGGCTTTCATGGGCGCGACCGGCAAAGTGCGGCCGGGGCCTTCGCCCTGCTGCTGACATCCCTGCACATGACGCTGCTTGGTGCGCTCCTGGCGCTGACCCCGCGGCCACTTTACGGGTTCGATTCCGTGACCTGTCTGGGCTTTGAGCTCGACGCCGTTCAGGACCAGCAACTGGGTGGGGTGGCAATGCTGCTGATGGGAGCGGCGGCTTATCTGACTGGCGGTGTAGCGCTGCTGGCGCGGCTTTTGTCGGCCCCGTCCGTACGGCATGGATCCGGAGTCAACAGATGAAGCCGCGCAGCAGCCTCGTGCTGGCTGGACTGGCAACTCTGCCCTTTGCGGCGGTCCTGGTCGCATGGCTCGGCATCTTCAACGTCGCGGCGTCCACCGGCCATTGGCCGATTACCAACTGGTTCCTGCATTTTGCCATGCGCTCATCGGTTCGCACTTATGCTTTCGGAATTACCGTTCCCGATCTGCGCAAGACCGGGCTGTTGCAGCCAGCCGCCGCTCATTTCGACACAGGCTGCGCCTTCTGCCACGGAGCACCCGGTATGGTCCCCTCCCCGGCCGCACTCGCCATGCTCCCGCCTCCGCCGTACCTTGTCCACAAGGTCGGCGAATGGACTGATGCGCAGCTATTCCGCATCATTCGCCATGGCGTGCGTTATACCGGCATGCCGGCCTGGCCAGCCCTGGAGCGAACCGACGAGATTTGGGGGATGGTGGCCTTCCTTCGCAGGCTACCTTCCCTCGATGCAGAAGGCTATCGTCGGCTGGTCGAAGAGCCATCGGTTAGGGATAGGCCATCCGCTTTCGATGCAGCTATCGCCCGCTGCGCACGCTGCCATGGCAGGGACGGCATCGGTCGCGACGAGGCCGTGCCGGTCATTGCTGGGCAATCGAGTGCCTATCTGATCGGCAGCCTGAGAGCCTATGTAGAAGGCAAGCGACCAAGCGGCATGATGGAGGTTGCGCTTTCGCAGACGGACGCGAGCATCCTCGACATGCTTGCAAGATACTATGCCGGCCAGCCTTTGCCGGCAAAACCAGTGGGGGCCGATCCGGTATCAGCCGCGCGAGGCAGGGAGATTGCCGAGCAAGGCTTGCCCGGCAAAAGTGTTCCAGCCTGCCTTGGATGCCATGGCGGGTCGCGCAAGAACCCGGCCTATCCGAAGATCGTCGGCCAAAAACGGGCTTATCTGGAAGCTCAATTACGCCTCTTTGCCGAGAGTCGCCGTGGCGGCACCGACTACGCGCATATCATGACCAAAGTGGCAGGCAAGCTGAGCGAGAAGGATATCGAAGACGTCGCGACCTATCTCACTTCGATAAAATAGGCACTGCTCCGACGGCAGCGGTTCCAATTGACACCTTTGCGCCGCCACGCAAAAAAGATGTTTACGTTAATCGCCTGGAGTTTTGACTGACCGTCATTTTTGTCGAGGCGCTTTGAGCGTGGCACCTGCACGCGTGTATCGTCCTGCCCGCTGTTCCATCACTGCATCGGCAAGCGAGCGTGCGGCGTTTCTCACCTCTTCCTGTATCGCCTCATCGGCGTCGAGTTCGTCATGGCTGATCGCATAGGGTTTCCAGTAGCCAATATAGCGGTCGAGTTCCGCATGCTGGCCCGCCGGTGTCAGCCCCATGAAACGCAACCAGTCGGAGACTGAACGCCGCACGTTTTCTGCACCTTCGACATCGCCATGAACCACGACCGAGAAGATTCGTCCGGCGAGATGACGAGGATAGTCCCAGCCGCCAAGTTCGACGGCTTTGGCCTTGGCAGCGTCCTTGCCTTGAGTGAGGGTCGGATCGGGATTGCCGCCGTCGGCGCAGACGAGCCGATCCATCATGAGCTTCAATGGCGACGAGACCTGATACCAGTTTACCGGCGTTATGATCATGACGCCATGGGCGGCGACCCACAGTGGATAGATTTCATTCATCCAGTCCTGCGTCTGGCCAAGGGAATGGTTCGGATAGCAGGAACATGGCCAGTGGCAGAGTGGCGCGGCAGTCGAAAAACATGCCTTGCAGGGATGGATGTGGCGCCCGTATTCCGATGCTAGCCGCGAGAGGTCGAGGAAATCTATTTCTAGGCCCTTCTCCGATTGGATGGCGTTTTGGGCGATTTCGGCTAGCCGGTAGGATTTCGATATCTCCCCCGGACAGGTGTGCTCACTGCGGGAAGAGCAGTTTATGAGAAGGATACGCGGCGCAACCGCCTTGTCCCGGTATCTGGCTTGGGCACTAAGAACCGCGCCGCGGGCAGCCAGCCACTCTGTGGACAGATCATAATCCGGGTCCGCAAATTCCGGTCCGGCCTTTCGCGTAAACGGACTCTTGCGTGAGGCGCAATATGCCTCCCACGCGATGGCGGCGATCATGTCGATGTCGCCGCGCAATGCGTCGAAGGCCGGATCAAGAAATTGCTGGGCATAGCGGTGCTTGAAATCTTCTTCCCCGAGCTTCGGACTTGGAGACCCTTTTCGTGGAGGTGGCGGCTTTCCGGTTCGAAACGACGAGGAGTTGGCCATTGTTCTATCTCCGCTGCTGAAAGGAAACGGGCGGTGGCCGGCTTCCTACGCCTCATCCCCCGGGCAGGTCTGGAGGCTCAGGCGTCGGTTCAGGTTTAGGTCTGGGCGAAGGTGGAGGACCGAGCGGCACCGGATTGTCCGGAACTTCGGGGTGTTCCCCAGGTTGTGGCTCATGGCTTTCCTTCTTTGGCCCTGATTTTTTTGTATCGGACATCAAACACCTCCTTATCGCTCGAACTCAAACTGGAACATATTTGTTCCGAGGACGGTTTCTCCCGAGTCACAACGTCTCGGCCTGCTCACGCCTCAAGGGTGTTGATTGCCACTGCAAATTCTCAATGGAAATATCGGGCTGCGCCGGGTCATGATGGATGTATATGGACCCCGCCCGCTTGCAACGTAAGCAGGCAGGACATCCCACGTATCGGGGCCATCGCTGGCTCATTTTGTGCATGAGTCATGCGGAGAACCTATGAGCGACAGTGTGAATCAGCATCGAACATTTGTGACTTTGACGGCGGAGCCTGTGCCGTCGGGCCGTAAGCCGCGCCATCGGTCCGCGGAAGAGAAGGCATGACTTTCGCCGAAGCGTGCTTGCCAGGCGGCAATGTGTCGGCGGTTGCGCGTTCTGAGGGGCTGAATCCCTCCCAGCACTACGCGTGGGCCGGCAGGCGCTTTCGTCGGGGGGATGGTTGCGCCCCTGACAAAGAAAACGAACCAGCCTGTGAAGTTCACGCGCTTTGAAGCGGTGGGCGGCGGCACGGTGGAAATCGTCATCGGCGATATGGTGGTGCGCGCTGGCGGCGATGTTGATCCTGAACACCTGGGCCGGATCATCCGTGCGGTGCGTAAGGCATGATCGCGTCCGGGGTGGTCGTTTACTGTCGTGCCAGCCAGTGGACTTCCGAAATGGAGCAGCGTCGTTAATGGCGCTGGTCCGCGATAGCGGCCTCGACCCGTTCAGCGGTGCGCTTTCCGCTCAAAGCGAGCGGACCGTGTTGTCATCGTATGGTGGGATGGCAGCGGGGTCTGCCTTTACTCGAAACCCTGGAAGAGTACAGCTTCTGCTGGCCTGCGATATCGGCGGTGCGGATGCGTCGTAAGCGCGTAGGTCACCCCACGTAGCGGCTGGTTCGCTGATCTGGGAGTCTCCAGGGTGATTTGTCCTGGGAGGCTCCTGTGAGCGCACATATGTCTGATAGCAAGAACTTCGAGG
>NZ_RKST01000060.1 GCF_003934165.1 Borborobacter arsenicus | reverse complement strand
CTTCCATCACGACGGATCACCGCCGGCGCATGAGCAGGCTTGGGAAAACGCACCGCAAAGGCAACCAGATCGCCGCTTCAGGCCGCCGAAAGCTCAGCGCCGTGCATCAAGCGGGCTAGACGATCACCTGTCCCAGTTTCCCATCCGGGGCGCGCGCGTCCCCAAGGTCAATTCTGGCGACATTGCACAATTGGCGTCATACGGCTTCACCACCGCGTTCGACGCAAAGCGGCGCGATCTGCAACAGGTTCACGGTATCGGTCCCGTCAAAGCTTCTAACATCGCCGCATGGATTCGGCGTGCGGAGGCAAAATTTCAGTTCCAGAGCGCCTATACGCCGGAAGATCAGCGCCAGATCCAGAAGGCGCAGAACGAGATTATCACGAAACAGCAAGGGCTTGAGGAACGGCTCAAGAAACTGGTCGGGGAGTTTCGTCAGGAAGCGCAGGGATTTGAAAGATGGAAGTCGGGCCGCGATCCTGAACTGGAGCGGCTGGCCCAGCAACTCGCCCAAGCGGAAGCGGACTTGTCGCATCTGGGAGTTTCGGCGCCCTCCCTCCCCAATGTCGCACCCCTGCCAGTGCCTCCCGTTTCGACATTTCAGCGCGGCGGGCGACCGTCGAATTTTGCAGCGACGTTCACCACGGGGACGCGCGCCGCTCCCTCGCCAGCGCAACCGCATGCGGTCACTTGTCCGCGATGCGGTAGCCGGATGGTGCGGAGGACCGCCCGTCGAGGCTCCCGCGCAGGCAGGCCATTTTGGGGATGCTCCCGTTATCCAAGCTGCACAGGAACTCGGCCAATATAGCCAAAGGTCATACCCCGCATTTGGTACGTCAGCCATGCGTAGCATCGGTTGTCACAAGTGGCACGTCGAAACCGATATTCTGGCTGCAGTCTGGCGCTGATCCGGCAGCGGCACCGTACTGTCACCGCCAGTGCGGAGCGTACACCGTGAAGGGAACCGACCGGGATGCCGCTTGGGATATCGTTGAGCGGCGATACTAATAGTAAGAGCATTTTGCAGGAAGATCGCAGATACGTCGTATGCCCTGTTCCACTTGACCGCGTGGATTACGGAATGCATCAAGGATTGAAAATGTCCTTGGACCATCCTCGTGAGGGACTACGATGACACAGAACACCTTGCCAGTCCCTCCCGAAGCGCCTGCAGATGTTGCTGAATATAAGCCCGCTCAATTCGAACACGTTAAACTCACTGGTTCCGGGCCTAAGAATTTTAAGCACGCCTTTTTGACAGATGTAAGCGGCAAGAGCGTAGAGTTCGAGGGAATTGATTTTTCGTATTGTACCTTCACTCGAGGATATTTCCATAAAGCTAGATTTCGAGAATGCAAGTTTACTGGTTCGCGGTTCACTGACTGTAATTTTCGTGGAGCATCCTTCACAGACTGCGACTTCCGCTATGCTGACTTTACCGGCACTCGAATTGATACCACAGAGATTCTCAAATCGCTCCCTGATGAGCCCAATATCCGCCGCGAGCTTTTGCAGATACTGCGCAAAAATGCGCTTTCGCTCGGCGATGTGGGTTCGTCTCGGCAATTTGTGATTGCGGAGATCGCAGCTAAGCGGGATCATCTGCGTCGAGCCTGGAGACGAGATGAAAAATACTACAGAAACAAATACTCTGGATTCTGGAAGCATCTCGGGGTCGGGCTCAAGAGGGTGGGATTTTGGGCTGACTCGTTCTTCTGGGGTCATGGAGAACGCTTATGGAAGATTGCGATCTCTGCATCGGCTTTACTAGTTCTAGCAGCCACGCTATCCACTATGCTCTGGGCTGGTTCCCAGAACGATCCTACCATATCATCCGTATCTGCTGAATTCATTCGCTACGTAACTTACTATTTTGCGCTGTTTTTGGATGTTCCTTATCCGAACCCCTTTAGTCAGTGGTTTTGGATGGATGCGAGTATTATTCTCGCTCGTTACATCGCTTTCGGCGTACTTGTCGCGGGATTGTTCCGATGGCTATCGCACCGCTGAATCTGCCCTCTCCCCTAGCCGAAACTGTCATCGGTCTCGCCGTGTTTGGTTCTTACGGCCGTGGTGATTTCGATGCACATAGCGACTTAGATCTTTTGGTTGTTGTCAAAGATGGGTCCGGAACCGCGTCGGAGCAAGGAATTGTTGAGGCGCTTAAGCCCGCCTTGCCGAAAGAGCCCTCCGTTTCCTTTTATGGTGAGAAAAAGTTTCGAGATCTGTTCGAAGAAGGTAATCTATTTGCGTGGCATATATTCCTTGAAGCGAAGCTCATTCCGGGGTTCCTGCACCCGAGTGACGTATTCGGGCGACCAAATTTGTACCGAACTGCCTCAGCCGACATAGATGGGCTTATCGAAATTTTGAACGGCGTCCCTCGTTGGATTGCATCCAATCCGCAGAACGCGGTTTTCGAACTGGGAATCCTTTACGTGTGTGCGCGGAACATCGCGATGTCAGCTAGCTGGCACCTTAAAAGCCGCCCAAACTTTGGCCGTTACTCTCCCTTCGGGTTGCCCGGACCAGTCCGCTTCCCGATGTCGATGGAGCGCTACGAAATCGCTGTGAGATGCCGAATGGCTAGCGCCAGAGGTGAAGAGCCACCTAACGTTACGCCGCTTGTGGTGGAGGAGACGTCGGAAATGCTCGGTGCCTGGGCGCGCTCTGTTTCGGACTTCGTGAGGACAGTTGCATGACGCCTAGAGGAAAGCGTTTCCTAGCCCGGATCGATACCGAGCGATCAATAATTGGTGTCGTCAACTCCTCGATTGTCGGAAAAGACTTTCCGCTGGCCGGCCTCAGTGCAGGCGCAATTGCTGACTGGAGGCGTAGAGTGACCACCGTGCTTCCGCGCTCAATCGTGCATTCAATTGGGGAAATTCTTGAAGATGCGTCAAAGCATGCGGGATTGATGTCGGATAATAGCCGGATTGTATTTGACCCTGAACTCAAGTCCGACGCTGGGTGGTTGGAAGGGCTGAGGCACGAGCTTGTTCGGTTACTCCCATCGGATTAGCAGTATGCGTACCATTCCGTACCCCGCCGATTCCCCATCCGCTTCCCATACCCAGACGGTCCGTGGCGGCATAGCTACGCAAGTGCGGGTGTGGATCTGGCTTCGCTTGTCATACCTCTTTCATACGCGGCGTTTCGTTTCCTGCTACCCTGGCTGCGCATACCGTTCGCCTATACGTCGCTTTTCGGCTGCGGCGCAGCTACACGGGCGGAACACGCGATCAATATGTGGTAGACAAAGTGAAATCTTTGGTCTATATGTAGTTTGTATCGATGAAGAACGCTGACGCGCGGCCAACGCCGCCTTCATGACGTAGTGCTTCAGACACAACAACTGACGCGCAACTGGTCAGAGGCCGTTCCGCAAGGTTGAGAAGTTCTGCAGAGCGCTGCCGATCGCATTTGAACCCTTTGATTCAAACAAGGGTGGAGATGCGTGGCAGCGCTTTTTTGTGGCTCCATCGTCTCCGCCCAAGAGGAGAGCGTTATGCAGAACACGCATTCTGATGGCCGGTCAGCGCCGGAAAAACTGACCAATATACAAACAGCCGCGCAGGAATTGGGCGTCCATCCGTGGGCGCTCCGCCGAGCCATCAAATCCAGGGCGATCCCGGCATATACCCCATTCAATTCGAGGAAGCTGGTCAAGCTGTCCGAAGTGGTAGCTTACATCGACTCGTGTCGGAATGGGGGGGCCGAATAATGCGCAAGCACAATTCCGCCCTGACCAACGGTGACACGGTCGATTATCGCGAGAATCTCCTAGAAGTAATCAAGCTGCTGTCTGGGGCCTTGGTCCTTCAAGGCATGATCTTCTATCGCTACGCCTCCCTCCGAGAGAACGGCCGCTTGGTTGCGCGTGGCAACTGGAATCAAGCGCGGCTCATAATGCCCTTCAGCGACAGCTACAGTGCGGTGGCAATCATAGAGAGGCACAAAGGGCAGCTTTCCTGTCTCGTGACTATCGACAACGTCGATAGGACTGAATGGATGGCCAAGGGCTTCAAGAATCCCGATATAGACGCATTGGTCTTTGCAGCCGAGTTTCACCTGCCTCGCAATCAATGGGACATCGAGCATCTGGCGTCGAACAGTCAGGGTGTTTTGTACAGCGGTGATCCGAAACTGATCGCCGTCAAGCTTTTGATGGCCACCGCCGGCAGTTCGGCACTCAACTAGAGAGTTATACGCTTGCGCAGCCCCGTAAATCGGGCTGCGCCCTTTCTCGACAATCCGAGCCACTCAGCCGTACTTTTGGCACAGAACGGGATCGGCTTGCCTTTTCAAAGGTAGTACAATGTCCGACGACAATCCCGCTGACGACAGCGGCACCGCCAACTTCTCCCTATCCGGCTTCATTTCGGAGTTTTGGGGTTCGCCCTTCGAGGGCTCCCTGAAAGTCTGGAGCCGTCAGACTAAAATGACGAGTTCGTATGGGCCGGGGGAAATCCCCCGGCTCGTTTGCGATGTCGAGGCACGCAAGTTTTCCGAGGATCTGTATGTTGGGCTCAGCACCCAGCCGGACAATCTCGCTCCCACCGCGCGCGGATCGAACGAAACGGCGATCTGGTTGCCCGGTTTCATCGCGGACATCGATTTCGCTGTCGCGAAGAACAGCGCCAAACAATATCCACCCGATAGTGATATGGCACTCGGCCTCGTTCGCTCATTCGAGTTTCAGCCCTACTTCGTCCAGAACACCGGGAACGGGCTGCACGCGCTATTCAAGCTCGACAAGCCCATTGTGATGGATAGTCGGGAGGCGCGACGCAGGGCTCAGGCACTTTCTCGGAACTTCGCCCGCAAACTGGCCGCCCATTTCCAACGTGCTGGCTACGAGATAGACAACGTCAGCGATCTCGCCCGTGTTTTCCGCGTGCCGATGACCTTCAATCACAAGTCGGGCACGCCGAAGTCGGTGGCGGTCATTGCGCATAATCTGGAAAACCGGCTGTCTCTGGCTGATCTCGAGCGTGACCTGCCTGCGGCCGACAGTGAGCCGCCGAAGACGGTTTCGGCAAATCGTGCCGACCATTCCACGATCCAGCAGGAATGCGCGTGGTATGGTCACTACACGGGGGACGGCGCGGCCTCGGCCGACGAGCCCAACTGGTACGCCACGACGTCGATCACGGCGCGCTGCAAAGACGGGGACCGGCTCTTCCATGGCTATAGCGCTCAGCATCCCGGCTATAATGCGCGGGAGGCCGACAAGAAGCTCAGGCGGGCGCTTGAAGAAGCCGGCCCCCGCACCTGCGATTCCATCTGCTCGGAGCTCGGCAACGAACGTTTCTGCGATGCCTGCCCACATCGCGGCAGCATCACGTCGCCGATTCAGCTTGGCATGGTCTACGATCCCGGTCCCTTTGGGCCACGACCGCTGGGCTACACGAAGGAAGGCCATTACGCGCTGCTCGACCCGGTGCGCAAGATTATCATACTGGCGTCCGCGCAGCAGCTTCTCGCGGAGCAATATTTGCTCGGGCTGGCCGAAACCGGGTTCTGGCGTCGGCGGTTTCCGGGGAAGAAGCATGGCACGTCAAATTTTAAAGCTGCCGGAGAAGCCATTATAAAAGCATGTCGCCGCGCGGGGCCGTTCAACCCTTTGCACATACGCGGTCGTGGCATTTGGCTTGAGAATGGCAAGGTCATCGTCAATCTCGGCCAGCCCGTCGAAAGCGCGAAATTCCTCTACCTCTGCTTTGAGAGCATTCCGCTGGACGACGGTCCGAACTTCAATGCCCACCGCCTCCGAGATCATTTTAGGCACTACAACTGGCGCAATTCGCAAGACGCCGGGCTCATGTTTGGCTGGTTAGCGATGGCACCGATTTGTGGCGCACTGGTCTGGCGGCCCCATGCCTTCGTCTACGGACCTGCCCGGTCGGGCAAGACCACCATCCATACGATCGCCTCCACGGTGCTGAGCCCGCTGGCGATTTCCGCCGATGGTCAAAGCACCGAAGCCGGTATCCGCCAGACTCTCGGGCCGGATAGCCTGCCCATCCTGCTGGACGAGTTCGAGAGCGACCAGAACGGCTCGACGCTGCGAAACATCCTCCGACTCGCCCGCAGTGCCTCGTCGGCCGACACGCCAGTGCTGAAGGGCACACCGGAGGGTAAGGCGATGAGCTTCAGCCTGCGCACCACCTTCCTGTTCAGCGCCATCAATCCGCGTGGCATGTCGCCAGCCGATCAGTCACGCATCTCGATGTTCGAGCTTTTGATGCACGAGAACGACCGGGAGGTCGCAAGGCGCATTGCAGAGGACGAGGCGTATTTCCGCTCCAAGGGCTCGGCATGGTGCTCCCACATGATCGGGCTTGCCCATCTGGTGCAGCCGGCCGCCGACGCCATCGACATCCACCTAACGGGAGATCGGAGGCATCGCCAGAACATGAGCATCCTGATCGGGGCCGGCTTCGTCGCCCTAAACGGCAGGGTTCCCACGGACGAAGAAGCAAAGGCGCTCGCTGCCGAGTATGCGCCGGCAATCGAGCGCCACGCCCTTGAGGTCGAGCGCGACGATGCACAGGAATGCCTTGACCATCTCCTGTCTCATGTCGTGGACGGCTATCCCCTCGGCCATTGGCTCGCCTGCCTCCGCGATGAGCAGCAGCGGCGCGGCAACGACTTCGCGGCCGCCGAGCGGATCGTTGCGAGCTACGGCATGCGGATGAACGCCGAGGGCGAGGCGGCAGGCTTCTATGTCGCCAATGGCGCTCCGGCGATGGAGGAGGTGTTCCGAGGCACGCCGTGGGCGCAGCGAGCATGGGAAAGGGCCATCCGGAAGCTGGATGGGGCGTTCACGCCACCGAACCCCGTTCAGTTCAAGGTGCTGGGCAAGAAGCGGGCCACGGGCATTCCGCTCGCCTACCTGCCCGACGAGTTGCTGCCGGGTGTGGAGGGGCCATTTTGACCACGCCCGGACGGACGGACACCTACACACTATAGGAGGGGGAGGGGTATGGTGCTGCAGCCGCCGCTGCGCCACCGCCACCCCCTATACCTGTGCCCTGCAGGCGTCCGTCCGTCCCGCCGTGCCGCTCGATCGAGCGCCGAGGCGTTCGTCGACGGCAATTTCAACCTCGATGGGCATGGAATCCGAGACTTTCGGGGCCGCGTCGTCTCGCGGCTTCGACATTCACGGACACGCCGAGGTTACGCGTCTGGTTACAGCTTCGGCTGTTTCACGGGCTTGGTGAGCGCCCCGACGATTACTTGTGCCGGTCACGCGGGCGTGTTTTCCTCCCGATTTTTTTCCTTTTTGACAGGCAAGGCCATGAACGACTTCAATGTTTCCATCACCACCACAACCCGCCGCCGCAAGCTTACAAGCGGCGCGATCAGCGAGCGCCAGCAGTGGTATTGTGAGTACCGCGAGCCGCTCACCCGCAAACGCCGTCGCCGCGCCTTCAACCGTAAAAAGGACGCCGAGGCGTTCCGCACGACGCTGCTGCTGAAAGTGGCGGAAGGAGCCTATGTGGACGAGCGGAAGGCCCCGACAGTTGCGCAAGCCATCGAGCATTGGCTGGCGACAAAGGAGGGCAACGTGAAGGAGTCCACGCTGAAGGGCTACAAGGTCGTCGCGAATGGCGCGATCCGTGGCCCGCTGCTGATCGGAACCAAGCAGGAGAGGGCCGACTATACCGAGAGCGGCGTCCAGCCCAAGAACGCCCGCTTCATCAAGCTGCTCGGCCAAGTCAAGCTGACCGCCCTCACGACGGCCATGATCCGTGTCTGGCACAAGACGGTAACGGAACAGTGCGGCGCGTACACGGCGAACCGGGCGAAGTCGCATCTCAAATCCATCCTGGCCCTTGCCGAGGAGGACTTCGGCATCCGCGCGCCGTCCATGCCGACAGGCCTTCCCCGTGTCCGACATAGGCAGAAAAAGGCCATTCTGACCCCCGAGCATATCGCAAAGTTGATCGCCGCAGCGCGCGAGGACGCGGAACATGGAATCTACTACGCCTTCGCCTTCCTTGCCGGCACACGACCCTCCGAGCAGTTGGGCCTACTCTGGTCGGAAGTCGACTTCGACCGCAATGTGACCCGCATCCGCAGGATACAGGAGCGTGACGGCTTGTTGACAGAGATGACCAAGACCGAGGCGGGCACGCGCGACATCCCCATGAGCGCGGTTCTCCGCGAGATGCTGCTGGCGTGGCGGGTCCGCTGCCCAAGGAAGGGGAAGGAGTTGCACCGCGTTTTCCCTGGCCCCGGAAGGCTGCAGGAATGGCCGAAGCCGCGTCTCGGCGGCGGTGGACCGCTGCTTTATCAGAATTTCCGCAAGCGGTATTGGGCACCGGCCTTCAAAAAGCTCGGTCTACCCTATGTCACGCCGCACTCGGCTCGACACTCTTTTATCTCGACCTTGCAGGCGCAGGGGATCGAGGTCGGCTTGGTGGCGCAGATAGCCGGCCATGCGAACCCAACCGTTACGCTCGGCCATTACACGCAGGCCGTGCGCGACGGCAGCGCCGCCATCGAGGCACTCGACCGGGCCTATGGCAGCTAGGCCAGACCGGGCTCAGGGCTGGCGGTATACGCATGGCTACGCCGCCGCCCGCCGACCATACGCCCGTGGCCGCTGGGCCGCTTCCTGGCCTACGGGCACAGGCCGGCAGCAGCGCCCGTCCCGCCCCGCAGCCGGCGTCAGGAATGGCTGTAGGCTGCGCAAGCCACTGACATCACTGCAATAATTGTGCGCGCAGCAGAGCAGTGTTTTTCTGTCCTGTTAAGCAGGGGAGACCGCCGTGCATATTCTGGTCAGGGACAAGCGGACTGGTGCTGAGGACTGGATTCCGCTTGAAACCGCCGCCGATCTGATGGGCGTTGCCGCCGACGAGATCGAGTGGGCGCTGGAAGAGTTCGGGGAATGCGAGTCCGCCAACCATATCGCCCTCGACCCAGAATAGGGCAGGGGACAATTGACGATGTCAGAGGCGCGACGATTGCCATGCCGCTTTGTTGTGTCTGCCTCTCTCCGGGCGGAATCGCTCGACCCTCCCCCCATTGCTGCATTTCAGGCCTCGGCCAGAGGGACCCGGTTGGGCCTGAAAAATATTTCGAATACATACGCAGCATACGCGCTGCGTCGCTCGTTACACCCTCTGGCCTAGCCGATACCTAAATCTCCTTGCATGATGCGCCACTGTTCCAGTCGACAGATGGAAAAGTCGCGGTTAGTCTCGATACAAGGGTTGAGTGGGCTATGGCGTGGTTTCCAGTTATTTGTCGCGCTGTGTTTGCGTTGTTTGCCGCCATAGCGGCCACGAACGCTCAGGCTGGATTGACCTACGATGCGGACCAAACGAGTGATGGGCTTCGCTTCGTAATGGTGCAAGGCCAGTTTGCCTTCGACGACAATCTTGATGAATTTGCTGCCGTGGTCCGGACGCATAATCCATCGGTTGTCAGTTTCAATTCGCCGGGTGGGAATGTCGCCAAGGCGATGGAACTTGGTCGTCTTATCCGCTCTTTCCGGTTGAGCACCTTTCAGTTGAAGGGCCTCGATTGCTCCTCCGCTTGCGCGCTGGCGTTTCTCGGCGGTGTCATTCGATTGGCTCAACCTGGCGCAATCGGTGTGCATAAATCCTCGTTCAGCGAGGCGAGCCCCATAAGCACGCATGAGGCGGTCTCGGCTGTTCAGCAGCTCACAGCCGATGTAATGACCTATATGATCGAGATGGGCGTGGACCCGGCGTTGCTGCAGCTTTCCTTGCAATACGACAGCGACGACATTCGTTACCTCTCTAGGAGCGAAATGGAGCGCTTCCGGGTGGTGACAACCGATCAGGCTTCTCAGCCTCAGACGGAACAGCCGACCCCGAGCTTGCCACAGCAGCCGAACGTCGCAGCGAACCCTGCACCGACAGGCCAAAGCTACAATTCGTTGGCAATCCCCGATCCGCGCTCCGGTCGGGTAAGGCATCCCAAAGGGCAAGCTCCCCTCAAAGCGTTAGCCGAAGGAAAATCGGCAAATGTGGCGAATGTGCAGAATGGCACGCCCGTTACAATTCTTGCCGACAATGACCGGTGGTACCGGCTGCAAGTTGGTAGCTTAACTGGATATATGCACCACACCTGGGTCTACGTTGACCAATATGACAGCGGCCCGTTCAGCCAGCGGCACATCCAGGTCAAGAGCGTCGACAACTTGATCGAAGCGGAAACCATCGTCCGGTCGTCTCCGGTCGCGCTGTCCGCCTATCTGGCGACAAACGGTTGGTTTGCGATCACCCTTGAGAAAACGTACGACCAGCAGGTCGCGTCAAATCTAGCGCTCGTGGACAAAGGGTATCCATAGTTTGACTGCGGCAATGGCGACGAAGCCGAGATAGGATTCCTTTGTCTTGTCGTAGCGAGTGGCGACGCGTCGCCAGTTCTTGAG
>NZ_RKST01000059.1 GCF_003934165.1 Borborobacter arsenicus | reverse complement strand
CTGTGCAACCCCGACCAGCTTCGCCTGATCGGGCGCTCACCGCCGTGCCCTTCATCAACCCAAGCAGGGGGTCCCTTTTACGCGAAAATACGGGGTCCCGATTCCATGGTCATTGACACGCCCATGTTCTCGAACTTGTCTTCCAGCTCGATTTCCTTGGCGACGGTGACGCCGTCCTTGGTGATGCGCGGCGCGCCGAACGATTTGTCCAGCACGACGTTGCGGCCCTTCGGCCCAAGCGTGACCTTGACCGCGTTGGCGAGGATATCGACGCCGCGCAGCATCTTTTCGCGGGCCTCTGTATGAAATTTGACTTCCTTTGCAGCCATTTCTCTACTCCTTTCCAGGCAGCACTGTTGACTGGCGCTTCACCCGCTCAGGCGGCCTTCTTGGCTTGGGCGGTAGCTTCGATCACGCCCATCACGTCGCTTTCCTTCATGATCAGTAGGTCCTCACCATTGAGCTTGATCTCGGTACCCGACCATTTGCCGAACAGAATGCGGTCGCCGACCTTGACGTCGAGTTCGACCAGCTTGCCGCTGTCGTCGCGAGCGCCTGGACCAACGGCGATGACCTCGCCTTCCTGCGGCTTTTCCTTGGCTGTGTCGGGGATAATGATGCCGCCGGCCGTCTTCTCTTCGGCCTCGATGCGGCGGACCAGGATTCGGTCGTGCAAGGGATGGAACGTCATGTCGTTCTCCTCATAGGCAAACAGATTTTCAAGAGGTCCCTCCGCGCCGCAGCCGAAAGCTTCGGCGCGGGGCGCACGATACTTTTCGGCATCGCGCGCAAATCGATCTGGTTTCTGATTTTTCAAGTTTCAAGAGGTTGCACAAAAATTTTTAGCACTCCACACACGAGAGTGCTACCGACCTGAAATCATATGGCTATTTCGTGTCGGGGACCTGGTATCTGGCATCTTGAAATCACGCAGGAGCAAACCAAAATCTCCCAAGGTGGAGAGTCTTCCAAGACCCCACCTTAGGACGTCAAAAGCAAAGGAGAGTTTTGGAAGCGGAGGACCATCGATGGAACGAACCGTCTCGACGATCATCCCCTCGTTTACCCCGGAAACCTCTGACCCGTCGCTCGACCGGCTACTCTTTCCAGCTCGGTTTTTCAGCCATCCCGACGATGTGGTCGAGGACGAAACGCTCGACATTCAGGAAAAGCGGGCCATTCTCGCCTCGTGGGCGTCGGATGCCTGTGCCGTCGAATCCATGCCGGCGCTACGCAATCCGCCAGGTGTCGCGGCTCCGGTGCCCTTCGATGCAGTCATGGATGCACTGCGGCGGCTGGATGATATCCCCACCGACATTGCCAGGGAATCTGATAGCCCGCGAAACCGGGAACGGCAGCTACTGGATGCCTAATAGCGGCCAGTGAAAACAGGAAGTGGCGGACCCCGATCAAACGGGACCTGCCACTTCCTCCTCTGGTTCGATCAGGTCGATCAAGGCGGCCACCCTGGTTCCCGGCAATGGACGGCCCTCACTCATCAATGCTTCGTCGCCGAAAGCCCAGGCCCAGGCCTCTCTCAGCTCGTCCAGCGAAGCTCCCGTCGATATGATTTCTGCAATCGTTGTCTCGTCCACGGGGCCAAGAACCGAGACAACATTCGCGCGTGTCATCGTCATCGTTTCCTCCGTCGACTTTCCTGCCCACTAGATGGGCATCCTGCGCGGTTGTTGCCATCGATGCGCGGTCACTTGATGCGGATCGCCTAAAAATTCTGCAGACCTCTTGACGTAGGGGAAGGCCATTCCCAACTCATTTTTGTCGGTCGCCGGAGTGGGACCGACGATGTCAGGGAGCGTCAGGCTTCTTGGCGCTCTCGTGTCTATGTTGCTCCAAGGAGGATGTAGCTATGAGAACAAACATGGACTTTTCCCCCTTCTACAGGTCGAGCATCGGCTTCGACCGCGTTTTCGACCTGCTCGAAAAGGCCAGCGTCCCGCAAAACGCCGACAACTGGCCGCCTTATGATATCGCCAAGCTCACGGATGACACTTACCGCATCGTCATTGCGGTGGCGGGGTTTGGCGAGGACGAGCTGACGATCACGCATGAACCGAACATGCTTATGGTCAACGGCGCCAAGGCCGAGAACGAGGAGGTTCAGTATCTCCATCATGGCTTGGCTCTCAGGTCGTTTGCTCGCCGCTTCGAGCTCGCCGACCATGTCAGCGTCGTCAGCGCAAAGCTGGAAAACGGCCTGCTGATCATCGACCTCAAAAAGGAAATACCCGAGGAGATGAAGCCGCGCCGGATCGCGATCAATGCCGCGCCGGCCAAGAAGTCGACAAAGCGGATCGAAGGCGAAGTAGCGGCCTGACCAAAAGCAACCGGCCTGCACGAAACGCCCCGACCCATGGAGGCGGGGAATTCGTTGCGACCAAATGAGAAAGGAAAAAGCGACACAAGAAAGGAAAACGACGATGAGTGTACGTGACCTGATTCCCTGGAACCGAGGCAACAACCAGACTCCGGCGATCTATCGCGGCGACGACATGGACCCGTTCCTGTCGCTTCACCGCAACGTCAACCGGCTGTTCGATGAGGTCTTCCGCGGTTTTGACACGCCTTCGGTGGTTGGCCGTATGATGCCCCGAAACGGTGCCTGGCCGAGCGTCGAATTCTCGGAAACCGACAAGGAGATCCGGGTGACGGCCGAGGTGCCGGGTCTTGAGGAAAATGACATCGAGGTCATGCTGGAAGACGGTGTCCTGACGCTTCGCGGCGAGAAGAAGTCGGAAAACGAGGACAAGGATCGTCAGTTCAGCGAACGCTATTACGGGCGTTTCGAACGGCGTCTTGCCCTTGGCCGTGAGGTGGAGAAGGACAAGGTCGCGGCGACCTTCAAGAACGGCGTGCTCACGGTGACGCTGCCGAAGACCGAGAAGGCCCAGGCAAACGCCAAGCGCATCGCGATCAACAGCAGCAAGTGATCAGCCCAGAACGGTAAGCCGACCGGGTCCCCTCCGGGTGCCCGGCGGCATCCTTCCGAATAAGGAGGGATGTCGATGACAGAGCCACTTACACCGGATCAGGACAAGAACCGCATTGGATCGCAGATTTGGCAGGGCGTGCAAGCCGACCAGCCGATGCTGCTCCACACCAGTCGGCCAGCGCTGCCCCGTCACTTTACGACGCGGATTTTTCGTCCCAGCCGTTCGGTGATGACGTCGGCACGGGAGGCTGTCCGGCCGTGGCGGCTCATTTTCGAGCGACGGACCCCGCCCTTCATCGAGCCGTTGATGGGCTACACCGGAAGCAACGAAACCCTGACCCAGGTCCAACTTGATTTCCCGACCAAGGAAGCGGCCGTTGCTTTCGCTGAAAGGCAGAAGCTGGACTTCGTGGTGCAGGACAGCCCGCCAGAGCGCCAGCGGCCGAACGTCAGGAAATTGCACGCCGATCCGGTGCCGGCGTTCTCGCATCCAGACACGCAAAGGAGAACGACGACAAACAGGGAGGTAGAGATGACCAGTCTTAAATTTCCGGCTCCAGTCACGGTCAGAGCCAATGGGGCACTACATGATATCGTGACGGTCCAAGAGGCGATGGCGTTCCTCAATCAATGGCCGAAAAATCGCCGGGGGCCGGCATTTGGTTGTGCCGAAAGAAGCTGCAACGCCGCAATCGCCGGTCAGCTGTCGGCGGAGCAGGCACGCCAGTCGCTCGCAAGCTTCGCCCGGATAGCCGGCATACTCGTCACCGCAGATGCCCTGCAACCAGCATCCGCGACCGATCGGTAACCGCTTATAGAAATCAGTTGGCCGATAAAGCACATGAAAAAGCCCGCCGCGCGGCGGCGGGCTCAGTTTTCAGGGCTTGTCGTTTATGCGTGGGCATGCGGATCCTGCCGATAAGCCCATACCGCCCAGGCTGACACTGCCGCAACGAGGATGCCGATCACCACGTGCGTCCACATTGCATTCACGTTCGCCGTGAACTCCAGCACCCAAGGCGAGATGACCAGCCAGAGACCGAGAGCCACATTAGCCCATTCCTCCCATTCGGCGAACGCCGAGAGCGTCGCGAGCGAGAGAGCGGCGAGTACGACACCCACGATCCAGGCATTCCACGCCGGCTCCGTTTCTAAGGCGAATCCGATGACCCACGGAGAGACGAACAGACACACCGCGAGCACAAGATTGCACCAGTCCTGAACCCTTTTGCCTTCCATCAGATTGTAAGCCATGTGACAACCTCCACGAATGAAGCTTGACCATCACCTTCGCGTGCCTCTGCACGCTTCGGAATTGATTTAGTTTCGCAGGGCTTGGACTTCAAGTGGCTGTTTCAACGGGGCAAATTGGCTGCCGCGCCATCATTTTTCATTGACTTAGTAACGCCCACACGGGGCCTTCTCGTCAACAGGACGACACCACGGGCTGCCAGGCCGCGTTGTCTGCTCCATTGGACTTTTATCGACGATCAACTCGTCTGTGGCGGGGCACCAACTCCAGGGGCTGGCCGATCGAGGTTCGCTGTTATGACCGGTCTGCGTCACATCGAACCCTTGTGACATGCTTTTCCACGCCAGCTCATAGTCCCAGCCAGCGCTCCAAGGGCTTATTCCTCCTCGTGGTCCTCGACGACGGTCCGCCATATCGACACCCACGCCTTCCGATACACTCGATATCCGACCTCCATTTTGCCGTTAAACGACGCTGGCCTTCGGCGGTTCCGCTGCGTTTTCGTTGCCTCCACTGTAAGATCCGCACTCTCTCCGGCCCGGCATCGGATGAGTCCGAGATGCCAGCGCGCACGCCCGACGCCCAGCACCGGCAATGGCGTCGACGGCAGTACTGACACCCGCCAGCGGGTCTCCGCGGCTGTCGGCTGGCCAAAATCGGTCGCTTCGGTCTGGCGGCGCCAGCGGCGAATGGCGATGCCGATTGCACCGGAACTCTCCGCGGCGAGCTGCAGGCGCCGCGAGGCCGTCATCGAAAGCCGGGCAACCTCGGCAACGACGGCGCCAAAGCCGCCACGAAGACCCTCCTCAAAGCAGGCGAGAAGGGTTTTTTCGTCGCCCGCCTCGACATAGATCACCCTTCCCGGAGGAAGGCCGACCTGTTCGATCGCCGGCGCGAACAGGTCGGGCCGGGTAACACACCACAGCACCTTTCCCGTCGCGCGCGCGGCAATTCCCGCTGCGAAGAGTGCCGCGGCCCCGCCGTCGACGGCACCATTTCCGCCGCCTGCGACCTCGTGCAGGCCGCCAAAAATCAACCCGCCTCCCGGCAGAACCCCATCGATCGCAGCCACCCCGAACGGCAAAACCGTACGGGTGCGCGCATTTGAGCCTTCGAGGCGGGCGATGCGTTCTCGAAGCTCGGAAATGGCAGAAGGGGGCGCCGATATACTCATCTGACCCTTGAAACACGGAAAGCCTGTGATATGTTCTACATTTGTTCTCGTATCCACCGAGAGTCAATCGGGATCATGCCGTGCCCATGCGGAACGCGAAGGCATCGATGCGCCCGAACGGTATTGGAGGCAGGTGATGACCATCACGATCCGCGTCGAAGGAGCGCAGCCGGAAGAAATCATGCGGGGTTTGATCGCCGCTCAGGAGGTGTTTGACAAAGCTCGAGTCACACCAGATCAGGCAGCGACGGCACGCTTTGTCGTCGAAGGTTGGGACATTCGCGGCTTCACTGGCAAGGTGCCCGAGGAAGAACTCGCAATTTGCGCTGTCTGGGATGAGGCGGACCAAGCGGCAATCCAGGCCTGCTGTGCCAACTGGTCCGCCGAAAAGATTCCAGACTCAGCCAATCTCGAGCTTGTCCGGGAACCGCAGAGTTTCAGATTCATGACGGAGGAGGAACGCAGCGAATGGCATTTCCAAACCGCCGCCGCCGGCATCCTCGAGGAGATGTGTGAGGAAGGCTACTTCGACGACCGCCGTCCGGAAGACGAAGTCGCCTTCCTGCTCGACGATTGGGATTTCGAGCAGCTGACCGCCGAGCAGCGGCAGCTGTATGATGAGCGTTTATATCCCTTGATGCGCATATGGTTTTTTGAGCGGGATCGTTTCGAGGAAGAGTATGCTCACCGCCGCGCTGAATGGTCATGCAACAAGCGACCAGATGATCGCCAGTTTGAATTGTTCTCTGGATGACGGCTTCCATGCGGTTGCCGTCCGGATCGACGACTATGCCGCATGGTCGGAAAGAAAAGCCCAATCTACGCCCACCCGACATGTGAGGTTTTTTCAAGATTCATAAGGAGATCGAACCAGAAGCGACATTCGGCGGAATTGCGTGCACCTGATTCGGCAATCCGGTCCACTCATGCACTTCCCTGAGAAGGGTCAGGTACTTCGACGAGTGAGTACATCTCGCTGATCTCGACGTTCATTTCCTCAGCCTCGGCGAGAACCCCTGCAATCCTACGAATCTGCCTAGATGGGCCAAGGCAGCTCCGGTATCCTGATGTCATGGAGAAGATCGGGGGCTCTTTCCGGCTCAGTGCCGGCGATCTCGTCGGATATCTGAATTGCCATCATCTGACCGCCCTGGACCGGGCGGTCGCCGAAGGCACGCGCGCCAAGCCGAAAGCCTGGGACCCGCTGCTTGAGATCCTCCGGGAGCGTGGCTGGATCCACGAGCAGAACTACGTCGATCACCTGACGAATGCTGGCCTAAAGGTCGTCAGGATCGACGGCGTCGACGTGAGCGACGCCGCTGTCGGCGAGACGCTGGCGGCCATGAAGGATGGGGCCGAGGTCATCGTCCAGGGCGCACTGGCGCACGATGGCTGGGCGGGCCGCGCCGACATATTGCGCAAGGTCGAGACCACGAGCGTCCTCGGTCCGTGGTCTTATGAAGCGATCGATACGAAACTCGCGCGGGAGACCAAAGCAGGCACGGTGCTCCAGCTCTGCCTCTACTCGGACCTGCTGAACGCGATGCAGGGGGCAGCGCCCGAGTGGATGCACGTGATTGTGCCGTGGTCGGATTTTGAGCCCCAATGCTATCGCTTCGCCGATTACGGCGCCTATTACCGGCAGGTGAAGAACGCCTTCGCGGCGAGCCTTGCCGCGGAGGATCCGGGGCAGACGTACCCAGATCCTGTACCGCACTGCGATATTTGCCGGTGGCGCGAGGCTTGCGACAAGCGCCGGCGCGATGACGATCATCTGTGCCTCGTCGCCGGCATCTCGAAGCTCCAGATGGGAGAGTTGAAGGTACAGGGCATCGCGACGGTGCAGGACCTCGCCGCAATGCCGTTACCGCTCGCATGGAAGCCGGATCGCGGCTCGCCTGAGGCGCTTATTCGCGTGCGCGAGCAGGCGCGGATTCAGTGCGAAGCGCGTTCGTCCGGCGCGCGAAAATTCGAAGTGCTGCCGGTGGAGCACGGCTTCGGACTCACGCGCCTGCCCGCGCCGTCCAAAGGCGACATCTTTCTTGACTTGGAAGGCGATCCGTTTGTCGGCGAGCATGGCCTCGAATATCTCTTCGGCTACCTGTTCGTGGGCGAGCACGGCGAGATTGCCTACCGGGGCGAGTGGGCCTTTAAGGAAGCTCCCGATCGCCTTCGTGCGGCCGGTGGTCATTCCTTGCCTTCCCGGATTGTCTCGCAATCGGACCTTAAGCCCCACGGCCGCCGGGTCCCAACCCTCCTCGTCGCCGGATAGGTCCGAATGCATCCGTCTACCCCCAATCAACAGTAGTACGCGGGCCAAGAAAGGGACTGTATATCATCCCGCCCTGCTTTGGCAGGGTATCGAGCCGGTCCCACGCGGGAGTTGTGATAACCTGCTTGTAGAAGGCCGTGATCATTTTTGCACTGCCTCCGCGTCTATAGAGCTAATCAGGCCCGCGGGAACGGACCCGGCATAATCTACGTGTGGCTGGCCTCGAGTTATTCGACGGGCGGAGAGACGGATTTGCCATAGCTGTCGAGCACTGCGGCCACTTCTCCAAGCATGCTCGACAAAGTGTGGGTTCCTTGAGCCTTAAGTCGGACGTCGGCCTTTTCAAAGATCGCGAGACAAATCTCGCTCGAGTCATGGCGCGACTGGTAGGCCAATCCATCCGGACGGTCTGGGTGATCCCAGAGGGCGTCCGACCAGAGGCCGCAGGGCACATAGGGCCCGGTCGAAATCGAGTTGTCCGTCCCGACCGTCTGCAGTCCCGCTCCATACAGGCGAACAATCCGCAAGGGTCGATTAGAGACAAGCCCGGATACGGAGCGCCCAACGATATCGGTCATGGTCACCATGAGACGTTGCGGATTGCGCACGAGGGTTTCGGCCAGGGCGCCGCGAAGGGTCAGTCCGGCATAAAGGACTCCGAACCGTCCGCTGGCACTGTCAAAGCGGTTCGTCGGCGGCACGTTGGGACCCGGGCCGAAGAAGATCGGGTCGAGTGACGAACGGTGGACACGGTGCAACACCTGTCCGGCCTGTATCTCGTCGATCGGCAGCGATATGTCAGCGAGCCATTCGGGAGGAGGAGGCGCCAGACCGGACGGACCGCGGGGCGCGGCCCGCTTTCTCGGCGTCATGCAAACCCATCCTGCGCCTCACTGCGCAGGAGGCGCAGAACCCCGTCCCGATCGCCGGACATGAGCGCTTCAAGGGCCGAACGCTCTCCAAGCGCCGAGTCGGGCGCGAGCAGGAAATCGAGCGCCACCCACGGCCCGGCCGAAGCGTAGGCTCGAATGATATCTCCGATACCGGCAACGACCTCCGTCTCATCGAATTGACAGGCGGGATAGCGCCAGTCGCTTCCCTCGCGAACAGCAAGCAACGCTCCGGCGCGCCGGCGCTTGTCGACAGCTTGACGCGAGATGCCGAGAAGCCGACCTGCATCCTCGGCCGACAAGGTACCGCCAGCGCGTTCAATCAGCCGCTTGCGGTGTTCGACGTTCCTCGCCAAGGCAGGGACCAGCGGGTCGAGCTCGATGACGGCCTCACCGACAACCTCGGACCGGCTGAGGAGCCATGCAAGCGAACCCGCATCGGTTGGCGCAGCCAAGGCGTCAGAGAGTGTCTTCGGCGACGCGGTGGCCGCCATGCGCTCAAGCGCAGATGTTGCGCGCCGAAGAAAGGCCGCCTGCAGGGAATCAGAACGAGTGCTGCTCGGATTTGGCGCGGTACGAACCATAGTAACCTCGCTGGTTGTCTTAGGGATTATATAGATACACTAGCGCCGCCGTCAACCAACTGCTCGCTGCAGATACCATGGCTCAGTGGATTCGTCGGCGCGCGTTTTCAGAGAATTCCCCATGCGCGATACCGTCCCCTGCCCGTCATCTCCCGCACGCCAAGCTCAGTAATAAGGTTAAGCGCGCCGCGCGGCGTTACATTGACCTCCTTGGCGATCATCGTCGCAGACACGATCGGCCGCGATAGGATCAGATCAATCACACCTGGCAGACTGCTCGACGAACGCCTGGACCGCAGCCGGCGCTGCATTTGCTCCCGCGCGTGGGCAAGCCGAGAGATCTCCTTCATGCCGGCGTCGCCGGCGGCCGACATGGCGTCGAGAGCCGCCAGTAGACGCGTCGTCTTGCTCCGCGACCGTCGGCGTTCGCGTGGGATCGTCTTCAGCCCGACATTGATGCAAAACAGATGTGAGGCCACCTTGCGCCGGGATCGGAGCCAGGCGCCGACCACCAAAGGGCCGAGCCAGTGCTTGTTCTGGAGTGGTTCCAGGGTTTCCCACGCCTCCCAAAGAACTGCGGCCGCGAGCGTCGGTGGCATGTCTTCGACCTCACGACCGACCGCCTGCCATTGCTCGATCCTGCCGCGCTCATCCCATTCAGCATCGCGGACGACCAGATCTCCCACGATGACACTTTGGGGCCTCTCGGTATGAACGGCGGGAGCCCCCTCCCCTTCCAGAATGCGCCGGGAACGTTCGAGAACCGCATCGATCGCGGCGAATTCCGCGGACAATGCCTCCTCTCCTCTTAGAGAGTCGTTCCCACCGCCATCATCAACCGGGCCTCGGTCAAACTCGGCTGCCCCATCGGGCGCGCCTCTCAGGCCCGAAAGCGCTAAAAGGCCCGAGCCGCTGACAGCCCAGGCGGGATCGGCATCCGCGATCCGTCGGCGGGCGCGCAGTATCGCATGCGATATGGTAAGCTCATGCGTCGGTGCCCGCACGTCCATGTGGGCATCATGAAGGACGAGATCCTCGACGTGCACAAGCTCGCCCGAAATCCACATGCTTGCGGCCGCATCGAAGAAATGACCCCTTTCGACAAAGCCCTTCCCCACAGGACTGCGCCGCACCGCTTCGTCGAGGCGCGCGAGCTGATCCTCCGCCCTCCCGATCGCCGGCAGGAGGGTTTGGACGGGCAAATCTCTGATTTTATAACACATTGTAATAGCGTCACTTTGTTCATCATGCGGAAGCTATCACGGCCTTCACTTCCGTCATAGCGGCACTTTTCCCACGCGCGCGTACTATAGGGTGCGTCGGCGGCTCCCAAACTGAACAGATGCTCCTCGATCCTGGCCCCAATTGACGAGAAACGCCGATTTGCGGGGATTTCATGCTCGGCCGAGTGTCAGAAAGGTGTTCAAGAGATGTTTACAAACGATCGGTTATCCTTATCCTCTGTATTTGGAAATCTGCCCTCCCCTACCCTCTCAGACGCTCCAAATGGCCGCTGACATGCAAAATCGAGCTTCCCATCGACCACAGGGCCGGCTTATTGGCTACGCTCGCGTATCAACGGACGAACAGGTGACGGAAGCACAGGAAATCGAGCTGCGGTCAGCCGGCTGCGACGTCATCGTTCAGGAACACGGTTCGGGTGCTTCGCGTGCCCGTCCTGTCCTCGCCAGGCTGATGCGGGATATCAGCGCCGGCGACACGCTCGTCGTCGTTCGCCTCGACCGCCTGGCACGCTCCGTCAGCCATCTGCTTGAAGTCATCGAAGATCTCGCGGCCAAGGGAGCGCATTTCCGTTCGTTGCGCGATCCGATCGACACCTCGACTCCGCAAGGTATGTTCTCGCTGCAGGTATTGGGCGCCGTTGCGCAGCTGGAGCGCGCACTGATCTCCGAACGCACCAAGGCCGGTATCCGGGCCGCAAAGGCGAGAGGCAAGAAGCCGGGCAATCCCGGGGTCAGAACAAGAGCTGCTCGAAATCGTACGCTAAGACCGAACGGAGCGGGAACGTCATGCAGCGCGGAGGATTCTTCCAGGAAGTCGCAATGGCCTGAAGCCTTCGGGCATCTGCT
>NZ_ML133519.1 GCF_003934165.1 Borborobacter arsenicus | reverse complement strand
TCCGTCATCTTCGTGGACATCGCCGACCTCCAAATCAGTCAGCAACCTATGAATCAGACCGGATTCGTCCCCGGAACCCCAAAACCTATACCTGAGTCAATTCGTCCACACAGCCTAGGCAGGCGGTCGAAAACGAAGGCCGCCATTGTATCCTGATCCGGGCAGATGTCAGCGAGCGCTCGAATTGCCGCCGCGCGGTCGAGGAAACAATTCAGCGGCTAGGCGCGCTTGATGTGCTGGTGAACAATGCAGCCTTCCAGTATCACGCCAGGCACTTCGGCGACATTACTGAAAAGCATTTCGACGCCACGCTCAAAACCAATCTCTACGGCTATTTCCACATGGCGCAGGAATCTGTGCCGCATATGAAGCCCGGCGCTGCCATCATCAATACCGGCTCGGTGACCGGCATTGAAGGCTCCAAAAACCTCGTCGATTATTCTATGACCAAAGGCGGCATTCACGCCTTCACCCGAGCTTTGGCCGGCAACCTGTTGGACAAGGGCATCCGCGTCAATGCGGTAGCACCCGGCCCAGTCTGGACGCCGCTGAACCCGTCTGACAAGGAGGACGAAGACGTTTCGAAATTCGGCAGCGGCACGCCGATGAAACGGCCAGCTCAGCCCGAAGAGCTTGCCCCCGCCTATGTGTTCCTGGCCTCGTCACATTGCTCCAGCTACATCACGGGGGAGATTTTGCCTGTGATCGGCGGATATTGAGGGCTGGAAACCGCGGATCCGTGCTGCGGGGGCTGAAATGTCCGGCGTCCGGAATTATCCCCGGCCAGTCTTTGGAGGATTTCCGTGCTTCATGACATCAAGACGTCCTCGGCCGTGCTACTGACCCTACCCAAATCCGCCCGCGTTCGTGATCGAAGTGGAAAATCCTCGATCAGCCCGCGAGCTCCGATCTTCAAGGCATTCTGATCATCGGATACCGGCCCACCTTGTGCAGTCGTCAGGGCCGGTACATTGCCCTTGGCAATGTGATGCAGTTCACCGCCATTGCCGCGGATGAGCTTTTGGTCGTGGATGTTGGCTGCCTTGTCGGAGGTGGTCGTATTTGGGGTGCGTGCCATTGGGGTTCCCTCGTCATGTGACTGGGTGCGGCGTCTAAGAGGCCGCGGTGGATCAAAGCGTTCGATGTCTGGACCGCTGCGGGCGTCCCGTGCCGTCTACGGCGATGATGATCTTCCTGCAGGACCGCGCCCCGAATTGCCTGGCGGATGCCCTGCCGCGTTCGGAATGCCCGGATTGAAGTGTCGTAACGGGACGATGTTCGGATCGCGTTCCATCGCGCTGCGATGGGCAAGCAACTTCAAGAGTTCGGATGCTAGACCATCTCCCTCAAGTGCAATGCGATGCAGGTTTATCCAAGCCTGATCGCAGCGGTTTCGGATGCCTCGCACCCCTCATGGCGGGCCCGATCGCTCAGCGTCTATCGCTTTTGGCGGGACCGCGGCTACGCCGTCGGCGCGCTCTCTGCAGGCCTCATCGCCGATGCCTTCGCAAACGCGACAACCGCGCCGGACAAGAAGGTGAGTCTTGCAATCGCGCCGATTGCCCAAACAGCCACCGCCAGCGGCGAGACTCCACGCATATCCGGCAAGGGGATTCCCGCCCCGCCATGTTCCGACTCAAAGGTCTCCCGGACGCCTTCGGCAGCGTCTCCCATGTTCTCCAGGAGCCGGTGCTCGAGTTCGACCCGCGTCTTGCCTCGCCCAGCCGCGATGAACTGAACCTCGATCTCGGTAAGCAGATCCTTGCGGTACTGCCAGTCTGCACCGATCCGCCAGGCAAGAAGAAGGCGCGATGGCGGCTCGAACGCCAGTACCTTACCCCACTGGGACTCCGCGCCATCCTCGCCAATCTCATACCAGGGGCCGCCTTCACACGGTTCGATCACCGCATTCTTCATAGGTGACCGCCCTATCGTGTAGGTGGGCGGCCACCAGCGGCCGAAGTTCTCGATGAAGGCGCGGAACGCCTCCTCCGTCGAGGCACGCACCATGATGGACTTTTCACCGAAGCTGACCGGATTTTTCCGCTCATTCCTTCCCCTCCCTCTCTGTCGAAAACTCACGCCCGAAACCGCATAAGTCGTCGGCCCGCGAAGCCTGCGCCGTCTGGACCCTCAGATTGGGGCCAGCTCCAAACGGGCTCGAGATGGCCTGTCATCGAAGGCGTCTATCCAGCTTGAGCCGCCCGCATATCGCCAGGCCAAATGTCCCATGTCATCAAGTGCGAAGAGGTGCAGCCAGCGATTGTCGAAGAGCTTGCGGACATCGGGATGGCGCTCCAGCACTGCGGTGATCGCTTCGCGCGGCGCTTCGATGGCGACCGACATTCGTAGCGGCTCATGAACGAAATTCTCGCCGTCGTGTATGGACTGCCAGGGAACCCCGCCACGCAAAAGTCCGCCATTGCCCTCGATGACCCCCATACCGCCGGTGATATTGTGCAAAAGCTTGTTTCCAGCGCCGAAAACCTGCGGCGCCACGGTCGAACCGTAATATTGCAGGCTGATCCAACTCGCGACGATAACGGGCGCGGTCATGATCAGCTCGAGCACGCCGAAGCCCTCATCTTCCCGCCAGAGATAGTTGTGCAGGAAAACGCGACCGCGCAGATTTCGCCCTACGGTGCGACTGCGTGGCGCGGCGATGAACGCCTGACAGCCGGCCAATCCCCATTCCGGCCGCACCTCGGCCCAGTCTCTGGCCCGGCGGGATAGACCGGTCGCCGATGGTCTGCCCGGCAGGCGGAGAGCGCGTTCGGCACGCGTCAGCGCGCCTGCTTCGGCAAACCAGTTCCTTACCTGCGCGATCTCTTCGGCATGATCGACCAAAGACTGACCGGCATCGTAGAGCGTAACGGAATCCGTCGTGGTCTCGTGAAGCGCCGCCAGAAAAACCGTATCGTCCGGAACAGGAATGCCGTGTTCGGCAAGGCCGGCGCGGACTGCGGCGTCGTTGAGCAGGCTGGCGAGCAATCGGGCGTTGACATCGCCGGAAAAGCCGCCGCAGGCGCCGCAATGAAGCATGCTGGCATGCGGATTGTTGACGACGCTCGCGCCGTGGCCGGCGATCACCACAAGGCGTGCGAAGTCATGGGTCAGCGACATGCCCCTCAGCACCTTTTCCGCCATGGCGGTGCGGGACGCCAGGTCGGGCACAGGATCGAGACGGGGTGCCGGATCGCTCGTAAGCTTGGCCTTGGCTAACCCCAGTCCGTTGCGCAGAAGCTTGTGCACATAGACAGGACCCATCGCCTCAACGAAAGCAAAGGAGGAAACGGCGGCCAGCCTGAAACGGCCCCAGGCCCGGGTTGCCCGTTTGCCAAGGCGTGCCGCCTCGTCAAGCCGGGCCGTGTCGGCGCTGTGGTCGCCCGAACGGGAATGCGGATCCGGTGCCAGTTGAGGCGGCAGGCGAGACTCCTCGATATCGGAAGCGAAACGCCGATGGGAAACGCCAAGCCCGAAGAACCCGGCAAATCCGACCGTCTGGATGCCTGGGTCGAGGCTTTCCAGTGCACGGCGGAATACCTCGGACCGCACATCGATGCAAAAGGCCATCTGCAATCTGGCGCGATCGTTGGCGAGGCTTGTTTTTTCCGTGGCGAGAACCGCTGCAAGCCGCCGTTGGGCAGCACGCTCGGCTGCTTCCTGCAGGACAGAATCGAGCACATCGTCCGCGGACGCCACGATATCTTCGGAATAGGCCTTCTTCGCCTCGCGCCATTTACCCTCAATCGAGGAGGCGTATTGGCAAAAGATCGCCTTTTCCCAGACGAGGCGGATCGCGAGAAGATCGATCAAGGTCCGGTCGCAGCCATGCCGAAGCTCTGCCTGCCACAGACGATAGCGCGCGATTTGCGCCCAGCCGCCGAGGCTCATCAGAAGCCGGTGGAAGTAAACCTCAAGAGCAGATTCCAATAAGCCCAGACACCCAGCGCAATCGATGATCACCTGCTCGGCGGTTTCGGGCAGTTGCGCAGAAAGCGCCGCGAAGCCGTTGAGCCCGACAATCTCCGGCGTGAGATCATAGCGGGCGTTGTCGCGCCAGCCGTCATAGGCGCCGCGTCCCTTCGGGGCCGCCCACAACGCCTGAGCCGTATCGAAGTAATCGGCGGCCCAATGGCTGATACGTTCCGTCAGTACACCAGCCCAATCGATTCCCGAGGGATCGGCCGCGAGGTCCGCAACCGTCGGCAGCGGCAGGCGACATGCCGGCTCGGCCTTCAGCGCCGCGTTGAGGCCTGCGAGCGTTTTCGGTGCTCCAGGCCTCGATGCACCGGCGAGCGCCGCGGCAAGATCGGCGTCATCGATCGCGCCGGACCGGATACGCGCGGCATACCAGCTTCGAGGCATGGTGACGCGCAGGCCGGCAACACGGCCGAGGCGGGCGGCGGCCAATTCAAGCGGTCCGTCTGCCTGGCCGAGAAAAGGATTGACCGTTACGCTCGCATCCAGCGGCCACAACGGCGGAACCTGCCGCGCCGCGCGCCATGCGGCCTCGATCGTGGCACCGGCGGCAGGAAGGTGATGATCGTTGATCCTGTTCAGCATCCATATGCTCTGCGCTACCGATTCGTCATGACGAGGCGCGGGCGGACCAGCCGCCGAGCTTCCTTTCCAGAACCGCGTTCAGGTAAAAGCCGTTGGCGAGATGCACCCTTAGCCCTGTAGCGGCCGGATGGCCGGACCACAGCGGCAGCAAGGCCTGGGCGATCGCAACCGCTCCGAAGCTCAGGCTGGCCAGCGCCATCAATGTCCATTCGAGCCGGCCGGGCGGTGGAGTTGCCGGCAGGGTCCCCCGCGTCAGCCACTCGGCCGCCGTCTGCAGCGTGAAGTAGCCGATCGCCGCCGCGATGGCGTAGCTGGCCGTCTTGCGGGTCAGGATACGCGGCGCGGCGTCGGCCGGTCCCTGTGCCAGGAGATAGGCGACGCCGAAGATCAGGATCGCGCCGAGGGCGAGCGATTGCGGGGACTTGTGGCCAAATCCGAAGGCAAGGCCGAAGGCCGCCTCGATCGCCGCGTAGATCAGTAGCGCCAGCACGAACGCCCGGCCGACCGCTGCACCGTCGGGGACTGCGACCGGCCCAGACCTGCGGATGGCGGCGACCTGTTCGACAGCGCCGCCCGAAGCGAGGAAGGCGTGGGCCTTATAGAAGGAGTGTACGACGATATGCAGCAAGGCAAGCGGAAACAGAGCCAACCCGCATTCCAGCATCATGAAACCCATCTGTGCCACCGTCGACCAGGCCAGTGAGGTCTTGACTGCCGGCTGCGTCAGCATGACGAGCGCGCCGAACAGCGCCGTGAAGCCGCCGATCATCGCCACCGCCGCAAGGACGCCGGGCGCCGTCAGCATCAGGTCCGCGAAACGGACAAGCAAGAAACCCCCGGCATTGACAATGCCCGCGTGCAAAAGCGCCGAAACCGGCGTCGGCGCCTCCATGACTTCCGTCAGCCAGCCATGCGTCGGGAACTGCGCCGACTTGAGCAGCGCCGCGAACGCAAGCAAGCCGGCAGCGGCTGCGGTCGACGCCGACCCACCGGTTGTTCTAGCAGTCGAATTGATGGTTAGGATATCGGTCGTGCCATAGGCCCAAGCCATGAGGCCTGCGCCGACGATCAGCGCGGTCGCGCCGATGCGCGAAAACAGCCGCTTCTTGCGTTCGGCCCGCCGCGCTGCCAACCGTTCCGGATAAAAAAGCAGGAGTCGGCGCAGCGCCACGCTCATGCCGATCCATGCCGCAGCAAGCTGTACGAGATTACCAGCCTGGACAAGAAACAGGACAGCAGCAAGCGCGAGGCACAACCAGCCGGTGAACGCACCCTGCCGCGTTTCGCCATCGAGATAGGTGCGGGCATAACGCAGCACGAGCCAGCCGATGAAGCTGACAAGCAGCAGCATTGTCACGCTGACCGTGTCCAGCAGGCAGGAGAGGCCGATCCCGGCGACACCGACCACACCGCTCGTACCTGGCCCGCACGTCACGAGCAGAGCAAGGCCGCTGACCGCGATGAGAAAAGAAGCCAGCGCGGCCGCTTCGGCCATGCCGGCGCGCTTGGGGCAGCGGCCGGAGCCGGGGAAGGCAACAGCAGCAGCAACGAGCAACGGTAACGGCGTGGCCAACGGAAGCAGGTAGAACGACACCCTAAATCCCCGGGAAACAATCGTTGCGTTGCAATATCAGGCGCGCTTTATCAAAGAAAATGCATTGTTTATCGGATACCGTTCGATAATATCGAATGATGCTTTCTTTGAATTACAACCACCTGCGCTATTTCTGGGCTGTCGCTCATGACGGCAATCTCACGCGTACAGCGACGCGCCTCAATGTCACCCAATCCGCCCTATCGGTACAAATTCGCAAGCTCGAAGCGAGCCTCGGCAACGCGCTGTTCGAACGCAGCGGTCGTCAGCTTCGCCTGACGGAGGCGGGGCAGATCGCGCTGGATCATGCCGATGCCATCTTCACTACCGGCGAGGAACTACTGGGCACGCTTCGCGACGCCGGCCCCGCCCACACGACCCTGCGCCTTGGGGCACTAGCGACGCTGTCGCGCAATTTTCAGATGGAGTTTCTGCAGCCGCTCCTCGGCCGGCCGGGTGTCGAGCTCGTCCTGCGTTCGGGTAACACGGCCGAACTGTTGGCCTCGCTTCGCTCGCTCAGCCTCGACGTCGTGTTGATCAACCAGCCACCAGTGCACGACGGGCATTCAAGCTTCGTCGCCCATCGCCTCGCGGAGCGCGCGGTTAGCCTTATCGGAGCCCCCGCGCGCTTCCGTAGGAATTGCGGCCTGGCCGAGCGCCTGATGGCACACCCCGTCATTGTTCCGACAAGCGGGACGAGCGTTCGCGCCGGTTTCGATGCGCTTATCTATCAGCTCGACATTCGTCCGCACATCATTGCCGAAGCCGACGATATGGCGATGATGCGCTTGCTGGCGCGCGAGGACATCGGCATCGCCGTGCTGCCGCCTATCGTAGTGAAGGACGAAATCGCGGTCGGCTCGCTTGTCGAAGGCGATGCTCTTCCCGGTATCGTCCAGACATTCTATGCGGTGATGATGGAAAGGCGCTTTCCGAACCCATTGCTGAAGGAACTCATGGGCAAGCCATCGTTTGCGGTATAGCCTGACTCATGGCGATGTTGGCGGGCGAAGAAGCGGTGCACAGTATTTTGGTGACGGGAGCCGCAATCGGGTTTGAAGAATTGCAATATTTCACTTTCACCCAGTCGGAGCCAGAACCACTATGACGTATTGGTGAGCGAGGCTTGTTACCAGTGGTTGTACCCGATGACATGAGTTTGGCGGCCGAAAGCGCTGACTGACGATTTTGATCTGCGCCCTCATGCCGCAAATCCAGCGCCGAAAGCGGCTCGAAATAGAGGCCAACCGAGTTTCCAACGGGCAGAGCGCAGAAAACCAGTCCCGGCGAAGGATGGCCCGGGAATGCCTGGGAGGGGTAACAGGCCGGCACTGGGCTCGACGAGCGCACATGGGTTGCATCGTCCCTTCTGGAAAGGCAAGGGCTGTTAGCCATACGGAAAGCCTTATCGCTCTTCCCGAGCCCGAGGGTACAATCAGGTAAATATAGTCCAAATGAACCGCCCAGAGCGCCTTCAATCTCTGCGCCGCGCGGCGAACCAACTGCATCCTTTTGGCAATCTGTAGCAATATTTGGTACACTGAATGAAAATAGATTGACCATGGCCAGAAACCCATCCGAACATTTCACCGGGTTCATTGACGCGCAAGTCCAGGCTGGGCGCTATGGTTCGGCCAACGACGTCGTGCGCGCCGGGCTGAGGCTGCTGAAGAACATGAAGCCAAGGTCGAGGCGCTGCGCGCCGCGCCGATCGAGGGCGAACAATCCCCCCGCCCTGCCCTTCCACAGCGATGCCGTTCTGATGCGGATGTGCCAAAAGCATGTCGGATAAGCGCGGCGGCGTCAGGCTTTTACCGTGCGCCGTCGGCGATCTGGAAGAAACCAATTGAACAGCTCAACCTCCCAACGTCGCCTTTGGATCAACGAGTCCGACGACCGGTTGCCACATCAATGGGGATGTCAGCTGGGCACCCGCATTAACCCTTGCAGATCGAGCGGAGGATGGGTTTTGGATCGGGATCCTGGGTTCGCGGTCGATTGAGGATGCCGCATTGGAGCGTCGAAGCGCGTCGCCGAGAGCGATATCGGGGCGGTTTCCCGACGGCAGACGGATTCAGCCCAGAGTTCTGGCTCGTTCATGGAAGATGAACCTGTCGAAGTTGTAGACGATGTTGGCCAAAGTGAGTTTCGCTTCGGCACGGGCGATGCCGATGGTGCGGATGAATAGGCCGAAGCGGTTCTTCTGGTGGGCGAAGACATGTTCGACACGGGCACGGATCGACGATTTCGCGGCATTGGCCCGCGCGATATTCTGCGGCATCGGCTTGCCCGCCGGCTTGCGACGATGGATGCGGCTGACCAACATCTTTGAAGCCAGCCATTTCTCGTTCTTCTGCGACCGATACGCGCTGTCGGCCCAGACCTCGGAGGAAGTGTTGTCTGTCGTCACCAATCGCGGCAGCATCCGCCCGTCCGCATGGGATGCCGACGTGGCGGCACTCTCCCGGATGAAGCCGAAGCGCCAGTCGATGGCGATGTGGGATTTGTAACCGAAGACCGGCAACGCGATTTGAGGCAGCGGCGTGCCGTCCAGCCGATACCGGATCTTGCCACCGATCTTGAGCGTCCAGCGCGCATCNACCAAGGATGCGTCGATGATCTGACCTGACATGGGGATGTAGCCCTTCTTCTGCAATTGCCAGTCGAACGCCTTCATCACCCGCTTCAGCGTGCCGGTCTCGGTCAGTTTGTTACGGAACAGCCGGATCGTGTTCTCGTCCGGCGTCGGACCGCCAAGATCAAACCCGAGAAACCGCATCCAGGACAGGCGGTCCCGGATCATGAATTCCATCCTGGCGTCGCTCAGATTGTGCTGGGCCTGCAGGATCAGCGCCTTGAACATCGACACCGGATCGAAAGGAGGGCGGCCGCCCTTGGCTCCGTCGCCGTAGCCCAGCCCTTCGACCAACCAGCCACGGAAATACTCGAAATCGACCGTCGCTTCCAGAACCTCCAGCGGGTCACCGATTTTGCTCAGCCGCTCAAGATGCTCCGAAAGCCCGAATAGCGACCTCTGCTCCATCGTCCCGCCTCCAAATCATGACGACCAGATTGAATCACGAAATCACCAACCGCGCGAGGTTAATGCGGGCGTCCAGCTGCGATGGCCCGGATCTACCGTATGCCGGACCAGCAGGACTAAGAAGAGACCAAGATTACGGAGAGCCAGGGAGGCGCTGCTCTGCACTGAGAACGAGGCGCAGGCCTGGCGCCGGGCCCGAAACCGATCCGAACGCCAGTTATGTCGCAGTCTGATCGACTGGTGCGCCACTATGCTCGATTGTCGGTAGGATAAACGTGAATTAGAAATATATGTTATCTGCCGCACTCCGCTGACCGAAGTGCAGCCTCATCATGCATCGGAGGATCGGATGGATTTTCCTGACTTCTTTTCTCGCGTCCCCACTATCACGCTGCACGATCCACTGGCGGTTTTTCTTGGCGCCTCAAAAACCGGGGTGATGAACTACTGCTATGCCGACGCCGTAAAGCTTGCCGGCCATTCCTGTCCCACGGTGGCCGGCGCTTATCTGATGGTGCGGCGCGGCCTCCAACATCTCTATGGCAACGATATGCCAACGCGCGGTGGCGTCGAGGTCTACCTCCGTGATCCGCGTGATCAGGGCACGACGGGCGTCATCGCGGCCGTGGCAACCCTCATTACCGGCGCCGCACCCGAGACGGGGTTCGGTGGCATCGGTGTGCATCGCCGCTTTGGGCGCCGCGGCCTCCTGCATTTCGACGCACCGATCGATGAGCTAATGGCCCTGCGGCGACGTGACAACGGACGTGGCGTGATCCTCGATCTCGACACATCCGTTGTCCCGGCAGCGCGCGAGATGCAGGTGTTGCTCCCAAGGGCCGTGGCGGAGCAGGCCAATGAGGACGAACTGGATCGTTTCGCAGCACTCTGGCAGGCCCGTGTCGAGCAGATGGTGATCCGGCACGCTGATGACCCCGCACTTGTCCATGTGGCGGAGTGGCGGGCCGCTGCGTAGGCGGTGTAAAGCGAAGGCGAACATGGGGTCCTGAAGGATCGCTTGCGCCAGGTGCTCTTTGAGCAGGCCCGCACTGAGAGTCCGGTCACCTACAAGGAGCTTGCCGATCGGCTTGGCCTGGCACCACCGCACACCATCCATCCATCGCATCACGCAGGCGCTCGAATCGCTCATGGCGGAGGACATTGCCACCGGTCGCCCGTTGCTGGCAGCGCTTTGCGTCAGCAGATTGCAACAGCGGCTGCCTGCCCGGGGTTTCTTTATCACCGCTGAGACTATGGGCGTTTTTGCGGGAGATCCCGAGAGTTCGGAAGCACGTGGTTTCCACGAGAACGAACTCCAGCGCGCACTTGCCTATTATTGCCGATTATGAGCCGACAATCGTGATCCGATGACAGCACTGCCCACTCCATTGTTCACCAAGCTCGATCTCCGGAGGAAACCGTCGTTGCCATGAGCCAACTCATTCTCGGCACCCTGCATCTGTTTGCCGCCATCATGTTCGTCGGCACGGTCTTCTTCGAGGTGCTCATGCTCGAGGCCATCCGGAAGCCGGTCGGCCACAAGGCGATGCGCGTGGTGGAAACGGAAATTGGTCGTCGCACCCCGACGACTGATGTCGTTTGTCATCGCGGTTCCTTATGGCGGCCGGCATTGCCATGGCCTGGCACTATCATGATTTGCGCGCGTACCCGCTGGATAGCGGCTTCGCAACCCTGCTCACCCTCAACATCGTCCTCGCACTCAGCGTACTTGCCCAACGCCGGGCATCGGGGGCAGACAACGGGTTGAAGTGTGTGCATTTTTGATTATATTGAATACGCTAGCACGAAAGGAGTGCCGTGATGTCTCGAACGATGACGATGACGGTCCGTATTAGTGGGGCGCTGAGCGATTTCGTCACTGCCAATGTCAGCGAGAACGGATCTTACGAAAACATCAGCGAGTACGTCCGAGACCTGATCCGTCGCGACAAGGAGCGGGCAGAGATGGAAGCATTTGATCGGCTGAAGGTTGAACTGACACTTGCCTTCGCGGCGCCCGAGGAGTCCTACAAGCCGCTCACTGCGCTCGAGGTAATCGCACGGAACCGGGCCTGATGGCTGCTGTCCGTGTTCAGGAGGCAGCCTCTCACCGTCTCGACGAGATCTACCGCTATACGCAGGACCGATGGGATTCCGATCAGGCGGATCGGTACATCACTGGACTGTTCGATGCTTTCGGCAAGATCGAAACTCACCGTGTCATGTCGAAGCCCGTCCCAGCGGAATTCGGTGTAGAGGGATATTTCTTCCAATACGAACGGCATTTCGTCTATTGGCGCCGTCTCTCGAACGGAGATATCGGTATCGTTACAATCCTCCACCAGCGCATGCACCAAATCGATCGATCCGCGAGGATTTCGGCTTAACAGGTCCGGTCCTGCCCGCGAAAACCTGAGAAATCCGCACTTTCACCTGTGTTCGCTGCGGCCCTAGCTGCGCGCCGGTTGAGAGAGTTCTCCGGTAGGCTCTCACCCTCCGCCAATCCTACCCGCTCCAATATTCTCCGCTGCTGATATTGACGCCCGGACTGGCGCAGAACTGCGGGTTTTCAAGCCAAGCTGTTGACTGCGCGGCATAGCCGAAATACCGATTTCCATCTGTCTTGGCCGATATTCTCCAAACCTCGCGACTGCGCGGAATTAGCGCTCGTGGACAAAGGGTATCCATAATTTGACTGCGGCGATGGCGACGAAGCCGAGATAGGATTCCTTGGTCTTGTCGTAGCGCGTGGCTATACGGCGCCAGTTCTTGAGCTTGTT
>NZ_RKST01000056.1 GCF_003934165.1 Borborobacter arsenicus | reverse complement strand
TGTGCAACCCCGACCAGCTTCGCCTGATCGGGCGCTCACCGCCGTGCCCTTCATCAACCCAAGCAGGGGGTCCCTTTTACGCGAAAATACGGGGTCCCGATTCCATGGTCATTGACAGGTTGCCGTTGTTGCGGCCCCAGGGGATCAGATCACGTACGCTCATCGTGTTTCTCCTTTCGTGTCTTGATGTGTGCTTTCAGCAAAGCTCAGCCAGGAGCCGGACGGGAACGTCCGGCTCGAAAGGTGGGCTTCATCGTGCTTCAGGCAGCCTGCTTTTCGGCCTCGATCTTGTGCTGCACGACATTCGGCATGGCTGCAGCGCTGCTGATCTCGATCCGGCGCGGCTTCATCTCTTCGGGAAGCTCGAGTTTGAGATCGACCGTCAACAGGCCGTTCTCCAGGCCGGCTCCGGTGACCTTCACGTGGTCGGCCAACTGGAAGCGGCGCTCGAACGGCCGGCCGGCGATGCCGCGATGCAGGTATTCGCCAGTGTCTTCGCCAGACTTCTGGCCTGACACGACGAGCATGTTCTGCTCCTGCGTGATCGACAACTCGTCCTGGCTGAAGCCAGCCACCGCCATGGTGATGCGGTAGTCGTCCTCGCCTGTCCTTGCGATGTCGTAAGGCGGCCAGTTGTCAATCGTTGCCACCCTGTTCGCATTTTCGAGCAGGTCGAAAACACGATCGAAGCCGATGCTCGACCGGTAGAGGGGGGAGAAGTCGAATGCCGTTCTCATAGCCATATCCTCCATTGAGCAACATGGGTACGAGGAGCGCCAAGAAGCTGGCGCTCCCTGACCATGCCGGTCCTGTTCAGCGACCGGCTCCACTGAGTTAGGAATCGCGTTTCGGAGCGTCAAGACCCATCCACGACGAGTCCAAAAATGCCGTCGGAACATCGATCAGCCATCCGGAGTTTCTACACGTCACTTAGTCAGAATGGGTCGCTAATACTGGAGGCTGGACGATGGCGATTACACGTGACGAGATCATATCCATCCTTGGGCCGGTCGACGACGAATTCGTCGCCGAGCTGATGGGGACCGGAGCATCGATCGAGGAACTCAGGGGAAGCTTGGGGCTGGCTTCATGACGAGGCTCTGATGGGTGCAGGGCGCCCGCTGCCGGGGACACGTGTCGGCAGGTTGGTCGAGATGCTGGAACCGGACGAGGACGAAGCGTAGCGCGTCGTCTGGGCGGCGGACGTCTTGAACTCGAGCCGCAAACTGACCATGTCGTTTTCGGGAAGGGGAGTTTCGCCCCTTCCGGTTGCTTCTTCGAAAAGACGATCAGAATGTTGGAGGAAGTGATGAACGACGTCGCGTTTTCGGAACCCATCATCCTGCATTTGCCCGGCATGGGCGCCCGCAAGGTCGCGACCAGCTTTGAGGCGATCGAATGCCTTCAGAACGAATGGCCGCAATGGGCGCGTGGCAGGAACTGGCGCAGCGCGCAGTCAGCCTGTCGCGATGCGCTCGACGGATGGTGCAGCGCGAAGGCGGCACGGCGGAGCTTCGTCAAGGCCGCCGATCGGGCGGGGCTGTTGCCGGGCCGGCGGCAGTCGAGCGCGCCGGCTTGGCACCGGCCTGAATCCGGCGAGGCGAGCCTGGTGGCTGCGGGGCTCAGTGGATCGCGATGATGCCGTCCACTGCCTTCCACTCGGACGGCCGGATCAAGCGATGGTGGGCAACGCGCACCGAGTGCAGCGCGCCCTCCAGCGTTTCCTTCCAGTATTCGAGGAAACCGCGCAGTTCGGGAAAGTCCGGTGCAAGGTCATACTCCTGCCAGACATAAAGCTGCAGCAGGCCCGGATGGTCAGGCATGTGGTAGTGAATCTCGGCGGTTGTCAGCCCATACCCCTCCATCTGCATCCGGAACTCCCGGCTCACGACTGCTGCCATTCTTCATCCTTTTCTTGCCTCATGCATCCAATCGTTGCCGTTCGGGTCGGCGCTTTGCCTCGTTTCGGTCTTGAACCGCTGAACGTGGTGCGTCGAGCCGCTGCAGCGCTTCCATGATTGCGTCGAAAGACACCGGCCGGCGAGCGCTGGGCGGTTGTCGCAGCGCCGGCATGGATTCCACCGCGCAGGCTTCCGAAGCCCAGGATGAGAGGATTGCGCGTTTTTCTTTCAGGTCGAGCGCGCTGTCGCGCAACACATCGTCCGGGTGGTCGAAATGGCGTCCCGGCGACAGCAGCCGGTCGAGCGCAACGTCGTTTGTTTCAGGTGCGAGTGAAGGGATGATCTTCGAAAAATCGGTTCGGCTCATCGATTCCTCCTTTCCGCTCTGCCGTTCCAAAGCTCCGTTTCGATCTCAATTCGAGAAGCGGTGCATGCTGCCCGGCGCTTCTCCGATTTTGTTCGACTTCGCGAAAATTTCAAGCCCCGCCGGACAGCCAGAACGGAAAATAGCTGCATGTTTTCATAATGCTAGCGCTCGATAAAGGCGAGTACCAAAAAAATTCGCGGCGCCTCTTGAAATGCTAAAATCGGAAAACTAGCTCGAAATGCGCGCGATGCCTGATGAAGGGTCGCCGCGCCCCACACCGGCCCGATATTGCCGGTCCGGTGTGGAGGAACTTCAAAATCTGTTTGTCCTTGAAGGAGAACGAAAATGGCGTTCCGTCCATTGCACGACCGTATCCTAGTCCGCCGCATCGAAGCCGACGAGAAGACGACCGGCGGCATCATCATCCCCGATACTGCAAAGGAAAAGCCACAGGAAGGCGAGGTCATCGCAGTCGGCCCCGGCGCTCGGGACGGCAGCGGGAAGCTGGTCGAGCTCGATGTGAAGGTCGGCGACCGCATCCTGTTCGGCAAGTGGTCCGGCACCGAGATCAAGCTCGACGGCGAGGACCTGCTCATTATGAAGGAAAGCGACGTGATGGGCGTGATCGACCAGAGCGTCGCGTTCAAGAAGGCCGCGTGATCGGGTTCAGAAGAAGCAAACCAGTCAACGAAAGCTGCCTAAATTTGAAGGAGTGATCCAATGGCTGCCAAGGAAGTCAAGTTCCATACCGAGGCCCGCGAAAAGATGCTGCGCGGCGTCGACATTCTCGCCAACGCCGTAAAGGTGACGCTCGGTCCGAAGGGACGCAACGTCGTCATCGACAAGTCGTTCGGCGCCCCACGCATCACAAAGGACGGTGTCACCGTCGCCAAGGAAATCGAACTCGAAGACAAGTTCGAGAACATGGGCGCTCAGATGGTGCGCGAAGTCGCTTCGAAAACCAATGATCTTGCCGGAGACGGCACCACGACCGCGACCGTTCTGGCCCAGGCAATCGTCAAGGAAGGCGCCAAGGCTGTCGCATCCGGCATGAACCCGATGGACCTGAAGCGCGGCATCGACAAGGCGGTCGACGCGGTGGTGGCCGAACTCAAGGCCAATGCCCGCAAGGTGACGCAGAACAACGAAATCGCCCAGGTGGGCACGATCTCGGCTAATGGCGACGGCGAGATCGGCCGCTTCCTGGCAGAAGCGATGGAGAAGGTCGGCAACGAGGGTGTCATCACCGTCGAGGAAGCCAAGACCGCGGAGACCGAACTCGAAGTCGTCGAGGGCATGCAGTTCGATCGCGGCTACCTGTCGCCGTATTTCATCACCAACCAGGACAAGATGCGGGTCGAACTCGACGAGCCCTATGTTCTGATCCACGAGAAGAAGCTCGGCAACCTGCACGCAATGCTGCCGTTACTCGAAGCAGTGGTGCAGTCTGGCAAGCCGCTGCTTATCATCGCCGAGGACGTCGAGGGCGAGGCCTTGGCCACCCTCGTCGTCAACAAGCTGCGTGGTGGCTTGAAGGTCGCGGCCGTCAAGGCTCCGGGCTTTGGCGACCGTCGCAAGGCAATGCTGGAGGACATCGCCATCCTCACCGGCGGCACGGCGATCTCGGAAGATCTCGGCATCAAGCTCGAGAACGTGACGCTCCACATGCTCGGCCGCGCCAAGAAGGTCGTCATCGAGAAGGAGAACACCACCATTGTCGACGGTGCCGGCTCCAAGGCCGAGATCGAGGGCCGTGTGAAGCAGATCAAGGCGCAGATCGAGGAAACCACTTCCGACTATGACCGCGAGAAGCTGCAGGAGCGGTTGGCCAAGCTCGCCGGCGGTGTCGCGGTAATCCGCGTTGGCGGCTCGACCGAGGTTGAGGTGAAGGAGCGCAAGGACCGGGTCGACGACGCGCTGCATGCAACGCGTGCAGCCGTTGAGGAAGGCATCTTGCCGGGTGGCGGCGTGGCGCTGCTGCGCGCTGCGAAGGCACTGGACAACGTGCAGGTCGACAACCCCGACCAGAGGACCGGCGTCGAGATTGTGCGGCGGGCGATCGAGACGCCGGCCCGCCAGATCGCCGAGAATGCGGGCGCGGAAGGTTCTATCATCGTCGGCAAGCTGCGCGAGAAGACCGATTTCGCCTGGGGCTGGAATGCCCAGACCAACGAGTTCGGCGACCTTTACAACCAAGGTGTCATCGACCCGGCCAAGGTCGTCCGCACCGCGCTGCAGGACGCCGCCTCCGTCGCGGGACTGCTCGTCACTACCGAGGCGATGGTAGCCGAGAAGCCGAAGAAGGAAGCCGCCCCAGCCATGCCCGCTGGCGCCGGCATGGACTTCTGAGGAAAAGTAAGGTGTTCCGCGTCCCGTAGTGGGGCGCGGGTGCTCCATCAAGACAAGCGAGGTTGAATGAACATGATATCTGGCATCGGGTCGGTAGCGTCTCCGACGCGCCCGCCGAGCGATTTTCTGGCCCATGAAACCGAGTGCCGCGACGCCTTGAGGCCCGCAATCGAGGGTCTACTCGACATGGCCGTGTCCGCCGGCTGGAACCGGCGGACCGCAGCATCCACGCTCATGTTCCTCGCCGCGCAGCATGTGTCCGCAGCGAGGTCCGAAACCGAGACGTAGACGCAGCGGCCCTCCCCGGCTCAGGAGAGAATGAACGGAGCCCGAGGCAGCCGACCCAATGGCTGCCTTCGGTCGATAGACGAGACGCAATTTCGGCGTGATCGCGTGTTTTGCAAGGCGGAAAACACATTGTCGCAACCGAGTTCGCCGCTCGTGTTGTTCACAGCTGCCGGCGGGCTCTAATGTCAGTAGGCGCGGGATGGTGATTGCAAGGCTGAAGGATTGGCTGAAAGTGTTGAGGTGGTCCGAAGAGGATCTTGCCGAAGAACTCGGTTGCGAACCGTCGGATGTAAGAACCTTGTTTGACGGACGGAGGCGTCCACCGCTTGCACTAATGGCATGGCTCGAGACGCTGGTTAAGATACACAAGACCTTGCCATGCCCGCGCCTGAACGGCCCGATTAATGCCACCGCGACAGACATGGAGACAATCTTGCTCGCTGCGCGGCCTCTCTCACTCCCGGCTCTGCGTGAGGCCCAACGGTGGACAGCCTCCTCACGTCGATCGATCGACGTGAGATACTCTGGGGCCCGGCTGCTACCATCGCACCGCCCGTTACAAACGGATCACACCACGGAGCACGTTCTCTTTGAAAGCCCCGTCGCCGTTTTTGACGGGATGGGCGTACCGACAATGATCGGGAGCGTCACAGACGCTTGCAAGCTGCTTCAGGATTGGCCTGCGGCCAGTCGCAACGGGACCCATATGGTCGCTCTGAATGCTTGCAAAGCGGCCGCCGAAGGCGTGATCGACGGGGAGACTGCGAGGACGACTTTTATCGCCTTCGCGCGCCGGAACAATATTCTAGTGCCGGAAACTGTTTCGCTCTCCGCATCAAGGCGGATGGGCTCGCTGCCAGGGCAAACTACCGGCCGTAACCCGATCCGTCCACGCTTGCCGCAACCAGGCCATGAGAAACTGGAGGAAGTGATGAACAAGAACTTCGACAGTCCCGTCTATGTCAGGGACGGAGCAATCACCCTAACGATCGACGACATCTCTGGTGCCTTGGCCTTTATGAGCAAGTGGCCGACGGATTATCGCGGTGTGGTATTTGAAACTGTTCGATGGGGCTTTTACGCTGCGCACCAAGGGCGGCTTTCCGTGGAGACTGCCCAAAAGAGCTTCAAAGGGTGGGCGAGAGCCCTTGGCATCCTCGTGGAGTCGCCTGGGCGCTCGACCCACACACTTTTGGCGGCATGACAGTCCATCCATTGTTTCGGAGATCCACATGAAGGGTACATTTGAACGTCCCACAACGATCTTTGTTGGCCTTGGCTTTCCGCGCCAGGTCACAGTCCCCCAGGAGGCTTACGAGCTTCTGAATGAAAGCCCACTCGCATGAGAGGGCCGGCGCAGTCTGCGCATGGGCAGCCTCGCTGAGCGCAACCAAAGCGCATAGGGTTATCATCTTGTTCATCTAGTCACTCCGTTCGTGAGGCTTCGAGCGGAGGGAACGGGACTTTGGCCAATTGGTTCAGTCGACCAGACCGGAATTAGAAAAAAGCGGCAGCTTAGCGCGTGCGCGTAAGTTCTCGCGCTTGGCAGATAATCGACGCTCTGTCTGACGCGAGCTGGAAATGCGGCATGGAACTGGGTCGCCTGTCGCTCGTTGAATTGGCTCTGTCACGCTTCGTGACCCACCGTCCACCCCAGTTTAAAGAAGGACACTGAAAGTGACCAAGGAAAAGACGTTAGACGACCTGTTCCACGACACCCTCAAGGACATCTATTACGCCGAACGCAAGATCCTGAAGGCGTTGCCCAAAATGAAGCGTGCTGCCCAGTCGGCCGACCTGAAGGCTGCATTCGACAAGCATCAGCAGGAAACCGAAGGACAGGTCGAGCGCTTGCAACAGGTCTTCGAGATGCTGGGCAAGCGCGCTCAGGGCAAGACCTGCGATGCGATCGAGGGCATCATCGCCGAAGGCGAAGAGATCATGGACGAATTCAAAGATACGGCCGCCCTCGACGCCGGCCTGATCTCAACCGCCCAGGCAGTCGAGCATTACGAGATCACCCGCTATGGTACGCTGAGGCGCTGGGCGAGTGAATTGGGCATGGCCGACGCGGCCAAGCTGCTCGATGCCACCCTGCAGGAAGAGTCGAAGACGGACAGCGACCTCACCAAGCTGGCCGACGCTTCCGCGAATGATAGGGCAAAAGGCAGGAGCGCCGCCTGACAGCAGAAGGACCCGGACCATGTCCCGGGTCCTTTGCTTTGCGATAGGAGGCACGAATGCTTCTTCTAAATCTGCATCACATTGCACGTGAGGGGGGCGGTCTAGCTCCCGAACTCTTGAAGTTGCTTGCATATCACAGCGCGATGGCGGGCGACCCGAACATCGTCCCGTTGCGACACTTCAATCCGGGCATTCCGAATGCGGCAGGGCATCCGCCAGGCAATTCGGGGCGCGGTTTTGCGGGAAGATCACCATCGCCGCCGACGGCACGGGATGCCCGCTGCGGCCCCGACATCGAACGCCTTGCTCCACCGCGGCCTCGTAGACGCCGCACCCAGTCCACATGACGAGGGAACTCCAATGGCGCGCACCCCAGCTACCACCTCCGACAAGGCAGCCATCCACGACCAAAAGCTCATCCGCGGCAATGGCGGTGAGCTGGATCAGATTGCCGATGGCGAAGTTCTGACGACGGCCCAGATGATGCCAGTCAGCATTGTATCTTCCTCCATTGGCCTCGGTTCGTAGGCGCGCGCGCCCAACGCTGCCGATGGCTTAATGTCCACCTTGCGTCACGGCGGTCATGCGGCGCGGATTCTCAGAGTTCCACGAGTCTGTAACGGGCGTCGACTGCACGACCGAAGAGATGGTCGCGCCGAATGGCACGATGCGGTCGATAACGGCTTCCATTTCAGCCACGTTGCACACATGAGCCCGCGCCACGAAGCAGTCGTCACCGGAGACCCTGTCCAAGCCACAATCTGAGGTGTCTCGCGGTTCGCCTCGATCATGTTCTTCATCCCGCCCGGCAAAAGGCCGTCCCCGGATCAGGATCGTCAGGCCGAAGCCGAGGCGTGAAGGATCGATCCGCGCGCCGTAGCCGGTGATGATGCCCACATCTTCCAAACGCCTCACTCGATCCGCGACGCAAGACCGAACATTTTGCGCCGAGTGAAGAACTCGTGTTCATCCGCCGTCGGTTTAGCCATCTTGACGGCGAATTCGTCCATCCAGCGCGGCTTCCCCCTCTTTGAGTTCGGCCGTGTCGAGCCGTCCCTTGAGCACCAGCTTGACCCGGCCATAGTCGAAAGTGCTGGAATGTTCGAGTGCCCGACCAATCTTGAGCTAATAGGCGATCTGCCCTGCTACAGACCGACTCTGAAGTTCGGCGTCCTTGCGGACAAGTGCCATTATGTCGTCAGCGAGTTTCACGGACTGAGCCATATTCATCTCCTGCGTGACTGCATAAGTAGCAAAATGCCACATGAAAATCATCGTGCGAAAGGACGATCCGCTGTTGATGTCGACAGGGCCTGAGAAGACTGACTTCATGGCCAATATTTAGTGACAAAGAGATCGAGACTAAAACGCAACGCCTGCACATGATATGCGACAGATAAGGTCTGCGACGGCGGTCATCGTCGAGGTCCGCTTGCAGATCCCGGTTCCTTCGGACCTCAAAGCTGACCGGCAGACTTTGTCTGACGGTCTGAACAGGGGCGGCAGCTAACTGCAATCCAGTCCTCCACAACCAGACTGTTCGGCCCCAAGGGTGTCTTGAAGTAGGTGAAAACCAGCAAGCCTTCGACGTTCTTCGGCATATAATGTCCCAATGGGAAAGCCACCCAGAATATCATCCATCGACCTGCGGCAAGAGCCGGAAGCTGCGCTCAGGAGCCGTGCGCCAACGCCCCGTGGCCCGCGGCAGCCGCTTTTGCCCTTTGATGCCATGCCGGAACGGGTGGAGCCTTGCCTGGCCCTGCTTGCGGCCAGGCCACCAAACGGGCCAGCGTGGGTTTTCGAAGTGAAATGGGACGGCTATCGGCTGGCCATTCATGTCGAGGCCAAAGGCATACGCATCCTGACCCGCGGTGGCCATGACTGGACACACCGCTTTCCTGCGATTGTGGAGGCTGCGCAAACCCTCAATGTTTCGACACTGATCCTCGACGGCGAAGCGGTTGTCCTCGACGACCAGGGCCGCTCCGATTTCGGCGCGCTCCAGCAGGCACTGGGAGGCAGAGGTGGCAAGCGGCACGCCAGTGAAGCTATCCTCTATGCGTTTGACCTCCTGTATCTGGACGGCATGGACCTCCGCCGCATGACTCTTTCCGAGCGTCGTCATCTGCTGGAAGGCGTCCTTGACGGCCAGACCGGTGCCGTCCGCCTCTCCAAAGAGATCGGCGCCGATGGCGAAACCTTTCTGAAAGCGGCCTGCGAACACGGCCTTGAAGGCATGATCGCGAAGCACCGGGACCGCCCCTACAGATCCGGCCGTCCCGGTGATTGGCTGAAGATCAAATGCATCCAGAGCGAAAGCTTCCTCGTTGTCGGCTATGAGCCCTCGACGAAGGTGCGCGGTGCGATCGCCAGCCTGCTTCTGGCCGCCAGCGCTGGAGATGGCCTGGTCTATGTCGGTTCGGTCGGAACGGGCTTCAAGGCTCACGAAGCCGTGGCCTTGAAGAAGCAGCTCGACGCCATAAAAACCGACATTCCGGCGGTTGTGGTAAAGGGCAAGAACCTTGTCTTTGTGCGGCCGGCCCTGGTTGCCGAGGTGGAGTTCCGAGCATGGACGCGCGAGGGCCAATTACGCCACGCATCGTTCAAGGGGCTGCGGGACGCTGCGGACTGTGTCGAATTTTTCAGGTTCAATCCGACACCGGGCGTTTCATGATCGCGTCGCTGCCGACCGGATGTTCTTCTGCAATTCCATGGGTTTGATCCGTCTCGCAGACAGTGCAATATGTTTCCGAAATCTGGGACTACCGCCTCCAGAGGACCATATCAGCCTTATTGGATCTTAGGTGTCGGCGCAGCTCAAGGATTCGCCCGCGCGGAGCTCTTCAGAAGGCGAAGGATTGACCGATGAACCCTTCGGACTCTGGAGGTGCAAATTGGCAGCAATGCGTCTTCAAATTGGCCGCTAATGATGTCTTTGCCGCCTTCTAAACGCCGCCATCCAAATCTCGAACACGAGGCGCACTGCCGCGTGCCGGGCGGACCCAGGTCACGTAATGTTCATCGCCACATCCAGCGTTGTTTCCGTTTCTTTCGCAAGAAAGGAAATCGGATCGTGCCCCATCGCGTGGTGTAACTGAGGCAGGGCCTCCACGCATATCCGGCTTGGCCGGGTGGGTCAGCGTGCGGGGACTGCCGGCAGGCTTGACGAGGGGATCGTCGCTCAACGGGGCGACGGATTCTAGTGTCATGTATCTGGCGCGCTGAACGGCCCATTCGTCGTTCTGCTCGAGTAGGATGGCGCCGACGAGCCGTATGATGGCGTCCTCGTTGGGGAAGATGCCCACGACCTCGGTCCGGCGTTTCACCTCGCCATTGACGCGCTCGATTGGGTTGTTGCTGTGAAGCTTGGCCCGGTGCTCCCTGGGGAAGCTCATGTAGGCGAGGACGTCGTGCTCGGCTTCATCCATGATGGTGGCGAGCTTGGGCACCCGAGGGCGGATCTGGTCGGCAACCGCCCGCCACTGGGCGCTGGCGGCCTCCGGGGTTTCCTGGGCGAAGGCTGTGGCGATGAAGGCGCTGGCGACCCGGCGGCCGCTCTTGCCGGCATGGGCCAGAACATTGCGCATGAAGTGCACACGACATCTCTGCCAGGTGGCGCAAAGGACCTTGGTGACAGCAGCCTTAATGCCCTCGTGGGCATCCGAGATCACCAGCTTCACGCCGCGGAGTCCGCGCCGGGTGAGCTTGCGCAGGAACTCGGTCCAGATCGCCTCGGCTTCCGAGGTGCCGATCTCCATGCCCAGCACCTCGCGCCGGCCATCGGCATTGACGCCCACGGCCATGATGGCAGCCACCGAGACGATGCGGCCACCCCGGCGTACCTTGAGGTAGGTGGCGTCGATCCAAAGATATGGCCAGTCACCCTCGATGGGGCGCTCCAGGAAGGCTTTGACCTTGCCGTCGATCTCCTCGCACAGCCGGCTGACCTGGCTCTTGGAGATGCCGGTCATGCCCATGGCCTTGACCAGGTCATCCACCGAGCGGGTGGAGATGCCTTGGATGTACGCCTCCTGGATCACCGCCGTCAGGGCCTTCTCGGCCATGCGCCGCGGCTCGAGGAAGCCAGGAAAGTAGCTGCCCTTCCTAAGCTTGGGGATGCGCAGCTCGACCGTGCTGGCCCGCGTTTCCCAGTCCCGCTCGCGATAGCCATTACGTGGTCAAAGGATGGTTCCCGGGTCTGCTGTCAGTAGGTTATGCCGGTGAGCGCTAAATAGAGGATTGAACCCGGCACCGCTATCGCGATTGCGAGCAAAACCCAAGCAGCTGGGTTCGCGTTCAGTCTGGCTATATATTTCATGATTTTTGACTCCCGCCGTTGCCATTCCAACTCTGTCTGATCCTCTGTCCTGGTATTTTTTCGAGATGCCCAAGCGCATCCATGATACCTGCACGGACCTTTTCCAGAACCTTGCGATCCGCTTCGATCGCGTCTGCCGCCTCCTGCAGCATTTCAACCACCTCGTTCTTGGTAAACTGCTCTGAGTTTGCGGCCATGGCACGAAGGTCGTGCACGATGTCGTGAGTGATCATGTGGCGGCTAGCCACAAGTCCGTGTGTGAACCGTGACGTCAGCAAGTTCGGCTTCTAGTTCTGAAATTCGATCGGCAGCGACCCGCATGAGCTGGTCGGCGGTAACGATGTATGGAAATTCGCCATCAATCTCAGCGTCGGCATGCCGACGTAAACGCTCAACAAGGTAATCAGCCGGGAGAGCAGCCAAGTAAGCCCGAATAGAAGCGGCCACGCCGGCTGCAAGCTGTGTTGAAGTAGCAAGGGTCAGTTCGGACCGAAGGGGGGGCATAAGATTTCACCGACGCCAAGTGCGCCGAAACTCCGGCTGCCAGTGCATTTTCATCCGTAAGCGGGTAGCCGCGGCCGTTCAGGCTTTGAAGTTCCAGGGCATGAGATCGTCGATCCGGGAGATCGGCCAGCCCTGGGCAATGCGCTCGAGGGTCTGGGCGAGCCAGGCGTGTGG
>NZ_RKST01000055.1 GCF_003934165.1 Borborobacter arsenicus | reverse complement strand
GCCTTATCCTGACTCTGTGATCCTGTCTCAGAATCATGCATTGGAGGCGCCTCACCACGGCTCCGGTGAAGCTCTTCAGACGTCCGGGTCAAGCGTTCCCGCAGCGTAGCGAGGACAACGCTTGACGCGGCGGCGGCACGACAAGCTGTTCATGGGGTGCAGGCTAAGTCCTGCACCCCTGCCACGCGGCGAGCGGGAGAGCGCGAGGGGAACCCCTCGCATTCTAAACAATGAAGTTGCGCCGAAGGCGCTCCGCTTGGGTATCGTGCGTGCATTTGTATTTTACCGATCTTGACACTATTTCGCGTCCGCTTTTCCTTGATGACCTTGCAGTGAGCCTCGCGCCCGGTGCGCTCGACGCGGTCGAGCGCACCGGGCTGATTCACGGCATGCCGTTCATCCTGATGGATGACGGCAGCTACGATCTCGCTCTCAACCGGTTCTTTCGTGCCTGTCCTGCTATGGGAGCGCGATCGCCGAACACGTGGCGCTCCTACGCCCGCGACATTCTCGTCTGGGCGCGCTTTCTTGTCGAACGGCGCGGCGGCAAGACGGTCTGGCAGGCCGGCCGCGACGATGTCCTGGCCTTTCACCGGGCGCGTCGGCTGTCGGCAGCTCCCTACCGCATCTCGGCTGCGAGCTGGAACCGGAGCGTTGCCGCGCTCGACAAGCTCTATCGCTGGGCTGTCGAGGAAGGAATCATTGCGATCTCGCCCTTCAGCTACGGCGCCACCCTTCGCAGGGCCGGCGGTAGCCGCGCAGTGCTCGCTGTGACGACGAACCGTGCCCGCGAGCGCGCCGCGCGGCGCCACGATACCCGTTACATCGATCTTGGCCGCTACCTGCTGTTCCGCGAGGTGGGATTGCGCGGCCGGCTTCCCGACGGCTCGGAGGACGCGACGTGGCGCGGCCGCAACGGCGAGCGCAATGCGTTGTTTGCCGAGCTTCTCGTCACGACCGGCCTGCGGCTGACAGAGGCCGGCAGTCTGCTGCTGAGTGAGCTGCCGCGCCTGACCGATCCCGAATCGCGCTCGGTGCCGTTCGATCTCCCCGGTCCGATCGCCAAGGGCGGACGACCACGGCGCATCCGCGTTCCCCGCCGGGTACTGAGATTGATCGGCGACTATGTCGATCTCGAGCGCACGGTCTCTGCCGCGCGCTCAGAGCCTTCGGTGTCCGATCCGCTCTGGCTGATGCTGGAGGACGGGAAGGCAACAGACGCGGCGGGCAAGCGTGTCCGGCTCGACCGTCTGACGCTGGGCGAACGCCGCCGCGTGCTGGTCGGCACGCCCGGCCAGGCGCAGCATGCCTTGCTCTGGCTGACTGAAGGCGGCAAGCCCGTGCCCTCGGCGACTTGGGAAGCTGCCTTTCGGCGGGCCTGCACCCGCTGCCGCCGTTTCGGCATCGAGGTCGAGGTGACGCCACACACGCTGCGGCACACCTTCGCCGTCAACATGCTCTCCATGCTGATCCGCGAGCAGATCGGATCCGTGTTCGATCCGCAGGACCAGCACGGCGCAGCCTATCGGCGGATTCTCGGCGATCCTCTGCAGAAGCTCCAGCACCTGCTGGGGCATGCGAGTATCACCAGCACCTACATCTATCTCGACAGCCTCGCCGAGGCGCAGGAGCTGGTCGAGGCCGCCGCGGATCGCTGGGCCGAAGACACGGCTGGCGGCGCGGCATGACCGCCGCGGCGGCTCCATCGGTGCGGCGGCCGGGTCGCCGCGCCCTCTTTCCCGAGGCGCTGCCCGATCCCGAGGGCGAGGCCGCCGCTGCGATCGCATCGCTGCGCTTTACCGTCACGCTGGCGGATCGCAGCAAGACGATCGACCTGACGATGCTCGCCGGCCGCAAGGCATTGGCGCGGACCTTTGCCGGCGCGCTCTGGCGCGCCTGCCAGGTCGGTGGTCCGGCCGGCTCGATCTCGACGGCCTACGCCTATGCCAATGCGCTCAAGACATTTTGGCGCTATCTCGATTCCGCCGGATCGCACGTCGCCCGTCTCTCCGACGTCAGTGCCGTCTGCATCGACGGCTTCGATTCCTGGATGGAGGGGAGCGGCCTGCATCCCAATCACCGCCTGCACCGCATGAGCAAGGTGCTCAACCTGCTGCGGCTTGCCGAGGCCGCGGAGCCCAGCCACCTGCCGCCCGATGCCTCACGCCGGCTGATGTACACGAGCGATCGGCCCGGCGTGCGCGCCAGGCCGCGCGATGCCTATGGCGATGATGTCGCCGCGGCATTGCGGAAGGCGGCGCGCACCGATCTCGCCGCCATCATCCGCCGCTTGGGCGAGGCCGATCGTATTCCGGCGGTCGAGGATTCCGATCGGAGCAAGGCGCTGGCAGCAACCCACAAACAGGTAATGGAAGTGATCGACGCGGAAGGCGTCATCGGGCACAGGCACCCTCTCTTCAAGCGACTCTACACGCTCCGCCGCGAGAGTGGCCTGCCGAACGATCGCCTGATCCACGATCTGCATGGCCGCCGGCATCTCATCGCCGCCGATCTCGTGCCGCTCATCGTGCTTATCTCGCTCGACACCGGCATGGAGATCGAAGCGATCAAGGGCTTGCGAGCGGACTGCCTGAAGAACCCGGCGGGCGGCTATGTCGAGATCGAGTATTGCAAGCGTCGGGCGCGCGGCGCCGAGTGGAAGCGGCTGCGTGTGCGCGACGGCGGTTCCTCGACGCCGGGCGGCTTGATCCGCAAGGCGCTGCAGTGGACCGGTCCGGCGAGAAGCCGGCTCGGCGCCGACACGCTCTGGGCGCACTGTGCCTGGGGCCGCCTGACCCCTCGGGTGCTCAGCATGAAGGAGCTCGCGGCTTCATGGACGCGCCGGCACGGCATCCTTGATGAGCGGGGCCAACGCCTTCGCCTCAATCTGACGCGCCTGCGCAAGACGCATAAGGCGGCATGGTACCGGCGCACGGGCGGCCAGCTCGACCGCTTCGCCGTCGGCCACACTGTCGCGGTCGCGGCCGACCACTACGCCGACATTCCCGCGCTTCGTCATCTGCACGAGGCGACAATTGCCGACGCCATGACCGATGCGCTCGACGCCGCGTTCCCCCCCTGTGTCCTGTCGTCGGAGGAGGAAGCGGCCGTCCAGACCGATCCCGACAAGGCGACCGGCCTTCCCGTTGTCGGCGCCGCCGCGGTCAAGGCGCTGTTCGGCGGCGAGCAGGACGTCTGGCTCGCCAGTTGCGGCGGCTTCTACAACAGCCCGTTCGGCTCGGAGGGAGAGGCCTGTCCGTCCCCCTTCTGGGGGTGTCTCGAATGCAGCAATGCCGTGGTCACCGCCCGCAAGGTGCCCGCGCTCCTGGCCTTCCTCAACTTCATCCGGGCGCAGCGGCAGGTGCTGAGCGAAGCCGACTGGATCGCCAAGTTCGGCCGGGTTCACGGACGCATCGCCGAACAGATTCTGCCCCGGTTCGCCGACGCCGAGATCGAGGAAGCCCGTCGGATTGGGTCATCGGACCCCGCGCTCCTCTACCTGCCGCCCGAAGCGAGAGCGCCATGATGCCGGCACCGATCAAGCTGCCGCAGCACGCGTCGCTGCCTTCGGCCATTTATGGCAACGACGAGCCCGTGCTTGCCGGCGTGGCGGTCAGGGACGATGCCGACCGCACGCGACTTCCGCGCTTCGGTGACGATCTTTGGGACCTGGGCGCCGCCATTTTCCGGGTGAACGCCCGCTACAGCAATTACCGGCTGAACCTCGCCCGCATCGCCGATCCCGTCACGCGGCGGCTGGCGAAGGAGTACGTGATCGCCCGCCTGCGCATCCATGTGCCGGGATATCGGGCGCCCTGCGGCGCGACCTCGGCGATCCGCCTGCTGCGCTACATCCAGCATTTCGCCGCGTTCCTCCGCGCAAGGACTGGCGCCGTCGATCTCAGCCGGATCGATCAGGCGCTGCTCGACGCCTATCTGGCGTATGCCCGTGACGGCGGACGGCGAACGCCTCACGAGACGGTGAAGTATGTCGAGGTGCCGATCGACCTGCATCACCTGGCGCCATGGCTAACCGGCGGCGGCATCGGTTTCCTGCCGTGGCGTGGACGTGCGGCGCACCGCGTTGCCGGCCGGCCGCCAGCGCCCGCCGAGAACGCCACGCCGCGCATTCCCGAGCCGGTCATCGGCGCCATGCTGCGCTGGGCGCTCAAGTATGTCGAGGTCTATGCGCCCGATATCCTCGCGGCGCGGGCCGAGCTTGACGCTCTCGAAGCCCGCTGCGCCCGATTGATGGCGCGGGACGCGCGGGCCGGACGGGCCGTGGCCAAGAACTATCGCGCCCGCGTGGCCAAGTGGCTCGACGTGCGCCGGGCCATGGGCCGAGGCGTGCCGATCTGGGAGCACGCGCCCAATGTGGCCCGCCGCATCGACCCGCTCACCGGCGAAGAGACCCCGCCCTACAATCTCCATCTGATGCGCCTTCACGCCGGCGCTCCGCAGAGCGGCCGCATCAGCCAGTCCGAGCCGACTGCACGACTGATCGAGAAGGCAGCCGCCGAGCTCGGAACCGAGATCGGCGGGCTAGATACGCCGATCTCGATCGATCCGGACACCGGACTGCCATGGCGCGAGCGCTTCGACGGCCTCAGCCTCGCCCGCGAAGAACGGATGTTGCAGGGCGCCTGCTATCTCGTCTGCGCCTACCTCACCGGCATGCGCGACAGCGAGGTGCAGGCGATGCAGCCGGGTTGCGTGTCGCCGGTGCGCAGCGCCGACGGCCTGGTCGAGCGGTACCGGCTGCGCAGCACGGTGTACAAGCGCCATGGCGCGCGCGGCGTCACGGCCGACTGGATCACGATCGAGCCCGTCGCTCGCGCCGTCGCGGTGATGGAGGTTCTCTCGGCACGCAATCGCCGAGAGAAGGAACTGTCATCCTTGTGGGTGGCGCTGAAGGACTGGCCCTGGAGCAACGATCATCTCGGGATGGGTGCAACGCCGACACTCAACCTTTTCCGCGAGGGCCTCGACACGCGCTCGGAGGCCGCGCCGGCGATTCCGCGCATCGGCGACGAGCCTTGGAAGTTTACGACCCGGCAGCTCCGACGCACGATCGCCTGGTACATCGCCAACCGGCCGTTCGGCACGGTCGCCGGCAAGATCCAGTACAAGCACGCCTCGGTCGCCATGTTCGAAGGCTATGCCGGATCGGCGCAGGCCGACTTCCGCTTGGCGATCGAGCGCGAACGTGCACTCGGCCAGCTCGACGACATTGTCGCCCATTACGAGGCCTATCTTCGCCGTGAAGGCCCGGCGGGACCGGGTGCTGCGCGACTGCGACGCGAGTTCGGCCGCGTGCAGGAGGAACTTGGCGATCTTCCCGGCCGGATCTTGGACCGCAAGCGGCTGCGCACCATGGTTGCCCATCTCGGGCGGACCCTGCATGTCGGTTTCCTCAACGACTGCCTGTTCGATGCAGCGACCGCGCTCTGCCTCACCGGCGCGCCAGATGCCGAGCGGACGGCGCCGGCCCTATCGCGCTGCAGCCCCGACCGGTGCCCGAACGCCTGCCTGACCGCCCGGCACCGCGAACCGTGGCAGGCCTCGATCGTCGAGGGCGAAGCGCTTCTGGCCGACCGGCGTCTATCGCCGCTGCAGCGCACGGCGATCCTGCGGGACAACGAGCGCAAGTGCCGGCTGATCGCGCCTCTCATGGACGGTGACGCATGACCGCGCTCGGGCCGAAGAGCCAAGCGGCGCTAAGGGCTGCCATGAAGCGGTTGCTCGACGGCCGCCCTGAACGCACCGACGGGGCGCTGACCGTCGCCAACCTGGCGCGCGAGGCCGGCGTCAGCCGAGCGACGGCGAACCGGGCCGGCGATCTTCTCGCCGAGCTCCGCGCGGCCGAAGCCCGCCTGCGGCGATCGTCGCCCAGGGCCCTCAAGGAACGCATCCATGCTCTGGAAGCGGAACTACGCGCCGTGCGTGGTGCCGAGATGGCGGAGCTGCGGGCGCTCACCCGGACGCTCGCGCAGCACATCCAGATGCTGACGTTGCAGCTCGCCGAGCGAGATGCCGTCATCGAAGGTCTGCGAGCGGAGCTGTCTCGATCCGTGGACGCCAGGGTCGTCCCGTTGCGGCGTCCGCCTCTGGACGGCACCGGCTGACAGCCGCGCTTCATCCTGACCGGTCCAGGCGCCGCTCGCCGGTCATGGCTGCCTCCCGTGCTCGCCCGTCGAGGCAGGGCTCGGGTTGTGGCAGACGCTGCCGGCCCATCAACCCTGTTCCGCACCAGCACCGAGAACAGGGTGTGACGGCCCGGCTTCCCGCGTCTGCCCCTGCCGCCTCGCCCTCGACGGAGAGGGCGAACACAGGAGGCAGCCATGACCACCGATCGCACACCCCAGCCCCGGAACGACATCTACGAGCGTGTCACCAGCCAGATCATCGCCGCCATCGAGGCCGGCGCCGACCAGTACCGGATGCCCTGGCACCACGACGGATCGGCCATCACTACGCCCGTCAACGTCGCCTCGCGCAAGGCCTATCGTGGCGTCAACGTCATCGCACTCTGGGCCGCCGCGCACGCCGCCGGCTTTCCCGCCGGCATCTGGGGCACCTATCGCCAGTGGCAGGCGCTCGGCGCCCAGGTCCGCAAGGGCGAGCGCGGGCACCTCGTCGTGTTCTGGAAGACCGTCGATCGCCACGGCAAGGCAGACGTACAGGACGGCGACGAGGATCGCGACGAGCCCGCCCGGCGCATGTTCGCCCGCGGCTACACGGTCTTCAACTGCGCGCAGGTCGACGGCTACACGCCGCCCGAGATACCGGTGCTACCCGAGGCCGAGCGCATCGAGCGGGCCGAACGGTTCTGCGCAGCGCTCGGCATCGACATCCGCCACGGCGGATCGCAGGCCTGTTACCGCCCATCCACCGACCACGTGCAGATGCCCGACTTCGCCTGCTTCCGCGATGCCGCAGCCTATTACGCCGTGCTGCTCCACGAATGCGGGCACGCCTCCGGCGCCAGGCATCGCCTCGACCGTGATCTCTCCGGACGGTTCGGCTCGGCCGCCTATGCTATGGAGGAATGCACGGTCGAGCTCCTGAGCGCCATGATCTGCGCCGACCTCCATCTCAGCGTCGAGCCGCGGCCCGACCACGCCAGCTATATCGCCTCCTGGCTCGAGGTGCTTCGCTCCGACAAGCGCGCGATCTTCACCGCCGCAGCCAAGGCGCAGCAGATCGCCGACTGGCTGCACGCCCAGCAGGGCAACGCTTGCCGGAACGACGTCAGGGGCGCCGCATAGGCGCTCCTCGACCCGATCAGTTGACAGTTCGCTCCCGGAACAGCGCCTCAATCAGCGGACATTCCGGCCGCGTGCCGTCGGCGCATTGCGCGACGACGTCCTTGAGCACCCGCTCCATGCGCTTCAGGTCAGCGATCTTCGCCCGCACATCGTCGAGATGCGCGGCGGCGACCGCGCTTGCCTCGGCGCAGGGCTGGTCGCGTTCGTCGACCAGGCGCAACAGCTCGCGGATTTCGTCGAGTGAGAAGCCGAGCTCGCGTGCCCGCAGCACAAAGCGAAGGCGCCGCTCGTGCGTCGTGTCGTAGCTGCGGTAGCCGGCCGCCGTGCGCGGTGGCTCGGGCAGGAGCCCGACCTTCTCGTAGTAGCGCACAGTCTCCAGATTGCTGCCCGTCCGCCGGGCGAGCTCAGCCCGCTGCAGGCCCTTCACGCCAGCGTGATCGCGCATCGCAAAAATCCCTCTTGACCCTGTAGTTGCTACAGACCGCATGGTACTGCGCAATGAGGATTTCGGCAAGGAAAGCGAGATCGGACATGGATATATCGCGACCCAGCACGGCGGGCATGACGTCCGCCACGACCGACGTGCTCGCGTCGGACCGAGCCGAAGTCGGACGGCAGCGCCTGGTCGCCGTCGGCGGCATTCTCGGCGCGCTTGCCGCCTCCTCGTGCTGCATCGTCCCGCTCATCCTGTTTAGCCTAGGCATTGGTGGCGCCTGGATCGGCAATCTGACGGCGCTCGCGCCCTACAAGCCGCTCTTCGTCGCCGGGACGACGGGCGTTCTCGGCTACGGCTTCTATCTCGTCTACTGGAAGCCGAGGCGGGCCTGCGCCGAGGATGCTGCCTGCGCGCGCCCGATCCCCAGCCGCATTGTCCAGATCGCGCTCTGGTTTGCGACGGTGCTCGTCGCGGCCGCCTTCGCATTCGACTACGTCGCCCCGCTGCTGCTTTCCGCCTGACACCAAGAGGAGACCCGTCCCATGAAGAAGAGTTTGAGTGCTCTTGCTTTGATCATGTCGGTGATGACCGCGCCTGCCGTGTTCGCTACCGAACGCACAGTCACCTTCGCCATCGACAACATGACCTGCGCCTCCTGCCCCTACATCGTGAAGACCTCGATGGCGGCGGTCCCCGGGGTCTCGACGGTGGCCGTCTCGTTCGAAGCCAAGACCGCGACCGTGACCTTCGACGACGCGCAGACGACCCCGGATGCCATCGCGGCCGCCAGCATGAATGCCGGCTATCCGGCCCGCCCGACGCAGGAGCAAGGCAGTTGACATGCATGACCGCGCCCTGATCCGCACCGGCGCCGCAGGCGCCATTGTCGTTGCGATCTGCTGCGCGGCGCCACTCCTTGCCGTGCCCCCGCCGCTGGCCGGCCTCGGCGCGTGGTTGACGGGTTCGGGTCTGGTCGTGCTTTCCCTGATCGCCGCGGGCCTCGGGCTTGTCGCCTGCGGCATCCATCATCGCCGTGCAAAGGTCGTCTGTTCCAACACGAAGATTCTGAATGAAGGCCTGAAGCCATGAACGATTGCTGCACATCCTCCGCGTCCCGCGACAAGGCGACGGTTTCTACATCCGCAACGGTGCCGAGCTTGGCCGTGCGGCCGGGTGTGACGTTTCCGGACTGGTCGGTGGTTTCGTCACCCGTGGTGAAGGAGGCCCTGCTGGCCATGGTCGGCTCCGACCATGTGCTCAACCGCTGGAGCGGCTACGAGGCGGCCACGGATCGCGTGCGCGTTGCGTTGCTACAGCTCTACGCCGAACACGGGCGAGCCCCGACCCCAAGCGCGCTTGCCAAGCGTGCGGGGCTGAGCGAGGAAGCCGTCCGTGCGCTGCTCGAAGAGCTCCGCCGTCGCGACCTCGTCGTACTCGATGGCGACATGATTGTCGGCGCGTATCCCTTCACCGACCGCGACACCGGCCACCGGGTCACACTGGACGGACGCACTCTTACTGCGATGTGCGCGGTCGACGCGCTCGGCATCGGCGCTATGACCGACCAAGACATCTCGATCGTCTCGCGCTGCCGCCACTGCGGCGCGCCGGTCCGGATCACCACGCAGGAACGGGGCCGGGCTCTGGCCGACGTTGAGCCGACGACGGCCGTCGTATGGCTCAGCGTCCATTACGAAGGCGGATGCGCTGCGAACTCGCTGTGCACTGCAACATCCTTCTTCTGTTCCGACGATCACCTCGCCGCGTGGCGCCGGCAGCGTCCTGCAGACGAGCCGGGATTCCGGCTGTCGATCGAGGAAGCTCTCGAAGCAGGTCGGGCGATCTTCGGGCCCAGCCTTGCCGGAATCGGCACAATCGCCGGCCACGGCAACAACGCGGCCGAGACACAAGGTGAGCCTCAATCGTCGGGCGATACGGCATCGCCGGACAGGCCCGTGACGCATCGGCGCCTTGGCACGAATGGCCGCAACAATGGTTCCTACGACCTTGCCATCATCGGCGCCGGCTCGGCCGGCTTCTCGGCCGCGATCACGGCAGCCGATCAGGGCGCCCAGGTGGCCCTCATCGGCAGCGGCACCATCGGCGGCACCTGCGTCAATATCGGTTGCGTGCCGTCGAAGACGCTGATCCGCGCCGCCGAGACGCTCCACAATGCCCGAGCCGCGGCACGTTTCGCCGGCATCACGGCCGAGGCCGAACTGACCGACTGGGGCGGAACCGTCCGTCAGAAGGACGCGCTGGTTTCGGAGCTACGTCAGGCCAAGTACGCCGACCTGCTCCCGGCTTACAACGGCATCGCCTATCGCGAAGGGCCGGCGCGCATCGTGGACGGCGGCGTCCAGGTGGACGGCACGTTTGTCTCAGCCGGCAAGATCATCATCGCGACCGGCGCGCGACCGGCCGTCCCTGTCATCCCCGGCATCGAGACCGTGCCATACCTGACGAGCACGACGGCGCTTGATCTCGAGGCGCTGCCCCGATCTCTGCTCGTGATCGGCGGCGGCTATATCGGGGCCGAACTCGCCCAGATGTTCGCCCGCGCCGGCGTCGAGGTGACGCTGGTGTGCCGCTCGCGTCTCCTTCCGGAGGCCGAACCCGAAATCGGCACGGCGCTGACGGGGTATTTCATGGACGAGAGCATCGCGGTGATTTCCGGCATCACGTACCGGACGATCCGCAAGACCGCGGACGGTGTTGCACTCACTGTCCATCGCGACGGCAAGGACGTCACGATCGACGCCGATCAGGTGCTCGTGGCGACGGGCCGCGCGCCCAATATCGAAGGTCTCGGGCTCGCCGAGCATGGGATCGCTCTCTCGCCGAAGGGCGGCATCTTCGTCGATGACCGCATGCGCACGACAAGATCGGGCGTGTACGCTGCCGGCGACGTCACCGGTCACGATCAGTTCGTCTACATGGCCGCCTACGGTGCCAAGCTCGCGGCGAAGAACGCCCTCAACGGCGACAGCCTGCGCTACGACAACAGTGCCATGCCGGCCATCGTCTTCACCGATCCGCAGGTGGCGAGCGTCGGGCTGACAGAGGCGGCTGCGCGGACCGCCGGCCACGCCGTCCGTGTCTCCACGATCGGTCTCGACCAGGTGCCGCGCGCGATTGCCGCCCGAGACACACGCGGGCTCATCAAGCTCGTCGCCGACGCTGGCAGCGGCCGGCTGCTCGGGGCGCATATCCTCGCACCGGAGGGAGCCGACAGCATCCAGACGGCGGCCCTGGCAATCCGGCACGGCCTCACCGTCGACGACCTCGCGGATACGCTCTTTCCGTATCTCACCACCGTTGAGGGCCTGAAGCTCGCGGCTCTTGCCTTCGACAAGGACGTGGCGAAGCTCTCATGCTGCGCCGGCTGAGCCGTGAAGGCTCGGATGTCGAACGTGACAATGTTGGAGGAGATCTAGTGGCGAAGAGATATGACCTTGCGATCATCGGCACGGGAACGGCTGCGATCGTAACAGCACACAGGGTTCGTGCGGCTGGCTGGAGCGTCGCCGTCGCGGACTTCCGGCCCTTCGGGGGCACCTGCGCCTTGCGCGGTTGCGATCCGAAGAAGATGATGGTCGGCGGCGCCGAGGCGGCTGATCACGCCTGGCGCATGAGCGGACGTGGAATCGAAGGGGACGCGACGCTCGATTGGACGGGACTGATGGCCTTCAAGCGCAGCTTCACCGATCCGGTACCGCAGAAGCGTGAGAAAGCCTTTGCCGACAAAGGGATTCACGCCTTCCACGGTCACGTTCGCTTTATCGGCCCGAATGCGCTCGAGTTCGGAGGAGAGAGGATCGAGGCGGACCGTATCGTGATCGCCGCCGGCGCCGAGGCCGTGCCGCTCGGCATTCCGGGCGAGCAGCACCTGATCACCAATGAAGGCTTCCTGGAACTGGAGAGCCTGCCTGAACGCATCGTCCTTGTCGGCGGCGGTTATATCGCGGCCGAGTTTTCGCACATCGCGGCGCGCGCCGGAGCACAGGTCACAATTCTTCAGCACGGGAAGCGAATGCTCAAGCAATTCGACCCCGATCTCGTCGGCTGGCTGATGGACAAGTTCAGCGAGCGCGGCATCAATGTCCGCACACAGGCAGGGGTGACCGCCATTGAGAAGGTATCAGACGGCTATCGCGTCCGGGCGGACTGTCCTGACGGCGAACTCGATATGGACGCAGATCTGGTCGTCCATGCCGCGGGTCGGGCGCCGGCGCTCGCGACGCTCGATCTCGATGCCGGGAGCGTAAAGCACCATAACGGGCGGCTGGCGTTGAACGGATTTTTGCAAAGCGTCTCCAACCCCGCGGTCTACGCAGCAGGTGATGCCGCCGGCCTAGGACCGCCGCTCACTCCGGTATCAAGCCATGACGCGAAGGTAGTCTCGGCGAACCTGCTCAACGGCAACACGGTCAGGCCTGAATACACAGGCGTTCCGAGTGTCGCCTTCACCATCCCGCCGATCGCAGCCGTCGGCATGAGCGAAGCCAAGGCGCGTGAGAAAGGCCTGAACGTTCGCGTAAAGACCGAGCGCGTGGACGGCTGGTTCACCGCACGCCAGCAGGCCGAGACGGTGTATGGCTTCAAAACGTTGGTCGACGCGGACACTGACCGCATCCTCGGCGCCCATCTTGTCGGTCCGCACGCTGACGAAGTGATCAACATCTTTGCACTGGCGATCAGGCAAGGGCTGACGGCAGAGCAGTTGAAGACCACCATGTTCGCATATCCCAGCGGCGCGTCAGATATCGGCGAGATGCTTTGAGCGTAAGTGAGGTGGTCGACCGGTACGGCCGCGGAGCAGTCTGCACGAAAGAAATCCCTTCACCAGTCGCATTCGGTTCGCTGAGCAGTCGTAAAAACCACGAACCGCAATGCGAAGAGCAGCCCTCCAGATACTCCCGAGTGTCTCACCCGTTCTAAAACCGCGCAACGCCGCCAGATCGGCTGGTTTCGGCTGATGAAAGTCCGCTGAGACAGCTTGACTGTTCAGATAA
>NZ_RKST01000054.1 GCF_003934165.1 Borborobacter arsenicus | reverse complement strand
TCCATCACGACGGATCACCGCCGGCGCATGAGCAGGCTTGGGAAAACGCACCGCAAAGGCAACCAGATCGCCGCTTCAGGCCGCCGAAAGCTCAGCGCCGTGCATCAAGCGGGCTAGGTCTTCCCGTTAAGCACCGAGAGCCCCGCCGTCGTGCTGGAATTGAAAGCAGCGCCGAAACGACACGCTGCCGACAACGGGCACGACTGCCTATATAAGTGCGTATAGTTCGCTGGCGCCATCACCCCTCAATCGCCCTGCTAACATCCCGTACCGCACACGTAGTAATAGCGGAATAATCAGACCGCCAAGCGAAAAGCGCGCCGATGGCAGTGACGGTCTGCCGGTCCATGCCTGCAAGTGCGGCAAGCCCTGCGCCACCAGAGCCCAAGATGGTGGGATCCAGCTCTACTGATCAGTATGCTTGCGGATTTTAATTTCGACGCTGATGGGGACGACCCGCTTGTCGATCTCCCTTTCGACTACGATTTCGTGTAACGGCTGGGCGTCGGCGTGCCGCTTTCTTCACCTCAGCCAGAACCTGCTGCACTCGGTCTGGATTCACAGCGGCGCTCTGGCCAGCATAGTCACCCCTGCCGGACACCAGTGGGAACGATGCCCTTCGCGAAGAAGATTGTCATGAGCGCGTCCAGCCAGACGGTGGGCTAGACGATTACGCAGGCCAAGCAGATAGCAGGCGCAGCGGTCCTGCGGTCCTGCATGTCGGCGGCAAAGAAGGCCGCGGTGGAGTGTCTTGCGCACCGGGCTGCATACGTGGTGGCGGTCGACCATCGCGGAGTGTTTGGGTGGGTTCGGCTGGGTGCGCCCAGGGCAGCCTTTTGCTTTTTAGTAAGCTGTCCAGTCGAATATCAGTACATGGAACTGGAGCAGATCCTTGCCACAGCCAGGGGCAACATGGGAACAGTCATGTTGGCCGTTGTCGCGCTGGCAGTGCTGGCAGCCCTGTTCATGACAATTTCAGGCGTGAGGTTCAAACGTCGGGGAACAGCTCCACGGCTCTCTACCGATGAGCTTCGTTTCCGGAACGTCTTTGCAATGATGTCTGAGGATCGCAGACAATCATTGATTTCATACTATTCGCAGAAGCACGGGTGCGGCCGAGAAGAGGCAATGCGACGCGCGATCGAAGATCGTGCGCGAGACGAGGGGCGCTGGTAGCCGTCAAACCGGTGGTTTCGACGGTCGGCAGCAAGAGCTCTTAAGTAGGGTTCGACTGTTTGGACCATCTGTGCTCTTCTTTGAGCGGGTTTGAGCCAGATGGGCATTGCGGGTGGGCAAGGTAGTCGAGTTCGGCAGAAGACCGGCGCGGAAGCGGCGCGTGCAAGCCGAGCGTCGTCGTCGTCCATGGCTTTGGCTGGCGTTAGCGGCAATTGTTGTGGGTGTTGGCGCCTTCCATCTGTGGACGAGCAACCTGCACGTAAACGTTTTTGTCCCCGCCGCCGCGCCAATCCAGGGGCGTGCGTCGGTAGTCGACGGCGACACAATTGGACTTGCCGGCCATCGGGTTCGCCTCAACGGCATTGATGCCCCCGAAACCTCCCAGCAGTGCGAGGATGAAAAGGGCTTTCGCTACCCATGCGGCGCGCAGTCGGCCGCGGCGCTCGATGGATTCCTGACCAAGTCTCAACCCGTCAGGTGCGAGTTCGTCGACTGGGACAGATATGGGCGATATGTCGGGAATTGCTTCCGGGCTGATGGCATGAATGTCGCTGCCTGGTTGGTCGAAAACGGGCATGCGCTGGACTGGCCGAGATACAGCGGCGGCGCCTACGCGGCACAGCAGGCGTTGGCGCGCACCGCGAAGCGGGCACTCTGGTCGGGATCGTTTCAGGAGCCTTGGGAGTGGCGGGCAATGGGGCAGGCAGACCAGCAGGCAGCCGTCCCGCTGCTCGGAGAGCGGGGCGGGGAATGCAACATCAAGGGCAACATCAGCAATAAGGGTGAGCGGATATACCACGTCCCCGGGCAAACATTTTACGACAAGACGAAAATTTCGCGCTGGAGAGGAGAGCGCTGGTTCTGTTCCGAACAAGAGGCACAGCAAGCCGGCTGGCGAAGGGCTCGATAGCAGGATTAACAAACAATCGGCGAGGAAACAGCGATGAACATCCAAGGAAGATCTCGGTGGCTGGTCGCCGCAGCGGCATTCAATTTTCTGGCGCTTCCCGTGGCTGCGCAGGCTCTCAGCGACGTAGTGCGTGCCGATCCCAGTTGCCGGCAGTTTAACGACGGATGCAGCATCTGTCTTGTGACCAGAACAGGTTTGGCCTGCTCGACTCCCGGCATCGCTTGCATCAAAAAACATTGGGTTTGTGCCGATGAGGAGCTCGCTCCGATTTCAAAGCGACCGCCACCCTCTGCTCAAAATGTGACGCTCGACCCGACGGAAAAAAATCGCTGACATCTCAAATATCGATGACCATTTCTGATGGGAGCTCAGTGAGTGAAGTAAAAGTAGTGCAAATGTCAGTCCAAAGTGGCAGGATACTTTGGGCTTCAGGGTTCGGGTGGGGATATGCACGCAGCGATGAGTCAAAAACTGGCCAGCTATGGCCAATGGACCTATCGTGGCGCTTGGGCGCTCGAGATTGTCGCTTCCATCATCGGCCTTACAACCGGTCTAGCACTCGGCATCCAGGCATTCGAAGCAAGCCAATCGGCAACCGCAATGGATCTGGCGTTGGCCAGTGCGCCGTTCTTCATGGTTTCCATTGCGGAACTTACGAAGATCCCCATCGCGACACTCTTATTCAGTGCATCGTGGCTCTGGAAGCCTGTGGTCCTGGTATTCCTGCTGCTGTTGGCTGGCATCACCTTCGAGACAGTCCTGCTGGGACTAGAACGGGCCGGAACTCTCCGCGAACTGCAATATGAGGAGTTGAACAGCAAGATCAAAGTCCTCGAAGAGGAAGTGACTAATCTGAACGCGTACGAACTGGAGGCACACAAGACCGATGAAATCGCCAAAGCCCGCGCCGATCTGGAAGAGGTGAACGGTTTGGCTGCCAAGGCGCGTCAAGAGATGCAGGCCAGAATAGCCGAGGTGGACTCCGAATTGTCAGCCACAACGGTGCTCTCGCCGGACGCTGCACGGGCAAGAGACTCGATGCGCGAAAAGGAGCAGAGGCGGGCGGAACTGTTCGCGCAGCGCGACAAGGACATCACGTCCGCTGTGGAGCAGTTCGAAAGCCAGCGGGACAGTTACGTCGAACGTATCAAATTGGCTCGCGAGGTGAACGACACCACCTCCGCGCAGCGCTGGGAAGCCGAATTAGCCAAGTTGGCCAATCCACGCCCGAAGATCGAGACAAAGTACGAACCTCAGGTGAGGTCAATCGAGGCTGACATCAGCGCCACGCGTGCGGAGTTCGAACGCCTGCGGGCAAGCAGCCCGGCGATGACGACCGAACAGCGGCAGCGTCTGCAGGCCAGACGTGGTGAACTTGACGCGCTCTTCGATACGGTTTCCGCCGATTGGGAGCGGCGCATCGAACGTTCACGGGTAGCGCTGGCGACGGCACAAGAGGCCGAAGGCGTTCAGACTGAGTTATTGACAAAAAATCGGGCGAGGCTGGACCACGTAAAAAGTGAGATAACTGAGCTCGAGAAGCAGCGGATACCTTTGGCAAGAACCGATCAGATCAGACGACTGGCTGCTCGCTGGGAAGGCAAAAAGCCTGAAGAGGTGACTGAGGCTGAGGCTGGCGTAGTGGCGGCGATCTGGTTTAGTTCACTTGCAATCATTGCCGGACTTGCAGGTCCAATTACCGCCATGGTGGCCTTGGCTCTGCAACGCATTGCCGCTGGAACAGAAGGCCCTAAGGGAAGCCGGCTGTCTAGGCTCCTACGGAGAATGTTGCTGACGTGGCGCTGGAAACGAGTGCGTACGGTGAAAGTGCCGGTGGAAATTCCGGTCGAGCGGGAGGTAGAGATCGAAAAGCGTATCGAGGTGCCGGTCGAAAAGATCGTCAAGGAAATTTTATACGTGCCAGTCTTAACGGACGATCCCGCCGCTCTTCGCCAAGCGCTCGATAATGACCTGCCGGCAGAGGTCGCCGACCTGGTTAAAGTGTCCGCAAAGCAGGGTCGTAAAAATGCTGGTTCGACATAACACCCAACTGTTGGAGCAGGCTGTCGACTTGCTGGTAAAGCGAGCGGCCATTCCTACGCTCGAAGCAGAAGCCGCCGCTCAGGATAAAATCGCCCGCGCGACCGGGTTTCGCCGAATGGCCACCGGGGCAGCGGTGGCGTTTGCGGCAATCGGCCTCGGCATTGGCGCTGCGCTGTTTTTCGATCGAGGTGACACCAAGATTGCCGAGGAAGCGCCAAAGCAACCAAAACAAACTGACAGGGTGCATCCTGATGATCGGATTGCCGACGTTGAGAAAAAGCCACGGATCGACGACGGCAAAGAAATTCCGGTTCCTCCCTCCAAACCGATAGCAATTCCACCCGAAAAGCCAGTCACTATTCCTGACAAGCCGGATGTCAAAACCGTAGAATTTACCAAATTTGTGAATCGGGATGTTCAGCTGATGGGGGGAACCTGGAGGCTTACATCGGGTCATTTCTTTCGAGATGAAAACGACGTGATGTGGGAAAATGCATGGTGCTATACCCGGCAGGTCGTTAATGGCGTCGACGTCAACATCGAGTTGGTGAACCGTGTATCTCCCAGCGCGAAGCCGCAGGCGCCAATTTCATCTGGCGCGACACTGGCGTCGGTCGGTCTAAATGACGATACTGCACTCAATTTGGCGACCGAGTGCCCGTGGCTTGACGGGGTTTCATTCCGTCGAAGCGATTTCGCGGAGGGGATCGCTCGTCGAACAGAACGGGAAAAAGCACAGGAGTTTGTGGTCAAGGACGGTTGGGACGCGCTGGGTGGTGATTTCATGAATATGCCCATGCGCAATGTGTCGTTTGAAGACTGCCAGACCCAATGCAATCGGAACGATCGTTGCATGGCGCTGACATATAACAAGAAATTTCGAGCTTGCTTTCTAAAGGGAAGTGCCACGGTTCTCGTTAGAAACATCGACGCTGCGACTGCCGCCCGGAGAGTAGTTGAGGCCGCGCTGCAGTACTCGAGTTTGGTGTTTGCGACGAATACGGTGGTCGTTGGCCATTCATATTCCAACACGGAAATGGGATATGCTGACTGTATATCTGCTTGTTCGACAGCCGAGGTGTGTGTCGGATTCAACTTCGATTCCAAAAACCGCATGTGTGCGTTGATGGACAACGTTGTTTCTTCTTCAAAATTTACCGGAGTTGAATCAGGGCTTAAAGCGACCGCGAACTAGAGCGGGTCCTGCGATCGATGAATCGATTGTGAAGTGACGAGGGCGTTCGCCCGTGATTCAAAGTTCACCTCGATGGAGGTGAACGATGGGAAGAGCACTGAGCGTGGATCTTCGGTCACGGGTCCTGAAGGCTTCGCGCGAAGGCATGTCGGCGCGGCAAGCGGCTGCGCGGTTCGGGGTGGGTGTGTCGAGCGCCATTCGCTGGATTGCGCGGGCCAAAATCGGCGAGTTGGAGCCCCGACGGCAGGGCCGTCGCCGAGCTTCCAGCCTCGATGCGCATGAAACCGTCATCGTCGGGATGATCGAAGAGCGCAAGGACATCACGTTGAACGAGATGGTGGAACGACTGGCCGCAGAGCAGTCGGTGCGGATCAGCCGCAGCGCCTTGAGCGCCTGGCTTCGTGGCCACGGATGGACGTATAAAAAAAGTCCGCGCACGCACTGGAGCAGGACCGCCCCGACATCCTGAAGCGAAGGCAGGCCTGGTTCGACGGCCAGCTCGATCTCGACCCGGCGAAGCTGGTCTTCATTGATGAGACCGGGCTGTCGACCAAGATGGCCCGCCTGCGTGGACGCGCGCTGTGCGGTGAACGCTGCCGGGCCGGCGTGCCGCATGGCCATTGGAAAACCACGACCTTCACCGGAGCGTTGCGGCTGACCGGCATGACCGCGCCCTTCGTCTACGACGGCGCCATGAACGGCCACGTGTTCCTCACTTATGTCCAACAGGTGCTGGCGCCGACACTCGAGCCCGGCGACGTCGTCGTGATGGACAACCTGCCCGCCCACAAGGCCGCCGGTGTGTGCGATGCAATCGTGGCGGCAGGCGCGAGCCTGCTCTACCTCCCGCCCTACAGTCCCGACTTTAACCCCATCGAAAACGCATTCTCGAAGCTCAAGGCATTGCTGAGAGCGAAGGCCGAGAGGACAATCGCCGCCCTGTGGGACACGGTTGGTTCGCTCATCGACCTCTTCACCCCAAGCGAGTGCGAAAACTACTTCAGGGCAGCCGGGTATGACCCAAATTAAACAAGACGTGCTCTAGCTTTTTCACGGCTCTTTTAGCTACAGCCTGTTGGCTGTGCCCCATATTCCTTGGCGTGCATCCAATCGAGGCGTAGCATCAGCGCATCACATGGTGGCTGCGATGACCTCAAGCTTCAACGTGCATGATGCGTCCGGTTATGAGCAACTCATGGGCCGTTGGAGCCAAAAGCTCGCCCCGTTGTTTATCGCCTTCGCGGAGATCGCCAGCGGCGAAAAGATTCTCGACGTCGGCTGTGGCACCGGCAGCTTGACCTTTGCATTGGCCAAAGTCCCCGATCTGGCCGAGATCACGGCAATCGACTTTTCGCCGATTTTTGTCGAGGCGGCGAGGAGGCGCAACACCGACCCTCGGGTCAAGATTGGCGAGGCGGATGCCTGTGCTTTGCCCTTCGATGATGGCACGTTCGACCGCGCCCTGGCGCTGCTCGTCCTCCACTTTGTCCCCGAAGCCGGCAAGGCCGTGGCCGAAATGCGCCGCGTCGTGCGGCCGGGCGGCGTCGTCGCCGCCGTCGTGTGGGATCACCTTGGCGGTATGCCCGGCATGCGCATGATGGTCGACACGGTGGCAGCCCTCAGCGAAAGCGGTCGGCAGCTACGCAGCCGCTACTGCTTCCAGCCAATGATGCAGCCGGGCGAAATGAAGCAGGCCTTTGTCGAGCAGGGGCTCGCGGACGTCACCGAAACCGAGCTGATGATCCGCATGAACTACCGGAATTTCGACGACTATTGGGCGCCGATTTCGGCGGGTGAGGGGCCGCTGGGCAAATATATGGCCACGCTGGATGCCGCGGAACGCGCACGCACCGACGCTGCCGTGCGCGACGCCTACGAAGCCGGTTGGCCTGACGGTCCGCGGTCGTTTGCAAATGTTGCCTGGGCCGTTCGAGGCATCGTTCCCTGAGCCAAGTTGCGAGAGCTATCACCCAGGGTCTCCCAGAAAACCCCAAAAAGGTTCTCTCGGTTTCGCCCGAAACAGTGCCAACGGGCCTAGCCACCTGTCGGGGACCAACGGACTCGATTACGCTCAACTAGCACCAGGGTCGCGGAAGCGGAGGGCAACTGGTATCGCCGCAGCGGAATGATACGGCCAAACCTTCAGATATCAGAATCTCGCCGACATCGCGGCCATCCACGTAAAGGTGTCCGCATGAGCGGCCAAAGTTGCAGGCTTGAGTTCCTTCAGTGCCCGCTTCGCACGCACAAGCAACCTTTTTGAAGGAGATCTGGCTCGACCGTACGAGATTCTTCAGCCGTGCAGCGGCGCGGTCACCCAGTTCCTTTTCTCGTGAACAACGCGGGCTGGCAGTTTCGGGAGCGTTGAAGCCCACTAGTCGCACGCCTCGTGCCTCGCCATTTAGGCGAATTGTGTCCCCGTCCGTGACCGTGAAACCCACAACGCCAAGCTCCTCCGGGGCGTTTGTAAAAAGTTGGTTCACGCTCGGCGGCGTCAGACGGTCTGACAGAGCATAAAGCCAAACGCCAGCGAAGAGGGCTGAAGCAAATGCAAAATCCCGAACGAACCTGCGTGCCAGCCACCGGCCTTCCCTGGCAAGCGCTCCTGTTCGCTTCCGACGATAGGGCCGCGGTGCGCGGTAAGCTTGGTTGGGAAAGTTCGGAGGTCCCGGTTGCGATGCTTTTGCTTCAAAGCCCGTAAGCCGCTTAAGCGTTTGCTCCTGCTTTTCAGTTAGCCTGGTGTTGGCGCCCCACCTGTCGAATTTGCCGCCAATGTCAGTGAGGAATTGGCGTTGCCAATTCGTAAGCCGGCCTTGCGTCAAAGTCGCGGCTATTCGTTCCTTTAAGATCGATACCTCGATAGGCGAATAAGCCATACTTCCCCAGCCCCGCAGAAAGCACCCGTTATTGCAGATACTACAAAACGAGCGGCGCTTTACCAGCATTCAGGAAGTACTTGTTTGGGGTCGCGAGGTGAAGCTATAAGCGATATGCGGAAGCGGCATAATCTGCCGCTTGGGAGCCTACTAGGGCGACTGCATGGATGTCCTGCCAGGTCCTGGCATCTACCGTTGAAATACTGCGGAGTAGCGTTCTTGTGGACGTTGTCTCGTGCGAGGGATTTCCCTTCCGAATGAGGGGCGCCGCTAACCGGTTGCTGCACATCCGCTTCACGAAAATGGTGAAGCAAAAGGATGTGCGACATGCGCAAAACGACAAGACTGGTAGAAATTCGAACCGCTCGCGCGAGCGAGCAGGGTGGAAGGTGTTTTTATTGCGGGTTTCCGATGTGGTCGGCAAACGGCCTCGGCGCGCGCGGCCTTCAAAAGGGCAAGTGGATCCCAGCGAATCTGCAATGCACGGCTGAACACCTTTTGCCGAGATCCGATGGCGGTCAGGATGGCAGGGAGAATGTTGTCGCCGCCTGCCGCTTCTGCAACCAGACCAGGCATCGCCGCGGCAAGGTGCTGCCTCCGAACCAATATCGCGAACATGTGCAGGGCAGAGTCCGTTCTGGCAAATGGCACTCCGCTGCGGTTCGGCGGTTTGTGGAATAGCAGTAGCTCACTCCATCCAGCGGCTGCGGCGGATCCGTCTTGTCCTCAGCCAGGGCTCCCGGGTTCGGGGGCGGATGTTCTGGGTCTGCGAAGCTAAGGTCGGTGGCGGCGCGGTGGTCGCGGCGGGCGTCACCGGCTCCAGTGCAGCGACGCGCTTGCCGAACTGCGCCTCGAGGTCGCGCCAGGTTCCCTCCGGCCAGCGATCGGCGCCGATGATCCAGGCGGCGGCGCGGGCATAGACGCGGCAGTCGAGCGCCTCGTTGCGCTCCCTGAGCTTCTGCCATTCCAGCCGCGAGAAGCCGCGCCGGGTGCGCACGGTGACCAGCTGCTCGCCGACCAGCTGCTTGCACCATTCGCTGTCGACCCAGGCGGGAAGATGGATGGTTCCGGGTGGATGGTGGGCGCCGGCTTCCAGTTTCTCGTCCGTTGGCCGTGGGAGGCGCAGGAAGCGATAGGTCTCGGCCTTGAAGGTGGAGCCGGCCACCGTCCAGAGCTTGGCGCCGCGGCGGATGCGCCGGCCAAGTGATGTCGCATCGACGAAGGTGGGGCCGGTGACCGGACTTGCCCGGTTGAAGCTCTCTACGCCCTTGACCGGCGCGACATGGGCGGAGCCGGCCCGTCGGGCCCAGCCATAGACGGCAGGCGCCTCATAGCCGGTGTCGATCGCCAGGCGGGTGATGCGCATCATGTTGCCGGAGGCGCTTGGCCAGGTGCGGCCGAGCACCGCGTCCAGCGCCTTCCAGCAGGCTTCGTCGCCCGGCCCGCCGTCGAGCACCACGTGGTCGATCAGCCAGCTTTCCAGCCCACGGCCCCAGGCCCAGATGTCGATCTCGATGCGGTCCTTCTGGACGTCGGCGCCGGCGGTGAGGAACAGGCCGCCGCGCGGAACCGTGCCCGCCGCCCAGCTTTCGCGTCGCTCGTGCAGGCGCTGCCAGTCCGGGGCCTCGCCGGTCTCGATCCAGGTCTCGCCGAGAATGGTGTTGCGGAAGGCCTTGATGGATTCATCCGACCCTTGCACTGCCTCGAAGGCCCTGGCGATCGCCTCCCAGGACAGCCAGCCGGCCGGCGAATAGAGTGCAGACAGGTGAAAGCCCGCGGTGGCAGGATCTGCCGGCGTGGCGGTCGCCCGCCACTCGCCTGCCTGCAGCATGGCGGTCTTGCTGTGCTCGCCGATTGCCGCCTCGCAAGCCTCGCAGTGATAACAGGCGGTCTGCGGTTGGCCCTTGTCCCAGCGCAGCCGCTCGAACTTCAGCCATTGCATCACGCCGCAGTCGGGGCAGGGGACATGATAGCGGCGCTGGTCGGATGTCTCGTACTCCCGCTCGATCCGTGACAGGCCTTTGATGGTCGGGGTGGAGGCCAGAAACACCTTGCGGCGATGCGAGAAGGTCAGCGAGCGGGCTTCGGCCAGCGTGACCGGATCGCCCTCGTCATCGGCGGACGCCGGATAGGCATCGACCTCATCGAGGAAGATGTAGCGGGCCGGGGTCGAGCGCAGGCCGACGGCCGAGTTCGCCCCGGTCATGATCAGGATGCCACCGTTGAACTCCTTCGACAGCATGGTGTTGCCGGCATCGCGCGAGCGGGCGGGCTTGACCCGGTCACGCAGGGCCGGGCTTTCCTCGATCAGCGGGTCGATGCGGTGGCGCGAGTTGCGCTTGGCAAGCTCCACCGTCGGCTGGACGGCCAGCATCGGCCCCGGCGCCTGGTCGATGACAAAGCCGATCCAGTTGTTGCCCGCCTCGGTGGCGCCGACCTGGGCGGCCTTCATGAACACCACCCGCTGCACGGGCGAGCCGGGCGACAGCGCATCCATGATCTCGCGCATATAGGGGGTGCGACTGGTGCGGTAACGCCCGGGTTCGGCAGAGGCACGCGCCGCCAGCATGCGGTGCTTGTCGGCCCATTGCGACACGGTCAGGAACGGATCGGGGGCGAGGCCATCGCGCCAGGCGGCGGTCAGGGCATCGACGCCCTCAAAGCTGGTGAGGGGCTCGTCCAGAGCCTCACTTGAAGTCGGTGCGGACATCGGCCAGTTCCCCCAGATGGGCCCGCACATGGCTTTCCAGCGCCCGGTGCATGACAGCTGCATCCACGCCCAGTTCTGCCGCCAGGAGGGCTGCGACCCGGCCCGGCCAGTTCACCCAGGCATCGCGCTCCTGCCGTGCCAGCCGAAACAGGAGGATCCTGGCGCGATCGAGCGAGACGAGCTCGCCCTTCAGCTTCTGCAGCTTCAGCCGGCGCTCCTGCGCCTTCAGCACCTCGTTGGCGGTCCTGGCCTGCAGGAAGGTGGTGGAGCTGCCGACCGCGGGGGCTGACAGCCCCTGTTCGCGCAGCGTCTCGCCGACGGCGGCAACGGCGGCCTCCGGCACCGGCTTCAGCCTGGGTCGGGGCAGGGAGGGACGTTGCCTGGCCGGATCGGTCAGCGCCGCCCGGCGGGTGTCGGAGCCTTGGGCATCGATCGAGCCGTCACTATGCAGCACCAGGCGGCCGGCAAGCTTTGCCTTCTGCACCGCACCGCGGGAGACGCCGGCATGGGCGGCATATTGGCGCTCGCTCATTCCCTGCATTCACTTGCCCCTTTCCGCAACGACAGTGCTTGGCGTCAAGCACCATCATGACCACTGGATCATGTCGGGTGGCGTACGGCCTCCTCGCCGGTGAACGTCTGCCACCGCTCGACGGCAACGTCGCAATAGCGGGGGTCGAGTTCCATGGCGAAGCAGGCGCGCCCGGTGGTCTCGGCGGCAATCAGCGTGGAGCCGCTGCCCGAGAAGGGCTCGTAGACCGAAGCGCCAGTGCCACTGTTGTTCAGGAGCGGCCGGCGCATGCATTCGACCGGCTTCTGGGTGCCGTGCACGGTGGCGTCGTCTTCGGCATCGTCACCAGTGCCGATCGCCCAGATGGTGGTCTGGTCGCGGGCGCCCTGCCAGTGGCCGGTGGCGCCCTCCCTGACCGCATACCAGCACGGCTCATGCTGCCAGTGATAGTGGCCGCGGCTCAGCACCAGCCGCGGCTTGGCCCAGATGATCTGCGAGCGGATGGCAAAGCCGCAGGCCTCCAAACTGTCGGCCACCGTCGCGGCATGGACACCGGCATGCCAGACATAGGCGACATCGCCGGGAAACAGCGCCCAGGCCGCGCGCCAGTCCGCGCGGTCGTCATTGGCCACCCGGCCCGTCCTTGCCGTTGTCGAGACGCCGGCCTCGTTACGCCATTGGGGATCGTAGTCCACCCCATAAGGGGGATCGGTCACCATCAGATGCGGCACCACGCTGCCAAGCAGCCGCTCGACATCTGTTGCCACCGTGGCATCGCCACACAGCAGCCGGTGGCGTCCAAGCACCCACAGATCGCCGCGGCGGGTGACCGGATCGACCGGCGGTTCGGGAATGTCGTCTTCGCCGTCATGGCCACCAGGATCATCGGCAAGCTCACCCATGAGCCGGTCAAGCTCGGCCTCGTCCAGCCCGGTGAGGCTAAGATCGAACCCGTCGCCATTGAGCGCATGAAGCTCCTGGGCCAGCAGTTCATCGTCCCAGCCGCCGAGCTCCGTCAGCTTGTTGTCGGCAATCCTGTAGGCGCGCCGCTGCGCCTCGCTGAGATGATCCAGGATGATCACCGGAACCTCAGGCAGGCCAAGTTCCCCCGCAGCCAGGATGCGGCCGTGTCCGGCAATCACTTCGCCCTCGGCCGAAACCAGCACCGGCACCGTCCAGCCGAACTCGGCCATGCTGGCGGCAATCCGGGCCACCTGGTCGGGCGCATGGGTCTTGGCGTTCTTCGCATAGGGCTTCAATCGCTCGATCGGCCACTGTTCGATGGCGTCCGGTGCGAACTGGATGGTCATGCGTTCCCCTCGACAATCGGACTGGCTTCCGGACTGAACCGCTGGACCCTTGCTGGACCCTTGCTGGATCCGGACTGGACTCCGGGGTCCACCAGGGGTCCATCTGGAAACCAGCAACTCTGCACGCTAAATCAAAGGCTTACGCGGCTCAGGCTTGGCCTGGACTCCGGGGTGGCTTCCCAAAAAAACTGCCTGACGCTGGCCAAGCCCGGCGCTGCGCCCCCCGGCATGGGTTTATCGCCCCGGAAGGACCCGTGGCAGGGGAGGTGTTGGCTCTTGTCTCGTTCACTCAAATCTCCTTCAGACACTATATCACGACCGCAAGTGTTTGTAATTGCATGACTTCTACGCTGTAGTTCCTTTGTTTGCGCAGCATTTCCTTCGTAAGCGGGTAGCCGCGGCCGTTCAGGCTTTGAAGTTCCAGGGCATGAGATCGTCGATCCGGGAGATCGGCCAGCCCTGGGCAATGCGCTCGAGGGTCTGGGCGAGCCAGGCGTGTG
>NZ_RKST01000053.1 GCF_003934165.1 Borborobacter arsenicus | reverse complement strand
TCCTTGTTGAAGAAGCCCGTCATGCTCTGCCGCCACCGCACGACGCTCAATGCAAGCGCGACGTCTGGCCAGTGTCCTCTACCTCAACCGCAGGCGCCCTCCCGCGCAGCGGTTCGTTCTTCGGCCCCATTTCGGTCGTCTATCTCGCAGTGGCAGCATGGAATGTTCGGCGCAGTCATTGCGGGTGTAGGATGATGTCCTGGTCGACGAGGACATTGAATCGGTATCCCGGGCGGATTTTCAGCGTCGGCTGGACATTGAGGTTGCGTGACAGTGTTTGCTGTGACATTTGCCCGAAGGTCTCGGCAAAGGAGCGCCTGGCGGCGTCCTCGACGCTGTTGGACGTGCCGAACGCGTTGCGATCCTGGGGGATCATCATTTCTGTGCCGGCGCCGATAAGGGCCACGAGGACCGCAGATCCGAAGGTCCGGAAATAGTGGTTATCGACATGATCGTTGAACCCGCCATAGCCTGCAGAATCGGTTCCGGCCATGCCGCCGAGCTGGAGCGTGGAACCGTTCGGGAATATGATATCGGTCCAGATAACCAGTACACGGTTTTGCCCGAACGACACATTAGAGTCGTAACGGCCGAACAACTTTGCCCCCTGCGGGATCAGCAGATGGCGGCCCGTAGCACTGTCATAGACGTTCTGGCTGACCTGGGCGGTGATGCGTCCAGGAAGATCGGAGTTGATGCCGGTTATGAGCGTAGCCGGGATGACGGAGCCGCGTTTCAGTTCATAGGGTGACATCTGTGGCACGACCGGATTTGGAAGATAGCCGAGTTCCGCGATGTGCTGATTGAAGAACCGCTCCTTTCCGGCCTGCCCGTTCGGGTCGCTGTTGACGCCAGTCATGCCACTTTGCATGGCGGCGGCGTAGAGATCGAGCGCGCTTGTCGGCCGTGCTGATTGTCCAGCAGGGGAAGAAGTTGCGACTGCCCCTGTGCCAGTGGCTGGACCGTGGTTGAGTTCGTTGATGCTGACAGCGATCGGAGAATCGTAGGCTGCGTCATTGGCCTGTAACCGCGCCATGCGCTGCCGATGCTGCTCGCGCAAATACTGTTCGTGCTGCTCTCGTTCGAGCCTTGCTCGCCAAACCTCTTCCGGCTCGAGTTGCGAGGTCGGCGGTTGCTGTTCAGTTCGGGCGGGGGGGTTCGTTGCTGGGAAAGGATTGGTCGCCGCTTCGCCCGTCTCGATTGGTCGCGGCTGAAATTGTGGCTGGATCGGCTCACCGATAATGCCGTCCGGGACGCCGCGGGTGAGCTGGTCGGCATAGGTCGATGCCGATTGTGATCCAGCCGAGCCGGCGTCCCCATTGTCACGAAAACGAAGCCCGCGCGATGTCAGCCCATAGAAGATGACAGCAAGGAAAATCACCACCAGAGCAATGGCTCCGATAATCGGCAACCGGTTGAGGCGGCGGATCTTCGGAGCGGATGCGGTCGTCTCACCGCCAAGCTTCAGCGATTGCGTCATGCCGTGCCTGCCGAACCATGCTGTTGGACCGACAGCGGGCTAACCGGCAAAGCACCTTCGGTGCCGGGCTTATACATGCGGGTCAGGTCAAAGCGCAATGTCGACAGCCTGGCCAGGACGGCTCCCTCAAACTCGTCGACCGTATAGGCGAGAGCGAGGATATTTGCCTCGTCGGTCTTTTGATCTGTAACGATGGCGTAACCCCAGCTTTGCAGGGATGCCTGAAGCGCCTGACCGAATATCGAGCCGTCGGGCGTGAACCGAATCGTGGTGTTGCCAGGCCCGACCTGTTCGGCAAGCCTGCCCACCATGTCGCTGGCAATGCTGCTGGCGGCTTCCGGCGTCAGCTGTGCTGTTACCGTGCTTTGGATCAGGCCCGCCTGTCCCAACGTTTGGCAACCGGAGAGAAGGCCGGCGCATATAAGAGCAGCAGCGAGGCGGCCAAATAAGGAAAATCCGCGCATCCCCCTACCCTCCCCGCCGGATGGTAATCTTTTGCCGCTGGCGACCGACGCCGGAAACGAGAATGGCGTGATCGATGTAATAATCGACCACCATCATGGAACCGTTCATCCGGTAGTTGACGATGCGGTTTTCACCTCCGGACACGACAAACAGCACAGGAGCATCCTGGCCAGACAGCGAGGATGGAAACTGGATGTAGGTTTTCTGGCCGTCGCTATAGATCCGCGTTGGACGCCAGCGCGCCGAACCGCTCATCCGGAACGCGAAATTGAGCTGGTCGGCGGCAATGCCAGCGCCCGGGACGATGCTGGCTTCCATGCGCGCGCTGATTTCAGCAAACCGGGCGTTGACGTCCTCGGGATATTCGAAGCCGACACGCGCCATATACTGACTCTGATGGGACTTAAGCTGAATGTGATAGGTGCGCCGCGACGTCGTTATCACCATCGAGGTGACGAGCCCGGCCTCGGATGGCTTGACGATCAGATGTATGGCCTGCCCACCGGGTGCGCCGGAGGTTGCCGGTTCGACTTTCCAGCGCACCGTGTCGCCAAGAAGAACATCACGGACGATTTCGCCGGCCTGAAGCTCGATATCGCAGACCTGAAGGGGTGAACATACGACCGAGGGCTGAACCTCGCCGAACAGGAAAATCACCTTGCCGTCATTGCCGCGGGTAACGACCCCCCTCCCCGACTGCCATTGACCGGAGAGGTTCGTTCCTCGCATCTCATTGGCATTCAGCGCTTGTGCCTGGGCAACTGCCGGTGCTGCGGATAAGAGCAGGGCGGCGCACAGGATGATGCCCCGCGTCCTGGATATGATCATGATACTCTCCTGCGGGGCACTCACAGTTGCGCCGTCCACTCGAAATCTTTCAGATAGAGCCCGATCGGATTGAAGCGGATGACAGCCTCGTCCTGGGGCGGGGTCAGCGTCACGGTGGCGATGCCACGGTAGCGACGGGTGCCGAGTTCCTTGCCTTGCCGATCCCGCTGAAACTCGGTCCAGTCGACCTGATAGCTCTGGTTCGACAGCGGCACGATGTTGGTCACCTCGATGGCGACTGTCATGGTGAGCGCGCGATCGAAGGGGGAATTGCCCCTGAACCAGGCATTGATCTTCTCGGTGGCCGGGTCGGAGGTACGCAGCAGCGCATAGGTGCGATCGATATATTGCTTCTGGACAACCGCATCAGGTGTCACCGAGCGGAAATTGCTCACGAAGGAGCCGAGTGTGGCGCGCACGACGCGGGCATCTGCATATTCGATCTGCTGCGGAAACCCGGCGCTGGCGGCCGTGCCCAGACGATCGACCTCGACGATATAGGGGACGAGTTTGACCTGTGTGCTTTGATAAAGCGCATAGGAGAAGCCGATCACCGCCATCAGCATGCCGGTGATGCCGACAATACGCCATGAACGTGCTGCGTTCACATAGGAACCGTAGCGCTCGTTCCACTCCTGGCGCGCGGCAAGATAGGGGTTTTCGGGTGGGTTGCGGGTAGCCATGTCCTGTCATTCACGCCTTGTCGTCGCTAGAGGGTTTGCGGCTCGGTCGCCCCTGGGCCTGGTCGAGTTTGGAATTGGCAAGGCCGAGCGTTGACGCCCCCCATGTGCCGGGCACGCCGATGGCCTTGTCACGCGCGGCGCCAGCCAGCGCGCTGCCTGCCGCACCGGCGCCTGACGCCATGCCTTTGAGCGCGGCGGCGCCGAACGAGGCGCCGCCGGCGCGGGCGTCTGAATAGGCTGCCGCCCCTGTCTTTGCGCCTCCCGCAGCGAGTGCCGCTCCGCCGACCGCGAAACTTGCGGCCTGTCCGCCATGGCGGATGGTCTCCATACCGCCAGTCACCGAAACACCCTGCACGACGCCCTGAATGATGTTGGGCACATAGATTGAGATGATGAAGACGACGACGGAAATGCCGGCGATGGCGAGCGTCGACAAATACTCGTCGGTGCCGGATGGGCCGCTGGCCAGATTGACCAGCACCTGAGATCCAATGCGCGCGATCATGACAAGAGCCATCAGCTTCATCCCGACGCTGAAGGCATAGACGAGGTAGCGGACAGCAAAGTCTTTGGTGAAGCTCGAGCCTCCGAGGCCCAGCATGATCATGCCGGCAAGCAGGCCGACATACATTTCCACCATCACCGAGATGAAGATCGCCGCGACGAGGCTGAAGCAGATGACGACAACGATCATGGCAAAGACGGCGGCGACGGCGAGCGCATTATCTTCGAACAGCCCGAACTGAGCCTTGCTCGACATGGCGCTGGCCACCTGGAGACCGGCATTGAAGACATTGGCGGGCGAGGCGGAACCGCCGCCAGCACCGATCTGGAACAGACTGTCGACCATCGCCTTGGCGAAGGTTGGCCCCTGTTCGAGGATGAAGACGAACAGGCCGATAAACATGATGCGTCGCACCAGTTCGGCAAACCAGGTGTCGAGCGAGGCGGCCGCCAGCGACAGCCAGACAGCGGCAATGCCGATCTCGATACCGGCAAGGATCCAGAACAGTGAACGGGCCGCCTGCAGGACGGTTGTTTCCCACCCCTGGGCAGCACTTGCGACTTCGTTTTCCAGGTTGGTCAAGAGTGAGCCGTCCTGGGCGATGGCCGGCTCAATCAGGATCGACAGGGTAAGCAGAGCAATGACTGCCGCCCTAATCACCGGCGGCGTCATTGCCCTGCTCCTCTTGGGCGCCCCAGCGCGGCCGCATTTCTTGGCCGCCGGTCGTATCGAACTGCTGGGGGGCAATGGCGGCTGGCGCCGCGGGCTCTGGCGTGCCAGCAGGACCCATGACAATCCAGAACGTTACGGCAATGCCGACCACCACGATAATGACTGCAATAATGAGGACGATCCTGTTCACCAGCGAGGCTCCATCATCTGACCGCCAGAAGTTGACGGGGCGGTTGACCTGAAGAATTCCTCGCGCCGTGTCTGGGCGAGGTCCTTTGCTGCCTGCTCGGATTGATACCAGGTGGCCATCATTGTCATTTGCTGTGACACGAGCCCGCGCAGCTTCTGGGATTGCGCAACCTGCTGGGCTGCGATCTGGTGTCCGACCTGAAGGGCCTGCATCTGGCCGACCGCGCTTTGCGACATGGAGCGTAACTGCGACATGGTCGCTTCCTCGCTGCCGAATTGTTCTGCGGTGAAGCCGGCGGCGCGCAATGTCGACGCGATGGTGTCGCGATTGGTGTCGGACCAGTCCTGATAGCTCGACGAGAAGCTCGCGTCATTGGCAAGGCCGCTCTTGAACTCGGCGAAGCTCTGGAACCGCTGCTTCAGGACGTCATCGATATTGCCCATTGAGAACGCGATCCCCTGTCCCTGATTGACGAGACCCTGAAGGCGGGTGAGATCGCTTTCCACCTGTCCCCAGATATGGCTGGGAAGCTGCAGGGTGTTTTGCAGCATGTTTTCGTAGATTCGGATCTGGTTCTGGATTTGCTCGGCCAGTTGGGTGATCTGCTGTACCTGGTTCTGGATTTGCTCCGCCGACTGGCCGACCAGGCCCACCAGCTCGGAATTGTTGAGCAGTTGCGTCCATTCCGTCGCTTGTCCGGTGACGGCTCCGGCATAAGCAGGCGCAGATGGGATCATGCCGATGATCCCAAGCGCGGTAATAGCAATCCTAGCGGTGTGCGAGAATGGTTTCGACATTGCCGACCCCCCTTTCCGTAAGCCAGACCGCCGGCCAGTATGAGCCGTGGTCGTGGTGAAGCTGCTGGACGCGTTTGAGGTCGTCCTTGCCGGCGGCGCCGACGAAGGACAGCGCGACAGGCCCGAGCGCCATGTCGAAAAGGCGTCGACCCTCTGGCGAGGCGACGTAATATTCGCGCTTGGGCGTAGCCAATGCCACGATCTCGATCTGGCGCTCGTTGAAGCCGATGCGCTGATAGAACTCGCGTGTGCCCGGTTCACGTGCCGCGCCATTCGGCAGGCAGATCTTCGTTGGGCAGCTTTCCTTCAGCACGTCGATAATGCCGGAGCGCTCAGCGTCCGAAATCGACTGCGTGGCCAACAGGACCGCGCAATTGGCCTTGCGCAGCACTTTCAACCATTCGCGGATCTTGTCCCTGAATGTCGGATGGCCCAGCATCAGCCAGGCTTCATCCAGCATGATCAGGCTTGGCGCACCGGTGAGACGCTTTTCAATCCGCCGGAAGAGATAGAGCAGGACCGGCACGAGATTGCGCTCGCCCATATTCATCAGCTCTTCGACCTCGAAGCACTGGAATGTGCCCAATGTCAGGCCATCCTGTTCGGCATCGAGCAACTGACCCATTGCCCCGTCGACCGTGTAGTGATGCAGGGCATCCTTGATCTCGCGCAGCTGCACACCACTCACGAAATCGGACAGTGAGCGGCCGGGCGCCGAAGCCATCAACCTGATCTGGCGTGAAATCGCATTGCGATGATCGGGTGTGATGGTCACGCCTTGCATGGCGACCAGCGTCTCGACCCACTCGGCCGCCCAGGCCCGATCCCCGTCGCTGTCAAGTTCAGCCAGCGGGCAGAAGGCGAGCATGGCGTCGCCCTCCCCTGCCCCGATTTCATAGTGGTCGCCGCCGGAAGCCAATGTCAGCGGCAGGAGCGATTTGCCCTTGTCGAAGGCAAAGACCTGCGCATCGCGGTAGCGCCGGAACTGGGCAGCGATCAGGGCGAGCAAAGTCGATTTACCGGAACCGGTCGGGCCAAACACCAGCGTGTGGCCGACATCATCGACATGAAGGTTCAGTCGAAACGGGGTGGACCCGCTGGCGACCTGCAGCAGCGGCGGTGAGGCGGGCGGATAGAATGGACATGGTGCTGTGGCACTGCCCGACCATACCGAATTGACCGGGATGAGGTCGGCGAGGTTGCGCGTGTTGATCAGCGGTTCGCGGATGTTGGCGTACCAGTTGCCCGGCAGTGAACCGAGATACGCTTCGGAGGCGTTGAGTGTCTCGATGCGCGCCCCGAACCCTTCCGCTTGGATCAGCCGGCGCACCGCCTCGGCCTGTTCACGCAGTTGGTCGTCGTCACGATCGAACATCACGATGACCGGCGTATAGTAGCCATAGGCTACCAGTTGCGATGAGGCCTCGGCGATGGCGTCTTCTGCCTCGACCACCATCAGCATGGCGTCCTGGTCGACCGACCGGCTCTGGGTCTGGAACAGCTGGTCGAAGAAGGGCCGCACCTTCTGCTGCCACTTCTTGCGGGTGCGCTCGAGCTTTTGCCGCGCTTCCTGCTCATCGAGGAAGACGAAGCGGCTCGACCAGCGATAGGTCAGCGGCATCGCGTCGAGCAGGTTCAAAATGCCCGGCCAGCTTTCGGCCGGAAAGCCGTCTATGGCAATAACGGCCAGATACTGGCCGTCGACCATCGGTGACAGTCCATGGTGGAACTCGGCTGTCGCCAGCCAGTCGAGATACATCGGGATTTCCGGCAGCCGGATCGGATGATTTTCCCCGACGATGCAAAACCGGATGAACTGAAAAAGCTCGTCATAGCGGGCCTCGCGGCCGGTCTCGGGATCGATGACGGTCCGCGTGACCATGCGGCGGATCGACAGCACGTTGGCCAGATACTGCTCGACCTCGCGGATCGATGTCCGGAAACTGTCAAGCACTGTGTCGGCATAGGTTTCGGAGCGGCTCTCGGCGTCGGAATAGATGTAACGGGTCATGGCCGAGCGCCGCCGTTCGGGCGGCCGATAGGTGAGGATCAGCGCATGCTGGCTTTCATAATGGCCCCGCTCGGCCTCGAAATGCGCGCGCCGCTCATTATCGATCGCTGCGGTCACAGCATCCGGAAAATGACAATCTTCGCGTGACGGATAGGAATCGGTCGACACGCGTACGGCCTCGACCTGGATCATCCAGCCGGAGCCGAGCCGCGACAGGATTGCGTTGATCTGACGCGATACTTCGTTGCGCTCGGGATTGGTCGAGCTTTCCGAATCCGGGCCGGCAAAGTACCAGCCCGCCATCAGACTCCCGTCCTTGAGCAGGATCACACCATCGTCGACCAGCCCGGCGTAGGGGAGAAGATCGGAAAAGGACGGATTTGTATTGCGGAACTGACGAAGGGCGACCATCAGCGTCTCAGTACTTGCGCCAGGGCGATGAGGTCGGCCTATAGGCCTGTCGATATCGGATATGGCGCAGATAGACCTGCCGCATCATCGGATCGGCCTTGGCCATTATCCGCAGCGCGCTGACGACACCGATCCAGATTGCGATGCCCAGCAGTGCCGAGAACCAGGTCAGCACCACAAAGATCAGGATCACCGTCGCAAGACCGGTCAGCAGGACCAGTTCACGATCGGCGCCCATCAAATGGTTCGGGCGCGACAGCGCCCGGTGAATGCGGGATCGTGCAAGCGGCGCAATTGGCTCAGCCATTTCTCCCCTCCCCTGCCCCGGCTGGTTGCAGGGAGTCGACTGTACCGATCGATGCGCCGGAGGCGCCGAACAGGCCGACGATCTGAGTTGCGCCGAGCAGGATGCCGGCGACGAGGACCACATACATCAGCCTTCGCGCAAAATCGTTCAGCTCGCCGCCGAAGATCAGCATCCCGCCGGCGACGGCGACCGCGGCGAGTGCGATGAACCCGGCCACCGGCCCGGTGATCGACTGCTGGATCTGTTGCAACGGCCCTTCCCACGGTAGCCCGCCACCGCCCGACGCAAGTGCGGGCGCGCTCGACAGGGCAAAGATGATGAAGGTCACCGTCAGAAAGGCGACGGTCTTGTTATGCGGCATCGAGGCGGCCCTTTTCTGAATAAGTCTCAATTTGGTAATTCCCGTCGCGCCAGGCCTCGACGTGGATCACCTCGCGTACCCGCCGGCCGGTCGGTGTGCGCTCGATTGACACCACAAGGTCCACGGCTTCGCCGATGACGTCGTGCATAGGCTGCTGGCTTGCCTCGGCGGTAAGTTGCTCGAGCCTGCGCAGGGCTGAAAACGCATTGTTGGCGTGAATGGTGGTGATGCCGCCCGGATGGCCAGTGTTCCACGCCTTGAGCATGGTGAGCGCCGCGCCGTCGCGAACCTCGCCGACGATGATGCGATCGGGTCGCAACCGCATGGTACTCTTCAAAAGCCGTGCCATGTCGACCGTATCAGCAGTATGGAGCTGGACGGCGTTCTCGGCGGCGCACTGGATCTCGGCCGTATCCTCCAGGATCACCAGCCGGTGTTCGGGCGATGTGCGCACCATCTCCGCGATAACCGCATTGGCCAGCGTGGTCTTGCCGGAACCCGTGCCGCCGGAAATGACGATGTTGAGGCGGGCATCGATGGCATTACGGATAAGTGTCGCCTGCTCCGCCCTCATAATCGAACTGTGCACATAGTCATCTAGCGGGATCAGGCGCGATGCCCGTTTGCGGATGGTGAAGCTCGGGCCCGCCACGACTGGCGGCAACAACCCCTCGAAGCGGTGGCCGCCGATCGGCAACTCTCCGGAAATGATAGGCTGGTCTTCATCGGCTTCCGTCTGAAGCGCATGCGCGACACTGCCGATGATGATTTCGGCGGCCCCAGGCTGTAGCTCACCCATACTGTCGATCCCCTGCCCCAGCCGTTCGACGAATAATCGCCCGTCCGGGTTCAGCATGATCTCGACAACGGAGGTGTCCTCCAAGGCCAGGCAAATGGTTTCGCCAAGTGCATCCTGCAGCTTGCGCACGAGTCGGTGATGGGAGCGTGACGCCTTCATGTTGAGTGCGGCCCACCTCGCAATGCGATTGAAGACGGATAAGTGTGGTGCGATGTGGCGTGGCGTCGAATGGTCAATGGCGGCTCCCCGGCTGGTGGCGCGACATCAACATCAAATTCGCAGTAGGGTCAGCCCGGCATAAATGCCGGGTATGGACTCAATGAGTCGCAGTCATTCTTGGAGCCGACGCTCAGTGCGGAAGCGAATGAGATATTTAGTTGGGTGCGTTTCCCCGGCATAAATGCCGGGTTGGTTTCAGAGGGAAGTAGGGAACTCCTGATAAGCTAACTAGCCGGATTCATAGCGTTAATTGCCTCTTTGCGAGGCTCGGCTAGTGACTACCAGCGCGCTCGATTAAGATGTTGTTAACCTTATTCTTCTTGCCAACCCGGTAGAATCGCGGATACTGGCGCTAAATACGGCCAAATATGGTTTTTGGCGCTATTATCATTGAGGGCAGGATAGGAATGAGTGCGCTTCCGTCATTTGAGTTCGACGAGAAGATCTTGGCGCAAGGTGCCGAGATTTCGCGGAAGCTCGATCAACTCCGTCTTGAGAAATTCCCGCCAAACGCCAAGAAAACCTTGCGCCGGTTCCCGATGGCGGAAGTAGCGCACTATCTCGGCGTTAGCCCTAATAATCTGAAGCGTTTGCATCTTGAAGGGAAAGGCCCGGAGCCGCACATAGCCTCGGGTGGTCGCCGGTTCTATACGGCCGAGCAGATGATCGAGTTGCGCGACTATCTTGACAAAAATGGCCGCTCAGATTCCAAAAAATACGCCCCCTTCCGCAAAGCTGGTGAGAAGCTGCAGGTTATCGCTGTCGTAAACTTCAAGGGCGGCTCAGGTAAAACAACGACAGCGGCACATCTTGGCCAGCATCTTGCATTGACCGGACATCGTGTACTCGCCGTGGATCTCGATCCACAGGCGTCCCTTTCTGCATTGCACGGCTTCCAGCCCGAGTTGGATCGCAATCCATCACTCTATGATGCGATTAGATATGACGACAAACGGCGTTCGGTAACTGACGTTATCATGTCGACGAACTTCCCATTGCTGGACATTATTCCTGCAAACCTTGAACTCCAGGAATATGAGTACGACACGCCTCTTTCGATGCAGACATCCAACGAAGGGAAGAGGTTTTACACGCGTCTTGGCCGCGCCTTGGAGGAAGTCGATGATCGCTATGATGTAGTGGTGATCGACTGCCCTCCGCAACTCGGCTTCTTAACATTGACGGCGCTGACTGCATCAACATCGGTATTGATAACTGTCCATCCGCAGATGCTTGACCTCATGTCGATGAGTCAATTTCTGCTGATGCTCGGCAATTTCGTCAAGACGATCCGAGAAAAGGGCGCGCCAGTGAAAATGGACTGGCTGCGGTATCTCATCACCCGCTTCGAGCCGACTGACATTCCGCAGGCTCAGTTGCTCGGATTTATGCAGTCGATGCTCGCCGAGGAGATACTCAAGAACCCAATGTTGAAGTCGACCGCCATCTCCGATGCTGGTCTGACGAAGCAGACACTCTACGAGGTAGAGCGCGCGAACTTTAATCGGGACACCTATGATCGAGCGATTGAGTCACTCGATGCGGTAAATTTTGAAATCCAGACGCTTATTCATCAAGCATGGGGACGGCTGTAATGTTGACTGCCGTAAATATCAAGGAAAACCCTTATATTATCAAGCGTGTAGGTAAGTTTGAGAGGGCTGGTAATGGCTCGTAAAAACCCATTCGCGAGCATTCTCGATGACGGCGAAAGGCTGGCGACGCCATCTGCCGTGCAGTATGCAGCAAAGGGAGCGTCTCGATCCATTCTGAACTCCCTTGATGAGATGGCTGCTCGTGCCGACAAACTGGTCGAAGGAGAAACAATCGTTGAGATCGAGCCGGACTTAATCGACCCATCGTTCGTCCGGGATCGGCGCGCGGACGACGAGGAGGAATTTGCGGAACTGCTTGAGGCTATCCGGGCAGGCGGACAGAATTCGCCGATCCTCGTCCGCCCTCACTCCAGCGCCCCAGGGCGCTACATGGTCGTCTTTGGACACAGGCGGCTGAAGGTAGCAAAAACACTCGGGCGGAAGGTCAGAGCGATCGTTAAGGACATGCAAGACCGCGAGCATGTCCTTGCTTTGGGCCATGAGAATTCCGCTCGGGCGAACGTACCATTTATTGAAAGGGCGCGTTTTGCGGCGGATGTCGCCCGGCTGCGATATGACGAAGACAACGCCACCATCCTTAGTGCGCTGTCGGTAGACCGCACTACTCTTTCTAAGATGCTGTCAGTCGCAAGTTTGCCAGAAGCGATTCTGGATGGCATCGGTGAAGCCAAGGCAGTTGGTAGGGATCGCTGGTATGATCTTAAGCTGTTGCTCGACAACCCGGCCAATCTTGAACTCGCGGTTACATTGGTGGCCGAAGACGGCTTCGCGTCGGTCGCGAGCGAGGCCCGTTTTGACCTTTTGGTCCAGCGCTTAAAGTCGGCCACATCACGAAAACGTGCCAAGCCAAAGCCCGTAAAACGCAGTTGGGCACCACGAGATGCATCGATGTCAGCGGAAATGATCGGCGATGGAAAGCGCTTCACTATGGCGGTGAAATCCAAGAACGCCGATGCACGTGAGTTCGGTGAGTTCCTGTCCGAAAACCTCGATCAACTTTACGAGGCGTTTCGCGGGCGAACCAGTACCATCAGCGAAGGAGGCTAACCCGCAAAAGAAAAAGGCCCCCGAAAACGAAATTCCGGAAGACCTTCTCTTTAGTTTGGCGACTTAGAGAATCCCACTTCCGCGAATCAGTGTCAAGTCCAACCCGGCCTGAGAAGCCGTTTTGGAGGCCGGATTTCTTTTGCCTAGCGATAGGTGAAGGATAATGCAGACGCATATCTCAACGACGCCCTTTGGGCGGCGAGCTATGACGCTTGGCCAGATTGCAAGCCAGGCAACCGCAAAGGCGATGCCGCAAGAGGCAATCGCCAACAAATGGCAGGTTTTCCAGCACATTCGTGAAGCCCGCGAATTGCTCGGTGCGACGGATCGCTCGCTGGCGATCCTCAATGCCTTGCTGTCGTTTCACAGGGAAACGGAACTCTCGGCGACAAGCGAACTCATCGTCTGGCCGTCGAACGAGCAGCTGATTGCTCGCGCCAACGGGATCTCGCCGGCGACGCTTCGGCGCCATCTTTCGGTTCTGGTCGAATGCGGATTGATCATCCGCAGGGACAGCCCGAATGGCAAGCGCTTCGCGCGGCGGAGCAGGGCAGGGGAGATCGAGCAGGCCTATGGCTTCGATCTGTCGCCGATCGTCGCCCGTGCCGCGGAGTTCAGGGACCTAGCGGAGGCGGTGCAAGCGGAGAAGAAGGCGTTCCGCGTAGCCAGGGAGCGCCTGACGTTGCTACGGCGCGATATCGTCAAGATGATCGACGTAGGGATCGAGGAAGGAGTGCCGGGGAACTGGGGCAGGGTGCTTCAGACATACCAGGCGGTCATCAGCAGGCTTCCGCGCACGGCCTCGAGGCAGCTCATTGAGGACATCTGCGCGGAGCTCCATGAACTGCACGCGGAGATACGTGACGTATTGGAATCTTTCACGAAAACACAGAATCCGAACGCCAATGAGTCTCAATCTGACCGCCACATACAGAATTCAAATCCAGAATCCCCATCTGAATCTGAATACGGCCCTGGAGAAAAAAATGAAGCGAGCGGCAGCGCTGCGGAAACCGACAACGTACGGAGCCTGCCGAAACGGGATTTGCCACTGAGCATTGTGCTGGATGCGTGCCCGAACCTGCGGGATGCTGGCCAGACGGGCGAAATCCGCCACTGGCGTGATTTTCTTGCGGCCGCAGAATTGGTCCGCACCATGCTCGGCATCAGTCCCAGCGCCTGGCAGGAGGCCCGCGAGGTCATGGGCGAGGTTCAGGCGGCAATTGCGCTGGCGGCGATCTATCAAAGGTCCGACCAGATCAACAGCGCCGGCGGGTATTTGCGCAGCCTGACCGACAAGGCGCGGGAAGGAAAATTCTCGACCTGGCCGATGGTCATGGCGCTCCTGCGCGCCAAGCTGGATGAAGGAAAGCGGGACAGACCTTCCGAAAACGCGATATCTGAGCCCGGCTCACGGCTCGAGGTGTCGGATTCGCTTCTGAAAAGCCTGCGAAAGCTGAACCAATGATCGAGAGGACACCTACCAGGCAAGAGCCAATCGACGCATTACCGAAGCGTGACGGTGAGAGCAGCACGACGACACGCGTATCGGGGAGTTATGCCGTCAAAGATCACGTCGTTCTACTCGCCGGGTCCGGTGCGCAGCGCAGTTCACGGCACCCATGGATTATAGAGATCGATCCCGAAACCGTCGAAATCCTTTATGTTGCGCGTTGCCAGGGTGAGGCTTTGCGAGATAGCGGTGGCAGCGATCAGCCCATCCATCGACGAAAGACCACGACCGCGGCGCTTTGCAACGCCCATCAGGTCTCCCCAAGCCATAGCCACTGCCTCATCTATCGGCAGAACCCGTTGTGCGAAGCGTTGAGGCAGGTCTTGCGAGAGCCATTCCGTCAGGGCATCGCGGCGCCGACCTTGGTCCATGAGGACTACGCCGCGCCGGATTTCAGCAATCGATACCACGCTGAGGAATGTTCGGTCCTCATCGAGTGCGTCCAACCATCCGAGGACGCGTGGGTCGGGCGAGGGTTTGGTGACCTCCGATAGGACGTTGGTGTCGAGCAGGAGCCTCACAGCGGCAGATCACGCGGTTCGTCACGCAGTCGTTCAAGGTCCAGATCGACACCGCGCAGCGGAGAGTCCAGCAAGAACTCCGCGAGTGTTCCTTTGCGGGCGGTTTTTCGTTCCCATTCTTCGGCCGAGACGACGACAACACTTGGTTTTCCGTTGCGGGTGATGGTTTGTGGAGAGGATTGGGCACGTTCAATAACCTGCGAAAGGCGGGCTTTTGCGCTTGCGACTGTCCAATTGGTATCTTCTTTAGGAGCGGGTAGCATGCTAACCTCCGGTGACTATAATAACTATCGTGACTATATAAGGGCTGCGATCGAACCGCAACAGGGTAGGGTATGGGGCTTTCCAAAGTCCGTTCGCCTTTGTCGGGTTCACTTGGATCTATCTCGGCGCCGCCGATACTTGCCGGTTATCTCCGTGCTGATGTGCCAAGCGGCTTCCGAGCGTTCGCGTTCTGGCAGATGTCCACGCTCGCTCGCACCGGCGCGAGCTCGCATCGATTTACCGCAACCGGCTTGGCATCGAAATGGGTGGAAATGGATGGATCAATGGAAGGACGCGAATACAACGACCGAAGGCGGTATCCTCGTTGGCCTGGTTTAGCCGCAGATCACGCCGTCTCGCTGACAAGAAGGCCGGAACGTCTTGCGCGATCGAGCAGGTTCTTGACCGATGATGGAGCCCATTTGGTTCCGCCGCGTGGTGTGCGCTCATGCAAACGCTCGAGCTGACTGGCGATTTCGCGCAATGTCAGCCTGGGATTGGATGCATGGATGCCGGTCACCAGCGTCATCAGGCGATCTTCTGGAAGCCGGGGAGGGGATTTGCGCAGCAGTGCCGCGTCGGCCATGCCTTCGGAGACCATCCATCTGACTGCTCTTCGAAGGCGTTCTGGTGTCCAGTCGAGCCCGCGCTGCTTCAGGACACGGGCAATGTCGTCCCAGGTATGGTCCGGCCGCATACGCCGCACTGTTGGAAGCCATTGGCTTGCCGTCGCTTGGACCCGTTCGCCATATGCAGCCTTTTGCGCCGCGGTCATCTTCGCCAGCGCCTCCGGCCGACGCTCGCGAATTCCGGGATGGGGTCAGAACAAGAGCTGCTCGAAATCGTACGCTAAGCTTGAACGGAGCGGGAACGCTTGATTGACCGCATTTCAAAAAGGGCATCTATGACCGGACATTCTGGAACCTGATCGCCG
>NZ_ML133518.1 GCF_003934165.1 Borborobacter arsenicus | reverse complement strand
TCCGTCATCTTCGTGGACATCGCCGACCTCCAAATCAGTCAGCAACCTATGAATCAGACCGGATTCGTCCCCGGAACCCCAAAACCTATACCTGAGTCAATTCGTCCACACAGCCTAGGTGTCATCTCGAGCGGTCGAAATGCCGCCGGAGTGTCGATCGAATCATCCCATCGAACCGAAAGCTGAACGCGGGCATTCGCGGCGAAACCAAATCCCGTAACGTGCGTTCGCTCGGAGTAGCCGCCACTCAGGAGGACACGATGGTCCACTCTCTCACGACATCGGTTATGCTTGCCGCATTTGCGTTGTCGCCCACATTCGTTTTCGCGCAGGATGGTGCTTCGGCCGTAAAAGTCGCTGAAAGCCGTTGGCCACCCTATTATGTGGAAAACGATCCGCAGGGCGGCGATATGGTAGACACGTCGATGCTCGGTACGGTCGAGCATGACGGCAAGATGATGGCCACTTACAATGGATGGCCGCTCTATCACTTCGTAGATGATGCCGCAGCAGGCGACACCAAAGGCCATGACGTCGAGGAATTCGGCAGCGAATGGTACCTGCTTGCACCGGGGGGTGAGAAGGCAGAAGATTAGAGCGCCGTGCGTCCGATCGGATGCCCAAAAGGTACAACGCCTTGATCTAGCACGAGTTGTTCCGTGTTCGGCTCGTATTCTGCTCCAGCTCCGCTTCACGGGGGCTTCGTCGCTATGGCTTCCACACCGCACAGACCTTCTAGCGCGAACGGGTTTTATAACCCGTGCCGGATGGTTTCTTCCAGGCAAGCAACGGCTTATGGTTAGCCAAAGAGGCATCAGCCAGATGGCAACGAAATTCCGATTCGACGGACCGGTTGGGGCCAGACATACGGTTCTTCTCGCTCACGGCGCTGGTGCTCCGATGGATTCCGCATCAATGACAGCGAGTGCGCGGGCTCTGGCAAACGCCGGATTGCGGGTGGCCCGCTTCGAATTCGACTACATGGCCAGTCGCCGGACAACGGCGAACCGCAAGCCGCCTCCGCGGGCAGACAAGCTCAATCCGGAATATATCGCCGCAGTCAATGCGCTCGCCTCGACCGGGCCGGTCATCATCGGCGGCAAGTCGATGGGCGGGCGTGTCGCCAGCATGATCGCCGACGAACTTTACGCATCCGGCAAGATCGTTGGCTTGCTGTGCCTGGCATATCCGTTCCATCCGCAGGGCAAGCCCGACCAGTTGCGGATCAGCCATTTAACCACGATGGAGACGCCGACACTCATCGTGCAAGGAACACGAGACCTGTTTGGGACCCGAGAGGAGGTCTCGGCCCAAACGCTCTCTAAGAACATCGAGGTCCTGTGGCTGGAGGACGGCGATCACGATCTGAAGCCGCGAAAAAGCGTATCCGGCTTTTCAGCGGACGATCACCTGAAGACGGTGGGTAGAACGGTTTCGGTCTGGGTTGAAACGATCGCAGGCTAGGGTCGGCCGGTGAGAACCCATCCTCCGCCCGGACTCTCGGATTGCGGGGTGCGGTTAATTTTTGCCCCACTTCCGCCGAATGTGGCGGTGAAGATTTCGATCACGCCACCCCTCGGGAGACGCCGCGCCATGCCTACCCGCCGACTTTTCCTTTCAGGAGTTGTCGCAGCTCCGGTGCTGTTGCCGAATCTTGGCCGTTCTGCCGAGCTTCCCGAAAAATTGCAGCTTACGCCGGCATGCGGCGATGAGGACGATTTGACACCATCTCAAACGGAAGGTCCGTTTTTCACGCCACAGACTCCGCAGAAACGGGATTTTGCCAGCGACGCGCCGAATGGGGAGAGGATGACAATAGGTGGATACGTGCTGACCCCGACTTGCCGTCCGGTAGCTACAGCGCTGGTCGAGCTATGGCATGCCGACGAAACCGGCACTTACGACACCAGCGGCTACAGACTTCGCGGGCATCAATTCACCGATGCCGACGGGCATTGGTGGTTCAATACCATTGTGCCTGGGCTCTATCCGGGCCGCACCAGGCACTATCATCTCAAGGTACAGCGGCCGGGCGGGCGCGTGCTGACAACGCAACTCTATTTCCCGAACGAACCTCGAAATGAACGGGACGGCATCTTCGATGGCGCACTGGTGCTCGACATTGCCAGGACCGACGATGGTAGGTTCGGTCGCTACGATTTTGTGGTGGCCTGATCCGCCTGATCGACAATACCTCATGGCTCGGTGTCATCTGTAATCTGATTGCACTGCTCTGAGTACCCATCTGGAACAAGGACCGAGCCTGCTGTGTAGGGTCAAGGCTGCGGTTCCAGCCTGAACATGTCGACGAAATCCTGCGCTGCCGAGACATCCCCTTGTGCCCCAATGAAGCCCTTGGCGATCAGCAATGGCAGTGGCGCCGTACCATAGACCGCCGCCGCCATCGCATTGCCATTGCCGGACAGGACGAAGGGGGTGTCAGGCTGGGCGACCGATGCGGTCGATAGGCCGCCGCCGGTCAGCCGCATCTCGAACACCTCCTTGCCGAAGTCGAAGCCCGCCAGCGCCGTACGCCCCCGGGCTTTGTCGCGCATCAGATTGACGCCCATCGAGATCATCAGCGCCGAGGGGCTGATGAAGCGCGACGGATCATGCCCCGGCACGGTGAGCGCCCAACGGCACAACTCTTCGAGAACCGGCAGCAGACCCCGGCCCGCATCCGCCAGGGAATAGATACCCAGGCGATCGTCCTGGACGACAATGCCGGCACCCTGCAACTGGGCCAGACGCCCGGTCAGAACGCCGGCGGTGATGCCGGGCAAGCCGGCGCGGATCATCTGGAACCGTTTGGGAGCAAACATGAGTTCGCGTACCACCAGCAGCGCCCAGCGATCGCCGATCAGGTTCAGCGCGTGGGCAGCCAGGCAGCCTTCGTCATAGCGGATGCGAGATGGTTCACCGAGTTTGGTCATTTTTTAATACTAACAGTTGCTTTTTGATACTACAAGGGTCATGCTGGGTTTGCGGGGGCTGTGGTCCTGTCTGAGAGGAGACATGAAATGGCCTATTATACCGGCTCTGTTGCAGCCGTTCCGACCGCTAACAAGCAGAAATATGTCGAACACATAAAAGCCGCCTGGCCGCTGTTTCAAAACTATGGCGTGACCCGAATGGTCGAGAGCTGGGGCGTCGACGTTCCGAGGGGCAAGGTCAATGATCTTTATGGGGCAGTGAACGCCAAAAAGGATGAAACCGTCGTCTATTCGTGGCTCGAATGGCCGGACAAGACGACCGCCGATGCCGCCTGGCAGAAGATGCAGAATGATCCGGCCATGAAGGAAATGGCGCAAATGCCGTTCGACGGCAGCCGCATGATTTTCGGTGGCTTTGAGCCGATCTTCGTGGAGGGTACTGACAGGAACGTCGGTTATGTTCAGGGTTTCGCGCTGGCGGTGCCCGGGAAGAACAGGGCCGCCTACGTCAAGATGGCCGCGGATGCATGGGAGGGCGCGTTCAAGCCCAATGGCTGCCTCGGCATAGTTGAAGCCTGGGGTGTCGACGTGCCACATGGCAAGCAGACCGATTTCTATCGAGCTACCAAGGCCGAGGATGGCGAGGTGCCGGTGTTCAGCTGGACGGCGTGGCCCGACAGGGTGACCTGTGATGCCGCAGCCAAAGCGATGGAAGCGAGCATGGAGGGGCAGGAATTTCCCGAAATGCCCTTCGACGGTATGCGCATGATGTGGGGCGGGTTCGAACCGATCTTCGACTCGGTCAAAAGCCGATGAGCGTCGTCGTTTACACTTATGACTGGCTGCCGGAGTTTCCCCGCGGTTTCGTGCGCGATCTTCGCGTCCGCTGGGCGCTTGAGGAGATCGGGCGGCCTTACGAGGTCGCTACGGTTCCGGTCTACCCGAAAAGTGACGCGCACTGGGCCATCCAGCCATTCGGACAGGTGCCGATCATCGAGGACGGCGAACTGACGCTCTTTGAGAGCGGCGCGATACTGCTTCATCTGGCCGAGGGGACACCGCTGCTGCCGCCGGGTCGTCGTGCCGAGGTCACCCAATGGCTGATCGCTGCGCTTAATTCCGTCGAAGTCGCCAGCAGCGGATGGATGGGCATGGTGTTGGCCGAACGGATGCCTGATGTCTTCGGTCCGCCGTCCACACAGGAAGCAGTCGAGCACGCGCGCCGGAACATGATGGGCAAGCTTGATGCCGTGGAAAAGCTGATGGCGGATCGCGACTGGATCGCAGGCGTATTCAGTGCGGCCGACATCATTATGGTCGATGTACTGCGTATTCCGGAAGCCGAGGGTCAGTTGAGCAGCTATCCCGCACTGACGGGCTATGTGGCCCGCGCCACCGCCCGGCCGGCATTCAAGAAAGCCATGGCCGATCATATGGCTCACTGGCAGGCGGCGGATGTCGCGCGCGACGCAAACGCATCCGCCTGAGCAGAAACCGAAGAGGAGAACGACGATGAGCTATCACGGCAATCCGTGCTGGTATGAACTGGACACCAGCGATCTGAAAGGCGCCGGCGACTTCTATAGCGGGATTCTCGGCTGGCAGGTCGCAGACAGCGGCATGGAGGGGTTCGAGTATCACCTGGCCAAGTCCGATGGTGACATGGTGGCCGGGATGATGTCCAATGTCGACCAGCAGGGAAACCCGCCGCCGAACTGGCTGATCTATTTTGCCCTCGACGATTGCGACAAGACCGCCGCCGACATCAAGGCGGCAGGCGGCAAGGTCTACAAAGAGCCCGCCGATATTCCCGGCACCGGCCGCTTTGCCGTGGTCACCGATCCTCAGGGCGCGGTCTTTGGCCTACTGCAGCCTGACATGAGCCAGATGAGTGAGGCCGACCGCGCCAAGGCCGAGGAAGGCGGCGCGTTCAACCAGAACAAAGCCGGCCACGGCAATTGGAATGAACTGATGTCGACCGATCCGCAGGCCGGCTTCGCTTTCTACTCCGGGCTGTTCGGCTGGACGAAGGGCGAGGCGATGGATATGGGCGACATGGGAACCTACCAGTTGTTCCGTCACAAGGGCGTCGACATCGGGGGCATGATGGGCCTCGGCGACGCGCCCGTGCCGGCATGGTTACCCTATTTCGGGGTTGACGGAGCGGTGACGAAGATTGCCGAGGCGATCAAATCAGCCGGAGGCAAGGTCCATCACGGTCCGGCCGAAGTGCCCGGCCCCGCCTATATCGCGGTGGCGCAAGACCCGCAGGGGGCCTGGTTTGCCGTGGTCGGTGCTGAAAAGTGAGCGGATCGGACTTGGCCGATATGGTCCACCTGGGGCTATGAGGCCGGCCGTAAGAGGTTCGCAGATGATATATTTGCCCCACTGAAGGCAAAGGCGAGAAAACAGGCATCAAGGCCGCCACCATTCATGTTCCTGATGCCTGGGCCGCCACCGCCATCGGTGAATCCGTAAAGAAGATTGAGCGCAGCCTGATCGTGATGGCGTCCACGGTCGGCGTGGCATGAAACGGCTGCTTTTAGGGAGTTAAGCCGCCGAGGTTGTATCCAGCAGTCCGATGCCCGTTCTGATTAGCAAGGTCGAACCTGATTTCGCAAGAAGGGGCGTTGTCCGTAGCTGCAGGTCGTGTCAACCGGGCATGATGGTACGGTGAACAGGAAGTCTTTTTCCCGGTTTCTCTTCCTGGCCAATGAATTGGCAGACGAGTGCCTATGTCCCATCCGGATCGCAGCGCCTAAGGGAGCAATCCATGAAAAAGCTCGGCCGGTTTATCATCTGGTTATTCATCGCGCCGGGCGACCTGATCGCTGACCGCCTGGGCATTTCGGAAGAGAATAATCGCGACCTTGTGAGGATGCTCATCAACTCGTTGTTCTGGATCACCATAGCTGTGGTCGGGCTTGCAATATGGACATCGACCCTGCCTCAATACCAGTAACCGTTCCACGAATGGCACGGGCGTGCCGCGATTTCGCCTGCGCCCCCGTAACGATACTTAGGAACCAAGCGCCCCGTGGACCGGGCAAGCGAAACGCACGGGGTCCCCTGCTACAGTCCCAACGATTTTCAGATTATGCCTCTTCGGGTCGGGGCAGTCCCGGGATACGTTGAAAGTTGCCGTTGGCGATTAAGGAACAGGCAGCGCAATTCTTCGCATTCTGACACGCGAACCCAGTCGCGCATGGTGTGGAGAATCTGGCTGCAAGCGGAGTTGGAAAACGTGACCCTTACCAATCAAGACGTTGTGGAGCTGACGGCATGGCGGCGCAAGCTGCACCAGCATCCGGAAATCTCGAACGAAGAGGAAAAGACCGCTGAGGAGGTGGTCAACTTCCTCGCGGATACAGGGCCGGACAAGGTGCTGACCGGATTGGGCGGACACGGCGTGGCGATAGTCTATGACAGCGGTAAAGCGGGACCGACGGTCATGTTTCGTTCGGAGCTCGATGCGCTGCCAATTCACGAGGTTTCGGGCGTGTCGCATTCATCGCTCGTGCCAGGTAAATCGCATATGTGCGGCCATGACGGCCATACCGCAATCCTGGCCGCGATGGGCCGCCAGTTGGGACGTAAGCGGCCTGCACATGGCCGCGTCGTGCTGATGTTCCAGCCAGCGGAGGAAACCGGCAACGGTGCGGCAGGCGTTGTCGTCGATCCACGCTTTGGCGGCATCGCACCGGATTTGGCTTTCTCATTGCATAATCTGCCCGGTGTGCCGTTCGGGGAGGTGCGGGTCAAAGCCGGCGTGGTCAATTGTGCTTCACGCGGCATGCGCATCGTGCTTGAGGGCAAGACGGCGCATTCGTCCATGCCCGAGACCGGCGTCTCACCGATGATGGCAGTTAGTCAGCTGATGCCGGCGCTGCCCGCACTTGGCAACGGAACCTTCGCTGACGATGAATTCGGCATGGTGACGGTTACCCATGTCACAATGGGCGAAGCCGTCTTCGGCATCGCCCCGGGCAATGCTGAGGTATGGGCTACGCTGCGTACGCGGCGCGACGAGCGCATGGCAGATCTGTGCGCCGCTGCTGAAACGCTGGTCAAAAAGATCGCCGGCCAGCAGCGCCTTTCTGCCCGGTACGATTATCATGAAATATTCGTTGCTAGCGTCAACGCTCCGGATGCCGTGGAGCATTTGCAGCGAGCGCTCAATGAAGAGGGTATCGCGCATGGAGAAGACGACCTGCCGATGCGCGCCTCGGAAGATTTCGGCCTGTTCGGTCATAGCGCAGCGTCGGCGATGTTCTTCCTGGGCGCGGGCGAGCAACACCCTGCGTTGCACAATCCGGACTATGACTTCCCCGACGACCTCATTCCGATCGGGTCAAGAATATTCATGCGCACGGCACGAAATATTTTGGACTGACCTTGCCCAAGATCTGCCCTGGCAAACCTCTCCTGCTCCCGGAAATGTGGAGGCTCCTTCACCGGGCAAGGGCAGTGACCATAGGGAGGCAGCTTGCCACGATCGAGGAGGTGACGTCGCCGAAGGGCCCCCGCCTTCTTCAGGCTTCATGATCTACATGATCGCCACGCGCCGCCCTTAAGCCATAAACGACCATGGGAATTTCAGACCGGCTGATCCCTATATCTTTCAGCGTATGATCTTCCATTGCCGAAAGTGTCCGGCTTGCGATGTGGCGAGCCCGGTTTGCCTGGAAGGCCCGGTAGGCGGCCAATATTTTCCCCGTAAGGACCGAACTTCGGCGTACGGCGCGAAACTCAAGCGTAAGAATAGACATTGTGGTGCTCCGTGGGTTGGAGCCGCCAATCGATGGCGGCGCTATGGTCGAGGCCGCCGGGGCAACCGGGCCTCCTCGGTCGCCCCATTGTCGGCACGCCGGTGGGTTGGCGCATGTTAGAGATCAAGATCTGGACAAAGCCGAACTGGCCCGATGCTCTAATTGCTGCCGTCGAGAATGCGCGGGCTGAAGCCGAGTTCGGATGGTCCATGTGTTCTCATCGGCGCGCCGGACGAAAGTCCGTACCCACTCATCCCGTTCGGTGCCGTGGATGGAAGCGGCGCATCGCCATAGACATAGCGGGAGGAAATCTTCCCGCGTTGCGGGTTGGTTTCCATTGGCGCTGCCGATGAAATACCCATGCCGCGTTTCGGGTTCGCAATGACCGAACGTGGTGCGGCATCGCCGTGCTGATGGCGCGAGGATATCGTCTTGCCCTCGGGGAATTGGAGGGTCGAAAAGACATCATCGGCATGGGCGGCTCCGAAAGCCGGCAAGGTGGCAGCCAAGGCAAAAATGATCTTTCGCATTTACAAGTCTCCAGGGTCATGGGTCGGGTTGCTTGTCTCCACCATTCGCCGTGGCGGCTGTCGGGTGCCTATCAACAGCCGGGGGCTTTTCTGATAGGCTGGCGAATTCCTTTCGCCGAGGTCCGAACAGGTGAAGTCGACGCCAGGAAATCTAGCCTGACCCTGTTTCAGGTGTTTTTCAGAGAAGGCGCGGAAGTGTTTCGTTTGTTGCATAAACACAAGGAAAGCGCTCGCATGCGCTGAAACAGTTGAAACAAATCATGCCGGCGCTGAAAGCGTGCTGAAACATACGGGACCTAGTGTGGCGAGTGTGGTTGGTTTCATAGCCGTCCTCGTGCGGGAGGCCTGCTCATGCGAGTCGAAAGCCCGGCTACCCCCATGTTCACAGGCTATGCCCTGTTCGACAGCACTAATCGGTTGGTGGATGCGAATGCCGGGATTTTCGGCGGGAAACACCTACGCCACGATACGGCGCGAATGGATGGCGACCAGGTAACCGCCGAGATCATCGCCCAGTTCAAGAGTTTCGACGGCCGGCCCATCGAAGCGAGCATGGATTTCGCAAGGGCCGCCGCTGCACGCTGGCGCCAGAGTGGCGGTGGCCCGGTGGAGGCGGAAACGCTGGATGGAAGCTGGAGGCTGCTTTCATCGCATCCTCGCGTGGAAGGCGGTATCGCGCTGGTGAGCATCGACATCACCGAGATGAAGCGTGCCCAGCTCGCCCATCTGGAAAACGCCGAAATCTTCCGCTGCATTACCGACAGCCATCCCCTCCCGGTCTGGGTGGTCGATCAGGAAAGCCGGCAAATCCTTTATGAAAGCCTGGACGCCTCGAAACTGCTTGGCCGCAAATGGCGGCCACTGCAGCCGCAATATCTGACTGACCACTATGTCTGCCCCGAGGCGTTCGAAGAGATAAGGGCTCTCGCTGGCGAGAACGATATCATCCGGGACCACGAGATCGAACTGCGCCGGACGGACGGTTCGACGGTCTGGTGCTCGGCGAATTTCCGCAGCGCCCTCTATCGGTCGCGCCCAGCGCTTGTCATCGGCGTTCTGGATATAACCGAGCGCAAGGGCCGCGAGGATCTGCTCGGTTTTCTGATCAAGCATCATCCGCTGCCGGTGTGGATGAACGAGGTCGGCTCCGGTGAGATCATCTACCTGAGCGGGGCGGCGGAGCGGCTGTTGGGGTGGCGAGTCAATACCGGCGACAAGGCACCGCGACTTGCCGACCGTTTCGTCGACAAGCAGCAATATCTTGCCATTAGCCGCGAATTGATGCGCAATCGCGCCGTCGAGAATTGGGAAGCGCAGCTCAAAAGCGCCAATGGCCAGGAGATTTGGGTCACCGGCAATCTCAATCTCGTGGAATTCCGGGGGCGGCAGGTTGTGCTCGGCGGCATCGCCGATGTCACCAAGCAGAAGCAGCGCGACGAGGAGGTCACCTCAGCGCGGGAGATGCTGGCGAATGCCATCGAGTCGCTATCGGAAGGCTTTGCGCTTTACGACGAAGACCATCGGCTGGTCATGTGCAACAGCCACTATCGCAATATGCACAAGGCGGTTGAGGACATCTTCAAGCCCGGCGTCGAATGGACCGAGCTGCTTGCCGAAGGTGCCAGGCGGGGGGCCTATCCTGAAGCAATCGGTCGGGAGGCCGAATGGCTGGAGGAGCGTGTCCAGAGCCGGGTGCATTTCGTGCGCCACTACGAATTCAGCGTCGGCGAGGACAAATGGCATTCGGTATCTGTGCATCCTACTGAGCTTGGCGGTTTCGTTGTCACACGCGCCGACATAAGCGAGCGCAAGAAGGCCGAGGCGATCGAACGGGATGCGACGGCGCTGCTGCAAAAGGTGCTCGACGCTTGCCCGTCTCCCACACACATGTCGACGCTCGACGGCGAAACGCTCTACCGCAACCCGGCCAGTCGCGAACTCTATGGCGAGCGGCCGCAGATCACGGATTATTATCTCAACCCCAGGGACAGCCAGACGCTGATCCGGATGCTGATCGATGCGGGCCGTGTAGATGATTTCCGCGTCCAGCAATATGCGGCTGACGGGAGGATATTCTGGGCTTCCATATCGGCCCGCCTGATCGACTTCCAGGGGCGGCGGGTGATCGTTTCCAACACCACCGACGTCAACGATGTCATCCTCGCCCAGGAGCAGACGCGCCAAGCCAATGAACGGCTTACCGATGCAATCGAATCGCTGTCGGAGGGCTTTGCGCTGTACGACAAGGACGACCGGCTGGTGCTGGCCAATCGCCAATATCGCAAGATGCATGCGATCAGTGCCGATGTGCTGGTGCCGGGCGTCAACTGGTTCGATTTTCTCCGCGTCACTGCCGAGCGCAACCAGTTTCCGGTGCGGAAGGACAGAATCGACGATTGGCTGGCCGACAGGGCCCGCGACCGGCGGGAGTTCAGGCAGCAGGAGTTCCAGCATAGCGATGGCGGCTGGTTCTTCGTTTCCAACTGCCCGACACGCGATGGCGGCTTTGTCGTTACCCGCGTCGACATCACCGAACGCAAACGTGCAGAACTCGCGGCAGAAGAAGCCGGAGAACTGGTCCGCAGGGTGCTGGAGGCTTGCCCGGTCAATATCCAGATGACCCGCGCCGCTGACGGCAAGCTGCTTTATCGCAGCCCGGCGGCGGCGGAACTGCATGGCGACGTGACCAGCGCGCTGGACTATTACGTCAATCCGGACGACCGGAAGGGCTATGTCGAGCAGTTGCTCACTGAGGGATCGGTCGATGATTTCGAGACGCAGCTCTGGCGCAAGAACGGCGAAACCTGCTGGTGCTCGATTTCATCGCGGCTGATCGACTTCCATGGCGAAAAGGTCATCGTCTCCCATACCTACGACCTCACCGACCGGCTGGAAATGCAGCGGGAACTCGAACGCCAGCGCGAAACGCTGCACCAGAACGAGAAGCTGTCGGCCCTTGGCGGCTTGCTGGCCGGCGTGGCGCATGAACTGAACAATCCGCTTTCCGTCGTGCTCGGGCTTTCCCTGATGCTGAAGGAGACCGCCAGCGATGCCAAGACCGCTGAGCGCGCTACCAAGATCAGCAAGGCGGCCGAACGTTGCGCCCGGATCGTCAAGACATTCCTGGCGATGGCAAGGCAGCAACCGACGCAAACCTCCAATGTGGACATCGACGATGTGATTGCCAGCGCAATCGAGGTTGCAGGCTATTCGATCCAATCCTCTGACATCGAATTGTCCGTGCAGATCGAGCCGGGTCTTCCCCCTATCTGGGCCGATCCTGACCAGTTGAGCCAGGTTCTCATCAATCTGCTCGTCAACGCCGAACAGGCGCTGCATGACTGGGATGGGCCGAGGAAGATTGCTGTTCAGGCCATGCGTATTCCCACCGGCGGCAATGTCGTAGTCAAGATCGCAGACTCTGGGCCCGGAATCTCGAAAGAGATCCAGTCGCGGATTTTCGATCCGTTCTTTACCACCAAGGAAGTCGGGACGGGAACGGGAATCGGCCTGGCCTTCTGCCACCGCATCGTCCAGTCGCATGGGGGAGCCATCGAGGTGGAATCCCAGGAAGGCAAGGGCTCGACATTCGTCATCTCGTTGCCGGCCTCGAACAGGCTCGATCAGACGCACGAGGCTGTAACGCCCGAATTTTTCAAGTCACCCGGTCTGTCGTGCCTTGTGGTCGATGATGAGAAGGAGGTTGGCGCGGTTATCGCCGAAGTGCTCACACGCGATGGCTTCAGCGTGGCAATCGCCAATTCGGGCGAGCAGGCTCTCGCTCAGTTGAAGAACCTGGAATTCGGCCTCATCCTGTGTGATCTGAAAATGCCGAACATGGATGGAAGGCGTCTGTTCAACTACATCGCTGAACTTCACCCTGCGGCGATCGACAAGCTGGCCTTCCTCACTGGCGATACGGTCAGTCCCGATGCACAGGCCTTTCTGCGCGCGACCGCGCGGCCATATATCGAGAAACCGATCAAGCCCTATGAACTCCGCTCGTTCGTTTCCAGGCTCATCAATAAGGATGTCTGAGGCGCCGTTGAATTGCCATCCCTTGCGAGGAGGCTTACCTTCCGCAAGGGAAGGGTTATTGACGTAAGCTTGATGGCTACGGCTCATATTATTGTTTGCGACGACGAGCCGGATATCCGGGACACGATCGCGGAATATCTGGAGCGGCATGGCTTTGCCGTGACACAGGCGGATGCAGGGCCGGCGCTGCGCACGCTGATCGACACCACGCCGGTGGACGCCGTAATTCTCGATATCCGCATGCCGGGGGAAGATGGGCTCTCGCTTGCCCGTTATTTGCGCGAGCATTCGGACGTCGCAATCCTCATGTTGACCGGATCCGCCGAAATCGTCGATCGCGTGGTCGGCCTGGAGATCGGCGCTGACGATTACATTGGCAAGCCCGTCGATCCTCGAGAGCTGCTTGCAAGGCTCAAAGCAGTGTTGCGCCGGACTTTGCCCAAAGAGAGAGGTGCCGATACCGAACCGGAACAGATGGTGGCGGGAGAGGTCGGCACGTCTTCGTCGATCCAGTTCGGGCGCTGCCGCTTCAACCCCGAAGCCCATAAATTGTTCAATGCCGAGGGTGTCGAAATCGCGATCACGGCGATGGAATTCCAGTTACTGAAGGTGTTTGCCGAACATCGCGGTCGTGTGCTCAATCGTGACCAATTGCTGGAACTTGCCCATGATCGTGGCTGGGACCCGTTCGACCGCAGCATCGACATCCGCATTTCGCGATTGCGCAAGAAAATCGAGGCCGATCCGTCCAAGCCGGAGGTCATCAGGACCATTCGCGGCGTCGGGTATCTCTATTCGTGATTTCACGCTGGAGATCCGCACTGTATTGACAGGTGAGGGGAGGGCCATTTCCGTTCTCACCTGCCAGAGCATTTGTCAGGCACTCATGGCCAGCGGCATGCAGGCTTCGCAAATCGCCGCGACGTGACGGTGATCGGTGCCGCAGCAGCCGCCTAGGATGTGCATCTTCGGGAATGTCCGCTTCAGCCGACGGTAGCGCTGGCCGAGATCGAGCGGGTCGCCGGCGTCGAGCGTTTCGGATTCGTCCAACTCCGCATGGCTCTTGGCGGAGGCGTTGGCCTTGACCCCGCGGATACGTTCCATCCATGGTTCGCCCGCCTTCAGCGCCTGCTCGAAATGCGAAGGGTGCGCGCAGTTGATCATGTAATAGACCGGCGCGGCATCCGTTTCCCGGTCCACTGTCTCTATGGCTTCCGGCAGCGTCTTGCCGGTCACCAGCCTGCCATCGGTCTCGACCGTGAAAGCGATCGCGCAGGGCATGGCCCGGGTCTTGGCCGCACGCGCGATGCCAATAGCCTCGTTGATATTGTTGAGCGTAAAGGCCGCCACCATGTCGGCCGCCGTGTCGGCAAAGGCAGTGATCTGCGGTCCGTGATAGGCCTCGGCTTCATCCGCATTCATATTACCGGCCTTATAGCCATCACCACGAGGGCCGATTGCGCCGCTGATCACGCAGGGCGTGGCCGCTGTTTCCCATTCGGCCCGCAGTTCCTCGAGAAGCTCGATGGCGGCGACATTGATACGCCTGAGGCCTGCCGCATCATAGCCGAGCCTGGCGCCCCAATCGGGGTTTGCCCGCCATGTTGCGCTATCCAGGATGAAACCGACGCCATGGTCTCGGGCGATGGCCAGGTATTTTTCATAATAGCTCTTGAGCCGCCGCCTGCCGGTCTCGGTGTCAAGGACGACAAAGGAGGCAAAATGCGGAAGGTCCAGGCCATCGTGAAAGATAAGCGTGGTTTCTATTCCGCCATCGCTGAGGAATGTACCGCCGTCGATTTGCGGCAGGCTCGTTCGATATTTGCTCATCGATAACTCCGCTGGTGCTAGCTCGCTTTGTTGGTCTTTATTCGGCCGGAACAGGCGGAATTTTGTCGCATTCGCCGTACTCGAACTAGAAGCCTTCCGGTCCGGTTCGCGGTGGCATATCAATAGAATAGCAATTTCAAAGACTTGGAAGATGCCGTGGATGGACGATGCCAGCAGTGCTATTGTTGGCATGCCCAAAACCGTACTTGCGGTACAGCAAAGCAGAGGAAGTTCTGTCATGGGCAAGGGCGCCGAAACACGCGAGCGTATTCTCGAGATCGCCGAGGCTTCTGTCCTGAGCAAGGGTTTTGCGGCCACATCGATCGATGAGGTCATCGCTGAGGCCGGCATCACCAAGAGCGGCTTTTTCTACCATTTCAGGGACAAGAACCGGCTCGCCCATGAAATGCTGCGCAGATATGTCGAGGCCAACGACCATCTGTTCGATGGGATTTTCGATCGTGGGCGGCAGCTTTCGGACGATCCATTGCAGGCCTTCCTGATTAGCCTGAAGCTACTGGCCGAAATCATGGCGGACCTGCCCAATGGCCATCCCGGCTGTCTCATCGCCAGCATCTGTTATCAGGAGCGGTTGTTCGACCGGGAGGTTCGTGATCTGACCGTGCGGTCGGTCGAAAGCTGGAACACGCGCTTTCGCAACACTCTGGAAGAAATAGCGACTGTGTATCCACCGCGCGAACCGGTCGATCTGGGCGATATCGCCGACATGCTCTCCTGCGTGGTCGATGGTGGAATAATCATGTCGAAGACGCTGAACGATCCGCACCGCCTGGAGCGGCAGGTGCTTGCCTTTCGTACTTTCGTGAAGCTGATCTTTTCAGGGCCGGCGATCATCGACGGCATCGATCTGGAGAGACGGCCCGCTCACGGCAGCGACCAATCAAGCAGATAGGCCGGTAGAGAAATGCAGGACGTTCTTCATGCAGTGATATGGGTGGCGCTCGGCAGTGCCTTCGGTGGTCCGGCGCGGTATTTTGTGTCGGGTCTGGTCGGCCGGCATGTCGGCGAGACCTTTCCTTGGGGTACGATGGTCGTCAACGTCAGCGGCGCCTTCGTGATCGGCCTGATCGCAGCCGCCGCGACCGTTGATGGCCTGCTCCCGATGCCATCCGCCTGGCAACTCGCCGTCACCGGTTTCCTCGGCGCCTATACGACTGTTTCCTCCTTCAGCCTCCAGACCATGGCGCTTGCCCGCGACGGCCAGTTTCTGAAGGCTGGCGGCAATGTGGCGCTCTCCCTTGTTCTCTGTCTATCAGCTGTGGCTCTGGGTTATGGCATCGGTGCTTTCGGCCTTGGGATCGGTTCCGCATGAGCGAGTTGGAGAAGGCCCTTTCCGTCGAAGAAGAACCAGTCCGCACGGCGAAGGCAGGTTTACAAAGGCGGGTCAGATGGGACTGGTTCCGCGAAAGGCTGCTTCTTTATGCTGCCGTGTCGGTCGGTTCCATCCTAGGCAGCGTCTTGCGGGCCCTTGCCTCGCTCGCCGCGCTCGGCTGGTTTGGTCCAGGATTTCCGTGGGGCACTCTGTTCGTCAACATCGTCGGTTCCTTCGTCATCGGGTTTTATGCGACGATCACGGGGCCTGACGGGCGAATCTTCGCCGGCATGTATCAACGCCAGTTTGTGATGACCGGTATTTGCGGCGGTTTCACCACCTTTTCAATCTTCAGCCTGGAAGCCTTCCAGGCATTCCATGCCGGCGAATTCGCGCTTGCCGGTCTCTATGTCGGCATCTCCATCATCACCTGGCTCGCGTCGGTTTGGCTCGGTCACTCTCTTGCTTCACGCCTCAATCGCCTCGGAGGAACATGATCATGCAGATACCGCGCCAAGCCATGCTTCTGCGGATATTCATCGGCGAGGACGATCGCGACGACGGCCACCCCCTTTATGAGTCCATTGTGCTCAAGGCGCGCGAGATGCAGCTAGCCGGCGCCACCGTCCTACGCGGTGGAATGGGGTTCGGTCAGTCCAGCCGTCTCCATACAACGAAGATTCTCCGGTTGTCGGAGGATCTGCCCCTCGTCGTCGAAATCGTCGACAGTGAGGAGAAGATCAGCGCCTTCCTGCCTGTGTTAGAGGGCATCATGCCAAGCGGGCTGGTGACGCTCGAAAAGGTGCAGGTGCTGCAGTATGGATCAACTGGCGGCTAGAGCCGGCCGAGGTCCTCCCTCTTCCGCATCATGCTACAGGCCAAGCAATGCTGTGGCGCGGNTCGTCGCCGATCAACGCAACGTCGTCCTCGTCGGCGGCACGGGAACCGGAAAGAGCCATCTGGCCATCGCCATTGCCCGAGCCCTCATCCGCAACGGAACACGCGGGCGCTTCTTCAACGTCGTCGATCTGGTCAATCGGTTGGAAACGGAAACACGCAGCGGCAAGCAGGGGCGGACGGCGGACTACCTCACTCGTCTCGACTTCATCATCCTCGACGAACTCGGATACCTGCCGTTCGCTCAGGCCGGCGGCCAGCTCCTGTTCCATCTCATCAGCAGGCTTTACGAGCGCACCTCGATCATCGTCACCACAAACCTTGCCTTCGGCGAATGGCCGACGGTCTTCGGCGATGCAAAGATGACGACGGCGCTTCTCGACCGTCTGACCCATCACTGCGAGATCGTCGAAACCGGAAACGAGTCCTGGCGCTTCAAGAACCGCTCTCAAAGCTCACATGAGGGGTTTGGCGTCAAGACATCGGATGCATCCTCCCCGTGTGCTGTCGGATTCATGGTCTGAGCCTTTTC
>NZ_RKST01000050.1 GCF_003934165.1 Borborobacter arsenicus | reverse complement strand
TTATTCATGGCGGGTGTGGCCTCCGGGAAACGGCGCGGATCGGCGTAAGCAACCAAATCCTACGTCATTTCAACGGCTTGCACCACATCCGCCAACCCCCATGAATTTTTCAGGCTAGAGGAAGCATGGCCGCCTGATCCGAGAACCATTGACCTGCATGACGGGACCTGGGTTTCAGTCAAGACGGCTGCCCATCTCGCGGACAACGCTCCGGTCACGATCTACCGGCGTATCGCCGATGAGCACATAGCCATCCAGATCGGCGGCACATGGTGGGTCAACCGCGCTCGGCTTCTCTCAGGGCGCCATTATCCGAAGGCGCCTGATCAAATTTGATAAAATTTGCTCAATGGCCGCGCGATCAGCGCGCGGCCTATCGTCTCCGCGGAATCGGAGACGATCATGGACTACGAAGATCATCGACAGCTTTTCGAGCACCTACCCACCAAGAGCCGCGAGAAAATTCGGCTCCTGTGCGACGCAAGCCTGCGCGCTCATGAAGCCTTGCTGGCGGCATGGAACCGCTTGAATGACGAGCGGGCCGACCTTGCACGGGTCAAGATTATCACCTCCAGCCAGGAAGCAGCAGCCAGCCAAGCCACGCGCCGAATCGGATTTTCCCTGACCGCTGATGAAGCTATGCTCTCATCAAACCGCTGCGCCTTGACCGACGAGGACGCAGAGCGGCTCGACGATCGAGTCCAGATGGCACAGGAGCGTGTAGATCGCGCTGATTCCGCGCGCGAGGCGGCCGAGGCGGAATGGTCAAAATTTGCCTTCCTTCCCGAACTGGTTCGTTGGCTCGAAATGTATGTCGGCCGCGGTGGCCGTCTGGCGCATCAGCCGCTTCCGGCCTCCAAATTGCAGCGCGGCGAGACCCACCGCCAGGCTGTCAATCGCGTCCGCCAGCAGATCGCCGCCTGCGACGACGCGTGGCAGCAGGCGGAGGATGCACCGATGCCGGCGGGCGAATTGAAAGCGCGCATCACGGCGCAGGTGAATGCCCTTGCCTCCGCTGGCCGCCCTATCATTCGGCCGGATGAGCGTGTCGGCGACCCGGCTGGTCTTTCGTCCGTGCTGCGCATCCGCGCTGTCGAAGGCCGGCCGGTTTCCGATGGTGCTGCGCCCTTCCTTGCTTGGCTCCATCGCGATCGGATAGTTCAGCGCCTACACGCAGAGGTGGACGCGCTCGATCTCGATGGCGCCATGACTGACGACCAGCGGGTGCCGCGTTCTCTACCCTTCTCGACCGGAAGCTCGACCTCGCGTTCCAGGAAGAATCTTTCATTTGCCAGGCGGCAGCCGAGGGCACCACGATTACGCGCCGTCGAGATTGCGATCCCCGTCCTGTGCTCGAAATTCAGGAGGTCTTTTCATGAGCAGCCACTTGACCACCATGCGCCGCCTGATGGCCGACAACCAGCCGGCGGGGCAGACAGCGGCTCCGACTGCCGCAGATGTACCAGCCAAGGCCGCGCCGGACTTTGCAGCACAGGTCGTCGACCAAGCTGCTCTTGCCGAGCAGGCCACGGCGAAGTGGGCGCCGCGCCCCGAAGGCGGCGACGCTGATCCACTTGCCGCATCGGCGCAGCCCGACGATACAGCCGACGCGAACCATGGGTGGAGCAGCATCATCGCCAGCCTGCCCACGGTTGCCGGTGCAGTGAAAACCGAGATCACGCCGCAGGCCCCGCAGGCTGCGACCGATGTAGTGTTCGTGTCGTGACCACCTGCCATCGACAGAAGACGCTGGCGACCCAAGCACTGCGCCATCTTGGCATTGTCATTCGCTACTGATCGAAGACGCCGCGCATGTCCTCGATCCTCGCCCGCCACCGCCTTCAGGCGGCCGAAACCAACCGCGGGCCTAACGCAATCTCGGAAACGCAGAAATGACCACCTATACCGTTCGCATCCCGCAACTTGGCGCGAGAGGTCCGGCCGGAAGCCAGATCATCGAGAAGACCAATATTGCACCCGGTGTCGAGGAAGGCGCTATCGGCGATATGGCCCTGCGTTTTGACGACAATGGCGATGTCCTGATTTATGGCAAGAAAACTTCCGGGGGATGGCCGGTCGGTCGCTCGATTCGCGGGCCGCAGGGTCAATCCGGCTGGTCACCAATCCTGACGATCGAGGAATCGGGGTCGTCCGTCGTCATTCGCCTGGTCGATTGGGTCGGCGGCACCGGCGACAAGCCGGCCGGCGCCGGGCTTTATATTGGGCCTGGCGGGCTGGTCGCGGACATCAACGACGCACAGAAAATCAGGTTCACCCCTTTCGCGAGCAATGTCTATTTCGATCCGGCGGGGACAAATCTCACGGCCGACGACCTGCAAGGTGCAACTAGCGAGCTTGCGTTGCTGTTGGCGGAAATGAAGATAAGCCCTGCGTTTACAGGCATTCCCACAGCACCAACCGCTGCGCCTGGCACGAACACTACGCAGATCGCTACCGCCGCGTTTGTGAAGGCAGCGATTGATGCGCTCGTAGGCGCAGCCCCCGCGACATTGGATACGCTGGACGAGATCGCCCAGGCGCTCCATGACAACCCTGCGCAGATCACCGACATCCTGACTTCACTTGGGAACCGTTTGCGCATCGATGCCGTGCAGTCGCTGAATACTACCCAAAAAGAACAGGGTCGCAGCAACTTGGGCGTCGGTTCCGCCGATAAGCCAGCGTTCGCCGGCCTGTCTGTCGGCGGGACGCTGCAAAAGGCTCCCGTTCATGTCGGCGACCGCGATGTCAGTAACTCTGTCGATGCCCAAATTCTGATCTCTCGCCTGATCACGACAGGAACCGGCAACGCCCACGCATTCAGCGATAGCTCAAGTTATCAGCGCGGCGGCGACACTGCCTACAACTCCTTTGATGCGCGGTGTGAGATCGACGGCACCAATAACTTTGACCATTACGCTGCGTTCCAATCCGCGCCGGTCTACAAATCAACAGGAACGATCCAGCAAATCTTCGGGCTGTTCACGGCCCTAAACATCACCGCAGGGACGGTCGTCAATCACTATGGAATTTGGGCCGGCAATCCGACCGGCGCAGGAGCCGTCACCAACAACTACGGGGTCTACGTCGCTCCGCTAACAAAGGGAACCAATGCGAATTGGGCGTTCTATGCCGCTGGAACGACGCCTTCATATTTCGGCGGCGGTGTTCAGGTCGGGGCTTCCGGCACCCTGATCGACCTGATCGAGCAAGGCATATGGACGCCGACGCTGACCCACACGACAAACATATCCGCCTCGTCTGCCGCGTTTTGTCACTATGAACGGGTAGGTAAAAGAGTGCACTGCTGGGGTGCGGTTACTCTAACAGCAACCGCCGGGGCTAATACTACCTCGGTCTTAAGCATGTCGTTGCCCGTCGCCTCCAATCTCGGGGTTTCCGTTGATTGCCGGGGCGTAGCCACATCAGCGAACGCGCAGCGAGGGGGCGAAATCAGAGGCGATGCCGCGAATGATCGCGCCATTCTGGTTTTCGCATCCGAGGTGACGACCGAGGTAATATTCTCCTTTTCATTCGACTACGAGGTCATCTGAAAATGGCTCGAAGAATGCCGTTGGCTTATGACCTGAATGAACCCCCGCCGGGCTCCTGTGTCCCGGCGAGGACGCGCGGTGGCTTCCCGCGCAGATGCAGGGCGGCGGCTCACCGCCGTCCTGCCCCTCCCCCCCGGTCTGGGTCCCTTTCGGCGGGCACGGCAGGGGGGCGGGGGCGCGGCACTGCCGAATTTCCGCATTTTTTGATTTTTGAAAAAGCCATTTGGATTTGAAACCGCTGAAACCCGCAGAACAGAAGTATTCCTGATCCCATGAACGCATCCGCCGGCACCATCACATTGCAGCAGGCCGCGCGGTTGCTCATGATCTCCGACGAGCGGGTCCGTCAGCTATCCAAGGCCGGCTATTTTCAGCCGATCGCTCACGGCCGCTACCCGCTCGTCGCGGTGGTGCAAGGTTATTTTCGCTATCGCGATGATCGCCGCCAGAAAGCAGAGCAGGCCGCGTCCAGCTCGCTCACGGACGCAAAGCTGGCCGCGATCGAGCGCCGCATGGCGCGGGAAGATCGCCACCTGATCGCCATGGACGAAGCCCTCGATGCCTACGACCACGTCGCCAGCGTCTATGTCGATTCACTGCGCAGCCTGCCCGAGCGCATGACGAGAAACCTTGCAGAGCGCCGCCGCCTTGACGCCATCGTCGCTGTTGATGTGCGTCGCCTTGAACGCGACCTCGCCATCGGCCGGCAGCGCCTGGCGACCGGCCAGGACGAACCCGAACCGGAGGACGACGACTGATGCACCCGCATATTTCATGGCTCGGCGAAATCGCCGGTGACCACAAAATCCCCAACGCGATCGCCCGCTTCGCTATGGCGGTGGCGGCAATGGCCGATGGGAATGGCCGCCTGCGTGCCCGCACAGCGGCGCTAGCCGCCGCGGCGCAGGTATCGTCGCGCTATGTCCAAGAGAATGTTCAGCGCCTTGCAGAGCGCGGCTATATCAAGGTCCACGCCTCGAAAATGGGCCGGTTTGATATCGAGATCGTCACGCCGCGCGACGAGCAGGCGCCTGTCAGCGGTAAGCCCTATCGTGAGATCGCCGGTCAGGTCGTTGGTGTGGTTGCAAAGAGCAAGACGACTGTTGCCGCCTATGTGGATGCAGACACCGCTATGGTGAAGCTGACGATCCGCGCGAAGGCGCCGAGGCGATCGCGCAGGCGATCAGTCAGCCATCTTCCTGACACCATCCCGATCGAGGCCGACCGATATCATCGACAGCGCCTTGTCCCGCTTTCGGTAGGCAGTGGCCCTCGCCAAGCCACGCCGCTGCAATTCAGTGCTGTAGCGCCGCCGGCTGGTCTTGCAGGCCACCCACAATTGCAGGAGCCTTGCCGCGCCCGGCTCTGCCGAAAGATAGGTGGTCGGCCACTCCATTGCCCGGAGCAGGAAGGAGACACGCGACGGCGACAGGCTGCGCCGCCGCCTGCGTGTTAATTCTTCCTCGTCTGGTGTGATCGCGAAATCCCAACCAGCCGCCAGCCGTTCCGGCCCTGATATCTGCACCATCGGCATGAGGCTGCGAACTTGTGCCGGCCCTACCCTTCCTTCGGACACGATAGCCAGCCATCCAGCGTCGATCAGGGTCTCGCCGACAAGATCGGGGGACCAAACGCCATCGAGGCAAACATTCCTATCAAGCATAGTCCGCCAATACCGCGCCCGCTGGCGCGCTACAAGGCTTCGCCGCCCTTCCCATGCCAGAAACTTACGAACGCGCGCTGTGCGCCGCCTGTGGCGAAACCCGGCCGGTATTATCGCGGCCACGGCTCGCAGGCGATGCCATCGTGATCAGCATCATTAGATCGCCAGTAGCCTGGCTGGCCGCGCAATGCCGGCGCCAAACCCACAAGTCTAGTCATTGAGCAGTTCGGCGCCGCCAGGACATGCCGCACGCCACCCGATACCGACCGAACATCCGTCTCGGCGATCGACCAGCCGCATATGCCGGCGAATGCCAGCACCGCCGCGATCAGCTTCCAATTTCGAAGATACCAGCGACGTTCCCTGCGCCGATCCACTCGTCGCGATACCCCTGCGAATCGCCGGTTGATCTTTCGCAGATGTGTTTCGCGATCAGGAGGCTGCCGCGGAAATGAGTGAAGTTCGCCGCCCATGCCCTGATGGTAACCACCCACCGACCAATGACCAATTGATCTCGATCATCAAACTTTAACGAGCTCACCGAGAGGCGGCGCGCGCGGAGCGCGCCGCACTCACTTCGAGATTGACAGACGAGGTTCCTCACTTACGATGCACGTCACTCCCGATAAGAGAGTAACCACATACTGCGCACGCATGCGTGAGCGTTTCCCCGGTCCTTCCGAAGCGGACATGCCAACCGGACAAAGCGGACATTGCCATGTCCGCCTCCGTGATTTTCTCCACGATTTCAGTCTCTTAAAAAATCGGCAGGCGGACATTTGCCGGACATCGGAGTTGCATTCCCTGCGAATCTCCGCAACGTGGCGATGCGATGCACCGCATGGCTTCTTTGCTTGAGGCCGAGCCGCCGGGCCTAAAAACCCGGCGGCTTCCCGTTAAGTGAGACCCTTCGTCTCAATCCTGAATAATCTCAAGCAACGGAGCTTTCCCATGAATATCATCACCACGAACGCGTTCCCCGACCAGGCAACCACGGCCGCCAATGATCTCGAAGTCCTGATCGCCATGCATGAAGCGCTCATGCAGCCCTATGAGGCCGCATTCGAGATCGACGACCAAGATGAACTGGCTGATGTGCAAGAGCCGCTTTATGCCAAGCTCCTGGAAACTCGCCGTGCGCTGCTTGCCCACCGGCCCCTCACACTCGACGAGGTACGCCGCAAGGCCGAGTTCATGGCGAAGGATCGCGCGTTCATATGGTGGGATGCCGAAGACCTCGACATTCCCGACATTATTGCTGCCCTGACGCCGGCAGCGCCCGACGCCGAGGATTTTCGCGATGCTGCCTGAAGCAGCCCGCCCAGGCAGCCGCTGAACCTTTACACAGCAGTTATTACGGGCGCGCTCATGGCGCGCCCGTTGCTGTTCCGCAGTTGTTATGGACGAGGTGAAGCATTCGCGCTTTGATAGGGAGGGCGTTGGGGAGAATCACGTTGGCGAATCACATTTTCGGGGGACCCGATACAGCGAAGAAGCTGCGCTGCTTACAGGAATATTTGCGGGCCTTCTCAATAGCTCTGCGCAATCAGCAATTTTCCTGCGTGTATGTCGACGCGTTTGCTGGGTCAGGCACGCGCACAGAGGTCCGACCGGCACTACCGCTATTTGGCCCAGAGCACACGGAACCAGAAGAAATCACTACGCCTGGCAGCGCATTGATTGCACTCGAAACCGATCCCCCACTCGATTCGATAGTTCTTATCGAGCAAGATGCACCTCGGTTTTCGGAGTTAGAAAAACTCGCGGCAGACTACCCAAATCGGGGGATCGTTCTTCGGAAGGGCGACGCAAATACCTATGTCCAGCGACTTTGCGCCAACACACATTGGCGAAAAAGGAAGGCCGACAGACGAGGCATCCGTGGTGTGATCTTCCTTGATCCATATGGGATGGAGGTCTCATGGGCGACCGTCGAGGCAATTGCGCAAACGGAGGCCCTGGACTGTTGGTATTTCTTCCCGCTATCGGGCCTCTATCGAAATGCTCCACACGATCCAGCAAAGCTTGATGCTTCAAAGCAAGCCGCCTTAGATCGGGTGCTCGGTGCTACAGATTGGCGGCACCGTTGGTACCAGCATGAGGTACTGCCAAATGATATATTCGAGACCTCGATCGAAGCTGTTCGCCGAGCTGACGTTGACGCGATCGAGGTCTACGTCAAGGAACGGCTCCAAACGGCGTTCAAGGGTGCCGTGCTTGATCCAATTCGACTACATCATCGAAATGGCGCACCGCTCGCCTCACTCTTTTTTGCGGTGTCAAATACCAGCGAACCTGCTGTGAGGCTTGCGACGGAGATCGCTTCCTATATTCTCAATTCCGGAAGGTTGTCCCATAAGCGGTCGCGATAGGTTCGGCCGGTCGCCTTCTTGTTTTTCCCGCCCCATTGCTTGAAAAAGAAAGCGGCATCGGCATCGGTGCATTGATCGAAAATCTCGTCGATCCATTTTGGGTCCATCGGGCGCGCGTTCGGGCCGCTCTCCCCTCCAACGATTGCCCAGTGGATACCATGCAGATTGCCGCCTGCGACCGAGCCGATCAACGGCTCATACGAGACGAACCTGATTGCCGCCGGTACGGCTCGTAGCTCATCAAGGCGATGCAGCACACGGCTATCCTCGACGCTGGTTCCAAGCCAAACATTCGGCAGGACTTTGAAACTGTCCTCTGAAAGGATGTCAGCCATCCGATCGGGGCGCTTTGTCAGAATTTGGTATGTGTGGCGCGGCGTCGCTTCCATTACCTGCCAAACCTCATGGATGAAGTCCGACGGCACATCAGTATGGAAAAGGTCAGACATCGAGTTGACGAAAACCCGCCGCGGCTTCTTCCATGATGCTGGCATTTGGAGAGAGGCGTGATCCAGTCTGATTTTGCCAGTCCATTTTGCCCGGCCGCCGCTCTTGCGCGTAAGCCCGGCATATTTCTCGACACCCATTGCCTCTAAGCGAGCGGCCATACGCATAGCATAGCAGTTGGTGCAGCCCGCCGTGAGAATCGTGCATCCGGCGACCGGATTCCAAGTCGCATCAGTCCATTCGATCGATGTCTCGGCCATGTCCACCCGTCCCTTTGATCCGGTGAGAGAGTGCGCCAAATATGGTAAACGCGTCGATAAGATTTCACTAGGAATTTGTTCACATCAGGACCTTGTGTGCTAAGCCTCGCCTGTGCTGTTTTTGGCCTGGCTTGCTTTCCACAGACGGCGACCTCATATTGATGCCAACCGCTTCCCCTGACGCCGGATGTACGCGCAGGGTGAGGCCACAGGGCCGGTCTATGACCGGCCTTGTTCGTTCTGATGATGATGCTCCATCCAAGAGCGCGCTGTCGCATGGCCAATGCCTATGTCATTCTCGCTGCGGGTGAACCCGCAAGGGACACTGCACTGGCCGGCGCGACCCCAAGCCCCCACGCCAAGCGCCGGCCAGTTGCGATAGGCCGGTCAGGCGGGCGGTGTCGGTGGTGAAGCGGTCGGCTGGTGGGTGGTCGCCAAGTTGGCGACTACCATCGGCGTGCTGATTGCCATGGAACTCGCCGTGCTTCGTCTCCGGGTTCAGTTCCTCATAGATAGCCTTGCGCCTGGCCGTCTGCCTTGCCCGGTCGGCCGGGGAAAGCTCGGCACGGCAGAGGTTCTCGTCGATCAGCCGCCTTTGTATCGAGCAGCTTCTCGCCAGTGCGCCAACGCCGAAGTTCGGCTGGACCCCTTCACCTCGATGCGCTGCCCCATGTAATCGCCCACCGCGATCCAGACTGTTTTCGATTTCTGATAGACCTCGACCGTCTGCGGTCGATCCCAAACATTGACCTTCTGCTCCATGCCGACCTCCTTCTGCCCGCAGAGTAAGGTATTCCCGCCAGCGCGGCGCAGCAACGGCAAGAGTTGCTCTTTCCACCCATCGGCATAACTGGACCAGCCGTGTTCATCACGGAGGTTCCCATGGCACTCAACCTGCACCCTGCCGACCTTTCCGATATCGAGAAGATCGCCACCGCGACGCATTTCACGGTCCATCTGCGATCCGGCCCGCATGACAAGATCACCAAGCGGGCAAAGACGCTGGCCGCGGCAATCCGCGCGGCCGACAAGCTCGGCAACACGCCCGGCGGCAGGAAGCCGATGATCTATGCCGTGACGCCCGACAAGATGACAGTGCATGTGCCGGCGGCTATGATCGCCCAGGCGCGCAAGGAAGCCGCCACGGCGCCGCGCAGGGCCGCCAGCAAGGACTCAGGCGCGCGACCCAAGGGTCGACGCGCCGAGATCGCCGAGAATGCCGCCAAGGGCATCCTGCCGCTGGTGCCGGATTTCAGCGCCGAGACGCATAGGCGTTTCCGCGGCAAGCTCGCCGAGATCGTGGCGCTGGTCGAGGCCGGCGACGTGGCCGCCTTGAAGGCGATCGAGATCAAGCCCTATTCCAGCAGCCCCAAAGCACTCGATAGATATAGAAACTTGGCGGTGAGTGCGCTCGAAGCGAAGGAACGCCCGTCTAAAAAAGCCGATACCTCTTTTGAACGCGCTTCCATATCCGATTAAGCGGAACGGCAAAATCTCGATAAATAGAGCTAATCGCTACCGCTTCTAAGCGGGCATTCCGTGCCAGGACCACAATGTCTGAACTCCGGTCTCGTATTTGAATTGCTCGTTCGAAATCTGCTTTCCGGTCGGCTGTTTCAAAAGCTCCTCCGGTGAGCAGGTCTATCAACTCGTCTGTCCGGTCCTCAAGCGACTTTTGTTGACGCCTCATTAGGTCCGGTGAACTCGCTACGAATTTTGCAATCATAAAACAAGAGCCGCGTAGCTTCACTTGAAGAAGGTCGTCTTTGTCCGACCTAGCAGCCGTCCAATATTCGGTTCCGAGTTCCTGTGCAGCGCGGGTTTCCGCAATCAGGTCGTTGATTTGTGCAACCGCTTCGGACGACGACGCCCGATACGATTGGTATAATGCCCCCAAAAAGAAAGAAAATACGCTTGGGAATATCTTCCAAAAAAGGTCCAACACTCACTCGCAAAAATAAAGCTAACTTGCTTTCTTATCCGGCTTTGCATCGGATATGTACTTGAAAGCAAGCCTCTTGTATGTCTGATAGACTGGCTTAAGTGCCTCGATCTCTAGGCGAGACATTAACTCTTTCTTGTCGAACCCTTCGACTCGGACCAATCCCCCAAAGGCTTCTTCTAAGAAAGAAGTGCCAAAACTCCGAACCTCGTCGAAATCAACAATCACTTTTTCCCCGCTTGTTACACTCTTTTGCAAGGCGGGGACCAAAAATTCGGTGCGGAAGCGAGTGCCGTTGTTAGGCCCATCCTTAATTGTCCGGCCTGCCGGATACGGAGAAAAATCTCTAGAAATGGAAATCTTCATTGTAGCGGTCTCGGTAAGTGCGATGGAAGCGTGACTGTCCATTCAATGAGCGTTCCCCCAATCGAACTATGAAACGTCGAGCGCTCGGTTTTCTTCGCGCTGTGATATATGTACCTGCCTCCACGGCTCAATATCATAAGTCGGTCGTTACCGCATACATCGATGGCCTCTTGCATCTGAGGTAAACCTTTTCCGCGGTTTGGCTTTTGCGACTGAGTGTTCCCGTATTTCATTGCGGCCTCTATATGCACCGCATCAGCAGCAAAAACGTGATTGTCCTTCAACGGCCAATTCTCGGCCAGAAACGCTCGAACTTTCGCTGCGGTTGCAAGCTCTCGGTAGGTGACCGGAATAGTCGCTCCCTGATCATATATGGCGACCGTTAGCGTTCGGCTTTTTCGATTGGCCGAGCCGGAAAGCCACCATCGGCCGATATGTCTAAACGGAAAGGGATAATTTTCTGGATAAGCATGCATTCCAACGTTGACCATCGCTTCCGACAGCGCCGAATTGAGAGGAATGGCAATGTCATCAGGCAGCGAGTTTTCGGGATCGATGAACTTTGCCAGCCTTTGAAGCATTCGATCTGCTTGCTCGGTCTCCTCGGCGTTGGCCCCACTGAAAAACCGTAATGTCATAGAGTTCTCGTCTTCAGTGACCTGGTCCGCTAGGTTGCTTTCCGTTAGTCCGAGCAATGGGAAAAAACCAAGTTGCCAAAGACGAAAAAAGACAGGCTCGTTCCACTCATCGAGATTTACGACTGGCGGGGGGCTTCCTATTATCTTCCCAATTCGCTCGTACTCAGCAGCAAGCACCAAGGCGCATGAGGTGGAGATTTCCTCTATTCGGGCAAAGTCGAGATAGCTGCGCAGGCGAGGCGTACCATTTTTATTTCTTGTCCAAGACGGCCTGGGACCGACCGACAGCAGCCGTCGTCGAAGCCGCGCGAGAAAACCGGCAGTTTGATCCAGATTCCGTTCGAAACACATGATTTCCGGCGGATACGACGGTGCCTTTTCCGACACGGCTGACAGGACGTCCTCACCGTCCCAAATTCGAATATGGATTGGCGCTACAATAATCTGTCGCCTTCTCCTCTTCCTTGCCTCGCCTGCGGCCCTGTGGTGGAACCACTTGCGACGTCGGTAATCCAACCTTTTCAATTCGCCCCTCGCTTTCGCAACCTCAGCCAATCAGTTGCGCGGCGTGGTAATGGCGTCAATCGGCTTCACACGGAGGGTTAGGTTTTTCTTGGTATTTCTTTTGGTATCAAGCGGGTTGCGCCAAGAATTTGCGCTGAGAAATCAGATCATTACCGGCGGATTTGGCATCCTGCCGGGATCGCCAAAATCAATAATTTAGCGGACATTTCTGACAAGAGTTCCAACTCCATCGATGCGGAGTTCCAACTTTTGTTATCGTTCTTGTCCGACTACTGGGGCTGGTTTACGCCTTTGAGATTCCTGGCGTCGCAACTCAGTCAGTGCGCCTATCAGACTGTCTGAGGCATATTCTGCCAATCTGGGATCTGCGACCCAACCAAGCCACAACTCGTTGCAATTGGATTTGAAAAGACTTTCCAACGTCGATCGTATCAAGGTTGCCGGTTTGTCGTAGAACGATTCCACCCATTCGGTCGGCGCGGTCCGAAGTGCCGGCACCGCCCATCGCATCGGGCTGTTCAGCGTTTCGCATGCAGCAGATTGCAGGGTTTTGGCGGTTGAATCATCCAGCCCCAATTCCTGCCTGTGGACTACCGCATCGGCCAGCACCGCGCCGATCCGCAGCGGACGTTTCCGGGGAGAATCTCTGGCGGCCTGCTCCTTCAAAGCATTTTCGAACATGGCCTTGATGGCCGGCAGCACCTGGTCGTATTCGCCTCGCGTCATGTGTGCCTGGGCGATATTTGCATAATAGGTAACGTAATCGTCCTCATCCTTGGTCGCCGTCCAGCTTTGGAAGTACTGCTCGGCGATGTCGAACTGGCCGGCCTCGACCAGTTCCGAAACCACCAGATATATCGGGCCCATCAGCCAGCGAGGCTCAATCGGCGTACCCTGCGAGGGAAACCCGCCACGGGCGATAACCATTTCGCGCTTCATGGATTTCAAATCATCCAGGAAGTCTTCCGTTTCTTCGGTATCCGAGGCCCAAGGATCTCCGGTGCCGCCCGGGTTGGACTCCCATCGCCGGATCAGGGTGTCAACCTCGCTTTCTCGCTTGCCGCCCTTCAACGCCACCCTTACCGACAAACGGGAGCGCCATGTGGGCATCTCCGGCGGATCCATAAGCTGAGCCATGATTTCCGCGTAAACGCGGTTCGCTGCATCGGCATCCGGGATGCGCGCATAGGCCAGAGCGATGTCGCAAAGGGCCGTGAGACGCTGATCGGGAAATTGTATCTGCCTTGTCAGATCAACAGCCTCCGGCATCAGGGCGGGAATAAGGACCATCGAGGCAACGATGGAAGCGATCTTGTCTTCACGCTCTTTCGAGGGAGGCTGCTCCAGCGCCAAGGAGGCTGCCTGGCGCAACGTCTTCATCGCGGCCTCCGTCCGACCTCCCTGAAAGAGAGAAAAACCTCGTGAATTGATGAACCCCAGCGTCTCGATCGGATCGGTCGATGCTGCAATGCGGGCCGCAACCAGAGTATCGGCCTTCAAGTAGACCTCCTCGTCCTGATCCCGCAGCATCAGCAGCGCAACCCGCCAGTTGTTGTTATCAGGCACAAGCTGGGAAGAATCAGCCGCAAGACGTTCATGCGCCTGGAAAATGCAGAGCGCATCGAGCACCGCACAGGAATTCAATTGCGCAGCCCACGCTGCAGAAAAATCCGGCCTGGGCTCTTGCGAGCCATCCTCGGCAGCTGCGTACCCAACCAGGCCAAGGCCAAGCAGCACGGCCAAAAGAGCGGATATGGTAGATGGCGAAAATCGGACTCTGCGCATTGTCGCCCCTGCAGTTGACCGGTCCGATCCCCTGCCCCCAAGATGCAGTCCGTTCGCAGCCTATATGTTCTCCGGGCGGTGCGACAATTTCGATCTTATGGCGTCAGCTCCTTCAAATGGAGGGCCTGACTGGTCGAAACTCCGCCGTTTGGCGGTCCGCATAAACCGCCAAACGCAGCAGGGAGACTACCCCTGCCACACGGGCCAATCCGGGACCAGCGCCCTGTCACCGGGTTCGCCGCATCAGACAAACCCGGCAGTTTCACCGATCAATAATTGCCGCTGTAATAGCGGTCGTCGCAACGCGCCACGTAGATGCGGCCATCAGGCGCGCGATAGCGGCACATCTCTTCGCCGCGTCTCTGCGGGGTCGTGGCCGATCCAACCACGGCCCCCAGCAGCGCACCGCTGGCGGCACCAATGACGGTGCTCTGGGTGTTGCCGCCGATCGCCTGGCCGACGAGCGCTCCGCCAGCACCGCCGATCAAGGCACCTGTCCCGGTCCGCTGCTGCTGCTCGGTTTGCGCGCACCCTGCCAATGCAAGGGCAAGCAGTGCGGCCGAGACCGCTATCGTCTTACGCATCATCATGAGAAAGTCCTCTCCTTGGTTTGTGCCGATGCACACTGCGTCGGTTATGAGGCGGAACATGGGCGGGGCATAACTGCCCTTCGCGAACTGAATTTATTTCCTTGGTGATGGAAGTTAGGCGCCGGCGTTGCCAGGTCAAATCATTGCCGCGAATCGGCATGCTACATGTGCCAGCGGCGGTGATGCGTATCCGTGGTCGACTGCCCCACCACCATCCCAAGCATGAAGCCGATCAGGCCAACAGCGCCCAGCACGGCGGTGGTGGTTGCCGGGTTTTCGCGAGCGACTTCGGAGACCGCATTGGCCTGGGTGCGCAGTTGCCGGGTTGCCCTGGCCGCACGATCGGCCGCGCCCACATACGCCTCGGATGCCTTGTCCCTGGCGCTGCTGATCATGCCGGCACTTCGCTCCGCAACGGTTTCGTTTATCCTCGCAATCTCTTCACGCAATTCGTAAATCTGTTCTTCGAGGGCCTTCTGCAAATCATCGGCTTTCGAAGAAGTGGATTTTGGTTCATTGGCCATGGCTTATTCCCTTGGTTAGACAGGGTGAACGGCCATCTTCAGTTTTGGTTGCCTGTGCACCAACATCTCGGCGTGACTGCCCGACGAGGCCGCATGCGTGCAGCTTGCGGAATGCCCGCCTGTTGGACTTATCGACCTCCCTTTGCATAGGCATGGCGGCATGCTACCTCGATTTGCACCGTTACCGAGGAGAGGATCAAGGCCCTGGCAGCGACAAGGAAAGCGCGCGATACATTCGCATTCGTTTCTTCCGACGCGCCCGACGCAGAGGAGGCAGCCGCACGCCTGTCGGCACGCTACGGCAACACGCCTGTCGCCGAGGCTGACGTGATCGTTGCACTTGGCGGCGACGGCTTTTTGTTGCAAACGCTGCGCGAAACCATGGGCACGGGCAAACAGGTCTATGGGATGAACCGCGGCACGGTCGGCTTCCTCATGAACGAGTTTCACGAGGAGGGATTGCGCGAGCGCCTTCATGCGGCCGATGCGGAAGTCATCCGGCCATTGGAAATGCACACCACCAGCGCCGATGGTTCAACTGTCCACGCTCTCGCCATCAATGAAGTGTCATTGCTGCGTCAATCCTATCAGGCTGCCAAGATCCGCATCACCATAGATGGCAAGGTCAGGCTGGAAGAGCTGATTTGCGACGGGGTAATGGTCGCCACGCCGGCGGGCTCGACGGCCTATAATCTTTCGGCCCATGGCCCCATCCTGCCGCTGGATGCCTCGCTGCTGGCATTGACCCCGGTCAGCCCCTTCCGCCCGCGTCGCTGGCGTGGCGCGCTGCTGCCCAAGCAGGCGGTCGTGCGGTTCGATATATTGGAGGATGAAAAAAGGCCGGTGAACGCCGTTGCCGACCATACAGAAGTGAAGTCAGTCACCTCCGTATTGGTTCAGGAATCGCGCGCCGCCACGGCAACGCTCTTGTTCGATGCGGGCCATTCATGGTCGGAGCGCATACTCACCGAACAATTCCTCTATTGATCTATTGTGAAAACAGCGGCCTGGCATTAAATTTCCATAAGGCACAAACGCAGCATTTAAGCCTGTTGTGTTGACAAATCCCGGTGCCGGTCGTACGCGGTAAACTTACGTGCAGGCGCGGGGTGCCTGCCGCGTCCATTGTGATGCGCCATTGAATTAGCCAAAGACAGCCAGAACACTTGTCCTCAGACATTCAGACCGCTCAAGAAGCGTTGACCTTCACAGACCTTGGCTTGTCGCCAAAGGTCATCTCCGCAGTCAGCGACGCCGGCTACACGACGCCGACGCCGATCCAGGCAGGCGCCATACCGCATGCGCTGCAAGGCAAGGACGTGCTCGGCATCGCCCAGACCGGCACCGGCAAGACCGCCTCCTTCGTGCTGCCGATGCTGACGCGCCTGGAAAAGGGCCGCGCCAGGGCCCGCATGCCGCGCACGCTCATTCTGGAGCCGACCCGCGAGCTTGCCGCCCAGGTCGAAGAAAACTTCGTCAAATATGGCAAGAATCACCGCCTCAACATGGCGCTGCTAATCGGCGGCGTTTCCTTCGACGAGCAGGAAAAGAAGCTTGAGCGCGGCGCCGACGTCCTGATCGCCACCCCCGGCCGCCTGCTCGACCACCACGAGCGCGGCAAGCTGCTTTTGACCGGGGTCGAAATCCTCGTCATCGATGAGGCCGATCGCATGCTCGACATGGGTTTCATCCCCGATATCGAGCGCATCTGCAAGCTCATCCCCTTCACCCGCCAGACGCTGTTCTTCTCGGCGACCATGCCGCCGGAAATCACCAAGCTCACCGAACAGTTCCTGCATGCTCCGGTGCGCGTCGAAGTCGCCAAGGCCGCCTCGACAGCGACCAGCATAACCCAGCGGCTGGTGAAGTCCGGCTCGAAGCCTTGGGACAAACGTGCGGTCCTGCGCAATCTGATCCAGGCGGAAGAAGAAGAACTGAAGAACGCCATCATCTTCTGCAACCGCAAGGTTGATGTGTCGGAACTCTTCCGTTCACTCATCAAGTATGAGTTCGATGCCGGCGCCTTGCACGGCGACATGGACCAGCGCGCGCGCATGCAGATGCTGACCAATTTCCGCGAAGGCAAGCTGAAGCTGCTGGTGGCTTCCGACGTGGCTGCTCGCGGGCTCGACATTCCCGATGTCAGCCATGTGTTCAATTTCGACGTTCCTATCCACGCGGAAGACTATGTGCACCGTATCGGCCGCACGGGGCGCGCCGGCCGTTCGGGCAAATCTTTCACCATAGTCGCCAAGCCGGACATCAAGCATGTCGACGCGATCGAGAAACTGATCGGCCAGCCAATCGAATGGTTGGACGGCGATCTTTCGACGCTCGTGGTGAATGAGGATGCCGAAGAAACACCCCGCCGCAGACGGGCCGGCCAACGCGAACATGGCCGCAAGCCACAGCATGGCCGCGGCAGGTCCGAAGAAGCCGTCAGCAAGGAAGATGCCGAGGGCAAGGGTTTCGCCGCCGACAACGACGATTCTCATAGCCGCAAGGAAGCGATCAAGGCGGACAATGCCGAGAGACGGGAGCGTTCCCGGCAGGACCGCGCCGCACGGCATCGGCATGACGACAACGACAACAATACGGTTGGCTTCGGCGATGACATGCCGGCCTTCATGCGCATCGCGGTAAAAGTCTAGAGCGTCGGGCGCCCGCATAAATCCGGGCTACTGCTCTGTCTATTGGTTCTTGCCGCATTCGTGCGACGCCAAGTGATTCCACTTAGGCGCAAAAAATGCTCAGGCGCACTTGCCGCTGACTTTTCTGCTTGTGCATGATGGAAAGCATGCTCGAATTCCAAGCCGGCGCCCAGAGCCCGCCTGCTGATACGCGGCCAACTTGCAGTGGGATTGCCAGGAGTTCATAGCACCCGCCGCACCGCAGGCGCCTGCGTGCCATCAGAAGCGCTTGGTGAAGATCACATTGATGTCGTGGCTGTCGTAGTCGTAAAAGCTGACATTCGAATATTGGCGCGTGTATTCATATTGAAGCTGCGGCGCAAAGCCGTTGAATGACAGCGTCCTGCTCATCATTGTCGTGCCGGCAGACCAGATCTTGTCCTGCCGTGCCACGCCCAGGCCCGGAAATTCCCCCGCATAGTCATGAACGCCCGCACCCAGCGCAAAGCTGGTGATGAGGCCACCAGACCATTCGCGGTCAACCTGCGCGCTGATCTGCAGATCGTCATGGTCGAGATAGTCACGCTGCGTGCGCTCCACGCCCAAGTTACCCGTGAGGCTGACGGCGAGCGACGGGGAGAAGGCGTGCCGAACGCCGGCATAGCCAAGAAATGTCCAGCCATCGCGATGGGAAAGCGAGTGGAAATCCTGCCTGAGATATGTGCCGCCCGAATAAGCACGCGTATGCGGTGTGATTTTTCGTGGAATGAGGACCCTGTTTGAGGGGTGATTTTCGTCCAAACGGGACCCCTTAACGTGGGGTCATCAAAATGCCTCCGGTTTCATCGGAGGCATTTGCGTTTTGGA
>NZ_RKST01000049.1 GCF_003934165.1 Borborobacter arsenicus | reverse complement strand
GTTCACCGATTCCTAGCAATCGCCGAGTGGAAAGCTGTGGCCGGAACCGTGGTCTGAATTCAAACAGCAAGGCAGAACGTCTCCCGCGACCAAGGCGCAAGTTAACGTGACATCGCCGCGCAGAGACATCGTGGGAGTGTCGGATATTTTGTGCGTGAGGCCTGTTTCGTCACTGGCTGACGAACCTTTCGCCGAATGCGACGAGCTTGCCGATGAAATCATAATGGCGGCGCTGGCCGCAGAGGCTCGCGACAACGACTGTATCGTATGCTTCGACGTATGGCTGCAGCAGTTCGTCAAAGAGTTCATTCAGCCCACCGAAACTCTGAGGCCGTTGTCAAAACGGATGCACGCATTCTGTTCTCCCCGCGAATCCGATGTTCACAAATATCCTCGAAACGACCCGTGGCTATTGGGATTCGTGACTGCTACTGAGAAGGGATGTCAAAAAGAACGGTTCAACTCAGGCTTCGATTTCATCCAAGCGTCAGCAAACCTGACGCCGTCCGTATTCTGGTCAGGCAAAGTCTGTCTTTCCGTACCGCCCACAGAGCGCTAACCGAGATGCTCGGAAACGGTGAGACAATAATAACTGTGCCTCTGGTCAACGATGTCAGAGCACTTCAAGACGAACTCGACTCGGTTGGCGTAATCGCCGAAATCCACGACACCCGCTCTTCCTCAATCGCCTAAAGCCTCGAGCCAGCCGTAAAGGAGGTCAACGATCAGGTTGGAAACCACCATCGCAGCAGCGATCATGAGCAGGACGCATTGCACCACCTGCGGGTCGCGATTGGTTACAGACGCTTTTCAGGCATTTTTATGCTTTTCATTGCCGAAATATATGGCCTGCGTCGCAGGAACGAAAAACCGCCTGGTGTGACCAGAGAAAAAGCCGAACAGCCGTTGGGTTATCGATTTGGTAATGATTGTGGCCTAGAACGATTTTTGCAAGGCGATCCAACTTCCATGTTGGCGGCATGATGCCAATTCGCCTCACCGGCAGCCCGGTATGTTTCCCCTTACATCCAGCCTAAAAAGGGCTCATATATGTCCAGTATTCTGACCAACGCGTCGGCAATGACCGCGCTGAAGACCCTTCAGCAGACCAACAAGGGCCTTGAGGCCACGCAGGGCCGCATCTCGACGGGCCTCCGCGTCGCGCAGGCTTCCGACAACGCCGCCTACTGGTCGATCGCCACGACCATGCGCTCCGACAACAAGGCCATGTCCACCGTCAAGGACGCCCTGGGCCTCGGTGCCGCCCAGGTCGACGTCGCCTACACCGCGATGGACTCTGTCAAGAACACGCTCGACAAGATCAAGACCAAGTTAGTCGCTGCCTCGCAGCCGTCTGTCGACAAGGCCAAGATCCAGGCTGAAATCACGCAGCTTCAGAACGACCTGAAGACCTTCGCCGAATCGGCAAGCTTCTCGGGCGGCAACTGGCTTTCGATCAACGGGGCTGCTGAACAGAAGATCGTTGCATCCTTCATCCGCAGCGACTCCGGTTCGATCTCGCTCGGCACGATCGATATCGACACCGCAAAGACGGCGCTGTTCAACTCCAAGACTGGCGAAGCGGGTCTGCTGGAGAAGGGCACGGCCCTGACGGCAGCGACCAATGGCGCCGGCATCGCCCTCTACACTGCGGCCCCGGCAACGAACAACGCCGGTACTGACGGTCCCGACACCACACCGGGAACGGCTGACGATACCGCGGCTGTGGCGACTTATGGCGCACATGCTGCCTTCGTCCTTGATGAAAACGACGCAATCAGCTTCGATCTGACCCTGAATGGTGGCACCGCCCAGACGATCCGGATCGATCGCGCAACGCTCGACGCAGCCGGCGTAGCCGACGGCAACGTCGATACTGCCGCGAAAATGGCCAGTGTGCTCAACCAAGCCCTGAAGGACGCCGGGTTGGACGCTGACCTCACCGCTGCAGACAACGCCGGTGCGGTAGAGCTGACGACGACGGCTAAGGGAACCACCGCCACTATCGCGATCGCTAATGGCGACTCGACCGACAATGGCAACTTCTTTGATGCCACGGGACTTGACATCACCAATGCCGATTCCGCTACGCTGGGTGAATACGTCCAGGGCATCGACAGCATGCTCACCGCCGTAACCACGGCTGCTTCCGATCTCGGCGCCATCAAGTCGCGCATTTCCTCGCAGCAGGAATTCGTGACCGACCTGATGAACGCCGTCGATCGTGGCGTCGGCGCCCTGGTGGACGCCAACATGAACGAAGAGTCGACCCGCCTCCAAGCGCTGCAGGTCCAGCAGCAACTCGGCATCCAGGCGCTGTCGATCGCCAACGGTTCGGCGCAGTCGATCCTGTCGCTGTTCCGCGGCTAACAGCGCCTCGACTTAAGACAGATTGGGCCGCGCTAAACATCTAGCGCGGCCTTTTCTCGTTAAAGATTAGCGAGCCTACTGAATTTTTTCATGGCTGCGCCCTTCCACGCCTCATATGCGAGAAGAGCAATTTGCTGGCGTACCATGGGGGATAAAGAGTAGGCCTTGGCACCGGACATTGTCAGCGCTGATTGCACGACGAGGTTGCCGTCCGGCGCCTCGATGAGCCGGAGACCAAATAGCTTTACTTCTGATGTGAGCTCTAGCGTGAATGTGCAGAGATGGAGAAAACCATTCTCGTTCTGACCGCTTGTCTGGACGTTCTCGACGCGCATGGCCCTCTCCTTCGAGTGAAAACTGCCACGCTTATCTTGCCCGAAGCTGACAGTGACTGTGCGACGCACCTGAACGGCAAAAATCCGTGGCGTGTCTAGGTGAAGGCTGTCTTGGGAAACAGGCCAACGCGTTTGGTTTGTGCATCGGTAATATCCAAGCCGGATTGAAAAGATGGCCTATAGACGAGCAATTCCTAATCACATTCGAACAAATGCAGATTTTGCATATTGCTCACCGCGATCGGCTTCTCAACTCAAATCGTCTCGCCCGGACCAGCGCGCAGTGAACAAGAGCTCATGAAGCTGAACTCAGCTCAGCGCGTCTTCTTCAGATAGCGCGCCTCGCGCAGGATGGATGCGCGATCGGTTCCCACCAGATCGATGATCACCCGAATATCGTCTTCGCTGACGCCGGTCTCCAAGGCGAGCATGCGTATCTGCTGAGCATTGAGCCCAGCCTTACCGCTGCTATCGCACTCTGCTTATCTTCGATCTGCAGCGTCGGCTGTAAGACAGAGACGGTGCGGGTGCGGCCCCCCAAATGGGGGTGCTACGCATGAACGGCCGCGGGCTTGATGGTGGCCCGTTTTTTTACCTTGTCCAGAACCGCCTCTTTCTTGGCCGGCGCAGTCAGGACCTTGTTGAGCCTGTCGCCCTGCCCAGGAGACTGACGATGAGCGCAGTAAAAGGAGTTTTGCTTCGCATACGTCAGTTGACGATAAGCGGTTGAGACAGACCTGAACATCCGTTTCATTGGACCGAACGGATCAAACTGATAGGAACCTCATCCCGCCTGAACAACAGTGCTGACCTGAATGTCGGCGGTTTCCCTCTCGCACGTTGACACGAAAATTTATTGGACATCATTGCGGTTAAATCTAGTTCTTACACACGGCGGGGTTGCGAGAGGAAAATAAGATGATGCGAGGTAGGAATGTATTGCTCGGTGCGGTATCGGCTTTGGCCATTGCTGTACTGCCGATCAATCTCAATTCGATTTTGATGGGCGATCTTGGCCCGGCCGCAGCTTATGCAAAAGGCGGCGGCAATGGTGGTGGAAACGGCGGTGGTAACGGCGGCGGCAATGGTCATGGTGGCGGGAACGGAAAATCTGGCGCAGCCGAACATGGCAAGTCGGCCGATGCTCGCGGCCACACGAAATCATCGTCGCCCGGCGGCAAGTCAGTCTCGCGCTCGGTTGACAATATGTTTGGTGCCGTCTTCGGCAAGGAGCGGTCTCACGTAAAAAACGCCACCGCGAGCACATCAGCAGCCCGAACCAAAACGGCGAGCGCACATAACAAGGCTGTAAAAGTGGCGGCGCTTCCCGCGACGATGCCTGTGCCGGACATCAAACCGAAGAATTTCCACGCCAAATTGGCCGGCCTCAACTCGCTCAAACGCAACTATCACGCATATCTGAACAGCCAATCGCCCCGAATGGCCGCTATTTCTGCCTTCGTGACGGCATCGGCTAGTCTCGACTTGGCGCAGGAGGATGCCGCCAAAGCGGCCGCCGCACTGGCGGAAGCACAAGCCAGCTTTGCCGCTGCGGTAGAGACGGCGGCTCTCACGCCCTACGACGATGCAGTTGGCGTCTACGACAATGCGACGGTGGAGAGTTTGACGGCACGATTGGCCGACTTGAATGCTGCCACTGTGGCACCTGAAGATCTCGCCGCCTGGGAGGCTGAGGTCTCAGCGATCGAGGCGTTGCTGGACAGCACGGAAGCAGACGCCGTGGCAGATGCGGCCGCATCACTTGATGAAGCCGAACTGGCCGCCGCTGCTGCTGAAGTCGGCACGGACGACGAAGCGCTCAAGGCCGCTTTGCTTGACGCGGCCAACGAAAATCGCGTTTCAGAATATGGCGACGACTATGTCGATGATGAAATGATGGACTGGGCCAAGGATCTGCTCGGCGTTGGTGACGCCTACGGCAAAATCGACCAGGTCCGTGACTCGCTTACGAGCAGCGATTGAGGCCCGGGAATCGGTGCAAACGAGCCCACCGTTGTCCATCACGCGATTGTGGCGGCGTGGATATAGTGGGCTGTCGCCGAGGGTAGGCTGTGACTTGAACTATGATGTTAAGCGTCAATTAACCATGTAGCCCCATGCTACCAGCGGTGGTTTGTACGGAGTACCATCCCGCCCTGACCAGGTGGCTTAGGCAACATACCGGCCCGCCGTCTCACGCAATTGAGGCGGCGGTTTCCTGGGCCAAATAGCCGTTCCAAGGCGCGCTACGGAAGCGTCAGATTTTACGTTAATTTTAGTGCTATTTTGAAGGCTAGCTTAAGCTGGAGAGTGTTTGCTAGGCGGTCGACTTTCACGGGGACCAGCATGCTGCGTAAGTTCTGGCGCTCAGAGCAGGGAAACTATGCAGCGATCACGGCGATTGCCATGGTACCGATTATGACTGGCGTTGCCGGAGTCGTTGATTTCGCAAGCACCTCTAATCAGGCTGCAAACTTGCAAGGTGCTTTGGACGCCACAGCACTGGCTATCGCGACGAGATACTTCGACGGAATGACGGAGGCCGAACTCCAGGAATTTGGGTACAAGATATTCGAGGCCAATCTCAGTCTGCTCGACCAGCAAACCACAGAACTGGATTATGACGAAACGGCGAGCAATTTCGACGCGAGCGCGACCGGATCAGGCATCGCGCATATAATCACCGTTTCATCGAGCATCAGACATCCTGGCTTTGTCGGAGGCATCGAGTGGCGCGCTCATCGAACATCAAAGGCAAGAGTATTTGCTGGTCAGGACGCCTGCGTCCTTGCACTGAATCCCCATGCGTCACGGGCGATCGAAATTCAAGGCTCGACGACTGTCTCGATGGAGGGATGTGTCATAGCCTCGAATTCCAACGCTACGGATTCGGTCTACCGAGGAGGCTCCGCCAAGGTGAAAGCAGAGTGTGCGATCGCTGTGGGAGGGATCGTGGGTTTGTCTGACTCCAATTCGCAGTTCTATTGCCCAAGCCCGCTTCCTGACCAGTATCCGTCATTCGATCCGCTATCAGGCATGGAACCGCCACCCTATGGCTCATGCACACCCGTGAAGGGGGGCAAGTCCATTGAACTGACGCCCGGAACATATTGTGATAAGGCCATATCAGGCGCGGTCACACTTGAGCCCGGCGTCTATCTTTTCAAGGGCACCAAGATCAGCCTCGGCGGCAATGGCAGCCTTATCGGTACGGGCGTCACGATCTTTCTCCTGGAAGGCGCACAGATTTCTGTGAACGCCAACCAGGTCATCGAGCTTTCGCCATCCTCCACAGGTCCTTACGCGGGTATCACGATCTATCAAGCACGTGGAAACACGTCGGATCTCACACTGAATGGTGGGGCAGGATCATCAGTGAATGGATTCATCTACGCGCCGAATGCACGCGTTACTTATACAGGAAATTCTGATACCAGAAGCGATGGCTGTATCCGGATAATCGGGGATACAGTGGCGATGACCGGCAATTCCTCGGTCAAAGCCGACTGCGAGGTGGAACTCGGGGGTCGCCAGATGTATGCGGGCCGGTCAGTCGTACTGGTGGAATGAGCAGTCTCTTAAAGATCGGTTCTTCCCCACAAGTTTAGCGCAGACGTGGAGGAAGCTCGCAATGGGCAGCCCACTTGAGTTCAGACCAGCCCGTCCTGAATAGCACGTGAAAGACGCAACGCCAGCGCGACTGCGGTCAGTGTCGGATTGGCAAAACCAGTCGAACGGAAAATGGCGGCGCCGGCGATGAAGAGATTGCTCGTCCCGAAAACCTTCAGATTGCTGTCGACCACTCCGTCTCTTGCGGACCAGCCCAACTTCGCCAAAACCGCCGCAGCCTGATCCGCCTGCACCCGTCCGTCTGAAACCGACCACCGTCGAAAGGGCAGGCGTCAACGTGCATGGAAATGAGCGCTCTGATGTTCGCCGTCAAGGCTGAGGCCAAACGGCTCCGTTCGACTCGAAAGCCGCGGCATATGGTAATCGCGCATGGGTGGAGGCGGAACTGAAGGACGTCGGTGATCAAGCTCTGATACGCGGATTGGCTACCGCATTCCCGATTGTGCGTCCGGGGTTGTTCCTGTCTTACTGCGGGCGTCGGTCAATTGCCGGCCCCAAAGCGCGTAAGGACATTCCCCTGCCGTGGTCCCGCCTCCGCCTATGTGCGAAGGATATATTCTGGCCGGGTGCCAGATCAGGCGGTCTGCGCCTCCCGGACAACGGCCCACATGAAGCCAGTCAACTCGCGGGCAATGGCTGTGCAGATTACCGTCGTGTGCTTGCCGCGTGCCGCCAGCCTTCGATAACGACCCGTCAAGCGAACCTGAGCCTTCCAGGCGATTTCTCGTACGCCCGGTGAGGTTTTCTCCAGCCGATACAGCTTGACCCTGCCGATCCTGGGAGGATGCCGATAGCTCCACGCGCTCTGAACCAGCATGCTCCGCACGCGGCTGTTTCCGGCCTTGGTGATGCCGCCACGCTTGACCGTTTCCCCGGTCGATCGCTCCCCAGGAACAAGGCCGATGATACCCCATGAGTTGGCGTGGGTTCTCAAAACGGCTCACGTCGCCGATTTCCGTAACGAAGGTCACCGCGACAATCAGATCCACGCCTCGCAACGCTCGCACGACCGCCGCCAGCGACCAGGCAGGAACAAACTCCTCTATCACATGCTCCAGCCGCTCGACCCGCTCTTTGGCGATGCGAACCGCTTCAACCATTTCCTGAAGCGCAATCTGATGTGCAGGATGATCGAACCGCTGTTCCTGGAGCCAGCACAGGTAGCGCATCGTCCAACCCTTCTTGCGCGGATAGATGCGCCCATGCTTTAGCATGAAGGCGCTCACCTGCTGGCGGTGGATGCGCAATGTCTCGACTGCCGCTGCCCGCGCGCGAACAAGGTCGCGCATCGCCTCATGCCCTTCGTCGGGAACCCAGACTGCGGTTAATTCGCCGGCGCGCAGCAGTCGCGCCAAAGAAACAGCGTCCCGACGATTCGTCTTGACCCGGTCGCCTGGCTTGCGTGGAATGAGTGAGGGGGCGACGACCGTGCAGTTATGGCCAAGCGAACGGACCAGGCGATAAAGGCCGTAACCCGTCGGTCCAGCCTCGTAGCAGAAATGCACCCGGTCATATTTGGTGGCGAAACGATCAATGAACCGCCTCATATTGGCTGGCGTGGCGTCTGTCTCACCAAAAAACCGTACGTCTCCCTCGCGGCCGGCCTCCGCGATCGCGATCGCATTGCGCATCTTCGCAACGTCGATTCCAACAAAAGCTTCCCTATACTTCTCCACGGCTCGTCCTCCTGTAATGAGGATCGGCTCGGCCCTCCGAGCAACCCTCGCCCTCACAGTGTGGGACGAGCCACCTCCACTACGGAAGGCGAACATACATGGTGTAATCGCGGGCACGAGGCCCCTCTGGGTCCGGCGATGATCTTGGAAGGTGGCTGCTCCCCGATATGATGAGATACGGGCTCTCGACTGGACGCCGGGCCCCAGCATCAATGGAGAACAGCCATGGCAGAGTATATTGGTCTCGACGGTGCGCCGTGACGGCGCGGGAGGTGAACATGTAGTGGCCATCTCTCATGCTTGCTGATTTTCGACCGGCGGCTGCAATGTCGCCCCACCTGCGAGAGCAGCGGGTGGAAGGGGGCCGAAAAGCTCGACCGGGCGTCGCCGGTTGGGTGTCATAAGCAGATCGGCCTGAACTGTACCGGATGCGGACCATCGGCCGCATGTCGGGCTACCACAATGTCTATGGCGAGATCACGAAGTGAGCGACGGAAGCCTCGGATGCAACCGATAACGCCTCCAGATCGCGCGATGGCGCGGGAGGCAAGACGCACAGCCGGGATCGACGGGATGACCGTGGGTCGCATCCGGAATGGGATGGGTGAGCATCGCTTTCTCGAAGGGCTTCAGGCTGAGATGCGTTCTGGCGCATATCGGCCCAGCCCTGCGCGGCGCAAGCTCATCCCCAAAGCCGGTAAACCGGGGCAATTCCGTCCCTTGGGCATTCCCACGATCAAGGATCGCGTCGTCCAAGGCGCGGTCAAGACACTTCTGGAGCCAATCTTCGAGGCGCAGTTCTGGCATGTCTCCTACGGGTTCAGGCCGGGGCGGAGTACACATGGCGCCTTGGAGTATATCCGCCGAGCGGCCCTGCCGCATAAACGCGACCGGGACACCCGGCGGAGCCGGATGCCGTATCCATGGGTCATTGAGGGCGACATCAAGGGCTGCTTCGACAACATCAGTCATCATTACCTTCTGGAACGGTTGCGCCAGCGCGTAGCTGACCGGCGGATGACGAGGCTGGTTGGGCAGTTCCTGAAAGCCGGTGTTCTGGCGGAGGATCAGTTCCTTCGCACAGAGGCCGGGACCCCTCAGGGCGGGATCATCTCACCACTGCTCGCCAACATCGCCCTCAGCGCGATCGAAGAGCGGTATGAACGGTGGGTGTATCAGCGCACCAAGGCCCATGCCGACCGTAAATGTGACGGGCGGACCGCGGCAGGCAGAGCGCGCTACTGGGATCGCATGGCTGGTCGCTGTGTGTTCCTGCCGGTGCGTTATGCCGATGACTTCGTGGTGCTGGTATCTGGCACACGGGAGGACGCCATCGCGGAAAGGGTCGCGTTGGTGGATTACCTGCACCAGACCACAGGCCTCGAATTGTCGCCGGAAAAGACGAAGGTCACGGCCATGACGGACGGGTTCGAGTTCCTCGGATTCCGCTTCGTCATGCATTGGGACAAGCGCTACGGTTACGGCCCGCGCGTCGAAATCCCCAAGGCAAAAGCTGCCGATCTGCGTCGAAAGGTCAAGGCACGCACGGGAACGAGTGCTGCCCGGTGCAGTCTGGCCTCCAAGCTTCAGGAGATCATTCCCATCCTGCGCGGGTGGGCGAACTACTACCGCCACTGTGCCTATGCCGGCCAGGTGTTCACCAGTCTCGATTGGTACACCGGGATGCGAATAGGGCGCTGGCTGTGGAAGAAGCGTCCCAAAGCACGGCCACGTGACATATGGGCCTTGTGTCAGCCCAGCAATCGCCGGCCGACGAGGCGGCTCTGGCGCGCGAGGGACTGGTCGAGCAGCATATGCTCGCCTGGACCCCCATCTGCCGGTTCCGTCTCGCATGGATGGATATGCCTGACTTTGCCATGTCTTCTGGAGAGCCGGGTGCGTAACGAAAGGCGCATGCCCGGTTCGGGGAGAGGCGGTGAGAAACCGGTCGCTGAAAGGTGACACGGCGCTTGCCGCCCACTCTACTTTCCATGAAAGAGACGGCAATTTCGATCCGTCGCGCGGGTAAGCGGATCTGGCGCGGGAAGCGCGCCTCTGATCCCGCCACCATAGCCGAACTTATCCGCATGCGAGCGCCAAATGTGGAACGTGTAGTGTTTGAAACAGGCCCCCTCTCGGTATGGTTCTATCATGCACTGCGCGCCGAGGGGGTGCCGGTAATCTGCATCGATGCCCGTCACGCCAAAGCGGCGCTCGACATGGCCGCCAACAAAACCGATGCCAACGACGCCGATGGGCTCGCGCACTTGGCGGAGGTCGGTTTCTTCCTCGAAGTCCGGGTAAAAGGCTTCGACAGTATGCTTTCTCGAACCTTGGTCGCTGCTCGAACAAAACTCATGCGGACGACACTGGACGTGGCGAACCAGATTCGCGGATTGATGAAAACGTTCGGTCTTATCGTTCCATGTGGTATGGGCGGCAAGTTCGAGGTGCATGTTCACTCCCTCCTGGCCGACAACGCCGGTCTTTCGAGGATAATCCTGCCCTTGCTCGAAGCGTGGCGTAGCCTACGTCTCCAGGCAGCCGGGTTGGGGCGGCAGCTCCTTGCTGAAGCACGTAGAACCAGCAATGCCAATCGGGAACCTCGATTTACCGCGGTTTTGGATGGCCAGCAGGCATGATCGGGCGCGGGTGACGGAACGTCGAGGGTAATGCATGAGTTTTCGTCCCTTGCCTGGTCGGAGGGCTGATCAATTTCAGCGTTTGGCGGCGGCTTCCGCCGCTCTCGCCGTTATGCGGACGCCCTTCTCCCCTCGTGCCAGACGAAGCGGGTGAGATTGTAGGCGAGATTTGTCATGCCGATCTTTGTCCTGGCGCGGGCGATGCCGATGGTGCGGATGAAGAGCTTCATATGCGCCTTCTGCCGCGCGAAGACGTGCTCGACGAAAGCACGGATCTTTGAGCGCCGACCGTTGGCTCGCGACATCGCCTCGCTCATCGGCCGACCTTTCGGCTTCTTCTGGTGGATGTCGGAGACATAGCCGTTCTTGTCGAGCCACTCCTCGTTCGTCTTCGAGCGATAGGCCGTGTCGGCCCAGACCGTCGAACCGGTATTGGACCGGTTGAGGACATTGCGAAGCTGGGCGCCGTCATGGGCCGACGCGCTGGTGACGTTCCAGCCGCGGATGAACCCATGCCGGCGGTCGATCGCGGCGTGGTTCTTGTAGCCGAAAGCCGGAATGGCGATGTCGCGCTGCTGCGGCTTTCCATCCTCGGCGGCCTTGGCCTTCGAGAACTTCACCGTCCAACGCGCGTCGCGATCCTTCTGCCGCAGCTTCGCAGGCTTTTCCTTCCATTCGTCCGGAACCTTGCCCGCCTTGATGTCGGCCTTCTCGGCATCGGTGTTGCGCTGCTTCGGCGCCGCCACGATCGTCGCGTCGACGATCTGCCCGCCCATGGCAAGATAGCCGGCCTTGGTGAGATGCTTGTCGAAACGGGCGAACAGATTCTCCACCGCGCGGGCCTGTGTGAGATGCTCGCGGAACAGCCAGATCGTCTTGGCGTCCGGCACCCGGTCGCCGGCATCCAAAAGACCAAGGAACCGGCCGAAGGTGCGCCGGTCCATGATCTGGAACTCGGCCTGATCGTCCGACAGACTGTAAAGTGCTTGAAGCACCATCACCTTGAACATCATCACCGGGTCATAGGCTGGGCGACCGCCCTTCGCGCCGTCCGAGCGCTTCAGCGCCTTGGCCAGCGGCTTGCGGAAAACCTCCCACGGCACGACAGCGTTCAATTTCTCCAGCGGATCGCCAGCCTCGCTCAGCCCGGCATACCGCTCGTCAACGTCCCAGAACCCCGTCTGTCCCCGCATCCATTCGCTCCCCGCAGATCAACGGGGCGATTGAATCAAAATCCAGCGCCGAAGGCGAGGTTTTTAGAGGTTCCCAATTGTTGATGTCGATCCCCGGCGTTGGCGCGATTACAGCCACCGCCTACTTAAATGCCGTTGAGGACCCAGCGAACTTCACGCGATCGCGCTCGGTGGGCGCCTGGCTTGGGTTAGCGTCGAGGGTGTCGACGGCCCGCTTCAAGGCATTTGCGTTTGGTCTGCCGGCGTTGACCAGTTCGGTCACCCGGCTGCGGCGGACGGTTCTGATGGGGTAGACCATCTCCCGCATCGATCAGCTCATACCATGGAACTTCATCCCCGACATGCCATGAGCTAATCGCTTACTGGAGAAGTCCGTTTGCGAGCGATGAAGTTAGCTTCATCGCCGGCATGGAAGCAAATTTGTCCTACGACGGAGCCGTCCAGCTGGATTTCGGGCCAGCCGTCACCTTGCGCTTCGTCCATTTCGATTCAGAAGGCAGCTGCCAGCTCTTAGGTAAAACCGCTGCATGCGCGACGAAACATGAAGCACCGACTGGATAACTCCCGAAAACCGCTTCCGAAACATCAGTTCGAGTTTTACCGTGATGATTAATTGATGCGAAAGCTTACCAATGCCTTTTCCGGGCATTTTGGAAAGATATGACGTAAATCGCTCTTGCGATGGACACGCCGCCTCATTGCCCCCGATGAACAGCGAACGTTAGGCCCATTTTGACGATGATAGAGAGCGATTCCACCGAGCATGCGACCGCATCGATTACCGGAGAAATTACCAAACGCCGAAAATTGTTCTTTCTAACCAATCTGTCGGTCGTGTTGAGAGCCGACGATGATGGTATGACATTCGCCGTCACAGGCAATAAGAATTCCTCTCGCATAATTCCATACCGGCGATTGCAGTCCGCAGCTGTAAGCAATCTTTTTGGGCGACGAAGGGTCCTATTATATGCCGATACTGGTGTTGAAGCTATTCGCTGCCACGCGCCAGAAAGTAAAATCCAGGAATTTTGTGACTTTATCAATAGCCGGATCGTTGCCGCTGAGCGAAAGCCAATCGCTGCCCGGTTCTCCTTAACCAAGACGGAAGTCCCGAGAGAGCAACAGCGGTTGTTTTCACCTCATGTAGACTATCGCTCCGCGCTTGAAACCCTGTTCGATCAGGGTGAGTCGACCGACGATTTACTTGAAACATTAGAAAAAGAAATTTCTTCACTAAATACTCTCAAAACAACTATTAAAGCAGCAAAACACACAAAGCGCGCAAGCATTCCCATAGTAACGAGCAAAGAGGACGGCTTCTCTTTGTTCGGTAACAGTAATTCATACCGATTGGACATCTTTTTAAAAGATTTCAATACAAAAAAGGCTATCGTAACAGGCGCCACAATAGGAGTGCTCTCATTATCTCTCTGGCTCCTCCTCAATTTACCCCAAATGCAGCCGACCATCCCCGAAGCGCTCTCTATTCCGGAGCAATCCACGAGCTCATCAGAGCCAGAGCTCCTTTCCGACGTGGAACGGCCTGAGTCGCGACCACGCGTATTACTACACTTGATAACAATGATGCAGGATGAGGAGAAATACAGATTCCTGATCGAAACGCTGAAACTCAAAAGGGTTGCCGCTGGTTTAGATCTTGGAACGTTGGCTAGCAGACTGGGATGGGAAACTAAAAAAATCGAAGCGCTTGAATCTGGCGCTCAGCGCGCAACGCCCACCGAGATAATAGAGCTCACACTGGCAATAAAAACAGACTTAATTGAGTTAACCGGATTTTCGCAATGAGAAGAATTATATTATTAACTTCTATGTCGGTTGCTACCTGTGTATTTCCGATTAATACGAGCGCAAAAAACTCATTTAAAAATGACCGTGACATCTGTTCATTAGTTAGAAGTACGTTTCTAAATAATTTAGATACAGCGATTCGGCTTGAGTCTATTAATTTCACGCTCAAGAAGGATAATGTGTACGTCGACAGATATAGTGATTACTTTGACGACGCTCTATCTCAATTCGACACCAGAACTCTTTTGAAGACGATTGATATTTTGGCGACGAATTGTCCTTTCCAGAACTGACAATTGACTTCATCAGGTGAATTGCAAAAGCTTCTGGAACTTGAGAAGTCACTTAGTATCCCCTTCGAAATGGCGGGAACGTACAAAGCGAGATAGCTTGTCGGCGGACATCGGCTTACCAAAATAATACCCTTGGGCGATCGTACCTCCCCACATCCGAACTAGCCGTGCTTGATCCGGGGTTTCGATACCCTCGGCCACAACGTCTATATTGAGGTCCCCGCCAAGTCGAACCAATGCCTTTACGATGGCTGCGTTAGCCGAATCCGATTCCAAACCTTTGATGAATGAGCGATCGATCTTGATCTCGCTAATCGGGAAGCGTTGCAAATGAGTCAACGAGGCATGGCCGGTTCCAAAATCGTCCAGAGAAATTCCTATGCCAGCTTCCCGCAATTCTATGAGTGCTTTCCTAATGTCTCCCGACAATTCTTCAATCAAAACCCGTTCTGTAATTTCCAGCTTAATCGATGCGCTAGCCAGACGAGCATGCTCGAGGCCAGACAGCAGGCGACGGGCAAAATCGGGCCGGGTAAGATATTCCGCCGAAACATTCAGCGCCACATTGTCGACGCAGGTTCCATTTTGCCGCCATGCCTTAAGATCCTGGATTATAAGCGATGTCATCCTATCACCGAGTTCGCCGCCGGCATGGGGATGGTCGAGAGCGGCCAGTATTTTTGCTGGTGGGAGAATCCCTTTCTTGGGGTGTGAAATACGAATTAGTGCTTCCACGCCTACGACCCTATCATCTAACAACGAAACCTTGGGCTGGTAATAGGGAACGATCCAGTCAAACCGCAGCGAGTCCCATGCCAATTCGATTTGATCGTTTTTCTGACGGTCTCGCCCCCCGATCTCGGGCGTGAATATTTGGACTTTGCGCTGCTTTGTTTTTTTGAGTGAATAGAGAGCCAAACTCGCTTTCTTGAACAGTTCGTCAGCGGTATCGTGTGGCGTCGAAATTGCGCAGCCCACACTAGCACGACAGTTTCGCGCTCTCGTACTCCGCTTGAGGTAAGAGTCGAGTGCCGCCGTCAACCGGGTGGCGCGTGTGCATACCTCTCGCTCATCTTTGACGTCCTTCAGGATCACTCCGAATTCATCACCTCCTAATCGCGCCGCGATTTCGTTAGGCTTCACGAGTTGTCGCACGTATTGAGCGAACAATCGCAAGACGGCGTTGCCCCCCGCGCGACCAAAGCGGCCGTTCACCTGTTTGAAGTCGTCCATATCGAACACAAGCAACCCGGTCGCATGTTTGTTGCGCACGGCCGGACGTAATGCTTGGTGCAGTTCCTGATAAAAGTATCGGCGATTTGGCAGCCTCGTCAGTTCGTCCACGTACGCTGCGCGCCGAAGGGAGTCTTCCATGACCTTATGCTCATGGACGTCCTCCAGCGTCCCATACCAGCGAATGATATCGCCGTGTGCGCCTCGCCTGGGTGCCGCCCGCGCCCTCATCCATCGATAAGTGTCGTCATGAAGGCGCATGCGGTATTGAACATCCACGGGGTCCCCGCTGGTAAGACGTTCGTGCCAGTGGACAAGTGTTGGTTTTATGTCATCTGGATGCAGCGCCTTCTGCCATCCGTTGCCCAGGGCATCCTTTTCCGCAATCCCGGTCCAGGCGGTCAAACGTGGAGAGACCGATAGGACGTTGCCAGCGGGATCGGCGGTCCACGGGATTTGAGAATTGAGTTCGACCGAATAACGATAATGTTCTTCGCTTTCTGCAAGCGCAGAGGCGACATGACTCCGCTCGAGTGCAAGTGAAGCGACATGCGTAATAGCGTCCATGCTGCTCATTTCTTCAAGCGTGGGCGCTCGCTTTTCCAGGAAGTAGAACCCGAACGTGGCCAAGACTGCGCCAGCAGAAGAAAGAATGGGACGTGACCAGCAAGCATGGAGGCCATGGGAAAGTGCTAGTTCCCTGAAGTCGAACCAGAGCGCGTCTGTCGCAATATCTGAAACGATAACGTCTCGCTTTTCATAGGCTGCCGTCCCGCAGGATCCAACTCCGGTTCTGATGGACACCCCCTTTATTGCTCCAACTATTGCGGGTGGAAGGGTGGGTGCGACCCCTCCTGTAAATACTCCTTCCTGCGCATCAACCAGCAGTATGGAACACCGCGCACCAGACAGCAGATGCTCGGCATAGAGGCATAGTTCTGCCAAAACATCCTGAATCTCAGCCCCCCTCGCGACCATCTCCAGGATGCGTAGTTGGGCTGATCTCCTCTCCCGGAAGATGATCTGGTCCTGGATGTCGATTGCGCAACCCAGCCAATATCTGGACGAGGGAATTGGACACATTCTAAGCATGTGCCAAACGTATGTTCCATCGCGGCGGCGGAAACGTGCTTCCTTTTCCCAAACGGCGGGACTAAGCGTCTTTGACAAGTTCCTTAATTTACAAGTTTCATCCGGATGCACCGCATCGAGCCATCCCTCGGGACGCGAAGGTTCGGCAGAGCAACCAGTAAAGTCGTACCAGCTTTTATTCCCGTAGATCAGACTGCCGACGTCGTTGACCACCCATATGAAGTCGAAGACGGTATCGGTCAAAATCTTAGAAAGTTTCCCAGTGGGTAACCCTAACAATTTCTCTACGTGTTCGAATTCCATTAACAACTCGTCAATAATTTGATTAGGTGGGCGTTGAAATTAGCGTCAAATCGCGAATGCGCGCTTAAACTAGACGATAGAAGTTTATTCAAGTCGCGCCTCCGTTATCGGACCCCTTGCGTCGGCTGGGGACAAGAACAATTATCTTTGGTCACTCCAAGCGTACCAACAACTGCGCGCGTGTGTCCGGGCGAGCCATTCGAAGGACCAAGTATGCCGCCTTTGTGTACCAACGGGCAATTACCGCACCAAATACTTGGCTCCGGCAGGAATGATTCGACGGAACCGACCATGCTATCCGGTGCGTGGTCTATCGTGCTATATGAGAAGAAGCCGATCGGCCTGCTGGCATGGATGCTAATCGACACGCCGCAGCGGCCAAGCGCATCCGCCAGCGCGAAATCTCGGCGGGCTTGCCATCCGCTCGCTCTCGGCTCGGAAGGCTGCAAGCCAAGCGCTTTGGCCATCTCCCGGTTCATTTCGTCCCGAGGCGAGCTCGGCGCCACGCGACAAGGTGAACCGGCAGATGGTCCTCACTTTTTATTACTACCCTGCCTACATTACTTTTCTGATTCACAGTCGCGTGCTAGGGTTACTATTGTCTCCATAGCCAAAACTACTTTCAGCACAAGCACGCCATAGTCACTTCTGATTTCAATCGCCAATGTTTGGCGTGGTGAACCCGTCTTCAACTCCTCAGCCATTTCTTGTTGGTTTCCACGCGGAACTGAGCCGGTTATGGAGTGAACCCCTGGGGCTGGACCAGGCGCGGCCGCTAAACTAAGCCGCCTTCTGGGCGAGTTGGGTTTCAAATTCCTCTGGTGTTCGATAGCCAAGGGCTGAATGCAGCCTTTTCGAGTTGTAGACCTCTTCGATGAATCTCGGCAATCGTTCGGCTACGTCGGCAAAGCTGTCGTAGCCAGCCACATAGACGTCCTCGACCTTCAAGGTCTTCATGAAGCTCTCGGCCTGCGCGTTATGGTAGGGATTGCCAACCGCGCTCATCGAGCCACGCAGGCCGGCCGTTTCGAGCGCTCTTCGATAAGTTTCGGACGCGTATTGGCACCCACGGTCGGTGTGGTGGATGCAGCCCGGCGGCGGTCTCCTGCTTGTCAGAGCGGAGCGCAAGGCAGCAAGCGCCAAGGGCGTGTCGAGCCGTCGGGACAAGGCATAGCCGACAACCTTGCGGCTGCAGGCATCGAGAATGACGGCAAGATAACAGAAACTGGTGGTAATTCGGATGTATGTAAAATCGGCAACCCAGACCGTGTTAGGCCGATCTGGGATCACATTGCGGTAGAGGTTCGGGTAGATCGGGGAATCGTGGCTGCTGTCGGTCGTGCGCACATAACGCCTGCGCGGCTTGATCCCCAAGCCTGCCGCCCTCATCACACGGGCTACGCGCTTATGGTTGACCAGGTGCCCGCGCCTGCGTAACTCGTGGGTCACCCGCCGATAGCCGTAGCAAGGCAGTTCGTCCTGGATTTCCTCAATGATGGTGCCGAGTTCCATATCCGAGAGTTTGGCTGTCTTGGTGTTGGCCCGATAGTAGAAGGTGCTCCTCGGCAGATCGATCACTTTACACCCCCGTCTGACGGAGCAGGCCGAGGGCCGGTGACGATGAAGGATCTCTCGCTGTCGCCGGCGGTCGGTTGGCGCGGTGTTTTTTTGGCAAGGTCCAACTCCATCGTGAGTTGGCCGACCTTGCGCTCGAGAGCCGCGATACGCGCTTCATATTCGGCGATAACGCTGGCCTCGGCTTCCTCGTCATTCAGTTCACCCTGATCGAACTGGGTCAACCACAGCTGGATGAGGTTTGCCGAGACGCTATATGTGCGTTGGGCATCGCGACGCCCGATGACGCCGCCGCGGATGTCTTGGCAGAGCTGCAATTTGAATTGCATCGAGTGCCGACGGTATGGACCTCGTGACTTCATGAGCCTTCTCCGTTTAAGGCCCATCGAGCGTATCAGCTTTTCACGTCCGCCTGGTCCAGCCCCAGGGGTTCACTCCATTAGGTGTCAATGACCATGGAATCGGGACCCCGTATTTTCGCGTAAAAGGGACCCCCTGCTTGGGTTGATGAAGGGCACGGCGGTGAGCGCCCGATCAGGCGAAGCTGGTCGGGGTTGCACA
>NZ_ML133517.1 GCF_003934165.1 Borborobacter arsenicus | reverse complement strand
CGGCCCGGAGGGAACGCGCTCCCACATAGCGCCGAAGTGACCGGAGGGCCGCAAGAGAGAAGCCCCGGTGCGTCAGCGCCGGGACCGCTTTTCCCATCTGGCCGGCTCGGGCAGGGGGGCTTCGCGCTTTTCGCGCAGTAGGGCTTTCATTTCTTCCATCGAAATACCCGGTCGGGAATCATCGGCCGCCACCTGTATGCGGCGCTTGAGTAGTTCCCGGCGCAGATCGGCATGGGGTGCCAGCTCCTTATGCTCGCCCAGGATCACGAACACGGCTTCGGACGGATCAAGGAACGTGTCCTGTTCGATCAGATCGAGCAGCCACAGGGCCAGCGACGGCGGCAGATAGGCTTCAAACCGCAAGCCGCCCTTGGCGGCCTGGTCACGGAGCTGCTTGGCCTGTTCAACGGCATGGGCCTTGTCGGCGGGATCGGGCCATTCGAGCGCATCGGTGTCGGTCATGGTTTCATCCTTTATGCTTGGTCGAACAGCCCCCGGAATTCTGCATCGGCGTAATAGGCGAGCTTGCCGGCGACGATCGGCCGTTGCCCGGCGAGGAACAGCAATTCGACATGCTGCAGCAGGTTGCGGACCTCATCGGGGGTCAGCAGCGGCCGGGCCGTGTGTTGCTCGCCATAGGAGAGGCCGGATTTTTCGGAATCGAGCGCCCGGCTCATGGTCTGGAACACCACGGTTTCCTGCCCGAGCAGATCGGAGACGAGGCGGGCGCTGTCGTGATCGTTGACACCGAACACCTGTAGGACGCCGGCGTTTGACAGGAAGGTTCCGGCGCGTTGCCCGTAGGTGGCGCGGAGCTGGTGAACGTCTTGCAGGATCGGCCAGAGCTGGACGCCATAGCCGGCCATGAGGCCCATTGCGCGCTCGACGGGGGCGAGGTGGCCGAGGGCGGCGAACTCATCCAGCAGGTAGAGGACCGGCACGGCCGGCTTGGCGGGGTCGCGCGCCATGTCGGTCAGGCTTTGCGCGACGAGCAGACGCAGCCAGCGGGAATAGGTGGCGAGGCGATCGGGCGGCAGGACGAGGAACACCGAGGCGTTGCGGCGCTTGAGATTGGCAAAGCGGAAATCGGATCGGCCGAGGACCGCGACCATGCGGGGGCTGTCGAGGAAATGGGTATGGCGCTGCGCGGCCGAGAGGACGCCGGCCGCTTCCCGGTCGGATTTGCCGAGGTGGCGGTTTGCGGCGCGGGCGATCAGGCCGCCGGCGGCCGTTGACGCCTGCATGTCCTTCAGGAGCGCCGCGAAGGCTTCAGGGGCGAGGGTGAGAGCTTCGCGCAGGGTAGCGAGGTTTCGCCTGTCGCGCGGCTCGCTGGCGGCAATATGGAGGATCAGGCCGGCAATGAGCGCCTTGGCTTCCTCGTTCCAATGCGCCTCGCCGGCCATGCCCGGTTCATCGAACACGAGGGCGTCGGCCAAGGTGCTTGCATCTTCCGCGACATCGAGGCCGGCCGGGTCGAGCTGGTCGAGAGGATTGAAGGCGGCCAAGGGCTGGCCGGTGACGCCGAAGGGGTCGAGGACGTGGACCGGGCCGAAGGTCTGGCGGGCGTGGCCGGCGATCTTGGCATTTTCGCCCTTGGGGTCGATGCAGATCACGGAGCGGTCGGCCGTGAGCAGGTTAGGGATGATGGTTCCCACCCCTTTGCCGGTGCGCGTCGGGGCCATCGTCAGCAGGTGGGCCGGGCCGTCATAGCGCAGGAGCTTTCCCGTTTTGCCGTCGCGGCCGATCAGCAGGCCGGAATCGGCGCGGGCAAGGGCGGCGGTTTCCTTGTCGGTGGCGAAGCGGGCCGAGCCGTGGGTTTCGCCGTCCATATCCCCGAAATGGATAATCAGCGGATTGGTGACGAGCCGGAAGGTGATCGCGGCCAGCACCAGCAGCGTGACGAGATCGAGCGCGATGAAGGGAACCGAGCCGGGGCCGAAGCCCATTTGTTCGAGGAAGAACCGGCCGCCGAAGCCGACCACGAACAGGGTTATGATGAGGATGAACAGAAGCCCGAGAAGCGGTTTCCAGATGCGGAAGGGCAGGGCGAGCAGGGATAGGAACGCCCATAGCGGATCACGCGCAGCCTGCCGCATCATGTTCTTGAACGCGGCCCAGGCTAACGTCGCCTGATTCATGAGGCGGCCCCCCCGGCGCTGTCTGTTGTCTCCCTGGCCGGCGCGTTGGCGATCAGATCGGCAAAGAGTTCCTTATCGCCAGGGCGCGTCAGGAAGTCGGGCAGCTCGCGCTTGAGCCATTCGCGGAGGCGTCGGGAAAATTCCTCATCCTTGCCGCTTTCGAGGCGATGCAGAACGAGCGCGCCGAGCAGCACCTTGCGGCGGGTATCGTTGGCGCGTTCCTGTTTGCCGAGCCGGGCCTTGAGCGTGGCGCGCTGCGCATCCAGCTCGGCCAACCGCTGTTCGATCGTCTTGCGCGCCATGTGTCATTTCCTTCTATCTAGCGGGGCGAGGGGCTGGTCCGCCCTTGAGGCGAACCATGATGATTTTCGGATTTTCGCCAATGCGCTCGACCTCGACAATGCCCGACGCCTCGACCAGATCGGAGAGACGGGGAAAGCCATAGTTGCGGGCGTCGAAATCCGGCGACTGTTTCGCCAGGTGCGCGCCGACGCGGGCCAGATTGGCGCGGCCGTCTTCGTCGGCCGAGGCGGTGACAGCTTTCGCCAGCATGTCGAGAGCAGCGCGATCGAGTGCCGCTTTCGCCGGTGCAGGCTTGGCGGCGGTCGCTTTAGGCGCGGCGACGGCTTCCGCTTCCTTCTGTTCCCCGGCCGTGTTGAGCACGTCGAAATAAACGAACTTGTCGCAAGCGGTGATGAAGGGGCGGGGCGTCTTGCGCTCCCCGAACCCATAGACGATGACGCCTTGCTCACGGATGCGTGCGGCCAGTCGGGCAAAGTCGCTATCACTTGAGACGATGCAGAAACCGGAGAAGCGGCCGGTATAGAGCAAGTCCATCGCGTCGATAATCATCGCGCCGTCAGTGGCGTTCTTCCCGGTCGTATAGGCGAACTGCTGGACCGGCTGAATCGAGTGTTCCAGCAGGCACTCTTTCCAGCCGTTGAGGTTCGGCTTGGTCCAATCGCCATAGATGCGCTTGACGCTGGCGGTGCCATAGTTGGCGATCTCGGCCAGCAGCCCGGTTATGATTTTCGGCGTGGCATTGTCGCCGTCGATCAGCAACGCAAGTGTTCCGGCACTGTCTATTGCCATCGGTCTGCACTCCCAATTTGAGCCGTAGACTATCCGATGCAAGCAGCGTCACCAAACACGATTATGCGCCACCTTGAATTTTCGGCGGTTTTGCAGCACAATCCGGGCCTCAGTTCATCGCATCGACCTTGCCGCAAGCGCCACACCGAGCGACGAAAGAGCGAAGCGATTGAGTTGAGAAGGGCGCACTTACGACTTGCTTCGCAAGTCAGTTACGCCGATCGCGGATCGGAGAAGGGCAGGCAGCGTTTGGCGATCTATCATGCGAGCATGAAGCCGGTATCGCGGGCCAGCGGCAGAAGTGCCGTTGCTTCTGCTGCCTATCGTGCCGGCGAGCGCCTGACGAACGAACGCGATGGCCTCACGCATGACTTCACCCGCAAGCAGGGCGTTGAGCATGTGGAAATCGTGTTGCCCGAGGGTGTGAGTGCGGAATGGGCGAAGGACCGCCAGGCGCTTTGGAACGCAGCGGAGTTTGCCGAAAATCGGAAAGACGCGCGTGTCGCTCGTGAAATCGAGATCGGGCTACCGCACGAGCTGACAGCCGAACAGCGGCTAAAGCTAACGCGGGCGTTCGCCCAGGATTTGGCGAACCGCTACGGCGGGGCGGTCGATTTCGCCATTCACCAGCCGCACGATGCAAGTGACGTTCGGAACCATCACGCGCACCTTTTGATGACGACGCGCCAGGTTGGAGAGGAAGGGCTTGGCGAGAAAACGCATATCGAGTGGAAGAATGTGCGTCTGTTGAATGAGGGGTTGCCCACGACACAAATGCAGCTCCGCGATATCAGACAGTCGTGGGAGCAACATGCGAACGAGCATTTGGCGATGGCCGGCCTCGATGTTCGGATCGATCATCGTTCGCATCAGGAGCGCGGCCTAGAGCTTGAGCCGACCGAGCACATGGGCGTGCATGCCGCGCAGATGCAGCGGCGCGGGCTGGACGTGTCGCGCACCCGGCTTGATGCGGAAGCTGCGCAGCGGAATGCAGAGCTGATCCGGGAAAAGCCGGAGCAGGTTCTCGCGATCGTCACGAACGAAAAGAGCGTGTTCGATCGGCACGACATTGCGCGGACGTTGCATCGCTACATCAACGACGACCCGCAGACGTTCCAGAACGCCTTTGCGACTGTCATGGCATCGCCTGCCCTGGTCGAGTTGCAGAGCGAGCGGACGGACCCCGAGACAGGCGAGATCGAGCTTGCGCGATATTCGACCCGCGAAATGGTCGAGATCGAATCCGGCATGGCGAAATCGGCAGACCGGATGCACGAGGCGCAGACCTATGGCGTCGATCGGCGGCATGTGGAACGGGCGATCGCGGCCCAGGACGCGGCTATTCGTCAAAGCGCTGGCGATCTTTCAGCACGGCTTTCGGACGAGCAGCGACGGGCGATCGAGCATATCACCGGGCATGAACAGATCGCGGCGGTTGTCGGCTATGCCGGCGCTGGCAAGAGCACGATGCTCGCCGCCGCGCGCGAGGCATGGGAGGCGCAGGGTTATACGGTTCACGGCGCGGCCTTGTCGGGCAAGGCGGCCGAGGGGTTGGAGGAAAGTTCCGGCATCCAGAGCCGCACGCTCGCGTCGTACGAATATCGTTGGCAGAACGACCGCGGCACACTCGGCCGCGGCGACGTGTTCGTCATCGACGAGGCCGGCATGATCGGAAGCCGGCAGCTCTCCCGCTTCGTCAACGAGGCCGAGGCGCGCGGCGCGAAGATCGTTCTTGTTGGCGATCATGAGCAGCTACAGGCGATCGGGGCCGGCGCACCGTTCCGCGCCATTGCCGAGCAGATCGGCCATGCCGAGCTTTCGGAGATTCGCCGGCAGCGCGTGGACTGGCAGCGGGAGGCGTCCGTTGACTTCGCCACACACCGGACGGCCGAGGGCTTGGCCGCCTACCGGGATCATGGCGACATTCGGCTCAGCACCACGCGGGAGGACGCGCGCGGCGAGATCGTGCGGGATTACCTTGCCGATCGCGACGAGCGGCCGGAGGGAACGCGGGTGGCGATGGCGCATCGCCGGGCCGATGTTCGGGCCATCAATGACGCGATCCGGGCCGAACTACAGGACCGGGGCGAGCTAGCGCGCAGCCACGGGCCGGGCGAGGGCGAGAACACCGGCGCGCTGACCTTCCAGACCAATGACGGCAAGCGCGAGTTCGCGCCGGGTGACCGTATCGTGTTCCTTGAGAACAATCGCGACCTTGGCGTCAAGAACGGAATGCTTGGCACGGTCGAGCATGTCGAGGCTGGCCGCATCGTCGCGCAGCTCGACGGCCCAGGCGGACAGGGCAGGGGTGACAGCATCAGCGTGCCGATGGACGATTATCGCGCCATCGACCACGGCTATGCGACGACGATTCACAAGAACCAAGGCGCGACGGTGGACCGCGCCTTTGTGATGGCGTCGGGCACGATGGACCGGCATCTGACCTATGTCGCCATGACGCGGCATCGCGGCGGCGCGCAGCTCTATGCCGGCCAGGACGAGTTCACCGACCGTCGCGCCGGCCGCCTGGTCGAGCATGGCGTTGCGCCTTACGAGCACAGGCAAGGGAATAGCCAGAGCTATTTCGTGACGCTGGAAAACGATCGCGGCCAGAAACACACGGTTTGGGGTGTGGACCTTGAGCGCGCCATGAAAGAGGCCGCGCCGGAGATCGGGAGCAAGATCGGCCTTGAGCATCGCGGATCGGAAACGGTTCGTCTGCCGGATGGCAGCACGGCCGAGCGCAATGCGTGGAAGGTGCAGGACGCCGGCGAGCTGGCCTATTCCCAACTTGAAAACCGGCTCAGCCGATCGGGCGCGAAGGAAACGACGCTCGATTACACCCGCGACTTTGCCGAGCGGCGCGGGATCGCGGAACAATTGGGCGTCCGCAGTGAGATCGAGCTCAATCCGGAGCGGGAGCCGACGCAGGAGCTAACCCGGGCCAGAGCTGGCCAAGCGCAGCGGCCGAGCATCGAGGCCGAAAAAAGGGGCGAGGATCCACGCCAAGTTTCCCGCGCGGAGGATCTCGCCCAGGATGGCGGCGGCGATCGGCAGCAGCGGCAGCGCCGCAACCTGTTCGAGGGCCTGAAACTCGGGCGCGGAGCAGCGGCCGAACGGCCGCAACAGGACCGCGCCGAGCCGGCCGAGGAAAGGCCGGAGAGGGCCGAGCGCCAGAAGCGGGGCATGTTCGACGGCCTCAAGCTCAATGCGGCTAGTGGCCCTTCCCAGGCGCGCGGAGAGGTATCGGCGGAGGCGCAGCCGGAAAGAGAACGGAGCGCGCGACCGGCGCCAGACCGGCAGACGGATCGGTTGCGGCGGCTGTCCGACATGGAGCGCGCCGTTGACCGCTATGCGCGGGCCTTCGAGGCGGCCGACAGGAATCTGCGCCAGGACCTGCCGATGTTGGAAGCGCAGAAACAGGAGTTGCGCCAAGCCGGCCAGCAGCTCGACCAGGCGCGACCGGGAACATCGGCGCTCATAGTATCCGCCTTGCAGCACGATCCGAAGACGCGGCGGGCGATGACCGAGCTTTCCGGCCGCGAGCGGGCCGGGCAACTCATCGCGGGGATGGATCGGGAGCGCGCCGCACTGGCGGACCCGAACGTCAGGGCCGACCGGTTCGTGAACCGTTGGCAGGAGCTACAGGGGCAGCGCCAGGAGCTTCGCGGCTGGCAGCATGACGATGCCCGTCAGAAGGTCGAGGGGCAAATGCGCAGCATGGCAAAGAGCCTTGAGCGTGACCCGCAGGCCGAATCGATCCTGCGCAACCGCAAGCAGGACCTCGGAATCGGCCATGTGCGGCAGAGCGAAAGCCTGGCCCGCGACATGGAGCGCAGTCTGACACGCGGCCGCAGCCAGAGCATGGGGATAGAACGATAGGAGACGCCATGACGGACGACGATAGGGAAGAAGGATTCGACCCGGAGGTATTGCCTGACGACGCCGGCGATCCGGCCGCCGCTTTCGAGGCGTTGCGGGAGACGGTCGAAGACCTCGCCGCCGACCTCGGCCGTGAAATGACGACGATCCGCAAGGGTGTGGAAGCGGCGTTCGAAGAGCTCGAGAAATTCCAGCAGCCGACCGACTATGGCCCCGACCTCGGCCGGATCGTCCAGCAGCTCGCCCAGGTCGGGGAGCGCCTGCAGGGCGTCGAACAGTCGCCCATTTTGCGCAATGGCCCGCAGCACTATGCGGCGGCGCTCGAGCGCAGCGGTGAGGGCCTGGTTCGCACAGCGGCGCAGCAGCTCGAGCGCCAGGCATCCGACCTCGAGCGTACCGCCAACAATCTCGCCCGTTATATTTCCGGAGCGCGTGCACGCCGGCAGCAGGATCAATGGCTTTGGGGTGCTGGCGCGGCCGGCCTGGTCGCTGGCGTGCTGCTCACGCTGTTTCTGCCGCGCGTGCTGCCGGGATCGGTCGATATGGCCGTTGCTGCGACCGTCATGGACGCCGATCGCTGGAACGCCGGAATCTCGCTGATGCAGTCAGGGAGCCCCGGAGGCTGGCGCGGCGTGGTCGATGCCAGCAACCTTGTACGCGCCAATCAGGAGGCGCTTGCGGCGTGCGCCGAGGCGGCCGCCAAGGCGAAGAAAGAACAACGTTGCACGGTCACAGTGGCAGTGCCTTCCGGTCAGGAACGATAAAAGGATAAGGGTTTGAAAAGTTTAGATCACCTTCGAGAGTTTTTCGAAACACAGCAGGTCAAAATCTATTTCGGCGCGGTCGTTCTGGCCGCAATAGTCGCCTTGCTTGTTCCGGGGACGACAGCGCTAGCTAGAGAGCGCCGTCAATCCGGCGCTCGCATTGATGCTGTTCGTCACCTTTCTACAGGTTCCCCTTGCCGACCTTGGGCGAGCCTTCGCGCGCGTCCGGTTCCTTGCGGCGCTGCTCGTTACAAATTTCGTGGTGGTGCCGATCCTCGTTGCCGGCCTTATTCAGTTTTTGCCGGCCGAACCGATGTTGCGGCTTGGCGTCCTGTTCGTGCTGCTTACGCCCTGCATCGACTACGTTGTGACGTTCTCGCACTTGGGCCGCGCCGACGCGCGGCTCCTTTTGGTGTCAACGCCGGCACTGCTCATCCTGCAAATGATGCTGTTGCCGGTCTATCGCGGGTTCTTTGCGGGCCGGAGCCCTCGGTAGCGAGCCGCCGCCCCAGGATCTTGCCGCGCGTATCCAGCAAATGAGTACCCTCGCGCAGGGTCAGCTTCGGCAAGTGCTCGCCGCATACGCCGATCGAGACGCGACGCGGGCAATGGCCATTCGGGACGCGGACGGCGAGATCGATCTCTTGAACACAGCGTTCTTCAAGGAATCGATAGACTACATCGCACGCCCATATCAGGACAGCGCCGGCACGGCGCATCTGCTCTTCTGTGCGAAGAATATCGAGCGGATCGGCGATCACGTGACCAACATATCCGAGAACGTTTATTACATCGTTACCGGAACGATTCCGGGGGAGGAGCGCACAAAGCTCGACACAAGCAGCACACTCCATCCGGGGTCTGTTCCGAACCCTGGAACATGAGGCGACAGGGAGAGATGGCCCGCCTCCTCATCACCCAAGACCCGGTGACCTTCTGTTGAGGCCGGGGGTGGCTTCTTGACCCACCAGATGGCTGTCGTGGTTGTGGAAGGAGAGGATCGCGCGCGCGTCGCGATCGCCTATGCGACGTCGCGGTCTGCTAGCGAATGAATTCTAGGAGCCGTATGGTCACGGACCGGCGCCCGGCGCAGTTTGGATGCGCGGATTCAGGCCCGGCGATTGTCGCAAATCTCCTCGCGAACCTAAGACTTTCACGAGTGCATAAGCCAGTCGGCCACCCGACGACCAGCCCAAGCTCCCAAAAGAAGCAGCACACTCGCGATTGCGATGTTACCAGCAGTGTACTGAACGCAGCGCGCGCCCAAGCTGACGGCGAGGAACACAGGGGGCATGAAGAATCCATAGAAGGGGGCAATCCAGAAGAACGCGATTCCGGCAAAGACTGAGATCTCGGCTTGGTCGCGCCGGATTTCCAAGGCACGCCCCAGGAAGCCCGCGGCGAAAGCAAGACAGCTTGGAATCAACGCGTTGAAGGGCACCTGCTGCTCCTGGCAAAAAAATCCGGCCGCCGCACCGCTCAGTCCCGCCGCGCTGACCAAGCCGACGCTTGCCCCCGAAAGGGCGATCGCCTGGCTGATGCCCGAGGCGCTCTCCCCGGGCGCCTGGCCCGTCAGGAACCGCGCGAGATTGCGGGCGGCCGGCTCGGGATCACGACCGAGCGCCACCATCACGCTCGACATGGCGATGGTCCCAAGGAGCGCGGTGAGCAGCACCGGTGCGCCGATGTTGTGAAGAACCGCCATCACGAGGAATGGGAGAGCCGGCGTGGCCGCCGTCACCAAGAACAGTCGCGTCGCTTGCATGAGACCCTTGCCAAGTTGAACAGCAGGCTCTATATCGTAATTCGACGATCAACGATAGAGCCGAAATCCTGATGCTCATTCCCGCCCAATACGCCGACCAGCCGGACGACGCGCTCACCTTGGCTGTCCTCGCCAAGGCGCTCGCGCATCCGGCCCGGATCGCCATTGTCCGCATGCTGGAGGCGCGGCAGACATGCGTCGGTTGCGACATCGTCGAAGAAATCGGGTTGGCGCAGTCTACGACCTCGGAGCACCTGCGGATCTTGAAAGCGGCCGGGATCATTACCGGCGAGATCGAGCGGCCGAGAGTCTGCTATTCGCTCAATCCAGTCGCACTCGCGCCGCTGCGGCGGTTCCTCGACGCGGTTGCGGGCCTCAGCAAGCCGCACCGCGAGTAGGGGATCAACCTATCCACTCTTGGAGCAGCGCAATTCGCTTTTCAACCCATTCATCGTTTTTCGACGATGGACGATAAACTATCGAAGGAGACACACCTGATGCGTAATCCCGAAATCAAGGTTTTCGATCCGGCCCTGTGCTGCAGCACCGGCGTGTGCGGCGTCGATGTCGATCAGCAGTTGGTGACCTTTGCGGCCGATCTGGAGTGGGCCAAGCAGCGGGGCGCCAGGATCGAACGGTTCAATCTGAGCCAGCAGCCGATGGCCTTCGTCAACAACGCCACTGTCAAGGCCTTCCTGGACCGTTCCGGGCAGGACGCGCTGCCGCTCGTTCTGGTTGATGGCGAGGTTGCGTTGGCGGGGCGCTATCCGCAGCGCGCCGAACTCGCCCGCTGGCTGGGAATCGCGTCGGAAGCACCGGCCTCGGTCCCGCCCGCGCCCGGCAGTTGCGCTCCACGCACCGGCTGCTGCTGAAGGAGGACATCATGAAGTTTCTTAGCGACGCACCGAAGTTCATTTTTTTCACCGGCAAGGGCGGCGTCGGCAAGACCTCGCTGTCCTGCGCGACGGCGATTCACTTTGCCGAAAAGGGCAAGCAGGTTCTGCTGGTCAGCACCGATCCGGCCTCCAACGTCGGTCAGGTGTTCGGCCGGACCATCGGCAACAAGATAACTGCAATCGACACCGTGCGTGGCCTATCGGCGCTCGAGATCGACCCGCAGGCGGCGGCGCAGCAATACCGCGACCGCGTGATCGAGCCGGTTCGCGCAGCACTCCCCGCTGATGTCATCAAGGGAATGGAAGAGCAACTGTCCGGGGCCTGTACCACGGAAATCGCCGCCTTCGACGAATTCACAGCGCTGCTGACGGATTCCGAACTGGTCGAACAATACGACCACATCGTGTTCGACACGGCGCCCACGGGTCACACCATCCGCCTGCTGCAATTGCCGGGCGCCTGGAGCGGCTTCATCGACAAGAACCCGGACGGCGCCTCATGCCTGGGGCCGCTGACCGGCCTGGACAAGCAGAGGCAGCGTTACGCGGAGGCCGTGCAGGCATTGTCCGATCCTGCTCGCACGCGCCTGGTCCTGGTCGCGCGTGCTCAGAAGTCCACCCTGGACGAAGTCGCGCGCACGCATGCGGAATTGGCCGAAATCGGCCTGTCCAAGCAGCACCTGGTTATCAACGGCGTCTTGCCGGCAGTCGAAGCCGAGCACGACATGCTGGCGGCTGCCGTCTATCGTCGCGAGCAGGCAGCCATCGCCGAGATACCGGCTGCGTTGCGCCAGTTGCCGCTCGACCAGTTGCCGCTCAAGGCTTTCAACATGGTCGGCGTCGAGGCGCTGAGACGTCTTTTCAACGCTGCGGACGATGCGGGCGCGGTCGCCCCGGAAATCCGCGCAACTCCAGCGAATCTACCCAGCCTCGCTGTGCTTGTCGATGAACTGGCCGCTAATGGCCACGGCCTCATCATGATGATGGGAAAGGGCGGCGTCGGCAAAACCACACTGGCGGCGGCCGTGGCCGTCGGGCTGGCCAAGCGCGGCTTGCCCGTGCATCTGACCACTTCCGATCCGGCCGCGCATCTGTCGGACACGCTGGCTGGATCGCTGGATAATTTGGAGGTCAGCCGCATCGATCCGCGCGCTGAGACCGAGCGCTATCGGCAGCATGTTCTCGCCACCAAGGGCCAAGACCTCGACGCTGAGGGCCGCGCGATGCTGGAAGAGGATCTGCGCTCGCCCTGCACCGAGGAGATTGCGGTGTTCCAGGCGTTCTCGCGCATCATCCGCGAGGCCGACAAGAAATTCGTGGTGATGGACACCGCGCCGACCGGTCACACGCTGCTGCTGCTCGACGCCACGGGGGCCTATCACCGGGAGGTCGCCCGCCACATGGAGGGCAAGGCGCATTACACCACGCCGATGATGCAGTTGCAGGATCCGGCGCGCACCAAGGTCATGGTCGTGACGCTGGCCGAGACCACCCCGGTCCTGGAGGCCGCGCGCTTGCAGGACGATCTGCGTCGCGCCGGGATCGAGCCATGGGCCTGGGTGATCAACAACAGCCTGGCTGCTGGCGAGACCGAGGCGCCTTTGCTGAAGCAGCGCGCCGGTCACGAACTGGCGCAGATCGAGGCCGTGCGTACAGAGCACGCCAAGCGCGTCGCTTTGGTGCCGGTCCAAACCGAAGAGCCGGTCGGGATCGAGAGATTGCTGAGCCTTCAGGCCGTCAGAGGATGATCTGGTTGGCCATCACTAAGTGATTGGAGAGCGATATGGCAAATATTGAACATTCCACTGAATTCCACCTGAGCTTTCGGGTGGCCGACCTTCAGGAAAGCACACTGTTCTATGAGAGTCTGTTAGGGGTGGCACCCAAGGACAAGACGGCTCGATTTTCAACGTTTATCGTGCCCCACCTATCCTTGAATTTGGTACTGCTGGTAAATGACAATGGTCGGCCACTGGACACTTACAGCCTATACCACATCGGCTTTGGATTACCTGACAAAGCGGCGGTGATTGATTGGTATGAACGGGCTAAGATTAATGGAGCGGAAATCGTCAAGCCGCCGCGTACCACTTGGCGAGGCACTCCGCTCCACGAGCTATGGCTGCGTGATCCCACAGGTTATGGCATCGAAGTTTACGCCCGGCTGACCCTTGAAGAGTTGGCGGAAATGCCGGCTGATCAGGAACCGGTCTATCTAGTGCCCGGCTCGCAGTGAGCGGCAGTCTTCCGCCAGGGCTGGCATCAGCACACCGTCCTTGGCTGCCGCGGCGCGTCAGCCTCACCATAATCAACCCATCGGAGTGACGTGCGCATGCGCATCCGAGACCTGATGACCTCCGACCCCGTCGTCGTGCATCCCGAAACTCCGGTCGAAGACATCGCCGGGCTGCTCCTCGCCCACCGCATCAACGGCGTGCCGGTGGTGGACGAGAACCGCCGCCTGCTCGGCGTCGTCACCGCAGCGGATCTGATCCACCGCGCAGCTGACGAACGGCTGGAGCCACGCGAGTCGCTTTGGAAAGAAAACTTCTGGATTTCCTTTCTTGGTCCCGAGGGCGCCCAGCCCGGCAAGGCCGAAGGCCGCACCGCGGCCGAGGTGATGACGCACGAGGTGCACAGCGTTGCGCCGGATGATCACCCATTGGTGGCGGCACGGCTGATGGCGGACTACGGCCTGACTTCGCTGCCCGTGATCGAGGCCGGCATGGTGATTGGCGTGGTCTCGCGCATCGACCTTCTACGGCGTCTGCACGAACTCGAAAACCCGTTGAAGAGAGAGAATTGACGTGCTGACTGCCCTGCTGATCTTCTTCGTTACCATCGTCCTTGTCATCTGGCAGCCGCGCGGCCTCGGCATCGGGTGGAGCGCGATTCTTGGCGCCGTTGTCGCCCTTGCTGCGGGTGTCGTGCATCTCAGCGATGTGCCCATTGTGTGGGACATCGTTTGGAATGCGACAGCCACTTTCATCGCTGTCATCATCATTAGCCTGCTCCTCGATGAGGCCGGGTTCTTCGAATGGGCAGCACTGCACGTCGCTCGGTGGGGCGGTGGCCGCGGCCGCTTGTTGTTTGCGCTCATCGTCTTGCTCGGCGCGGCAGTGGCAGCGTTGTTCGCCAACGACGGCGCCGCGCTGATCCTGACGCCCATTGTGATGGCAATGCTGCTGGCGCTGGGGTTCAGCGAGAAGGCAACACTCGCCTTCGTCATGGCCGCCGGTTTCATCGCCGATACGGCCAGTTTGCCGTTGGTGGTATCCAATCTGGTGAACATCGTCTCGGCCGATTTCTTCAAGATCGGCTTCAACGAATACGCCATGATCATGGTCCCGGTAAACTTCGCCGCGGTCGCCGCTACCTTGGCGGTGCTGTTGCTTTATTTCCGGCGGAGCATCCCCGCCCAATACGACGTGACCCAGCTTAAGCAACCGCGTGAGGCCATTCACGACGCGGCGACTTTCCGCGTCGGGTGGGTGGTGCTGGCACTGCTGCTGATCGGTTTCTTCGGTCTTGAACCCCTCGGCGTGCCGGTCAGTGCCGTCGCGGCCGTCGGCGCGTTGCTGCTTCTCGGCGTGGCGGCACGCGGTCATGTCATCAGCACCCGCGAAGTGTTGCGTGAAGCGCCATGGCAGATCGTGATCTTCTCGCTGGGCATGTATCTGGTGGTGTATGGCCTGCGCAACGCGGGCCTTACCGAGCAGATTGCCGCGCTCCTCGATGTTTTCGCCAAAGGTGGAGTGTGGGGAGCTGCGTTCGGCACTGGAATCCTCACGGCTCTCTTGTCTTCGGTCATGAACAACATGCCGACGGTGTTGGTAGGAGCCCTTTCTATCGATGCGTCAAGTGCAACCGGCGTGGTGAAGGAGGCCATGATCTACGCCAACGTGATCGGTAGTGACCTCGGCCCGAAAATCACGCCGATCGGCTCCCTGGCAACGCTGTTGTGGCTGCATGTATTGGCGCGCAAGGGCATGACCATCACTTGGGGTTACTACTTCAAGGTTGGTATCGTTCTGACCGTGCCGGTGCTTTTCGTCACGTTGGCTGCGCNAAGGTTGGTATCGTTCTGACCGTGCCGGTGCTTTTCGTCACGTTGGCTGCGCTGGCGCTGCGTCTCACCATTATCTGAGTTGGTTGGCGAGGCGGCCGGTGCGCGCACCACGCAAAATCGTGAAACAAGGCGATCAGGGACGCGTGACATGAGCTATGGGCCACCACGTGCCGAACCACGGCAAGAACGGCCATGCGACGTTGCAGTGGTCGGCGGTGGGTAGGCCGGCCTCGGCAGGCACCAATCTCGTTCGCGGCGGAAGGCCAATACCTGCCGTCCGGTCATGATGTTCTTGGAGGTTTGTTATGCAGTTACTCATCATCGGCGGCAGCGATGCCGGCATTAGCGCGGCGCTACGCGCCCACGAACTCGAGCCGGGTGCTGAAGTCACGCTCGTGCTGGCGGACGACTATCCCAACTTCAGCATCTGCGGACTGCCTTATTATCTCAGCGGAGAAACGCCTGATTGGCGCCAACTCGCTCATCGCACCGAGTTTCCCGGAATACGGATCTTGCGCGGGCATACGGCACGGTCGATCGACGCGCGGGGGAAAGCGGTTTTGGTCGAGCACGCGGGAACGGAGCAGACGATCCGGTATGATCGCCTGATCGTGGCAACGGGGGCGGCGCCGATGCGCCCCGAGCTGCCGGGAAGCGAGTTGGACGGTGTGTTCCTGCTGCACACGATGAATGACAGCTTCGCGGTTCACAAGCACCTGACGGAGCGGGAGCCGCGGACCGCGGTGCTCATCGGCGCCGGTTACATCGGGCTCGAGATGGCCGACGCGCTCACCCAGCGAGGTCTTGAGGTAACTCTGCTCAGTCGCACCGAAACGGTGCTTCCGACGGTGGACCCGGCGCTTGGCGTCCTGGTCGAGGACGAGCTGCGGCGGCATGGCGTGCGTGTCCTGACCGGCCTCAGCGCCACTCGGATCGAACAACAGTCCGGGGACAGCACGAGCCCGCGCTTGTTGGTGACGGACTCGGCGGGCACCCAGCACCCCGCGGATATGGTGATCCTGGCGGTTGGTGTGCGGCCGGCGAGCGATTTGGCCCGCCGAGCGGGCGCAGAACTCGGGGTGCGCGGCGCCATCGCCGTCACGCACCGGATGCAAACAAGCCTGCCCGATGTGCTCGCCGCCGGCGACTGCGTGGAGACCTATCATCGCCTCCTCGACCAGCCGGTCTATATTTCGCTCGGGACCATCGCTCACAAGCAGGGTCGGATAGCCGGCGAGAATGCTCTGGGTGGCGACCGGGAGTTCGCCGGCGCGCTCGGCACCCAGAGTCTCAAAGTTTTCGACCTTGCGATCGCCCGAACGGGCCTCATGGATCACGAAGCGCGGAACGGTGGTTTCGATCCGCTGACCGTGCCAATGGAAGCAAACGACCACAAGGCATACTACCCGGGCGCGGTGACTCTCCACATCCGCATGACCGGCGATCGCCAGACCGGCCGGCTGCTCGGCGCACAGATTCTCGGTCACCGAAAGGCGGAGATCTCCAAGCGGATCGACATCGTTGCGGCGGCGCTTTTTCAGAATGCGAGCGTCGAGCAGCTCAACGACATGGACCTCAGCTATACGCCACCGTTCAGCAGCCCGTGGGACCCGGTGCAGGTGGCTGCCCAGGCTTGGTCTGCCAGCCAGACGGCTTCCGGCAATAGGGGGCCGTATCAAGGGACGGGGGAGCCACTCTCGTCAACGAAGCGGGCATCGTCTCGGCCTGGATCCTGATGGCCACCATGTTCATCCGCGAACTGTCGGTGTCGGTCGTGCTCTCGCGTCCGGGCAGTGAGGTGCTGGCCGTGCGCATCCTCAACTTCGCCGACGACGGGCTGTGGGGAAAGCTGTCGGCGCTGGGCATCATCATGATCCTGCTGTCGACGGGGCTGGTGCTGGCGGCGACCTGGGCCGGCCGGAAGTTCAAGCGCGAATAGGACGCTGCCCGCTGCCGTGACCCGAATCCGGAATCATGGGCTGCTTCCCGGCGTCGCCGCCGGATGCCAGAGCCCGTCCTCTCCCCTTTCGAGAAGCGGGGTCGAGAAGCAGGCTCTCGTCCGCTCCGGCCAGCTTTCGCCGATCGCGCAAAGGGCTGGCCGCCAACGCTCGGATTGTAGCATCGCAGCGCCGACGACAATGGGGTCGATGTCTTTCGATCGAAGCAGCTTGAGCCCTGCCGTGATCGAGGCGCCGCTCGAGATCACGTCGTCCACCAGCGCCACGCGCCGGCCCTCGGCCAGCGGCAACATGCGCGGATCGATGTAGAGGGGCGTTGGTGCATGAATATGGATTATTGCGTACGATCGCTGTTCTACCGCTAAACATTGCTTCGTACAAACGCAAGAATTCGTCGTGAAGCTTAGGTGGAATGCAATAATCCACATTCATGCACCAACGCCTCACGGCGCACCAATCTGGTCAGATGGTGCAGGGAGCTAGCTGGTTGCCAGGGGATGGGCGCCTGGAGAAGCCACCCACGATGCGGGTCCGGTTGATCGTGGTCATATTGCGGCAAAATAATAAGATCAAGCCAGAAACCGAGCGGATCGGGCTATTAGAGAGGCTGTTGTCGCAAAACTCGTAAAACCTGCAACAGATCGGCCGCCCCCGGAAAATCAGGGCTTTTCGTGTCGCATGTCTTTGTCGCAAGTGGTAGAAAACTTGCGACATGATTTGCGACAGGGGGAAGCCGTGAGCAGCCGACCAGATTCCGACGCCGGCCGCGTGTTCATCGGCTATGCCCGCGTTTCGACTCGCGGCCAGGACCTCAATGCGCAGCGGGCCGCCCTGGGTGCGGCCGGCTGCGTCCGCATCTTCGAGGAAAAGGCTTCCGGGGCGAAGCGGGATCGGCCCGAGCTGGCGCGGATGCTCGACCATCTGCGTGCCGGCGACGTGGTGACGATCACCAGGCTAGACCGCCTCGCCCGATCGACCGGCGACCTTCTGGCGATCGCGGAGCGGATCAAGGAGGCCGGCGCTGGCCTGCGTTCGCTGGCCGAGCCGTGGGCCGATACCACGACGCCGGCGGGGCGCATGGTGTTGACCGTGTTCGCCGGCATCGCGGATTTCGAGCGCAGCTTGATCGTGGAGCGCACGAGCGCCGGCCGGATCGCGGCGAAAGCCCGAGGCGTGAAGTTCGGCCCCTCCCCTGCCCTGTCGGCCGAGCAGATCGCCCATGCCCGCCAGCTTATCCATGACGACAAGAAGCCGGTGGCGGAAGTCGCCCGGCTCTTGGGCGTGCATCGTGCCACGCTCTACCGGGCGCTTGAGAACGCATTGACGTGAATACGCATTGACGTAACCACGTTTAGTTGCCGGCCCTAGAAGTAGTGCCTTTCGCGGTTCCTTCCGCAAGGGATTGCAGAATCGGGCGAGTTCGTCCTTACTGCTAAGAATGAAGCGCGACTCGGAAAGGATTCGGAAGGACGTTGCCGCCCATCGGGCGCGGCAGCTTGCGGCCGGCCGTATCGCGCTGACCACGTATGTTCCGACTGATCTTCTCGCCCAAATCGACAAGATCAAGGAGCAGCGGGGCGTGCTTGGCCGCGCGCCGATCATCGAGGAAGCATTGAGGCTCTATATCGAAGCGAAGCAAGGGACATAACGGCAAAACGCCCGACCGCGCCAACGGTCGAGCGTTTTTGTAGGCCGTCAGACACACCGTAGAGACGGGGCCAAAGCTCTCCCCTTATCTACGCTACAGCACTCCAATCCGCAAGATTGATTCTTGCGGAAACAGGAAAGCCGTGCCTGCCGTCCGCGCCGTCATGTCCTTCAAATGGAAGGACGACAGGCATGTTGAGGACGCAGATCGCGGCCGCGATCGGCTGCGCGCGCGCAAGCGCGCTTGATGAGATCATGCGGGAGGTATGGACGCGCTACAGCGCCGGCCAGCTCACCGAGGAAGACGCCGGGCAGCTCTCCACGCTCGCCCATGAGCGCCGCGAGGCGTGGCGGGGATCGGGACAGGCCGGGCTTGGCCTGGTCATGCCCCCGGCCGAGCGATGCCCGACGCCAGTTCGCCGGCATAGTCATATCCGGGGCCGATCGGAGGGCCGGATATGGCGGCCGACGACGCGCAAGGACGTTCAGGCAATCTTGAAGGCGGCCGAAATCTACAATGAGGCCGGCTTGCACGAGAAGGGCGAGCGAAGCGGCCCGCTAGGATCGGTGGCGCTCGACGTGCTGCGGCTGTTCGTCAATCTCATAGACTTCCGCACCGGCCGGTTAGAGCCGTCAATCACCACGATCATGGATCGGCTAGGCCGGTCGCGCGATACGATCGTGCGGGCGCTGAAGAACCTGCGGGCGCATGGTTTCATCGACTGGCTGCGGCGCTACGAGCCGACCGGCAACGAGGGGCGCGGCCCACAGGTCCAGCAGACGAGCAACGCCTATCGCCTGTCCTTGCCGGAAAAGGCCCGTCAGTTTCTCGGCAGGTTCGGCAAGGCCCCGCCCCCGCCTGCTGATCATGGACAGGATCAGCAGGCATGGAGCGAGGCAATCGACGCCTACAAGACCACCCTGCCCCTCGATGAGCGGACGCAGCTCGACACCGGCGATAGCCCGCTCGGTAAGGCCCTCGTGATGCTGGCAAAGAGTGTGATGAAACGTGAGTCCGATAACCAGACTGAATCCCCATCTGATCTTTATCTAAGAGGGCAAACATAAGCGGTCGCCGCTGTTCGGGCTGCTTGCGCAGCCCTGCGGCGGTTCCGATCCGCGTATAAGGCGGATCGGGAGGCGGCACCCTCACAGCAAAACCGCCACGTTCGCGCCGGCGGCAACCGTCCTACGGGCTTTCGAGAGGGAGCGAGGGGCAAGGGCGGGGCTTAATATTTGCTGTATTGCCAGCAATAAGGCATTTAAGCAAAAATTCTTGCCGTCAATGCGGTTTGCTGCTATGCCAGCAATATGAAAACAATCGCCATAGTCAGCCAAAAAGGCGGGGCTGGAAAAACCACCCTCGCCTTGCACCTTGCTACGGCCGCCGAGGCGGCCGGGCTTCCCGCCGCTATCATCGACCTTGACCCCCAGGCAAGCGCCGCCGGATGGGGCGATAGCCGACAAGGTGAGGCCCCGGTTGTCGTCGCGCTTCCTCACACTCGTTTGCCGCAAGGCTTGCAGGCCGCGACCGATGGCGGGGCCGAGCTGGTCGTGATCGACACCGCGCCGCACTCGGAAGCGGCCGCAATGGCGGCAACGCGATCGTCCGACATGGTGTTGATCCCGTGCCGAGCCGGAATCCTCGATCTTCGCGCGATCGGAAGCACGGCCGAGCTGGTGAAACTCGCCCAAAAGCCGGCCTTTGTCGTTTTGAACGCCGTGCCGCCGCGTGCCACGCAGCTTCTGGCCGATGCGCGGGAAGCCGTTCAGGTTCACGGCTTGGAGGTTGCCCCCGTCGCCTTCCAGCAGCGGGCGGCTTTCGGACATGCGCTCACGGCCGGCAAAACCGCTCCGGAGTATGAGCCGGCCGGCAAAGCCAGCGAGGAAGTGTCCGAATTGCTGACCTGGCTTAGAGGCCAATTGCTGATTTGACGGCAAGCTGTATTGCCAGCAATAAGGCATAATGGTATTGCTGGCAAACTGGCAGTTTGATGGGATAAAACCATGTCGAAAAGACCGAGTTTAGCCGCGAGCATGAAGGCCGTGGGCGCGCAGACCACGCCGCCTGTTGCGCCTATCGCGGAATCCGCCCCCGCGCCGACCCCGGATCGTGCCGAGGGTAAGCGTTACCATGCCGCCACGCGGGCCGGAATGAAGCGGGTGACAGTCGTGGTCGAGCCGGAGGAACATCGCCGGGTTAAGCGGCTGTCAGCCGACACCGACCGCTCCATTGAAGACCTCATGCGCGAGGCGCTTGCTGACTTGCTGGCAAAACATAGTGCTTGATTGCCAGCAAAGCGGCGATGCGGTAAGGGCCTTGAAGTGTAACGCTATGTGTCATACATTCAGGGGCGAGGAAGTCGCGTGAGGGTTTTCAAAAACAGCCGGTTTCACAAGTTTGCCCGAAAGGAAAAAATCTCTGACGCGATGCTTTGTGAGGCTGTAGAGCGGGCTGAGCGCGGCCAGATCGACGCCGATCTAGGGGCCGGCCTTATCAAGCAACGAGTAGCGCGGCCCGGCGCTGGAAAGTCTGGCGGCTTCCGAACGCTGGTTTTCTTCCGCGCGGAGACGAGGGCGGTTTTCGCGTTCGGGTTTGCCAAGAGCGATATGGCGAACCTTGATGATGCGGAAGAAGCCTACTTGAAGAAGGCCGCAAAGCTGGTCTTGGGGTTTGCAGATGCGCAGATGGACGCGGAAGTTGCTGCGGGTCGAATGTTCGAGGTGAATTGCGATGAGCAAGACTTACAAGAGTGAAGCTCTGGCGGCCGTCCATGAGATGATGGAAGGCTTCTATGAGTCCGGCGCGATCGACAAGCAGACGATGCGCGAATTTGACGAGGGGTGTCTGACAACCGTTGAGCCGCTGACCCCCGAGGAAATCCGTTCTATTCGTGAGCGTGAGCGTATCTCGCAGCCTGTCTTTGCCCGCTATCTCAACGTGAGTAAGGGGCTGGTGTCAGATTGGGAACGTGGGGTGAAGAAGCCCGGCGGCCCGGCGCTGCGGCTGCTGACCGTTATTCAGAAAAGGGGCCTTGAGGCGATTGCCTGATTGCTGGCAAGTTGGCAAACAAGCAATTTGGCAAGTTGTCTGCCTGCATCCCGCCCCCGGCCGTCCCTACGGCCCTAGATGATGAGAGCGGGACG
>NZ_RKST01000046.1 GCF_003934165.1 Borborobacter arsenicus | reverse complement strand
GTCCACGGCGTACATAACCTTTATGTTGCGGGTGGATCTGTGTTCCCGACCAGCGGCCATGCAAATCCCACATTGATGATCCTCGCCTTCGCGATCAGGCTGGCCGATCACCTGAATTCCAAGCTTGGAAAGGCATGAGTGGCAGCAATGGCTTGTGCGACCTGCATGAAAGGGGATTGACCCCAAGATGGGCGGCGAAGGCAGCGCCAGGTTCAAGGTCGCCATTCTGGTCATTGCGCTCGCTGGCCTCGCGACCGGAGCAGGCTTGTGGCTCGCAGGAAGGACTGGTCTCGCGGAGATGGCCTGGGCCGCAGGGGTGGTGCCTGTCCTCGCGGCCCTCGTCGTCGAGATTGTCCGCAGCCTCTTCAGGGGCGAGGTCGGCCTCGACATCGTGGCGGCTCTTTCCATGTCGGCGGCGCTGGCCTTTGGCGAGACGCTCGCTGCCGCCGTTGTCGCGCTGATGTATTCCGGTGGCACCTTCCTGGAAAGCTTTGCCGAGGGCCATGCCCGGCGCGAGATGCGCGACCTCCTCTCACGCGTGCCGCGTAGCGCGACACGCTACCGCGATGGCGCGCTTGACGAGGTTCCGCTCGGCGAAATTGTACCCGGCGATCTGCTTCTGATCCGGCAGGGAGATGTCGCACCTGTCGACGGAACTGTCGAGAGCGAGCGGGCAGTGCTCGACCAGTCGGCCATGACCGGTGAATCGATGCCGGTGAAACTCATGCGGCGCCAGGAAGTGATGAGCGGCTCCACCAATGCGGGCGAGGCCTTCGATCTACGCGCCAGCCGCCGCGCGGCGGAGAGCACTTATGCGGGGATCGTCCGTCTGGTGGAAGAGGCGCAACAATCAAAGGCGCCGATGTCTAGGATGGCGGATCGCTATTCGATCCTGTTCCTCCTGGTAGCCGTGGCGCTTGCCGCTGCCGCGTGGTGGATGACTGGCGATCCGATCCGCGCCGTAGCCGTTCTGGTCGTGGCCACACCTTGCCCCCTGATCCTGGCGGTGCCGGTTGCACTGGTCGCCGGACTTTCGCGTGCCGCCCATTACGGCGTGCTGATCAAGGGCGCGAAGCCGCTCGAGGCACTCGCGCAGGCACAAACATTGATCCTCGACAAGACCGGAACATTGACTGACGGACGTCCGCGGATCGTGTCGATCGATACATATGCAGAGCTGTCGCCCGACGAAGTGCTTTACCTCGCCGCGGCCGCGGATCAGGCATCGAAGCACCCGATAGCACAGGCGATCGTCGCCTCTGCACGCGCCCGCGGTATCCTCCTGCCAGCGCCGACCGAGATCCAGGAAGTCCCGGGAGAGGGCGTCGCAGCGAGGGTGGACGGCCGATCCGTCGTCGTGGGCGGTACAGGATTCGTGAGGCGCAGGATTGGCGCGACCCGGAATCCGCATCAGGGACCGAAAGCGGGCTCTGTTCTGGTCGCCGTTGCCGTAGACGGCCAACTCGCCGGAAATCTGGTCTTGGCCGACCCGCTACGTCTGGAAACGGCCGGGTTCCTTGCCGGCATCCGTCGCCACCACGGCATCAGACGGATTCTGCTTGCCACGGGTGATCGCCGGGCCGTTGCCGAGGCCGCCACCGAAGGGCTAGGCCTCGATGGCGTGCGGGCCGAGCTGACGCCGGACCAGAAAGTCCTTCTGGTGCTGACGGAGCGCAAGAACGGGCCTGTGATGATGGTGGGCGACGGGGTCAACGATGCTCCGGCACTGGCGGCTGCCGATATCGGCGTGGCCATGGGAGCGCGCGGTGCGGCCGCTTCCGCCGAGGCGGCCGACATCGTCCTGATGGTTGACGATCTCGGCCGGCTCCTTGCGGGACTGGAAATAGCCAGCCGATCACGCCAGATCGCGCTTGAAAGCGTAATTGCAGGCCTGGGCCTTTCCGTAACGGGGATGGTCGCGGCCGCCTTTGGCTATCTCACACCCGTAGAGGGGGCCGTCCTGCAGGAAGCAATAGATGTCGCGGTCATTCTGAACGCCCTGCGCGCGCTCCGGATATCGCCAAGCATGGAGCCTGTCGAAGTGGCATACGACCACGCGCCTTCGATGCAGCACTGACGGACTTCGGCATCTGCTCCGAGAGGATCGTGAACTTGATAAGGGTCAAAGCGGCCAACATGAGCGGCCTATAGGAATCCCGGACGCTGGCCGAAAGCGAAGCCCGTATGGAAGTCCGCGACATAAGAGATTCAGCAGCACAACCTCCGGCCCCTGTGTTCGTGGCCAGGGGGTTGACCAAGGTCTATGGCTCGGGCGATGCGCGTGTCGTCGCGCTGAAGGACGTCGATCTCGATATCCGGCAGGGCGAGTTCATCGTTCTGCTCGGGCCTTCGGGCTCGGGCAAATCGACCTTGCTGAATATCCTCGGCGGCCTGGATGCACCGACTTCAGGCACGGCGATTTGGCGAGACCATCATCTTACAGGCGCCAGCGACGAGGAACTCACGGCCTACAGACGCGACCACGTCGGTTTCGTGTTTCAATTCTACAACCTGATACCGAGCCTTACGGTCGAGGAGAACGTGCGGCTGGTCGCGCAGATTGCCAGTGATCCCATGAAGCCAGGCGAGGCGCTTGACCTCGTCGGACTGTCAGAACGCGCAGGCCACTTTCCTTCGCAATTGTCGGGCGGGGAGCAGCAGCGAGTTGCAGTAGCGCGCGCCATCGTCAAACGGCCGGACATCCTGCTGTGCGACGAGCCAACCGGCGCACTCGACGTTGATACCGGCCGGCTGGTCCTTGCGGCAATCGCCAAGGTCAATGCGGAACTGGGCACGACAACTGCTGTAATCACCCACAACACGGCAATCGCAGGGATGGCTGACCGCGTGTTGCGGCTGAGCGGCGGGCGCATCGTGAGGGAGGAACCGAACCCGAAGCGTATCCACGCAGAGGACGTGACGTGGTGAACGTCCTCGATATCAAGGTGCTGCGCGATCTCTGGTCGATGCGGCTTCAGGTTCTCAGCATCGCTCTGCTGGTTGCTGCCGGCGTGGCCGTCTTCGTGATGTCGGCGTCAAACTACCGGGCGTTGGTAGGCGCCATGGACGCGCACTATCGCAACGAGCGCTTTGCCGACATCTTTGTGAGCATGATGCGCGCGCCGCTCGCGGTCTCGGACCGTCTGCGGGAAACCGAAGGCATCGGCATCGTGGAGCCGCGCGTTGCGAAGGCGGTGCGTGTGATCCGTGGGGACAGTGTCCTGCCGATCTCAGGGCGCATCATCGCGCTTCCAGCGGCCGGCCAACCATTGCTCAACCGCCTACATCTCGTGCAGGGACGCTGGCCCGATCCGCTGCATCCGGAAGAGGTCATCATCAACTCCGCCTATGCCGAGGCGCGCAATGTGCGGGTGGGGGATACGATCGACGTCGTTCTCAACGGCCGGCTCCAGGCATTCCGCGTGGTTGGCTCCGCCATGTCGCCCGAGTTCGTCTTTGCGACACGCGCTGCCGTGCCGCTGCCGGACGATCGTAATTTCGTCGTGCTTTGGGCAGCTCATGACGCGGTGGCCAGCGCCTTCGATATGAAAGGCGCGTTCAACGACGTGTCGATGACGCTGGCGCCCAATGCGAGCACCCCGCATGTCCTGGAAGAGGTCGATCGCCTACTGAAGCCATATGGCGGGACGGGAGCCTATGATCGCAGCGACCAGCCGTCGCACCGCTTTCTCGAAGACGAGCTGGCGGAGCAGGAAACCTTGAGCGTTGTCATGCCTTCGGTCTTCTTCGGAATCGCGGCGTTCCTGCTGAACGTCGTCACCGGGCGGATGGTCGAGGCGCAACGAGGACAGATCGCTTCATTGAAGGCGCTGGGCTTCACCAACCGCGCCATCGCGCTTCACTATGTCAAACTGGTCACCGCCATTGCATTGCTGGGGTCGGCCATAGGCTTGGCGCTGGGACGCTGGTTCGCCATTGCGGTGGTCGGGAGCTATCACGCCTTCTTCCGGTTTCCGTTGCTGGACGCTCAGCTTGAGCCTTGGCTGCTGGTCGTTGCGGTGCTTGTCAGCCTCATGGCCGCGAATCTGGCGGCGGCGTCGGCCGTGTATCGGATCGCTACGCTTGCTCCGGCCGAAGGAATCCGGCCCGAGACGCCGCCTGCGCTGCATAGGTTCGGTTGGCTGCAAAAAATTGGAAACCGACGCATTCCGCTTCAATACATCATTGTTGCGCGAACGATCCTGGGACGGCCGGTCAGGACGCTCCTTACGACCGTTGGCATTGCCTTTGCAATTCCGCTGGTTCTGTTCGGGCTCTATTGGTTCGATGCCATCGACTACATGATAGACGTGAGCTTCGGACGCGTCGAACGTGGCGACGCTTTTCTCACCTTCACGGAACCGGTCTCGGCGGATGCGCTCTATGAACTGCAGGCGATCCCCGGCGTCCTGAAGGCCGAACTCCAGAGAATCGTGCCTGTCAGATTGCGAGCAGGACATCGAACCTATCGCACTTCGGCCACTGGCCTGGATTCGGCATCCGAGCTCAAGGTCCTGAGGGACCGCGCGCTCAGGCCGATTGCTGTTCCTTCCGACGGCATCATGCTCAGCCGGACGATCGCGCGGCAGCTCGATATTGGGCTGGGTGACAATGTCATGCTCGAGGTGCTCGAAGGATCCCGTTCGGCACGAAAGGTTACCGTGCGCAGGATTTCGGACGATATCCTGGGCAATTCGGTGACAATGGAGCGCACGGCACTCAATCGGTTGATGCGGGAGGGGCCTGTTGCGAATGTCGCTGCCCTAAGGATCGATCCGGATCAATCCGGACCGATCTGGTCCAGGATAAGGTCGATGCCGAGGATCGAGGGAAGCTCGGTCAAGGCTCTGTGGCTTGCACTGTTCAGCGAGACAATTGGCGGAATGGTGCTGATCGGCGCGCTGATCCTGGCGGGGTTCGGAATGCTGATCGCGATAGCGGTGGTTTACAACAGCGCCCGCGTCGCCCTGCAGGAGCGCGCCTGGGAACTGGCCAGCCTCCGGATAGTGGGACTGACACGGCGCGAGGTATCCGGGGTCATTTTCGCTGAACTTGCGGTGGAACTGGTTGTGGCTGTTCCGGCCGGGCTCCTGATCGGACGCTATCTGATCGAGGTGATCGCGTCCGCACGTGCAAGCGAGTCGTTCCAGGTCCCCGCGGTGATCGATCCAGGCAGCTATGCCATCGCGGCGCTCCTGGTGATCGGCGCCGGTGTCGCCAGTTTCATCACCATCCGCCGCAGAATCGACGCACTGGATCTGGTGGCTGTTTTGAAGACGCGAGACTGATCATGAAACGTCGAACGACTTCCATCCTCGGGACGCTGCTGGTGCTAGCGCTTGCGGCGCTCGGCCTCTACTGGCTGCTCGTGCCGCAACCGATTCTTGTCGAGACGGCTCGGGTGGAGAGCTTGCCCTTCCAGGACACGGTTGAAGAGGACGGCCGCACGCGTGTACGGGAACGTTACCTGGTATCGGCGCCTTTGTCCGGGCGCGTTCAAAGGCTTGCGCTCAAGGCCGGCGACAGCGTGCGGGCGGGGCAGAAGCTGGCGACCGTTACACCGCCTGTTTCGCCTCTGCTCGATCCGCGGGTGCGGCTGGAACTTGAGGCGCAGGTTGGTGTCGCCGAGGCAGCGCTTGAGGAGGCTGGTTCGCTATATGAACAGGCCAAGGTGCTTCTGGCTCAGGCCGGCGCAGATCTGAAGCGCACCAAAGAGCTTGCCGAGCGGAACGTGGCGGCGGCTGCGCAATTGGAACGCCAGGAATTCCTGTTCCGCTCGGCAGAACGCCAGGCCTATGCCGCAGAGCGTCGCTGGCATGCGGCGACCCATGTACTGGAACAGGCTCGCGCGGCTTTGAAAACCGCAAACGATTCCGATCCCACCGAAGTTTTCCCGATACTGTCTCCCATTGACGGCCTCGTTCTGAGGATCATTCAGGAAAGCGAGGGCGTTGTCTTGCAGGGATCGCCATTGTTCGAGTTGGGTGATCCGCGCGATCTCGAAATCGCGGTTGACGTCTTGACGACCGATGCTGCCCGCATCAAGGACGGCGACAAGGCGATCATCGAGCGCTGGGGCGGCTCCACCGACCTGCAAGGGATTGTGCGACGTGTCGAGCCTTCGGGTTTCACCAAGGTTTCCGCGCTTGGCGTTGAAGAACAGCGCGTCTGGGTCATTGTCGACATAAGCTCGCCGCGCGAGACGTGGACCGGCCTGGGAGACGGCTACCGTGTCGAGGTCAAGATCGTTGTTGACCAGGCTGACCAGGCGATTGTCGTGCCGATTGGAGCGCTGTTTCGCCGCGGCGATGCCTGGACCGTCTTTGTTGTTGCGGAAGGGCGTGCGAATCTTCGGAAGCTCGAGGTGGCGCGTCTTTCGGCACGCATCGCCGCTATAGCTCAGGGCATACGCCCTGGGGAAACCGTGATCCTCTATCCCCCCGCTGCGCTTGCCGATGGGAGCAGGATAAGGCTCCAGTAGACTGGGATGCCAAGCAAGAAGTAGTGAGCGCGGCCGCCGCATTTGACCCAGGTCAACGCATGACAGGCCGGGTTGGCCTCTTATGAGTCACTTCCACCGAGGAGTGGACTGCATGCGTGCCGGAATTCAAGTTTGGGACCCTTTTGTCAGGATAGCTCACTGGACTGTCGCCCTTGGGTTCTTCGTCGCATATCTCACGGAAGACGTTATGACCGTGCATGTCTGGGCGGGCTATGTCGTCGGCGCGCTGATCCTCGCCCGCGTCGCATGGGGATTTGTCGGGTCACGCCATGCTCGGTTTTCGGACTTCGCGACTGATCCGATGACGGCTACCCGCTACCTCCGGGATCTCATGCGCGCACGCGCCAAACGCTATATCGGGCATAGCCCTGCAGGTGGTGTCATGGTTATCGCGCTTCTTGTGTTCCTGGCCGCTACCGTGGTGACCGGGCTCGTCCGTTACGCCGAGGAGGAACGCGCGGGGCCGTTGGCGCCGCTTTATGCGCAGATTTCCGCCTTTGGGGGACCACAGACATTTGACGGCGAAGAGAACCGCGTCGAACGGCGCAGGGGCGAGAGTGCCTTGGGCGAGGCTCATGAAGTGATCGCTAACATTACGCTTGGCCTCGTGGTCTTCCACATTCTCGGCGTGCTTCTGGCCAGTTTCGTACATCATGAGAACCTCGCGAAGGCTATGATCACCGGACGCAAGCGGGTCGACTGAACAGCGAGACGCTTGAGCGCGCTTGGGTGCCACGCCTGTGTGGAACGAAGGACAGCCCGCCAAGATTGGTCATCCCTGGTGGGCTGGGGCAAAGTGCTGCGGCGACGGCGGGCATTCGGCTCTCTGCGTCGCGTTGGGCAACGCACAACAGCGCGTCTTCATCAGGTAACCACGCAACGACTTCGCGCATTGCCGGGGTGTATGTTCGTTCGTATTGTTGACTGTGCTTGAAGGGTCTCACTTCATTATGTGGCATCACAAAAGCGGCGTTGATCCAACGCACGGCGCGGGCACAGAAGCTGCCCGAGGTTCTCCAACGGACATATGCCGTGACCATACATACCCTGGAACACGCCGTCCGTCTCCGGTCACTCGCCGCGACGGATCGGTCGGCCGCATCGTGATGAGGAATATTCTGGAAAGCGGGTTTGAAGCAAGCGTCTGGCCCGTTAATCCGAAATACAGCAAGGTGGCCGGACGCCGCTGCTACCATGCGGCCGAAGACCTTCTGGACATTCCCGATCTTGCCATCATCATTACGCCAGAAACGTCTCACCCAACTCGGCTATGACCGCGACATCGCCTTCGTGGTATTGGAAAAAGCTGGCGGCATGCTTGCCGGAGTGGGGCGTCTGTCCTGCAACCCCGACCGGGAGAGGGGCGAATATGCATTGCTCGTCCGCACCGATCTGCAGGGCCATGGCATCGGCTGGCGGCTTCTCGAGCAGATAGTGGCCTATGCGAGGGCCGAGGGGATCGGCCAGATCGACGGTATCGTTCTGGAAGAAAATACCGCGATGCTGCGCATGTGCCGCGAGTTTGGCTTCTCAGTGGCACACCAGCCTGACCAGCCAAGTCTGAAGTGCGTCGTACTCGAGTTCGGTCGAGGGTCCAAGGGGACTGCTGGGTGATGCAGGCAACGCGCTGCAGAAGGTTAAAACCTACCGTCGAGCCGCGTCGTGCCGGAGACTTCGGTTAAGTTGCTGGAAACATCCGAAATGTGAGAATTGCAGCTTCAGTCGATGGTTTTCTGAAACTGCCGCTAATCTGTGGAAGCACGCCGCGCGCCGTCGAAACCGTCTTCGGGGTCTCGCGGGCGAGGTCATGCGGATGTCGTGTTTCTGAGGCGGCACCTCGATTTCTTTCCTGGCGACGCTTTCGTATGAGAGGTGAGGGGGGACTATCATTCAAGGCATCGATTGAGTGATAGTCCGAGCCAGACGAGGGAGACCTCCGATGATCTTGGGGCAGTTCCTGCATACCGAGCCGGTAGCTGCGTCGCACCTGACCGGATTAGGCTGCAGGGCCGCTGCTGCAGTCGTCGATTCGGTCGCGTCCTACCTGGAGACGGCCGCAGTCACGCGCATGGGCTTCCTCTACGCCGGCCCGCACCTTCAGATCGATCACGTCTCGGCAGGCGAGCAACCTGACGCCGCGCGCACCCGCGCGACGCACGCAGGATCGCCGCCGTGACCGCCCCGACGGCTGCGAGCATCCGGCTCGGCCTGAGGGAGAACTGGCGCCAGTTCTTCCTGCTGGTGCTGATCAACGCGTTCGTCGGCGGGATGGTCGGCATCGAACGCACGGTGGTGCCCCTGATCGGCACGGAGGAGTTCGGCATCGCCTCTACGACGCTGGTGGTGTCTTTCATCGTCAGCTTCGGCGTGGTCAAGGCCTGCGCCAACCTCGTCTCCGGCAAGCTGGCCGACCTCTGGGGCAGGAAGCGTGTGTTGGTGCTTGGCTGGCTCTTCGGCCTGCCCGTGCCGTTCATGATCCTGTGGGCTCCCTCCTGGACCTGGATCGTCGCAGCCAACGCGCTACTTGGCATCAGCCAAGGGCTCGCTTGGTCGATGACCGTGATCATGAAGGTCGATCTCGTCGGACCCCAGGGGCGCGGGATGGCGGTAGGTCTGAACGAATTCGCCGGCTATCTGGCTGTCGGCGTCACCGCGTTCCTGACCGGGTATTTGGCCGAGCAGTATAGCCTGCGCCCTGTCCCGATCTGGCTAGGCGTCGGCTATGCCGTTCTCGGCACGGTGCTGTCGGTGTTGCTGGTGCGCGACACGCGCGAGCACGTGCGGCTTGAAGCGGCAGGCCATGAGCGGGAAGCCGAACCGCTGACCTTCAGCGAGGTGTTCGCGCTGGCCTCCTTCCGCGACCGCAATCTGTTCGCCGCCTCGCAGGCGGGGCTGGTCAACAACCTCAACGATGGCATGAGCTGGGGAATATTTCCGCTCTTCTTCGCTGCGAATGGCTTGGGTGTTGAGCGGATCGGCGCGCTGAAGGCCGTCTATCCCGCGGTCTGGGGAATGCTTCAGGTCTTCACCGGCCCGCTCAGCGACCGCTGGGGGCGAAAGGGCCTGATCGTCGCCGGGATGTGGATCCAGGCAGGGGCGCTGCTCCTGACGGCATTCACTCGAGACTTCGGATGGTGGCTGATGGCGAGTCTCTTGCTCGGCCTGGGCACGGCGATGGTATATCCGAGCCTGATCGCCGCCGTCTCCGACGCTTCGCATCCGTCCTGGCGCGCGCGTTCGCTGAGCGTCTATCGGTTCTGGCGCGACCTCGGCTACGCGATCGGTGCCCTTTCAGCGGGTCTTATCGCCGACTCTTTTGGCTTCGCCTCGGCGATAGGCGCGATCGGGGCGCTGACTTTCCTGTCGGGTTGCGTCGTGGCGTTGCAGATGCATGAAGGAGCCAGAGGGGTCGCTGAGAAGTGACGCAACGAAGAAGACGAGAGGCCCGTGCCCGGACGAGGCGCCACCATCCTGGCGCCATCGGCATTCGCGATAACGAAGCTGCTGACAGAAGCATGTCGCCAGGCGCTGGCTCAGCAGGCAACTCTGGAAGCATGCTTTCTCGATCCGAAGGAAAACATCGTCTTGGCCGCGAAGGAGCTTTTCGGCCGGCGGCAGGCTTCTGATCAGCGAGACCTCACCAGTCCCGTATTCGAACCTGATCGACCGCGCCTTGCGAGACGACGGATCAAAGGCACCAGCTGCCTGCCCTGTAGCGGGCACCAACCCATGTGCGTCCAGCCCCTGTCGAGCCAGGCGGCTCAGGCCCCTGAGCCCCTGACCAGGTGATGTCAGGTTAACCGGCGATGAAGCTGTTGGCTGATAGTTGGCGCTCATGATCCAGCCTGTTGTCAGATATAAGCGTCATCGTTTCCCGCCCGCTGTGATCGCCCATGCGGTCTGGCTCTACTTCCGATTTCCGCTGAGCCTACGTCTGGTGGAAGAGATGCTGCTGGAGCGTGGCATCGTCGTTTCTTATGAGACGATCCGGTGTTGGGCAAAGAAGTTCGGCCCCGCTTATGCCGGCCGCTTGCGGCGGAAACCGCCGAACTCAAACGATATTTGGCATCTGGACGAGATGGTCGTGACGATCGGCGGAAGAAGACACTGGCTCTGGCGCGCCGTCGACCAGGATGGCTACGTGCTCGACGAGATCCTCCAGACCCGCCGCAACACCAAGGCGGCCAAGCACCTGCTGATCCGGTTGATGAAGAAGCAGGGATACTTGCCGAAGCGCATCGTCACCGACAAGCTTCGCTCCTACAGCGCGGCCCGGCGTCAGGTCATGCCCACGGTCGAGCATCGATCGCACAAGGGGCTGAACAATCGCGCCGAAAACTCCCATTTGCCACTGCGAAAACGGGAGCGGCTGATGCAGCGGTTTCGTTCGCCAGGCGCGCTGCAACGCTTCACAAGCATCTTTTCGGCACTCCGAAATCTCTTCGTGCCGCCTCGTTCGAAACGCTCTGCTATCGCCCTCCGTCTGCATCGGCTTAGGGCGATCGCGCATTGGAAGGCCGTGGCCGGAACAGCTTCCTGAATCCCGCGTCATGTCGAAAGCGCACTTTAAGAGGTTAACCTGACATCACCCGTCGGCGAGCTTGGCCTGCGCGAGATCACGGGGCGGGGACGTTACCGGGCATGGGGGATTGTGTGATCCGCGGTCGCGTCGGCAAGACCGTTCTCTTTACTAAATTATCGAACTTGACGAACTTGCATTCTGTGCCCACATTGCTGGAAACAGGAAGTATCATCATGGTCGCCCCAAAGCGTAGCAATCATAGCCGGCCCGCGTTGCATGCGGGCAGCACGCCAATGGCTTTTACCACGAAGCTACCGGCACAGGCCGATTTCAAGAAGGTGTTGCTTGAGCGTTATCAGGAAGCGGTCGCGCGCAGCCGCAAGATCGGTCATCGTGTCTCTTTCCGGGTGGAGGTCGACCCGGCGGCCGGCGCACAGACAATCACGCCGGTCGAGGAACAGCCGGTCGCTTCGGATTTGTTTCCTGTCGAGGACACGGGAAAACCCGACGCGGAACTTGAGGCGGCCCTGGCTGAAGCGCGCGAGCGTGGCCGCAAGCGTGTTGCCGAAATTGTCGCCGGCGAGGAGATGCTGAGTGCGGATGCCTTTGCCAAGCTGCTCGGCACGTCGCGGGTGACGGTCAATGCCAAGCGGCAGAGCGGGCAGGTGCTCGGGATCGATGGCGCCAAGCGCGGTTTCCGCTTTCCCGTTTGGCAACTCGACAAACACGGCCGGCCGTTGGCGGCATTGCCGGCGATCTACGAGACGTTGGGCAACAGTGCATGGGCGGTCTATCGGTTTCTTGTGTCGCCTCACGGCGCGCTCGATGGACGAACAGGTCTTCGAGCCCTTCAGCAGGGCGATGATGCCTTGGTGCTGGCAGCCGCGGAAGGTATGGCCAGAGGCGACTTCGACTGAATGCCCGGCGTTTCACCCCCACCCGATTTCGAGCGCGCCAAGCTCGAGATCGAGACGATCCCGCCGGGCCGCATATTTGGACGAATCTACTGGCGTGCCTATCCTGATCCCCTCGGTTACGGGAAGGCGCCAAGCCGTTTCAGCGATCCGCGGCGCCGCCTGGACTCGAATCGTTTTGGCGTTCTCTACCTCGGGGATGGCCTGAAGGTGTGTTTCCTCGAAGCAGTGCTCCGTGACCGACGGGAAGGACTGGTCGATGATCTTCCAATCGACGAGACGGAGCTCACGGAACGGCGGTACGCAGAGATCGCCACCACGGCGGAACTCCGCCTGGTCGACCTCAGGGACGACAAGGCGGTCAGGATGGGCGTGCCGACCGACGTCGTTCGGGGCCAGCGCCAGAACTTGGCACACCGATGGTCGGTGGCGTTTCACGAGCACCCGTCGGAGCCGGACGGGATCATTTATCCATCGCGCCTGAACGGCGCGACCAATCTCGCCATCTACGGTCGGGCGACACGCAATCTTCAGCCGAGGCGCATTGTTACGCTTCTCGGCGCGCCAGGGCTGGATCGGGTTCTGGAAGATTTCAGGGTTTGTTTGACATAAGACCCAGCAAAGCTAGGCCTGATGCCCTTTCCAGACGACATGAGGGCCGAGACGGTAAGGGGGAAATATGAAGCTCGCGCGCTTGCGGCTTAGCAACTTTAGATCGTTTGGTGCGGACTACGCAGAACTAGAGTTAGACGACCTGACATTTCTCCTTGGTCCAAACGGTGCCGGCAAGACTGCGGTTTTGCAAGCTCTGGCGAGGCTATTCAGCCTTGATCCTGTGCAGCGCAAGGTCAAGAAACCGACTTCCACGTTCCCTATAACGAGAAGCCCGACGAAGCGCTGGTCGAACGAGAACTTTGGATAGAGGCTGATTTCGAGTTTCCCGAACTAGTGGGCAAGGGCGGCAAGGGGGCCCCCGCCGTGCCTGGGAATTTCGCCCGTATGCAGTTGATGGGAATTGAAGGGCCAGCGCAGGTTCGCTTCAGACTATATGCGAAGTTCGACCAGGACGACGACATCGAAGAGAACTTCACTTACGTCATGAAGGTGGATGCTGATGGGAATCCGCTCGAGCAGGGCCGGGTCGCCAAGCACGATCGGAACGCCATCCAGGTGCACTACTTGCCTGCTCGCCGCGACCCGGCTGACCACATCTCTTACTCGGCCAATGCGCTACTGGGGCGCGCATTGCGTTCGGCTGACTGGGCTGAGGAGCGCGACAAGATCTGCAATCTGCCCGCGCACAGCCTACAAATGGATGAGGCGTTTCAAGGCCGAGGGTTGCCGCGACAGTTGGCGTGCTGACGCTCCTGGAAGGAGCCAATCGCCTGAGCGTCTTCTCTGGAGAGGAAAGCTTCGAGTATTTCGTCTCAAGGCCATCGACGTCACCGACGGCCGACTGGCTGGCGATCCTGATGGCGACATCGGTCGGCTTTGGTGGATTGGCAATCGTCGGGAAAGCTCTGCTTTGAGTTAATCTGCTTGCCAGTCCAACGCTGGCGGCGCAGCGCCTCGACTTGCTCTACGATGGTCGGTGCGGTCGGCCGGTGCAGGCGCCGCGGCCGCGAAGAGCGATCTTTGAGCCCTTCGGCATCGGATGCATCGACGAAATTTCCGCCTGGACTGTTTGCCCCGGTAAGCTGGCCCTGCGGGTTCGATTGAGGGCCAATTTGCTTGCTCGGCTCATCGGCTTGACGCGAGGTTCGCAAGCGATTGCTAAGCAGTGTGGTGACCCGCGCGCCGCGAGGGGAGCGGAAACTTGGCAATCGTGACCGTCGTCCCATGCGCTTGAGCAAGATCAAGCAGGCGGCTCAAGACCTCCAGATAGCGCGTCTGCTGCCCGGCCCCATCCGGGACATCGCGATAGAGGTACTCGACCCGCTTCCTTTCGGCCGACCGAAGGTCAGAAGACGCGGTCGAAGGATGCCTCGACTTCCCAAGTATCTGGACGGAAGCGCTCGCGGTTGTTGATCTTGGAAAACCGGTCGCGTAATCGGCAGGTGCGCGCAGATCGATGCCGTCATGCCGGACATAGGTCCATAAGCCCGATCAGGGCCGGGTGGAATGGTATCCAGGCTCGTGCACCACCGCGATAGAGGCAGCCCAATCCGTCAGCATTCGATACACCGCGAGCCTGGTCCAGGCCGGCGTCGAGCCGTCGTGGGCAGTATCGGCGACAGCAACGACAATGCTTCGGATTCTCGTTCGCTTGAACGTCTCACCAATAATGTCTCGACCGATATACCTCCACAGAACATATGTAGAATAGTGAAAGTTCTCGCCGTCTTTTTGATCCAAATCAAAAAACGGGAAAATCGACATCGACACTAACGCAAACGAATTTGGGGCCAGGGAATTACCCGCATATGCTCCGCCAGTGCTATTTTACGGCACCCCGATAGTTTTGACGCCGATCAAGGTCCGCTCGGAAGAAACATGATTGGTTGCCATGTGAACCAGACGTGGATGGACACCTTGCCTATATGAAGACCGAGTTCAAGATAGCGCCCGAGCAGATCACGGCATGGGACGCGTTCGCCAGTGTCGTAAGAACGTCAGCCAAGACGCATAATAATATGATCCGTTCGATGGCCGAAGAATTCGACGATGGAAGGATATTCAACAGGCCATTGCCCAAGCGGCTCGGATGGCAGATCGCGCAGATGGAAGCGCGGCTTCAGCAGATCAAGACGGTCAAAGACGCGGCCGACGATCTTTATGCCGTCCTCGCCTATGAGCAGAAGGCTGTCGCCGACGATATTGTTCTGCCCATGACGGGCATGGGCATGGGGCGCAACCAAAGTCGACATATGTTGCGCTGGCGATGGCCGCGGAGCAGGAGGGCCGGATATGCCATACGAAGGCGAACCACGACTGGGAGCGGCTGAGTACAACAGGATGGGGCCGCAACCTGATTTGACGATTGCAGTGCTCGCCGACCTGGGCCTGTCCGATGAAACGATTGGAAACTATTTCGGCGTTGGCCTTGAGCAGATCGTAGCGGCGCGAAGGTATGCTCTTCGCACAAATTGGCCGATCATCGGCCGGTTCCATGACGGTCGCTAGGCTTACCGCTGCATGATCTCGAACGTGAGCAGCATGATTTTTGCGACAGGGGGACCGTCACTGATGCAAATCAACAACTAGCCGCTCGGACGGTCTTAAGTATGACTGGCGCAAAGGAGGAAAGCGATGACACGTACGTCGGCAAAGTTGATTTTGGCAGGCTTTGCAAGCGTCGGTCTTGCATTCCCCGCTGTCGCTGAGGAAGCCACCGATATCGGCACCCTGGACAGCGCGAAGGCCGAAAGGGCCTTTTCCAGTAAACCTATCTATTCTCCATATGCAGGGCGCAATTTTCCGACCCGGCCGCTGTTTGGCGACACGCATTTGCACACCGGAGCCTCGTTCGACGCTGGCGCGTTTGGCGCGCGGCTGACGCCTCGCGATGCTTATCGCTTCGCTCGCGGGGAGGAGATCACCGCGTCGAGCGGCCAGCCGGTCAAGCTGTCGCGGCCGCTCGACTTCCTGGTGGTGGCCGACCATTCCGATAACATGGGCATGTTCCCAGACCTCTTCGCCGGCAAGGCCGAGGTCATTTCCGATCCGCAGGCCAAGACTTGGTACGAGGAGATCAAGGCCGGACAAGGCGGCAAGGCTGCACTGGAGATCATCTTCGCCTTCGGCAAGGGGACACTACCGAAGTCGATGATCTACAGTCCTGACACGCGTCCCTACAAGAATGCCTGGCAGGACACGATCAAGGCAGCCGAAGAATACAATGATCCGGGCCGCTTCACCGCCTTCATCGGCTATGAGTGGACCTCGAACACGGCCGGCAATAACCTGCACCGCAACGTCATCTTCCGGGACAACGCCGACCAGGCCAACCAGGTCGTGCCCTACACAACGCTGAAGCCGCTCGGCAGCGACAATCCCCGCGACTTGTGGAAGTGGATGGCCGCCTACGAGGAAAAGACCGGCGGCAACGTGTTGGCGATCGCGCACAACGGCAACCTCTCCAACGGCCGCATGTTCCCGCTGATCGAATCCTTCACCGACAAGCCGGTCGACACTGAGTATGTCGAGCAGCGCGCTAGGTGGGAGCGGCTCTACGAGACGACCCAGACAAAGGGCACCGGCGAAGCTCATCCGGCGCTCTCGCCCAACGACGAGTTCGCCGATTTCGAGATCTGGGATTTCGGCAATCTCGACGCCAGCGCGCCGAAGACGGCCGACATGCTGGAGTTCGAATATACCCGGTCCGCGCTGAAGAACGGCCTCAAGCTCGAAGCCGAGCTCGGTACGAACCCCTACAAGTTTGGCCTGGTCGGCAGCTCCGATGCCCATACGGGCCTGGCCGCCATGGAAGAGGAAAACTTCTTCGGCAAGACGACGCCGCAGGAGCCGAGCCCTGAGCGCCTCACGGCAACTTTCGTCAAGGACCCTAAGACCAACATAACGGTGATGGACTGGGAGGTCGGCGCGTCGGGCTATGCAGCGGTCTGGGCGGCGGAAAACACCCGCGAGTCAATCTGGGACGCCATGCAGCGCAAGGAGACCTACGCCACCACGGGGTCGCGCATGATGGTGCGCTTCTTCGGCGGCTGGGATTTCGAGGCGGCCGACGCCGAAACCCGCAATCCCGGCGCGATCGGCTACGGCAAGGGCGTGCCTATGGGCGGCGACCTCAGCAAGGCGCCGGAAGGCAAGGTGCCGACCTTCCTGGTCGCGGCGCTGAAGGACCCGATCGGGGCCAACCTCGACCGCTACCAGATCGTCAAGGGCTGGCTGGACGACCAGGGCGGGACCCACGAACAGGTCTACGACGTCGCCTGGGACGGCGACCGCAAGCCGGGCGCGGACGGCAAGGTGCCATCGGTCGGCAGCACCGTCGACATCGAGGACGCTACATGGACCAACACCATCGGCGCCCCGGAACTGATCGCGGTGTGGAAGGATCCGGACTTCGATCCAAAGCTGAAGGCCTTCTACTACGGACGCGTCATTGAAATCCCGACGCCGCGCTGGACCGCCTACGACGCCAAACGGTTCGGAACGAAGCCGCTCGAAGGCACGCGCATGACCGTCACCGAACGCGCCTATACCTCGCCGATCTGGTACACGCCATGATCCGAAGGGAAATGGATATCGCATCGCCGGCGGCTGAAGCGGCCGCCGGATCGTTCGGTTCGTCATCCGGAGAACGAGTGAGCACTATCTCGCTGAAGCGTGTGCTGAGAGAGCCACTGATCCACTTCCTGCTGTTCGCACTGCTGATCTTCGCGGGTTATGGGTTCTTCGGCGCCGATGCGAACAACAAGCCTGACCGCATCGTCGTCACCGCGCCGAAGATCGAGCAGATGGCGGCCGTGTTTACCAAGACCTGGCAGCGTCCGCCGACAGCCGAGGAACTAAAGGGCATGATCGACGACCATGTGAAAGAAGAAATTCTCGTACGCCAGGCGCTTGAACTCGGGCTCGACAGGGACGACACGGTTGTTCGTCGCCGATTGCGCCAGAAGATGGAATTCCTGAATGACGCCGACGCCGAAGCGCTGACGGCGACCGATGCGGAACTCGACACCTTCCTGAAGGCAAATCCAGCCGTGTTCGAGATCGATCCGATGCTGGCCTTCCAGCAAGTCGTTCTGAATCCCCAGCGGCACGGAGAAGCAATCGAACGAAACGCCGCCGCCATCCTCGAAGTGTTGCTGAACCAGCCTGCGGCCGATCTCGCTTCGATTGGCGATGCCTCCCTGCTGCCAGCGGAGCTTCCGCTTACGAGCAAGACATCGATCGGCAAGACCTTCGGCGCCGATTTCGCGGAAGAGCTCGACAAGATTCCTGCGGGCCAGTGGATGGGTCCCGTCAATTCCGACTTCGGGCTGCACCTGATCCGAGTGACGGAGCGTGTGCCCGGCCGAGTGCCGATGCTCGGCGAGGTTCGCGATGCGGTGGCGCGGGAGTGGACGAATGCCAAACGCGCTGAACTCGAGAACCAGCGCTTCGCCGAACTCTTCAAGCGCTATGTGGTGAGCATCGAAAGCCCGGCCGGCGCGGGAACCGACCCATGACGCGGCTTGGCGCGCTGCTGGCCGTGCTGATGCCGGTGTTGCTAGGCACACCGGGGTACGCTCATGAGATCAGGCCGGCCTATCTCGACATGCGCGAAACGGCGAGCAACGAGTTCGCCGTCGTCTGGAAGGTACCGGCGCAGGGCGAGATGCGTCTTGGGCTCTATGCAAGTCTCCCGAAACCGTGCATCGCAAAAGGCGAACCGGCGAGGTCGATCGAGGGCGGAGCATATCTGGAACGGTGGACCGCCGCCTGCGCGGGGGGATTGAAAGGCGGCGAGATCGCCATCAACGGCCTCAAGTCGACCATGACCGAAGCGCTCGTCCGCATCGAATACGAGAACGGCAACACGGAGGTCGTGCGCCTCATGCCGGACGCGCCCTCCTTCGTCGCAGCGGGCGCACAGACCAGCATCGAGGTCGCCCAGCCCTACTTCCTGCTGGGCGTCGACCACATACTCTCAGGCCTCGATCATCTGCTCTTCGTGCTTGCAATCATGCTGCTCATTCGGGACCATTGGACGCTGGTCAAGACGATCACAGCCTTCACCGTTGCCCACAGCATCACGCTGGCCGGAGCATCGCTCGAGTATTTCAGCCTCCCTCAGAAGCCGGTCGAAGCGACGATCGCTCTCAGCATTGCCTTCGTCGCGAGCGAACTGGTTAAGATGAAACCTGGCGAGAAGCGGCTTTCCGAGAGCTACCCCTGGCTCGTGGCCTTCACGTTCGGACTGCTACACGGCTTCGGGTTTGCCGGCGCGCTGAAGGAAACCGGCCTGCCGCAATCCGACGTGCCGCTGAGCCTGCTGACGTTCAACCTAGGTGTCGAAACGGGACAGTTGATCTTCGTCGCCGCGGCGCTGGTCCTGTTCAGGGCGACAAACGCGCTGGTCGCGATACCATCCGCACCGGTGCGCCGGGTCGGGGCCCATACGATCGGCACGGCCGCGATGTTGTGGCTTGTCCCTCGCATCGCCGGCTTGGCGGTATGAGCAGCGCGCTTGCCGCTCTGTTCGCACAAATCGAGCCAATCTGGAATTTGAAGAGCGGCCTTCGGGTCAGTAGTCCCGGTTCACCGACAGGATCTGTGGCCCGATAGAGGCCGTAGCCGACCTTGATGAGCAGGCCCTCTTTGCGCATATTCGGGTCAGGTAACACCGAGGAATGCCGCCGCTTTCGTTCGCGGAAAGTGTTCATTCTCCTCCATCGTCGTCACCAGTACGTCGCGAGCGCCGACGAGAAACGGCATGGCGTCCCTGACGGCACGCCGGACTTCCCTGGTGTCTTTCCAGGTGACGACGATCCTCTCGGCTTTGACTTTTTTCATGGTCCCCGACGTAAGCAGGACGGGCCTTCCTGCGGCGAGGATGAGGGCGCCATGCTTGATCATACGGCGGCTGTTTCTCATCAGGTCAGGCGTGCCGGCGCCTGATATGATGAGGTTCGCGGCGTGTGCATGCACTGCAAGCAACTTGGTTGGATGCCCGATCTCGCCTCTCCAGGAAGCGCGAGTGATGCCGGCGGTTGCGGTCAACAACTCTTTCTCCCCTCCTCAAGCCGCGCTTCTAACTCGTCTATCTGTGTGTCCAAGGTGTCGACGGAAGTCCTCCCGTCCATCACCCGCTTCGTTCAGCCCCGGCTCGGCAGCGGCAAAACCGATCAACTCCGCATCAAAATGCAACGCCAGTTCACCGGCAAATTCCAAGCATCGTGCAGCGCGGCGATCGACATCCAATTGAACCATGATAGTCTTGTAGCGCATTGCCGTGAGCTCCCGTTTTGGAGCCAAGGACATTACCAAGCGGGCGGGGTTGCTTTGACCCGTGTCAAGAGAGCAAGACGGCAAGACATCCTTTGCCGGTCGCCAACGTTCCCGGCTCCATCAGGAACCTGCCGAACCGCCAATCGCAGTAAGCTTGGTGACCCTCATATTGTCCCAGACGCGAACGGCGCCAGGCGCGTTTTCGGCCGTGACTCGGATAGCGTCGCGTATGTGTTCTTCCTCCACTGTTCCGTTCAGGGTGATCACTCCATCGCGGACGCGGATGTCGATGGAGTTGCCGGGGGCCCATTCCTTGCCGGCGATCTCGTCCAAGATACTCTTTCGGATCGTGAGGTCGCTGACAACCGGTTGAGAGGCTTCACCCATCAACCGCGCCAGCGCTGACAACAGATTGGCCCGACTGACTATGCCGACAATGTCGCCGTCGCGGACGACGGGTATCCGCTTGATCTGGTGGGTTTCCATGAGTTCGACTATTTCGCCGACGTGCGCGCCCGGTTCAACGCTCACGACATTGCGGCTCATCACGTCCTCCACCTTGCGACCGAATTCCCGCGCGTATTGATGGGCCAACCCGTCCGTGTCCAGACTAAAATCGAGCCAGCTTGGGCCGGCGGTCCCGAGTTCCTTGCGCCGGAGCAGATCCCGCTCGCTGACGATGCCGACGAGCTTTCCGCTTGCGTCCACGACCGGCAAGCCGCTGATCCTGTGTTCGACCATCACCCGCGCTGCATGGGCAACGGTGCTGTCGGGACGCACGGTTATCGCCCCAATCGTCATGATGTCACTCGCGTTCATCGTGGCCTCCCACTTTCGCTGCTGCTTCCACCTCGGCGATCTTCCTCTTTACTGCGATGAAGCTGTCGGGACTGACCGAGATCGAATTGATGCCGCATTCGACCAGGAATGCGGCAAAGTCGGGATGGTCGCTGGGTGCCTGGCCGCACAGACCGATCTTGACACCCGCCTTTCGCGCCGCGGAGATAACGTTCGAAATCATCCACTTCACCGCCTCGTCCTGCTCGTCGAACAGGCTGGCCAGCTCGGCTGAGTCCCTGTCTACGCCTAGGGTCAACTGCGTGAGGTCGTTCGAGCCGATGGAGAAGCCGTCAAAACGGTTTGCGAACTCGGCGGCGAGGATCACGTTCGACGGGATCTCGCACATGACATACGCCTCGAGCCCGTTCTCTCCACGCCGCAGCCCGTTCTCAGCCATGACTTCCAACACACGATCGGCTTCATGCGTTGACCGGCAAAACGGAATCATAACGACGACGTTCGAGAAGCCCATATCATTGCGGAGACGGCGGACCGCCCGGCATTCGAGCGCAAATCCCTCCCGGTAGCGCGGCGAATAATACCGGGCTGCGCCGCGAAACCCGATCATCGGGTTTTCCTCTGGCGGCTCGAACTCCGCGCCGCCGAGCAGTCCTGCATACTCATTGGTCTTGAAGTCGCTCATACGCACAATTACCGGCTTCGGATAAAGTGCGGCGGCGATGCGTGCCAGCCCACGCGATAGTCGGTCGACAAAGTATTCGGTCTTGTCCGCATAGCCGACGGTCAAATCGGCGATCGCAAGTTTCGCAGCCTGATCCTGGAGCTGATCATAGCGCACTAGAGCCATCGGATGGACGCGAATATGATTGCTTATCACGAATTCCATCCGCGCCAAACCGACGCCATCGGCGGGAAGGCGCCACCAGTTTAGCGCGGCGGCGGGACTTGCCAGATTGAGCATCACCTGTGTGTGCGTTTCCGGGAGGTTTGCGACGTCCACCGTTTCGGTCTCGAAAACGGCCGTCCCTTCATAGACAAATCCATGAGTTCCCTCGGCGCACGACACCGTCACGTCCTGCTCGCCGTGCAGAATCGCGGTCGCGTTTCCGGCGCCCACGATTGCCGGCAATCCTAGTTCGCGACTCACGATGGCCGCATGCGAGGTGCGCCCACCGTGGTCGGTGACAATGGCGGCCGCCCGCTTCATGATCGAGACCCAGTCGGGATCCGTGGTCTGAGTGACAAGGATTGAGCCGTCGACGAAGTCCCCTATGCGGCCGGGGTCCTCGATGAGGCAGACGCGACCTGCGACAACCGCATCTCCGATGGCAAGCCCGGTGGCCAACTTTCGACCAGTGCTGGTGATCCTGTAGGATTTGAATGATGTCGCCTCGCGACGCGATTGAACCGTCTCCGGTCGCGCCTGGACGATGAACAAGTCGCCCGTCCGGCCGTCCTTTGCCCATTCCATGTCCATTGGGCAGCCGTAATGCGCTTCGATGAATGTCGCCCACCTGGCAAGAGTGAGGATTTCCGAATCTTCGAGTACGAAAGAGGCACGCTCGACCTTCGAGGTCGGCACGTTGCGCGTTGGCTTCTCGCCAGCGGCGTAGATTAGCTTGAGCGCCTTGTCGCCGCACTTCTTGCCGACAATGGGCACTACAGCCGAATTGGAGAGCAGCGGCTTGAAGATCTGGTATTCGTCAGGGTCGACGACACCCTGCACAACGTTTTCGCCCAGCCCCCAGGCGGCGTCTATCAGGACGACGTCCTTAAAGCCAGTTTCGGTGTCGATCGAGAACATGACGCCGGATCCGCCAAGATCCGACCGGACCATCTGCTGAACGCCAATCGAAAGCGCAACGCTCAGATGATCGAAACCCTTCGTCCGGCGGTAGCTGATGGCACGATCTGTAAAGAGCGAAGCGTAGCAGCGGCGGCATGCCTCGAGCAGTGCCTTCTCACCACGGACGTTCAGAAAGGATTCCTGCTGGCCGGCGAAACTCGCATCTGGCAGATCCTCGGCGGTGGCGCTTGACCGAACTGCTACGTCGACTTCGGTGGTCTTGGTGCGCTCGCAAAGTTCTCGATAGGCGATCGTGATCGCGTTGGCGATATTCTCGAGCCAGTCGCCGCGCAGGAATAGTTGCCGGATCGCCTTGCCAGTCTCGGCAAGAGCAGTCTTGCCTGCATCTAGTTCGCTCAGCAGATCCTGAATTTGCTCCTGCAGACCGTTGGCCTGCACGTATCCCCAATAGGCCTCAGCGGTCGTCGCGAAACCGGGTGGGACACGAATGCCCTTTGACGCCAGCCGCTGGACCATTTCGCCGAGCGAGGCGTTTTTGCCGCCGACGCACCCGACATCATCCCGTCCGACCTCTTCAAACCAGATTGTTAGTCGATCAGACCGTGAACGTTGCTGCACCATTGAGCGTTTCCTTGATGAGTATGGTCAGCATGCCGATTTCGCGTCCGACGGCTTTGATTCCCATCAATGTGACCTCTTTGCTGCTTGATCGTAAGCGCGTAGGTCACCCCACGTAGCGGCTGGTTCGCTGATCTGGGAGTCTCCAGGGTGATTTGTCCTGGGAGGCTCCTGTGAGCGCACATATGTCTGATAGCAAGAACTTCGAGG
>NZ_RKST01000045.1 GCF_003934165.1 Borborobacter arsenicus | reverse complement strand
GGCTTCCACCGATCGGCCACGCCATCCATCGAGGGGCCGACATTTCCATGGAACAGCTCCTTCTCCATGTCGACATTGGCGTGGCAGGCCAGGCAGTTTCCGAGGCTACGATCCTTGAACACCTCAGCGCCCGCCGTCGGATCGCCAGCCACGCCCGTAAGCGAGGCCGCAACGGCGTTGTCTTCGAACTTGACGACATCGGGGGCGACATCAGCCGACATCGCAACGCTTGCCGGCAGGAGCAAGGCCCCAGCCAGAAACAGTTTCACACCATTCATCAGCTTGCCGCCCTCCACTTGTTTTCCCTTCGCCAATCCGGCGAGGTCCTCTCCAAAAACCACCTTAAACACGTTCGTAGCAGTCTTCAATGCAAAAATATGATTGTATGAATGTATTGTGGGATACGGGTCCTGATCCTGAACTGTTTATGAAAGTAACTCCGGTAACACTTGGTTCCTCTTTGCCAAACCTTGACTTTTCTGGGCTGGCCACCGGCGCACCATCGAGGCATAGATTGTCGGAACGAGGAACAGGTTGAGCAGGGTGGAACTGATCATGCCGCCAAACAGCGTGAGCGCAACCGCGCGCTGGAACTCCTTGCCGACCGGATCGCCTATGAGCAGGGGAATAACGGCAAGGCAGGTCGTTAGGGCCGTCATCAGAATGGGCAGCATGCGATCCGTGGCCCCGTGGACCGCCAGCGCCCTGGCGTCCTCGTCGGCAGATATTCCGGTCAGGGTGTCATAGCGCGAGATCAGCAGAATGCTGTTTCGCGCGGCAACCCCCAGGAGGGCAATCAGACCGATGGTTGAAGCGACGTTGAGGGTTTCACCCGCCAGGGCAAGGGCCAGCGCGCCGCCGACCAGGGCAAACGGGATGTTGGCCATCACCAGCAGCGCGTGCGGCAGCGACTTGAAGGCGAGCAGCAGCAGGGCGAAGATGATAACCAGCGTGGCTGTGCCGGACAGGACGAGGTTGTAGGTCGCCCGTTGCTGGCCGACATAGTCGCCCCCGAATTCGATGGAATAGCCGGGCGCAAGCTTGACCTTTGCGGTGATGGCCTCCTGTGCAGCGTGAATGGTCTGGTTGAGGTCGTTTCCTTCGACATTCCATTGGACGACGGCGCGCCGCGTGCCGTTGTCGCGATTGATCTGGTAAGGTTCGAGGCTTGAGGCGAGTTCTGCCACCTGACGGAGGGGGACCGTGGTTCCCTGCGCCGTCTGCAGGGGAAATTCACGCATTTCGTCGATGTTCTTGCGGTTGGCTTCGGCAACGCGAACCACCAGATCATAGGTCCGGTCAGCCTCCAGGACACGCGACACGGCCACACCATTGAAGGCCTGGCCGACCTGCCGGACGATCTCCCCGGGGGAAAAGCCGTAGAGGCCTGCCGCCTGGCGGTTCACACGAATGTCTAGGCCCGGAATGCGCACCATCGGCTCGGCCTGAAGGTCCGTTATGCCGGCAAGATCCTGCACGGCATTCATCACTTCGGTCTGCTTTTCGGTCAGTTCGTCGAAATCGGGACCATAGATTTTCACCACCACCTGGGAGCGGACGCCCGAAAGGATTTCCTGCATCCTGTGGGTGATGAATTGTGAGACGTTGATGGCGACGCCAGGAATGCCGCTCAGGCGCTGGCGAATTTCATGCAGCACTCTTTGAGGGTCTTGCACCTCGGGCAGCAGCGTGACGTCGAACTCACTGAAATTGACCGGTTGGGCGTCTTCATCGAGCCGCGAGCGGCCAGCCCGCTGGCCCACGGTGGCAATTTCGGGAATGGTGGAGAGGATTTCCTCGATCCTGCGGCCGACCCGGATGTTCTCCTCAAGCGAGGTGCCGGGCATCATCGTGGTGGCGATCACCACATTGCCTTCCGAAAGCGCCGGCATGAAGGAGCGGCCAAGCGAAAGCAGCAGGCCTGCCGACAACACGATGCCGACAACGCCGATGGCCAGCATCAGCTTCGTATGGCCCATGCTCAAGGTCAGCAGCGCCTGATAGCGGCGCTGAAGGGAACGCGCGACCCGGCCCATCGAATGGTCCGAACGGGCCGACGAGCGGGCGAGGCCGTAGTAACAGAGCACTGGCACCAGCGACAGCGCGACAAACAGCGATCCGACGACGGCAGCCAGGTAGGCGATCGCCATTGGCGCGAAAATGCGCCCTTCAATGTCGGAAAGGAAGAAAATGGGCATGAAGGCTGCGGCAACGATCAGCGTTGCAAAGACCACCGAGTTGCGGATCTCGCGCGAGCCTTCATAAACCACCGAAATCACCGGGGTTGTCGCCCCGCTTTGGCGATGTTCGCGCAGCCGCCGCAGGATATTCTCGACGTCAATGATGGAATCGTCAACCACTTCGCCGATGGCGAAGATCAGGCCGCCCAGGGTGAGCGCATTGATGCCGATGCCGCCGAGCCACAGGAACAGGATGCCGATAATCAGCGAAGCCGGAATAGCCACCAGGCTGATGACGGTTGGCCGCCACCGCGCCAGAAGCAGGATCAGGACCAGTGCGACAATGGCCGTGGATTCGAGCAGCGCGCTGCGCAGATTGTCCATCGAGCGCTCGATCGAACTTGCCTGCCGGAACACATTTGAAACGAGCTGCACGTCCGGCGGCAGGGATTTGGCCATCTCTGCCAGAACGACCTCGATCCGCTGGGTCGTTTCCACCGTGTCGGCTCCCCACTGCTTGGAGACAGTGGCGATGATCGCATCGCCGCCGAACATCATCGCATCGCCGCGTTTGATTTCCTCGCCGAGCTTGACCTCGCCTACATCGCTTATCCGCACGGGAACGCCGTCGCGGGAGGTGACGATGGTGTCGGCTATGTCCTGCAGGCCGTCGACGAGGCCGTTGGCCCGCACGAAATATTCTTCATCCGCGCTAGGATAGACGAAGGCGCCCGGCGCAACGGAATTTACCTGTTCGGCCGCCGCCACGACGCTGCTGAAGGGGATGCCGTAGCTCTTGAGCCGCAACGGGTCCACCAGCACCTGATATTGCTTGACGCCGCCGCCGCTCGCGACGACCTCCGCCACCCCCGGCTGCGCCAGCAGGCGATTGCGGAACTCCCAATCGACGAGGCTTCGCAGGGCGAGGGGATCGGGGTTCTGCGACCAGTCGACGAGGGCGAATTTGACAAGCCAGCTGATTGCCGAAGTGAGCGGCATGAGCTGAGGTGCGTCGACGCCGGCGGGCAGGCGGCTTTGGACCAGTTGCAGGCGCTCCTGCGCAATGACGCGCGCCCTGTAGACGTCTACGTCCGTTTCAAACACCACCACGATACGCGACAGGCCGACCGACGAGGTCGAACGGATCTGGTCGACATTGGGCATGCCCTGAAGGGCAGCTTCGATCGGGCGCGTGACGAGAAGCTCCACATCCTGCGCCGAGAATCCCGGCGCTTCGGTCTGCAGTTGGACCTGCGGCGGCGCAAATTCAGGAAAGACGTCGATGGCCATCCTGGGAATGACCACGATGGCAGCGACGGCAAGCAGGCCATAGAAGATCAGAACGATGAGGCGATTCCGCAACGACCAGTCGATGATCCAGTTGAACATTGCTTCCCTCAATCAGTGGTGGTGGCCACCGCCCGCGTCGGCGGACCCTTCGCCGCTCTGCTGGCGATAGGCGCCTTCAAGGATCGTCTTGCCGTTCCTAGCCAATTTTTCGCCTTCACGGACATTGGCGACACATGCCCATTCACCGACGATGTGCAGGACTTCCAACTGGCGACGCTCGAACCGATCCGCGGATTTCTGCACGAAGGCGATTGGCCGAAGCCCCTGCCTGAGGATGGTCGCAGTGGGTATCCAGACGCCGGCGGGCGCCGGCAGGAGGATGTCGACCGGCACAGTGTCGCCCAGGGTGAAGTCAGCCTCGGCGCCTGCCAGATCGACGACTGCGCGGGTCATCTGCGTGACGGGGCTCACCTCCGGCATGACATAGGAAACGGTCAATTCCTGTGCTGCGCTCCTCTCGGGCTTCACACGGATGCGGGAGACCTCCAGCTGGATCGAGGCTGCAGTGTCGGGATATGCGTAGACCTCGAGGATGGGTGCCGCGTCGGCCGACACCATGCGGGCGATGGCGCGCCCCAGGACAACGAATTTCTGCATCGTCCGGTCGCCCGCGTCGATTACGTCGCCGGAGTTGACCAACAGCTCGGTGACGATGCCGTCCTCGGGTGCGACGATCGAAAGCTGCTCGATGATAGTTTGGCTTTCGGTGAGGTTGGCGATGGCTTGCTCGTCCATGCCCCACCATTTCAGGTTTTCGCGCGCATCCTTGAGGAAATTGGGCAGATTGCCTTCCTCGCGCAGGATTTCCAGCCTTTCCTCGTTGCCGAGCAGCGTCAGATAGGATTTCTGCGTGAAGACGAAGTCGGGGCTGGAGATCGATGCGATCGGGTCGCCCTTCTTGACGGTGCTTCCCGCACGGACGAACACCCTCTCGATCTGTCCGCTGATATTTGCGTTGATATCGTTGACGGCAAGCGGATTGGGCAGCACGTGTCCATACGTCGCCAGCGCCCGCACAGGCGGTTGCGAAACTGCTGTGTCCACGCTGACGAGCGCCTGGTCGCCCACGACGACGATGGCGTCGGCAGTGGCCGAAACCGGTTCGCTGCTGGTGCAGATGTCCCCCATCATCGCCGGCGCGGGCGTCTCGGCCGACACGGGCAAGGAAAAAATCAGCAGGATGAACGCTGCGCCCAGGGGTGCTCGCCAATCAGTCATGATGATCGTCGCCCTTCTCGCCATCCACAGCGATGTGCACCGTCATGCCTGGTCTCAGCGCCCGGATGGCGGCCTCGCCGGATGGCTTGATGCGCACGGTCTGCGTTCGGTTGTTCAGGTTGATGGTGGGCGTGATCTGTTCCACGCTTCCGGTCAGGCCTTCGGTTCCTCCGCTACCGGCGATGCGCAAATCCACCATGTCTCCCGGCTGGAGATGGTCGATCGTCGCGGCAGGTACGGCCGCCTCGACAATGAGCGAATCCCTTGCGGCGACCTGGAACAGCGTGGCGCCGGAACTGCTGAACAGATTGTTGCGGGAGCCGGCGCTGACGATGCGCGAAACGGCTGCATCGACGCTGACCAGATAACCGTCCACCGGCGAGATGATTTCCACCTTCTCGATCGGTCGCCGGTTATTCTCGATCCAGTCGATTTCGTTTTCCGACAGGCCGCGCCAGGCCAGGCTCATCCGCCCCTCGATCAACTTTTCCTCGCCCGTCGTGCTGATTGCCATCATTGCGGCGCGGTTGACGAAGGTTTCGATATAGGTCCGCTGGAGCGTGCTGAGTTCTGCGCTGTCGAATTCAGCCAGCACTTCGCCACGCGAAACCTGGCGACCGACGGCACCGGCCAGCACGCGCGTGATGCGGGCATTCACCTTCAGTACGACATTGGTCACCTGGCGCGGATCGACAATGACGACGGCCGGATAAAGCGTTTTGTTATCGTGATGCTCATGGGCGTCATGGTGATCTTCGCCGCTTTCGCTGAAGGACGAAGCGTCGGAATGCGCCCATGAATGAGAGCTTCCCAGGCACGTCGAGACAGCCAGCAGCGCTGCAACCAAATATCGGTGCATGACACCTCCTCCAATTTTCCTCCCAGTCCTCGAGGGGACTAGGAAAGCACCACCTCAGGCCGGCACGCCCCTCCCGGACTATTGCCAGCATGGCCCCGGTTTGAAATCCGGGCAGGTCGTTTCGGCATCCGTGACGACCTCTTCAAGTTCTGCTTCGTCAAAATTGGCGGCGCTCAAGTCCGCCGCGGTCAACATGGCGCCTGACAGATCGGCGAAGAAGAGCCGCGCGTTGTAAAGATCGGCATTGGCAAAATTCGCACCGGCGAGTCTGGCGCCTTCCAGATTGACGCCGTCGAGCCGGGTTGCGTCCAGCGAGGCGCTTTCAAGATTGACGCGCGTCAGTGTCGCCATGGTCAGGATGGCGCTGTCGAGCGCTGCGCCCTCGAGGGTCGCGTCGCGCAGATTGACGCCGCCCATTATCGCTCCGCTCAGATTTGCCTCGGTCAGATCAGCGCCTTCCAGATTGGCACCGATCAGATTGGCGCCCTGAAGATTTGCCCCGGCCAGTATGGCCCCGTGCAGATCGGCACCGATAAGCCCGGCGCCGGAAAGATCGGCTCCCGACAAATCGCAGCCGGCACAGACATTCGTCTCCAGCAGATGCTCCTGGTCGCTGTTTTGCGCGCCTGCCACGGAACAGTTGAATGCAAGAAATGCACCGCAAAGAACCGAGCAATATCGCCACATGGGCTTCTCCATCTTGCCAGAGCCTAGGGTCAGGACCTGGTTTTCCTCCCGGTCAATGCTCCGGAAACTGGTAGCGCACCTGCATGGCTTCCTCTCCCGGCATCGCCAGGTCGATGAGCGCGCGCAGCCCCTTGCTGTCGGAGAGTTCAGCGGAAGTGCCGTGCAGTTCATTTTCTCCGGTTGGCGAGAGATCGACCGCAATGCGCTCGCTTCCCTTGAAGACGGTCGCCTTGGCCGTTGCGCCTTCGGTCGGTTGCGGCTCGTCGGAATGGTCGGTGACCCAGACAGTCACCGTGCCTGCGCCGATCGCCACTTCAAGGTGAAAATTGCCGGACATCTGCATCATGCCGCCATGCGGGCCAGGCACTTTAGCCAGTTCGGCATTGTCATGGGCAAGGGCTGCTTGCGGGATCGAAGCTGCTGCAAGCGAAAAAGCGAGGGTCAGGCCGTGAACGAATTTCTTCACCGACATCACATTTTCCTTTTCAAGCGCCGCTGCCGCGGGCATGTATTCGCGATAGGACACGTTCTTTCGGAAGCAGGGGCCGGACGCAGCAGGCCGCCATCCGGCATAGGTGCCGCAGCCAGGAGGCCACGGCACTCGCAATATCAAACCGAGGTGCTTCTCGACGATTTGAGACCTTCCCAGGACTCGGGCACCACGACATGATCATGAGCCCCGGCAGCGGTGGGCAGGCGCGCCACGATCTCGTCCGTATCGGCATCGATGACGACGAGACCCGACTGGCCCGACTGATTGCCGCTATAGACGGTGGTGATGTATTTGCCGTCCACGGTGCAGTCGCAGGTATGCGGGTCGGGGCCGGTGTCCCACTTGGCCACGACCTGCCACGTCTTCGGATCGACCTTGCAGATGAAGCCGTTATTGGGCTTGCGGGCCCAGATGGTAAAGAACACCCAGCGCGAATCCGGCACGTTGCCCATATGGAGCGGCAGATATTTCGTACCAAACCCTTCGACGAAGTTTTCCTTCTTCCACTTCATCGGGTCCGGATCTTCCGAACGGTATACCGCAACGTTGTTCTGAAGGACGTTGTTGCAGGCGAGGAAGAACTGGCCGCTGGTGATGAAGCCGGCTTCGTGGAGGGGCGTAAGCACGGAAGGGATGGAATAAGTCCATGTGTAGCCCGACTGCCTGATCAGGTTGAAATGATCGGGCGCTCCTTTGGCGGTCGACAGCAGCGCCACCGGCTCCCAGGTCTCGGTGTTGACGATCGCGCAGCAGCCGTGCCGGCGAATGAGGATCGCGCCGAGCGGTAGCGTCGGGTGCCAGGTAAATGCGTCGACGAACACCGCGGTCGGATCGGCGGGCATCAGTTCTTCCCCCAGCATCGCCTCGTGCGAGGTCTTCATGCCCTTGCGGCCCTGGAAATCGAATTTGCCGGTCGAGCCATCCGGGAAGATATGCGAGATGCTGAGCTCGCGCGAATTGGGATCGTAGTCAGCCCGGAAGGCCTTGACGATCTTGGGGTCGTCATCGATCGTGGTGATGAGGACCATGTCCTTCTGCCCGTCGGCAAAGGCCACATATTTCTCGGCATTCGGCCCGACGCCGATCGAGACGTGCACGCCCAGGGCCATGCCCGTCGCGGCGGAAACGTCGCTGACAACGGAAATCGAGTTTTGCGAGCCGCTACCGTCGTAGCGCATCTTGAACATCTTGAAATCGCCGCGGTCGCGCCATTCGGGCGAGTTTTCGTTGACATAGGGTGCGCCGGGCGGCTGCATCGTCTGATAGAAATCGAAGCCCTTATAGGGGTCGGCTGAAGGCATCGCCGCAATGTGGTGGGGAATGGGCATGTCGATGCCCGATCGGCCGAAATTGTACCAGGCCATCGTCTCGGGCACGCTCAGATCCATCGCGGATACAGTGCCATTATATTTGCCCGGAATGAGGATCACATTGTTCTTGAACTTGTTGAACAGCGCATGCTGGCCTTCCTTACTGGCGTCATGCACGGCACTCATGGCCGGATTTACACCCATTCCCGATAGTGCCAGGCTCGCGCCCGCCCCGAACGCGCCGGTCAGACAGTCTCGTCTTGAAATACGCATATGTCTCTCTCCCAAAATCGATAATGACTAAATGTCGCCGGGCTTCCACTCCCGCGTGCCGACATATTGCTTCTCCACCTTGCCATCGGCAGCGATCAGATAGCTTGTCGGCAGCCCGCGGAACCCGAGCCGGTTTGAAAGCCCGTTGGCGTCAAAGACGTTGTTGGGAGCCACGAACATCGGCTGGGTCAGGGCTTTTTCCTGCTTGATCAGGTTGATGGTCCGAACGGTTTCAGGAATAGCGACGGAACCGCCACCCAAAAGAGCCACGCCGACCGTATCGGCGTTGGCGAAAATTATCTGAGTGTCGCCTTTGTTGTCGGCCGCGAATTTGTCGATCTTGCCGAGTTCCTCCACGGAGGCCGGGGCAGCGGAAATGAAGAATACAAGCAGGGTGCGCTTTCCGTTCAGCACGTCACCAAGTGTCTGCTCCTCGCCTTTCTCATTGACCAGTTTGATATCCGCTGGGAAGACAGCGCCATGCTTCAATCCCTCCGGAAACACCTCTCCTCCTACCTGGTCGGCTGTCGGAAAAGAGCCGTCATCTGCGGCCAGCGTGCCTGCGCAACTCAGCCCGGTCGTCATCAATGCTGCAACGGCCAGTAGCGGCAGTTGCCTTTTTCTACGGTGCCAAATCAAAGCTTTCCCTCTCATGTATCTGCCCTTCCGGTTTGTACGATTCCTCTTTAGGCACTTCCCCAGCGAGGCGCTTTTGCCAGCGAAAATGCTGGAAGCAACGACGCCCGACAGGTGCAGAGTATTCAGTTCTCGACATTACGCAAGGGAATCATTCAAAAAATTAAATATGTATATATAAATGGCGCAACATCCTACTGCACGAGGATAGCTTGCTTCCTCGATGCCGAGTTCCCTCGCTGATCCTGAGGTCGGCAGTGATGCCCATCCACTGCTCCGAAGTTCAGGCTCACGGATTTGGACCTGCTGGAGCCCTGCTTTAGGCCCTCGGACTGCCGGCAGACTTTTCGGGAGATTGCAAACTGATCGCCGAGGACGCGAGTGCGAGCCTTAGCAGAAGCATCGGTGCTCTCTCGGCGGCCGAGCGGCTTTCCAGTCTCCCTAGTAGGCTTCCAGACTGGCTTCTCAGGTCGTGTGCAGAGGACGCCAATTCCGCCAACGGGACGCTGGCTAATATCATCGACGCGTACTTTGGCTCACAAATATATCGATAGGTCCGGGTCCGGCTTGCGAAGATTTGCTGGCCCTGCTCTGTCTACTGGAGACAAGGATCGGCGGTGCCAGGCGTCTTCGATGACGAGACCGATTCTGTCGACGATAGGAGTACGGGCAGTCATGGCCGAGGGTGAGGCAAATCGAAAGCGCGGACTCCTACGATCTACACCGCGCTATGACACCCGCCGAGCGCCAGCATTGATCCCAATAGCGATCATCTTCGAAGGCTAACCAGGAACCGGTCGTGTGGAAACTGCGGTGGTATCGACCCGGCGGCGGCGTTCCTGATCAATCGGGACATTTTCTTCCGGGGCCTCGTTCTTACGCCCGATACCTTCGCCGAATGGCTAAAGCTGGTCGGATGACGGCGATGGAATTTGAGAATTATAGAGCGGCAACAACCATATAGTGGAGCCCATTTTCATCTCGTCCGGCGCGCCGCTCAAAATGAATGCGCGAACGCATACATCCTTGAAATCACTTTATGATAATGCACCGCAAAAATGCATCATGAGGTAGGCGGGCAACGCCGGTTTCCGATTTTATGGTCGAAACGGCCCTCACGCTCGGCGCTGCATCGTCTGCCGGTAAGCCAGACTGAAGGTTCCTGGGATCGCTGATTGAGTTAGTGCGGCTCGATGTGATCGTCTCCGACCATATAATGCCGCATCCCGCTGATCGTGCCGGCAACCGCCTGATCGACCAGCTTCTGCGTCTCGACGCGGCAGCCACGCCCAGATCATCCCGGCATCTGTTCGGGCAGCAGTTCAGCCGGGATGTTCTGATAACTGACGGGGCGCAAGAAGCGGCGGATCGACATCGTGCCCACGGACGTTGCACCAAAATTGGTGGAAGCGGGATAGGGACCGCCATGCACCATCGTGTCGCAGACCTCGACACCTGTCGGAAAGCCATTTGCCAACACACGTCCTGCTTTATGTTCCAATACTGGCATCAGCCGTTGCGCAAGTTTGGTATCGGCCTCGTCCAGATGCAGCGTGGCGGTCAATTGACCTTCCAGCTTCCTGGCGATGTCGACCATTTCGGCCGGCAGATCAACCCTGACGATCAGGCCCAGCGGGCCGAATACCTCGCTACTCAGCGCATGGTCCTGCAGGTAAGTGGCAGCGTTTGTTTCATAAAGATTGGGACTTGCCGAACGGCCCTCGCTGTGGGTTTCGACAATAGGCCGAACTGCCTGATGCCTTGAAAAGCGCGCCTTGCCGTACCGATAGGCCTCGGCAATACCGTCTGTCAGCATGACTTGCGGGCCGGTCTTTTCGAGCGCGGTCTTGGCTGCGGCGACGAAGCGGTCGGCATCCGGCCCATTGGCCAAAACCACGATGCCGGGATTGGTACAGAACTGGCCGGCACCCTGCGTCAGCGAGGCTGCCCAGCCTTGGGCGATTGCCTCGGCGCGCGCGGCAAATGCGTGGGGTAGGAGAAACATCGGATTGACGCTGCCCAATTCGCCGAAGAACGGAATCGGTTCCGGGCGCGCCGCGCAGAGGTTGAATAGCGCCCGCCCCGCGGCCAGTGAACCGGTGAAGCCCACCGCCTTGATCAACGGATGTTGCACCAGCGCCTGGGCCATCTGCCGATTGCCGCCCTGGATCATGCTGAACACGCCCTTGGGCATGCCAGTCCTTTCGATCGCAGCCCTTATCGCTTCGGCCATGATCTCGCCCGTGCCGGGGTTAGCGGAATGACCCTTGACGATGACGGGGCAGCCTGCGGCCAGTGCGGCCGCCGTGTCGCCTCCCGCGGTGGAGAAGGCGAGGGGGAAGTTCGAGGCACCGAACACCGCGACCGGACCGATGGGACGCTGCATGAGCTGGATCTCGGGGCGAGGCAGCGGCTTCCTATCGGGCAAGGCCGCATCCAGACGATGATCGAGATAGTCGCCCTTGACGATGTGCGATGCGAACAGGCGCAACTGACCAACGGTGCGCCCGCGCTCTCCCTCCAGGCGCGCAGCCGGCAGGCCGGTCTCCTCGCAGCCGATCTGTGTGATCGCTTCGGCTCGTGCCTCGATTTCGTCGGCGATGGCGTTCAGAAAGATAGCGCGGCCAGTGCGCTTCGAATAGCCATAGGTCCAGAACGCCTCTTCCGCCGCCGCACAGGCCGCATCCACATGCGCGGTTGTGCCGACGAAGAAATCATGCGGCGTGCCCGATGAGGGCTGCGACCGGAACCTAGCTTCACCTGCGATCCATTCGGCTGCAATCAGATGTTTGCCGTGAGGGATAAAGGGCATCTTCGAGGTCCTTGTTTAGAGATCGCAGGGTCCGGCTTGCGAAAAGACATGTGCCTGACTGGGCTGCACGAATTGGAACGAGCCTTGCAAAGTGGTCCTGGCCGCCAGTGAGACGCAGGGCAGGTAGATCGGGAAAGGCCTGCCCGAGCAGGCCCTTCTTCACCGCCACCTCAGGCGGCGTGTTTCTGTGCGGCGCCGGGCTCCTTGCTCCATTGCGCATACCAAGTGTCGAAGAGTTTGAGTTGCGCTTCCGTATAGCCGCGCTGGCTGTCTGAGAGCGCGTCCGTCTCGTTGAAGTGGAGTGCATATTCCGGATTACCTTTAAGGACCATCATATGCTTGTAGTAGAGGACTAAATCCGCCCCCTCATCGAAGTAGGACAATACGGCCAGCGCTTGTTCCAGTTCCCGTGCTCTTTGCCTAGCTTCCGGATCGCCCTTGGCGGCCGCGTGAGACAGAGCGCAGAGATGTAACACTTCACGCGGAAGTACGTTACCGATCCCTGTGATCGCGCCGGTAGCTCCGCAATTGATGATGCCGTGGAACACGGTGGTATCGACGCCGACCATTAGCGCCACTTCATCGTCTTGGCTGGTGATGTGTTCAGCTGCGTAAGTCAGCGCGTCGACACCTCCAAACTCCTTAAAACCGACAAGATTCGGATGGTCGGCGCGGAGGGCGAAGAACAGGTCAGCACGCGTGGCGAAGCCGTAGTGAGGGCTGTTGTAGATCACGGCCGGCAGATTAGGCGCGGCGGCCAGGATCGCTTTGAAATGGTGGCGCTGCGCTGTCAACGATGAACCCCGCGAGAGGACGCGCGGAATTACCATAAGGCCTTTGGCTCCGACCTTTTGTGCATGCGCGGCATGAGCCACTGCCGAGGCTGTGTTGACTGCCCCGGTGCCAACAATGACTGGCACGCCCGCTTCGGCCAGGCGTTGCACTCCTTCCATGCGCTGCTCGTCGGTCAGGAGAGGCCAGTCGCCCATCGAGCCACAGTAGATGACGGCGGACATACCGGCCGAGATTAACTCCTGACCTTTGCGTACCAGCGCGTCGAAATCAGGGCTGCGGTCGGCCTTGCATGGTGTCATCAGCGCCGGGATGCAGCCTGAAAAAATGCCGAGTTTCATATGATTCTCCTTCAAAAGTCTATTTTTTGTTCGCGCAGTGGAGGCGCGAACTCCAAAAATCCACCTGCGCCGACTGTTATAATATACTAAGTATTTTATTTGTCGACATAAAAATAGGATGCATGCTGCCGACAGCGAACCGGACGTCCCTAGGCTATTGCCGCATTATTCGGTGACGACATGCCAGGAAAAATACGCGGTCCGGCGAGTTGGATGCAGGCGCGAGTGGCGCCGTGCCTGCGAGCCCGATAAGCCCCTGAAGCGATATGGGTCAGATACTGATATGTGCGTTCGTTCGCGCATCCGCTGTAATGGACGCCTGGATCTGGCGGACGATCTGCTCGGCGTGATCGCGTGCGAGCCTGTCGGCCGTTTCAATATCGTGCGCGACGATGGCGGCGATCATATCCTCGTGCTCGGTCACATATTGGCGCGGCAAAACATCGCCGAAGGATGAGTAGTAGAGCCGCAGGATGCGCCGGCCCTCATCCAGAAGTTGGGTGAAGAGTTCGGTATAATACCGATTTCGCCCGGCTTTTGCGATCTCTAGGTGAAAGTCCCGGTTTGTCGAGATCATTGCGAGCGCGTCCTTCCTTTCAGCCGCCTGTGCAAAAGCGGCCTGAAACGCCCCGATTCTCTCGATGTCCTCAGTCCGGCGATTGGAGGCGGCAAGTCGCGTGGTCACGCGGTACATCAGCGTTAGGGCATCGAAGAACTGCGGGAGGTTCAAAAAATCGATGTTCGAGACGATCGTGGCGCGATTGGGCAGCGTGGTGATCAGCCCCTCGGCCGCCAGTCGCACAAGCGCTTCACGGATCGGTGTGCGTGAAAGCGAAAAGCGCTTGGAAAGCTGGAGTTCGTCGATCGGGCTGCCGGGCTCCAGCTTCAGTTCGACAATCTCATTGCGAAGTATCTCATAGACATGGCCGACTCCTGAGCCGCGCCGGTGGCCGTTTGTCTTTTCCGTCCCTTCCCTGTCGCGTTTCTCAGCCATCGTCACCCCCGCCTTTTTGTTTCGTAAAGACGCTTTTAACGCAAGGCGAGGGCGGCGTCAAAAGAGTGTCGATTTTATTTATTTTTGTTGTCGACAACACGAATGCAAGTTGTTACGTATTGAGCACGGGAGGATATTGCGCATCATGAAAATCGGCGTGATCGGAGCAGGTATCGTAGGGGTCGCAGCAGCGCTTGCGCTGGCTGGTCGCGGCCACCGCGTGACGCTCCTTGAGCGCGATGCTGTGGCGGCTGGCGCGTCCCGTGGCAATGCCGGGGCGTTTGCCTTTGCAGACGTCATTCCGCTCGCCACGCCAGGCATCATGCGCAAGGCGCCGCGTTGGCTGATCGATCCCAACGGTCCGCTGTCCATTCCTCCGGCCCATTTTTTCCGCATCGCGCCGTGGCTTCTGGCCTTCTGGCGCGCGAGCCTTCGTGATCGCTATCGCGCCGCCGTGGAGGCTCAGGGCGCGCTAATGAAATTGTCCAGCGCCGCATTGGAGCGGCTGGTTGCCAGGCATCGGCTTGAAGCGCTCCTGCGACGTGAGGGGCAATTGCAGCTTTACGAAACGGCAGATGAGTTCCGTGAGAGCCTGCCGGGGTGGGCAGAGCGGCGGGCGGCCGGCGTTCGTTTCGAGCTTCTCGAAAGTACAGGCGCGATTGCCGAAATCCAGCCTGGCATCGCGCCGCGCTTCACGCATGCGGGCTACACGCCGGACTGGATCAATGTTGTGGATCCAGAACTGTGGACGCAGCGTCTCGCCGAGGATTTCGTCCGGAGTGGCGGGCAGATCGAGCGTGCGGAGATTTGCGACCTTGCGCCGTCCGAAAACGGCGTGCGCCTCGCCGGACCTGCCGGTGAATGGCGTTTCGATCGGGTGGTCGTGGCGGCGGGCGCTTTCTCGGGGCGGCTGACAGCCCAACTCGGGCTTAACCTGCCGCTCGAGACCGAGCGCGGCTACAATACGACGTTGCCCGCCGGTGCATTTGATCTGCGTACTCATGTCACATTCAGCGGACATGGGTTCGTCGTCTCGCGCATCGGCGATGGAATCCGAGTTGGCGGTGGGGTGGAACTCGGTGGCCTCGACCTGCCGCCGCGCATGGAGCGGGCTGCCTCCCTGCTGCGCAAGGCAGCGTCTTTCTTGCCCGGCCTCGACACGCGCGGCGGCACGCAATGGATGGGCTTCCGCCCTTCCATGCCGGACAGTCTTCCCGTCATCGGTGCAGCATCTCATCCGTCGGTTGTGCTCGCTTTCGGGCACGGTCATCTCGGGCTTACGCAATCGGCTGGCACCGCCGAACTGATTGCCGACATTGTAGACAGCCGCCCGCCCTCCATCGACATCGCGCCCTATCGCGCATCTCGTTTTTCCAGGGTCCAGAAATGAGCAACCATACTTTCCAGTGCATAGACGGTCATACCTGCGGCAATCCCGTCCGTCTCGTTTCCGGCGGTGGTCCCTGCCTTGAAGGCGTCACCATGATGGAGCGGCGCGCGCATTTCCTGGCCGAATATGACTGGATCCGCACCGGGCTGATGTTCGAGCCGCGCGGCCATGACATGATGTCGGGCTCGATCCTCTACCCGCCTACGCGACCGGATTGCGACGCGGCAGTCCTGTTCATCGAGACCTCGGGTTGCTTGCCCATGTGCGGGCACGGCACCATCGGCACCGTCACCATGGCGATCGAGAACGGGCTCGTGAAGCCGAAGGAGCCGGGCAAGCTCCGTCTCGATACGCCAGCCGGGCTGGTGGTTGCCGAATACAGGCAGGAAGGCCGCTTCGTGGAGGAGGTGCGTCTGACCAACGTGCCGGCGTTCCTGCATTCCGAAGGGCTTGAGGCCGAGGTCGAGGGACTGGGCAAGGTTACGGTTGATGTGGCCTATGGCGGCAACTTCTATGCCATCGTCGAGCCGCAGGCTTGCTTCCGCGATATGGGTGACTTCTCGGCCGGTGAGTTGATCGGCTTCAGCCCCAGGCTCAGGGCAGCGCTCAACACAACCTACGAATTCGTGCACCCCGAAAATCCGTCGATCCGCGGTCTCAGTCACATATTGTGGACCGGCTCACCCCGGCATCCGGATGCGACGGCACGCAATGCCGTGTTCTACGGCGAAAAAGCGATAGACCGGTCGCCATGCGGCACAGGAACTTCAGCCCGGATGGCCCACTGGGTCGCCAAAGGCCGGCTCCAGGTGGGCGACGAGTTCATCCATGAGAGCATTATCGGCAGTCTGTTCAAGGGGCGGGTCGAAGCGGCGACGAAGGTCGGAGACGTAGACGCCATCATCCCCTCGATCGGCGGGTGGGCGCGCCAGACCGGCTTCAGCACGATTTTCATCGACGATCGTGATCCCTACGCCCACGGCTTCACCGTCATCTGAAGCCGTCTTTGCGGACAGAGCGACAGATTCACGGCTTCCTGTGTCCATAAAAGTTAATCCGCTCGCGTCTTGTGAATCCCTAAATTAACAAGGTCAAAATCAAGAACATGAACGATTTGTATGAGTTGTATGCCATTCGTTACGCTACGCGTGGAAATCGATATTCCAGCGAGAATTTCATAGTAAACGCATGGAGCCAGGGCGGCAGCAGCAAAGAATCACCAATAGACTATTATTTCTGGCTAATCAAAAACAGTTCCAGGGTTATTGTTGTCGATACCGGCTTCACGCAAGCAGAAGCGGCGGTCCGGCGTCAGGCGTCCGGCGGCGTATGGGATCCACAATTCTTCTGTGATCCGGTGGATGCAGTGCGGATGCTGGGAGTCGATCCCGCAAGCGTGTCCGACGTTATCCTGACACATCTTCATTTCGATCATGCCGGATCGCTGTCTGCGTTCCCGTCCGCTCGGTTTCATATTCAGGAGCGTGAGGCAGCTTACGCAACCGGCCCGAATATGGCTCATCAGTTTCTGAATTCGGCCTATTCGCCTGACCACATCAAGGAATTCATCGATCTGCTCTATGGTGGCAGGGTCGTATTCCACGCTGGCGACAGCGCCCTTGCTCCTGGCGTTTCTCTGCACCCGCTCCCCGGACATACTTTGGGCCTTCAGGGCGTCCGTGTTTCTACCAAGCGCGGGCAAGTCCTCCTCGCCAGTGATTCCACGCATTTTTATGTAAATTTCGAGACTAACTCTCCATTTCCCATCGTGGCTAACGTTACAGCCATGATGGAGAGCTTTGCACGGCTGAATTCATTGGCCGATTCCAAAGATCATATCATCCCGGGACACGACCCGTTGATCAGGAACAGGTACGCGCCGCTCTCACAGAAGCTTGATGATGTTGTTTTTCGATTGGATGAACCAATTAACATGTAAGTAAAGTCTTATCAACCGGAGGAAAAAATGAAAATCAAATTCTGCTCGACCCTTTTCGGCGTCACTGCCGCATTGGCATTGATGGCCGCACCAATAAATGCGTGTGAAAGGTCCATTGACGATTCATCGGTCATCAAGCCGGGGCATATTACCTATGTCGCCAATCCCACTGTTCCTCCCTATCAGTTCACCGACAGTACAGGCGTGCTGAAGGGGCTCCGCGTCGACCTTGCGAACGCGCTTTCCAAAAGACTTTGCATGGACAGCGAATTCATCAGCGCCGAGTTTTCCGTCCACATTCCTGGGCTGGAGGCGGATCGGTGGGATGTGACTATCGCGCCGATATTTTACACCGCTGAGCGTGCCAAGCGCGTCTATATGATCCCCTATGAGAAGCAGGCCCTCAGCATTTCCACCAAGGTGGGTGACGGTAGAATCGGCTCCCGGGACGATTTGAGCGGCAAGGCGATCGGCGTCGAGATCGGCGGATTTGAGGAAAGCAGACTGCGCGACTTGCATGCCGAGTTCGAGGGTTCGGGCCGCAAAGGCATAAACATCCAGACCTTCGACAATTATGCGACCGCTTTCCAGGCGCTGCGCTCCGGCCAGGTGGATGCCGTGGCCGCAATGGATGCCGTTGGATATGACTATCAGCAGCGCGGCGACTTTACCCGTGTCCTGTCCGGCTTGTTCGCAACGCCCGCATCGCTGGCATTCGGGGATAAGGCCCTGGCTCAGGCAGTTGTTCGGGAGCTGAACGAGATGAAGACGGATGGCTCCCTTGCCGAACTATACAGGCCCTATGGGATCGAGCTTCTGCCGGGAGAATTTCTCCTGAAGGGCCCGGACATAAACTAGGGCAAAAATAACGGCAACTGGCCGCAATATGTTTCACGCGGTCAGTTGCCGGTATGCCGCCCGATTTTGGCGTGCATATTACGAGAAAAGCCGAAGTACTAAGCGTAAAAAAGAGAGGATTGCCAGATGTGGAGCTGGGAAGGATTTTTCTCGTATCTCTCAAATGAATATATTTTCCAGGGCGCCGTGACCACGATCTGGCTGACAATAGCGGCGATCCTGCTCGGCTTGCTGCTTGGACTGATCATAGCTTTGCTGCGCATGTCGAATGTCAGGGCTTTTTCGACGTTTGCCGCGGTTTATATATGGCTGTTCAGGGGTACGCCCTTATTGGTGCAGTTGATTGTCCTGTATACCGGCCTGCCTCAAATGGGGATAAGACTTACCGTCATACAGGCGGCATTGATCGGATTGACGCTCAACGAGGCGGCCTATCTGTCCGAAATTATACGCGCCGGAATAAGCGCCGTACCTGTAGGTCAGCAGAATGCAGCCCGAGCTCTTGGTTTCCGCAACTATCAGGTCATGCTGTATGTCGTTCTGCCCCAGGCTTTTCGGATAATCATACCCCCTCTTGGTAATTCCATTAACAGCCTTCTCAAGATGACGTCGGTAACGTCTGTGATATCGATGGAAGAACTTCTGAGAAGAACGCAAATTCTTATACAAGAAAAGTTTATGGTTCTCGAGTTATTTGCTGTTGCTGCAATTTATTATCTGGCCCTTACCACTCTCTGGGATTTTGCGCAAAGAAGGATAGAGGCGCGCGTCAGTCGAGGCCACAAGACAAACGTTTCACTTGCCGAGCAGGGATAGCGATAGGGAAGGTCGTCCAATGGTAGGAACGGATAATATGGTCATTGATGTCCGCAATGTCTCGAAGTCATATGGCGACTTCAAGGTCCTTAGTGACTGCAACCTGTCAGTCAATTCAGGTGAGGTTGTGGTTGTCTGCGGGCCATCGGGATCAGGAAAATCAACACTGATAAAGTGCTTGAACGGCCTGGAGGCGGTACATGACGGGTTCATATCGATTGCGGGATTTAACCTGACCGACCAACATGCGGATCTTCCGAGTGTGCGGCGCACGGTCGGCATGGTCTTCCAGAATTTCGAACTGTTTCCGCACCTGTCGGTCCTGCGCAACATCACAATCGCCCAGGAGAAGGTGATGCGCAGAACCAGAGAGGAGGCAACAGACAAGGCGCTGGCTCTTCTCGAGCGAGTTGGGCTGACAACACAGAAGGACAAATATCCAAGCCAACTCTCCGGAGGACAGCAGCAGCGCATAGCGATTGCGCGCGCGTTGGCTATGGATCCTCAAGTCATGTTGTTCGACGAGCCGACCTCCGCCCTAGATCCTGAAATGATCGGGGAAGTCCTCGACGTGATGGTCGAGTTGGCAAGAGCGGGGATGACGATGGTGTGCGTTACGCACGAAATGGGTTTTGCGAAGTCGGTGGCCGATCGCATCGTCTTTATGGACAAGGGCGAAATAGTGGACGACGTCGCGAAGAATGATTTCTTTGGTGGGAACGCGTCGTCTAGAGCGCAGACTTTCCTGAGGAAGGTAATCAGTCATTAGACGCGCATAAGCATTATTTAAAAACAGAGATATTTGACGATAGTTTGGGTTCAGAGATTTATGATGCGGGTAGGCTTTATTGGAACAGGCGCCATCACGAAGGCAATTGTTGAGGGGCTGGATCGTGCGGGAAAGGACAATACAATCCTGGTCTCAAATCGCTCCGAGGCGGTCTCCCGTGACATTGAACGGCGTTTCGCAAGGATCAAGCGTGCCCCGAATGCGGAAGTCGCGGCGAATTCAGATATCGTCTTTATTGCGACGCGTCCAACGCAGGTCGAAGAAGCCCTGGCCGGTATTTCCTTTCATCGGAGTCAGATCGTCATCAGTTTTGTGACCGGACTGTCAGTGCAGGATCTCGCAAAGCTTGCTCCCCTGTCGACGGTCGGGCGTGTTCTTCCGCTTCCTTCGATTGCAAGGTGCGAGGGGCCTATTATTTGCTATCCCGGCATACCGGAAATCTTGCAGCTTTTCGAGGGAATGGGTCACCTGGTGGTGCCCGAGAGCGAGAGTGAACTCCTCGCGATGGGTAGCGTCAGCGGGTTTATGTCCACTTATTTTGAATTGCAGAACTCCTTGATTGCCTGGCTTGGCCGGCGGGGAGTGACCGACGAAAATGCCAGTACCTATGTCAGGGCGATGCTTTTCGCACTATCCAGCACGGCTTATTCGACGAGCGAGACGGAGATGGATAATCTCCCTGCAGAGCATGAGACCAAGGGCGGATTGAATCAAAGGGTCAGGCAGAAGTTGAAAGACCGGAGTTGGTTCGATCAACCGGCCGAATGTTTTGGTGAGATTTTGAGCCTGAAGAGATCGTCTCTGGAATAGTGCGTGCGTGCCGTCTGCTATCCGGTCGACGCGGGATATCGGCAGCTGTTTGGGCTGCGTCACGATACGCCCTCGTATCGGTGTTTTGCGGATTTGATCGGTATGCGGGCCGGCTTCGTCTGGCCTATATGCGGCTTTAGCGGTGCCGTTTCCGCGCAACCTTGCCGTGGAATGCCTGCAAGGATCCGCAGACGGTCGGAGTGGTTCTGTTATCCGCCAACTGGAATTGATGACGAACAAGATGGAATTCACATGACTGGGATCGCAATCCGACAAAATGACACGAGCCATGTCATGGTTGGTGTCGATGACGTATTTCACATGGCCTTGCAGGTCTTGCTGAATGCGGGCTTGTCGCCCGAGCAGGCGGAGCCCGTAGCGCGGGTCATAACCGCCGGAGAGCGAGACGAGTGTTTCTCGCATGGTCTCTACAGGCTGCCTGGATGTGTCGAAACGATAAAAAGCCCGAAGTTTGTACCCGATGCGGTCCCCAACATCGTGGAAACATCGGCGGCCGTCGTTCACGCGGATGCTGCCTATGGCTATTCGCTGCTGGCGTTTGATCGGGCGCTTTCGATTGTGGAGCGAAAGACGAGGTCGGTTGGAGTGTGCATCCTCGCCATCAACAACTGCTTTCATTTTTCGGCTCTGTGGCCCGAAATCGAGGCGATGACCGAGCGCGGACTGGCGGCGATCGCCATGACGCCGAGTCATAGCTGGGTCGCTCCGGCCGGTGGAACCAGGCCGGTGTTGGGAACCAACCCAATCGCCTTCGGCTGGCCACGCGGCAAGGAGAGGCCCTATGTTTTCGATTTTGCAACCAGCGCAATAGCTCGCGGAGACATCGCCCTGCACAAGATTGGCGGCAAGCCGATACCGGCTGGATGGGCGGTTGATTCGGATGGAAATTCGACCACCGACGCCGCTGTGGCATTGTCCGGCGCCATGCTTACATTTGGCGGCCACAAGGGGTCCGCCTTGTCGACCATGATCGAACTGCTCGCCGGCCCTTTGATCGGCGACATGACGAGTATGCAATCCATGGCGTTTGATGGCGGGATCAAAGCCGCTCCCTGCCATGGCGAGCTGATCATCGCTTTCGATCCCGAATTGCTAGGCGGTGGCACCAGCACTGCCAATCACGAAAGCGCTGAAGCCCTGTTTGCGGCGTTTACCGATCAAGCAGCCCGATTGCCTTCGCAGCGACGCTATGAGGCGCGGGAACGCAGTATGAAATACGGCGTACGGGTTGCAAGGGAATTGTATGACCGCATCCAATCACTCCTGATGGACGTGCAGTGATCTTGCGGTGCAGGATGGCGGCGAGCTTGCGCGCCAATCCGAGTTGCATCGCGATCGGGCGCAGGCGGCAATGGATCACGTCAAGGCCAATGCCGCCATACCGGACCCGGCTGGTGCTATGACTCCGACCAGGTCAAGCACGGAGCGCCCCTATCTCTGAATTGCGAAATTCTTGTGCATCACAACTCTCGGATTTTATTAAGTCATGCATCCAGTTGCTTAGGCCTTTACAGCCGGGCGGTTTTCTGCAGCTTCGTGATAGAATAAAGCAATCAGTTTGTTTGAAGGGCAATCGAAGTCGAAGAGCCGGACCAGTTGACCGTTCCGGACATACTGTTCGATGAGTGAACGCTGGGCGATGCCAATACCTTGGGACTGCTCTACTGACTGACAAAGCGCTACAGGAAGCATTCATACGGAAGTTTGACAGACTCTGTATGGATCAATCCTTTGCCCGCGCCACGTATCCGCCATGCCCCAGCTTCGTACCGGCCAGATACCATCAACCTCCTCCTCGATGGTGAAATGAAACTCCCTGACCGCCGTGCCTCGATGCGCGGCAGTATGTCGGAAAACTGCGCTCTGGTTACCTCCAACGAGAGACTCAGAGAGAGCAGGCGCTTGGTCTGGAACAGTGCACCCGCGTCAGGGAACTCCGTCTTCATGGGCGTGGGCGCCATGATCATGATAACGCCCGGCCACGTAAACGCCGAGTTCGACATTCGGAGTGCTGCGGGAAGTATAATGTAGGTGAACTCAACCGATTGGCGAGGTGGACCCGGCTGAACCACCTGGCCGAAATTGATACCGGGGGCACCCACGATTTCTCCGCGCCATTCGCGCGCCACGATCGGTGGCAACTGGAGACCGCCGGCCCTCTTGCGGGCCGTCATTCCGCGGATAGAGGGCGGGGAAGCGAGGCAATATCTATACCCGCCCCCACCAGTCGCCGCCTTGTCGCCGCAACGACCTCCACGTCGAATTGGCCCTCGTGTCGAAGGACGATAGCCTCGCCGGTCAGTTCTGGCATGTTCCGCTCCAGCAGCATAGCGAAACCGTTGGTACTGTTGGTGGTCCAGCCCTGAAGAGTCTGCGTCACTCCCACCCTTGCGACTTTCTGCCTTGTATGCGCGAGCCGGGTGGTCTTTCCCCGCTCTTCAGACAGGACGTGCTCGAATGCGTATATCGTCTGCCAGAAATCATGCTCCACGGTTCCAGGCTTCTCCTTCGGCAGAACCGAAACCAGCCTGCGGAATGCGGCATAGGCGACGCGCGTCTCGCCCTTGTCCCGGGCGTTCCTGATCCATGATCTCAGCTTTTCGGGATCGTCGCAGTTCCCGATTAGCTCCAGAACCCTAGGTCACGTACCCATAAACGGGATTGAACGAAGCCGCTGACGCGGCATTTGGCAGGTCGGTTTGCGGTTGAGGCTTCTGTTTTGAAGGATTGCGGCTGTTGAAGCGCAATCTTGAGG
>NZ_RKST01000044.1 GCF_003934165.1 Borborobacter arsenicus | reverse complement strand
GGGCCGATCAACGCCCACTCCTCGTCCGTCACACCAATCCGTTCGCCCAAGGCTGCCTCCAAATAGCAGCCTTGAATCAAAACAGGAGTCCCCAGTCAACCTTTGTCCACGAGCGCTAGAAAAAAGAAAGAAGCCCGCCGCCTTGGGCGAGACGACGGGCCAGGTTAGCTGAGTGTGCAACCATCATGGACATGGCCATATAGCAATTTTGCTCACCGTCTCCCCGAACATGACGATACCTGCCAGATCTCTACTTCCATTAGATGAGGCCGCAGAACGTTTTCCCGGCTAACACCTTGACGGCAGTTTTTCAGATCATAACGGCCTGGTCGCCAGTGGCATATGCCAGAGGGGCCCGGCGTGATGCCCCCTAGATTCGCCGGGCTCCACCCTATTTGACTATGCTCACGACGACGACCTCACCGTCGCCCATTTCCGCCATGCACAGGAGAGGCAGATGAGCATAAAGGTGAATATGCCGCGGGGGAGTGATGAGAAGGTCAGCCCCAGCTCGGTATATGTGATCCGGGACGCCACCGACGTTGAGCGGGACGAATCGCCCGAAGCTGTGAGTTGTATTTGGGGCGCTGGATTTCGAATCTTCCCAGCAGACTCTTTGATGGTATTGATTGATAGATTTTCGGAGCTGACACTCGCCCGACTGACATCTCCCGGCGGCATGGCGATGCTGATAAGTGCAGAACAGGTAGATGACTGCGAGGACCGCGCCGCTCTTCTTGACAACGAGAAAGCTAAATCGATGCTTTTGTTCGGAACAGGAGCCAGCGCGCCTCGGATACGCGTGAGAGAGACAAAAGCTGATTTGGTTGCGATTTGGACCAAGCTTGGCCTGTCTACCGAACCATTTGAGTAACGAAGGAAGTCGCTGCTGCTGAAATCATGCCTTCTGCGCAGCGCTCAGGGCGCGCATCGCTCGATGCCTTCGATCGCCCTTCAAGGGTGTCATCGGCCCGCTCGGCAGCTCGATCGGGCCGCTTGTCATTTCTGCGGCCGCGATCGAGAGTATCACAACGGTCGAGTTCGAAAGCGCGTATGAGCGATGCGCAGCGAGCCGACGAAGAGGGACGCCGCCTCGACAGTCTCATCCAGGTCTGCCTGAGGTCTGCCGGTCCGATCAACTCCGAGCCAAGGAATTGAACAACGTCAGCACAGGCCCTGCCCGCTCCCTTCTTTTCTAAAGCGTCGCAATGACCCGCTCGACTTCGGCGGCGATGCGCAGCAGCCGGGCATCGTCGCCATAGGCGGCTGCGAGTTGAAGGCCGATCGGCAGTCCGTCCGAGTTGAACCCGCAAGGCAGCGTGATTGCAGGAAGGCCCGACTGGTTGAACGGTGTCGTGAACCGGGTGAGCGCGGGGTGGAGCGGTCGTCTGATGCCATCGATGACGACGTCGGTGGCACCGATCTCGAGAGCCGGAACTGCAACGGTTGGCGTGATCAGCACATCGACCTCGCTGAACGCCGCCTGAAGCACGTCGCGAAGAACCGTGCGCATCCTTTGTGCCTTGATGTAGTCGACACTTGCCAGGAACTGCCCAACCTCGAGGCGAACCCGGACATCTTCACCCAGCACTTCCGGTTTTTCGATCAAAGGCAGCCAATAGGCCTGGGAAGCCTCGGCGGTCACGGTCTGTACATGGATCGGCAGGCAGTTTTCGACACCATCAAGCCTGGTCGAGATAATTTGGTGGCCCTGGTCACCGAGCGCTTCGATCACGCGTTCGATCCGCCCGATGATCTCGGAGTCGACCTCGTGGTAGAAATGGTTCGCCGGTTTGCCGAAGCGGATGTGGCCTGCCTTGAGGTTGGCTTCCGGAACGTAGTCTTCCGGCGCCTTGTCCGCCATCACCGCAAATAGCAGCGCCACGTCGCGCACGTTGCTGGCGATAGGCCCGAGATGGTCGAGCGACCAGGCGAGCGGCATCACTCCGGCCCTGCTGATGCTGTCATATGTCGGCTTGAAACCAGTCACGCCGCAGAATGTCGACGGGATGCGAATCGATCCCGACGTGTCGGAGCCGACGGCGATCGGCGAAAGGCCGGCGGCGACGGCGGCTGCCGATCCCGAGCTTGAACCGCCCACGATGCGGTTGGGATGATGCGGATTGCCGACCCGGCCGAAATGCGGATTGATCCCGGTCGCGCCGTAGGCAAGCTCATGTAGATTGGTCATTCCGCCAATCAGCGCGCCGGATGCACGCACCTTGGCCACAACTTCGGCATCGTCGTGTCCGGTGCTTGCCGCCATCGCGCGCGTGCCACCGGTACGCGGATAGCCGCGAACGAACATGTAGTCCTTGACGGGCACAGGCACGCCGGCCAGCGGCCCAAGGTCTTCGCCCTTTGCGATCCTTTCATCGAGCTCGCGCGCCTCCTTGCGGACCAGATCGGCATCAAACGTGGTGAAGAAGTTCATGTCGGCAGTGGCTTCGGCCCGCTCGATATAGGCCTGCGCGATCTCGGACACGGATATCTGGCGCCGACGAACTTTTTCTGCCATGCCGCGCGCCGTGTCAGAGGCGGCTTCCGCCACAGGTCCGTCGGCGGGTTTTGGAGCATCGGGCCGCTGCGGCCGTGGCGCGGTCGAGATCAGCTCCGCCTCGACATGCGGAGCGGCCATGAACTCCTTCAATTCGAGTTCATTCACGCGCAGCCGCTCTTCCCATTGTGGAATCCGCTCAAGGAAACCGAACTCTCGGAATTCGGCGATCGCCCTCAGTATTTCGGGCATTTCTTTGCTTTTCCACATAGTCATATCCCTGATCCTTGAAAGTCCGGTCAATTGCGCGAGGAAGAGCTGGCAAGGAAATCCAGCAGGTGCTTGTTATAGTATTCGGGCTGTGTCTGCGGGCAGAAATGGCCGCCCGTCGCGAGCGTGACGACCTTGGCGTCGCCAATGCCTGCGGCCAGTTCGTCCCACAGATAGCGAGGCGTCACAGCATCGTCGAGCGCGCCGATGATGAGGGTCCGTGCGCTGATCCGGGACAGGAAACCGCGGGAATCGAAATCCAGCAACGCATTAATGCGGTTGGAAATCACCTCGACCGTGCCGCTTTCGCCGGGCACCGTCGGCGTGAGGGCCTCGGGGTTGCGTTCGAAATACCAGGGAGGATACCGCAGCAGGCGCCCAAACTGCTCGTATGCCTCGATGCCCACGCTCTTCAGCACTGTCTGCCTGAGCTTGAACAGGCTTCTGAAATAAGGATCGCCATATGCCCAGGATGCGCTGAGAACGAGATCACCGATGCGCTTGGGGTGCCAGGCAGCGATGGTCTGGGCGATCACCCCGCCGGTGGAATGGCCGAGGATGGACGCAGTGTCGAGGTGCAGATGGTTCATCAGTTCCAGCACGTCGTCCGCCATCAGCGCGACGGAATACTGGCTGGTCGAAGTCTCGCTCCGCCCCGTGCCGCGATGGTCATGGACGATCACTCGGAACCTCTGCGCCAGGCATTCGATCTGGCTCCGCCAGAACGCCCCCACGCCACCAAGGCCCGGTATAAGAAGCAAAGGTTCTCCGGCCCCATGCTCCTCGTAATACAAGCGACCGTTCTTTATTTCCGCAAAAGGCAAAGCACTCTTCCTGATCTTTTAGCCTGTCCGTGCGCGGAAGGCTCGAGACACGTTCTCTCTGTGGGTGTGTCCCTGTCTGGTTTCGATCAATCGCTTCCCGACCGCGCCGGCGTCAGCGGAACAGATTGGGTAGGAACAGGACGATCGACGGAAACGCGATCAGCACCACCAGCCGAAGGAGATCGGCAATGATGAACGGCGTCACTCCCTTGTAGATTTCCCAGAGATCGGTGTCCTTCGAGATTCCCTTGATGACGAACACGTTCAATCCGAAGGGCGGGGCGATCATCCCGATTTCAACCGTCATCGTCACGATGACGCCGAACCAGATCGGGTCGAATCCGAGCTGCGTAATGATCGGATAGATGATCGGAATGGTGACGATGACGACCGCCGTCTCGTCCATCACGCACCCCAGAAGCAGCATGACCGCGAGGATCACGGCAAGCGTGCCGTAAGCCCCGAGATCGGCCGCAATCAGCAATTCCGCGACCTTCTGCGGCGTCTGGGTGATGGTGAGAAAATAGCCGAACAGCAGCGCGCCGGCGAGGATAATGAGGATTGCCGCCGCCGTGCGCACGCTTTCGGTGAGCGATGAAGACAGCCGCTCCATCGAGAAATCACCGAGCGTGAAGGCGATGATGATGGCGCCCGTCGCGCCGATGGCGCCGGCTTCGGTCGGGGTGAAAAAGCCACCATAGATGCCGCCGATGACCAGCACGAAGAGCAGCATGATAGGGCTTAGCTTGGTCAGGCTGAGCATCCGTTCGCGCAAGGGCGGAACGAAGCCCGACGGCGCATCCTGGGGCCGGACCATCAGCCAGATCTTGGCGGTGGCCATGTAGAAAAGGATCGCCACGATCCCCGGCAGGATACCGGCCATGAACAGCAGGCCGAGGCTCTGCTGGGTGAGCAGGCCGTAGATCGCAAGCGCAATGGAGGGAGGGATGAGGATGCCGAGTGTGCCGCCAGCGGCGATGACGCCGGTTGCGAGGCGCTGCGAATAACCATAGCGCTGCATTTCGGGCAGGGCGACGCGGGTCATGGTAGCAGCCGTTGCGGCCGAGGATCCACAGATCGCCGCGAACCCGCCGCAGGTTGCGATCGTCGCCGCCGCCAGGCCGCCCTTGAAGCCGCCGAACCACAATTGCGCTGCCCGAAAAAGATCGCCGCTGATGCCGGAGCCCACCGCAACCGCACCCATCAAGATGAACAGCGGGATGAGGCCCATCGTGTAGTCGGAAAAGGTGGCGATGATCGAATGGGAGACCAGCCGGAAATGCCGGCTCGAAGCCGGTAAGCAGGCCAAATCCCAGCATGCCGGAAGCACCCATTGCAAGTCCGATGGGCACGCGCAGCGCGCACAGCAGGAACATCGCCCCGAAGCCCACGGCCATTACGAGATTTGTGTCGGTCATTTTATGTCTCTGACGATCTGAGGATCGAGTATTCCCGGCAGGTCAGATTGCCTGTTCGAGGGGGTGTTCCTGGAGGGCGCGCGTCGAAGGCCAGATCATCTGCGTCAAGAGAATGATGACTGCGGCCACCGTCCCCAGCCAGGCTGCGAACTGAAAGCCCCAGACGGACACGCCAAGATCGATGGTGAGGATGCCGGCCCGCATCGTATCCAGCACCTTGAACCATAGCGCTACCGAGTAGCTGCCCATGATCAGCAGGCTGAGCAGCGTGCCGATGCGGGTCAGGATTAATTTGGCGCGGGTGCTCATACGCCCCCACATCACGTCGAGGTAGATGTGATCGTTGTAGTAGAAGGCCGCTGCCACGCCCCAGCAGACGACGATGCCCAGAAGCATGCGCGATATTTCATACTCGTCCGGCACAGGTGTGTTGATGAGATAGCGTGACACCGCCGAAACCGTGGTAAGAAACGCCATGAACAGCAGCAGGATTGCAGGAATGGTTTCCAGCAAGAGCTTCCATTTGCGCATGGCGCTTCTCCTTCCCTGGTCGATAGATGGCTATCAGTAGGCGGCTTTGTACTTGGCAAGCAGGTCGGTCAATTCACCAAACACCTTCTCGCCTTCCACGCCCTTGGCAGCCACGTCCTGCGCCCACTTTGCCTTGACGCCTTCAGCGAGCTTCTTCCACTCCTGCAGGTTCTCGTCCGAGATCGGATTGATCGTGTGCTCCGAGTTCTGCAGCAGGACACCGCGGCCTTCATACTCGTAGTCGGTCCACGCCTTGGGCAAGCGTTCCGACCAGTCGGCGTTGCAGTGGCTGTCGACCACCGCCTTCTGTGCATCCGACAGCCGGTCGTAGGAGCTCTTGTTGATCAGGATCGCCGTGCCGAGCGAATAGAGCGTCGTATCCATGTGGAATTTCAGCGCCCGGTCGGCACCGAGCGCCTGCACGAGCTTCCAGGGGAACGAGATGGCATCGACGACGCCGCGCTCGACGGCCTCGGCAGCGTCGTTGGCTGACATCTGCACCGGCGAGGCGCCGGCGAGGCGGTAAAGCTCCGCCGCCATAACGTTGGGAGAACGGATCTTCAGGCCGGCAAGATCGGCCGGCACTTCGATCTTCTTCTTGGAATGGATGGTGCCGCCGCCGTCATAGAACATGGCGCAGACCTTTACATCGGCCATCTCGCTGGCCGCGTAAGACTGGTACCACTCATACAGCGCGCGCGAGCCCTTGCCGTTGTCGGAAACCATGAAAGGAATCTCGGCCGCTGACACGATCGGGAAGCGGCCTGGCTCGATACCGACGAGATAGAAGGCAATGTCGACAATGCCGTCGCGGGCCATATTGTAATGGTCCTTTGCCGGACCAAGCTGCTGCGCCGGATAGATCTCGATATTGATGGACCCTTTCGACGCCTCGGCAATCGACTTGGCCCAGGGTTCGAGAACGCCATAGTGAAGCGCGTTGTTGGTCGGCAAATTGTGTGACAGCCGCAGCTTCACCTCTGCGTCTTCGGCAAGCGAGGAAGCTGACGTTGCGACCACTCCGACAAATGCGGCCGCAGCCGCACTGATGATGCTTTTGGAAACCTGCACGAATTACCTCCCTGTCCGGCACATGTCGGGCCGGCCACTAATACAATCTTGTTAGTTCCGTAATACGAAACTTTGCTATTGACTACCGGAACAAACTAAAGTTCATTCTCATTTAGCGTCAAGCGGTTTTTTTGAGGTCAAGCCTGCTGGACCAAACATGGAGGGGGAGATGACAACAGATGCGGCTGGAGGGCGCGACCTCCTGGAGCGACAGTTGCAGCTCATCGAGTTGGTCGCGCGTCATCCGGCAGGCCTTTCCTTCAGCGAGATCCATTCCGCATTGGGCCTGCCCAAAGCGACCGTTCACCGATTGCTTGCCAGCCTATCGAAGGCTGATTGCATAAATTTCTCCGGCTCCGGTTCTGACGACGGTGATGTAGCCGCGGGCAAGGGCCGGCGCCATTACGTGCTTGGTGGGCGCATTCGCCGCTTGCTCGGCAGTGCGGTGGACCCGGACCAGATCGTGTTGCTGTCGCAGGTGGTGCTGCATCGCCTGGCCGAAAAATTCAAGGAAACCGCTTTTCTGTCCATGCTCAGGGAAGACCGCGTCGAGACCGTGGTGATGGTCACGCCCGCCAAGGATGCGCATGGCTTCGTCAATCCAGGCCGCGTGATGCCACCGCATGCCGCCGCGTCGGCGAAGGCGATTTTCGCGTTTCGAAGCGAGCATGAATGGGACAGGGTGCTGAGCGGCCCCCTGCCCGCCCTCACTGACCTGACGCTCACTTCTCCCACGCTCGTCAAACGGGAATACCGGTCCATAAAACAGGTCGGCATTGCCTATTGCCGCGAGGAAATCGACCGTGGCCTGATGGCGATCGCGGCCCCGGTCCACTTGCCGCAGATCGGCGTGATTTACGCCGTTTCCATTGTGGCCCCGAGCAACAGGATCCGCGAACATGACGAAGAACTGGTCGAGGCGGCGCTGCTTGAAGCGGCAAACGAACTGTCATCGATCTTCAGTGACAAACTTGGAACAGACGGAAAATGAGAAGACCCGTTGCGATCATCGGCTTTGGCGGCATCACCCGCACGCTGGTCAGCGCCATCCAGCCCGATGCGGAGGATTTTGAGGTCAAAAATATCCTCGTGAGGGCGGGGTACCTCGACAATCCCGACTATCGCTGGGGCAACGCCAGGTTCATATCGTCGATCGACGAACTGGATGCGGATGTTGAACTCGTCATAGAGGCGGCAGGGCATTCGGCTGTCCAGCAGTTCGCGCTCGACGTGGCCCGCAGCGGCCGCACCCTTGCAATCGTCTCCTCCGGCGCCTTGGCCGACGACGATCTACGCGGCGAATTGCTCATGAGCGCACGCAGTCACGAGGCAAGTGTCCATGTTGTCAGCGGCGCTATCGGCGCTCTCGATGCCCTGTTGACGGCCCGCGCTGCGGGGAAGCAGTCGGTGCATTATGAAGGGATCAAGCCAACCAAGGCGTGGCGAGGAACCCATGCAGAACAATGCGTGGACCTGGACAAGGTGGAGGAGCCGACCAGCTTCTTCACAGGCACGGCCCGGGATGTCGCCAGGCTTTATCCGAAGAACGCCAATGTGGCTGCAACCATCGCGCTCGCGGCAAACGGATTCGACGAGACGACGGTCACCTTGGTGGCCGACCCTGGCGCCAGTCACAATCGGCACGTCGTCGAATCCCAAAATACGCTGGGTGGATTCCGGTTTGAAATCACGTCGCTCCCAAGCGCGGACAATCCACGAACCTCCGGCAGCACGGCATTCAGTATCCTCGCCTATTTAAGACAAGGGACAAATATGGTTTCCTTGTAGCTGCTTGACCTATGCGCTTTAATGGCACTCTGGAAACGGCGGTGATAGCAGCGGGCCGGGCAATGTATCCATATCGGTGCGGAAGCTCCTACCTTCTTTTGAATGATTCTTGGAAGGGTGGATCCCAAGTCAGTCGCGGCCATACGTCTTTATATCGCTGACGCCAAGCTCCAAGAGGAAAGCACTGTTTCCACGTCATTCCTTCAATGCAGCAGCGTGTTGAGGAAGGTGCGGGCTCGGAGATGGCTGGGTGTGGAGAAGAAGGTGGCCGGGGCGGCCTGCTCGACGATGCAGCCCTGGTCCATGAACACGACCTCGTCGGCAACCTCGCGGCCAAAGCCCATCTCATGGGTGACGCAGATCATAGTCATGCCGTCATGGGCAAGGGCGGTCATGACGTCCAGCACCTCCTTGATCATCTCCGGGTCGAGCGCTGAGGTCGGCTCGTCGAACAGCATCAGGCGCGGGTTCATGCACAGCGCGCGGGCGACGGCCACCCGCTGCTACTGGCCGCCTGACAGCTGGGTCGGATATTTGTGCGCCTGTTCGGGAATGTGGACCTTCTCGAGATAATGCTGCGCCAGCCCCTCGGCTTCAGCGCGGGAGAGGCCCGCCACCTTGCGCAGGGCGAGCGTGCAGTTGGAAAGCACGGTGAGATGCGGAAACAGGTTGAAGCTCTGGAACACCATGCCGGTCTGCCGGCGGGCGAGCGCGGTGAGCCTGGCATTTTCGCCGAGCCTTGTGTCGTCAAGCACGATGGTGCCCTACTGATAGCCCTCCAGGCCATTGATGCAGCGGATCAGGGTCGACTTGCCCGAGCCGGACGGTCCGCAAATGACGATGCGGGACCCCTGGCGGACGGTCAGGCTGATATCCTTCAGCACATGGAAGGCGCCGTACCATTTGTGCAGGCCAGTGATCTCGACGGCGCGTTTCTCAGGCGTGTCGGGCATGAAGAGACGGTCTTTCTGGAAGGGAAGGTTCATGATGCTCATGCTCCAGGGGCTGTTCATCTCGCCGTTGAGGCGGCCAGGCGTTTTTCCAGCCATTTGACGCCCTGGGAGATCACCAGGGCCAGGGCGAGGAAGATGATGCCGGCAATGGTCAGCGGCTCGGCATATCGATAGGTTTCGGAGGCGATATCTAAGGCCTCGCCCAGCATTTCGGGACGGCCAGAACCGCAAGGTAGGGCGTCGATTTGAGGATCGAGACGAAGTAGTTGGCCTGGTCGTCACCGGTGACGAACGGCTCGGCTTTTTCGACGTCCTTTGCACTGCCGTCCTTCAAAAGGCCAAGCGCGGTGGGCATCCGCGGCAGATGCCAAGACCCTGCTGAGGCGCGACCTCGATGGCGAACTGCAGTTCCATCGCGTCGGCAACAACAAACGGCGCCGACCACTCGGGCCTGATAGGACCTTTGAACCCGCTATGAGCCGTGAAGACCTCATCCTGAGGCTCGAAGAGGTCTCTGCCAACATCGAGAACGTGCCGCTCAACGAGGTTGCCACGCTATTGCGCCGCGCCGCGATCCGACTACGCAACCTGCCGCCGATCGACGACGAGACCGAGAGGGAGTTTCGCGCTCTGATGGACGATATGATGAATCCGGACCAGCCCGCCTAATCAGTCGCACCGAGGAACCATCTTTCGACCGCGGAATTGATTTCCGGCGGCGGCAAACTGGGAGCACATAGACATGGCCAAAACGACCAAGGCAGGCGGTAAAGAGGCGTTGAGCAAAAAGGGAAGCGAATCCGCCAAACACCTTCAAACGTCGAAGCCTGAAGCAAAACCAAAGCTCCAAGCAAGAAATAGAGAGCAGCACGCAAAAGAGCCCCCGTCATGAGCAGCCGGGACGATACGCTGAGCGACACCGCTACGGCTCGATCTTCACGAAGGTCATTTGCGAGATCCGCTCAAGGAGTTCTCCGCAAGTTTGACTTATCCTTTTGGAGGATCCCATTCATCGGATGTGCGTATCACAGGTATCAGCCATGTGTGCCAAAATTGGACTGCGGCAGACCCTCCAACGGAAAACCGTGCCGGCTGGCTCGACGACCCAAGCCCCCCTCGCACGCGCCAGCCGGCTTTAGTCCGCGGAGGGCCGCAGCTTACGCGCTCCGTGCGATCTGAGAGCAGGCAAATGGCCGACGACAAGAGTAAGCGAGAAAAACATGAGCGCCCCCCATTAGCTCATGATGACGACTACGGGTTCCGCCATCTCGCTGAAAGGAATGGAATAACGACGGATCAGGTCCGCGGGCTGCTCGATCGCCACGGCAATGATCACGACAGGTATAGTAGAGAAACCGACAAGCCCAAATAAGCAAAAGGCCCGCTGAGGAGAAGCACAAGCGCTATGCTAAATGCGACCTGCGCACCGCACGGACGAAAGAGATCAAACCGGCGCGATCGATGCAAGCTTCCGCTTGCTTGAGGCTCACCCATCGGCGAGAGCGCTCCTCTTGCTCCGGCCATTTCGAAAGTTGACGTCGAACTCGCATCGCAAACATCGTCACAGCAACAGGCGCAGATACAGTTCCGAAGCATTTTCGATAGTGATAGTGTCCAATCGGCTTCCTGTGCAGATTTCCGACCACGCCGGCCTCTTCCACGGTCTCCTGTGCCGCAGCGGCCTTCTTGTTTTTTCCTTTCATCTTCCAGCCCTTGGGGAAGATGAAGCGCTTCTTTTTCCGCGAGGTCACGAGCAAGACTTCGAGTTGTCCGCCTTTTCCCATCCGGTAGGGTAGCGCGCCAACCTGAGATAGCGGCTTGCCTTGAAGCGCCAACGTTTTTGCCTTTTGCCGGTTCATGACTAACGGTTCTGCCCTGTTCAAATTTACAGTCTTGCGAACAACCTCGAACGGCGGACATTGGTTCCGCAGACGACGACACTAGAGTTGGGCCAGTCCCAGGCGAATATGATTCGCTTAGTGGCCGGAAAGCGCGCAAAATGCGGGATGGCCAAGGGCTATCTCGATGGTAAGCTGGAATGTGCCGACTGCGGCACGATCCGGATGCTGATTCCCCAGAAGGCCGATGGAAATACCGAAATCCATTGCAGCATTTGCGGCCGGCTTCTGGGAAGCTGGGGAGACTTGCAGGATGAGTTCGCCCGAGAGGCTGTCGATGGTGTCTTTGAATTGAAGGGTGGGCGCATCAAGCGCACCGGACAGAAGCGTCCGACGCGGTCGGAGGAGTGAGCCGTGACCAGCTACCCAAAAAGAAACCTTCTCCCCGATCACATCCGCAATGCCATCAGAGCATATCTCCGGAAAGCCTCACCAGATCGGCCGGTGGTCATCTCCAGCGTGATGAGAGAAATCCGGACTCTTTCGGAACCGGAATTAGCGGACGACGAATTGAAGATCAATATTGCCACAGAGGCACTCGAGGCGGGCCTCAACATCCATTTTGATGGCCCAAATGAATGATGGCCCGCCGCTGGTAAATCGAGGCGGGCCAAACGAAAACGTCAATCAGCCCAAGTCTCGCAGGCGCCGACGCTCCGCCTCTATTTCATCATCGCTGTAGTCGGGTAAGGTGTCGTCGAAACCAGTCCAGCCTTCGTCTAGATAGCGATCACGACGCCGAGCAATATCAACCGCTCCAGATGACAAAATGGCGCGCGCCGTTGGGGCAAGTTCGTCAGGTACACGCGCGCTCACCAGGGTTCCGCCGCGTCGCAGCCCTTCGGCATAAACATGGGCATCCCCTTCATCCACACCGTCGTCCGTCAGCGCTCCGATCAGTCCACCCGCGACCCCACCGGCGGCGGCGCCGGCGGCTGCTCCTGCCAATGTCGACACAAGCCATCCCGCGGCAACGACCGGGCCGACGCCGGGAATGGCCATGAGACCGAGCCCCGCAAGCAGCCCACCGGCGCCACCTGCCGCAGCGCCGAGGCCGGCACCTGTCGCCGCGCCCTCGGACGCGCTGGAATCATCGTCCTCGTTGCGTCCGACGATGCTGATGTCGTCGCTAGCAATGCCTTCATTTTCCAAGGCGGATACCGCGCGGCGCGCCTCGGCATGGGTGTCAAATAGTGCTGTAATCGTCTGCATCTGAGTTGTCCTTGTTCGGGGGCAAGATCGGCGAGTTTACTTGCTGCCGCCTTCCGTTACGTTCCCTTGGTAATCGAGGGCGACTTCGACGGCGGTTCCGGATTTTTCAGCCTTGGCACGCCAAATGCCATCTTCGCCGAGCTTGAGATCAGCGATGCTGCTATATCCCTTTTCTTCAAACCGCTCCCGTGCCTGGTCCTCGGTGAAGCTGTTCTCCCCCGCGACCGGGGCTGTCGGATTGGTGGTCTCTGGAGTTGCCACGGCCGGCGTCTCGGGGTCGGTGGTTGTCGGCGTAGTTTGGGCATAAGCAGCCCCGCTGAGCGCAACCAGGGCGCATAGGGTCATTATCTTGTTCATGTGGTCACTCCGTCGTGAGGCTTCGAGCGGAGGTAACGGGGCTTTGGCCAATTGGTTCAGTCGGCCAGACCGGAACTTAAAAAAAGTACAGCTCAGCGCGTGCTCTTGAGGTACCAAGGGTCGATGATTATCAAGCCCGCTCGTGCCGGGCCATGGCGTCGATCAGCCCTTCTTCATCGCAGACGCCGAACTGGAAAAGCCGAATTAAAGTGGCGGCTGTGGTGTCGCGGTCCATAGCGGTACGTTCATGCGTTGGACCTTGGCAAGCACGCGGGCCAGCAAGGCGAGGTCTTCTGGCGCCAGATAAGGAGCGGAGAATGCGGTGCGAAGCATAGCTTCCTCCCCAGATTACGGGCGGAAGCTTGATTGTCGCTCACAGCCGACGCCGGCCATTTCAGTTACCGTCGATAGGATGAACATAGCGCAGTTCGTGGGAAGGGCGAGTCACCGCCGGTTGCATCTCGACACGAAAAAGCCCGCCACCTTTGGGGGTGACGGGCATCTTGAAGTTTGGGTTCGCTATCGGAGCATGAACATGACCGGCAGCTAAACACCACAGCACAAGTTTTGTTCCCCTCAACATCGAAAAGCCCCGCCGCCTCATGGGGATCAAAGGCGGCAGGGCTCCTGACACAAGGCGGTCTGGCAAGTGTCAGCGCGGATTAATGGCTGAGATCGGATTTCGTTCCGGTTGGGAGGCCCTACTTCCGTACTTCAGCTGTCAATACTGGTATTCTGGGATGGAACGCCGATCATGCTGCACCGTCCGGTTCGGTATCGTCGTCCAGCATATGCACCGGCAAGTAGGAGTTCACCTCCATCCATTCCTTGACGATCAGTCGGATCAGATCGTTCCGGCCGATGCTCAGTTCAGCTGCGATTGATTGCAGCACGTCTTCCCAGGCGGGATCGAGAAAAACCTGGGATGTGTTTCGAAGCTTCCTACGGCTCACGGGTCAAGCACCCGCTTAAGATCGGCAGGGACAAGGGCCGCGACGGCTTCCGTCAATTCTACACGTGCCTGCACGGCGTCGGCGCGGGCGCCGATGGTTTCGCCGCGATACCAGAGGGTGACAAGGCCGATTACGAGGAAAGCCAGCAGGACGATGCCGGCGAGGATGAGGCGAAGTTGTCTATTCTCCAATCTCGCGGCCAGAACGCCCTCGCCACCGCGACGATGGGTGTATGCGGCTCGCACGGAGAATTGCGTTGCCCAGGCTCCACCGCCGGGCACCGGATTGCCGAATTCATCTGTCGCCGCCTGCTTCTTCTGGCAGGCGACACGGTAATAGAGATCGCCGGCACCGAGTTTTGCCGCCATGTCAATTTCCCAAAGGCTGGACTCCCCATGCACCCGGTGCTTTGATCGGCGCGGGCTTGGAGGAAATGATGAAAATCTATCGGCTGCTTTTCGCGGCAGCCTTCCTTATTGGCGGACTGTTACCCGCCTACACTGCATCAACAACACTGATCGACAGACCGCCTATTCCGTGGACCGAGAAGCCAAAGCCGGTTCAGGGATGCTGCAAGACCTGCTCCAAGGGGAAGGCCTGCGGGAATTCATGCATCGCCAGAGACAAGAACTGCCGCAAAGGCCCAGGCTGTGCTTGTGATGGGTAGATCGTAGGAATATCCTACGTCATGGCTACGCCGCTCCCTCATGAAATTCCAGTGGCACTCGATGACGAGATGCTGGTTGCTCTCGACAACTGGCGAAGGGAACAGAACGGCGTTTTAAGCCAAGCCGATGCCATTTTGACCCTATTGCGCGACCAACTACGGGCATTAGGCTATCTTCCGGTGGATCAGGAAGGCACCCGTCCCGAGGACCTCAACGCCAGCAACGACGACTGACCTTTCGTGCGGAATTTCATACTCGTGGGAGAGAACTTGTGGTCTAATCCGCCGCCCTGCCGAAAGAGGAGTTCCCCATGGCGACGAGCGTGAAAGAGATGATGGCCGCCGCGAATTCTGTTGTGCCAAAGATCACACGGGATGAAGCACGTAAGCTGATTGCAGACGGTAATGCTCTGGTGGTTGATGTCCGTGACGCACCAGAAGTCCAGGCAAGCGGCAAGGTCAAAGGAGCGGTCAACGTCTCTCGTGGCATGCTCGAGTTTCGCGCCGACACCGATACGCCCTATCACAATCCCGAGTTCCGGAAGGATCGTCCCATCATCGTCTATTGCGCTTCTGGCGGCAGATCGGCCCTCAGCGGCAAGGTGCTGCAGGATATGGGCTACGAGCGCGTCTACAACCTCGGGGCCTTTAAGGATTGGGCCGAGAACGGTGGTGAGGTCGAGAAAGCCGGCTAACTCAAGCTCCTCGCCGGTGATTGCAGAGCAGGACGTCGAGAACAGTCCAATTCTCACGGGGAGCGTTGTCGCGGACATGGTAGGCGCTGTCGACGAACACCAACATGGCGTGACTGACCTCCTCAGGCACCGCGCCACCAAAGACCGCCGTGACAGTGATGCGCGAGCCGGGCAGAATACCCGGCCAGGATTGTCCCGGCTTGAGCGCGATCGACGGCTCCAGGCCGTCCTTGTGTTCCTCATAGACCGTGGCCGCGAGTGTCTGCGCCTCGCCGGCAGCATCGACATAGCCGATGGACGTGACGGACTCGAGCGGCCCCGCGAGCATCCTATATCAAGCATCAGTCACTGGGCATGCCGGTTTCCGTGGATTTGAGCAATGGTGAACTGCAAAGCTGGTGGGACAAGGGCAAGAAAGCCTATTACACAAGGACCGGGCAGCTCAAGTTCTCCTGCGCGTCCTGCCATGAAACGGCCATGGGAAAGCATATTCGTGCGGATCATTTAAGTCAGGGTCAGATCAACGGTTTCCCGACTTACCGCTTCCAGCAGGCAGCCATGGTTTCGCTTCATTCGCGCTTCCGTGGTGGTATCCGCGACACACGGGCGGAAATGCCGGCGGCCTTCTCGGATCAGTTGATGGCCCTCGAGCTCTATGTGACATGGCGCGGAACCGGTCTTTCTGTGGAGACGCCCGCCGTCCGGCACTGAATCTGAATGGATACATCATGAACTGGAGATGACGGAGCTTACCGCTGCGTCATCTCCGAGCGGTTGGGGGCACAAAGACAATCGCGTCGAGACCGCTGTTGCCGCCGCCTATGCTGCGGCAGAGGCAGTAAAAAGTGCGCACTCGTAAGAAGCGGTGATTGACGGCTTTAGCCCCCGGCGCGATGGTGAATCGAGAGAGGGCGAGATGGTTGACTGGCTGGCTACGGTAAAGGAGCAGGGCGAATTCGCAACCAGCATGGCAAAGAAGGTCGCCGAGGCGCTTGCCCATCCCGAGTTGACAATCGATCAGGCGGGCCAGATTTGTGCGATGGTCGAGAAAGCCGCTCAACGCTTCGAACAGCTGGCCGGAGAGATGGACGAGTGTAATCTCGACGAATCGCTGTACGAAGTCGCCGAAAGTATCGAAGATGTCTGGACGGCTGTTTCGCTTGCTGCTGTGAACAAGATCAGGACGATGCAGGGCTTCGAACCTATTGAGGACGGCGCGCGCCGCTATGACGAGGACCATTAAGACCGATCCTAAATACGTCGTCGAGGACCGGAGGGGAAAGCCTTGGAGGCCAGAGCGCTCGATGAGTATGGCGCGATCCGAACGCTGATCGTCAGCGGCGACGTGCCTGAATGGAATGGCTGAAGAATGACCGCATCCGGCCGGCAGATTACCGGCAATTGCACCGAGGCAATCCTGGTGACCGACAATGCCGCCCATGAACCGGAATCCGACCAGTTTGAGGAAGTCTTTGACCGTGCGTTGAAGAAGAGCGCCGACGCGGAAGGACGAGCAGCCCTCCGCGGAGGGCGCACAGTGACCGGCCTCACAGATGAAAAGACTCTTGATATTCGCCGAAAGGTGCAAGCCAAGCTTCGAGCTTTCTGGACACCGGAGCGTCGCAAGGTGGAAAGCGAAAGAGCCAAAGAACGCTGGAAACTTCGTAAGTCGCCGCCGCACTAGTTAGCTTGGAAACAACGGTTTTCCTTCCGAGGTGAGGAAGTCTATCGCAGCCTCTTCTGTCTCGAATACGAAAACGCACGGCTCATCATCAGACCGGAACAACACGGCCAAGTATGGCAAGCCGCGCACCGGAGGTTGATAAACCACGTATTTGGCGCCGGGATTTCGTACAGCCTGCCAATCTTCTCGCATTTGACCATTGTACGCCAAGAAAGCACTTGCGCGAATTGTCCAAAGGGGAGGATTGTCAAAGACAAACCGCCTTGGACCCGCTCTGATATGGCAGGGTTGAGGTCATGTTGGTCAGCGCCCGGCGGCCCTGTTCGTTTGAATGATCCATCGCACATCTAATAGCGGATAGGCAATCTCGCGGGCGGGCTGGACGTCAGTTAAGACTGGCAGCTTCGGAAAAAAGAGTGGGATGCCTCTCCATCCGACCCGATCATGGAGCGGTCAAGCGCCGACTTCGAAGAGAAGCCAGACCCCTGGCGGGCAACCATCATGTCCTGCAGCTCAGATCCTTTGCGTGCCAGTGCTTCAGCACTACTTCGCCGGGCCTCACCTGGGGCCGGAGACAGTATCCTTTGCTTGACAAGCCCTGCCCCAAAAGAGAAGCCCACCCAAGAGCGTGGCTATTGGGCGGGCAATTGCTTGGCAACCTCCCGGTCGGAGTTGCCTTGGGCACAGCCTTTAACTGAATGGCGGGAGCTTTGTTCCTGTAGACGCGAAAAACTCCCCTCCCTGAAATGGGCGCATGTCAGCGGCAAGGAACGGCACGCAGTGCAGCACTTAGGCTGCCCTCATCCGTAACGCCCGAGCAAAACAGCGCAAGGGCGCGGATAGCCAATGTATCGAATTCGCTACTTTCGGCAGCGAACCTGCGTTCTGCAGAAAGGTGGAGCAGAACCCGTTCAATCAAGGCCAGATCAACAGGCTCCAGCACGCCATTATTCCGCGGATAGCGGTAGCCCATCGCTTTCTCCATTTGAGGCGAAAGTGCGATGGTCGCTTTCAAGCGTCCGTGTGCCGTGGAAGATCGGACGACTTGACATACTTACGTCATCTCCGAGCGACGCGCATTAAACTAAGACACTCCCGCTGAATATAGTCTCAGCCAATCGGTGCGGCCCGTGAACCGAGGCGGCGCCAATCATGGGCACGGCATGGCCGAACACCCACGGCCGCGCTGCCGGCCCTATCCGCAACCAACGCTGATCGATGAGGGCAAACCTGATCTGTTCATAGCCTTCCTCGGCGGACGCGGAACGGCCGATATGGTAAAAAGGGCTCGAAACGCGGGCATACCAGTCAAGGAGATCAAGTGAGGCTACCATGGACGCCAGACCAGCCATAGCCGTTGAAGTCTACCGCACCCTTGAGGCTCTAGGCGCTGATAGCGAACTGCTGAGCATCATCGGCGCATGGGGAGATACCCGAGACGAGAAATGGGTGCTGGAGCAGTTGCAGCGGTATAATGAGCGGAAGGGGAAGAAGCCTATCCACCCCTCGCCTTGGCATACGGATTAGGCGCACTCCAGAAAAAGGTAACCAGCGATTACCTTTTAGCGCAGAACGAACGAAAAGCCCGCCGCCTCCTGAGAAGCGACGGGCTCTGCGACGGACGGATTTGCGTGCCGACCCGGGTCAGTCAGTCGAGTATGTGCACGACCTTTCGGGTTTCCGGTTCGATTAGCACTGTGCGTCCATCCATGACGACGTACTGATATTGTCCTTCGAGCGTGTTGTCGGCTAGTTCGCCGGGCTTGAGAATGTCGGGGATAATTGCACCAACCACCAGTTCGAAGTTGGAAGGACGATCAACGACCACAGGATTGGTTTTCACGTACTCTCGGATCACCGTTTCCTGTTCAGGGGTCACTATGACCGTCTGAGACGCCGCGAATGCGGTTCCGGCGAGTAGGATGGTGATGGCAAGGGTGTTTCTGAAGAACATCTCGAACTCTCCTAAGTTGACGTGCATCAACCCCTTTCGAGAGAAACAGTTCCCCTCAGCTCCACAACGCAAAAAAACCCGCCCCGGCGAACCGAGGCGGGCGATTACCTAGCCGATGCAAGACGCAGGAGTTGTGACCCTCCGCGGCGAAAATGTTTGGTCGTTACGCTGAGCGCTTCCCTCCGATGATAGACGGCTCACTGGCAAGTTTTCGCCGGAGCAAATCCATCGGACCATCTGGCCTATGCAAGGCAAGCGGCAAGCCGAGCACCTCCGTCATCACCGCTTCGTCGATTTGTTTACGCACTGAGTCTTGATGCAGCTCGTTTATTGGGAGCATTGGATCTGCACTGAACGTATCGAAAATCGCAGAGGCCCTCTTCAAGATGGACGGCGAAAGAGCATCAATATCGAGAACAGGCATGCTTACGAGCATGTTCTTGCCGATGTTGCCACGACCAATTTGCTGCCGATTTGAATGCCACCAATGAATCAACAGACCGAGACTGGTATTACCCCAGAGAACGAGGGCTTTCTCATGATCGACACTCTTCAACTTCATTGATAGCCAAGCTCGCCCGCCGATTGTTCGGCGGGGCGTAAATTGCATAGCTGTTGATTGGCTATTGAATTGGAAGTTCACATTGAAGTGGCTTTGAGACGCCGTCGCCCATAGGCTTTCAACTTTACTATCGATCAGGCTTTGCTCCGCATCGTTGCAGCTGAGCCGGGGAATGCACTCCGCTTCTGCCTCGAACAGCATGGTACGCTCCAAGTCTGCATTATGCTCCCAAAGAACGGGATAAGTAGGTACCGAGCCGGATTGAACAGGCAGCTTATCGAAGGGGCCACGAATTCCCCCCCTTGCTGTACGTCCATTTATGTCGGCGTGGTAAGGCCCAATGACCGCGAGAGCACCGATTGATGTCATTTTAAGATTGGTGCGGTCGCTTTTTGCCATTCCTGGGAAAAGTAATCGGCCGTCAATGAGAGCATGCAACATCTGTGCAAGGGTAAAATCTCTCACGCGCGCAAGATTCCAACCCGCGGGGAGTGCTGCACCGATTGCCTGCCCCACGAGCTCACTCCCCAACGTTATTGGCGAGCCTCCTACAGGTCCATCCTCCACCTTCCGCAGGAATCCGGTTTCGATGGCTTTTTGAATTTGAACGGCGATGTTCGTCCCCGACATCGTTGTATCCGGTCTCTCGTTGAGCGTAACAAATGTTGCTCGCCTTGCTCCACTCTTCCTCTTAACGCCGACCAACAGGCATTCAGCCATACCGGTGTCGGATGAAAACGAAACGTCCGTACCGCCAACACCAGCATTTGTAACCAAGATCAGGTCGCTATAGTTGCGAGTGACAAGCGCGCGCGTTTCAGCCCAGGAATCTCCGAGCATGAAACTGAGAGGCAGGACCATCGCGAGCGTACCTCCCTCCTTCAATTTGCGATCGGCAAGGGCGACGAATAGCGAGGCTTCTCCTGCGTTTCCGTGATAATTCGTTCCTGCCGACAGCTTCGCCGCCGCCTTTGCCATAAGCTTCTGCGTTTCGTCGTCTGTTTGGAACGCGGCAAACATTGGATTTCGCACGCCAATCTTATCGGACTCGTGTCCGGTTGGGCGCGTGAACGGTGGGTTCATGATCACAAGATCAAAGCCATTGTGCGGTAAGGAAGACCAAGGCTCTAACGTGACTTCGCCTGTGCCCTGTGCCGCCTTTGCGGTTATTGCGAGAATTTCAAACCGACGTTGAGCATCCATTAGATCCCATGACCCCAGGGCTACTTCGCCGTCTGGCAAGCGACCATAAGCCAATGTGATGATGGAACTCTCGGTATAAGTTTCTGTTGGATGGACGCTCGAAAGGCTGGCGGCTGTCAAATGAGCCGCCGCCGGCAACACATCACATCCGACGAGAGATCCGCCCATCATGCTACGGTGCAAGTCCTGAGCGTCGCCACCGGCCAATTCATGAAACTGGCCGATACGTTGATAGGCCGCCGAAAGCAACGTGCCGGTCCCACAAGCAAAGTCCGCTACTCGCAGATGTCTCAAAGCATCACCTGCCGACCACTTGTCACCAGAGGGCGTCTGCTTTTCGTTGATTGCTAGAGACGCGAGGAGGGCCGCGGACGGTGGCGTCGTATAATATGCTGCAAGGAATTTGCGGTCAGCGATCAGCCTTTGGAACACGGCCCCGGTGAGGTCATGAGACCGCATCAAGCGGTGTTCCAACAACCTAGCCGCTGTGACGGCCAGCGTTTCTACGATCGCTCGGCTAGCGACGCCTGGTGTGTGCTCTAGCAGCCGTCTGGCGATATCGAAGATCGACCAGTAGTTAACGGAAAGAATTTTTGACCATTCAGCCAGCAAACCTGCCTTTGTTAAACTCCATGAACCTTTCAGTTCTTCGAGTGATCGCACGTCCCGCAGAGCACCGGGGCCGCCCGCAAGGCTTTCGTGAAAGACGAAAGCATTCGCCAATATGGCAGCTGCCATTCGCAAGGTCTGTTCTCCGCTTTCCTGTCTTAGCTCCTCACCAATTTTGGCAATGGCTCCGGGATGCGAAACAGACACCTCTGCGAGCAAACCCGCCGCAGCGCGAATGCCGGCGATCAGTTCGTCGGCAGCACGATCAATTACTTCAGGCGGGACCGCTGCTGCCTGAGTCAATATGGATAGATCGGCGATATTCCCGGTAATCCACCGGTTACGCGGCCATCGCGAAGCGCTGTCTGGCGATGATCCAGTGTATACGGCCATTTCGTAATCAGTTGCCGTCAAAAGCTCTCGGGCCAGGTCCGCCCCGTCAAGCAAACGGAACCTCTTGGGTACCCGAAGGGCTATTGAAGAAAGAATCGCGCGTCCTGATAGTGCGACATGTGATCCCAAGCGGGAACGCGCTTCAGGTTCTACCGTGGCAGCGGGAACCACTTCCGTTTCAATCACAACAGGAGAGACATAAGGTTCGAGAACAAGAATATCCGGGCGATGCGCCGCACCGCGGAGCATACCAGTGTTTTCTGAACGAATAACGCCTGCGTCCCGCCAAGCACGGCGGCTATGACGCAACACGAGTGCTAGCGCGTCATTTATCGTATGCTCTGTTGTCGCCATTGGTAACCTCCCACCGTAACTTCACCAAATAGTTGTAGGAAGTTAGTGAAGATGGCGTTAACCATAAAGAACACTGGGACCATTGATTTTTTGAGTTTTACTATAATCGAGGCGATCTTTTCGGTGCTCTTGCTACCTAAGCCGCTACTTTATTCGTGCGCACTTGTGGTACTGATCAGTCCAGCGCGGGCAACGTGGGATACAGGAGTGCAGTGCATGGGATCGCTCAGGACGCGCGCCCGGCACGCCAGGATAATGGGCAGATTGCACCTGGAACCACACACGGCTATCTTGCTGCGCACCTACGACCCAACGCGGCCCATATCTTCTTGCCAAAGGTCACCAGCAGCCCGCCGACTGATGCCGCGACGAAGCTGATCAGCATGATTGCGCCGACGCCGCGCTCTCCGAACCCGCCGGCCCTCTACCTCCATTGGATGAGGCGGTAGTACATTTTCCAGGGTAACATCCCCGCTTCGTATCTTGCAGGATAGTGCTTCTGGCCGTCAGTGGCTGATGCCAGATAGGGCTCGGCGTGATGCCCTCGCAACATTTCCGCCGAGCCCTCATGGCCGCTCATCTCCCGATGCCTTCGACCTCTCTTTCAGCGTGGCGATGTCTTCCCGGATCGTGGTCAGCGTCATGAGCACCTGGTTCTGAAACGAGGCTGACGAGCCGACCTGCTTTTCGATGGTCTCGAGCCGCAACTCGTGGCTGTCGACCGTGCGCACAATGTTCATGTAGGCCACGAACACCGAGCCTACGAGCGCCAGGATCGTGAAGACGTGGCCGAGGTTGAAGGATGGGTCAAATCTCATTCTTGGCATTCCGTCTCACCACATCTGCCAGATGGAAATCAGCGACGCGAAGATCGCCAACGCTGCGATTGCGAAGGGCCAAGTCATTTCCGGCTCCACTTCGTCGCAACGTCCTTGATGGTGTGCCCGCCGAGATATAGCCCGAGATATGCAGCCGTCAGCGTCATCAGCGTGCCGGCATCAACGATATCGATTGAGGCGCCAGTGATCGCGTTGGCGAGCGGTACGGCTACGATCAGCCACAACCAAAAGAAACCGATGAGATACATCCACGCCGGCCGCCATGCCCAGGTCCATGTCTGTTCCTTGGCCATCTCGGCAAGCTGCAGCTCGTTTGAAAGGCGTTGGCTCTCGACATAGGCAAGAACCAGATCGGCGGCGATAGGTTCGCTGGCGATGATCGCTTCCTGCACGGCGGTAGGATCACTTTCGGCAATGCTGGGAATGTCGTCTGCTGGCACGCCAAGCTTGCCGGCCACGGTATCGATGACCTCGCCGGCCAGCTTGCCACCATCGCCGAGCTTGTCGGCCAGGATCTTCTTGATGAACGGCACAGCAAGACCGGCCGCTGCGTCGAGGATGACCGCTGCAATTGCGCTCATGGCTTAGCTCCTGAAGATGATGAACAGAACGACCGCCACGGCGATCAATGCGAAAGCGGCGAGGATGGAGCCGGAAGACCGTGCCTTCGACGCAGGTGTGGGCACTGGCGCAGGAGACCCCCCAAATGGGGGCTGCGGTGCTGGCTTGGATGGTGCGGGACCAGGCGCGGGCTTGCTGGCGGCCGCCCTCACCTTGTCCAAAATCGCCTCGACCTTGGCAGGCGTGGTCAGAACCTTATTGACCCCATCGCCGCGATAATAGCTGTCGCCTCTCTCCAGTTTGCGGTGAGCGCCCATAGTGGCTGCCAAAACCGGCAGCGACGCCCATTCCTGCGCCAGCCGCTTGCCGAATTCGGTGCGGCTGATCTTGCCGGCCATGAACGCCTCATAACCGCGGCGCGTGAGCAGATGATAGGCAAGCCGGTCCTGCAGGTTGGCGTCGAATATCTGATTGCCGCCAAGGCTAAGCTCGCGTGACAGGTCCTGCAGGGTCGCCCGCATGAACTGATATCGGCCGGCCGCGCTGGAGCCATGGTTCTTCGACCAGGCTTTCTGCGCGTCGACCACGTCGCCCAGCGTCATCGAGGTGAGCGGCTTGGCAAGTTTGTGCTGCTTGTTCGCGTAGATGGTGCCGTAACCTTTCGGAGCTTCGATATCTCCAATAGAGTCAAGCAGCATCGCCGCGCCGGTGGACACGGTTTTGTCGATGTCGGTTTCCTTTGATTTTCCGGAAAAGGTTACGCTACGGTAGCAAGCTGCTCAGCGGCAGTATGGGCCCAGTCGCCTAACTCCCCCCAAGAGCCGACGGCTGGGCCCACCCTTTGCCGGGCAGAGTCGTGCTCGATTCCTTTCAGGATTTCAGATTGCTTGCGGTGTGAGGAGGATGCACCTACCGTGAGGTGTTGCTCTCAGTGTCAATCGGCGTGGTAACGGGGGTCTGACGCAAACTCGCTGCATCTTTGGCTCAGGCCGCGCCGATGAGACGCGCCTGGAGCAGATCGATCTTGGCGCGGCCGTACATCTGCCGCTTGATGAGTTTGAGCTTGGTGATCTGGCCTTCGGTCTGGCCGTTGGACCACGGAGAGATGATGGCGTTTCGGACGGCGGCGATATCCTTTTCGACGCCGTTCGCGAATGATCTGACGAGACTTGTCT
>NZ_RKST01000043.1 GCF_003934165.1 Borborobacter arsenicus | reverse complement strand
GTCCACGGCGTACATAACCTTTATGTTGCGGGTGGATCTGTGTTCCCGACCAGCGGCCATGCAAATCCCACATTGATGATCCTCGCCTTCGCGATCAGGCTGGCCGATCACCTGAATTCGGAACTGGCACGGGCTTGAGCTCAGCGATGAAGCCCTCACGCCATCGAAATACCATCGGTACGTGCGAAAGAGTTCCGGCTCTTCCACACGAAAGCGGTTCACTCACAGCACAGGTCGAACACTTCAACCCGATGCACACGGTAGAGGCTCGCCGGGTCGCCACGATCTGCCGCTTGTTGGGGTGTCACATCGCGAGGAGCTCGTTGATGTGGTCCTTCTTCCGCCTGGTCGTGTAGCCGACGATGCCGCGGTGGGGGATCCTGCCGATCCGATGGCCGATGCCCAACATCGTATCCACGGTCGACGGCCCCCGTTATTTCAACAAGGCTCGGATTGCCGACCTGCACTCCACTGCACCCGCCGCGTATTGCTGCGCCCGCGAACGGCTTTCCTGGTCGGGCAGCCGTTCGCCGAAGTCGAGATAGCAGTCCAGCAGAAGTTCGCATAACGGCGTAATCCTTCCGATGATTTCGGGGGCGACGCCGTTCTTCAGAAGCGGCGACGAGCCAAAAGGATGTCTTGCGAGCTCGGTTGAACGCTCCCGCGCATGTTTGGCCAGGTCGTGGAAATCGAAAGCTGCTCCCTTGGGCATGGTCGCAATTCCCTCGAGATGGTCGGCAAGTTTCAGTTCCAGTTCGGGCAGCTCGAAATCCAGATCATGCGCCGCAGAGTCTTTCTCCGCATGGAATGCCTGGCGCCTTTCACGACGTAACGTTGCAAGGTGGCCGAGTTCTTCCTTGGCCATCCGTTCAGCCGCCTGGCAAAGCTCCTCCTGTTCCGCCTGGGCGGCTACATATGTCCAAAAAAGGAAGGCGCGTTCCTCGTTGCGCACCGCCATGGCAAAGGCCCTGTAGGCGCTTAGCAGTTGGGGTGCTACTGCGCCTGCCCCCTCGTCGTCGAAGGTATCGGTCGGCTTCCAACGCAGGCTGGTAAGGTCAGGCTTTCCGCCGCTGACAGTTTCGGACCAGTGAACGACGTTGCCCAGATGCTGGCTTTCCTCGCCGACCAGTCGCTCGAACACCGCCACCATTTCCGGTCTGTTCTCTCGCCGCATATGGTCGGCGAGCTTTGAGTAGCCGTCGATGGCCTCCTGCTCCATGACATAGGCGATGGCCAGCAGCTCGTCCATCGACGTCACGGCCGCGAAGGGTTCCGACTTCAGGATCGACATGGCTCGAGCCTCCGCTGACCGCCTTTTGCCCTTATAGCAGACGAAGCGGCGATTTGCGCTGGAACAAAGATACTCAGGTTGAATTCGTGTTCAAGGGAGCTAACTTGGGACGGGCAAGCGGAGGGGCTCGTCCGTTGACAATGATTTGCAGGACGGAGTGGATCAGCACCTTGAGTACACGCCATCCAAACCGCTCACCCTGGCTCCCTCGCCCGCTGATTTCGCTTTTTTGTCTACTCGCTCTTGCCTTCTTTGCCTCCCTCTCCTTTTCGCTTCCGGCGTCGGCGGCAGGCAGGCTGTCGGAGTTCTTGCAGCGGGCACAGCCAGGCGAGTTGTTCGAAGGGGCGGATCGCTTCGGGGAAGTCGAGGGCGGCCCGCCGCTCGCTCCCGTCTATCGTGGCGACGAACTTTCGGGCTACGTCTATCTCAATTCCGATTTCACCAGTTCCGTTGGCTATTCAGGCAAGCCGATCCACATTCTTGTGGGTATCGACCTGAAGGGAACGGTACGTGGGTTGCGTCTCGTCGGGCATTCCGAGCCCATCGTCCTGATCGGCATCCCTGAAGAAAAGGTCGTCGGCGCGCTTAACTCGCTCATCGGAAAGGACCTCGGCAGGGTTGCCGCCGGAGTTGAGCGGCCGCCGCAGGTCGACATCGTGAGCGGCGCGACGGTCACGATCCTTGTCATGGGCGACAGCGTCGTGCGCTCCGCGGTGCAGTTAATCCGAAGCGGCCGCTTGGGCGGAAGCAGCCAGGGTGCAAAAGCCGCATCTGTAAACGGGCATACCCGCAAACTTGACCTCGCGAAGCAGGAGGCCCGCGACTGGCAGACACTGATCGGTGACGGGTCGGTCCGCAGCCTCCGCCTGACTGTCGGCGAGGTGACGCAGTCTTTCGTGCGGGCGGGGAAGGTCGAGGCCGCGAATCGGCCGGAGAGCCAGAATCCCGACGACCTCTTCATCGAACTTTACGTCGCTCCGGTCAGCGTGCCCACGATCGGCTTGAGCCTTCTGGGGGAGCGCGGCTACGAGCGGCTGCGGAAACGGCTGAAGGACGGCCAGCACGCTATCATCGTGGCGGGAGACGGCGCTTACTCATTCAAGGGCTCTGGTTACGTGCGTGGGGGCATCTTCGACCGCATCGAGCTCTTGCAGGACGGCCAGGGGATTCGCTTCCGCGACCGCAACCATGCGCGGCTTGGCGACCTCGCTGCCGAAGGCGCTCCACGGCTTCGCGAGATCGCGCTTTTTACTGTTCCAGAAGACTTCAGGTTCGACGTCACAGCCCCATGGGAACTGCAACTCCTGGTCCAGCGGAGCTTCGCAGCACGCGACAAGGCGAGCCTTCCATTCAATCTGGGTTACTCTTTGCCCGACCAGTACGTCGAGGTGTCGCAGACGCCACCCTCGCCTGCGGCCACAGCGGCATCGCCGCAGGCGGAGGGGTCCCAAAGCGCGGCATCGCCAGTAAAGGACGCGGATGCGGGCGCAGAATCTCCGGTCGATGACGATCCGCTCTGGAAGCGGATATGGGAGATGAACATGGTATCGATCGGAATAACTGTGTTTGCGCTGCTGGTGTTGACCGCTATCTTCTTCTTCCAGGACTGGCTCGTCAGGCGCCCTCGCCTGTTCACTTGGGTCCGCCGCGGCTACCTGCTCTTCACGCTGGTATGGCTAGGCTGGTACGCGAACGCCCAGCTCTCCGTCGTCAACGTGCTGACCTTCACCAACTCCCTTATCACGAACTTCAGCTGGGAGTTTTTCCTGTCGGCCCCGCTCGTCTTCATCCTCTGGGCGGCGGTCGCGGCGGGGCTGCTTTTCTGGGGACGCGGCCCATTCTGCGGCTGGCTCTGTCCGTTCGGCGCGCTCCAGGAACTCACCAACAACCTGGCCCAATGGCTGAAAGTACCGCAGATCAAAGTGCCGTTCGGCATTCACGAGCGGATGTGGCCGATCAAATACATCATATTCCTGGGGCTATTCGGACTGTCATTCTATTCATTGGCGCTGGCGGAGGTCTTTGCCGAAGTCGAACCGTTCAAGACTGCGATAGTCCTCAAGTTTGCCCGCGAGTGGCCGTTTGTCATCTTCGCTCTCACCCTCTTGGCGGCAGGGCTTTTCATTGAACGCTTTTATTGCCGCTATCTGTGTCCGCTGGGCGCAGCCCTTGCCATTCCTGGCCGCATCCGGATGTTCGAATGGCTCAAGCGGTGGCCCGAATGCGGTTCTCCCTGCCAGCGCTGCGCCAAGGAGTGCCCGGTACAGTCGATCCATCCGGAGGGCCAGATCAACGTCAACGAATGCATCTACTGCATGCATTGCCAGGAACTGTATCACGACGACCACCGCTGTCCGCACATGATCCAGGTTCGGCTCAAGCGCGAAAAATTCGAGGCGCTCTCTTCTCCTTCCATGAAGGAAAAGGGCCCTGCGAAACCCGTCATCTCCCACAAAGGGGTGCCGGTGGAAAAGCCCGATACGGTCACCCGGCCGACCACGTGAGCAAGCAAAGGAGAGATCCATGCAACAGGAAGAATCAGGAAAAGGGCTTAGCAGGCGCCAATTGCTTGGCACCAGCGCAATAGCCGCAGTGGCCGGCGCGACGGGCGTCGGCGGAACGCTGACGCTTGGCGGCAGCGTGGTTTCTCCGGCAGTCGCCGACGAAAAGGGCGAGTTGGAGTATGAAGTGAAGCCCGGAGAACTCGACGAGTACTACGTCTTCTTCTCCAGCGGCCAGACGGGCGAAATCCGCGTGATGGGCGCGCCATCCATGCGCGAGATGATGCGGATCCCGGTCTTCAACCGCTGCAGCGCGACGGGGTGGGGTCAGACGAACGAGAGCCTGAAGGTTCTAACCGAAGGCCTGCTGCCCGAAACCAAGGAGTTCCTGAAAGACAAGGGCGGTATCTACCTCAACGGCGACCTGCACCATCCGCATCCGTCGTTCACCGACGGCACCTACGACGGCCGCTACCTCTTTGCCAACGACAAGGCGAACACCCGCGTCTGCCGCATCAGGCTCGACGTGATGAAATGCGACAAGATCATCCAGTTGCCAAACCAGCACACGGTGCATGGCCTTCGGGTACAGAAATATCCGAAGACCGGCTACGTGTTCTGCAACGGCGAGGATCGGGTGCCTCTTGTCAATGACGGCAAGACTATGACCGACAAGAGCACGTACCGTGCCATCTTTACCGCCGTGGACGGCGAAACCATGAAGGTCGCATGGCAGGTGATGGTCGACGGCAATCTCGACAACGTGGATGGCGACTATCAGGGGAAGTACTGTTTTGCCACCTGCTACAATTCCGAAGAAGGCGTGAACCTCGCCGAAATGATGGAAAACGAGCAGGACTGGGTGGTGATCTTCAACCTCAAGCGGATCGAGGAGGCAGTCGCAAAGGGAGAATACGAGGAGATCAACGGCGTTCCTGTACTTGACGGCCGCAAGGGCTCGCCACTTACGCGCTACGTGCCCGTTCCAAATAGCCCACACGGCATCAACACCGCACCCGACGGCATCCATGTTGTGGCGAACGGCAAGCTGTCCCCTACGGTAACCGTGTTCGATGTGCGCAAGTTCGATGACCTGTTTGACGACAAAATCCAGCCACGCGATACCGTCGTCGCCGAGCCTGAACTTGGGCTCGGGCCGTTGCATACGGCCTATGACGGCAAGGGCAATGCGTTTACGACCCTGTTTATCGACAGCCAGATCTGCAAGTGGAACATCGAGGACGCGAAGCGGGCGTTCGCCGGAGAGCAGGTCGACCCGATCCGCCAGAAATTGGACGTCCACTACCAGCCAGGGCACAACCACACCTCCATGGGCCAGACCAAGGAAGCCGACGGCAAGTGGCTGATTTCGCTCAACAAGTTTTCCAAGGACCGTTATCTAAACGTAGGGCCTCTCAAGCCGGAGAACGATCAACTCATCGATATCTCAGGCGATGAGATGGTCCTGGTGCATGACAACCCGACCTTCGCCGAACCGCACGACGCGACCCTCGTGCACCGCTCCAAGATCGATCCGGTCCATGTCTGGAGCCGCGACGATCCGTTCTTCGCGGACGCAGTAAAGCAGGCCGAGGCGGATGGAATCGATCTCACAAGTGCGGCGGATGTCATCCGCGACGGCAACAAGGTGCGCGTTTACATGACTTCGGTCGCCCCGGCGTACAGCCTCGAGGAGTTCACGGTCAAACAGGGCGACGAGGTGACGGTCTACGTCACCAACATCGACGAGGTGGAGGATCTGACCCACGGCTTCAGCATCATCAACTATGGCATCAACATGGAGGTTGCGCCGCAGGCGACCGCATCGGTGACCTTCACCGCAAGCAAGCCCGGCGTCTATTGGTACTACTGCTCCTGGTTCTGCCATGCGATGCACATGGAGATGAAAGGCCGGATGTTCGTCGAGCCGCAGGGCGTGTAGCCGATGGCTCGCCTGAGCATGATAGCACTGGGGATGGCGGCGCTTCTCGCCGGCTTCCCCGTTTCAACTGTATGGGCCGAGATCATCCTGCAGCGGGCCGGCTTCGGAAATCTGCAGGCGACGGTCGACGCCGCAGATCCTGGCGACGTCATCCGGCTGCAGGAGGGAGAACATAAAGGCCCGGTCGACATAGCCAAGACGCTAACGCTTGAGGGCGAGACTGGCGCCGTCGTCGTGGGCACCGGACGCGGGAGCGTGATCACCGTTACCGCGCCGCAGTCGATCGTGCGCGGACTGGAGATCAGGGGATCGGGCAAGAGCCTTTCCGAAATGGACTCCGGCGTGTTCGTGGCGAAGACGGCTACCGGAACGCATGTGGAAGATAACGCAATCATCGGTAATCTCGTCGGGATCTATCTTCACGGCGCAGCAGATTCGCTGGCCAAGCGAAACAGAATCGTCGGCCTCAGCGAGGGCCGCACCAGCGAAGCCGGAGACGGCATCTCGGTCTGGAACGCTCCCGGCGCCCAGGTCATCGACAATGACATCAGCTTCGGCAGGGACGGCATCTTCACCAAGACCAGCAAGAGGAACGTCTTCAGAGGCAACAAGCTGCGCAACCTGCGCTTCGCCATCCACTACATGTACACCAATGACAGTGAGGTCAGCGACAACGTCTCGGTCGGCAATTCGGTCGGCTATGCGATCATGTATTCGAGAAACCTGCGCGTGGAAGACAACCTCTCGGACGGCGACCGTGACCACGGCCTGCTGCTCAATTACGCCAACGGTTCGGTGATCAAGGGCAACACGGTTCGGGGGCGGCTTCAGCCAGCGGAAAGATGGATGAGCGCGGGCCGTGCAGGTGGACCGCATGCAGTGCCGGACTCCGACCCGATCGACAACGCGGAAAAGGCGAAGAGCATGCGGATCGGCCCGGAGAAGTGCGTCTTTATCTACAACGCCAACAAGAACGAGTTCCGCGACAACCTGTTCGAGGGATGCTCGATCGGGATCCACTTCACGGCCGGATCGGAAGGCAACGCCATGTCGGGCAATGCCTTCATCCGGAACCGCAACCAGGTCAAGTATGTCGGCACACGCCACCTCGACTGGTCGGCGGAAGGTCGCGGTAACTACTGGAGCGACAATCCCGCCTTCGACCTTGATGGCGACGGGATCGGCGACAATCCCTACCGCCCGAACGACATCATCGACCGGGTACTGTGGACTTCTCCGCAGGCCAAAGTTCTCATGAACAGTCCCGCGGTCCAGGTGATCCGCTGGGCACAAGGGCAGTTCCCTGCTCTCTTGCCGGGCGGGGTGGTCGATAGTCGCCCGCTGATGGCTCCGCCCGTCCGGTTAGAACCGGAGCGATGATGTCAGAAACCGTGCAAGTTGTCGCAGTGACGAAGTCTTACGGCAATGTGAAGGCCCTCACGGATCTCTCATGCGTTTTCCGGGAAGGCGAGACGGTCGCGCTGGTCGGCCACAACGGGGCCGGCAAGACAACGCTCATCAAGCTGTTGCTCGGCCTTGTCCGTTCGGACTCCGGCACCGTCCGCGTCCTTGGCGAGGATCCCGCGGCAGGGCAGTTCGCCGCGCGCCAGCAGCTTGGCTTCCTGCCCGAAAACGTGTCGTTCAACATGGCGCTCAGCGGCCGCGAGACGTTGACGTTCTATGCCCGGCTGAAGCGCGTACCTTTGGCCTCGGTCGGTAGCTTGCTGGAGCGGGTTGGGCTGGGAGAAGCCGCCGACAGGCGCGTCGGCACCTATTCGAAGGGGATGCGGCAGCGACTTGGCTTGGCGCAGGCCCTCCTCGGCCGCCCGAGGGTACTGCTCCTAGATGAGCCGACAACCGGGCTCGATCCGGCCCTTCGCCGCAGTTTCTACGAGATCGTCGCGGAATTGCGTGCGGACGGGGCGACAGTGTTGCTGTCGTCCCACGCGCTAACAGAACTGGAAGGCAAGGCGGACCGCGTCGTGATCGTCAATCGCGGGCGCAAGATTGCCGACGGTACAATCGAAGAACTGCGCAGCATTGCCCGATTGCCGACACGTGTCCGTGTGACGCTGGCCGACTCCGACGCCGGCAGTGTAGACGACTGGATAGGCCGGACCGGCGCATGGAAGCGGATCAATGGCCACATGCTGGAGATCGACGCGGAACCGGACGCCAAGATCTCGCTGTTGAGAAGCGCCGCGTCCCCCGATGCTCCCGTCATTGACCTCGACGTCGTTCCGCCAACGCTTGACGAGCTCTACGCACATTTTCTCGCCACGGGAGAGGCTTGCAAATGAAGAACATCCTCATTGTGGCCAGCAAGGAGATCCAGGAGGGCTTGCGCAACCGCTGGGTCCTTGCCACGACCCTGCTGCTTATGGCGCTGGCGCTGACGCTGACGTTCCTCGGCAGCGCACCTACAGGGCACGTTGGCGCAAGCCCGCTGGACGTGGTCATCGTCAGCCTGTCAAGCCTGACGATCTTCCTGGTGCCGCTCATCGCCCTCCTGATCGCACATGATGCAATCGTGGGGGAGATGGAACGTGGCACCATGCTGTTGCTGCTGAGCTACCCGGTCGGACGCTGGCAGGTGATCATGGGAAAGTTCATTGGTCACCTGGCCATTCTCGCATTTGCCACGTCGCTCGGCTACGGTGCGGCGGCGGCCGCCCTGGCCATGACGGGCGCGGCCATCGACGCAGCAAGCTGGACGGCGTTCGCGTCCATGATCCTGTCCTCGGTGCTGCTGGGTGCGGTTTTCGTGGCGATCGGATACCTGGTTAGCAGTCTGGTACGAGAGCGTGGCACCGCGGGCGGAATTGCCATCGGCGTGTGGCTTCTCTGCGTCCTGATCTACGACATGGCGCTGCTTGGACTTCTGGTGGTCGATCAGGGGCGCACGATTGGCGGTGGATTTCTGAACGCGCTGTTGCTTGCGAACCCGACCGATACCTATCGTCTGCTTAACCTCGGTTCCGAAAGCGTCGGCGCGCTGTCGGGCATGACGAGTATTGCAGCGAACTCCGGTCTGTCGCCGTCTGCCCTTGTAACAGCTCTCCTCGCTTGGACGCTTGTTCCGCTTGCGGGAGCAACGATGGTTTTTTCGAGGAGAGAGCTATGATCCGCCGGGTGCGCCCGTTCGCCCTTCTCGCTATCCTCATATCGGCTGGCTGCACTGGGGAGACGCAGCTCGACGCACCGAATCCTGCCGCGCTGGACGAGACCGCGATGGGGCATTATTGCGGCATGAACGTGCTCGAGCATCCCGGCCCGAAGGGGCAGGTCATACTCGGGAAAATCCTCGAGCCGATTTGGTTCTCTTCAGCACGCGACACGGTTGCGTTTACCATGCTTCCGGAGGAGCCGAAGGACATCGCCGCCATCTATGTCTCGGATATGGCCAGGGCCGAGAGCTGGGAAAATCCCGGAGCCCAGAACTGGGTCGAGGCCCGGCAAGCCTTTTACGTCGTCGGCAGTTCGGTGCGCGGCGGGATGGGCGCTCCGGAAACTGTTCCGTTCTCGACACGAGACGCCGCCGCCGCGTTTGCCAACAAGAACGGCGGGCAAGTGGTGCGCTTCGACGCAATCCCCCGCGACTATGTGCTGGGGATTGAGGAAGCGCCACAGGACAGTGGCGGGTCGGAACCCGCTAAAGCCACCAACTAGGAGTCGAGTCATGATTCATCTCCTGAACCGCCGCCGCTTCATCTCGATTGCCGCATCGGTGGCGGGGTCTAGCTTGTTTCCTTTCAGCCTGTCAGCAAAGGAAGGACTCAAGTCTGCAAGCTGGCGCGGCCAGGCCCTTGGTGCGTCCGCCTCGATCATCGTTCATCATCCCGACCACGCCGCTGCTGCACTGCTGGTAAACCAGGCAGCTGCCGAAGTGGCTCGGCTCGAAGGCATATTCAGCCTTTACCGACAGGATTCTGCACTGTCGGAACTCAATAAGACAGGCGCCCTAGCCGCGCCTGCGCCGGAGCTCTTCTCCCTGCTCGAGAAAAGCCGGGAGGTGTGGGAACTGAGCAGTGGCGCCTTCGATCCGACGGTCCAGCCGGTGTGGACGCTTCTTGCTGCGCATTTCGGCGGTGAAGACCCGGACCCAGCCGGACCACCGGAGGCAAAACTGCACGCGGCGCTGAACCTCGTGGGCTTTGGCAACGTGCGCTATGACGAGAACCGGATCGCCTTTGCCCGACGAGGCATGGCGCTCACCCTCAATGGCATCGCGCAAGGTTTCATCGCCGACCGGGTGGTGGGACTGCTGCGTGCGGGTGGCGTCACAAAAAGCCTCGTCGACACGGGCGAAATCCGTGCTATCGGCTCCCGGCTAGATGAAACACCTTGGAGAGTCGGCATCAGAGGTGAATTCAGCACGAACGGGCTTTCCGCTGTGCTGGAACTCGAGGACAGGGCCGTAGCTACATCGAGCCCCGATGGGTTCCGGTTCGGCGACGGGAGCCGTTTCAGCCACTTGATCGATCCACGTAGCGGGCTTGGTGCGAGCCTCTACAGGAGTACTGTGGTCGTTGCCCCCGACGCAGCGAGTGCGGACGCCTTTTCGACTGCGTTCAGCCTGTTGCCGCCGAACGCGGTCAAAAGAATCGTGACCGGACGGTCCGGCCTGCAGGTTCGGTTGCTCGAGAACTCGGAGCCGGGTCGTCTCTTGGCATTCGGCTAATTCGAGTTCCTCCTTCGGCGTCTCCCCCGCCTGCCTCCTTGGCGTGCGAGGAACGACCATGTCGCCACACGATCCCTCTTGATGTTGAGTCCAAACTCGCAGCCACTCACTCACGACGGTGGCTGGCTGCCCAATGGCTCCGACGTTATATTCCCGACCGCAGCAGGAGTGTTCAGGATGAAGGCGATGCTTGGCCTGGCGGTTCTACTTTGCGTCTACCTGGTCAGTGCAGTGATGGCTCAACTGCAGACGGTGAAGCTGCTCATTGTCGATGAACTCGGCTACGTGCTGCTGTCGCCAACCGGAGCGGAATTGCTGTTCGAGGTGTTGTCCCAGCGCTACGAGGGCGGCTCAACCATCGTCATCTCGAACCTGCCGTTTTGAGGACTGGACGTCCGTCCTGGGATCGGAGCGCCTCACTGGCGCGCTGCTCGACCGGCTGACCCACCCCGTTCACATCCTGACCATGAACGGCAACAGCCATCGATTGAAGCAATCTGCCGGCCGGCGTCGTACCGCCGCCACCGACTGTCGCGGCGGAGCAAAACTAGGCTTAGAGTTCTGCTATGTGGGGACGTAGCCGATTTCGCAGATTAAGACGAGCGTGGGCAAGATCTGGCCACGAGTTCTGGAGGGTCGACTGATAGCGGCAAGAAACGCGTCGATCAGCATGGCAGGGGTTCCGATTAATAATTTGCCGTTTGTGGCCGGAACCAATCAGGGTTACCGGATCGTGCGACCCTGATCGTTGAAGCGGAAGATACGCGAGGGATCGGGCGTGGCATAAAGCGTGGTTCCCGGCTCCGCCCTGTATTCGCCGAAAGTGCGGATGGTGAGCAGCCCGGCCTGTTCGGCATCGAGGTAGAGGTTGGTGTCGGCGCCCAGATGCTCGGCATGAATGACAGTACCCTTCCAGCTTCCGGATTTCGGGTCGACTGTCATATGCTCCGGCCGCACCCCAATGGTCTTCGCCGTCTCGCCGAGCCGTGTGCCATCGATGAAATTCATCTTGGGCGACCCAATGAAGCCTGCGACGAAAAGGTTTGTTGGCGAATTGTAGAGCTCCATCGGCGCGCCGACCTGCTCGATCCGCCCGCCATTCAGCACCACGATCCGGTCGGCCAGCGTCATCGCCTCGACCTGGTCGTGCGTTACATAGATCATTGTTGCCGATAGCCGGCGGTGAAGCTGCGCGATCTCCAGCCGCGTATTGACGCGAAGTGCTGCATCCAGATTGCTGAGCGGCTCATCGAACAGAAACAGTTTCGGCTCGCGCACCACGGCACGGCCAATGGCGACGCGCTGACGCTGACCGCCTGAAAGCTCAGCGGGGCGCCGCTCCAGATACGGCTCCAGCGACAGCATGCCGGAAGCAGCCTTCACCCGACGCGTGATCTCGTCGGCCGGCGTCTTTATCTGCTTGAGACCAAGGCTCATATTGTTGCGCACGTTGAGATGCGGATAGAGCGCGTAGGTCTGGAACACCATGGCGATGCCGCGCTCGGCAGGCGGCACCGCATCCACTTTCTGGCCATCGATGATAATATTGCCTGAGCTCGCATCCTCCAGCCCGGCAATGACGCGCAACAGGGTAGACTTGCCACAGCCGGACGGACCAACAAAGACCACGAACTCGCCGTCGCGGACTTCGAGATCGATGCCCTTCAACACATCGACCGAGCCGAAGGCCTTTTTCACATTCTCGATATTCAGCGAGCCCACGGCGTATCCCCCTTCTTTGCCGCGCCGGCCCTACCGAACCATGGCTGCGCTTCTTCACGCCTGGCACCATAAAGTGGCAACGGTTCAAATAGTTTCATCATCACAGCCGCACCGCTTTGCCGGTGCGCACGCTTTCGTCGGCGGCGAGGCAGACGGCGAGCGACTTCACGGCGTCCTCCATATGGCGCGCAAGGTCGAGATCTTCGCGGATCGCCTTCAGCAAGAAGGCCTGCTCCAACTCGCACAGGTCCTGATGTCCAGGCTCTCCTTCCATCGAGAGAAGCTGGTCAGGCTTGGTGAACGTGCCATCCGGTCCGACCGCGGCTTCGTGCAGCCTGATCGTAGAAGTCCTGGTGTGGGTGTCGATATCGTCCGACTTGGATCTTTCGTCCATGACGATCGATACGCAACCGCGCGGCGAGATGATGTCCTTCACAAAGAAGGCGGTTTCCGAGATCATCGGCCCCCAGCCGGCCTCGTACCAGCCGATCGAGCCATCCTCGAACAACACCTGCAAATGGCCGTAGTTGTACATGTCTGATGCGATTTCCTCGGTGAGGCGCAGACCCATGCCGCGCACCTCCACCGGCCGGGCATCGGTGATCTGGCACATCACGTCGAGGTAATGCACGCCGCAATCGACAATCGGCGAGGTCGTCTTCATCAACTGCTTGTGCGTTGCCCATTTATGGCCGCTTGATTGCTGGTTGAGGTTCATGCGGAATACATAGGGTCCACCGAGCTTCCGGGCCTCGTGGATCAGACGCACCCATGAGGGGTGGTGGCGCAAAATGTAGCCGATGACCAGCTTGCGCCCATTGGCCCTTGCAGCGTCGATCACGCGTTCCGCATCTGCGATGGTGGTGGCGAGCGGCTTCTCGACGAACACATGGCAGCCTGCCTCGAGCGCGGCGATCGTGTAGTCCGCGTGGCTGTCGGAATAGGTGTTGATGGAGGCGACGTCCGGCTTCAGTTCACGCAATGCTTCCATGAATGAATGGCGAATTTCGTAGCCGGACAACTCCGCAGGAAGCTCAAGATCGGAGCGGCTGACAAGTGCTGCGATCTCGAAGCCTGGATTGCGGTGATAGGCGAGCGCATGGCTGCGGCCCATGTTACCAAGTCCGGCCACCAGGACGCGCAGGAATCTTTCAGAGTTTGCGTTCATTTGACCGCTCCCGAAGTGATGCCGCGGATCAACTGCCGCGAGAAGATCAGGTAGAGAACCAGTACCGGCAGGATGGCCAGCGAAAGCGCAGCCAGCACCGCGTTCCAGTTGGTGACGTATTGGCCGATGAACAATTGCGCACCGAGCGTGATCGTCTTGGTCGCTTCCGACGGCGCCAGGATCAGCGGAAACCACAAATCGTTCCAGATCGGGATCATGGTGAAGACGGCAACGGTTGCCATGGCGGGGCGCACCAGCGGCAGAACCAGCCGGAAAAAGATGCGATACTCCGAGAACCCGTCTATGCGACCGGCATTCTTCAGATCGTCGGAGACCTGCTTCATGAACTCGGAGAGAATGAAAATGGCAAGCGGCAGCCCTTGAGCCGTGTAGACCAGGATCAGCGCCGTCAGTGTGTTGACCAATCCGCTTGCCACCATAAGCTGCAATATGGCGACCGTGCCGAGCCGGATCGGGATCATGATGCCAAGCGCCAGATAAAGCCCCATCAGCGTGTTGCCCCTGAAGCGATATTCGGCCAGCGCAAATGCGGCCATCGCTCCAAACAGCAGCACGAAAAACAATGAGGCGACGGTGACGATGAAGCTGTTCTGGAAATAGAGCAGGAAGTCGCCCTGATTGAGCACGGTGGCGTAGCCGATCAGGTCGAAGGTCTCGGCGGTTGGCGGCGTCAGCGGCGTGCGGAAGATCGCGTTGCGCGACTTGAACGAATTGATGATGATGACCACCACCGGAAACAGCGCGATCACGGTATAGGTGAGGAGCACCGCATGGGCGGCGACAGTGCGCGGCAGTGAAATCGTCGCGCGGCTCATGTCCGATCCTCAAAAACCCGGTCAATCACCCCCTCTGCGTCACGCCGTGCGTGACACCTCTCCCCCTGCCCGGGAGAGAGGATGGGAGCCAGGCTGGACACCCATCCTCTTCCCTCACGAAGTGGGGCAGAGATGTCGAGGCTAGGCCGAGATGGAAAGGGAGACGTATCGGAATGAGGCATGCTAACTCCCCCTCAGAATTGATAGCGGCGCAGCCGCGTCTGGACGACGAACAGATAGACGCAAACACCGGCAAGGATGATGAAGAACATCATCGAGGCAATCGTCGAGCCCATATAGGGATCGCCTGTCTGCAACTGGAAGCCGAAGAAGGTGCGATAGAGGAAGGTGCCTAGAATGTCGGTGGAATAATTCGGCCCGGCCAGCGCCCCTTGTGCGGCGTAGATCAGGTCGAAGGCGTTGAAATTGCCGACGAAGGTGAGGATCGAGATGATGCCGATCGAAGGCAGGATCAGCGGCAGTTTGATCTTCCAGAATTGTGCCATGCCGGTTATGCCGTCGCACTCGGCAGCCTCGACCACCTCGTCGGGGATCGACAGCAAGGCGGCATAGATCAGCATCATCGGGATGCCGACAAACTGCCAGACAGAAATCAGCCCGAGTGTGGTCAGCGCATATTCCTCCTTGCCGAGCCATGGGGTGAAGAGGCTCTTCAGCCCGACAAGGTCGAGCAGGTTGGGCGCCACGCCCCAGAGCGGGCTCAGGATCAGCTTGAAGGCGAAGCCGACGATCACGAAGGACAGGATCGTCGGCACGAAAATCACCGTCCGATAAGCGGCCGAAAAGCGCAGCCTGGGACTCGACAGGATTGCCGCCAGCGCAATGCCGATCGGGTTCTGAACCAGCATGTGGATGATGAAGAACCAGGTGTTGTTCCACAGCGCGTTCCAGAAGGTCGCCGACCAGCGCGGGTCGAAGAAGAGCCTGCGGAAATTGTCGAGGCCGGCAAAGACTCGCGACTGGTCGTCTGCCGTGAACAAGGACAGCTGCAAGGTGCCGAACAGCGGCAGGATCATCACCGCCGTGTAGACCAGGACGGCAGGCGCCAAGAAAACTGCGATGTGCCAGCGTGTTCGGCGTCTGTGCGGGATATCCACTGCCATGCCCCAGCTCTCAAAATTCGTGCGGTGAACCTGATGGGCCGGCGCTGCCCCTCATCCGCCCTTCGGGCACCTTCTCCCCGTAAAGTGACGGGGAGAAGGGAGGCCGTCAACGTCGCGGCAAACCCTCCTTCTCCCCGTTCACGGGTAGAAGGTGCCGGCACGTGGACGAGTGGTCGGTTCGGCCGATGCGGCGGCCCGTCCCGGCCTTACTTCGCCGGCTTGTACCAGCTGTCGAGGCCTTCCTGCAGCTTCTTGGCAGCAGCTTCCGGCGTCTCGGTGCCATTGATCACATTGGCCGAGGCCACCCAGGTCTCGTTTTCCAGGTTCGGTGTGCCGCGTGACAGGATCTGATAGGTGGATCGGATCGTCGGCTTGCACGTCTCGCGCCAGGAGACGAATTCCTGCGCCAGCGGATCCTCCATCTTCACCGGCGCGGACGACAGGCTGAAGAAACCCGGCAGCGCATTGGCATAGATCGTGGCGAACTCCGGCGAAGCGGCCCAGGACAGGAACGTCTTGGCCGCATCGGCGTTCGCGCTCTTGGCGTTCAGCCCGATGCCGATGTCGTTGTGGTCGGAAATGTAGCAGGTGTCGCCGGCCTGCTTCACCGGTGGGGGGAAGGCCCCCATTTTGAAATCGGCCTGGGTGTTGAAGACGGATATCTCCCAAGAGCCGGCCGGATAGATGGCGGCGCGGCCGAGCGTGAACAGGTTCTGGCTGTCGGGATAGCTTTGCGCCTCGAAACCGTCGCCGAGATAGGGCTTCCACTTGGCAAGCGTCGCGAAGGGCTCGACCCACTGCGGATCGGTCAGCTTCTGCTCACCCTTGATCAGCGCCAGGCGGCCTTCCTCGCCATGCCAGTAATTCGGGCCGATATTCTGGTAGCCCATGGTCGCGGCTTCCCAAAGGTCCTTGGTGCCCATGGCCATCGGGATGTAATTGCCGTCGGCCTTGATCTTCTCGAGCATCTCGAAGAATTCGGCTTCGGTCGCCGGCGGCTTGATGCCAAGTTGATCGAAGGCGTCCTGGTTGTAGATGAAGCCATGGATGACCGACGCCATCGGCACGCAGAAGGTGGCCTTGCCGTCATCCGTCGTCCAGGCCGACTTCGCGACGTCGGAGAAGTTCTCCATGCCGGGCAAATCGGTCAAGTCGGCCAACTGGCCCTTGTTGAAGAGTTCGAGGGAGGCGTCGAACGGGCGACAGGTGATGAGATCGCCAGCCGAACCGGCATCGAGCTTGGCATTGAGGGCGGCATTGTACTCCGTCGGGGCCGAGGGCGCGAAGGTCACCTTGATGCCGGGGTTCTTGGCTTCAAAGGCTGGAATCAGCTTTTCCTGCCAGATGGCCAAGTCGTCGTTGCGCCAGCTTTCGATGGTGAGCGTCTTACCCTGGGCGATGGCAATCCCCGCCGTTCCCAGAATACTGGACGCCATCAGCAGCGCCGTCAGTGTCGTGCGTTTCATTGTTGCTTCTCCCTGTTGACCCGTTCAGGCTCGATTTTGACGAGAACCTGCGCTCGCCCCAAGTCTCGAAAGTGCCGGTCGCAGCATCTGGCCGGCATCTTCGAGCAATCTCCTCGCGGCATCGGCGTTGGCAGCGCCGGCAGCAATCAGTATGGCTGGCTTGACGGCTCCGTCGCTCTGTTCGAGGGCTCTCGCGGCCTCCTCTGGCGAGCAGCCGGCGACGGCTGAGACGATTCGGCCCGCGCGATCCCGCAATTTTGCGTTGTCGGCCTGGAGGTTGACCATATAGCCGTCATGGATATGGCCGAGGTGGATGGCCATCAGCGTCGACACCATGTTTAGCGCGATCTTCTGCGCCGTGCCGGCGCCCATCCGCGTCGAGCCGGCGATCAGTTCCGGCGGCGTGGCCAGAAGAATGGCGGTGTCGGCCAATTGCAAAAGCGGCGACCCGGCATTGTTGGCGATGGCGATCGTTGCCACCCCATGCCTGCGCGCCTCTTCCAGCGCCCCTAAAGCATAGGGTGTCGAACCGCTGGCCGACAGCGAGATCAGGCAATCATTTGCAGAAAGCTTCTGCGCGGCGACTTCCCGCGCAGCCTGTGCCGCGTCATCCTCCGGTCCACCGGCCAGATGGTGCAGGGCCTGCATTCCGCCGGCCAGCAAAACGACTATGCGGTCACGGGAAATGCCGAATGTTCCCGGAAGCTCCAGCGCATCCGCTAGCGCCATCAGGCCCGAGCTGCCGGCAGCTGCATAGACGATGCGGCCACCATGAGCCAGACAGCCAGCCGCAATGCGTGCCGCTTCGGCAATGGCGTCGATCGCTTCATGGACGGATTTGGCGGCTTCGAGCTGCGCGGCGGCCAAAAGGCGAAGGACGGTTTCCGGCGTTTGCCGATCAAGCCCCTCCGCATCCTTGTGCACCGCCTCGGTACGCTTTTCGCGCATTCATGCCTCTCCCTGAAAAAACCATACCAAAAAAATACCACTTGTCCAGCTGCGTTAATGAATTTGTAAATCTTCCGACTCATCCGTTAGAGATAGATGCATCTTATCAGCCAGTTAGCTGCGATTGTTTAACGGTCAAGAATTAACGCTTGGCGAGTGGTATTTTATTGGTATTATATAGCTTAGGAGGCTCTCCAAGTGAATCTGGTTCTCGGTATAGATGGCGGCGGCACGAGTTGCAGGGCCGCGTTGGCGACGCTGGCAGGTGATATCATCGGCCGTGGCAAGAGCGGTCCAGCCAATATCATGACCGACCTGACCGGCGCCCGCCACAACATCGTGGAGGCGGCGCGCCTGGCCTTCGTCGATGCCGGAAAAGACAGCACCATGATCTCCGCCACCGACGCCGTGCTCGGCCTCGCCGGCACCAATGTCGGCGGCTACAGGCAGCAGCTCGAAGCGGTGCTGCCATTCCGTCGCAGCCTCGTTGAAAGCGATGCGGTGATCGCGTTGAACGGCGCGCTCGGCGAGCGCGACGGCGCCATTGCCATCATCGGCACCGGCTCGATCTTCATGTCGCGCAAGGGCGCAGCCATGCAGACCATCGGCGGTTGGGGCTTCATGCTCGGCGATCTCGGCGGCGGCGCGCGCATCGGCCGCGACCTGCTTCAGGAAGTCCTTGTGGCGCATGACGATATCCGGCCCGGATCCGAACTCACCCACGCCGTGATGGCGCACTTTGGCGGCGATCCCCGCGAAATCGTCAAATTCGCGGCGGCCTCAAAGCCGGCCGATTTCGGCAATTTCGCGCCTTTGGTATTCGACTTCGCCGCAAGGGGCGATTCAGTCGGCAGCCGCGTGATTGCCCGTGCTGTCGGCGATGTCGAGGAAGCGCTGGATGCGCTGAAACTCGAGCCGGACCAGATTTTGTGTCTGCTCGGCGGCCTGGCCGCGCTGATTGCTCCGCAGCTTTCGCATCGCTATCGAATGATGCTGCGGCCGCCGCTGCAGGATGCGCTCGGCGGGGCGGTATCGATGGCGGCGCGGCTTTTCGGCGCGCCGAAAGGAGGCGCAGATGGCTGACGCCTCCAGTATCTTTGCCGGCATCGCTACGTCGGCGCAAAACGGCGCGCCGCTCTATCTGCAGTTGAAGAAGGCGATCGCCGACGCAGTTCGCCGTGGCCTTCTCGTCCCCGGCGATGCGCTTCCTTCAGAACGCGACATCGCGACCAGGGCGGAGGTGTCGCGGGTCACCGTACGCAAGGCCGTACAGGAACTGGTCAGGGACGGCATGCTCGTGCAGCGCCATGGCTCCGGCACTTTCGTTGCCCCCCGCATGGACCGTGTCGAACAATCGCTGTCGCGGCTGACTTCGTTTACCGAGGATATGGCCCGGCGCGGCATGAAGGTGCGCTCCGCCTGGCTGGAGAGGGGCATCTACCCGCCCTCTCCCGAGGAAATGATGGTGCTCGGCCTGTCGTCCAAGGAGCTGGTGGCACGCATCAGCCGCCTGCGCATTGCCAACGGCACGCCGCTGGCAATAGAACGTGCCTCGCTATCGGCGAGCACCTTGCCTGATCCGGACGCCGTGGGCTCCTCGCTTTACGCCACCCTGGAAAAGACGGGCAATCGCCCGGTGCGCGCGGTCCAGCGCATCTCGGCGGCCAACCTAGGGGATGCGGATTCGAAGCTGCTTGAGGTCGCGCCCGGCTCGGCGAGCCTGAACATCGAGCGGATTTCCTATCTGCTTTCGGGCAAGGTGATCGAGTTCACCCGTTCGGTCTATCGCGGCGATGCCTATGATTTCGTCGCCGAACTACGCTTGAGCAGCCCGGATGAAAGCGGGGAGTCCATCCTGTGACGACCACCCACATGCGTCGCGAGATCATGGAAATCCCGGACGCTGTGGCGCGCCTGCTCGACGGCTCAAAGACGGCGCTTGCCGCAGCGGGAGCCGCGATCGCCCGGCGTGACCCGCATTTCGTCGTTACCGTGGCGCGCGGTTCGTCGGACCATGCGGCCCTGTTCCTCAAATATGCGGTCGAGCTGACCGCCGGGCTGGCGGTCGCATCGGTCGGGCCTTCGGTCGCCTCGATCTATGGGAGGCGGCTGAAACTTGCCGGCTCCGTCTGCCTTGCCATATCACAATCCGGCAAGAGCCCGGATATTGTCGCGATGGCCACTGCGGCGCGCGCGGCGGATGCGCTCACGGTCGCCATCACCAATACTGCGGTCTCACCGCTGGCTGACGCATCCGATCACGTGATCAACATCCAGGCCGGCGTCGAGAAGAGCATCGCGGCCACAAAATCCTTCGTCAATTCGGTGGTAGCGGGACTGGCACTGATGGCGCACTCTACCAACGACCAGGCCCTGCTTGCCGCACTTGCCAAACTGCCCGGGCATTTGCGCAAAGCCATCGGCAGCGACTGGACGGATTTTGCCGGAGCGCTTTCCGACAGCAACTCGCTCTTCATCCTGGGGCGGGGACCGGCATTTGCGATGGCCACCGAAGCGGCGCTCAAGCTTAAGGAAACCTGCGCCTTCCATGCGGAATCCTATAGTGCCGCCGAGATAATGCATGGCCCGCTGGCACTGGTCAGGCCGGGTTTTCCGGTACTGGCGCTGGCGGCGCGGGATGCTGCCGAGAAATCGGTGGCGGAGGTGGCCGATGCCTTGGCGGGCAAGCAGGCGAATGTGTTTGCGACATCGGATCTCGTCGCCAAGGCGGCCGGGATTCCATATGTCGCGACCGGGCATCCGCTGACCGATCCGCTGGCACTGATCGTTTCCTTCTATTCCTTCGTCGAGGCCTTCGCCCGCCATCGCGGGCTGAACCCGGACCAGCCCCCCAATCTGAGAAAAGTGACAGAGACCCTATGAGAAATGCCTTCGCCCTTTCGGGCGCGCGGATTTTCGATGGCGAGACGTGGCACGACAACGCCGCCCTCGTCGTGCGGGACGGATCGATCCACGGCATTATGCGTGATGCCGATGCCGATATCACATGCATCGATCTCGGCGGTGGCATCATCACGCCGGGCTTCATCGACCTCCAGGTCAATGGCGGTGGCGGGATCATGCTCAATGACGATCCCTCGCTCGAAACCATCCGCACGATTTGCGCTGCCCACGCGCCCTTCGGTACAACCGCGCTCTTGCCGACGCTGATCACCGACACGCGTGAAATCACCGCGTCAGCCATCGAAGCCGGCGCGCAGGCGGCCCGGCAGAAAGTGCCTGGCTTTCTCGGGCTTCATCTGGAAGGCCCGCATCTGTCGCTTGCCCGCAAGGGGGCGCATGATCCGGCGCTGATCCGCCCGATGGACGATGAAGATCAGGCAGCATTGATCGCCGCGCGGCAAAAACTGCCGGTGCTGCTGACGACGCTCGCACCCGAATCCGTCGCGCTTCACCGCATCGAAGCGCTGAGCGCCGCCGATGTCGTCGTCAGTCTCGGCCATACCGATACGAGCTACGCGCAGGCGCTTGATGTGGTGCTTGCCGGCGCATCGATGGCAACGCATCTGTTCAACGCCATGAGCCAGCTCGGCAGCCGCGAACCCGGCCTGGCGGGTGCGGTGCTCGACAGCGGGACACTCTGGGCCGGGCTGATCGCCGACGGCATCCATGTCGATCCCGCCACCATCGCCATCGCGCTCCGCGCCAAGCAGGAGCCGGCAAGAATATTCCTGGTCACCGACGCCATGGCCACCATTGGTACCGATCTGCAATCCTTCATGCTCAACGGGCGCGAGATCAGGCGCGAGAATGGCCGCCTGACGCTTGACGATGGCACGCTGGCCGGCGCCGATCTCGACATGATCTCGGCCGTCCGTTTCATCCACGAAACCATCGGGCTGGAGCTTGGCGAGGCGCTGCGCATGGCCTCGCTCTATCCGGCGCAAGCCGTTGGACAAGGCAACCGCCTCGGCCGTTTCGAGCCGGGAACGGCTGCCAACATCCTGCATCTCTCAGATGCACTGGAGGTGCAACGGGTGTGGATCGACGGCAAGCAGGCGGCCTAGCTTGGCTCTCAGGCCGAGTCTGTAAGAGCTTGCTGTCATGGTGACGGAGTCAGCGGAACGGCTGCTTGCTGATAGTTTTGTCCCAATAGCGGAGGAGCAAGTCGTTCCCAAACTACTCAGGTGCGAACCACAGGCTAATCTGCCGGCCCGCGAACGGACTTGCCGAAGACATCGAGCAGCTCTGCTACTTCGCGCAGCAACCGCGACAATGGGCGGGTTTCCTGAACAATGAGTTTGAAGTTGCGTCTTTCGAAGAGTGCCCGGCAGATTTCGCTGGAATAGTGTCGCGACTGGTACGCCAGACTACCAGGCCGGTCCTTGCTCGGCACAAATGAACCGTGCGCGCCTATTCCCTAGCCCAAGGACTCACACATCCTTCCAAGTCACCCGACGCACATAATAGATCCTGTCGATCCGGCGCAGGATTATACCCTGCTTCTCGGCGGCCGTTGGGATCATCGTGTCGATCTTGAGCGTGCCGCGCTGGTCGCACTTCGAGCACCGCATCTGATAAACGACATCGTCGACCTGTGGCGGTGATGCCAAGGCTGCGGTCGTCGCCCTGCTTGTTGCCAACGAAGATCTCGCGCGGGAACTGGCGTTGACCCGTGTGGCTGTGTCTTCTGGTTTTTCGCGACAGTGGCACCATAACCGGGCCAAGCAACAAGCGAGTGAAAATGTTATGGGAAGCGCAGAGGTGGGCGACGGAGGCGTCAATGGTTTCAGGCAGAGACAAGCGGCCTCCTGATTATTCGCCCTTCTCTAGACGCGACCGCGTCCTGATCGTCGCATTTGTCGTAGTGCTCGCTGCATGCACTCAGCTGGGCTGGTTCCTGTAATGTGCAACCTCTTGTCTGATTGCAGTTGCTTTCACAAGGGCTTGGCTCCGTAATGAATCGACGCCACCGCAAGGTTCGCTCTTGTCTACGAGGTACGAGGTCGAATGTACATCGCCTCAAGAAGTGGTTCGAAGGCAAGGGCTGCTATCTACAAACGTGCTGGGGCACAAAGGTTGCAACGCAGTCCCCTCAACCTCGTCCTTGCGGGACATCGAGCCGCTATGAGCGGCAACCGGTTATAGTCGTGTCCTCAAGCTGTCACTTCATTCCCCCATCTGAAGCTGGTTCCATCAGCCCATACCCAATGCATGAGCACCGCCATCTTTCTGCCGACAGCAACGATGGCCCTGCGCACCCCCCTTCGTTTAACGGCCGCCATCCCCCAAGTGCGCAGCTTCGACCATCGCTGGGATCTGCAAAGCAGCGCCAGCGAGGCTTGGTAAAGCGTCGCACGGATAGAGGCGTCCCCGCACTTCGAGATTCCGCCGTTCCTATCGATCTCTCCAGATGCGTACTTTCTCGGCGTCATTCCCAAATGGGCCCCGACGTCTCGCGATCTTTGGAAGCGGTCGGGGTCATCGATGGTGGTTGTCAACATCACGGCCGTCAGCGCACCCACACCAGGTATCGTCATCAAGCGTCGGCATGCTTCATCATCGCGAACCATCCGAAGAAGCATCTTATGCAAAACGGCGTACTGGTCACGAAGCGCGGCGCGGGCAATCAGCATTGGGCGGATCATGGCCGCGAGCGTGGGATGTGGTTCCACCAACTCAAGCGCCAGCCGCTCGAAATTTGCTTGCGTAATGCGACCCGACAGTTTCACCCCGAAGACACGAAGCGTCCCGCGGATCTCGTTCTCGATGTCGATCTGCTTCGTCAACAACGTTCGCCGGTTAGTCAGAAGCATTCGCATCTCCTGGCTTCTATGACTCTTCACATGGACGATAGAGTACCAACCAACCCGCATGACCTGCGCGATCGCCCGAGCATCGTTGCGGTCGGACTTGACCGGCATTGTCTTTGTTATGCCCCGCAGCTTCCGAGGATCAATGCAAAATGCATGCAGGCCGGCAGCTCGCAATTCTCCATAGAGCCATCGAGAAAGGCCGCCTATCTCAAGGCCAGCACGAGAGATCACAACATCCAACCGCCGGATCCAAGTCATGATAGCGTCCGGCTCGGACGGCACAGATCCTTCCTTAAGGATGATGCCCTCCTCATCGACTACGCAGATAGCGGTTTCATTGAGCGACACGTCCAAGCCTGCGAAGTATTTCATGTTCACGCCTCTGTTTGCCAACGTCAGTCCATATCTTCCCGGAAACCGCGCGGGCTTGAAAGCAACTGCAATCACCTCATCTACAACGTCACGACGACCACCGAAGCTCTGCGTCAATTCGTGCGTGCGATTCGTGACCTGTCCGGCCACAACCAGCCGTCATACGACATCTATCCGAACTATCGCGCTCCGGTGCTTCGATCCGGCCAGGATGGTGAACGAGAGCTGGTGTCGCTCAATGGGGCATGCCGACACCGCCGGACCACATGAAAGGCAAGGCCGGCCGCGGAACGACCAATATCCGGAACCCGCAGTTCGCGCACTGGCGGCCATATCTCGGCACCGAGCATCGCTGCCTGGTGCCGGCAACGAGCTTTGCCGAGCCGAGCCCTACTCCCGGTGACAAGGACCCGGCGACGGGTATCCAACGAAACTTCTGGATCGCGGTCGACGACAGCTTACCCTTCTTCGCCTTTGCCGGCCTATGGACGAGGTGGCACGGCATTCGGCGGGTAAAGGACGGACCGGGTGACTATGAGCTCTACGGCATCTTCACAACCCGGCCGAATGGTGTTGTCGCACCAATCCACGATAAGGCCATGCCTGTCATCCTGACCACCCAGGAAGAGATGGATGTCTGGATGCACGCACCCTGGGATGAGGCGAAGATGCTGCAGCGGCCAATGCCAGATAACATGCTGCAGATTGTGCCACCACCGGTCCGGCTATCGAGGAGCCGGTGCAGCCGTCATTTCTGTGACTAGCCGCACCAGCTTTGCGGCCGCGCCAGATATGCACGAGGCCCTCGCCAACCATGATGTTGGTAACGTCGCGGCCGTCAACGCGGATCGTCGCCAGCGTTCGGCCATATCGATCCCGGTCGCTGCGCTCGACGCTGAATGAGCCAGCGGCCAAAAGTTCTTGGAGCCGGTCTCGCGCCAGCCGCGCAAGCCTGGTTTCGTGATCACAGGATCCGCTCATCTCGGGCGCGTTGAAACCTTCAAGACGATCTTCTCGCCTCGAAACCAGATCGTGTTGCCGTCCACGACGCAGTTGACGCGCTTGCCGGTACCACAAATCAGCATCGTCGACGAAAAGGCAGGCAACGCCGCTGTTGAATTCGGAGCTGCATCCCAGCCAATCATGGCAGCAGCTGCCATGGCGCAGCTAGCCCAAAGGAAGCCCACTAGTGAGATCGCTGCCCCGCCACCGACGCTGCCGAGTCTTCTTCAGGCGATACGCGTCCTCAAAATTGTAGCGCCTAGCACCCCGCCAGTTGCCTTGATAATCGACCTTCCGCACAAGCATGGCCTATTCTGGCATTGCATTTCCCAAGATCTAGGTGATCCGATTCGAACAAATCTAGCGCTCGTGGACAAAGGGTATCCATAGTTTGACTGCGGCAATGGCGACGAAGCCGAGATAGGATTCCTTTGTCTTGTCGTAGCGAGTGGCGACGCGTCGCCAGTTCTTGAG
>NZ_ML133516.1 GCF_003934165.1 Borborobacter arsenicus | reverse complement strand
GCAGATGCCCGAAGGCTTCAGGCCATTGCGACTTCCTGGAAGAATCCTCCGCGCTGCATGACGTTCCCGCTCCGTTCGGTCTTAGCGTACGATTTCGAGCAGCTCTTGTTCTGACCCCATCAAGCGCCCGGTAGAGGGTCGCACGATGCACGCCTAGAAGCCGGGCAACCGCCGCGACAGGCTTCTTGTCATCGTGGATGAGCTGGCGAGCGTGCGCGATCTGCTCGGCCGACAGGGAAGGGGAGGGACCGAACCGCACGCCTCGGGCCTTCGCCGCGACCCGGCCGGCGTCGTCGTGTCGGCCCACGGCTCTGCCAGCGAGCGCAGGTCAGCGCCGGCCTCGTTGATCCGCTCCGCGATCGCCAGAAGGGGCTCCGTGGGAATCTCTGCAATAATACCGCTAAGAGATTTTTCGTGTGACGGAAAACAGATGATTTCCGCGCAGCGGTTCGGCGCGTCGAAATCGACGGGGTGACCGGGCAATTATTTACGCGACAAACCCTGTCGGAATGTGAAACTGTGCGGCAACTCCTAGTTTGAGGTTTGTCGTACATGTTGATTGGTTACATGCGGGTATCGAGCAGTGATGAGCGGCAGTCGGTTGCCTTGCAGCGCGACGCCCTGCTTGCGGCCGGGGTCGATCAGCGTCACCTGCATCAGGATCGTGCTTCGGGCGCGCGCGACGATCGGCCGGGGCTGAAGGCTTGCCTCGCAGAATTGTGCGAAGGTGACGTCCTAGTCGTTTGGAAGCTCGACCGTCTGGGCCGGTCACTTTCCCACCTGATCCGGATCGTCGAGGATCTAAAGATACGCGGGGTCGCCTTCCGCTCGTTGACGGAAGCGATCGATACGACGAATTCGCACGGCGCATTCCTGTTCAACCTGTTTGGCACGCTTGCCGAATACGAGAGAGTGCTGATCACGGAGCGGGTCAACGCTGGTCTGGCGGCGGCACGCCGGCGCGGTCGCAAGGGCGGCAGGCCACCGACGATCGACACCGAAAAGGTCGAGCAGATTCTGGCGGCGCTGGAAGCCGGCGCCAGCAAGGCGTCGGTGTGTCGGACATTCAAGGTGCCGCGCTCGACGCTCATCGACACATTGCGGCGAACAGGATGGACCGGACCGGGCAAAGAAGATGAGCCTGCTCCCCCAGTTTGAGAGCGGGTGTGACCGATGGCCTTCCTCGACGCGCAGTCGCGCACCGTTCTGTTCGACCCAGGGCATCGATATTCCCGCCGAGTTGCTCTCCCAGGTCGCACCGCTTCCCTGGGCTCATATCGCACTCACCGGCGACTATCTCTGGAACGAAATTGACCGACCCCTCGAACGCTTCAGGCCGATCCGCGCTAACCGTTTCAATCCAAACAACTTCGCTTTCCCTTAGCGGGTATTATTGCAGAAATGCCCACGGAACCCCTTAATGCTAAAATCCCTCGGCCGGAGCGCCAAGATGGGAATAATCGAGGCATCTCACCCGTCTTGTGCCGGGAGTAGCGAATGAAGCCGTACGCAGTCAGTGGAGCGGGACATAGTAGAAGGCAGCCTGGTCGTCATGCGTTCTCGCTTTGAAAAAAGACTGGAGCCATATCATGCGCGGATGTTTGCCTATGCCGTGGCTTTGTCGCGCGATCGCGATCGCGCGCAGGACATTTTTCAGGAGTGCATTGCCCGGGCATTGGCCGCGCACGAGGTTCCCGAAAACGAGCCGGCCTTCCGCGGCTGGCTCTTTGCGATTCTCCGCAACATCTGGATCGACCAGTCGCGCTCGGGCCGCAGGCGTGCCGAGCTGGAGCAGGAGTTCGTCGCCGATCTGGTGCCCGAACCCGTCTCGCTCGAATCCGTACTTGTCGATGCGTTTTCCGTACGCCAGGCCTATGCCCGTCTCAGCATCGAGCACCGGGAAATCCTCGCGCTGGTGGACATTTCGGGGTTCAGCTATGAGGAGGCCGCCGCGATGATCGCGATCCCCAGAGGAACTGTGATGAGCCGAGTGAGCCGTGCGCGACAGGCGCTAGCCGCGAACCTTCGTGAAGGTAATGTCGTCGAGCTCGGGCCGCAACGAGGAAGCCGCAAGTGAAGCAGACTGAAATTAACGCAGACCTTCTCAGCGCCTATATCGACGGCGAGCTTGAACCGGCGGAGGCTTCGCAGGTCGCGCATTTGATCGCTTCCGACGAGGCCGTGGCGCGGCGTGCGGCCAAGCTTTCGGAGATGAAGGCGACGGTTGCGTCTATGGTCCCGGAGATCGTCGTCGTGACGGTCCCGCAGCGGCACTCGACGCGATGGCGTTTGCCGTGGGCGATGGCTGCGTGCCTTGCCTTCGCCATCGTCGCGGCGGCATGGCTTGGACTGCAGCCCGAGCCGAAGAATTCACCGGCTTTGGAGATCGCGGCCGCCGCCGCGATGCAGCATGACCTGTGGCAGGATGATAGGAACGAATCTCCGCTGGCTCCTGCTTCCACTCCGGCTGGCTTGTTTGCGCCGGAGATGGTGGCGGCCGGGCTGAGGCTTGCATTTGTCCGCAACGAAGTCGTCATCGACGGCCACTCCGCTTTGCAAGCCGGCTATATCGGGCGCCACGGCTGCCGTCTCAGCCTTTTCCGGATCCCTGGTCTCGGCTTCGCACTGGACTTCGGTATGTCGAGCGAAGGCGATCTCCTGCAGGCTTCCTGGGCCGGTGATGGCGTTCAATTTTTCCTTGTCGCCCGCAGCATGGACGAGGCCCGCTTCGCGTTTCTGGCCGGCGTCCTGAAGTCGGTCAGCGAAGGTGGCGGTCGTCAGGAGCAGGAGATGATCGCGGGCCTCGAAATGATGCGTCAGCCCTGCATCGGATAATCGGCGCGGATGGCGCTGGACCACAATGCAAAAAAGGTTCTCGGGCTACGGAATATTCGCGTGCGGCCAATCGTCTCTTCTTGTCGTCGCAGAGGAGGCTCGAAGCGGGTTTTGAATCGCTGGTCCTGCTAATCAACGAAGAGGAGGAGACGCATATGACTGAAATGCTCACCATGAAGCGAAGGACCTTTCTGACGGGAAGTGCCGGCGCTGTCGTTGCGGCCGGGTTTGCCGGGACGGCCCCCCTTGCGCGGGCGCAGGACGCAAAGCCGCTGCCGGATTACGTCGCGTGGAAAGATGCCGATGCGCTGATCGTCCACAGCGACAAGACGCTGGAGACCAAGCGAGGCGCGATCGGCACCAGCATCATCACGCCGGAAGAAAAGCTCTACATCCGCAATAACGTCAACACGCCGCCGGAATCGATCGTCGCCGACCGCGATGCCTGGGCGGTGGAATTCGCCGGCGTCAAGGAGCCGAAAACGCTCACGGTTGCGGAGCTGAAAACCCTGGGTCTGGCGACCGTCGCGACGGTGCTTCAATGCTCGGGCAACGGCCGCAAATACTTCATGGATCAGCTCACCGGCGACCAGAAGATGAGCGGAACGCCATGGACGGTCGGCGCCGCCGGCTGTGTCTTGTGGAGCGGCGTGCCATTGAAAGCTGTCGTCGACGCTCTCGGCGGACCCGCCGACGGGGTCCGGTTCATCACCGGCACGGGAGGCGAGGAGCTTCCGGCGGGTCTCGATCCCAAGGACCTGGTGGTCGAACGTTCGGTGCCGATGTCGAATCTCGAAAACGTGATTCTCGCCTGGGAGATGAACGGCAATCCGACTTCGCTGGCTCATGGCGGACCGCTGCGCATGATCGTCCCGGGCTATTCGGGCGTTAACAATATCAAATACGTCAAGACTCTCGCGCTGACGGAAGCCGAGACCGACGCCAAGATCCAGCGGACCAACTATCGCATGCATGCTCTGGGAGAGCAGGGGTCTCCTGATGATCCGCCGGTCTGGGAACAGCCGGTGAGGTCATGGATCACCACGCCCCTCGAGAGCGCTGCGGCCGGGCCCGCTCAGGTTGCTGGTGTCGCCTTCGGCGGCATGAATGCCTGCGAGAGCGTGGAAGTGTCCGTCGACGGCGGGCAAAATTGGCAGAAGGCCAATTTCGTCGGTCCCGATCTCGGGCGCTTCGCCTGGCGCAATTTCGTTCTCTCGGTCGAACTGGCGCCTGGCTCCTACACGCTTGTCAGCCGGGCGACCGACACGGAGGGCAATGTCCAGCCGGAGGAATCGGAAATGAATGGTTCGGGTTACAGCCACAATGGCTGGCGCGGACCGGCTGTCGCGCTCACCGTATCCTAAGCTCCATTGGGCTCCGTGCCGACACTGCGGAGCCCAAACTTCAATCAGGATCAACTCATGACTTATGTTTCAGGCCGCCTTGCCGCGGCTGCCCTCACCGTGTTGGCGTTGGGACTGTCACCCTTCGTGGCATCTGCCGAAGAAGACAAGCTTGCCTTGGGAAAGGAGGTCTTTCTCGAGCGCGCCCAACCGCAATGCGCGCTCTGCCATACGCTGGCCGACGCGGAGGCGATCGGAGAAGTCGGTCCCAATCTCGACGAACTCAAGCCTGACGCGGACCGGGTCAAGACCGCCGTCACCAACGGGATCGGTCCTATGCCTGCCAACGAGATCCTGACGGACGAAGAGATCGAAGCAATCGCGCTCTATGTCTCGACGGTTGCTGGCAAGGCGGAATGACGGCGGGAAGACCCGCCCAAAACCGAACCAACACGGGAGGCAAGTTATGAAACTCGCAATCGCGAGCCTGGCGATGATGATGATGACCGGCCAGACGCATGCAGAAAAATTCCATATCGAAATGCTGAACAAGGCCGAAGATGGCCGCATCATGGCTTTCGAACCGGCCGTCGTGCGTGCGCAACCTGGAGACACGATTACTTTCGTGGCCAGGGACAAGGGGCACAATTCCGCGCTCATGAAGGGTAGTGCGCCTGAAGGCGCCGAGCCGTGGCAAGGCAAGATCAACGAGGAAATCAGCGTCACCCTGACGGAACCCGGCGTCTACATGTATCAATGCACGCCACATCTAGGCCTCGGCATGATTGGCGCGATCGTCGTCGGCGAGCCAATCAATATCGAAGCCGTGAGGAGCCTCAAATATCCCGGCAAGGCAAAAGCGGCCGCCGAGACAATCTTCGCCGAAATCGAAAGCGGCTACTAAGCGACAGGCCTGAACCGGACGAGGCATAAGTCCGGTACGTTCAGGCCAAGCGCTCGTAAACACGTGTGGCGATGGGCAGGAGCCGGTCGCGATCGAGTTCCGCGGCGATGGCAAACTGGAATCCTCCGTCAATCCACACGAAGGTCGAGACACCCTCCCATTCCGTGAAAGTGAAGGCCGTCTCCTCGTCACCGCCCGCGCGCAGATAGACGGTGAGCCTTGCCCCGGCAGCATCCTCATACATTAGCTGGGCTGCGGCAGTGTTGCCACCGGGCAGCACCCGTCCTCCGACCAGGGAATAGCCGAACGGCGTCAGGTTTGGTGGTGGCTGCAGTACGCGGCCAGAGCGGTTCGAAAGCCATTTGACCAGATGCGCCTCGTCGTTTGCGGCCACCTCCACCGGATGAGCAACCTCCACGACATAGGTCTTGTGGGCGTCGACCGCGCTCGCGACAAAGCTTGCCGCCTCGATCTGCCGCTGTGGTGCGACCTCACCGCGAATGACCCATCCGCCGGCAAGGCCGATACCGATCATGGCAATGCTGGCGGCAAGGGACCGCATCCGTGCCGCGCGGCGGGCGGCTTGCGCGGCGCGCAAATTGTCGATTCTCAGCCGGGCGGGAATCGGCTCCACGAATTTCGCGGCAAGCTGTGACCGGAGCGCGTCCCGGTCGTCGCGCTGTTTGTCGATCTCCGCTTTCAGATCGGGATTGTCATGGAGGAACCCCTCGACCATGGCGCGACGCGCGGGCGCCAGACGCTCGTCAATATAGGCTTGGAGGTCGTCCTCGCCGATCGGACCTTGAGTTGCCATGTCACTTGATCCTTCTCAACGACACCGGTGCCCGGTGTTCCAGAAGATCGCGAAGCCGACGGCGCGCCCGTGACAGCCGCGACATCACTGTCCCGACGGGGATACCCAGGGCGGCTGCCGCTTGCTCATAAGTTAGATCCTCGACACCGACGAGCAGCAGCAGTGAGCAGTGCTCCTCCGGCAAGGACCCGAGCGTCGCCAGGAGATCGCGCACGTCAATCGCATGGTCTTGCGTCGCATCCGCCCGCGGGGTCAAGTGCTCGTCCAGAGCGAGATGAGGGCCGCGTCGCTGCGTCTGTCTGCCCGCGGAAATATTCAGATTGCGCATGATGGTGAAGAGCCAGGCGCGCAGGTCGCCATCCGGCCGTCGCAGATACCAGCGCGACAGAGCACGCTCGAGACAATCCTGTACAAGATCGTCAGCCGCCGCATGTTCGCGGGTAAGCCCGAACGCGTAGCGGCGCAGAGCGGGAATTTCCGCTTCCAGTCTTTTGCTCATATCGTCCATCATGACGCCGGCGAGAGCGGCCGCCGCTCGCTATCCGCGGCGGCCTGACCAGTGCTTATTGGGCCGGCGGATTGACCTGCCAGATTTCGTCGACAAGCTTTCCGTCACGATAGGTCATGACATAGAGCACCGGTACCTTGTTCTTCCCTTCGAAGACGACATTGGCAACCACGGTTGCCCCTTTGGGATTTGCGGCCTCCCAGACATCGCCGACCGTCGCGGTCTGCGGCCCCTGTGCGTTCGAAAACTTGGTCCAGACTTCCGAGATCATCTCGCCGGTTGAATAGCTGCCGTCGAGCGGACCGCCAACCCATGAGAGCGCTGCGTCGGGTGTGTATTCGGCGGTCACCGCGGCGACATCGCCCTTGGCGATCGCGTCGATACGGGCTTTGGCCATATCCAGCGCGGGACCGGCAAAAGCCGCGCCCGACACAAGCATGAAGGCCACGGGAAGCGTGGCGGCAATGATTCTGCGCATGGTATGTCTCCTGGTTGAAGAGGTTGCGACCAAGAGACGCCGGCCGGTCCGCGACTATTCCAAGGTTGCGCAATAAATTCGCGGCCGCCTCCACAATAACCAACAGGTGGGAAAAACGAGTTCACGGATTCGTGATGAGACGCGAGGGAAGGATCGGGGCCCGTCAGGCGTCACCGTTCAAGCTCTGCAGATTGGCAGAATACCCGCTCGAAATGGAGAACCTTTTATGCGGCTTGCAGCTTTACTCATTGTCGGCATGGCGATTGCCACGCCCGCCTCGGCCCAGGACACCGGCCTCTACGACACGTCGATCGCACGCGATGCGAAGGACGGTGTGATCAAGCTTTACGGCGCGGGGGGACCGCACACGGCTTTCCAGAAGGTGGCCGACGAATGGCAGAAGCAGACCGGCGAAACCGTCGAGATCATCGCCGGGCCGGAGAAGACCTGGTCGGAACGGGCGCAGGCGGATGCCGATATCATCTGGGGAACGTCCGAGCAGTCGATGACTGCGTTTCTAGAGACCTACAAGACCTTCTCGTCCGATCAGGTCGATCCCATCTATATTCGGCCGGCGATCATTGCGGTCAAAACGGGCAATCCGAAGCAGATCAGCGGCTTTGAGGATCTGCTGGAAGACGGCATAAAAATCGTCGTCACCGAAGGGGCCGGCGTCTCCAACACGTCGGGGACCGGAGTCTGGGAAGACATCGCCGGGCGGCTTGGCAAACTTGAGGATATCCGAGCCTTTCGTGAGAATATTGTCGCTTTCGAACCGGGCTCGGGAGCCAGCTTCAAGACTTTCAAGGAGATGGACGCCGATGCCTGGATCACGTGGCCGAACTGGCCAGCGACGAACCCTGATGTTCTGGAAGCAGTCGAACTGTCACGGGACCGACAGATCTGGCGCGACGTCAACGTGGCGCTCGCTCCCGATGCCGATCCGCAAGCAAAGGCGTTTCTCGACTATCTGATCACCGAAGAGGCTCAGGCGATCATGAAGACGGAGGGGTGGATTCGCTGATGCAATCTAGGAAGATTGATTGTCACGGCGCGGACACGACCCTCGCAGTTGGTCGAGAGCCCATGCGCTTATACAGGGCAGTTTGCCTTAGCTCGCAGCAGACAGACGTTTGGATGCCGGCAAAGCGTCTGTTCGCCAGCGCAGCCCTGGCGTTTGCAATATTGGCGACGGCACCGGCCGCCGGCTGGACGGCACCGATGGATTTTGAGGAACTGGTCACCGCCGGACAACCGGCCCTGGCACAGGTGGAAACACTCCCGGATGCAGGTCGTGACCACATACCAGCCGATCGCTCGGTCGCCTACGCGACCGTTCCTCCAACCTCAGGACCCCACTACGATCGATGGATTCAGCCCGGCGTCCATGACGAGATTCAACCGCGCGAGTTGCTCGTGCATTCCCTAGAGCATGGCAATATTGTGATCTACCTCGATAAGGGCAGAACGGACGTGCCTGAGGAGCTGGTCGGTTGGGCCCGGAAGTTCACAGGACAGTGGGACGGCGTATTAGTTACGCGTCTTCCCGACATCGGTGACAAAGTGATCCTTACGGCATGGGAACGCAAGCTGGAACTCGCCTCGTTCAACGCGGCCGCAGCTGCCGCCTTCATTGACGCCTACCGAGGACGCGGTCCCGAAAACCCGGTCCGTTAAGGCGTTGGCGGCGGGACGAATTCCGGTCCGTCGCCTTCTCGAAGCAGGCCGAATCCCGGTCTGCCATGTGTTTTGATGGCCGCCAACTCAGGCGGTCCAGAGCGCGATGGCGATGATCGCGATGCCGCCCGCCGCGAGGGTCACAGGCAAAGCAGCAATCTGCATAAGCGCTTCCCGTCCGCTGATGCGACCGGTCTCGATGTCGACATCGCCGCGAAGAAATTCCGCGAAGCTGCGATCCTGCCGACGGTCCGGTGTCATGTTGCGTCCCATCATGCCGCCGCCGACCAGACAGCCGAAGAAGGCGAGCACTATTACGGTCACGACCACGAGCACCAGAGAGGTTTCGCCACCGGCAAAACCGGCCCACGCCGCCACCAGAAGCGTTGCAGAGGCGCCAAGAGCCACGTCGATCGCGCCCGGATGAACTCCAGTCGCGGGGAGCAAGGCTTGCGATTGTGTCTTCGCCTGCCGTGGCGGAAGCGCTTCAACGGCGGCGATCCTCCGCTCGGCGACGAAGCTCCTTTGATAATGCATCTGGTTCACGACAACCTCCTTCGATGACGTCCGATCCATGCCGGCGCGTTTCATGATGGAAATATGCGCACCCTTAACCGATCAATCCAACGGATTGTTTCAGTCGTTTCAATCGACAATAGCGAACAGTTACGCTGGAGGAAATCGTTCGTCTTTGGCGAACGATACGACAGAAAATACGCGTTGGAGGGATTGGAACGCATGGTGCCAAATGGCGGTGGAAAAGAGGTGCACCCCATGAACGCGGACACGAGGATTGATGTCGAGAAGGCTGCCAAGACCGATGCGCCGGCCATCGCCGTCCAACCGGATCGGTTCGCTATCCATACTTTAGCGCCAGGGCTGTTCCTCGCAGTGCTCATCGCCGGCACGGCTTTCGCGTTGCGTCATTTGCCTGGCGTCGGCGCCTTCAGCCCGATGATCATCGCAATCGTGATCGGCATGGCCTTCCACAACCTTGTCGGAACACCGGCGCGCGCCAAGGCAGGCGTTGCTTTTTCGATGCGCACGCTTTTGCGCGGCGCGATCATTCTGCTCGGGCTGCAACTGACGATCATGCAGGTCGCGGAAGTCGGGGCGGCGGGCGTCGCGATCATCGCGACCACGCTTGTCGCCACATTCGCCTTCACGTTGTGGCTTGGTCGGTTGATTGGCGTCGATCGCAAACTTGCCGAGCTCATCGCGGCAGGCACCTCGATCTGCGGGGCGTCCGCGGTCATCGCCACCAATACGGTCACTGGCGCCCATGACGAAGACGTCGCCTACGCCGTCGCCTGCGTCACCGTGTTCGGCTCGATTGCGATGTTCGCCTATCCACTGCTGCCCGGCCTGCTGCATCTGGATGCACATGGCTACGGCTTGTGGGCCGGGGTTTCCATTCACGAGATCGCCCAGGTCGTCGCTGCGGCTTTTCAGGACGGAAAGCAAGCGGGCGAGTTCGGCACGATCGCCAAGCTGACACGCGTCATGATGCTGGCACCGATGGTCATCGCACTCGGGTTCGCGGCCAGCCGCCGGATGAAGGCGCATGATCAAGGCCATTCGCAGGCAAAGCCGCCAATGCCATGGTTCGTGCTGGGTTTTGTGGCCATGGTCGGGCTGAACAGCGTGGTGTCGATTCCGGAAGACGCAAAGGTCTGGATCGCAACCATGACAACATTTCTCTTGTCGATGGCGCTGGCCGCGATGGGCCTGGAGACTGATTTTCGCAAGCTCAAGGCCAAGGGTGCGCGCCCGTTCCTTCTGGGACTCGCTGCCTTTCTTTTCATCGCCTCATTCAGTCTAATGCTTGTCAAGCTTGCCGGATGAGAAGACCCACATGACCCTCGAACAACTTCGCATCTTCATCGCGGTGGCGGAACGCGAGCATGTCACGCAGGCGTCGCGTGACCTGAACCTGACGCAATCGGCCACTAGCGCCGCGGTCTCCACGCTTGAGGACCGCCACCAGGCCAAGCTTTTCGACCGGATCGGCCGTCGCATCGTGCTGACTGAAGCCGGCAAGATCTTCCTGTCCGAAGCAAGGGCCGTCGTTGCACGCGCGCAGGCGGCCGAATCCGTGCTGGCCGACCTCTCAGGTCTCAAGCGCGGCAAGCTTACCATTGCAGCCAGTCAGACCGTGGCCAACTACTGGCTGCCGCAACACATTCAGCGCTTTCAGAAGCATCACCCAGGCATCACCGTTACGATGACAATCGGCAACACCGCAACGGTAACGTCCGCCATCCATGACGGCGCAGCCGATCTGGGCCTCATCGAAGGCGACGTTGACGACCCATCGCTGACGATCAGCGCGATAGCCGAAGACGAGATCCTGATCGTCGTCGCGCCTGACCACCCATGGGCCAGCCAGATCCCAAACCCGAAACGTGACTTCCAGCAGGCGTGCTGGGTGTTGCGCGAACCGGGTTCAGGTACGCGCGCAATCTTCGAAGCAGCGTTGCCGGCTCTAGGCGTCGACAAGGCAAGTCTCGATATCGTCCTCGAGCTGCCGTCGAATGAATCGGTGCGCGCGGCGGTACAGGCCGGCGCTGGCGTGACGGCGATGTCGCGGCTCGTTGTGGCCAATGCGCTGGCCGCCGGCACGCTCCGATCGGTCAAGATCGCCTTGCCGCCGCGGCAGTTTTTCCTGCTCGCGCACAAGGAGCGCTACCAAGCCCGCGCGGCCCAGGAGTTTCGTCACATGGTAACAGAACTCTCCGCGGCCGATAATAAGCGATTTTCAACAACTTATCTGGCGGTATGAGAAAGGTGTAGAATGGTACTCCTCCCATTTTGCCCCGCGTTGCAACGACCTGTCTGGCAAGACCATCGATTTTCTGACCGCCAAACATATGAGCTAGAAATTGGTATCGAGCGGCATATTTGAGATGCTGCACAAGTGACGTGTAGTAATCGATTTCACTATCCGTTATGATAGTGATCTGCGCTTCTTTGCATTTCGCCAAGGCTACGTCATTCAACAAAATATTTCTTGTCGCTATAACAATCCGAATCTTGAGCTTGGCCTGCTGCCCGTAAAATTTACGGATAGACTTCCAGACAGGTTCGCGGATGGATTTCATCTTTTTCGATGAGACCCGCCATGTTCTTTCTGCCTGGGCTCTCTTTTCGCGTGCATTCGACGATGATGACGGTTTCATCGCCCTTGGCGAAAACATCGATCTGGCGGGGCGGTAAACCGTCCTCAACGGCGATCAGAAATCTCCGGGCCTTGCTCATTTCCTTGAAGCCCATTTGCGCCAAGATGCTCCAAACCTCGTCTTCGAGCTGTTCGTCGGCGGGCTTGACCCGAGCCATTCGAGTCGATTTGGTATTCGTTCTGACAGCGCGCCATCCGTCTGCGCTCCTCGAGCGCGACCTTCTCCGCGATAAGCTTTTTCGTGGAGCCCGTGTCAGTCTTGTAAAAGTCTTTGCTTTTTCTTCGGCGCAGTTCTGAAGCGATCGCTTCTCCAGAAATGAGCGGCCCCGGATGCTGTTCGGACATACCTAAGAATCCCCGCTCCCGCACTCGGCAGTAAAACCGCGGAGTGATCTGCGTGCAAGATGCGCGATCGCATTTGCACACGTGCCTGTGCCTGACTGCACCTTCCGCTTGAAAGTCGTCCTGGTAACTGCCAGGACGTTCCTGCGGCGACTGTGACAGGGCAAGGTAATGAGAAATCCTTCGCTGCGTTATCTCACGCTCCTACGTGAGGGTGCTCGTGCTCATGGTCTGCCCGAGCACTGGCTGCGCTTCCTCGACGATGTGAAGCATGCACAATAAGCTTCCCGGATCCCAGGTTGCGGAACAGGGCGGCCATTCGATCTCGAAGACGAAGATCGCGATCGGCGCGGTGGTCGTGCTCGTCTTGGCTGGAGTTTACGGGTGGCTGTGGCAGTCCGGTGCGCTGGAGGCGCTCAGCAGTGAGCAGGCGCTGCGCGACCAAATTCAGCGGCTCGGCATCTGGGGACCGCTGGGAATCATCGCGCTGATGACCACGGCAATCGTCATAACCCCGAGTCCGAGCGGGCCGATTGCATTGGTCGCGGGAGCCGCCTTCGGGCCGGTCTGGGGCACGCTCTACATCGTGATCGGGGCTGAGGCTGGCGCGATCATCGCCTTCTGGATTGCCCGCTGTCTCGGATATGAGGCGGTGCAGCGCTGGTCCAAAGCAGGGCCGCTGCTGGAACGGCTCCGCCGAAGCCGATCCCAGTTGTGGCTGATGGCCATCGTGTTTGCCTCCCGGCTCGTGCCGTTCATCTCGTTTGATGCGGTCAGCTACCTTCTCACGCGATCCTGCTCTTTAGAAATCGGGAACTTACGGGTCTGAAACAATCGATGTCCTCGCGCAGATGGTCGATTGTTTCCTGCAAACGGGTCTGCATTTGCTGGGTGTGATGACGCGGATGGCGGTCTACTTCACTGGCCATGCGAGTCTCCTTTGTTCCGGGGTTTGCAATCCGCCTGCGGTCAGGCACGGTCAGCCCTCCGCTGAAACGGATTGCAGCCCCAACGGTCAGCGGATACAATCGGTTTCCAATATCGAGTTTCGATTGTGAGGGACCGCTTGCGAAATTCAAAGGACTTTTTGAGAAACACCAATGGAGCATCAGGAACTACTCTCCGGATTGATCCGGCTCCACGTCCTGCATCATGCAGCCGAGGGCGATCTTTACGGACACTGGATGATCGAGGAGCTGGCGCATCATGGTTACAGGATCAGCGCCGGAACGCTTTATCCGATGCTTCATGCGCTGGAGCGCAAAGGCTATCTCGAATCCCGCACCGAGCGGGCGGGCCGCTCCCATCGCCGCATCTACAGAGCGACGCCTTATGGCGTCGAGGCGCTGAATATGGCGAAGGGAAAAGTCCGGGAGCTGTTTCGTGAAGTCGAACCCGGCGGCACCGACGCTTGACGATGTACCCGGCAACGCACCTCGGCGCGGCTCTAGCGGCGAGGTCTTTCTTGCCTTCCTGAAACTCGGGCTAACATCATTCGGCGGCCCGATCGCCCATCTCGGCTATTTCCGTGACGAGCTGGTCACGCGCCGCAAATGGATCGATGAGGCGGGCTATGCTGATCTCGTCGCCCTCTGCCAGTTCCTGCCCGGCCCGGCCAGCAGTCAGGTCGGCTTTGCCCTCGGATTGCTGCGCGGCGGCCCGCTTGGCGCTTTCGCGGCATGGGCGGCGTTTACGCTGCCATCTGCCTTGCTTCTCATGCTGTTCGCGTTCGGCGCAGCGGCGTTCGAGGGACCGGTGGGCGCGGGTCTTATACACGGCCTCAAAATTGTCGCCGTGGCTGTCGTCGCGCAAGCCGTCTGGGGCATGGCGCGCACGCTCGCGCCCGACCGGGAGCGGGCAAGCATCGCGCTTGCCGCCGTGCTGATCGTGATTTTTGCAGCCGGTTCGATCGGGCAAATCGCGGCTATCGTCATTGGCGGGCTTGCCGGGCTTTGGCTGTGCCGGGGCGGTCCCGTTCCGACAACAGGGCATTTGACCTTTGCCGTTCCCAGGCGCGTCGGGCTTGCCGCGCTCGCGCTGTTTTTCCTGCTGCTGTTCCTGTTGCCGGTTTTCTCGGCTGCGCTCACATCGCAAGGGCTGGGGCTGTTCGATTCCTTCTACCGGGCAGGCTCGCTCGTGTTCGGCGGCGGGCATGTCGTCCTTCCCCTGCTTGAGGCGGAAGTGGTCCGGCCCGGCTGGGTTGGCGAGGATGCTTTCCTGGCCGGATATGGCGCGGCGCAGGCCGTGCCGGGACCGCTCTTCACCTTCGCCGCCTATCTCGGCGCGGTCATGGGACCGGAGCCGGACGGTATCGCCGGGGCCGCAATCGCACTGATTGCGGTCTTCCTGCCCGGCTTCCTGCTGCTGATCGGCGCATTGCCGTTCTGGGATGCGTTCCGCTCCCGCCCGGTTGCGCAGGCTGCGATGCGTGGCGCGAACGCGGCCGTCGTCGGAATCCTCGGCGCGGCGCTCTACGATCCCGTTTGGACGAGCGCGATTCTAAGCCCTTACGACTTAGCGCTCGCCTTGACCGGCTTCATCCTGCTTACCGTCTGGAAAGCGCCGCCGTGGGTGGTCGTCGTGCTGACCGCAGCCGGCGGTGTCGCGCTCGGCCTGCTCTGAATCTCTCACGGCCAAGGAAGCGCCTTCGTGCAATTTGCCCTTTATATCGAGACATTGCCCCCTGAAATCGCGGCGCTGCCGTGGCTTGCCGTCATGGCGACATGGTTCGGGACGGGCCTTGTCGAGCCGTTTCAGGGCTTTCTCGCCGCGCTGAGCATCGTGCCGCTCCTGTGGCTAACCACGGTGCGCGGACGGCGGACCGTCCCGCTGGCCGTGTTCGTACCCGTCGCCGCTCTGGCGGTAATCTCCGGCGGGGTCTGGTTTTCCCTGACCGGCGTTGCCGACGACGGCAGGATCGTCATCGATGAAGTAGCAGGCATGTTCGTGGCCGCGCTTGGCGGCTGGAAAAGCCTGCGCTGGACGCTCGTAATCGTGCCGATCTACAGCTTCATTGACCGCATCAAGCCGTGGCCGCTTTCGCAGGTGGAGCTGTTTCGAAAGGCTGATGTCGGCGTTCTGCTCGATGACTGTGCGGCCGGGCTGGCGGTCGCGCTCGCCGTGCTTCTTATCCGCGCCGCCCTCCGGCGCGCGGGCTCCTAAGGCCCTTCTTAGCCCTTGTAGGCAACCAGAACCGCGCCCGCCGCGATCAGGGCAACCCCCGCCCAGTTCGGCAGGGAAAGGTGCTCGCCAAGGAAGATCACACCGAATATCGCGACGAGAACGACGCTCAGCTTGTCGATCGGCGCGACCCGCGCCGCATCTCCCAGCTTGAGCGCGCGGAAATAACAAATCCATGAGCCGCCCGTCGCCATGCCGGACAGGATCAGAAATGTATAGCTCCGGCCGGAGATCGAACTGAGCGCCTGGAATTGCCGCGTGACCGCCAGTATCGCAGCCAGCACGGCCAGAATGACGATCGTACGGATGAAGGTGGCGAAGTCGGAGCCGACATTTTCGACGCCGATCTTTGCGAAGATAGCCGTCAGCGCGGCAAAGGCGGCCGAGGCCAGTGCCCAGAACTGCCAGGACAGAAGGATCGGTTTCATGGAACGTCCTCAGCTCAGATTGCGGATGATGAACAGCCCGGCGAACAGGCCGGAGATCGCAAGGATGACCGACACGGCAGCGTACAGCGCAGCAGTCCAGAGCTGCCCGCGCTCATGGAGCAGCGCCACATCGAGCGAGAATGTCGAGAACGTCGTGAAGCCCCCGAGGATACCGGTCGTCAGGAATAATCGCCAGCTCTGGCCGAGGTCCGCTTTATGAGAGAACCAGCCGAGCAGCAGGCCCATGATGAGCGAGCCGGCGATATTGACGATCAGCGTCCCGGCAGGGAAACCGGTGCCGAGCAGGCGCAGAGCCAAAAGGTTGACGCCGTGACGGGCCGCCCCGCCGATGCCGGCACCTAAAAAGACAGTCAGAAAAGCATTCATAATCACCCCGCTTGTTGTTCAGCAGGGCGCAGACGGGTTGCGATAAGGGGAGAATAGCACCTACCGCGCCGAAAGCGCCCGGTAGGAGTCATCAGCCTCGCGGCGGTTATCGGGGGAACCCCATCCCCATCAAGCTAAGAGAATAGCAGGATTTTCGCGCTTCTGTCACCGCGCAAAAGGTTCGGTTTTGCGCGGGCGATCGAAAAGGCGTTCAGCTCCTTTCCTGCGCGTTGCTCTATCGCAGAAGTCCCCGCTTTTTGCACTATCGCGCCGGCGCGGCCACCGTGATCGTGCAGTGCTGATCTTCACTGGCGGTGCGCGCGGCCTCGGCGCACCGGCCGATCGCCTCGGCGTTGTCGCGCGTGAGCTGCGAGGCGTCGACCACGCTGCGCCAGCCGTCGGGGTCGGCCGTCTGCATTATAGTGACGCCGGCATTCCATCGGTCCTGCCCCATGACGATCGCCGCAACATGGGTGTCGGCCGCAAACGGCAGGATACGCGGCAAGAGCAGAACCAAGAGCGCGCCGGTGACCAGGCCGATCGCGCCGACGATCCACATGCGCAAGTCCTGCGAACGCCGGTCGTAGGCGCTCCTGGTGTAGGCGGCCAGGTTGATAGCCTCGCGCCCGAGATCGCGGCCCGTGTTCTCGAGCTGCTGCGCGGCCGTTCTCACCAAGCTTTCCCCGCTGCGCTCGAGCGCTCGAGCATAGTGCTCTGGTCCCTGCCGAAGAATCGGCGATTGCTCGACGGCCTCAAGCCGTTCCGCGACAAGGGCGAGCTGCTGGACGATGCGGCCGAGATCGGGACCGTAATCGGCCGGCTGCTGGAATTTCTCGAACTGGTCGAACGCCGCTTCCACGCCGCGCCGGATGACGGTCATTTCCGCGCCGAGCTGCGCGCCCTGGGTCTCGATCTTGCGCCGCAAGGCGTCGAAGGCCTGCGCGGGATCGCCAGCCTGGTCGTGATCTTCCTGCTCGAATCCTTCCCTGTCGTCGTCCGTCATGCCGTCTCCTATCGCTCAAGCCCGAGACTGCGGCCGCGCGTAAGCTGCCGCTCCATCTCGCGGGCGATATTCTGTTCCTGCCTGACATGGCTGATGCCGAGTTCCTGGCTCCGGCTGCGCACAATGGATTCCGCCTGCGGATCGCGTTCGAGCGCGCCGGCCATTGTCCGCATCTGGCCTTCGACCTTGCCGCGCGCCTCGTCGTGCTGCCAGCCATGCAAACGCTGTCGCTCGCCGTCGAGCTGCTGCCAATGCTGCACGAAGCGGTCGGCCCTGACGGTCGGGTCCGCCTGCATCGCGCGTTCCCGATCCATGCCGGCCACAAGCTGGCCGACGCGCTCGCGGCCGGAAAGCTCCGTCATGGCGTGCGCTGTCTCCGGATCGTGACGCATGGCCGATACCATGAGCCGGGCTGATCCCGACCGCACCTGGTCGAGCTGCTGGTCGGCCTTCTGCAATTCGGCTTTCTGGCTGTCGAGAACGGGAAGTCCGTCGCGTTCCATACGCTCGGCCGCCGACCAGGCGCGGGCGAAGCGGTCAACCGAACGCTCGAACTCGGATGGCTGCCGCAAGCGATCGGCCGGCCTCTCCTGTCCGGACTTGGCTTGCGCCGGCGCCTCCCGAGCAGAAGCGGAGGGGGGGCGCAAGCTCCCTTCCCTTTCCGGCCTTGCATCCGCTGATGCCTCGCGCGGTCCCTGAGCGGCCCCACGATCAACATTGAGTTGCAACCCGGCGAACATGCCATGCTGGCGCTGCTCGGCCCTCTGCGGCCGCTCCTGGGCCGTCTCGGCCCCATCGCGCGGCTGGCGGCCCTCGGCCGCCACGCCGCGATCGAGTTTGAGGCCGGCAAACCGGCTCCGGCGCTGCCGATCGGGGGCGAGATCCTCGGCGCGGTTTTCCCGCGCGAGATCCTCGCCCCCTTTTTCAGATTCCATGCTCGGCCGCTGCGCCTGGCGCTCCATCCGGACATGCGTCCGATCGCGCGGAATCTCGATCTCGCTGCTAATACCCGGCTGTTCCGCGACCCCGCGCCGCTCGGAAAAGTCGCGGGCGTAGTCGAGTGTCGTTTCCTTCACGCCGGCACGACTGAGCCGCGACGAAAGCGCCTTGCCATCCTTGAACTCGTCGCGGCCGGCATAGAGCTGCGCGCCGTCGCGATGCCGCGTCATGGCGACATAGGTCAAATGCCTGTCCATCGTGCCCGACGACAGCACAAAACTCCGATCGACCGTCGCGCCCTGGTTCTTGTGAATGGTGGTCGCATAGCCGTGGTCGATCGCCTGATAATCCTTCATCGTCACCGATATGGCGCGCGCGCCATCCTCCCCGCTGCGCGCCGCGCCGTCGAGGCGGGCGAGGATGCGGCCCGCCTCGACGGTCTCCACGGTGCCGAGCATCCCGTTCTTCACGCCAAGGTCCCGGTCGTTTTGCAGGAACACGATGCGGTCGCCCGGCGCGAACGCCCGTTTGCCGTCATTGGTCTGGTATGTCAGTTCTCGCCCCAAATGGCCTTGGTCTTCCTGGCCCCGCGCCAGCTCGCCCCGCTCCTGCAGGGTGGTCCTGATCTCGGCATTGATGGCGCGCACATCCGCGCGACGATGCGCCATGGCAACGCGGCTTCCCTCCGGACGCTGCTCGCGATCGGCAAGGTAATCGCGCACGATCTCGCCCCGCGCACCCTCGCGGCTGTCGTTGAAGCGGATAGCGCCATGCCGCTCATAGGCGGCCAGGCCCTCGCCCGTCTTGTGGGTGGCGAACGAAACGGAGGCCTCCCGCTGCCAGTCCACGCGCTGCCGGCGAATTTCGGAAAGCTCGGCATGGCCGATCTGTTCGGCAATCGCCCTGAACGGCGCGCCGGCCCCGATCGCCTGCAACTGCTCATGGTCGCCTACCAGCACGATTTTCGCGCCGACCTTTTCCGCTTCCCCGACGAACCGGGCGAGCTGCCGGCTCCCGACCATGCCCGCCTCGTCGATCACGAACACGTCGCCGCGGCCAAGGGTGCCGCGGTCGTTTTGCCAACCGTAATCCCACGACGCCAGCGTGCGGCTCGCAATACCGGACGATTCCTCAAGTCCCTCGGCCGCCTTGCCCGACAAGGCCGCGCCGTGAACCTGATAGCCCTGCGCCTCCCATGCCTCGCGCGCCGCCGCGAGCATGGTGGATTTGCCAGCGCCGGCATAACCGACAACGGCCGCAATCCGCTCCGGTCCGGTAATGTGCTCGATCGCGTGCCGCTGCTCGTCACTGAGCCGCGCCGTTTCGATCTGGCGCTCGCGCTCGCCGGCGTCCAGCTCCCCCCGCTCAACCTTCCCGGCCGTGTCACTGGCAACACTCGACCGGATCGCCTCATCCTGCCGCCCGATCGCGTGCTCGACATGCCGGCGATCGACGCCATGCGTCCGCGCCACGTTCAACCGCTCGGCCGACGTCGCCATGCCGGATTCGATCTCCACCAGTTCACGGGTCGAATACCGGGCAAGCTCGGTCCCGGCCGGCGCGTTCATCTTTTCCGCTTGCAGCTCGACTAGGGCCGGCGACGCCATGACGGCCGCAAAAGCGTTCCGGAAGGCCTGCGCGTCGTCGTTGATGTAGCGGTGCAGCGTCCGCGCAACGTCATGCCGATCGAACACGCTCTTTTCGTTTGTGATGAGCGTCAGCACCTGCTCGGGCTTCTCCCGGATGAGGTCCGCGTTGCGCTGTGCCGCTTCTTCGTCCAGCCGCGTGCGCGACACGTCGACGCCGCGCCGCTCCATCTGGGTGGCATGGACGCCCATGTGCTCGGTCGGCACAATCTCAAGCCCGCGCTCAAGGTGCGACCGATGGTCAACCCTGATATCAAGGCCGGCCATCGCCAGATGCTCGTTCGCATGTTGCTGCCACGATTGCCGGATATCGCGGAGCTGCATTTGCGTGGTTGGTAGCCCCTCATTCAGCAGACGGACATTCTTCCACTCAATATGCGTTTTCTCGCCAAGCCCTTCCTCTGTGACCTGGCGCGTGGTCATCAAAAGGTGCGCGTGATGGTTCCGAACGTCACTTGCCGAATGCGGCGCATGGATCGCAAAATCGACCGCCCCGCCATAGCGGTTCGCTAGGTCCTGAGCGAATGCCCGCGTCAGCTCCAGCCGCTGTTCGGCTGTCAGCTCGTGCGGTAGCCCGATCTCGATTTCACGAGCGACACGCGCGTCCTTCCGACTGTCGGCAAACTCCGCTGCGTTCCAGAGCGCCTGACGGTCCTTTGCCCATTCCGCATTCACACCCTCGGGCAATACGATTTCCACATGCTCGACGCCCTGCTTGCGGCTGAAGTCATGCGTGAGGCCATCGCGTTCGTTCGTCAGGCGCTCGCCGGCACGATAGGCGGCCGACGCAACGGCGCTTCTGCCGCTGCTCCGCGATATCGGCTTCATGCTTGCATGATAGATCGCCAAACGCCGCCTGCCCTTCTCCGATCCGCGATCGGTGCAACTGACTTTCGCAGCAAGTCGTAAGTGCGCCCTTTATAATTCAATCGCTTCGCTCTTTCATATCTCGGTGTGGCGCTGCGGCAAGGTCGATGCAAACCGATTGACGCCGAGACTACATCATAGGCCGGTGAAATTTTCAAGAACGCTACCAGATCAAAGCCTCCCAATCCTTGAGCGTCTGGCCCGTTCGTATAGTCTGCGCGCTCCCATCGGAAGGAGATGAGACCCATGGCGCGAAAAACTATCGAGGAACGGCTTGCGCAACTGGAAGCGCAGAAAAAGACGCTTCAAGCGCGGCTGAACAAACAGGAGCGCGCCAGGGATACAAGGCGCAAGGTGCTGCTCGGTGCGCTTGTGCTCCATCGCCTTGAACATGGCAAGGATGAGTTATCGCGCGCCCTGCCCGACTGGCTGCGCCGCGAACTGCCCGGCTTCCTCACCCGCGACATGGACAAGGAGCTGTTTGACGATCTGCTCGCCCCTGACGGCGATGCAGCCAGGCGAACGGAGAGCGGCGAATGAACCAGGCGACACTTGCATGGACGGCGTTCAAAAACATGATGCGTCAGGCCGCCCGTGATCCGGTGTGGGCCTTCGTCGCCCTCATCATCTCGCCCTTTCGCGGCGGCCTCTACCTGCTCAAGGTTGGGTTTTTCATCGGCCTGGTCGCCCTCGCGCTCGTCGGTTTGCTGCATCTCGCCATACCGCAAGACTGGATCGTCGCTCGTTGGGCGGCGCGCCGGCACATTCCTGTCGAACGCCGGCGTCCTACAGGTCTTCGGCGTCAACGATCACGATAGCGCCCGCCTCGTCTCCGATCTGCTCGGGCAAGAGACGGTCGTGTTCCAGACCATGAGCCGCGCCCTCGATGCCGAAAAGACCGGCATCACCTACGGCGAGCAACACACCGCCCGCCCGCTGCTGACCCCGGATGAGGTCCGCAACCTGCCGCAAAATCTCGAACTGCTGTTCCTGGCCGGGCAACGGCCCATCGTCGCCGGCAAGCTCGCCTATTACGCCGATTCCGAGTTCCGGGGGCTGTTCGACCAGGCATGAAAGATGAAACCATGACCGACAGCGATGCGCCCGAATGGCCCGATCCCGGCGACAGGACCCATGCCGTCGAACAAGCCAAGCGGCTCCGCAACCAGGTCAACGAGGGCGGGTTGCGGTTTGAAGCCTATTTGCCGCCGTCTCTGGCCCTGTGGCTGCTCGACCTGATCGAACAGGGCAAGTTCCTTGATCCGTCCGAAGGCGTGTTCGTGATCCTGGGCAAACATAAGGAGCTGGAACCCCATGCCGATCTGCGCCGGGAACTGCTCAAGCGCAGCATACAGGCGGCGGCCGATGATCCCCGGCCGGGTATTTCGGGCAAGGAAATGAAAGCACGGTTGCGCGAGAAGTTCAAACNGGTATTTCGGGCAAGGAAATGAAAGCACGGTTGCGCGAGAAGTTCAAACCCCCCCTGCCCGAGCCGGCCAGATGGGAAAAGCGGTCCCGGCGCTGACGCACCGGGGCTTCTCTCTTGCGGCCCTCCGGTCACTTCGGCGCTATGTGGGAGCGCGTTCCCTCCGGGCCGGTCGCCGCTTCCGCCGCTCGGCACAATGCTAGCCCCCGGCCGGCCGGCTCTATCAAATCGGGCCGTAGGGACGGCCGGGGGCGGAAAATTACATGCTTACAGGAAAGCATGTTGCCCTGCCCTACTTCGGCGCTTCGATCGGTCGGACCTTCTCGCCAAGGTGCCGGGCCATGATCTGCTCATAGGTCGCCGCGTCCATAAGCCCGAGGCGGCGCTGTGCGCCCGCCATTTCCGCGATCTAGCGGGCGAGGCAGCGGCTCCGCATGGTTGTCACGCTCCCGCTAGTGTTCTGGCGCGTCGTCATCTTGAAAATTCGCCTCGTAGTCCTGGCCGCCGTAATAGACGCCGATGATATTCACGGTGTCGTCCGCTACCTCAAACAATATCGTCACACGCCGGCGAAACCCAAGTGTTCGCAAGCCCGGTCGAAGATCGTCGCGCCGCGTGCCTCGGTGCGGAAAGGTTTGCAGATTCTCGCAATAGTCCACGATGGAATCGACATATCGCGCCGCTATTGCGGGCGACGCTGCCCCGGAAATATCGACTTCTAGCTTGTCGAGCTGGTCGAGAGCTTCCGGGGTGAAGTGAACCGTATGGGTCACGCTGAGGCGGGCCGCTTGCGCTTTTCGGCAAGGTGCTGGCGCACCTCGCCGACGCTGAGCGCCCGGCTAGGATCGGCTTTCAGCTTGTCGTAGGCGGCAACGCCTTCCGTGCGCAGCCAGCTTTCAAGGGCCTTGTCGCGCGCCTGCAAGGCCCGCAGGCCGTCGCGAATAACCTCGCTGTCGCTGGCATATTCGCCCGACGAAACCTTGCTCTTGACCATCTGTGCCATTTCGTTCGGCAACGTGACGCTCAACTGTTGTGTGCTGCGCATGGGAATCTCCCGCGTTGGATCGTGCTCAATAGGACTAAACACTATCACATATAAACCCGATCGGGAACGCTACAACGGTCGGGGACTTGCATGATTACATGATTGCATGTAAACATGACGCCTTGGCAACTACTCCCCATCCTCGCGGACTAACGGATAATTGTATTTGGCGAAAAGCAGATTCAGCGCCTCGGCAACAAGCCGCTCCTTCGAAATCTTCTTCCCCTTCTCATCCCTGCTGCGAAAACTGAGTTCGTCCAGCGTCTCCCAATAGGCGGGTGGCAGGAAATGCGTTCTGCCGAGCTTGTTAACACGCGAGGGCGCAACATAGCTCCCGGCCGGCTGCGAAGCTGGTGCGCTCCCTTGCGGCTCTGACGGGGCCTCCGGCGCGGATGCGGGTTGCTCTGCGGTCTTGATCGCAGCGGCGAGAAGCGAAGGCTTGCGGCTCATGCTTTCATCCTTTCATGATTTCCTGTAATCATGCTTGCCTGGTCTAAAAGGAACGTGAACAGGCCGGCGACTTCCTGGGCCGCACGGCCATGCGGTTCCAGCTCCTGCGGCGTCTGCCCCAAGGCCGGGGCGTCCTCATAGGTTTTCAGCCGCGACACATGGATGGGGGCAACCTTCACGTTGAAGCTCGCGGCAATCGCGGCGGCATCGTCAACCGCCCTGCCCCCGGCGTTCGGATGCACCAGATTGAGCACAACGAACGTTGGCGGACTGCCGGCCATGTCGAGAAGCCGCTTTAGCGGCTCCAAAGTTTCAATCGAAAATATCTGCGCCTGCGACGGGACCAGCACTATATCGGCGTGCTTGGCCGCCTCGACCGAGGCGCTTTCCATCTTGCCGGGCGTGTCGATGAACACCCAATCCATGCCAAGGCCGCGATAGGCGTCCAGCGAGCGCCGGATAGCGCCGGGCTGAATCGAGGCAACGTCCGGGCCGTCGCCCTTGCGCCGGTCGAACCAGTTGACGGCGTTTGTCTGTGGGTCGAGATCGAGCAAGGCCGATTTCTTCCCGGCCAGGTGAGCCGCGACCGCAAGCGCCGTCGCGATCGTCGTCTTGCCGGTCCCGCCCTTCTGCGTGCAGAACGCCACTGTTATCATGATTGCATCCTTTCATGAAATAAAGGCTACATGCTTTCTCTAATACATAAAAGCATGTTTTCATGTCGGAAAGGTTAACTACTCCGCTTCCTCAGCGGCCGGCATCGGCTCGTCGCACTCGCCACACATCAGGCAGACACCGGGCTTCGCCCAGGCGTTCAACTCACATGACGGGCAGGTGTAACGGGTCTTGCTGGCCGACTTCGCCATGCGCGCCTGAGGCCTATTTCAGGCTTACATGCAAGCATGTTTACATAATTTCATGTTTCGCACTACCCGTGCCGCCCTCTTTCTCTCGAAAGCCCATGCGGCGTTGGCCGCAGGCGCGAGCGTTGCGGTTTTGCTGTGAGGTGTCCGCTTCCCGATCCGCCCTATGAGCGGATCGGGACCGCCGCAGGGCCGCGAGAGCGGCCCGAACAGCGGCGACCGCTTATGTTTTCACATAGAGAATAGAATTAGAGGGGGATTCAGTCTGGTTATCGGACTCACGTTTCATCAAGCCTTTAGCAATGCTAACAAGAGCTTTCCCGAGTGGCCCGTCGCCTGCGTCGAGCTGCGTCCGCTCATCGAGGGGTAGCGCCTTCCTGTAGGCGTCGATTGCCTCGGCCCAGGTCCGTTGATCCTGACCATGATCGGCAGGCGGGGGCGGGGCCTTGCCGAACCGGCCAAGGAACTGCCGGGCCTTTTCCGGCAGGGACAGGCGATAGGCGTTGCTCGCCTGCTGGACCTGTGGGCCGCGCCCCTCGTTCCCGGTCGGCTCGTAGCGCCGCAGCCAGTCGATGAAGCCATGCGCCCGCAGGTTCTTCAGCGCCCGCACGATCGTATCCCGCGACCGGCCCAAACGGTCCATGATCGTGGTGATTGACGGCTCTAGCCGGCCGGTGCGGAAGTCGATCAGGTTGACGAACAGCCGCAGCACGTCGAGCGCCACCGATCCGAGGGGGCCGCTGCGCTCGCCCTTTTCGTGCAAGCCGGCCTCGTTGTAGATTTCGGCCGCCTTCAAGATCGCCTGCACGTCCTTGCGCGTCGTCGCCTGCCAGATACGGCCCTCCGATCGCCCCTTGAAATAGCTGCGCCGGCGAACCGGCGTCGGGCAGCGCTGGGCCGGGGGAGGGAAGACCAGGCTAAGCGCCGTCTGCCGCGATCCCTGCAAGGTGCCTCGGCGCTCATGGGCGAGCGCGGAAAGCTGCCCGGCCTCGTCATCGCTGAGCTGGCCCGATCCGTGCCGCGTCCAAACCTCCCGCATGATTTCATCAAGCGCGTGCCCGCGCGCGCAGCCAATCGCGGCCGCGATTTGCGTCCTCAACATATGCCCTTCGTCCTTCCATTTGGAGGACATGACGGCGTTGGACGGCGGACACAGCTTCCCCGCTTTCGCAAGAATCAATCTTGCGAATTGGAGGGCTATAGCGTAGATAAGGGGAGAGTGAGCGGACCCATGACCTACGGTGTGTCTGACGGCCTATAAAACGCTCGACCGCGCCAACGGTCGGGCGTTTTGCCGTTATGCCCCTTGCTGCTTCTCGAAATAAAACCTCAAGGCTTCCTCGATGATCGGCGCGCGGGATTGCGCGCCCTTTTGCTGCTTGGCCCGGTCCAACTGTGCAACCAGTTCGCCCGGCAGGTCGGCCCATACGCGCGCCATGCCAGCAGCTTCACGCCGCGCACGCATGGCGGCGACACGTTCACGGGCTGGAATGGCTGTAGGGCTACGACTCATACAGTAAGTGGTAACGCCGAAATTGCTGATTCTGCAAGCTCTTGAATCCGGACCGCTAAAATCAGAGGTTGGTCGGCCGCTGACTAACAGCGGGCAAACATGATTTCTCGCAGCATGTAATCATGCTTCCTCACTTCGCCGTCACGGTATCAAGGGGTCAGAACAAGAGCTGCTCGAAATCGTACGCTAAGCTTGAACGGAGCGGGAACGCTTGATTGACCGCATTTCAAAAAGGGCATCTATGACCGGACATTCTGGAACCTGATCGCCGG
>NZ_ML133515.1:0-27500 GCF_003934165.1 Borborobacter arsenicus | reverse complement strand
GAAAGGTGAAAAGCACCCCGACAAGGGGAGTGAAAGAGTACCTGAAACCGATTGCCTACAAACAGTGGGAGCCTGCAATGGTGACCACGTACCTTTTGTATAATGGGTCAGCGACTTAGTGTGACGAGCAAGCTTAAGCCGGTAGGTGTAGGCGTAGCGAAAGCGAGTCTGAACAGGGCGTTCAGTTCGTCGCATTAGACCCGAAACCGAGTGATCTAGCCATGAGCAGGTTGAAGGTAAGGTAACACTTACTGGAGGACCGAACCCATAACTGTTGCAATAGTTTGGGATGACTTGTGGCTAGGGGTGAAAGGCCAATCAAACTCGGAAATAGCTGGTTCTCCGCGAAATCTATTTAGGTAGAGCGTCGACCGAATACCCCAGGGGGTAGAGCACTGGATGGGCTAGGGGTCCTCACCGGATTACCAAACCTAACCAAACTCCGAATACCTGGGAGTACTAGTCGGCAGACACACGGCGGGTGCTAACGTCCGTCGTGGAGAGGGAAACAACCCTGACCAACAGCTAAGGTCCCCAAGTTATGGCTAAGTGGGAAAGGATGTGAGGATCCCAAAACAACCAGGATGTTGGCTTAGAAGCAGCCATCATTTAAAGAAAGCGTAACAGCTCACTGGTCTAAATAAGGGTCTTTGCGCCGAAAATGTACCGGGGCTAAAGCCATACACCGAAGCTTTGGGTTTGATCCGCAAGGATCAAGCGGTAGCGGAGCGTTCTGTAAGCTGATGAAGCCATATCCGCGAGGAGTGGTGGAGGTATCAGAAGTGCGAATGCTGACATGAGTAACGTAAGGGGGGTGAGAGACTCCCCCGCCGAAAGTCCAAGGGTTCCTGCTTAAAGTTAATCTGAGCAGGGTTAGCCGGCCCCTAAGTCGAGGCAGAAGTGCGTAGACGATGGGAATCACGTTAATATTCGTGAGCCTGGAGGTAGTGACGGATCATGTGTGTTGTCAGGTCTTATCGGATTGATCTGGCGGCGAAGTGGTCCCAGGAAATAGCTCCTCCTTATAGCCCGTACCCGAAACCGACACTGGTGGACTGGTAGAGTATACCAAGGCGCTTGAGAGAACTATGCTGAAGGAACTCGGCAAATTGCACGCGTAACTTCGGAAGAAGCGTGACCCCTTTGCACGCAAGTGTGAGGGGGTGGCACAGACCAGGGGGTAGCGACTGTTTATCAAAAACACAGGGCTCTGCGAAGTCGCAAGACGACGTATAGGGTCTGACGCCTGCCCGGTGCTGGAAGGTTAAGAGGAGGGGTGCAAGCTCTGAATCGAAGCCCCAGTAAACGGCGGCCGTAACTATAACGGTCCTAAGGTAGCGAAATTCCTTGTCGGGTAAGTTCCGACCTGCACGAATGGCGTAACGACTTCCCCGCTGTCTCCAGCATAGACTCAGTGAAATTGAATTCCCCGTGAAGATGCGGGGTTCCTGCGGTTAGACGGAAAGACCCCGTGCACCTTTACTATAGCTTTACATTGGCATTCGTAGTGGCATGTGTAGGATAGGTGGTAGGCTTTGAAGCCAGGGCGCCAGCCTTGGTGGAGCCACCCTTGAAATACCACCCTTATTACTATGGATGTCTAACCGCGGCCCGTCATCCGGGTCCGGGACAATGTATGGTGGGTAGTTTGACTGGGGCGGTCGCCTCCTAAAGAGTAACGGAGGCGCGCGATGGTGGGCTCAGAACGGTCGGAAATCGTTCGCTGAGTGCAATGGCATAAGCCTGCCTGACTGCGAGACTGACAAGTCGAGCAGAGACGAAAGTCGGTCATAGTGATCCGGTGGTCCCGTGTGGAAGGGCCATCGCTCAACGGATAAAAGGTACGCCGGGGATAACAGGCTGATGACCCCCAAGAGTCCATATCGACGGGGTTGTTTGGCACCTCGATGTCGACTCATCGCATCCTGGGGCTGGAGCAGGTCCCAAGGGTATGGCTGTTCGCCATTTAAAGCGGTACGTGAGTTGGGTTCAGAACGTCGTGAGACAGTTCGGTCCCTATCTGCCGTGGGTGTAGGAATATTGAAAGGATCTGTCCCTAGTACGAGAGGACCGGGATGGACGTATCTCTGGTGGACCTGTTGTGGCGCCAGCCGCATAGCAGGGTAGCTATATACGGACGGGATAACCGCTGAAGGCATCTAAGCGGGAAACCCACCTTGAAACGAGTATTCCCTGAGAGCCGTGGAAGACGACCACGTTGATAGGCCGGGTATGGAAGTGCAGCAATGTATGAAGTTTACCGGTACTAATAGCTCGATTGGCTTGATCGTTCTCATTACTTGTGCTCATCGCTTCGCGATGATCAGTTATCGCTCACGCTTGTTCCGCCCTTCGGGCGGCGCTGCGCGGGCGCGGCGCATCAGCGCCGACGGCCGGTCGGCCTTGCGAAGCCAGCGCTTCGTGGGGTGCGCAGGCGTTCAAGCGCACATAAGGACAACTGGCTACGCCAGCAGCTTCTCGAATAACATGCGCTTTGCCGACCTGGTGGTTATGGCGGAGCGGCTGCACCCGATCCCATTCCGAACTCGGCCGTGAAACGCTCCAGCGCTGATGGTACTTCGTCTCAAGACGCGGGAGAGTAAGTCGCCGCCAGGTCTGCCAAGCGCATGTTAAATCTTCTTTTTCGATGAGGCCCGCCACGACGGGAATAGCGGGCCGCTTACGCGGCCTTTCCTTATTGGTGGCCAAAAGGTCTTGCCAGCGGCAAGTGGTGACGCGGGGTGGAGCAGCCCGGTAGCTCGTCAGGCTCATAACCTGAAGGTCGTAGGTTCAAATCCTACCCCCGCAACCAATCCCCCACAGACCGATATACATCTGCACCCGTCGGCTGGCGGAAAGCGATGCTTTCCTGGCCGAGGTAGCTCCTCGTTCTGCGCACCATAACCTGAAGGTCGCAGGTTCAAATCCTACCCCCGCAACCAATCCATCTGAAACTTTACAGCCAGATAAAAGCCGCCCCGAGGGCGGCTTTTGCGTTTGTGACGTTTCCATGCCCCATTTCTTCAGCAGATGGGTTATTTGGTGTCGTTTGCTGCTCGTTTTGGGAAGAATCGCTTTGTGCGTCCCCTCGGCGTAGGGGGCAGCTATGAACGGCCGAATAGACGCTGCTACGCCAATTTCGCCAGCATGACGCATCCTACGGGTGCGCCATGCTGCGAGAGATTCCCCGGGTTTTGCGAGACCAGAAAAGCGCTCCTCATCCCCTGACGGGAATTCTATGTGCCGTCTCGCAAATGTGCGGTTGATCGCGTCGAGGACCGGTCCTGGAGGGCCGTCATTTGCAGTGAGTTCGGATGATTTACGCGCATAGCTCCGCGCGTCGGCTGCGAATCCGTTGTGCGATCAACCTGCCGATTTGAAGCTTCCGGGTGATTTGNCGATGCTTTCCTGGCCGAGGTAGCTCCTCGTTCTGCGCACCATAACCTGAAGGTCGCAGGTTCAAATCCTACCCCCGCAACCAATCCATCTGAAACTTTACAGCCAGATAAAAGCCGCCCTACGCGTGATCGTGGTGCGCCGGCCCAAATACGCCTGCCGCGCCTGCGAGGACGTGGTCGTTCAGGCTTCGGCGCCGGCACGGCTGATTGAAGGCGAGCTGCCGACCGAGGCCACCGTCGCCCAGGTGCTGGTGTCCAAATATGCCGACCACCTGCCGTCTTATCGTCAGGCGCAGATCTACGCCCGGCAGGGCATCAATCTCGACCGCTCGACGCTCGCCGACTGGATCGGCCTCGCCGCTTGGCACCTGCGTGCGGTCCACGAGCGACTACTGGCGAACCTGAAGTCCTCGCAAGCTGTTCGCCGACGAGACCTCGGCGCCAGTGATCGACCCCGGCCGCGGCAAGACGAAGACAGGACAACTCTGGGCCTATGCCCGCGACGACCGGCCATGACCTTGTCGACAGACTGTGGGGCGAATGGAAGGTGTCAACCAGGTGCGCCAGCGCGACACTGCGGATCGACCGTTCGCTCTATGTCTACAAGTCGAAGCGCGGCGGTCAGGCCGATCTGAAACAACGGATCAAGGAGATGCGGGACGCGCGTGCGCTACGGCTATCGAGGGGAAGATGTCGTGCTGACGCTTGAACGGATCTGCGGCACGGTCGGCTATCCCCGTCGATCGCCGTAGAAACCGGCGCTTGACGCAAAGCGAGGCAGGCGGGGGCCGTATTGTTAGACACCGATGGGGTCGCGTGGACGCCGGACGGGTTTCGATCTTCCTGGCGCAAGACCTGCGCTGGGATAGTCGGCGTTACCATTTAATGACCTGCGGGGGGCTGCCGTCACGCGGCTCGCGCTCGCCGGATGCACCGAGGCCAAGATCGCGACGATTACCGGCCATTCTCTGCAGGATGTGCGCTCGATCCTCGACGCGCACTACCTGCACCGCGACCCGGAATTAGCGAAAACCGCGATCAAAAAGCTCGAAACAAGAACGAAAAGTCCAAACCAAGCGCCAAACTGACCCTGAATATTCTAATCTCGGAGCGGAAAAAACATAGCAAAATCAAGTGGCTGGGGAACCTGGATTCGAACCAGGACTAACGGAGTCAGAGTCCGCTGGTCTACCGTTAACCTATTCCCCAGCAGGGCAGTCGTAGCCGATCGAAGGGCTTGTACGACAGGTCATGCGCGGGCAAGGCCACGCTGGTGCTTTTTAGCCATGGGCGGAAAATAGTCAAGGGCACAACGCATTTCAAATCATTCGCCGGCAGGCTGCGATGAAGGGCGGGCGGTAGAGCAGCCAGGCGCCTTGCCGGCGCAGGGTTGAGGAATCGGATAGGGCGCACGTGCCAGCGTCACACCGCTCTACGCTGGGTTAAAGGAGGGCGCAAATGCTGGCGGCGCGCACGTCGGGTTGAAGGGCGACCTGAGGACGCAAGAAGCAGCCGGCCTCGCTACAGTCTCAAGTGCCTGGTTACGAGAGCATTTTGGGGCCAAGCAGAATCAGACAGAGCGGCAGTCGGGATTATCCGTGTGTCCGCCGTTCTCCTGCAGGCCTATTGTTGCCGCTGCGCAAATTGCGAGCGTTCGAACACCAGCACCACGCCGAGCGCCAGAATCAGCGGAATGATGAGGTAAAACAGCCGGAAAGCGAGCAGGGCCGAAAGTACGGCCACACGGTCCATGTCCGGCAGGCCGGCGAGGAAGACGATCTCGAGAACGCCCAAGCCGCCCGGTGCATGCGACAGCAGCGCGACCGAAAAAGCGATGACGAACACGCCAAGCACGATGAAATAGCCGGGGTTTCCGGCCGCCGGCAGGGTGAAATAGATGATCGCGGCGGCCGCCATCAATTCGATCGGGCCGATGATCATCTGGCGCGCCACGATCGGAAGCTTCGGATAGTAAAGCTGGAAACCACCGATGCGCAGAGGCTTCAGGCCGAGCCAGCTGCCGAACACATAAAGACTGATGAGCGCGAGCGTGGCAAGGCCGGTCGTGCGAGAGGCCGAAATCGGCAGCATGTCGACGAATCCGTCCAGCACTTCGGGCTCGAACAGAAGCAGGATCGCGCCGAGCAGCGCCACGCCGAGCACGAAGGTGAAGGAGCATAGTGCCACCAGCACGCCGACCTCCTGCCCGCTCAGCCCCCTCGTGGCATAGGCGCGGTAGCGGATGACGGCGCCTGAAACCACCGAGGCGCCGATATTGTGCGACAGCGCATAGGTGGTGAAGGAGCAGATGGTGATGAAGGAGAAGGGGACCTTCCTGCCCAGATGCAGAAGCGCGATGTGGTCGTAGCCGGCGAGTGCGGCATAGGCGACCAGCGCGCTCGCCGCCGCAAGCAGCCAGCCATGCAGCGGAATTGCCCTCAGGCCGTCACCGACATCTTCGAGCGAGATGCCGCGCAGTTCATGATAGAGCAGCCAGACCGAGAAGGCGACCGCGCATAGCCCGACCAGGGGCCACAGATAGGTCTTCAGTTTCATCGCGCCATGCCGTGCGATTCTCCTTTTTCCGGTGGGCCGCCCCCAACCATGTTTCAGCAATGCCTTATCGAAGGCGGCTGTTCAACCGCCAAGAAAGCTTTGCCTTCCAACTTGTCGAATCGGGGGCGATGATCTTCATCGCGGCTGCGGTTCAGCGACTGCAGCGGTAGCCTCCGGAAATTTTCGCCGGGCGGGCTCTTGGTGAAGAGCGGCTGCGCTGTTATCCTGCGGGCAACTTGAAAACAAAGCGTGTGCGGCGTCCTTATCCGGTTCGCGCGGCGCAAGAAGGACATCACAGGTGGAAGACCGCGAAACTGGCGCAGTGGCGCCGGGGGCGGGCGTGTCGAAAACCTTCCAGGCATCCTCGGGTGCGCCTGGAAGCCAGCCGGCCAACCGGTCCCACCGGTTGTCGGGGTCCCGCTCCGGAAGTGGACAGGACAAGGCATACGCGCCGCCGCAAACAAGCACGGGCAAGAAGCGCCGCAAGCGCAAGCGCGGCCGCAAGGTCTTTGCCAAGGACGGCGCTGCCGCCAAGGGCGCATTGGCAGCACCCGGCCGCGAGACACCTTGCGGCAGGGCCATGGGCGCGGTGGCCGCAAGGCCGGCCGAGGTGGCACGGCCCGCATCGCCTTCCCCTTCGCCGGGCGCGCCCCGTCGGGCCGACACTGGCATTCTGCCGGCCTTTGCCGCGCTCGATCTCGGCACGAACAATTGCCGCCTGCTGGTGGCGGTGCCGGGGCGTCCGGGGCAGTTTCGGGTCATCGACGCATTTTCGCGCATCGTGCGCCTGGGCGAAGGGTTGTCGTCCAGCGGCCGCCTTGGCCAGCCGGCCATGGACCGGGCCGTCGAGGCCTTGAAGATCTGCAGCGAAAAGTTGCGCAGCCGCTCGATCAGCCGGGCCCGGCTGATCGCCACCGAGGCCTGCCGCTCCGCCGAGAACGGGGCGGAGTTTCTTGACCGGGTCGAGACCGAAGCCGGACTGAAGCTGGAGATCATCGATCGGCAGACGGAGGCGCGGCTTGCCGTTTCCGGTTGCGGTTCGCTCATCGAAAGAGGCACGGATGGCGTGGTTCTGTTCGACATAGGCGGCGGCTCGTCGGAAATCGCGCTGATCGACCTGTCGCAGTCGCGCTCGCCGCGCCTGGCCAACCATATCGTGTCCTGGACCTCGCTGCCGGTCGGCGTGGTTTCGCTTTCGGAAAAATTCGGCGGCCGCCATGTGACACGCGAAAGCTTTGCAGCCATGGTCGGCCATGTGATGACGATGCTGGAGGCCTTCGAAGGGCGCGGGCGCATCGATCACCTGGTGGCGGGGGCGCGCTTCCATCTCATCGGCACGTCGGGCACGGTGACCACGCTGGCGGGCGTCCATCTCGGGCTGGAGCGCTACGACCGGCGACGCGTCGACGGGTTGTGGATGGATAATGACAATGTCGATCTGATGATCGAAAAACTGCTCGGCTGGGATTTCAAGGCGCGGGTGGCCAATGCCTGCATCGGCGCCGACCGCGCCGACCTGGTGCTGGCCGGGTGCGCGATCCTGGAGGCAATCCGCCGGGTCTGGCCGTCAGACCGGCTGCGCGTGGCCGATCGGGGCTTGCGCGAAGGCATATTAAGCGAATTGATGGCGGATGCCGGCGTGTGGCGCCGCAACTGGCGCAACAGTTAGGACTATGGCGAAGAAACCTGCAAAACCGGCCGGCGCCCGCGTGCTGAAGACCCGAATCAAGAAAAAGAGCGGGCTGAAGGAATCCTCGCGCCGTTGGCTCGAGCGCCACATGAACGATCCCTATGTCCAGCGTTCCAAGGCCGATGGCTATCGTTCGCGCGCCGCCTACAAGCTGATCGAGATCGACGAGCGCTATCACCTGCTCAAGCCGGGAATGCGGGTCATCGACCTGGGGGCCGCCCCCGGTGGCTGGTGCCAGGTGGCCGCCGCCCGCACCGGATCGACGGAAGCCGATCCGCAGGTCATCGGCATCGACTATCTGGAAATGGACCCGGTGCCCGGCGCTCCGGTACTGTTGATGGATTTCCTTGACGATGACGCACCGGACCGGCTTGCCGAAGCGCTGGGTGGGGCGCCCGATCTCGTGCTGTCGGACATGGCCGCACCCACCACCGGGCATCGCCGCACCGATCATATCCGCACCATGCATCTGTGTGAGGTCGCGGCGGATTTCGCCATTTCGGTGCTGAAGCCCGGCGGGCATTTTTTGGCCAAGACCTTCCAGGGCGGGACTGAGGCTGAGCTGCTGACCCGCCTGAAGCAGAACTTCCGCTCCGTCCACCACGTCAAGCCGCCGGCCTCGCGCGACGAATCGGCCGAGCTTTATCTGCTCGCCAAGGATTTCAAGGGCAGGGCGGAAGACAACGCAGAGGCGTGAGCCTGCCCGCATCGCGCGAAAGAAGCCGGGCGGAACCTCCCGGGTTGTTTGCCGTTTTGCTGCTGCAACCAGAGCGTCGGCCGGTGGTGGAAGCCGGTTTTCGATTGTTCCGATGCTCGATCAAAGGGTTGGCGCGTCCTTTGTATGTCCTCATGGATGCAGGTCAGGACGTGCCCAGTAACCAGGAGGGATCATGCTTGGCCTTAGAACTTTCGGATCGGTCGCGGCAGTGCTTTTGCTGTGCGGCTCGGTCCAGGCGCAGACGGCCCAACCGCCGGTGCCGCCGCAAAACGCCATGAAGCTTTCCGAAATCATCGCCCGAATCGAGCAGCGCGACCAGTTCCGCTATATCGACGAGGTGGATTGGGACGAGGAGGGCTATTACGAGGTGACCTATTACACCACCGACAAGGCCAAGGTGGAGATCCGGATCGACCCGGCGACGGGCGAGCCGAGATAGGGCTGGCAGACCCCGGCCGGAGGGTCAGGCGGCGGCGTCCGTCTTCTTGTGCAGCCGCCGCCAGGCGTCGTTCATCACGTCGCAGGCGGCCTTGGCCTCGCTCTCGGTCAGGCCGGCCAGTATGTGTTCGGCAAAAACAGCCGGCTCCTCATTGACCGTGTCCCACACGGTCCAGGTTTCGGTCGATTCCAACATGCATTCGTAGCGGTCGTTTTGGGTCATGACCGCACAGTGCCCTACTCCGATTTCTCTCCTCTCAATATCCACAGGCGCATTTTAATCAAATTGCGCGAAAGGCCCACCGGACATGCCCGAACAGGTGATTTTTGTGCCGGTCAATATGTCAAATTTGATTGCCCATCACCAAATGGAAGCGGTATTGTGCCTTCTTTGGTGTGGAGGAGATCATGCATACTTTCCTCAGATCGCAGGCCCGGCGGCAGGGCGGATACACACCGGAAGAACTGTCCATGCTCGATCAGGTTTGCAAGACCGCCGTTTCGCGGCTCGGCCTGATTTCGCGCGACGAAATCAACGATCTGGCCGCGGGCGTTCTGTCGCTCTACGACATGGGCAGCGATGATCCTGAGGACATATTGCGAGATATCATGCTGGTCTTTTCGACCGGCCGTCGATTGAAGCGGCGCGGCATGGCGGGGTTGCCTGGGGTCGCCTCCGGAGCAGGCAAGACGCTGCCCAAACCGCCGGCCGTCGGCCCAAGCGGGCGTTGAGTTTTTCTTTCACGATCGGAGGGACCAAGCTTTCGCGTAGCCGGTTGCCTGCGCAAAACAGCAGGCGGTGGCGGCACGTCTGGCGCAATACTGTGCAAATGCACAAGCGCTCGCTAATAAATGATTGCATCCTGTCGAAATACCCGGTTTTGTTATCCCGTTCTTGGGGGGACTACGACAGGATGAATACCAACCGTGCGACTGACGCGGCCGATTACAGCCACGGCGACGAGCTGGCTGCGGCTTTGACCAAAATCGCGCTATTGACGCGCGCGGGCAACAATCTGCATAGGCTGATCATCGATCTCGGCCCATCGGAGGTCGAGCGGGTACTGCCGAATTTCCGCGATACGCTGGAGGACTGGCAGGACGTGATCGAAGGTAGATTTCCGATCGGCTGAGCAAACCCTCACTTTCGACTGCGCGCGCCTGGCCTTGTCTCGCGTCGCGGATTGAGTCGATCGCAGCCGCAATCATCCACCCCAACCGGATGACAATGGCGTGACTCTGCCTTTTGAAATACGAGCTTGTTGTCAAAAGCCCCCTGGCGCCTGTCGAAACGTAGCCAAGCGCCCGCCGCTGTGCGAAGTGGCAGCGAGTGAATTCGAGGCATTTCTGGAAAATGGCTCCCCGGGCCGGATTCGAACCAGCGACCAACCGGTTAACAGCCGGTTGCTCTACCGCTGAGCTACCGGGGAACAGTGGCTCGGATGAACGCGCTGCCTATAGCAAACCAATTTCGGCTTTGCAAAGCGCGTTTGTGGATTTTTACGCATTATTCGCCGCTTGTCTCGCAATTGCGTTGGAAACGCTCATATGAAGGCACTCGGGCTCACGTAAATCGGCGCTCCGCTAAGCTTTTATTTTCAGGCGAAACGGTCAAACTCCAGCCATGCAGGACAACGAAACGCAAGACAGGCAGCCTCCGCCGCGGGTGATCTCGGTTTTCGGCAGGCAAATCCGCATGCCCCAGTCGCGCGCGCTACGGGTGGCCATGGGCGTGGGGCTGGTGTTTCTGGGCTTACTCGGCTTCCTGCCGATTCTCGGCTTCTGGATGGTTCCGCTCGGGCTTTTGGTGCTGTCTTATGAATTCGCGGTGGTCCGGCGCTACCGCCGCCGCGGTGTCGTCTGGTGGGAACGCTGGCGCCAGAAGCGCCCGCGCTGAGCTTTGCCCTGTGCAAGCCAGGGTGTCGGCAGCAGATGAAACGCATGGAAGGCGCGTTGCCGGCTTGACGGCAAATTTTCCGCCACCTATTGAAGCGGCGTAGAACGCCGGCAGCGGCGAGGCCTCGTGGCGGAGTGGTTACGCAGAGGACTGCAAATCCTTGCACCCCGGTTCGATTCCGGGCGAGGCCTCCAATCGCTGCAATGTCGGTTCGGATGACCGGCATGGCTGTTCGCCCGGGCATCCTGCCCGGAAGGGAATGCGCCTTGCGGCGCCGGAACGGGCCGGTTTGCATGGATACGGATTTTTCCGAACAGCGCGTGAAGATGGTCGATGGCCAGATCCGCACCACCGACGTGACCGATGCGGCGCTGCTTGCCGCCATGCTGTCGGTACCGCGCGAAGCCTTTGTGGGCGCCGGTCTTCGTGACCTTGCCTATATCGACGACGATATCCAGATCGCTGCTGCTGCCGAGGGTAGGCCGGCACGCTATCTGATGGAGCCTTCGCCCTTTGCCAAGCTGGTGCAGCTTGCGCAGATCACGCCTGCCGACTTCGTGCTCGATATCGGCGCCGGCACCGGTTATGCGGCGGCCATATTGTCGCGGCTGGCAAGCTCGGTGGTGGCGCTTGAAAGCGATCCGGCATTGGCCGAGGCCGCCGGTGCCACGCTGTCGGAGCTCGGCTACGACAATGTCGCGGTGGTGCAGGGCGTGCTGAACGAGGGCTATGGGGCGGAAGCGCCCTATGATGTGATTCTACTCGGCGGGGCTGTCGAAACAATACCGGCAGCACTTTTCGACCAGCTCAAGGAGGGCGGGCGTCTTGTCGCGGTCGAGGGGCAGGGAAATGCCGGGACTGCGCGGCTTTTCTTGAAGACCGCTGGTATTGTCACCAGCCGTAGTGCATTTAATGCGGCAATTCGGCCACTGCCGGGATTCGAACGCACGCCTGTATTCGAATTTTGAGCAGGAAACTCTTGCGACAACCTCTGCATCGTGATGGTTTAGCCTCCGCACCATCGTCGCTTTGAGTCTTCGGGGTTGTTTTGCGTGCGTGACCGACGGAAGCGTGGTCGATTGGCTGGCGTGGCTTCCGGTTTCGGTGGAGCAAATGAGGGACAAGCCGTGTCAATTCTACGAAAAGGCATCTTCGCTGCAGCTTTGCTTTCGGCGACAGCACTTTCCACCGCGACAGTGTCAGCCGAGACCATATTGGGCGCATTGGCGAAGGCCTATCAGAACAACTCGACGCTGAATTCCAGCCGCGCTAGTGTGCGGGTGACGGATGAGGACGTGGCCATCGCCAAGTCCGGCTATCGTCCCACCGTCGTGGGCTCCTCCAGCATCAATTACACCACCCAGGAAGGCACAAGGCTGACCACAGGCAATTTCGGCGTCGAAATCCGGCAGACGCTGTTTGACGGCTTCCAGACCAGGAACAATGTCGCGGCGGCCGAATCACGGGTGTTCGCTTCCAATGAGAGCCTTCGCAACACCGAGCAGAATATCCTCTTCAACGCCGCCAGCGCCTATATGGACGTCATCCGCGACCGGCAGGTCGTGATCTTGCGCGAGCGCAATCTGGAAGCCCTCAACGAGCAGGCGCGTGCGGCGCGCTCGCGCTTCGATGTCGGCGAGGGCACCCGTACCGACGTGGCGCAGGCCGATGCCGCCCGCTCGGCCGCGGTGGCGGAATTGAGTGCGGCGCGTGCGCAGGCCTCGTCAAGCGAGGCGATCTACCGCCAGGTAGTCGGCGACGCTCCGGGCAGGCTCAACGGGGCCTCGCCGCTGGCGAAATTGCTGCCGGGGGGGCTGGAGCAGGCAATCGCGCAGGCTGCGGCTGGGCATCCGGCTATCATTGCCACCCAGCATCTGGTCGATGCGGCGGGTTTCACCGTCAAGTCGGCCGAAGGCGCGCTGCTCCCGCAGCTCTCGGCCTCGGCCGGCGTATCTCGTAGCTATCGCAACACCGAGGGCGGCGAGATCGGCGGCGGCAGCTTTAACGATGGCACTTCCGATGCCGCCTCGATCGGCGCAACGCTGACCGTGCCGATCTATCAGGGCGGCCGCGCCTCCGCGCAGGTTCGCCAGACCAAGGAATCGCTTGGCCAGGCGCGCATCGAAGTCGATGTCCAGCGCGACCAGGTTCGCGCCGCCGTCACCTCGGCCTGGACACAATATGTGGCCGCCCGCGAGAGCGTCGAAGCCAACCGCGCGCTGATCTCGGCAGCCCAGCTTGCCTTGAACGGTGTCATCGAGGAGCGCAATGTCGGCCAGCGCACCACGCTCGACGTGCTCAACGCGCAGAGCGACGTCATCGACGCGCAGATCAACCTGGCCAATGCCGAGCGCGAGGTGGTGGTCGCAAGCTATGCCATCTTGTCGGCGACGGGCCAGCTCTCGGCGCGCCGGCTCGGCCTTCAGGTCGCCGAATACAGGCCGGAAGAGCATTACAAGGCCGTGAAGGACAAATGGTACGGCCTGCGTACGCCTGACGGTCGTTGAGCGGCTTCGTCGGCATTCCCCACACCATAAGCGTAAGATAAGCAGCAAGGGCCTCGCGCCCTGTTGGTGCGGCTACGGCGTCTGATCGTTTTCGCCGTAATTTGTGCGACACCGAGTAACCCGACTTGGGCGCAAAATGCTCCAGCCCCAGCTTAAAGCTGTTAAAATCGCAAGTGCACCGAGTTTGGGGATTCTCGGATGCCCATCCGTCCGCTACGCTACCCCGTGATTCGAATTCTCTCGGATAAGCCGATGGAATCGTTGAGGCGTCATGCGCGCGGTGGGGATGCGCATAAGGCGCACCGGTTTTGAATCGATGAGCAATCCAGTCTGGGAATCGGTTTTGGTTTCAGGTCATGGGTTCGGTTTGGTCACAAGGGCGGCAGATGTGACGATGGCACAGGCAAGCAGCGTGCAACGTGAACCTTCGATGGAAGAGATTCTGGCTTCCATCCGCAGGATAATCGAAGACAGCGACACCGTTCGCAAGGGCGCCAATGACGGCGAACTGCACGACGAGGCTGAGAGCGACACGGCCGAAAGCGCGGTGATCGAAGTAGACGCCTTCCGTTCGGAATTGCGCGCGGCCCGCACTGAAGCGGCTGCACCGCAACCGGAGCCTGTCCGGCCCGCACCAGCCAGGCCGATCACGCTTGCCGAGGTCCAGGCGCAGATTGCGGCCGAGACCCCGCCGGAACTGCCGGCTGCGCAAGACGATGCGGCCGAGCCCGCAGCCTTGGAAGAGGCGGCCGTGCCGCAGCCTATCGAGGTGGCGGCCGCTGCGGCGTCGGAGGACCGGAATTGGGCTGCCGGGCCCATTGCCCCCACACAGGCATGGGACAAGCCGGAGCCGGGTTACGACGCCGAGGCTCAACCGGTGCTGAAGCATGTTTCGACCGAGGCGACGGTGCCTGCCGCCGAGCCGGCCACGCCCGCCGCGGCGCAAGCCGATACGGGCACTGCCATGCGCCCGACAATCATATCCGAACAGGCCGGCCGTCAGGTCGCCGCCGCCTTCGGCGAATTATCGGAAGCCTTTGCCGCCCGCAGCCGCAAGACCTTCGACGACATGGCCGAGCAGATGATGCGGCCGATGCTGCAGGATTGGCTCGACAACAACCTGCCCACGCTGGTCGAGCGCCTCGTACGCGAGGAAATCGAGCGCGTCGCCCGCGGCGGATAGCGCGATCTTACCTTCTCCCTTTGTGGGAGAAAGGGCCGCAGCCGCCGCTCATTCCGTGCAACGCAAAGCACGCATCCCACGTCGCCTGCTGTCAGCCGTTTCATAAAGCGGCGCCCTGTCGCCCGCATCGCGCGCGCGGCCCCGGTCACTGTTGACTTGCCGCAAGCCTTCCGATTTACACCGGGCATACATATTTCCGGATAAATACGGACGCTTTCCCATGCTTGAGAAAACCTATGACGCCAAGGCGGTCGAGCCGAAGATCGCGAAACGCTGGGAGGAAGCAGACGCCTTTCGCGCCGGCGCCGGCGCGGAGGAGGGGGCCGAGCCATTCACCATCGTGATCCCGCCACCCAATGTCACCGGCTCGCTGCATATGGGTCATGCGCTCAATAATACGCTGCAGGACATTCTCGTGCGCTTCGAGCGCATGCGCGGCAAGAATGTGCTGTGGCAACCCGGCATGGACCATGCCGGCATCGCCACCCAGATGGTGGTCGAGCGCAGGCTGATGGAAAAGAAGATCCATCGCCGCGACCTGACCCGTGAGGAATTCGTCGACAAGGTGTGGGAGTGGAAGGCCGAATCCGGCGGCGCCATCTTCAACCAGTTGAAGCGGCTCGGTGCGTCAGCCGACTGGTCGCGCGAACGCTTCACCATGGATGAAGGCCTGTCGAAGGCCGTGCTGGAGGTCTTTGTCGCCCTCTATAAGGAAGGGCTGATCTACAAGGACAAGCGCCTTGTGAACTGGGACCCCAAGCTTTTGACCGCGATTTCCGATCTCGAGGTCGAGCAGCACGAGGTCAATGGCAATCTCTGGCACTTCCGCTATCCGGTGGAGGGTGAGACCTACGATCCGGAAAACCCGGCGACCTTCATCAAGGTTGCGACCACAAGGCCCGAGACGATGCTGGGCGACACCGCTGTCGCTGTTCATCCCGAGGATGAGCGCTATCGGCATCTGGTGGGCAGAAACGTCGTGCTGCCGATCGTCGGGCGTAAGATCCCGGTGGTCGCCGATGAATATTCGGACCCGGAGAAGGGCACCGGCGCGGTCAAGATCACGCCGGCGCATGACTTCAACGACTTCGAGGTCGGCAAGCGGCACAAGCTGCCGGCGATCAACATATTGACAGTCGAGGCCAATATCAGCCTGACGGAAAACGAGGATTTCCTGGAAGGGCTGACGCCAACCGATATCCAGCGCGGCCTTTGGGCCCAGCTTCATGGCCTCGATCGCTTCGAGGCGCGCAGGCTTGTGGTCCAGATCATGGAGGAGGGCGGTTTCCTCGAAAAGATCGAGCCGCACCGCCACCAGGTGCCGCATGGCGACCGCGGCGGCGTGCCAATCGAGCCGTTCCTGACCGACCAGTGGTATGTCAATGCGGCGGAACTGGCGAAGCCTGCTATCGCCTCGGTGCGCGAGGGCCGCACCAATTTCGTGCCGAAGAACTGGGAAAAGACCTATTACGACTGGATGGAGAACATCCAGCCCTGGTGCATTTCGCGCCAGCTCTGGTGGGGCCACCAGATTCCGGCCTGGTATGGGCCCGACGGCGCGGTCTTCGTGGAAAAGAGCGAAGAGGAGGCGCTGGAATCCGCCATCCAGCATTATCTCGCCCATGAAGGCCCCTGGAAGGCCTGGGTCGAGGAGAAGCTGGAGAATTTCAAGCCGGGCGAAATCCTGACGCGCGACGAGGACGTGCTCGACACCTGGTTTTCATCCGCGCTGTGGCCGTTCTCGACGCTTGGCTGGCCGGACGAGACGCCGGAACTGCACACCTATTACCAGACCGACGTTCTGGTGACCGGCTTCGACATCATTTTCTTCTGGGTCGCCCGGATGATGATGATGGGCCTGCACTTCATGGACGAAGAGCCGTTCCACACGGTCTATGTCCATGCGCTGGTGCGCGACAAGCACGGCGCCAAGATGTCGAAGTCCAAGGGCAATGTCATCGATCCGCTCGAACTGATCGACGAGTATGGGGCGGACGCGCTGCGCTTTACGCTGGCCATCATGGCTGCGCAGGGCAGGGACGTTAAGCTCGACCCGGCGCGAATCGCCGGCTACCGCAATTTCGGCACCAAGCTGTGGAACGCCACGCGCTTTGCCGAAATGAACGGGGTGAAGCGCGATGACAGCCTGTGGCTGTCGGACGCGAAGCTGACGGTCAATCGCTGGATCCTGACGGAACTGACCAGGGCGGCACGCGACATCACCGATGGCATCACCTCCTACCGCTTCAACGACGCGGCGGGTGCTGCCTATCGCTTCGTCTGGAACCTGTTCTGCGACTGGTATGTGGAACTGCTGAAACCGGTCTTCATGGGCTCCGATGAGGCGGCCAAGGCCGAAAGCCGCGCCTGCATGGCCTATGTGCTCGATGAGATCTACAAGCTGTTGCATCCGATGATGCCGTTCATGACGGAAGAGCTGTGGACCCATACCGTGGCCGAAGGCGAGGAGCGGCCGACGCTGCTTTGCCATGCGCGCTGGCCCGAGCCTGCCTTCGAGGATGCGGTTGCGGCCGACGAGATCAACTGGCTGATTGAGCTGGTTTCGGGCATCCGCTCGGTTCGCTCCGAAATGAATGTGCCGCCGGCAGCCATTGCGCCGCTGGCCGTCATCGGTGCCAATGAGATGACGCGAGAGCGGCTGCAGCGCCACGATTCGGCGATCAAGCGGCTGGCGCGGGTCGGCGAGATCAGCCAGTCGACGGTAGCCCCGAAGGGTTCGGCGCAGATCGTTGTCGGCGAGGCGACCGCCTGCCTGCCGCTTGGCAGCCTGATCAATCTCGACGCCGAGGCCGCCCGCCTGCAAAAGGAACTGGCCAAGGTGACCGAAGAGGTCGCGCGCATCCACAAGAAGCTGTCGAACGAGAAGTTCGTGGCCAATGCTGCGGCCGAGATCGTCGCAGCCGAGCGCGAGAAACTTGCCGAGCACCAGAAAGCGCAGGAGCGCTTGAACGCGGCGCTCGCGCGGGTCCGCGAGGCCGGCTAGGAGCATTTTACGGCAGCCCGGATTTATCCGGGCGCCTGCTGCTTTATAGGCAAATCACCTACCGATTTCGGATGAGGTCGAGATGCTTATTTACGTCCAAGGACATATGGCGCCGGGGCATATTAGCCCTTGACCATGTAATTTCCGCCAAATGTTGCCGCAATGTGACATTTGCTGAAAACGGCCCGAAAGTCGATGATTTCGGGCTGTTTCGGACTTTTCCCTTCAAGAAAATCGTGCATTTCGACTCCGGTTTCGACGGAGTTTGCGCATTTTCGAACGATGCCCGATCGGCCCTGCCCGACAGGCGGTAGGGTTTGGACAAGCATTCCTGCGCATGATGGTTGCACCGGTAGCGCGGAACCGCTCTAGCTATGGCCGCGTCCATTCGAGAGGGGATTCTTTATGGATAATGCGGCTTTCAAATCGATTCTTGGCGTCGGTTGCCTGTCCTTGGCCGCCGCCACGATGATGGTTCCCGCCGCCCATGCCGGGGGGCTGGAGCGGGGAGGGTACAATATCGACCTTCTGTTCGACCCGGCTCGCTTCGCCAGCGAAGCTTCGGTGACCTATGTGATGCCGCAGCGCGATCTGGAGAATGTGGTCGACGTCAATCCCAGCAACGGTATCGGCGCCAACGGTCTCGGCTCCGGCGCGACCTCCGTGCGCGACTCGGAGAGCTATGCGATCCCGCGCATCGGCTTCAAGGCAGCCTTCGGCGAAAGTGTCGACTGCATGGGCGACTATTCGCAGCCCTGGGGGGCGCATTCCAATCCGGGCGCCGATTGGATGGGCGCCAACAGTAATATCGAAACCAAGATCCACAGCCATAATTTTGCGGGGACCTGCTCCTACAAGATGCAGGCCGGCAAGGGGCAATTCCGCTTCATCGGCGGTGTGTTCCATCAGGAGGTCGGCGGCTTCAAGGAGCGGCTCGTCGCGCCGATTCCGACCCTTGCCGGTGGAACCGACGCGTTCGGCAACGGTGTCGGCCGGTTGGATCTCGAAGGTGATGGCATTGGCTGGCGCGTCGGCGCGGCCTATGAAATCCCCGAAATCGCTTTCCGGGCCAGCCTGGTCTACAACTCCGAGGTCGATCTTGGCGACATCACTGGCACGCTCGACCTACGCCAGGTTCCCGGCTTCGTCATCCCGACCTCCTTGTTGCCGGCAGACAGCCCCCAGCGGCTGCTGTTGGGCCAGGTGATCAATGTCTCGGGCAACCAGAAGATGCCCGACTCGCTTGAGTTCAAGGTCCAGTCGGGCATCGCGCCGGACTGGCTGGCATTCGGCTCGGTCAAATGGGTCGACTGGAGCCAGTTGCAGACGGTCAGGTTCTGCGTTGTCGGCATGCCCGGGCCTTGCACGGCGGCCAACCAGGCGACTTCGCTGGAGCTTCTTTACCGCGATGGCTGGACGATTTCGGGCGGCCTTGGTCACAAGTTCAACGATCAGTGGAGCGGTGCAGCGAGCATCAACTGGGATCGTGGCACATCGACGACCGTCGGCACCCAGAGCGACACGTGGTCATTTTCGGCCGGCGCATCCTATACGCCCACCAAGAATGTGGAACTTCGCTTCGGCGGTGTGGTCGGTATCCTGACCAGTGGTTCGTCCACCGACAGCCAAATCACCTATGACTATGGCAATGATTTTGTCGGCGCGCTGTCGGCATCGGCAAGGGTGAAGTTTTAACGCCATCCCTGCCGCCTGAAGCGTCCGCCGCAGGCCGCATATTCCGGATCGAGACCCCCGCTTGCCGGGGGTCTTTTTGTTTGATGCGGCGATAGACACACCAACTGTTTCGATGTCGTGGCAACAAAAACCCCGCTGAAGCCAGCGGGGTTTCCGTTATTTTGCAGTGCTTTATGGAGCTTCTTAGAAGTCCATGCCGCCCATGCCACCCATGCCACCGGGCATACCGCCCGGCATGCCGCCGGCAGCTTCCTTCTTCGGAGCTTCGGCGATCATGGCTTCGGTGGTGACCAGCAGGCCGGCGACCGACGCAGCATCCTGCAGAGCGGTGCGAACGACCTTGACCGGGTCGACGATGCCGAGCGAGATCAGATCGCCGTACTCGTCCTTGGCCGCGTTGTAGCCATAGGTCGCGCTCTTGTTCTCGAGGATCTTGCCGACGATGATGGAGGCTTCCGCACCGGCGTTGGTCGCGATCTGGCGGGCAGGAGCCTGCAGCGCGCGGCGCACGATGTTGATGCCTGCAGCCTGGTCGGCATTGGCGCCTTCCGACTTGATGGCGTGAGCAGCGCGCAGGAGAGCGACGCCGCCACCGGGGACGATGCCTTCCTCAACGGCCGCGCGGGTCGCGTTGAGCGCGTCGTCGACGCGGTCCTTCTTCTCCTTGACTTCCACTTCGGTCGAGCCACCGACGCGGACGACCGCAACGCCGCCGGCGAGCTTTGCCAGACGTTCCTGCAGCTTCTCCTTGTCGTAGTCGGAAGTGGTTTCCTCGATCTGCTGCTTGATCTGGGCAACGCGGCCCTGGATCTCGGCCTTCTTGCCGGCGCCGTCGACGATGGTGGTGTTCTCCTTGGAGATCGACACCTTCTTGGCGCGGCCAAGCATGTTCAGGCCGACATTCTCAAGCTTGATGCCGAGGTCTTCGGAGATGACCTGGCCGCCGGTGAGGATGGCGATGTCTTCCAGCATGGCCTTGCGGCGATCGCCGAAGCCCGGAGCCTTGACGGCAGCGATCTTCAGGCCGCCACGCAGCTTGTTGACGACGAGCGTGGCCAGGGCCTCGCCTTCGACGTCTTCGGAGATGATGACCAGCGGCTTGGAGGTCTGCACGACGGCCTCGAGGACCGGCAGCATCGCCTGGAGGTTGGAGAGCTTCTTTTCGTGCAGGAGGATGTAGGCATCTTCCAGCTCGGCAATCATCTTGTCCGGGTTGGTGACGAAGTAAGGCGAGAGATAGCCGCGGTCGAACTGCATGCCTTCGACGACTTCCAGCTCGGTATCGGCGGTCTTGGCTTCCTCGACGGTGATGACGCCTTCGTTGCCGACCTTCTGCATGGCCTGAGCGATCATCTCGCCGATCTCGGTCTCGCCATTGGCGGAGATCGTGCCAACCTGGGCGACTTCCTCGGAGGTCTTGATCTTCTTGGCCTTCTTGACGAGGTCGGCCACGACTTCGGAGACGGCGAGGTCAATGCCGCGCTTCAGGTCCATCGGGTTCATGCCGGCGGCAACGGCCTTATGGCCTTCCTGGACGATGGCCTGGGCCAGAACGGTTGCGGTGGTCGTGCCGTCGCCGGCCTTGTCGTTGGTCTTGGAAGCGACTTCGCGAACGAGCTGGGCGCCCATGTTCTCGAACTTGTCTTCCAGCTCGATTTCCTTGGCGACGGAAACGCCGTCCTTGGTGATGCGCGGGGCGCCGAACGACTTGTCGATGACGACGTTGCGGCCCTTCGGACCGAGCGTGACCTTCACTGCATCGGCGAGGATGTTGACACCGCGCAGCATACGCTCGCGGGCGTCACGGGAGAATTTTACGTCTTTAGCAGCCATTTTTGTGCTCCTGGGCTTTCAGCCCGTAATTCCGAGTTGATGGTGCGGATGGGTTGGCAGTCGCTTGAGCATGATCTTGTCCGAAAAGTCTGCACCTTTTTGCCAGGCTGACCTCCGGTTCGAGATCATGCTTTAGCCGATGATACCCATGATGTCGGATTCCTTCATGATCAGAAGGTCTTCGCCATTGAGCTTCACTTCGGTGCCCGACCACTTGCCGAACAGAACGCGGTCGCCAGCCTTCACGTCCAGCGGGACCAGCTTGCCGGCCTCGTCGCGCGCACCGGAACCGACGGCGATGATCTCGCCTTCCTGCGGCTTTTCCTTGGCCGTGTCGGGGATGATGATCCCGCCGGCGGTCTTCTCTTCGGATTCGACGCGGCGAACGACCACGCGGTCATGCAGCGGCCGGAATTTCGACTTTGCCATTTTACTTAACCCTTGGTGCGGATGTTGAAACCTATTCCTCCGTCCGGAGACCCGGACCGTAGTTAGCACTCGCCATAGATGAGTGCTAACGTGGCGATGAGATAGGCGCGCCTTGTCCGAGAGTCAAGAAGAACGAGGCCGGGTTCGGCGAAATCCGCCGCCACCGAACCGGCAAGCCTGCTCCCGACCCAAACCTGGACGCATAGTATGACGGCAAGAATAATTCATCGGGCCGGCTCATTCGATCTTGCTGCGGTTGAAATTTCCGAGCATCTGGAGCATAACTACTAGGCTCAGAAGTACGTGGGCCTCCTGGAGGCAGTTCATCCGGCCTGAGTTCTCAAACCGCGGCTTCAGCCGCGTGCGGAGCTTAGGAGATGGACATGGCTATCCAGCCAGCCGACATCAATGGCAGCCAGAAATCAATCCAATCCAGTCATGTCGCGAAGCTGTTGCCCCAGGTAAAGGACAGCGGCCTCGTGCGGCCTCCGGTGGTCGGCGGCTCCGGCCGACGACAGGGCCGGTACAAATACTGGACCAAGGATGAGATCGACGATTTGAGACGCCTGGCGGAACAGCATGTCCGCGTTACCGCCCTTGCGCGCCGCTTCAATCGTTCCGTCGGCGCGGTTCGCGCCCGGGCTTCCAAGGAAGGCATCAGCCTGACCGAGAAAGCCCCTGAGAAATCGCCTCCACAGCTTTTTCCTTCCCCCTGATCCAACCCTAACTTCCGACCGCTGTCCGTCGTTCTTGCCTGCTGGGCCGTCCGGCCGGCTGCGATGCGCCGTGCCGAACGCATTGTGCAGCGCATCACAAAAATGAGAGCGGGCCGGACCTGCGCTTGAATAGTAAGCACGCTTATAATATATGCCGCTCATGAATTTGGACGGCACCGAACGGCTAGGCTTTCTCATCCACGACGCGGCGCGAATGATGCGCAAGCGCTTCGAGATGCTCGGCAGTTCCTATGGTCTTTCGGCGGCGCAATGGCGGCTGCTCGTTCGCGTGGTGAAGGACGAGGGCGTGGCGCAGGCACGATTGGCCGAACTGCTCGAAATCGAGCCCATCAGCGTCTCGCGGCTCCTCGACCGCATGGAAGAGGGGGGCTGGGTCGAGCGCAGGCAGGACGCGGCCGACCGCCGGGTGCGGATGATCTTTCCGACCGACAAGAGCCGGCAAGCGTTCGGGGCCATCAAGAGCGTGGCGGGCGAGGTTTTCGAACAGGCTCTGGCCGGGCTCAGCCAGGAGCAGCGGCAGACGGTGCTGCTTGGCCTGAAGACGATCGTTCACAATCTCTCGGACGGCGAGGCGTCGTGCCAACACGATAATGAAAAGGGTGCCGCAAGATGAATGCCGTATCGAAAATCAGCGAAGACGTGACGACGGTTGAGCCGCAGCAGGCCTTGCAGGCGGTTGCGGAGGCCCCACCGGTGATACGCAAGCGTCGCCTGGGGCGCGTGGCGCTCATGGTGGCGGTTCCGCTGGCGCTGGTCGTGGGCGGGGGGTATTTCTGGGTGACGGGCGGCCGCTACCAGGAAACCGAAAACGCCAATCTGCGCCAGGCCAAGGTGTCGATCGCTTCCGAAGCGGCCGGGCGCATCGTTGCCGTCGACGTCGCCGACAATGCCCGGGTCAAGGCAGGCGACGTCCTGTTTTCGGTCGATCCCGAGCCTTATCGCATCGCCCTCGCGCAGGCCGACGCCGCGCTTGCTGCGGCAAGGCTCAATGTCGAACAGTTGCGGGCCGCCTACAGCCAGGCGCTGGCGCAGGAGCGCGTTGCCGTCAGCCAGATCGACTATGTGAAGGCGCAGTTCGAGCGCAGCACCGAACTTGCCGACCGCGGCATCAGCGCCAAGGCTTCGCTCGACGAGGCGCGCCGCGACCTCGCCAAGGCCGAGGACGAACATGCGGCTGCCGTCCAGGGCGTGGCGAGCGCATTGGCCGCGCTTGGCGGCGACCCGGAAATCCAGACCGACAAGCACCCTTCGGTGCTGGCCGCGCTGGCGACCCGCGACAAGGCAGCCTATGAGCTTGCCCGCACCACCGTGCATGCTCCGGCCGACGGCGTCGTCTCGCAGGCCTCATCCTTCAAGATCGGCCAGTTCGTCGGCGCCGGCACGCCTTTGTTCAGCCTGGTGGAAACCGGCGACACCTGGGTCGAGGCCAATTTCAAGGAAACGCAGCTTACTCATATGAAGCCCGGCCAGGAGGCCGAGATCACGCTCGACACCTATCCCGGCCGCCCGCTGAAGGCGACGGTGGAGGCGATCGGGGCTGGAACCGGCGCGGAATTTTCGCTGCTGCCGGCCCAGAACGCCACCGGCAACTGGGTCAAGGTCACGCAGCGTATCCCGGTGCGGCTGAAGATCGACACTGAAGCCCTGCCGCTTGCCCTGAGCACGGGCATGAGCGCGACCGTTTCGGTCGACACCGGCGTCAGCCGCGGCTTGTCGGGCCTGCTGCCAACGGCGCACGCGGCCGAGTAGAGTTGCGGGCGCGAAAGGCGCGACCATGGACCAGACCCATACCGACGTGCCGCATCGCGGGCTGATCACCCTGTCGGTGATGCTGGCGACGATCATGCAGGTGCTCGACACGACGATCGCCAATGTGGCGCTGCCCTCCATGGTCGGCGACCTGGGCGCATCTGCCGATACGATCAACTGGGTGCTGACCTCCTATATCGTTGCCGCGGCGATCATGACCCCGGTGACGGGCTGGCTTGCCGACCGCATCGGGCGCAAGGAGCTCTTCATCGTATCGGTAGTCGGCTTCGTGGCCGCCTCGATGCTGTGCGGCATCTCCTGGAGCCTGGAAAGCATGGTGCTGTTCCGGCTGCTGCAGGGCGTGTTCGGCGCGGCCATAGTGCCGCTCTCGCAGACCTTCCTGCTCGACATCAATCCGCGCGAGCGCCACGGCCAGGCCATGGCGCTGTGGGGCGCCGGCATCATGGTGGGGCCGATCATCGGCCCCACGCTTGGCGGCTGGCTGACCGAAAGCTTCAACTGGCGCTGGGTGTTCTTCATCAACCTGCCGATCGGCATCATCGCCGTGCTTGGCTGCGCGGCCTATCTGCCCAGCATCGCCAGGCGGCTGCGCGGCTTCGATTTCTTCGGCTTTGCCATGCTCAGCCTCGGCGTCGGCGCGTTGCAGCTGATGCTGGACCGAGGCGGTGAGGTGGACTGGTTCGCGTCGGTGGAGATCTGGATCGAGCTTGGGCTCGCCATCACCGGTTTCTGGGTGTTCATCATCCATCTGCTGACCGCAAAGGACCCGTTCATCGACCCGAAGATCTTCCTCGACCGCAATTTTGCGACGGGGCTGGTCTTCATCTTCGTGATCGGCGTGATCCTGCTCGCCAGCCTGGCGCTGCTGCCGCCGATGCTGACGCATCTGTTCAACTACCCGACCATCACCACCGGCCTGGTCATGGCGCCGCGCGGTGTCGGCACGATGATCTCGATGCTTATCGTCGGGCGGCTGGTGCGCGTGGTCGACGCCAGGTTCCTCGTCGTCACCGGACTGCTGCTGACGGCGCAGTCGCTCTACACAATGGCCGGCTTCACGCCGCAGATGGACAGCTATCTGATCATCTCTTCGGGCGTCGTGCAGGGGCTTGGCCTGGGGCTGGTGTTCGTGCCGCTGTCGACCGTGGCCTTCGCGACGCTGGAAGCGCGCTATCGCACCGACGCGACCAGCCTGTTCAGCCTGGTGCGCAATATCGGTTCCTCGATCGGCATTTCGGTCGTCACCGTGATGCTGACACGCAACGCGCAGATCAACCATGCCGAGCTTTCGGCCGCCATCACGCCGTTCAATCCGAACCTGCTGGCGACCTCGCCGGCAGCCGCGGCCGGCGATCCGGCCGCGCTGGCGCAGCTCGACGGGCTGGTCAACGCCCAGGCGCTGATGATCTCCTATGTTGACGATTTCAAGCTGATGATGCTGGTGACGCTATGCGCGATCCCGCTGGCGCTACTGCTGCGCAAGCCGCGACTGGCGCCCGCCGGCGCACCCGCAGCGCATATGGACTGACATGAAAGCGGCCCGGCGAATATCTCGCCGGGCCGCTTTCATGTCATCTTCGCCCTGTGGGTGGCGGCCCTGACGCTACTTGATCTGGAAGGTGACGTTGACCTGCACGCTGTAGGTGTTTTCGCCCGCCTGTAGCGGCACGGCCGCGTCGGCGGCCTCGAAGGAACGGGCCTTCGCCATCATCGGCATCGGACGCGGCGCGAAATTCTGGTCGCTGATCTCGATGACCTTGCCGAGGCCGACGCCGGCGGCTTCAGCCAAAATCCGGGCTTTTTCCACCGCATCCTTGACGGCCAGCTTGCGCGCTTCGGTCAAGGCGGCGGAGGGATCGTCATTGGTGAAGGAGATGCCGCCACCCTGGTTGACGCCCAGCGAGACGGATTTGTCGAGAATCTCGCCGGCCTTGTCGAGGTCGCGAATGCGCACCGACAGCATATTGGTGACCTGGTAGGCGACGAGCTTGCCTTCCTGCGTTCCATCGGGCTTCTGGGTATAGTCGTAGCGCGGCGTGATCTGGATGCCGGCGGTCTGCAAATCCCGATCCTCGATGCCGACCGCCTTCATCGCCGCGATCACGGCGGCCATCGCATCATTATTGGCGCTCAGCGCCTCGCGTGCGGTCTTTGCCTCGCGCATGACGCTGAGAGAAAGCAGCGCCATGTCGGGCGCGACGGCTTTTTCGCCTTCGCCGGTCACGACGATGCGCGGCGGCAGCGGCTCGGCGGCGCTAGCGGCCAGTGCCGGAAACGCAAAGGCTGCCGCCAATGCCAGCGGGAGATAGGATCTGGTCATGAAAGCTCCTCGTATGTTGCCCTTCGCCGAGTCGGTATGTCGCGATTATGGGCTGATTGCGGCGGAAGCACACTGTTTGCCGCGAAAGCCTTGTGCGCGCCGGAAAAAGCAACTATCCAGCCGGCAGTGGGGCCTGTAGCTCAATGGTCAGAGCCGGCGGCTCATAACCGCTTGGTTGGGGGTTCGAGTCCCTCCGGGCCCACCATTGTCTAAGTCATTGATTTTGCTTACGTAATTCGCCTGAAGTTCCAGGAACGTACACCTAAATGTACACCTGGAGCGGGCGATGTATCTCTGGCGCAAGGACTCAGGCTTTTTCTTCCAGATGCGAATCCCGGCGAGCCAAGCCGTAAACCTTGGGGCAACTCCTCTCCGGATATGGCTAGGAGCGTTGAAAAAGCGGGAAGCGCAGCGGCAGGCGATTGCCCTCGCCGTAGCAGCTATTGAGGGATTGGACGCGGGCATGGACCGAGAGACACTGACACGCAGCCTTAAAGCACTGGCGGAAGAGCTTGGGACGATCCGGGAAGCCGAGTTTTCGGCTGGGCTGGGTGCTCTCGGCGCGCGTAGCTTCGCGGACGAGGAAGCAGATCACGGCCCGTCTGCGGACCCCGAGTTTGTCAGCCACTTCCGCCAGATGGAAGCGCGGGCGACGGGCCGGAAGCAGGCCATGGCTTCCGTGCGGGGCCGGCTGGAAGCCGTCGGGCTGGCTCTCGAAACCGACGCCGCCGCACTCACGGCAGAACGCGCTGCTTATGCGCATGCCCTCGCCACGGTCGCCGCGATCGAACGCCCTGCTGTGCCGGCTGCTCCTGTGACGGTGCCGGCTCCCGTCCATCCCGTTACCGAGGGAGAGCGCCGCGACAAGCGCGAGATAACCGCCGACACGCTCTTGAGCGTAGCCGGAAAGGTCATTTTGGACCTTCGAAAGGAAGCCAAGGGCGAGAGCGTCAAGGGGGATGACCGCTACCAAGAGCGGCTGGAGCACGCCCTTGCGGCCTTCATCGACGTAATCGGCGACGAACCCCTGCGCTACTATCTGCCCCTGCACATGCAGGAGTTCGCCAACGCCATGGCGAAATGCCCGAAGAACCGCAGGAAATACCCGCAGTTCAGGGGGCTCTCCATTCTGGAAATGGCGAAGGCGAACGCCGAGCTCAAAAAGCCGATTCCAACGCTTTCGACATCGGCCGTCGGCAGCATTGTTGTCAATGACCATGGAATCGGGACCCCGTATTTTCGCGTAAAAGGGACCCCCTGCTTGGGTTGATGAAGGGCACGGCGGTGAGCGCCCGATCAGGCGAAGCTGGTCGGGGTTGCACAGC
>NZ_RKST01000038.1 GCF_003934165.1 Borborobacter arsenicus | reverse complement strand
TTATTCATGGCGGGTGTGGCCTCCGGGAAACGGCGCGGATCGGCGTAAGCAACCAAATCCTACGTCATTTCAACGGCTTGCACCACATCCGCCAACCCCCATGAATTTTTCAGGCTAGATGCGGGGCTCAATGAGCGAGAGTTCGGTAACCACGTCTTGCTCGCCACCGGATTCTGGCTGCAGAGAGCAGAGCGAAGCTGAACGTCGGCGAGACCGGTTTGGTAGTCCCAGGTGGCTGACGGCTCCTTCACTGCCAATCACATCAGCTCCTGGAGCGGGAAGATCGGTTGAAACGCAAGCCGCCTACAGAAAAAAATTGCCGATAGACTAGGAGTTCATGTCGCACACATGTCGAAAACCTGCGTTTTGTTCCAGCAAAGTTCAGTGCACATTCGTTCGCTCGAGGCGGCGAGAAATGTGGCGCCTTGAGAGCAAGGACTTCTCTTCTTAGAGTTCACGCACTCCCCATCGGATCGGACGCACACCTCCGCACCAGACGCGACGGCTTCGCGCTTGGCCGGGCAGGAGATGACTCACAGCCCTCCCGCCACTATCCGGCTGGATGGGCTTTGCGCCAATGCTCGGCGATCCCGACGCGGGTGGTCACCCAGACATCATCATGCGCAGCGACGTGGTCGAGAAAGCGCTCCAGCGCCGCGACGCGTCCGGGGCGACCAGCCAGTCGACAATGCAGCCCCAGCGACATCATCCGCGGCGTGTGCGCGGCTTCGCGATAGAGCACGTCGAATGTATCGCGCAGATGTTCGAAATACTGGGCGCCGGTATTGAATCCAGGGGCAGAGGCGAATCGCATATCATTGGTGTCGAAAGCGTAGGGCACCACCAGGTGATGCCCGCCCCCATGCGCAATCCAGTAGGGAAGATCGTCGTTATAGGCATCGGAATCGTAGAGGAACTCGCCATGCTCAATGACTAACCTACGAGTCTGCGGGCTGATGCGGCCTGTATACCAACCTTTCGGGCGGGTGCCGCACAGCCGCTCAATTGTTTCGACCGTCTTGCGCATGTGCTCGGCTTCGGTCTCGGGGTCCATGTCGCGGTAATCCAGCCACCGCCAGCCATGCGCGGCGACTTCGTGCCCGTCCTCGGCCAAGCGCGCGGCGATGGCGGGGCAGCGTTCCAGGGCAAGGCCTACGGCAAAGGCAGTGATGGGCAGGCCCCGGGCCCTGAACAGGTCGAGCAGCCGCCAGACGCCTACCCGGCTGCCATATTCGAAATGCGATTCCATCACCAGGTTGCGCCGCCCTGGCCAAGGCCCGCAGATCATGTCGGAGTTCAGGCATTCGGCCGCGGGGTCGCCATCCATCACATGCGATTCGGCCCCTTCCTCAATGTTGAGCACCAGCGATAGCGCCAGACGCGCGCCGCCGGGCCATTGCGCCTGCGGCGGCGTCTGGCCGTAGCCGTTGAGATCGATCAGCCGTTCTTCGAGGTCATTGCGTATCGCGGAGGGCATCTCTATTACTTACTCTTCTCTTTGTTCTTAAACCGAATCCGGCTTTTACGGCGAAACCACATCCGACTATCGAGCGCGTGATGCTGCATCCGGCACTGCTCGGCGGACATGAAAGGCAAGATACACCAGCAGCACCGATAGCAGGAACATGAACAGAACACCCGAGAACGCCGCGGTAGAGTGTTCAAGCGCGGCGCCAAGGATGACCGGAACCACGATCCCGGCGAACCGCGTCGACATCACCATATAAGCAAAACCGTATACCCTCGTCGTGGGCGTCGTGCCGAAGTAGGCGTGGACGTTGCCCGCCACGATACCGATACCAAGCGCGGCGCCGTGCAGAGAGAAGAGGGCAATCGCGCTGAACGGATCGGTTGTGAAAGGGACGATTGCCAGGGAAACGAGACCGACGAACGCGCTGGCCGCCCAGATCCTGGATAACGAGCCCCGGCTGAGCCACGTGCCGATCAGCGCGGCCGACAGCACCGCGACAAGCTCGCGGAAGGTCAGGGAAAGCCCCAGCGTCTCGCCGATTCCGTTCGCGTCGAGCAGGACGGGAATGAACGCATAGCTCGAAATCAGGTAGCACTGGACGCTGATGCTGACGAAGATCCCCTTCTTCACACCCCTCGACATGTGCCGCGCACGCTTCGGATCGAACCCTGACTGTTCCTCGACGGCGTGTTCCAAAAGGCGCATCGGCGCCTTCACGCCGCGCGCAAGCACGATGATCGCGATGCAGATTGCAAGCGCCAGCGCCGGACCCAACCACAGATCGCCCGACGCGAACAGGTATCCCAGAAAAATCGAAGCGCCGAACGCACCTATCCGCTGCGCGATGGAATTCACCGCCTGAACCTTAACCTGATCGCCTTCGGCATGTGTGGCGATGCCGCCCAGAAGGGGCGCTATCAGGCAGGAAAAGCCGATGGCGGCAACGAAGGCGGAAACCCGCAGAAGCGCGATGCTCGCCGAGGTCCCAACGTCGATCGCGGCGCAATACAGCATCGCGCAGGCAAGCGCTGTCAGGGCGCCGCCGCCAAGGATCACTATCCGGTCACCATGCAGGCGAGCCAGATGCGCCAGGGGGAGGTCCGTCAACAGGCCGAAGCCTGCCAGGATGGCAGTCAACACCCCTATTTCCAAAGGTGTGAGGCCGTTCTTGACGCCGATGGCGGGGATCAATGCAAGCAGGATCGTATAGGTCGCGAAGCAGCACATCGCCATGACGATAAAGGATGCGATCACTCTGTGTCTGGTAGCGACAAGCATTGTCATGAGATGTTTCCTTCAAGGCCGGGAAGACCGAGGGGCGTCGTGGGGGCGGCTCTGCGATCGACTGGGCAGCCTTGGCGCGTGTTTCTCCGGCGTGATTTGAAGGAGAAGCCGCGAAGTCCTTCAAGAGCACGTCAGTGGTGAACTGACCCGGCACCGTTTACGAAAATGCCCTGGGCAGAGATGAGGGCATTCAGGTCAATTCGGAAAATGGCAGGCGACGAAGTGGCGCTTCGCATCGCCCTCCAGTTCTGGGGCCTTGGTTGCGCAGATGTCCTGAGCCTTCCAGCATCGGGTTCGGAAGCGGCATCCGGAAGGTGGGTTTGCCGGGCTTGGCAGATCGCCTTTCAGCACGATCCGCGCATCCTGACTCTTGCGCTTGTGCATCTTCGGCACCGCCGAAATCAGTGCCTGCGTATAGGGATGCCGTGGCGACCCGAAAAGCTCGCGCGAGGGACCCGCCTCCATAACCTTGCCAAGATAGAGCACCACCACGTCGTCCGAAATTGCCCGAACGACAGACAGATCGTGCGAGATGAAGATCGATGCAAGTCCAGTATCGGCCTGGATTCTGTCCAGGAGTTGAATAATCTGCGCCTGCACGGACACGTCTAGTGCCGAGACCGGCTCGTCGAATATGATGACTTTCGGTCGGATCGCCAGCGCCCGCGCGATCGCGATTCGTTGCCGTTGGCCGCCTGAGAATTCGTGCGGATACCGGTCGACATAGCTATGGGGAAGGCCCACGGTTTCAAGGAGTTCCTCGATGCGCGGGCGATGCTCTTCCTTGGGCCATTGGTGAACAATCAGCGGTTCACACAGCAATTGCCGCACGGTCATCCGCGGGTTCAACGACGCGTTGGGGTTCTGGAACACCATCTGGATTTCCTTGCGGACACCGCGGAGCGAACGCTCATCTATCTGTGCTATGTCGTTGCCATCAAACAAGATTCTCCCGCTCGACGGTTTCAGCAATCGCGCGATGGTGCGGCCGACCGTCGTCTTGCCCGAACCCGATTCTCCAACTATGGCCAGGGTGCCCCTGCCGCGAACCCCGAAAGTCACATTATCGACGGCCTGAACCCATTTTCTTGGCTGTCCGAAGAGTCTCTTGTCGATCGCGAAATGCTTGGTCAGGCCCTCGACCCGCAGGACCTCGCGCATTTCTTCATCTGTCACGACCCGAAACCCCTTTTCCTGCGAACTGATATGGTTCATGGCACATCCCCTCAAGCATCGATGGCGGCCGGCACCACCAGCCGCCCGCCCTCGGCGGTTTCTTCCACGAAATGACAGGCCACATGACGGTCGGAACCGATGGCACGGTAGGCCGGAACCCTCGAGGCACATACATCCTGCCTGTACCGACACCGAGGATGAAATGGACAGCCCGACGGCATCTCCATCAAACTCGGGCTTTGACCGGGAATGGGATGGATGTCCTTCAGTTCCGACTCCATGGTGGGCGCGCATTCGATCAGGGCCGCCGTATAGGGATGGAGGGGGTTCTCGAGAACATCCTCCGCATCGCCGGCCTCCATAACCCGGCCGGCATACATGACGACGATTTTGCTGGCCATCTGAGCGATCACGCCGAGATCGTGACTCACCAATATGGTGGCGGCTCCGGTTTTCTCTTGCGCTTCGCGGATGACATCAAGAATTTGAGCCTGCACCGTCACATCCAATGCCGTCGTCGGCTCGTCCGCGATGAGCAGTTTCGGGTTGTTGGCGATGGCGATAGCGATAACAATTCGTTGGCGCATCCCTCCGGAAAATTCATGGGGATATTGCTTGGCCAGCCGCTCGGGATCGGGCATGCCGACCAACGACATAAGCTCGACCGCACGTGCTCTCGCCTTCTGCCATCCGATGTTCTGATCGTGAACCACAATGGCCTCGGCGATCTGGTCGCCGATCGTCATCACCGGATTCAGCGATGTCAACGGTTCCTGAAAGATGAAACCCACGTCCTTGCCCCGGATCTGGCGCACCTTTTTGGCGTCCATCCGGGCCAGATCGCGGCCCTGGAATTCGACCGAGCCGCGCGAAATTCTAGCAGGCGGAGAGGGCAACAAACCCAGCGCAGCCAGCAGTGTGACGCTTTTGCCTGATCCCGATTCTCCGACGACGCCGAGCGTCTCGCCAGGCTGCACATCATAGGTGACGCCATTGACGGCGAGCAATTCGCGCCCGGGCTTGCCGAAGCTGACAGTGAGATCCTTGATGGACAGAGTTGGTACCACAATATTTGCCTTTCGACTGGATTGATCAATGTCGCTCCAATATGCGTCTAAGCACTCGTGACCCGTTTCATTGTTTTGTTGTCTTCGGATCAAGCGCGTCCCTCAGGCCATCACCCACATAGTTGAAGGCCAAGACTGTTACGAAAATAAACAATCCAGGCACGGTGAGGACATGCGGAGCGGTGAAGATGTAGTCCCGCCCTTCACCCAGCATTGCGCCCCATTCGGCAGCAGGCGGCTGCACTCCCAGTCCAAGGAAACCCAAACCTGCCGCAGCGATGATCGTGGCGCCGATATAAACGGTCGCCTGAACGATGATCGGACCCAGCGTGTTAGGAAGGATATGTCGGATGATAATCCTCGAACTGGAACATCCGACCGACCTGGCGTTCTCGATATAATCCTCAGACTTGACCGAAAGCACGCCGCTGCGCACTAATCTGATCATCGGGGGCACTGTGCTCGCTCCGACAGCTACAATCACGTTGGTCAGACCGGCACCCAGTACCGCGACGAGGGCAAGCGCCATCAGAAACGCGGGAAATGCGAACAGCGCGTCCACGAAACGTTGTACGATCGTATCGGTGACCCCACCGACAAAACCTGAAAAAAGGCCTATAGGCAAAGCAATCGCTAAACCGAAGCACACCGCACCGACCCCGCTGAGCAAGGACAACCTCGTGCCATACAGGATGCGTGTCGCTATATCTCGGCCAAGATGGTCAGTGCCGAAGATATGCTCGCCCGAAAAGCCCTCGAGCACTTGACCGAGATCGAGTTGGTTGGGATCTCCGGACGTAATTGAAGGCGCCAACAACGCCATAGTCGTGAGAACGAGAAGATAGACCAATGAGATAGCAGAAGCCTTGTTGGCCTTGAACCGTTCGATGGCTGGACTGTTTTCCGCAATCATAATCATGACCCTCAATAACTGATCCGCGGATCCAAAAGCGTATAGGAGAGGTCGACCAGCAGGTTCAGAAGCACGATCATCATCGCGTAGACAAGTATCACGCCCTGTATGACCGGGAAGTCCCGTGCGAATATTGCCTCCACCAAAAGCCGGCCGATACCCGGCCAACTGAAGACGACCTCGGTCAGCACCGCGCCGCCGATCAACTGCCCAAGTTGCAGGCCAATGACAGTGATGACCGGCAGCAATGCGTTCCGCAGCCCGTGCCTAATGAATACACGCCGCTCGCTGGCACCTTTGGCCCGCGCGGTGCGGATGTAATCCTGGCGCAAAATTTCGAGCATCGCCGCTCGTGTCACGCGCGCAATCAGTGCGACGCTGAACGCCGCGAGTGTCGCGGTCGGCAGTATCCAACTGGTCCAAGTGTCCTTGCCTGAGGCTGGAAGAACTTGGAATTGCACTGCAAAGACGATGATCAGCAACAGCCCGAGCCAGAACGCGGGCATCGAACTTGCGCCGATCGTAAAGGCAGAAAGTGAATAATCCACGAGCGAGTTCGGACGGAGTGCCGCGAATAGGCCGAATAGGACGCCGATAAACGTGGCGACGCCTATCGCAAGGACAGCCAGTTGAACCGTAGCCGGCAGGCGGGCCGCGATCTCGGCGGCGACGGGGTTGCCGGACTTGGCCGAGGTTCCCAGGTTGCCGGTAAGCGCATCGCCCAGGAAGGTGGTGAATTGCTGAAACAATCCCTGATCGAGCTTGAGTTCCTCGCGGATGCGCGCCACTTCCTCGACCGTCGCATCCACGCCGGCGATCACCCGCGCGGGGTCGCCCGGAAGCGCCTTGACCATTAGGAACACGAAGATGGAGACGCCCAACAGTGTGATCAGTGCGCCAGTAAGGCGTTGAACAAGGTACGAACCGCTCATCTTCCCTCCTGTCGAGGCTGCTGTCTGTGGCTGTGTGGATGCTGCCAGTCGTTGCAGATTCTACAAGCCCGAATTCACTTGATGATGGGCGGCATGGCTCCTGCGCCATGCCGCGTTCCTGCGACCAATCACTTTTTGGGGCGTGCGTAGATAGCGTCGTATTTTTCGTTGGGCAGGGTCGTGACGCCCTCGATATCGGCCGTGGTCACGATCGGGATGCCCTGGTTCCAGAGGAACAGCCACGGCGCGTCGCCCCAGAAGATCTTTTGCGCCTCGCAGTAAAGCGCGTCGCGCTTTTCCTTATCCGGCTCCTGCGACGCCTGTCGCCACAACTCGTCGACCTCATCGTTGGAGTAGAAGGCCGTATTGAACCCGTTGGGCGGGGTGGAATCGCCGCCGAAAAAGCTAATCATGCCGGGGGTCGCCTGCTCCGGAGAGGAGCCGGCATAACCGAACATGTTCATGCGGGCGCCCTGCTGTTCGGGCGGCTCGGCAACCCAAGCGAGATAGGTAGCCCAATCAGTCGTGCGCACCGAAGCCTTGATGCCGACCTGCTGGAGATAAGCCGCAATGGCCGACGCCGCCTGACGGTCCTGGATATAGTGCCCGGCCGGTGCAACGATCTCCAGCTGCAGGCCGGATGCGCCTGCCTCTTCAAGCATCGCGCGGGCCTTTTCGGGGTCGTAATCGTAATAACCGACTTCGCAATAGCTGGCCATGTGCCGGGAAAGATGCGAATGAACGGGTTCGGCTGCGTCGAACAGCACGCTCTTGATGATCGCTTCCTTGTCGACGGCGTGATTTATTGCCTTGCGGACGCGCGGGTCGGAAAACGCCTCTGCCTGGTTGTTGAAGGCCAGATAGACGACCCGCGTGGTATCGCCGATGATAACATTCACGTCCTCGTTCGCCTGCAGCGCTCCGATATCGGAACTGGGCGGCTGCATGATCATGTCCGCCTGGCCCGATAGGAGCGCCGCCTCGCGTGAAGCGGGTTCGGGGATCAGCTTGATCGTCTGCTTTTCAAAATACGGCTTTTCGCCCCAGTAGGACTCCCATCGCTCCAGCTTGATATGTTCGGCCTGCACGTATTCAACAAACTTGTAGGGGCCAGTGCCGATCGGATGCACGATCCGTTTGTAGCTGTTTCCGAACTTGTCGATTGCCGCGGGCGACATCATCGTGGCGGGCGCCGAGGACATCGTGCCGAGAAATGCCGGCGTCGTGGCCGACAGGTGAGTCTTGACGGTCAGCGGATCGATCACCTCGACCTCTTTGATCATGGAAAACTGTCCGCGCAGTGGCACCCGCACATCCTCGTCCAGAAGCCGGCCGAAATTGAACTTCACCGCTTCGGCATCGAACTCGGTCCCATCATGGAACTTGACGCCCTCGCGCAGGTGAAAGGTGTAGGTCAGTCCGTCCTCGCTGACCTCCCAGCTTTCGGCGAGTCCCGGCTGAATCGAGCCGTCGGGCGCAAGCTTGACAAGGGGCTCGACGATGAAATCCATGTAGTTCTGGACGGCGGTGCTTGTTTGCTCCTGAACGCCCATCGTGTCAGGCTCTGTCCCGGCACCGATGACGAATTCGGCATCATCCGCATAGGCCGGCATCCCTGCATGAACCGTGACGCCAATCGACAAGACCAGCGCCAGAGCGATGCCGGAGCTTCTGTTCAGCAGGTTCCTTGTATTCGACTTGCAGGCTATCATCATTCTTCCTCCCTTGGATGTTCTTGATGGTTTCCTGTTGGTTCTAGAAGACAAATGGCCGGGCGTTCGCACGAATGCCCGGCCGGTGAAACCGCTAGCCTCTAGAATTCGGGGGCGGCGGGGCGTTGAACCAGTCCTCCTTTTCAAGACCAGCCCAAATCTTTTTGGCAACCTCGCCGCCTTCCGCGACAACGCGATCCTCGTCGGCGACTACCAGTTTGCCCCCACGAACCTGGAAACGCCCATTGGTCATTACGTCGCGAACATTGCGGCCGCTGGAATAAAGCAGATGGTGGAGAGGCTCTGGGGGCAGCGCCCCGACGCCGCCAAGCGGCTTGGTTACGTCGACCGTGCAGAGATCGGCCTTGGCGCCTGGTGTAAGTCGGCCAAGATCGTCACGGTTCAGCATTTTGGCGCCACCGATAGTGGCCGCACGTACCGAATCCGTTACCAAAGGCCGTTGCATCTTTGCCTTGCTCCGTTCCTCGAGAAGACTCATCCGCAACTGACCGTTTAGGGTGGCCAGTTTGATATTCTCAATATAGTCATTCCCGATTTGGTCGATCCCGAGCGAGATGTTGAGGTCTCCAGCGAGCGCTTCGGGATAGGGCTGTGACGCCTGGTGCAACTTGCTGGCCATGCAGGCACAATGAACGTAATTCACGCCATGCTTTTTCAGGATCGCGGGATCTTTCTCCATGTCCATCTTATAAAGATGGGCCGCAATCACCGGCTGATCGAAGAACCCCAAGCTTTCAAGCCATGCAACAGGGCGCATTCCCCACAGGCGTTCGCAGGCCTCCACCTCACGAATGCGTTGAGCGAGATGGATGTGAACCCCATTGCCAATCTCCTTTGCGGCTTCCTGAACCGCCTTGAGGGTTTCCGGCGTATGCGTATCGGCGGCATGAATGGCCATTTGCGGGCGAATGAGATCCCCGCCGGTCTCCTTGAGTTCAAGAGCATATTGGCGCGCGGCTTCAATGTCCTTCAAGGTCTGAGGAACGGAGTCGAACAGGACTTGGTCATCCGTTCGATACCAAATCTTGTGTAGGTCGCCGTGGCTGGGCGTTATCACACTCACATAAGCGCGGACACCCCAGGCCTTCGCCACCCGGACGAACGATTTTGCGTATTCGACAGAACCGCTCATCTCCACGAACGTGGTACAGCCCGACTTCACGATCTCGGCCATATTGTAAGCCGTCAACGCATCCAGTTCGTCTTGGTCGAAGTTCGCGACCATCGCGCAAGGACGATCCATGAAACGCCCGCTCTCGATCAGGCCACGAGCAGGGCTGCTGATCCCAGTGTGGGTATGCCCAGATATGAAGCCCGGCAGCACGATGCAATCGCTTGCATCGATCCGTGCTTCCCAGCCGCGCACGCGACCCTTCCTAATCTCCACGATCTCGTTGCCGCGGATCACGATCGAAATATCACGCTCCAATTCTTGTTTGCCGCCCCGGTCGACCAGAGCCCAACCTGCCTCGATCACGCAGTCCTGGTCAGACACATACTCTTTGCTCATTCCTTCACCTCTGTCACATTGCAATGTTAAATCGGAGCTGATAACCCTTAGGCATCAGTCTAGCGAAGTGCGGTTCGATTAGGCACATGAGAATACTTGCGTATCTCATAGATTTTCCTATGGGACCTTTGTTGCTTGCTACGGATAGGTTAGTTTGGGGTGGCAGGCGACGCCAATACCATTTTGGTTTTAATTTATAACAGAAAGGGTATAAATGCTCAGCCTTCGGGAAATGCGATATTTCATTACCGTGGCGGATGAACTGAATTTTACGCGCGCGGCCGCCCGTCTGAATGTCGCGCAGCCAGCGCTCACACGCGCGATCAAAAAACTCGAGGCGGCACTCGGGGCCCATTTGCTGATACGCGACACGCGGAACGTATGTCTGACGGAATTCGGCAACGCCTTTCTTGTCGAGGCCCGCTTGGCATTGACACAGGTGTCGCGCGCCGAACGCTTAGGTCGCGAGATGGCTCTTGGGCGGATTGGCCAAATCCGGATCGGCTACACCGCCTTCGTGGAATATGACCTGCTGGCTCCGATATTGAAGCGGTTTCGTCAGACTAGCCCTAACGTGCGCATAGAGCTGAATAATCTGCCCTCCGAGCGTCAACGCGCGGCGCTCTTGGAGGGGACGGTCGACTCGGCTCTCATTCTCGGTCCGCTTTCGATTCCCCGCATTTCCACCTGTCACATACGCGACGAGCCGCTGGCCGTCGTGATGCCACGTGGACACCGGCTCGGCGAAAGAGAAACGCTAACTGCTTCTGACCTGCGTGGTGAAGAGTTGATCATGGGCACCGAAAACATGTGGAGCATGTATCGGCAGGGCCTTTTCTCGGAATTCTATGATTGCGGTGTATTGCCCAGAATATCGATGGAGGCCCCGACACCTACCGCGGTTCTCGCCTTAGTCGGTGCGGGGATTGGCCTGACGATTTTTCCAATGACGTACAGTCAGCATCTGGTGAAGCAATTTCAAGACAACCGGTGGGATTTGCGCCCCTTCATCACGCGGAAGTGCAAATTCACGATCGTCTGTGCTTGGAGCACGGACAACAAAAACCCCGTCCTGCCCAGTTTTCTTGACAGCAGCGGGATTGCCAGACAACCTTCGGAGTGTAAGCAGCCTTTATAGCTCGGGTGGAAATCAGGACCAAATTGCCAGTTTACTTCCTGCGCGTCAAAGCGCTCTGTAGTTGTTTAGCCTCAACAGGTTGTTTCCGGAAAGACCGAGTTGGCTGCTTTCAGGCCAGCCTCTTACGCCGAAAGCCTTGCCAGCGCCGATCAGCATGATAACTTCCTAATGAGTAACCTGAGAAGCTAACCTAGATTGTCGCGTTTTTCTTTCGACAATTCGGCGAAGCTGGCGGCATGAGGCTGATTAATGAGAATCATTCTGATCAACCCCAACACGTCCGTCGAGACCACTAAGAGGATGGTCGAGATCGCACGCACCACCGCCGGGGACGCGGCCCACATCAAGGGGCTGACCGCGAGTTCGGGCGCCAATTTAATCACCGACGTGGCAGCTCTGTCCAAGGCTGCTGAGGCGGTGGCTGAAATGATCGATCAGCTTACCGCAAACGAACCGGACGGAGTACTGATCTCGGCTTTCGGCGATCCAGGACTCGAGGCGGTGCGAGCAGTATGCTCGTGTCCCGTGGCTGGGATCGCTGAGGCTAGCATGATCGAAGCGGCGCGGGGCGGACGGCGGTTCGGTGTCGCAACAACTACGCCGGCCTTGGTAGACTCGATCCGCAAACGCGTTGCATCTTATGGATTTAGCCCTCAGTTTACCGGCACTCGCACTACGGCGGGCGATCCAGTCAATCTGATGGGTCGGGCTGATGATCTGGTCTCTGAGTTAGCGCAGGCGGTGCGCGAGACGGTGGAGCTTGATGGGGCGGAGGCAGTGATCATCGGCGGTGGGCCTCTGGGAGACGCCGCCGGTGAGCTATCGCGGATGCTAGACGTGCCTGTTATAGAGCCGATTCCGGCTGGGGTCCGCTTACTTCTAGGCTTAGGACGCCGAGCCCATCAATCGGATGGGGCGGGCGCGTTGACATAATTCATATGTGGATGTGTACGGATCTTGCCCGATTGCAACTGTTCGGCTAGATGAGGTTGAGTGGTCGCAATACTTGCTTCATGATGCAGCGGGGCAACGTCTTCGCCGTCTGCCTTGATCGGTTTAGCCTGCATTCACCTCAATAGCCTCACGAATTTGGCTGGCGTCGTATCGACCCACACATCAGATTTCGGAGCGACGGGTGATGATTCACCATCTCCTGCCACTTGCTAATCGCATCACCAAGTGCTCAGCGTATTCGGCGGCACAAAGCGCGTGGAGTGTCGGTCGACCGCTCCGCAGATGACTTCCACGACATTGTTAGATTTGACGTAGAGCGTCACGAATGCGAAGCGATTACACAAATCATCTAAAAGTCTAGACTTGGTGATGAAGAATGCGATGACCAGCGATAGGAAGGATGTTGCTCCTTTTCCTGCTGGCGCTTCCATAAATCAATGGGTTAAGCGGAGATGGGGTGGATGCCGCTCTCCCCTGACGGCATTGCGATGTGCCAAACTCGTGGTGTCGAAGCACAAGCTATAGGAGAGGGCATCCATGGGAGAAGTTAGCATCATCGGCGTCGATTTGGCGAAGAACGTGTTTCAGCTTCACGGGGCGACGGCAGACGGATCGGTCGTTTTTCGCAAGAAGCTGCCACGGCTGCAGTTTGGACGGTTCATGGCAAACCAAGCCCCATGCGAGGTGGCGATGGAGGCTTGCCCCAGCGCCCATCACTGGGCGCTGGAGCTAACTAATCACGGGCACCATGTCCGGCTGATTGCGCCGCACTATGTCAAGCCGTTCATCAAGCGGCAGAAAAACGACGTTGCAGATGCCGAGGCAATCACTGAGGCTGCAACGCGGCCGACCATGCGGTTTGTCGTGCCCAAAACTGAATAGCAGCAAGCCCGAGCGATTGCGTTTCGCGCCCGAGAACAGCTCGTGAATCAGCGGACCGAAGCGATCAATGCACTGCGTGCGTATCTTTATGAGTTCGGTCACGTCGCCCCAGAAGGGATCGGATTCGTAACGCGACTAGCGCAGGTCGTTGAGGATCCGGGCTCGGCCCTGCCTGATCTGGCACGGGATATCTGCCGCATGGTTCTGGAACAGGTTGATTTGCTGACTGCTCGCCTCGCTGCGCTGAAGGCGAAGATCGCCGCCCTGTCCAGGCAGGCTGCTGTGCCCCGACGGTTGCAGACAATGCCCGGCTGGGGCCGATTAGTGCGCTAGCGATCGAGACGTTCGCGCCGCCGATGGAACAGTTCCGGCGTGGCCGCGATTTTGCCGCGTGGCTCGGGTTGGTGCCGCGACAGCATTCCTCGGGTTTGGGAAGACTTCGAAGATGGGGCAGCGCGATATCCGACGACTGCTTGTCACCGGCGCGATGGCGGTGATCCGCTGGGCCCTGCGCCGGGGCGCACCTCGAAACCCGTGGCTCGCTCGAATGCTGGAACGCAAGCCGCCGATGGTCGCGGCCTTCGCACTGGCCAACAAGATGGCGCGCGGTATCTGGGCGATGCTGACGCGTGGCGAAGATTATCGCGATCCGGTGATGGTCAGCGCCTGATCGAGCGCCTCGGCAGGAACGGAACGCAGAGTTGTGAGGAAGGCATGAGCCGCATGGGCAAATGATCGACATGATCCGGGTCGGGCAAACCAGAAACCTTCTCAGAGCTTCGAGCTCGCTGTTGGAGATTTGGCCCCGGTCCGCGCATCACCATCCCGGCCAGCGGCATCTATCGGGCCGCGCTAACAGGCCTGACAAGAGTCCGCACTCGATCACATGTCTAAGGATCAGAAATTCCTTGCAAATGAGAGCGGCATCCACAAGAGAAGGTTAGACGCTAGTCCCCTTCCCTCCGCCATGCAGGTATTGGCCTGCAGACCATGACGAACTGGCTATACGCACCAGCGCATTTATACACCTCTCAGCCGTCGGCGCGGTTATAGACGCGCTTCCGACAAGAAGCGAATGTGATCACCAACATGCAAGCCGAAAAGCATGTGTATCGATCACCAACCGATGCTCGTAGCGCCATTGCCGGCACACCCCCTGAGATTCGCCAGGAAATTCACTTGAGTTAAGTAATTGTTATCGTATAATCCAATATATATTTTATAGTTCTGATGAAAAATATACATATACTTATATTGATTTAAAATAAGTTTATGAAGACTCAAAATATACCAAAATCATATATAATATTATTATTTTATCATTTTAATATGAAGTAGATTTCCTATTGCCCCATCCATGACATGACCACTAGCATCTAACAACGCGTGGAAGGCATCAGCCCAGCGCGATGAATGTGCACACCTAGTACCCGGGAGGGAATGTTGTGGGACAGTTGATCGCTTGGGATCCCGATCATGCGCGGGCCTTGCTTACCGAGAAGCAGACGCAGCCGGGCGCGATGCTGCCGATGCTGCATGCGCTGCAGGAAAACTTCGGCTATATCGACAGTGAAGCCATCGCGCTGGTTGCCGAAGCCCTCAATGTCTCGGGCAGAGGTCTACGGCGTCGTCACCTTCTATCATGATTTCCGCACCTCCCCTCCTCCAAAGCATGTGCTGAAAATCTGCAGGGCCGAAGCCTGCCAGGCATCCGGCGGAACTGCGCTGGCCGAGCATGCATGTGAAAGGCTCGGGCTGGAATTTGGCGAACAGACCGCCGATGGGCGCGTCGGCCTCGAAGCAGTCTATTGTCTTGGCCTTTGCTCGGTCGCCCCCTCGGCGATGTATAACGGCCGCCTCGTCGGCCGCCTGAATACCGCCAAGGTCGATGCGCTGGTCGCGGAGGCAGAGCTATGAGTACCCGTTTCTTCGTTCCTCGCGATTCTGCCGCCGTGGCGCTCGGCGCCGATGAGATCGCCGACGCCCTCAAGGCCTGCGCCAACTCCAAGGGTATCGATGTCCGGATCGTTCGTACCGGCTCGCGTGGAATGCATTGGCTGGAGCCGCTGGTCGAGGTCGAGACTGCGGATGGCGGTCGCCTTGCCTTCGGTCCGGTGGACCTCGCCGATGTCGACAGCGTGTTTGCAGCCGCAACCACAGGCGGGTCGCACCGGCTGGCAATCGGCGACCCTCAGGATCATCCCTTCATCAAGGGCCAGACCCGGCTGACCTTCGAGCGTTGCGGCATCATCGACCCCGCCTCGCTCGACGACTACAAGGCGCATGGCGGCTATCGCGGCCTGGCGAATGCGCTCAAACTGGAGCCGCAAGACATCGTCGCCACAGTCACGCAGTCCGGCCTGCGTGGTCGCGGCGGGGCCGGCTTTCCCACCGGCATCAAATGGGACACAGTGCTGAAGGCGAGAGCCGACCAGAAATACATCGTCTGTAACGCCGACGAAGGCGACAGCGGCACCTTTGCCGACCGCATGGTCATGGAAGGCGATCCGTTCCTGCTGATCGAGGGCATGACGATCGCCGGCATCGCGGTCGGCGCGACGCAAGGCTACATCTATGTCCGGTCCGAATATCCCTTGGCGATCGACGCGCTGAACACCGCCATCAAGGCTGCCGAAAAGGGCGGCGCGCTGGGCAAGGCGATCATGGGCTCGGACAAGGAGTTTCATCTCGAAGTCCGTGTCGGCGCCGGTGCCTATGTCTGCGGCGAGGAGACCGCGCTGCTGGACAGCCTCGAGGGCAAGCGCGGCACCGTGCGCGCCAAGCCGCCGCTGCCGGCACATAAAGGCCTGTTCGGCCAGCCGACCGTCATCAACAATGTGCTCTCGCTTGCCGCGGTGCCCACCATTCTGGACAAGGGCGCGGAATTCTATCGCGATTTCGGCATGGGGCGCTCGCGCGGCACGATGCCGATCCAGCTTGCCGGCAACATCAAATATGGCGGCCTCTACGAGGTTGCCTTCGGCGTCACGCTGGGCGAACTCGTCAACGAGATCGGCGGCGGCACCGCCAGTGGCCGGCCGGTCCGGGCCGTGCAGGTCGGCGGCCCGCTCGGCGCCTATTTCCCGGTATCCATGTTCGACACGCCGTTCGATTATGAAGCGTTCGCGGCCAAGGACGGGCTGATCGGCCATGGCGGCATCGTCGTCTTCGACGATACGGTCGATATGGCCCGCCAGGCGCGCTTTGCCATGGAGTTCTGCGCCGTCGAATCCTGCGGCAAGTGCACGCCCTGCCGCGTCGGCTCGACGCGTGGCGTCGAGGTCCTCGACCGTATCATTCGCGGTGAGAACCGCATCGAGCAGACGATGCTGCTGGAAGATCTCTGCCATACGCTCAAATTCGGTTCGCTTTGCGCGCTCGGCGGCTTCACGCCCTATCCGGTCATGAGCGCACTGACCCATTTCCCCGAAGATTTCGGCATCACGCCCCCCAAGCATCAGGCCGCATAGGAGGATTACGCATGTCGCTCATCCACGAGATCGACTACGGAACGCCCCGTTCGCCTTCCGAAACCATGGTCACGCTGACCATCGACGGCAAGAGCGTGACCGTGCCTGAGGGCACCTCGATCATGCGCGCAGCCATGGAGGCCGGCACCGAGATTCCGAAACTGTGCGCGACCGACATGCTCGATGCCTATGGCTCATGCCGCCTGTGCCTGATCGAGATCGAAGGCCGTAACGGTACGCCCGCCTCCTGCACCACCCCGGTTGCCGAGGGCATCGTGGTGGCCACGACGTCGGAGCGGCTGGACCGCATCCGCAAGGGGGTGATGGAGCTTTATGTCTCCGATCATCCGGTCGAATCGCTTGAGGAAGACACGGAAGAATTCGACCTGCTCGATATCGCGCGCAAGGTCGAGCTGGACGAGGTGCGCTACGGCTTCGATGCCGTGCGCCACCGCGACAGCGGCATTGACGACAGCAACCCCTATTTCAGCTACGATCCGGCCAAATGCATCGTCTGTTCGCGCTGTGTGCGCGCCTGTGAAGACATTCAGGGCACATTCGCGCTGACGATTGCCGGCCGCGGCTTCAGCTCGGTCATGACGGCCGGCACAGACCAGTCCTTCCTGGAATCCGATTGCGTGTCCTGCGGCGCCTGCGTGCAGGCCTGCCCCGCCGGCTCGCTCATCGAAAAGACCGTCATCGAGAAGGGCAAACCGGAGTGGTCGAAGATCACGACCTGCGCCTATTGCGGCGTCGGTTGCGCCTTCAAGGTGGAGATGAAGGGTGACGAGGTCGTGCGCATGGTGCCGTACAAGGACGGCAAGTCCAACCATGGCCATTCCTGCGTCAAGGGCCGCTTTGCCTGGGGCTACACCAACCATAAGGAGCGCATCCTCAAGCCGATGATTCGTGAAAAAATCACCGATCCCTGGCGCGAGGTGAGCTGGGAAGAGGCGATTGCGCATACGGCGTCCGAATTCAAGCGCATCCAGGCAAAATATGGGCCAAGGTCGGTCGGCGGTCTGACGTCGTCGCGCTGCACCGACGAGGAAACTTTTCTGGTTCAAAAGCTGGTGCGCGCCGGCTTCGGCAACAACAATGTCGACACATGCGCGCGCGTCTGCCATTCGCCGACGGGCTATGGCTTGGGCACGACATTCGGCACGTCGGCCGGCACCCAGGACTTCGACTCAGTCGAGCAGACCGATGTGATGCTGGTCATCGGCGCCAATCCATCGGATGCGCATCCGGTCTTTGCTTCGCGCATGAAGCAGAGGCTGCGCGAGGGCGCCCGGCTGATCGTCATTGATCCACGACGCACCCATCTGGTGCAGTCGCCACATATCAAAGCGGATTACCATCTGCCGACATTGCCCGGCACAAATGTCGCCATCCTCACCGCGCTGGCCCACGTGATCGTCACCGAGGGACTGGTCAACGAGGAGTTCGTGCGCGAGCGCTGCGATTGGGAAACGTTCCAGGATTGGGCCGCCTTCGTCGCCGAAGAACGCAACAGCCCCGAGGCGATGGCCGTCGCCACCGGCGTGCCGGCCCAGAGCATTCGCGGTGCCGCTCGCCTCTACGCCACCGGCGGCAACGCCGCGATCTATTACGGCCTTGGCGTCACCGAACACAGCCAGGGCTCGACCTCGGTCATGGCAATCGCCAATCTGGCTATGGCGACCGGCAATATCGGTCGTCCGGGCGTCGGGGTTAATCCGCTGCGTGGCCAGAACAATGTCCAGGGTTCCTGTGACATGGGCTCCTTCCCGCACGAGTTCTCGGGCTATCGCCATGTCTCGAACGACGAGGTGCGCCGGCTGTTCGAGATCGACTGGAACACGCCGCTGGAGAAGGAGCCGGGCCTGCGCATCACCAACATGCTGGATGCCGCGCTCGATGGCTCCTTCATGGGCCTCTACGTGCAGGGCGAGGACATCATGCAGTCCGACCCGGACACCAAGCATGTCGCCGCCGGTCTCAGCGCGATGGAATGCGTGGTCATGCAGGACCTCTTCCTGAACGAGACGGCCAATTATGCCCATGTCTTCCTGCCGGGCTCGACCTTCCTTGAAAAGGACGGAACCTTCATCAATGCCGAGCGGCGTATCCAGCTCGTGCGCAAGGTGATGGAGCCGAAGAACGGCATGGCCGATTGGGAGATCACCATGGCGCTCAGCAACGCGCTTGGCTATCCGATGCACTATGACCACCCGTCCGAGATCATGGACGAGATCGCGCGCCTGACGCCAACCTTTACCGGCGTTTCCTTCGCCAGGCTGGAGGAGCTGGGTTCGATCCAGTGGCCCTGCAACGAGAAGACGCCGACGGGAACGCCGGTCATGCATGTGGACACATTCGTGCGCGGCAAGGGCAATTTCGTCGTCACCGAATATCTCGCGACCGACGAGCGCGTCGGCCCGCGCTATCCGCTTCTGCTCACCACGGGCCGCATCCTGTCCCAGTACAATGTCGGCGCGCAAACGCGTCGCACCGACAACGTCGTCTGGCATGCCGAGGATGTGCTGGAAATCCATCCGCATGACGCGGAAGAGCGCGGCATCCGCGACGGCATGTGGGTGAAGCTTGCCAGCCGCTCGGGCGAAACAACGCTGCGCGTGCTGGTGACCGACAACGTGGCGCCGGGCGTGGTCTATACGACGTTCCACCATCCCGACACGCAGGCCAATGTCGTCACCACCGACTATTCGGACTGGGCAACGAACTGCCCCGAATACAAGTGCACGGCCGTCCAGGTGACACCGTCAAACGGCCCGACGCAGTGGCAGGAAGACTATGCCGATTTCTCGCGCCGCAGCCGCAGGATCGTCCCTGCCGAAGCAGCCGAGTAGTCCATGATGGAAGCGGTCAGCAGCGTCGCTCGCGGCGTCTGGCGAGATGGTATCCTGAAGCATGGCGCACGCAGCGTGCCGGAGGAAGTGGCGGTTGCCTTTTCCTATAACGGGTCCGCGCATGCGGTGATGATGGCAACGCCGCAGGATCTGGCGGATTTTGCCGCAGGCTTCAGCCTGACCGAGGGTGTGATCGGCGCAGTGAGCGAGATCGAAAGTCTCGATATCGTCGAAACCGCGCCGGGCATCGACCTGCGCATCTGGCTTGCGGAGCCCCAGCGCGCCATCCTGCAGGAAAGGCGGCGGTTTCTGGCCGGCCCGACCGGTTGCGGGCTATGCGGCATCGAATCGCTGGAACAGGCGATGCGGCCGCAACCGCCCGTGCTCGACGACACGGTGTTCAGCCCGGCCGATATCATGGCTGCCCTGACCGCCCTCACCGCGCGGCAATTGTTGCACAAGCGGACCAGCGCCGTGCATGCAGCGGCCTTCTGGACGCAAGCGGAAGGTCTCGTTGCGTTGCGGGAGGACGTCGGCCGGCACAACGCCCTGGACAAGCTGACCGGCGCGCTGGCGGGCCTGGGCCGGACTGGCCGCGGGGGCCTGGGCGTACTGACCAGCCGCCTGTCGGTCGAGATGGTGCAGAAGGCCGCCGTGGCGCAGATACCGGTTCTGGTGGCCGTATCGGCACCCACGGCGCTTGCGCTGCGTACCGCTCAGGAAGCGGGTATCACCATTGTCGCGGTTGCCCGCCAGGATGGCTTCGAGGTCTTCACCCACCCGCAGCGCATCATCGAAGAAGGATTGGACGCTCATGTCGCCCGATAAACTCATCTACATGGCCAACCACATCAGCAAGTTCTTTGCCACCCAGAGCCGAACCGCAGCACCCCAGGCGGTGGCCGATCATCTGACCAAGTTCTGGGAGCCACGCATGCGTGAGCAGATTTGCGCGCATTGGAAACAGGGTGGTGACGGGCTGGACCCGATCGCGAAGGAAGCGGTGGACATTCTCTCCAGCAGATAGTTGCAGATAGTTGCAGATAGCTGCACGTAATCTGCTTTTTGCCATTTGCCAGCAAAATTGATAGGCGCATGCAAGAGACTTCTCGAGCGCCTTTCTTGCGTGCATCACGGTGCCGCAGCGTGGGGCTTTTTCCGGAAGCATCTGCCGGCAATGTGTTCCAGTTTGGAGAATGGCTGCGATGGTTCGCATCAACATCGAGGCGGCGTGGCACTTCACCAACGAAACCTCACCGCATTCGATGCGCGTGATGCTGAGCTTTCTGCGTGAGATCAAGCTTTCCGGCACCTTGGCGACGGCGGCCGAACATACCGGCATGTCCTACCGTCATGCCTGGAACCTCATCGACCAGTGGTCGGCCTTCTTCGGCGAGCCGCTGGTCGAGCGGCAGCGCGGCAAGGGCTCGCAGCTTACGCCGCTGGGCAACAAGCTGGTGTGGGCCGAACAGCATCTGAAGGCGCGCCTGGGGCCGCAGTTGCACAATATCGCGCAGGAACTGGAGATGGAGCTTGCCAATCTTCTACCTGACGTGCCGCCCTCCATCCGGATTCACGCCAGCCACGGTTTCGCGATATCCAAGCTCAGCGAGTTCCTGGCGCAAAATCCCGATTCCAATATCGACCTGCGGTATATGACAAATCAGGCGTCGCTGGATTCGCTGCGGGCACAGGAGTGCGAGCTCGCCGCGATCCACCTGCCGCATGGGGAGTTGCGCAAGCGTGCTGTCGCGGCACTGAAAAAATGGCTTGACCCCAGTGTCTACTGCGTCATCGGTTTCGTGACCCGCGAAATGGGCCTTTTTGTCAGACGCGGCAATCCATTCGATATCACCGGTCTTGGCGCACTTCGCGACCCCAAGATCACTTTCGTGAACCGCGATGTGGGCTCCGGCACGCGCGCGCTGTTTGAACAGCTGCTTGCACAGAACAAGATCGATAGCGGCGAGATCACCGGTTACCAGAATGTCGAGCTCACCCATGCCGCAGTCGCCGCTCACGTCGCCAGAGGCATGGCCGATACCGGCTTCGGCGTCGAGGCGGCGGCGGTCGAGTTCGACCTCGATTTCGTTCACATCATCACCGAGGATTATTTCTTCATCTGCCGAGCAATATGTTGAACGCCAAACCGGTGGAGCGTCTGCGGGAAATCATCAGCGGCACGGATTACCGCCGGGCAGTGGGTTCCCTGCCCGGCTACGCCGTCGCCGACGCCGGCAGCGTCAAGACGGTACAAAAATTCTTCAGGGAAAATTCCTGAAACAGAGCGGACCGAGAACTGGAATCTGGGTTCACGATCGGGCCCTATGGCAGGCGTTGTGCATCCGGTTGACGGTGCAGGGGAATTTTATGTTCGCCTTTCCTTTCGCCAGAAGGTAGAGCCCACGCCATATATGTATTCCAAAGCGCAAGCTTGTATTTCGCAACGGTGCCAAGCAGATGAACGACAATGAACAATCGCCGGTGACGATCATCACCGGCCGCGTCTGGCTCAAGAAGGGCGGCAGCCCGCTGGGCGTGCATGTGATGCTCAGTGCACCGGACGAGGATTCAGCCGTACGCAAGGCGCTCGAGGCACTGGCAGCCGAAGGCTATGTCGAAGCCGAACTGGATCAGATCGGCGAGATGGAGGGCGAGCCCGACGAGGAACCGCATATGTCGGCATATCAAGGCGCGCTCGAGGGCGAAGTTTCCATCGTGACCTTCAACCAGACCCACTGACAATTCGAGAACTGCGTAAAGGCCTGGAGCCGTTCAGCTTCGAGAGGAACGCCCTGATCTCCGGCCGGAGCCTTCTCCGTGAGAAAGAGGATGGCCGCAACGCCGACGCCCCCTCGAGTGCGGCGCTGTTTCCGTCAAAAGCTGAACCAGTCCAACGAAGAGGCCCCGTACTCCACCATACCGCTCAGTGCAGGATCTGGCTCAGGAACAGCTTGGTGCGCTCGTGACGCGGGTGGTCGAAGAACTCAGCCGGCGTGTTCTGCTCCACGATCTGACCCTGGTCCATGAAGATGACCCGGTTGGCGACCTTGCGGGCAAAGCCCATTTCATGGGTCACGCACAGCATGGTCATGCCCTCCTCGGCCAGCCCGACCATCGTCTCCAGCACTTCCTTGATCATTTCCGGATCAAGCGCCGAGGTCGGCTCGTCAAACAGCATGATACGCGGGTTCATGCACAGCGAGCGGGCGATCGCCACACGCTGCTGCTGGCCGCCGGATAGCTGGCCCGGATATTTATTCGCCTGTTCGGGGATCTTCACGCGCTTGAGGAAATGCATCGCCATTTCCTCAGCCTGCTTCTTAGGCGTCTTGCGCACCCAGATCGGCGCCAGCGTGCAGTTTTCCAGGATCGTCAGATGCGGAAACAGGTTGAAGTGCTGGAATACCATGCCGACCTCGCGGCGGACCTCATCTATCTTCTTCAGGTCGTTGGTAAGTTCCTTGCCATCAACGATGATCTTGCCCTTCTGGTGCTCCTCCAGACGGTTGATGCAGCGGATCATGGTCGATTTGCCCGATCCGGACGGGCCGCAGATGACGATGCGCTCGCCGCGCATGACGCGAAGGTTGATGTCCTTCAGAACATGAAAATCGCCGTACCATTTGTGCATGCCGATGATGTCGATCGCCACCTCGGTGTCCGAAATATGCATCTTGCCGGTATCAACCCTGATTTCTTCGGGTTTAACAGCGTTTTCGAGGGCCATAGGCCGATCCCCTTATTATGTTTTTTTATCGTCTGTAGCCGGTATCGAGCCGGCGTTCCATGTAGATCGAGTAGCGAGACATGCCAAAGCAGAACACCCAGAAGACGAAGCCGGCGAAAATCAAACCGGTCATCGGGGTCTGGGCGGTCGCCCAGGTGGCGTCGGCAAAATTCTGGCGAATAATGCCCAGCAGGTCAAACATGCCGATGATGTAGACGAGGCTCGTATCCTTGAAGATACCGATGAAGGTGTTGACGATACCCGGTATCACCAGCTTGAGCGCCTGCGGCAGGACGATCAGCCCCGTCTTTTGCCAATAGCTCAAACCGAGCGAATCCGCGCCCTCATACTGCCCCTTCGGAATGGCCTGCAGCCCGCCGCGCACCACCTCGGCCATATAGGCAGCCGCAAACAGGGCGACACCGATCAGCGCTCGCAGGAATTTGTCGAAGGTGACGCCCGCCGGCAGGAACAGGGGCAGCATGACGCTTGCCATGAACAGCACCGTCACCAGCGGAACGCCGCGCACCGTCTCGATGAAAATGACGCTGAACATCTTGATGACCGGCATATCGGAACGGCGCCCGAGTGCCAGCAGGATGCCAAGCGGCAGCGACACCGCGATGGCGACGAACGACAGCACCAGCGTCACCATCAGGCCGCCCCAAAGCTGGGTCTCGACCCGTGGCAACCCGAAATATCCTCCAACGAGCAGGAAGAAGGAAACGATCGGGAGGACCACGAACAAAAGGAACGCATTGGCCAGCTTGTAGGGCGCCCTCGGGATCAGCAGCGGCACGAACAGCGCCACGAACATCGCACCGACCAGCACCACCCGCCAGCGCTCGGAAATCGTGTAGCGGCCGAACAGGAACTGTTCGTATTTGGCCTTCACGAAAGCCCAGCAGGCACCGGACCATCCGTCCGGCTGCGCCCCGCCCTGCGCCACCGTGGCACAGAAGCTGCGGTCCGAGCCGCTCCATTGGGCATCGATGAAAAGCCATCTCAGCGCCGAGGGCAGGAAATAGACCAGCAAGGCGATGCTTATGATCGTCAGTATGGCATCCATCGGGGTGGCGACAAGGTTCTCGCGCAGCCATTTGACGACACCGCGCTCGCTTGCGGGCGCCGCCTGCGCATTGACCATTTCGGTCCGGACATAGGAAACGTCGTGTTCCATGGGCTTACCGCTCCACCAAGGCCATCTTGGCGTTGAACCAGTTCATGAACAGCGAGGTCAAAAGGCTGATGCCTAGATAGATGACCATCCAGATCGCGACGATCTCGATCGACTGGCCGGTCTGGTTGAGGATGGTTCCGCCCACGGCAACTAGATCCGGGAAGCCGATGGCGATCGCGAGCGACGAGTTCTTGGTCAGGTTGAGATATTGGCTGGTCAGCGGCGGTATGACGATGCGCATCGCCTGCGGCACGATCACCAGCCGCAATGCCTGTCGCGACCGCAGCCCGAGCGCGAAAGATGCTTCGGATTGTCCCTTGCTGACGCCGAGAATGCCAGCACGCACGATTTCGGCGATGAAGGCGGCAGTATAGAAGGAGAGCGCGAGATAGAGCGCGAGGAATTCCGGCTTTATCTGGAAGCCGCCCACCAGGTTGAAGGTCGACTTGGTCGGGATTTCAAATGTCAGCGGAAACCCGGCAAGAGCGAATGCCAGCAGGGGCAAGCCGACGATCAGGCCCGCCGAGGTCCAGAGTACCGGGAACTGCTGGCCGGTCGCTTCCTGCCGCTTGCGCGCCCGATGAACAACGAACCACACCATGGCAATGGCGACGACCAATCCCACGAGGATCAGCCAGGCCCCCTCGCCCCATACCGCTTTCGGCAGGAAGAAGCCGCGATTGTTGAGGAAGGATGACAGCGGCAGCTGGACACTGTCGCGCGGCGCCGGCAACACCGAAATAACGCCGAAATACCAGAAGAAGATGACGAGAAGCGGCGGTATGTTGCGGAAGATCTCGACATAGACCATGCAAATCTTGCGGATCAGCCAGTTATTGGCAAGCCTTCCGACGCCGATCAGGAAGCCCATGATCGAAGCGGTCACGATGCCGGTGACAGCCACCAGCAGAGTATTGAGCAGGCCGACGACCAGCGCGCGCGAATAGCGCGAATCCGACGAGTATTCGATCATGCTCTGGCTGATGTCGAAGCCGGCACGATTATTGAGAAAGCCGAAACCGGAGGCGATGTTGGCGCGCCTCAGATTCTCGATCGTATTGCCGACGATCCAATAGACGAAGGCGACCAGCAGAACGAAGAGGACAGTCTGATAGATCAGCCCGCGAATCTTCGGGTCGTTCAGGAACGAGCTTCTCGACCCGGCATCATGCCGGACAATATCTTGCGAGGCCATGGAGTCTCCTTTTCACGGAGACCGGGAGGCGATGTTCGCCTCCCGGATCGGACCGTCGCTTTAGCGAATAGGCATCGCGTATTGCAGGCCACCCTTGGTCCAGAGCGCATTGAGGCCGCGCGCGATCTTCAGCGGGCTGCCCTGGCCGACATTGCGCTCGAAGCTTTCGCCGTAATTGCCGACAGCTTTGATGATGTTGACCACCCAGTCATTGGACAGGCCCAGATCGGTGCCGAGCTTGGAGTCGGCCTCGGTGCCGAGAATGCGCTTGATATCGGGATTGGGCGAGTTCTTCATCTCATCGACATTGGCTTGGGTGATGCCATACTCCTCGGCCAGGACCATGGCATAGAGCGACCACTTCACGATATCGAACCACTGATCGTCGCCCTGGCGAACGGCCGGCCCAAGAGGCTCCTTCGAGATGATCTCGGGCAGAACGATGTGATCGTCGGGTGCCGCCAGCGTCAGGCGGATCGAATAAAGGCCCGACTGGTCGGTTGTGTAGGCATCGCAGCGGCCGGCATCATAGGCGGCGTTCACCTCTTCGAGCTTCTCGAACACCACCGGATTGTATTCCAGGTTATTGGCCTTGAAGTAGTCGGCAAGGTTGAGTTCGGTGGTCGTGCCGCTCTGCACGCAAACCGAAGCGCCCGAAAGCTGCAGCGCCGAATTCACGCCTGGCAGTTTCTTGGCGTTGATCATGAAACCCTGGCCGTCATAGTAATTGACGCCGGCGAAATTGAAGCCGAGCGAGGTGTCGCGGCTAAGCGTCCAGGTCGTGTTGCGCGAAAGCAGATCGATCTCGCCCGACTGCAGCGCGGTGAAGCGCTCCTTGGCGTTGGTCGGCGTAAACTTCACCTTTGTCGCGTCGCCGAACACGGCGGCAGCAACCGCACGGCACAGATCCACATCAAGGCCCTTCCAGTCGCCCTTGTCGTCGGGCGCCGAAAAGCCGGCAAGAGCGGTATTTACGCCGCATTGGACAAATCCCTTGGCCTTGACATCATCGAGCGTCGCCGCCGATGCGGTCGAGGCTGCGAAGCCAAGTGCGGCGACACCAAGAACGACTTTTACAGTTTTATTCATCCCACAGACCCTTTTTCAGTTTTGTTGTCGGGGTGAAACCCCCTCTTATCCCGTGTGAAAGCAGCATTTCATTCCAGCCCACTTCCGGAACGGCGCATCGCCGCGGATGCGTCAGCCACACTTCATTCACGAAACGCATCGAAAGCGATTATCCGCCTCAGGTCAAGTGCAATGACACGTCGTTAATCAATTGAAAACCATTGTGAGAGGGCGTTGAATTCGGCTATTACCAAGAGGAATATTTCATTCCCAAACAACGACGTTGCAGCTGAAACTCCCGTTGCTGTTGCACCCGCCGCTCTGCGGACTTATGCGTCAAGCTGGATTCCACGACAGGGAAAATCATGAACAAGCGTGACTTGGAAAAGATGGGCATTCACACGCGGCTGGCCCATACCGGCAATGATCCGCACGACTTTCACGGCTTCGTCAATCCGCCGGTGGTCCACGCTTCGACCGTCCTGTTCCCCAATGCAGCGGCCATGGCCGAACGCTCCCAGAAATATACCTACGGGACGCGCGGCACCCCGACCACCGATGCGCTGGCAGAGGCCATGAATGCACTTGAGGGCTCGGCCGGCACCATCATCGTGCCTTCCGGGCTCGCGGCGGTCACCATACCGCTGCTCGCCTTCCTTTCGGCCGGCGACCACGTGCTGATCGTCGATTCCGTCTATGCACCGACCCGCAATTTCGCCAACACGATGCTGAAGCGCCTGGGCATCGAGGTCGAATATTACGACCCGCATGTCGGCGCGCAGATTGCCGCATTGATGAAGCCGAATACCAGGGTCGTCTTCACTGAATCACCCGCCTCCAACACGTTCGAGATGCAGGACATACCGGCAATCGCCAAGGCGGCCCATGCGGGCGGCGCAGTGGTGATGATGGACAACACCTGGGCAACGCCGCTCTATTTCAAGCCGCTCGACTATGGCGTTGATGTCTCGATCCATGCCGCAACCAAATATCCGGCGGGCCATTCCGACGTGCTCCTGGGAACGGTGTCGGCCAATGCGGCATGCTGGCAGCGCCTGCACGATGCCTTCATCACGCTTGGCTGCTGTGCAGCGCCAGACGATGTTTACCAGGTGCTGCGCGGGCTGCGCACCATGGGTGTGCGGCTTGAGCGGCATCAGCAGAGCGCGCTGGAGATAGCACGCTGGCTGGAGACCCAGCCCGGCGTGGCGCGTGTGCTGCACCCTGCCCTTGAAAGCCACCCCGGCCATGCCTTGTGGAAACGCGATTTCTGCGGCGCAAGCGGCATTTTCTCCATCGTCCTTGCCGGCGGCGGACAAAGAGAAGCCCATGCCTTCCTCGATGCGCTCCAGATCTTCGGACTGGGCTACTCCTGGGGTGGCTATGAAAGCCTGGCCGTGCACGTCTCGCTCGCCGACAGGGTGGTGGCCAAGGGCCCCTATGCCGGACCGATCATCCGGTTGCAGATCGGACTTGAGGACGTCGAGGACATCAAGGCCGACATCGGCAGGGGGCTGGCAGCGGCAAGTGCGGCATGAGCGGCATTTTCCGCCTTGCCATTAAGCGGCGAAGCCACTAGGCACATCCGCAGCGGAGTGTAGCGCAGCCTGGTAGCGCACCTGATTTGGGATCAGGGGGTCGCAGGTTCGAATCCTGCCACTCCGACCATTGATTGATGAGGAACGCATGTCCGCCCGCATTTTCAGCCCTGCCAAGACTGCAATGCAATCGGGTAAGGCCAAGACCGGCCATTGGGTTCTGGAATTCGACCCCGCCATGCCGCGCAAGATCGACCCGCTGATGGGCTACACCTCATCGGGCGACATGAAGAGCCAGATTCGCCTCACCTTCGAGACGAAGGAAGAGGCGATCGCCTATGCCGAAAAGCACGGGCTGGATTTTCGCGTCCAGGAACCGAAGGAGGCCAAGCGCCGCGCGATTTCCTATGCGGAGAATTTCCGCTATGACCGCAAGGTTCCCTGGACGCATTAGACCATGATGCCGAAAAGTGGATACCGGTTTTCGGACGACATCATGGTCTATCTAATTGATTTTGCTGCATGTGTGCGACGCCAAGTGATCCACTTGGCTGCAACATGCTCTAGCCGTGGCACTTCGGCTGTCGGCCGGTGTGAATCGTGGTCCCGTAGCTCAGCCGGATAGAGCACCGGCCTTCTAAGCCGATGGTCGCAGGTTCGAATCCTGCCGGGATCGCCAGTATTTCTATCCACGAATGCTTTTAACCGTCCGATATCGTCCGTATTTTACATGAAAAGTCCCGGTTCTCCGGGCCTTTTTCGTTCGTGCATTGCTGACATTGTTTGACGTTGTTTGCTGGCATCCACCACATTTCTTGGTATTATCCATGGTATCGGCGCTGGCCGATCTTCTCGATACCAAGAAAGGCGGATCATGGCACTCACGGATACTTTCATCCGCACGGTGAAGGCGGACGCGAAACCTCGCAAATACTCCGATGGCGGCGGTCTCTATCTTTTCGTACCAACGAACGGCTCGAAGCTCTGGCGGCAGGCATACGCATTCGGCGGCAAGCAGCGCGTTCTCGCGCATGGGCAATATCCTGCCGTGTCGCTGGCTGCCGCGCGCAAGGCGCGCGACGCAGCAAAGGAATTGCTCGCGCAGGGTATTGATCCTGGGCGTCAGAAGAAGCTCGAAAAAATCAGGGCGGCAGACGCCTCGGAAAATACCTTCCGCGGCTGTCGCTGCCGATCTTCGCGCAAAGCTGGTCGCCGAGGACAAGGCGGTTCGGCCCCGTGAGCGATTCGACTATCTGATCGGCCTGGCAAATGCCGATTTCGGCACACTCCCGGTCTCCGAAATCAGTGCTGCGGAGGTCTTGGCGACAGTCCGCAAGCTCGAACGGCGTGGAAAGTTGGCGTCGGCCGCGAAGGCACGGACGAGCGTTGGCCAGGTCTTCCGATTTGCTATCGCCACAGGTCGAGCAGAAAACGATCCGACCCTCGCGCTGCGCGGTGCCATCGCGGCAAGGAAGGTTATACACAGGCCAGCCATTCGCGATCGGAAGGGCTTTGGTGGGCTTCTCCGGTCGATCTGGGGATATCCTCATATCGAAACGGCTGCCGGCCTGAAATTGCTCGCGCTGCTCTACTCCCGGCCGAGCGAGTTACGCCTCGCGACATGGCAGGAGTTCGATCTCGACGCGGCAACATGGACGATTCCGGCGGAACGAATGAAGGGGAGAAAGGAGCATAAGAAGCCTTTGCCGGTGCAGGCGGTCGCGATCTTACGTCAGCACCATGAGATAACCGGCGGAGTTTTGGTCTTTCCATCCATTCGATCCCGGCGTCGTCCCATCAGCGACGCCACTTGGTCGGCTGCGCTGCGCGCTATGGGTATCGGGTCTGACCAGCACGTCCCGCATGGCTTTCGGGCGTCGGCATCAACCTTGTTAAACGAGAGTGGTCGCTGGTCGTCTGATGCGATCGAGCGGGAACTCGCTCACGTCGACGGGAACGAGGTACGTCGCGCTTATGCTCGTGGCGACCACTGGCAGGAGCGCGTCGAAATGGCCAAATGGTGGGGCAACGAGATTGACGCCATGCGAAAGGGAGCAGAGGTGATCCCACTTCGCGCCTGACCCCATCGGGGCAATCAATCAAGGCGGGCAAAATGCCCGCCATTTTTGTTGGAATAAATCCAAACAAAATGAAATCTATTCTGATTATTTGAAAATTTCCTTGGTTTTATTCCAGAAATACCCGATTACGAAAGAATTAATAGAATAAATTTGCTATTCGTAGTTGCCCGCCCGCGTCCACCGCTATAAGTTGCTTGCAAGCTTCCGGTGACGACAGGTCTCTGACCACATGCGGTGCCCGCGGCTCCCCCTTTCAACCCATTTTTGTGGAGTGTTGCTGTGGAGCACATTCAGAATGCGGCAGAGCCAGCCTCGCCGCTTCCCAAGTTGGCATTCTCGATCCCTGAATTTTGCGCAATGTTCGGGGTCGGCCGGTCAACTGTCTATGACCTCATGAAAGCTGGTGAGCTTCGGTCGGCCAAGATCAAGGGCAAGACCATATTCACTAAGAAAGAGGTCGATCGCTTCGCTGCGAAGCTCGAAGGCGAGGACGCAGCATGATCGACATTATCAGCTTCACAGCGGCCGTTATCATGGTCGCCTGCATCGTCGCGGGGGCGTTGTCATGACACAACTAAAAACCGCCCCGCCGATGGCACGGCAGAGGCGGCCGGTCGTGATAGAAATGCAGTGCGAGATTACGAGCAGGAAACCGGGAAGGCAAGCGACCAGAAGTCGGATAGCTTCGCAGCGTTTCGAGGTCGATGGGTCGAGCAAGGACTTCGCGACCATGCTTTATCAGATGGCGCATTTCGCGTGCTGGCGTCGCTCGCTTACGATTTTTTAAACAGGAAGAAGCGCACTTGCTGGCCCTCCCAGGAGACGCTCGCCGAGGCGCTTGGAATGCCTGTCCGGACCGTGCAGCGGCACCTTTCAACGCTTCGATCTCGGGGCCACCTCCGCGTCATCAGGCGAGGCCCCGACTTATCAAGCATCTATCAGCCGGCGTTCTTTGATAGCCAAAAATGGCGGGTCATGATGATGTCCGAACACGCCAAAATTTGCACGATGATCCGCCAAAATTTGCACGATGATCCGCCAAATCCTGCATCTAAGACCCGCCATGGGCGGCGTATAACCCTTATTGATGATCCCGTTGAAGAACACAGGCAGGCGCCTATAGCGCCTGCCGATAGTGATCATACAGGTCATAGTAGAGACGCGCGTTTGCGCGCTTCTCCTGATTCAGTCGGTTATTCGGTCGGGCTTTCTATCAACATTCCAGATATCGGTCAGTGCACTGTCATCAGACGTGGCTCGACGATCGCCACCAGCCTGGCGGGTGAGGAATTCAAGATCGGCCTCTTGCTGATCAAGTCTTCCAGTGGTGTCAAATTCGCATGTCCGGTTGTGATGGAAGGTGGGCAGGAGGCTCTCCGGCCGCACTTAGCGAAGCGATGGGACAAAATGACAGACGAGCCGCAAAAGGGTCAGATGGGACCCGTTGGAGGCAAATCGTGCAACAGCTTGATCTCTTTCGGAAGCCCGCGGCTGAGGTTCTCGCATTTCCGCTTTGGAAGCGCCGTGACCTTGTGGCCGCGACCGCAAAAGTGCTCTGGACCAAGCAAGGCAAGGCCGCTGACCGATACTGGCGGTCAGTGGCGAAGGTGTGCATCGCCGACCTCATTGCCGCCCGCGTCCCTCGCCGCGAAGCCGAGAGTCAGGTTAGCGAGCTTTTCGAGGCGGTCCAAGGCGAACTGCTGTGGATGGCGATCGATAACGCAGCGAAGGGCGGTGCCGGATGACCACCACCGACACCATCATCATCGACAAGGCCATCGAGGCGCTCGATCAGGCCCGCAGCGCGCTGGTCGCGCTTCGGGCCGGGGGTGCCGGGTTAGGTCACGTACCCATAAACGGGATTGAACGAAGCCGCTGACGCGGCATTTGGCAGGTCGGTTTGCGGTTGAGGCTTCTGTTTTGAAGGATTGCGGCTGTTGAAGCGCAATCTTGAGG
>NZ_RKST01000037.1 GCF_003934165.1 Borborobacter arsenicus | reverse complement strand
GTCGTCCATCGGCACGACCTGGGCCAGGCCGCCGCCGGCCGCACCGCCCTTCATGCCGAAGTTCGGTCCGAGCGAGGCCTCGCGGATGCAGATGATCGCCTTCCTGCCGATGCGGTTCAGGCCATCGCCCAGGCCCACCGTGGTGGTGGTCTTGCCTTCGCCGGCCGGCGTCGGGTTGATGGCGGTGACCAGGATCAGCTTGCCGTCCTTGTTGCCCTGCACCTCCCTGATGAAGGCGGCCGAGACCTTGGCCTTGTCGTGGCCATAGGGCAGCAAATGCTCCGAAGGTATGCCGATCTTCTCGCCAACCGCCTGGATCGGCTGCTTGTTCGCCGCACGCGCAATCTCAATGTCCGACTTGATCTCTGCCATCTATGGGTCCTCCCTTGGAGACGGAATGTCGTTTCGCGATCGACGGACGCAGGCCGGGCTACACTTGGAGGCCATGGTGCTGCACTGGATGGCAGGCACCTTGAACATCAGCATTGCGGCTGTTTCGACCTGGGTTCGTCCGTTTTTTCCCGATATTCAGTAAGCCATTTTACGAGGAAAACGTCAACCAGTATGAAATAAAATTTCATGATAAGAATTATTTTTTGCCGCGACCAAATGAAAAAGGCCGACCCCGGGTGGCCGGCCTTTTCCTTTTTTCGCATCGGACTGCCTGACCGCTGCGAACTTTTTATCGGCTCCTAGATGACGAACACCCAGTTGGCGATAAGCACCACGCACAGGCCCGCAACCAGGGTCAGGTAGGGCAATATCCCTGCCTTCCTATTGGCGAGGTCCTCCTGCTTGATGCCAAGATCGTCAAGCATCTGCTCGGGGAACCTACCCTTGTCCTGCACATAGTGCCGGTAGCAGAAGACCGGGATGATCAGTGAGGCGGCAATCAGGCCGGCCCACAGCGCCCAAGGGTTCCACACCTTGGCACCGGCGCCCATGAACATGGCATTGACATAAGACAGCATGGCACCGATGGCGATGAGGATCGTCGGCGCCTTCCACGGCCGATGGATATGGCCGTTGTCGATGCGGTGGATCCAGCCGGAGTTGAGGTTGAGGAAGTTGAAGATGATGTAACCGCAATTCGACACCGCGAGGATGAAGAAATAGCTGGTGGCATCGGCAGCCGCGATGGCAAGCAGGAACAGGTTGAAGACCAGATCGGTCCACATCGCCGCCGTCGGGGCGCCATGCTCGTTGACGCGGGCAAGGTAGCGCGGCAGCCAGCCATCGACACCGCCCTGGTAGAGCGTGCGCGAGGAACCGGCCATGGCGGTCATGATCGCCAGCATCAGGGCCATGATCATCAGCATGATCATGATGCTGGTGATGATACCAGTGCCACCGACCATGCTGGCCATGGCCTGGCCAACGCCCGAACCGTCGACGATCGAAGCGGCCAGCATGCCATCAAGGCCGAGAACGCCCTGGAACGTGAAGGGCACCAGCGTGTACATCAGCAGGCACAGCAGGCCCGAATAGAGGATGGCCCTGACGGTGTCGCGGCCCGGATCCTTGAATTCGCTGGTGAAGCAGATCGAGGTTTCGAAGGCGTAGGCCGACCAGGAGGCGATGAACATGCCGCCGAAGACGAGGGTCCAGCCGGAAATGTTCCAGGAGCCCGGTTCGGCTGCATAGGCCTCGGCCAGCGGTACGAAGGGCGTGTAGTTGTCCCAGTTGATCTGCCCGGTCAGGATCGGCACCACGCCGACGATCAGCATCGGAACGATGACGGTCAGCCCGATATATTTCTGGACATTGGCGGTGCCGAGAATGCCGCGATGCTGGATCGAGAAAGTGATCAGCATCAGGATCACGCCGATCCAGAAGACGGAATTTAGCGAGAAACTGACCGGGCCCAGCGTGCCGCTATAGAGCGTCCAGTCGCGAATGGCCGGCGTGGCGGCAGCCGTAAGCGCGGCGATGGCATCGACTGCCGTCTTGCCGGCGTTGGCCGGATCGGCGAGCCATGTGGCAACCTCGGGCGAGGCTTCCGAAAAGCCGGGTATGGGCGCCAGTGCGTTGAGGATATAGGCCGCCGCGATCGAACAGCCGAGCGACAGGACCGGCGTCCAGGCCAGCCAGTTGCACCAGACCGAAAGCGGGGCGATGAATTTGGAATAGCGCAGCCAGGCGGTTGCGCCATAGACCGAAGCGCCGCCCGATTTGCTGGGGAACAGGCCGGCGATCTCGGCATAGGTGAAGGATTGCAGCAGGCCGAACGACACCGAGGTCATCCAGATCACGAAGGCCAGCGTGCCCGTGGTGCCGGCGATGCCGCCGATTGAGAAAAGCACCAGCGCAGGTACGCCGCTGGCTACCCAGAATGCACCTTGCCAATTGATCGTTCTGTGTAACTGCCCGTCCCCAGCCGGGGCAGAACTGCTAACAATAGAGCTCATAAGTGAAGTTCCCCATTTCGTTTCCTGTTTCAGTCAGTGAAACTGTTCCCGTTGCGGCCCTGCTCCCCGGAGGGCCAAGTTTGTCTTTTCCGCTCAGTCTTCTTTTTTTCCTAACAGTGAAGATTGACACAGCCTGCCGCCGCGTCAAGCGTTTTGTTCAGGCAAAGGAAAGATTGTTGTCCAGAGGTGGGAAAAGCGCCTGCGGCGTCTGGAGGTTCACGCCGTCCTTGCTGCGCGACCTAGTTCAACCCATAAGGTCCCACAGTCGGTATCGAGTTCGCCTGTCTGCAGATGCCGGCGTCCTCGGCCGAATCCGTGCAAGGCCACGGGTGGGTCCGGTTGGACGGTCCGGATTGGCAACCGGAAACAATGACGCCGACCACCAGTATCATGCAGATCGTGAGCGGTCGCATCGACTCAGCCTCCGTGAAGTTCCGTCGGATTCTACGACCGCTCGTTGAACCGGCCATAAACCAGGTTAGTCCTTCAGGAAGTCGGCGCGTCAGGCTCCAGTCGCAGCGCCCGGGAACGGCGAAGCTCCACCGGCACGGTTTCGCGTTCCATCCTGGTATGGGACGGGCTGGCTCGTGGGCTCTTGCGGCGGATAGGTTTTGAAGAGAGTGTGCTTGGCGGTTACGTCGCCGATATGCCGGCCCGGCGGTCAGGGCCGGCAGGTCGTGAGGGGTAGGCGCTATGGCCTCTACCGGACGACGAGAACCGGAATGGTGGAATAGTGCACGACCTCGGCGGTCTGGCTACCGAGCAGAAGCCGGCTGACGCCACGGCGCCCATGGGACGCCATCACGATAAGATCGCAGCTAAGTTCCTTGGCCGTTTCGACAATAGCCTCGGCCGGCGAATGTTGCGTGGTTTGAACCACGTCGATCTTCACGTCCAGTTTGGCCGCGGCATTTCTGGCCGCGTCGAGCGCGGCGTCGGCGTGCTTTGTCTGCGCCTCGGTCCATGAGGCACGGGTGGCCGCAGATTGCAGCGGATATGGTTCGGTCACAGTTATGACTTTGACCGTGCTGCCCAAGTTTTTTGCCAGCGCCAATCCATGATCGACGCCTTTTTGAGCCAGTTCGGAGCCGTCTGTCGAAATAAGGATATGCTTATACACGGTTCTTCTCCTCAATTTGCGAGCCAAGCATAGCAATTCATTATTCGAAATGGTTTGCGGCAGGTCAAACAGGATCGGCTGATGCTCCCGGACATGGTTTATTTCCGCACAACGAAGAACAGGGCGGCTGCGCATCGGCAGCCGCCCTGTCGGTTGAGCCAGGAATCACTGTTTGGGCTTAAGCCTAAGGCCTGACATTCAGCCAGGCTTCAGGATGCGGCTTTTGTTCGCCGCTTCTCACCTCTGGGATCGCCAAACAGGTGTTCCGGGGTCGCGGCCGGCGCCTTCAAGGGGCGGCGGCACCATCTGCAAATTGCTGAAGTGGCATCGTGGAAACCTTCGCAGGATCCGCAGAGCCGAGAAGAATGCACATAATCCTCCATGCCTCTTGCCCCGTGAGCAAGACGCTGATCGCACAAGTTCATCGGAATGAGCGTTTGAGCGCTCACCAACCTCATCGGCAAAGATTGGGCCCAAATCAAGGCCTTTTGGTCCAGGCGGGGTCGGTGATCGAAGCGGCGTCAAATCGCTGGGTGAACCGGGTGCGCCGGCACCCGACTATGTGAAGCCGGCGAGGCGCCCAAGATACCCTTCATCACCTTTGCTCCATCGCAGATGGCAACCCAATAGGTGCCGGCGGACGGCGCAAGCGGGGCTTGACGCGGCATAAAATTGCCTTGCCGTGTTGAAAGACGGCAAGCGTCTGTTTTTGGGAGAAAAATGGTAGCGGGAAGTGGACTCGAACCACCGACCCCAGGATTATGATTCCCGTGCTCTAACCAACTGAGCTATCCCGCCACATGGCGAAGGTTGAAAAGCCACCTTAAATCCGGTGAGCTTCTAGGTGCTTCGCCCGAGGACGCGCGGATATAAGGTTGCGACGGCGGTGCTGTCAAGCGCCGAGCGGTCTGGTGCCTACATGATTTGCAGTGAGAAGAATCGTTTGAACGCCTATATTCGCCAACCGTCGGGGTTGAGTTCCACCCGGCGCGCCGCTATGTCTCCGCCACCACGTCTCTGAGTTCAAAATTTGATGAAACCGCGAATTGCAGTCCTGGGGTGCGGATATTGGGGCTCGAACCATATCCGGACGCTGAAGGCGCTTGGCGCCCTCCATGCGGTTTCCGATGCCAATCGTGCCCGCGCCGAAGGTTTTGCCAGCGAGCAGGACTGCCTGGCCATTGATCCGGAAGAGCTGTTTTCACGCGACGACGTCGATGCCATCGTTATGGCGCTGCCGCCGCAGTTCCACAGCGAGACGGCGATCAAGGCGGTGGAGGCCGGCAAGGACGTGCTGGTGGAAAAGCCGGTGGCGCTCACCGTTGCCGATGCCGAGCGCGCCGTGGCCGCTGCCGAGGCCAACAAACGCATTTTCATGGTCGGCCATGTGCTGCGCTTCCATCCCGCCTTCGAAAAACTGAAGGCGCTGATCGACAGCGGCGAATTGGGTGAAGTGAAATATGTCCATGCCCACCGCCTCGGGCTCGGCAAGTTCCATACCGAAAACGATGCCTTGTGGGACCTGGCGCCGCACGACCTTTCGATGATCCTGGCCATCACCGGCTCGGCGCCTGTCGAGGTGCGCGGGGAGGGCGCTGCCATCCTCGACCATATGAGCGATTTTGCGCTGGTCCATATGCGCTTTGCCAATGGGTTGCGCGGCCATCTGTTTGCCTCGCGCCTCAACCCTTATCGCGAGCGCCGGCTGACAGTGGTCGGCACCCGTGCCATGGCGGTGTTCGACGATGTCGAGCCATGGGAGCGCAAGCTTGCCGTCTATCGGCACGCGGTCTGGCAGGATAGCGGCCAATGGGCATTCACGGCCAATGAGCCGACCTATGTGCAGGTCGAGGAGGGAATGCCGCTCACGCGCGAGCTGGAGCATTTCCTGTCCTGCATCCGCACCCGTGCGGCCCCGCGCACCGATGGCGAGGAAGCAATCACCGTGCTGCGCATCCTCACCGCAGGAACCGTCACCCACGGTTGACGGGCAGGCTCCGCGCAGGCTTCCTGGTTTTTTGCCTATTCGGCGGCGATGGAGTTCTGGGCAGCCAGCTTGCCCAGCATGGCCTCGGCGGCCTCGCTGCGCTGCGAGCGTTCGATGAAGCCGCCGCCCAGCACGCGCGCCTCATTGCTGTCGTCGGTATAGAGCACACAGGCCTGGCCGGGCGCGATGCCGGACTCGCCGTCATGCAGTTCCACCCAGGTTGCGCCGTCGCGGCTGCGCAGTATTGCCGGGCGCGGCGGGCGTGTGGAGCGTACCTTGGCGAAAATCTCGACACCTTCTGCCGGGATGTCGGCAAGCGGCATGTCGCCCAGCCAATTGACGTTGCGCAGATGGATCTTGTGGGTTTCCAGCGCTTCGCGCGGCCCGACGATCACGCGCGCCTGCTCCGCATCGAGATGCACGACATAGAGCGGCTCGCCCGAAGCGACGCCGATGCCGCGGCGCTGGCCGATCGTGTAATGCAATATGCCGTCATGGCGGCCCAGCACCCGGCCGTCGAGGTGGACAATGTCGCCGGGGCTGGCCGCCGCCGGCTTCAGCTTGGCGATGATGTCGGAATATTTGCCCTGCGGCACGAAGCAGATGTCCTGGCTGTCATGCTTGGTGGCGACCGAAAGGCCGAGTTCCTCGGCGATGGCGCGTACTTCCGGCTTGGGCAGGCTGCCGAGCGGAAAGCGCAGATAGTCGATCTGTTCCTGCGTGGTGGCAAATAGGAAATAGCTCTGGTCGCGGTCGGAATCGACCGGCCGGTAAAGGGCGCGATGTGCGCCATTGGCCTTGGAGCGGATATAATGTCCCGTCGCCAGCGCATCGGCGCCCAGCTCGCGCGCGGTTTCCAGCAGGTCGGCGAATTTGACCGTCTGGTTGCAGGAGACGCAAGGGATCGGCGTTTCGCCGGCAATATAGCTTTGCGCGAACGGATCGATCACCGCCTTGCGGAAGCGCTCTTCGTAATTCAGCACGTAATGGGGAATGCCGAGCGTCTCGGAGACGCGGCGCGCATCGTCGATGTCCTGGCCGGCGCAGCAGGAACCGACGCGGTGGGTCGCCGCGCCATGGTCGTAAAGCTGCAGCGTCACGCCGATGACATCATAGCCTTCGCGTTTGAGGATGCCGGCAACCACGGAGGAATCTACGCCGCCAGACATGGCAACGACGATGCGCGTGTCTTCAGGCCGTCCAGGCAGATCCAGGCTGTTCATCGAAGGGTGGTCCGTTTCAATCGTTCGGCGCGTTCATGCACCCAAAGCCAATATAGGTCAAACGATTGCGAAGTGCCACGGCGGGCGGGCACGAGAGTCCCGAGCGCAGATCAACAGGGCCGTTCGGGGCAGTTTTTATCGGGCGTGACAGGCTTTGGAAGGAGCATCGCGTGGTTAACAACCGGTTTACGTTCGTTACTCAAGGCTTACGACTGGTTTAGGCAATTTTTAAAGCTGTGACGGTAACGTGGTGCTGATTGGGTCTTTGAGTTTTGTGTAGAGAGTACTATGACCGATCTGGTTAGACCGCGTGTCAAATATGTTATTGGACCTGACGGCAGTCCGCTTACGGTTGCCGATCTGCCCCCGTCGAATACCCGCCGGTGGGTCATAAGACGCAAAGCCGAGGTCGTCGCGGCGGTCAGGGGCGGTTTGCTAAGCCTCGACGAAGCCTGTCAGCGCTACAAGCTGACCACCGAGGAGTTCCTGTCGTGGCAGGCCTCGATCGACGAATATGGCCTGGCGGGCCTGCGCACCACGCGCATCCAGCAATATCGGCATTGAATTATCTCCCACACTGAAAGAACGCACCGCGCAGTCTTGCGATCGCGCGGTGTGGTTTCTGGCCGGTGGATGAGCCCCCTTGCAGGGGCTCGCGGATGCTACGTCAGTAGCCGTCCGAGCAGGGGGCGACATAGGTGCCGCCATTGACGCTCTGGTAACGGCAGTTCTGCCGTTGCGGCGCGGTCGCAGCCCCGACGGCGCCGCCCACTACTGCGCCGCCGGCGGCGCCGATCAGCGTGCTTTTCGTATTGCCGCCGATCGCCTGGCCGGCGAGCGCTCCGCCGGCCGCACCGATCAATGCACCGGTGCCGGCGCGATTGATCTGCTGGTCGGTGGCCGAGCAGCCGGCCAGAACCATCGCCGACAGTGCTGCGATCGCGGCAAAACTTGCCTTGCGTTTCATGTGTCTAACCCTCTCTCTAGAATCATGTGGCTGTTCTAGTAGCCGACGCATTGACGAAAAATGAACCCGGCGTTCATCTTCCAGTCATCGGGAGGAGCCAGAGGGAAGGAGGCGTGAAAGCCGGCCGGGGCTGAGCCAAACAGCCGATCGTCGGCCGTCTATCGGCCGACGGAATTGGTTTTTGAAAGGCGAAGTTCGAAAAAGATCGTGTCCAAACAAGGACATGGCACCCGCTTACGGTTGGCGGGAAAGCCGTCCCCCTGTAGCAGTACAGTGCCGGTGGGGCGGGCTGGATCAACCGATCATGGCGCTGCGGTTGTCGACTTCGGGCTCGCGGCTCTTGCCGTCGCGCGATTCCAGCATTTCGGCCTTGGAAAGCTCCGCTTCAGCTTCGGCGAGTAATGATTCGGCAGTTGCTTTCTGCTGCAGGAGGTCGGCCTGTGAATTCTTCAGATTCTCCTGGCGCAGGCGCGCTGCTTTGGCAAAGGTCGGATAGGCGAAATGATTGGTGTCGGTAATGCCGGCTTTCTTCTCCTCGGCATTGATCTGGTATTCCAGTTCGCCGGCCATGCGGTCGAATTCGGCAATCATCATGTCGAGCTGCAGCAATTGCCGGCGCTTCTCGTTCACCTGGAACTGCTTGAGCCTGACGAGGTTTCCACGTGATTTCATGATTCGCTACTCCCGTACACGTACACGCCATTCACTCGGATCAAACCGCTCCCACCGGCCGCAAGAGGTCCGATTGCCTGCTGCGGCGCCGGTTTGCCCGCGCTATAGGAAATGAATCCCTAAAGTTTTTCGCTGCCGGTAACCATTCGTTTACGGGCATTGTTAATCATACGGGCGAGGACTTAAGGGGCGGTAAAGATTCAGCTTCGAAGGCTAACTACCGCAAACCGAGTCGGTGGAATCGTTTAGAGGTCTTTATTAAGGTGACGCGTTAAGATTTGTGTTTGGGATTCATCATTAGATTCAACAGGGTGTAGCCGAAGGTTAAAAAATCTGTTATCGCTTGTGAGGCGAAATTAGGATTTGTTAACCATTCGCTGGCAGCCTGCGGTTAAGGCAACCACTGCTTCGGCGCCATGGTTCGCAAGAAGGGTGCGGTGGCAGAAAAGGGGAATGAAATGCGTGTTCTGCTGATCGAGGACGATAGTGCGACCGCACAGAGTATCGAACTGATGCTCAAATCGGAAAGCTTCAACGTCTATACAACGGATCTCGGCGAAGAGGGTGTCGATCTCGGCAAGCTCTACGACTATGACATCATCCTCCTCGACCTGAATCTGCCTGACATGTCGGGCTATGAGGTGCTGAGGACGCTGCGCCTGTCCAAGGTCAAGACCCCGATCCTCATCCTGTCCGGCATGGCCGGCATCGAGGACAAGGTGCGCGGCCTGGGCTTCGGCGCCGACGACTATATGACCAAGCCGTTCCACAAGGACGAACTGGTCGCGCGCATCCATGCCATCGTGCGTCGCTCCAAGGGTCATGCCCAGTCGGTCATCACCACCGGCGACCTCATCGTCAATCTCGACGCCAAAACCGTCGAGGTCGGTGGCCAGCGCGTGCATCTGACCGGCAAGGAATATCAGATGTTGGAGCTGCTCTCGCTGCGCAAGGGCACCACGCTCACCAAGGAAATGTTCCTCAACCATCTTTACGGCGGCATGGATGAGCCGGAGTTGAAGATCATCGACGTTTTCATCTGCAAGTTGCGCAAGAAGCTCGACGCCGCATCCGGCGGCCAGAACTACATCGAAACGGTCTGGGGCCGTGGCTATGTGTTGCGCGAGCCGGAAGAAATCCGCGAAATCGCCTGATCACCGCGCGTTTTCGAGCCGCGCATCCGATTGCGTGGCAATGGTTTCATGAAAAAGCCCGGCCTTGTGCCGGGTTTTTCTATTTTTGGTCGCCTGCGGGTCCGATGGTCGGGGCTGGGGATTGTTTGTTTGCGCAATTCCGAACGGAAAACCGGTCCCCGCTTTGCCTGGACTTGCTCTACGCCGCTGCCTGCAGCGTGCGGAACCGGTCGAGGAGTTGCGCGCGGTTGAAAGGTTTCAGGATATAGTCCTGGGCGCCGGCACGCCTTGCCCGCATGATCGCGCCGATATCGACCTCCGTCAGGCAGATGGCGATCAGCGGCTTGACCGGGCTGCGGATCGATCGAATGTGCCGGATCACATCGATGCTCGGCATGTCGGGCAGGGCGCCGTCAACGACGATGATCTCGGGCATATCGGAAGCGCACAGGTCGATGGCTTCCCCTCCGGTGCCCGCCTCGATCACCAGCAGGCCGGAGCCGCCCAGAATGCGTCTGGCGACCCTCCTGATGACGTTGGAATCATCGACGAACAGGCAACGCTTCATATCCCGCCTCTCCTTGCCTCCCCCGCATGAGCCGGGAGCACCGGGTTGTTTGCGCGCGACCTTAGGCACTCCGCGTAAAGAAGCTGAAAAGCCACAGGGTAAAGTTTTCGTAAAATCGGTTCTGCTGTCAGTTCTCTTTAAACGATTGAAAAAACACGTTTTCCTGTAAGGGGAAAGCCTCAGGCTACAGTAAACTCGATCTCCTCGGAACTCGCGCGGATGGAAATCTCCATCCCCGCCTCGCGCGCCAGAAGCAGCGTGTAATAGGGCTGGACAGCATGGGCGTCGATGGCCTCTTCCAGCTTCTGGCCGGAATGCAGTTCGAGGAATTTCGGCGGCACGCGCAACATCGGGCCGCTGGTCGTGATCTTGAATCTCGGCTCGGTCTCGACGTCCTCCAGCACCACGCTGATGTTGCCGCCGCGCGGAATGGAGGCATTGGCCACCAGGATCATGTTCAGGAGCAGCTTGACCTTGTTTTTGGGCAGCAGAGCGCGTCCGCCGCTCCAGCTCAGCGCCGGCTTCTCGTTCTTGAGGAAGGCTGCGGCCACTGCTTCGGCATCGCCGGTATCGATCATCATGCCGGCCGAGCCGGCGGCGCCGAAGGCGATGCGGGCAAATTGCAGCCGGGCCGAAGCGTTGCGCGCGCTGACGCGGATGAGGTTCATGGCGTCCTCGTCGGCGCCGCCTTCGTCCAGCAGTTCCAGCCCGTTATTGATCGCGCCGACCGGCGAGATGATGTCGTGGCAGACCCGACTGCACAAAAGAGCTGCAAGATCCGGCGCGGAAAGCGAGAAAAGTTCAGCCATGACAACAAACCCCGAAAATCAACAAAAAATCAGCGCGGATCGATGACCGCGCCACTCGATGCGAATCGTATCCGTTCTCAGGCAATTTATACAGTCCATGGTTCCCGATCTGTCGAGCTTTTCGCCCTGCGCGTCATGCGCGCATGTCATTGCATGGTGAAAACCGATATTTCCTGTGCATCCTTGCGGATGCTGCCATGCGTTCGGCCCGGACAGCCTTTGAACGGCCATCTTCATGTCGAAGCTTAATGGTTGAAAAAGAATTACGCCCTAGGGTAGATCGACATTCCGGCCGGCAGGCCTGAATCCCAGTGCACCCTGATTCGGGCTGGAATTGAGTGACCCTGAAAGCGGCCATCAAGAGCGGCGTCGGGTAGAGGCGTCGGCGAAATCGCTCCCGGACGGAGATTGGAAGCATGTTTTCCCGACTATTTGACCGGCATCTTTCCCGGCTGTTTGCAGCACTGTTGATCATGTCGAGCGCGATTGCGTTCTCGGCCTCGGCGGTGCGGGCGCAGGAATACACAGCCCAGGAGATCGTCGATTCCGGCCATCGCTTTTTCGGCGCCACTTCCGGCGGCCTGGCGACGGTCATAGAGAAGATCTTTGCCTCCTACGGCCTGCCCAACGGCTATATCCTCGGCGAGGAAGGGTCCGGGGCGCTGATCGGCGGCCTCACCTATGGCGAGGGCACGCTCTATACCAAGAATGCCGGCGACCATAAGGTCTACTGGCAGGGCCCGTCGCTGGGTTGGGACTTTGGCGGCCAGGGCTCGCGCAACATGATGCTGGTCTACAATCTCGACGATGTATCCAGCCTCTATGATCGTTTCGGCGGTGTCGCCGGCTCGGCCTATGTGGTCGCGGGCGTTGGCTTTACCGTGCTCAAGAACGGCAACATGCTTCTGGTCCCGGTGCGCACCGGCGTCGGCGCGCGGCTCGGCATCAATATCGGCTATCTGAAGCTTACCCAGGGCCCGACCTGGAACCCATTCTGAGCTGCGGTTCGTTCATGCAGGCACATTGCCGTGCCGGGGCCGCTGTGGCAGAGAGGCAGTTCCTTCACAGCGCCGCGGCCTGGATAGACTGACGTGATCCAACCCATCCTGTTTTTCGCCCTCGGCTTCCTGTGTGCCGGCTTCATCGCGATGTTGGTGACGCCGGCGTTCCTGCGGCGCGCGGCCAGGCTGACGCGAAAGCGCATCGAAGCCTCCACACCGCTTACGCAGGAGGAAATCCAGGCCGACAAGGACCGGATTCGCGCGGAAGCGGCGATGGCGATCAGGCGCCTGGAGATGAGCGGCGAGGCGGCACGCGAGAAGTTGGCGATGCAGCTTGTCGAAATCAACCGCCGCCGCGAGGAGATCAAGGCCCTCAGTGCCGAGCGCGACGACAAGGCGGCGACCATTGCCGAACAGGAAGCGCAATTGGCCTCCATGACGGCCGAGCTGCAAAAACGCGGGGAAGAATTGCAAAAGCTTTCCGGACAGCTTGCGCAGGTCGAGGCGGAGAAGTCGCGCCTCGAAAAGGAACTTGAACAGCTTGGCCGCCTCTATGAGGAAGCGAGCTTCGCTTCGAGCAGCCGCCAGATCCAGCTTGTGGCGCGCGAGAGCGAGATCGAAACGCTCGCCAGCGAGATCCTGCATGTCAAGGCGCAGCGCAAGGATGCCGATGCGCGCGCTCAGGCCATGGCGCTGGAAACCAGAAGCGCCCGCGAGGCGCTCAAAGAGGAAAAGAAACGTGCCGGCGACCTCGACAAGAAGCTTGAGCGAATGATGTCGACGCTTGCCGACCGCGATGAGAAGCTGGAACGGCTGGAACGGAATTCCGCGCACCAGCATTCCGGTTCCACCCGCGCTTCCGTTGCCGGGCAGGCGGTGGCGGCCATGCTGGGCGGCGAGGCGGGGTTGCAGCCGGACCCCGACGATGAGCCCACCCCCGGCGGGGCAGTGCCGGATACCGAAGTCGAGCAGGCATTGGCCAAGCTTTCGGCAGACCGCGAGCGCCTTGAGCAGCGGCTGACGGTTCTTGCGCGCGAAAACCGCAAACTGAAGGCTGAGCGGGCGCCCGGCGATAGCGAAGCCGCGGCCGTAAACGCCCGCCTGCGCGAGCAGATGAGCCAGCTTGCCGCCGAAGTGGTGCATCTGACCGCCCTGCTGGACGGTCCCGACTCGCCGATCACCAAGGCGCTCGACGGCGCGAACGGCCAGGAGAGGGGTTCAGGCCCCAGCCTTGCCGACCGCATAAGGGCGCTGCAGCAAGCCGCTCACACGCCGGTTCCGCCCGCATCGGAAAAATGATGCAGCGCGATCGCTGAAGCCGCCGCGACATTGAGGCTGTCGAAGCCGGCGGCCATGGCGATACGCACCGTCTCCAGCCGATCGATGAGCGCGCCTGGCAATCCTTCGCCTTCGGTGCCGAAATAGAGCGCGAGCCGCTGCCCCCGCCTCGCATCGCGGCATTCGACCTCGCCGCGCGGCGACAGCGCAAACTGGTCAAAGCCATGGGCGGCAAGCCGCGCCACGAGATCGTTGGCCGTTTCGGCCGTCGCAAAGGGCACTTTCAGCGCCGCGCCCACCGATACCCGGATCGCCTTACGGTAGAGCGGGTCGCAGCAGGTCGGATCGAGCAGAACCGCATCGGCGCCGAAGGCTGCCGCATTGCGGAAGATCGCGCCCATATTGTCGTGATTGGCGATGCCGACCAGCGCCACCACCAGGGCCCGTTCCGGCAGGCTGCCCAGCAGGTCGTCGAGCGGTTCTGGCGGCCGCTTGCGACCGATCGCAAGCACGCCGCGATGCATGTGAAAGCCGGCGACGGCGTCGAGCACGGCTTGCGGCGCGACATAGACCGGCACATCGGGCGGGGCAAGCTCCAGCGTCCGCTCCATGCCGGCAAGCCGGTTTTCCAGCAGCAGCACGGATTCGACCGCAAAGCGCCTGGCCGTAAACAGCATGTTGAGCACGACCTTGCCTTCGGCCACGAAACGGCCCTGGCGCCCGACCAGGTCGCGTTCCTTGATGTTCGCATAGGCCTGGATGCGCGGATCGGCCGGATCTTCGATGTAAACAGAATCCATGCGACCCTGTTTGGATCAGTTTGCCACCGAACTCAACGGAGCCACAAAAATGCCGTCGAGCGTGCCCATCAATTGGCGCACGGCATCCGAATTGCAGGAATAATAGATCATCTGGCGGTCGCGGCGGGTCTCCACCAATTCGACGCTGCGCAGTTTCGCCAGATGTTGCGAAAGGGCCGATTGGCTCAGATCGACTTTCTCGGCGATCGCACCCACCGACATCTCGTCGTCGAGCAGCAGGCCGAGGATAAAGAGGCGCTTTTCATTTCCCAGAAGGGTCAGCAAGTTGGCCGCAGCGCCGGCATTCTTCAAAACTGGTCTGGAAACCATCATTACCCCACAGTCAATTTCCTCTTCGGACGTTAGGGGGCAATAACGTCGGAAGACCAAGCATGCCTGCGATCCAAGCCACCATCGCAGCAGGCGCACTCTAGAGCATTTTGCGCCCAAGTGGAATCACTTGGCGTCGCACAAATGCGGCAAAAACAAACAGATAGAGCGGCAGCCCGGATTTATCCGAGCGTCCGCCGCTCTTGAGCCTTTTGCACTTATACGGAAGCGTTCTGCCGGAAGGAATTGGGACCAAGGTCGAGAGCCGCTGTCATTCAAAACTGCTACAGTAATCCGCAGGGGCGATCACAGCGTTCATTAGCGGCAACTGGCAATGCAATCGACCGTATTTTCTTCCCTTAGGGCATGGGCGGGCAGGGCCAAACGGGATGTGGTGGCGTTGTGGATTGCCGCCTTCGATGCGCGTACGCCGTGGTATGCGAAGCTGGCAGCGGGCGCGGTCGCGGCCTATGCGCTCAGCCCGATCGACCTCATTCCCGATTTCATACCGGTGCTTGGCTATCTCGATGACCTGATCATCGTGCCGCTCGGCATCGTGCTTGCGGTCAAGCTCGTTCCCGATGCGCTGATGCAGGAATACCGGCAGCAGGCGCTCCATCGCGCCGGGCGGCCGAGAAGTTATGCCGGCCTGGCTCTGATCATCGCGATCTGGCTTGGCGCTGCCGCCTGGGTTCTGTGGCTTTTTTGGCCGGCCGGCTGAAATCTCAGGCCGCGCGCCCGGTCCTGGCCATTTCGACCAGAACCTTTCTTAGCTCGCCCGCCTCGGCGAGCGGTTGCGGGAAGAACACCCGCCGCACCACGTCACCCGAAGCAATGTCCATGCCGTCAGGATCGAAGCCGATCACGGTCCAGCCATCACTCTTTTCCCTGGCGAAGTGATGGGCATAGACGGCAATGGCGTCGAGATGGTCGGCATTCATGTGGTCGAGCGCGCCCTGTTCGCTTGCTGCCAGGGCGTCGAGGGCAGGGCTGTTCGTCAGCAGATTGGGAGGAGTCAGCAGGTAGGCTTTGCCGAAGCCGCCATTCAGGCTGGCATTCTGCACCTCGAGGCGAAAGAAGGAGAAATCGCCGAGATCGACATAGAGCTTGGCCTTGGGGTTGCGGTTGAGATAGCGCCGCCTTGCCCGCGCCTCCAGCGCGCTGCCGCGTTCCAGCCTTACCGCACGGCAGTTGATCGAGATGCGCGGATGGGCGAGAGCATCGCCCTTGCCGGGCTCGCCAAGAAGCAGCGAGCAGCGCGGATCGGCAAGCAGCGAGCGCGTGTGTGAAGCGAGCAGCGAAATCAGGATCAGCGGCGTTCCGTCCATGTCGGTGGCAACGCCCGCCCGGCTGACAGAAGGCGCGCCCATCTCGGGGTCGAGCACGCCAAGGGCGCCATAGCGCGCCTCGCGCAGCAAGGTCTTGGCAAGGAGGATCGCGTCTGCGTCCGTCTTCTGGATGACGTCCTTCTTCTTGTCCAAGGCTGCCCTCTTAATCCTGAATGTTGTTCTCCACTTATTGCGCAAGCACGCCCGGCTTGGCAAGCGCTTCCGGTTCGGCCTGCCTATCGAGGCGCGAGGCGGATTGCGCCGTCGAGCCGGATCGTCTCGCCGTTCAGCATCTGGTTTTCCATTATGTGGAGCGCAAGGGCTGCATATTCGGCCGGTTCGCCCAGGCGCGGCGGGAAGGGCACTGCAGTACCCAGCGAATCCTGCACGTCCTGCGGCATGCCTGCCATCATCGGCGTCTTGAAGATACCCGGCGCAATCGTCATCACGCGGATGCCGGAGCGGGCGAGGTCGCGCGCCACCGGAAGCGTCATGCCGACAATGCCGCCCTTGGACGACGAATAGGCGGCCTGGCCGATCTGCCCGTCATAGGCAGCGACCGAAGCGGTGTTGATGATCACGCCGCGTTCGCCGCCCTCCAGCGCATCGAGCTTGCCGGCCCGGTCGGCGAACAGGCGGATCATGTTGAAGGTGCCGATCAGATTGACCTCGATCACCTTGCGATAGAGGTCGAGCGGATGCGGTCCGTCCTTGCCGACTGTCTTCATGCCGGCGACGATGCCGGCGCAGTTGACCAGGATGCGCGCCTCACCCAGCTTTTGCGACACCTCGGCAATGGCGTTTTCGGCGTTCTCGGCGCTGCTGACATCGCATTTGACGGCAATCGCGCCGATCTCGGCTGCGACCTGGTTTGCCTTGTCGATGCCGATGTCGAGGATGGCAACCTTGGCGCCGCGTGCCGCAAGCGCGCGCGCCGTGGCCTCGCCAAGCCCCGAGCTGCCGCCGGTGACGATGGCGACCTGGTCTTTGGGATTCATGTGGGGTGATCCTTTCTTGCGTTTCCCATCATGCTACGGAGGCTTGCAGTTTCATGCAACCGGCCACGCCGTCGATCTGGTCGCTGTGGCGGACATCGCCGCTTAATGCCGCAACCGCGCCGGGCTGAATTTCCACGGCAAGGAGCCGGTTGAGATCGACAGGACGCGGCATGGTGATCTGGCCGCGCGGGATCAGCCTGAAGCCGAGCGGCCCGTAGTAAGGCTCGTCGCCGACCAGCACGACGCAGGGCGCGCCGGCTTCCTTTGCCGCTTCCAGCGCCATCGCCACCAGCTTGCGGCCGATGCCGATATTCTTGAAGGCAGGGCGCACCGCCAGCGGGCCGAGCAGCAGGGCGCGACCCTTGCCGGCACCGATGCGCGTCATGCGTACCGAGGCGATGACACTACCGTCATGCAGGGCAACGAAAGACAGCCCGCGCTCATGCGGGCCGCCCTCGCGGATCTTGTAGGCGGCGCGTGTGAAGCGTCCCGGCCCGAAGGCTTCCTCGTTGATGGTGTCGATTTCGGGGTCATGCGCCGGCGTCTCCGGCATGTAGGTCACGGCAAGGGTCATCGTCTTTGCATCCAGGCGAGGAAGAATGTCGGCCACACGGGGCAGCCTGCGCAATCGGCGCCAATCAGGCGCGGGCGCTCATTCGTCGTCGGTCGAACCGGATATGTGCAAAGCTTGTTGCCATGGAGATGACCCGCTAGCATCATTTTCCTGCCCCGTCCATCGGCATTTGAAGCCTTCCATGCGGCGTGTTGACGAACTGTTCATGCCGGTGGGGTTTTTGCCTGCCGCTAGCTTGCCCTACATGAAGGGGAACGAAAGGAGCCTCTGATGGGATTGCTGGTAGACGGGAAATGGGTCGACCAATGGTATGACACCAAACAATCGGGCGGCCGCTTCATGCGCTCGCAGTCGCAATGGCGCGACTGGATAACGGCAGACGGCAAGCCTGCGCCGGGTAGGACGCGCGGCTTCAAGGCCGAGCCCGGCCGCTATCATTTCTATGTCTCGCTTGCCTGTCCCTGGGCGCACCGAACGCTGATTTTCCGCGAGCTGAAAAAATTGCAGAACCTCATCTCGGTTTCGGTCGTCCATCACTATATGGGCGAGAATGGCTGGACCTTCCTTGCAGAGGACGGCGCCACCGGCGACGATCTCTACGGGTTCGATTATCTGCACCAGATTTACACCAAGGCTGATCCGTCCTATTCGGGCCGCGTCACCGTTCCGGTGCTGTGGGATAAAAAGGAGCAGACGATCGTCTCCAACGAATCCGCCGAAATCATCCGCATGTTCAACTCCGCCTTCGACGAATGGGGCGACGCCTCGGTCGATCTTTATCCGAAGGCCCTGCGGGGTGAGATCGACGCCCTCAACGACATGATCTATCCGGCGATCAACAATGGCGTCTACCGGGCGGGCTTCGCCACCACGCAAGCCGCCTATGAAGAAGCCTTCAGTGAGTTGTTTTCCATGCTGGACAAGCTTGAGGATCGGCTGTCGAGCCAGCGCTACCTGACCGGCGACCGGCTGACCGAGGCCGACTGGCGGCTGTTCACCACTCTGGTGCGGTTCGATCCGGTCTATGTCGGCCATTTCAAGTGCAATCTGCGGCGCATCGCCGACTATCCGAACCTGTCGAACTATCTGCGCGATCTCTATCAGGTGCCGGGCGTGGCGGGCACGGTCAACATGCTGCATATCAAGTCGCATTATTACGGCAGCCACACCACCATCAATCCGACCCGCATCGTGCCGGTGGGGCCGCAGATCGACCACGACCTGCCACACAACCGCGACAGGTTCCGCAAGGCGGCCTGATTACCAGTCGGGCGAGGGCGGAACGCCGTCGAAAATCTCGGCGATGCGGCGCAGCGTTGCCGGCGTCGTCGCGTCAGGAAGCGCGTTGAGCGGGAAAAATCCCGCCTCGGCAATCTCGCGGTCGGGAAGCTTCGGCTCGGTCTGGCGGAAGCTTTCGATCAGATAGAGGCCGACATGGTCGCGCCGGCTCGATTGCCGGTTGAAATGCATGGATTTCAGCACTGGCGGCGCGGTGAATTCGATATTGCCTTCCTCCGAGAGTTCGCGCTCCAGCGCCTCCAGCATGGTTTCGCCGATCTCCACCCCACCGCCGGGCAATTGCCAGCCGGGCACATAGGTATGACGGATCAGCAGGATCGAATTGGCTTGCCGGTCATGGACGAGGCCGCGCACGCCAAGCGTCATGGGGCGGCGCAGCAAAAAATAGAGGTGGAACAGGCGTGCCCGCAGCCGCGGCCATCCGGATTGGCGAAACGGATCGGGAGGGCGCTTGTTCATGCCTTGAGGGCTCGGTCGGTACTCAGGCCGGCTGGTTTCGGCCCGGCGCATGATTTCCGCAAAACCGTTTCCCACCGTTCGGCATCATGCTCTAAAAGACGCATATGTTCAGGCTCGCCCATATTTCCGACGTCCATCTCGGACCGCTTCCCGCTGTAACCTATCGCGAACTCGCCTCCAAGCGGGTGATCGGCTATGTCAACTGGCAGCGCAGCCGCCGCCGCTTCCTGCATGAGGGCGTGATCGGCGCCATCGTTTCCGGCCTCCAGGCGGCGGGCGCGGATCATCTGGCGGTGACCGGCGATCTGGTCAATCTGGCGCTCGACGGCGAGATCGAACTGGCGCGGCTGTGGCTGGAGGCGCTTGGCCTTCCTGAAAACATCTCCGTCGTGCCCGGCAATCACGACGCCTATGTGCCCGGAGCATTCGACAAGATCTGCCGGGCCTGGGGTCCCTATATGGCCGGCGACGACTGCGAGCCGCCTTCCGATCGCCGCGCATTCCCCTATCTGCGGGTGCGCGGGCAGGTGGCGTTGATCGGCGTCTCGACGGCTCGGGCAACCGCACCCTTCATGGCCAATGGCTTCTTTCGCGAAGAACAGGCGCAAAGGCTCGGGCGCGTGCTCGACGAGACGTCACGTCGCGGCCTGTGCCGGGTGGTGATGATCCACCATCCGCCGGTGCGCGGTGCCGTGCCGCAGCACAAGCGGCTGCTCGGCATCGGGCTGTTCCAGCGCGTCATGCGCAACCATGGTGCCGAACTGATCCTGCATGGCCATTCGCATCTGCCCTCGCTCTACTGGGTGCGCGGGCAGGGCAAACAGATACCCGTGGTTGGGGTCGCCGCCGCCGGCCAGGCGCCGGGAAGCAGCAAGCCGGCCGCGCAATATAATCTGGTTGAAATCTCGGGCGAGCCTGGCGCATGGCATATGCGGCTGGAGCGGCATGGGCTGAAGAGCGGAAGCGCGCTTCCCGTCGAACTCGCCGCGCTCGATCTCACGCCTTCAAGGGCTGCGGCGGCGCGGTCCTGAAACCAAGCAAGCCGTTCAGCTTCAAGGGGAATCGCCCCTCATCCCCTGCCGGACCTTCTCCCCGCAAGCGGGGAGAAGGAGGTTGGCCGCAACGTTGACGCCTCCCTCTCCCTGCTTGCGGGGAGAGGGTAAGGGTGAGGGGCTGTTTCCGTCGAAAACTGAACCCCTCTCAGGTCAGAAACCCAGCTTGTCGGCCGGGATGCGCTCCCACAGCAACAGCAACGTAACGATAAGGCCGACAAGCGCGCCGGCCGCAATCAGCCCGATGCCTGACAGCATAGCCGCCCATGTCGCCGAATACGGTGTTTGCGACGCAGTCGGTGCTTCGAGCACTTCCGGGGTGCGCGCGAAGCTCTGCGCCACGCCGCCATCCAGCATCTGTTCGCGCTCGATCAGCCGTTCGGCGATATAGCGCGTCACCTGATCGGCGATCGGCTTGATGTCGGTCGATTCGGCCAGCACCACGCGGCCGATGCGGGTATCTTTCAGGAAACGATAGGTGCGGCGGTCGCGGCCAAGGCTGACATGGCTGACGGCATCGATCCACAGCCGCGGCTGCAGGCCCGACGAGACGGCAAAGTCGAACATGTCGACATCGGCGGGCACATCGGCAAAGACCTGCGCCAGTTCGTTGGCCAGCAGGTCGAGCCGCATGCGGCTTGCCTCACGCAGTTCCACCACGACGTCGTCGCGATCGGCCGCGGCGTTCTTGACCTCGCGAATCACGTCGGCCAGCCGTCGCATCGACTCCATCGGCGTCACGTTCTTTCCATCGCTCATCGGCGGTGGCTCCAGGTTCAGGGCGTGGTTAAAGAATTTTTAACATAGCCGCGAGCGCAATGCACCATTCGGGCAAGCATCGAGATGTCGTTTACACGACACCGCTGTTGCGGCGGATGATGTCGATCACCTTGCCGGGCACTTCCTCGGGCAGCATATGTCCGGCACCGCCGACGGAATGAAGCATGAAATTTCCGGGCAAGCCAACCGTCTGCCGATAGGGCAGCACCGTGTCTTCAGTCCCCCAGGCGACCGCCACCGGCATGGTGAGCCCGGCCAGTAATTCGCGCGGGATCACGCCTTGCTTGTCGTCCTTGGTGATGGCGGCGCCGATTTCCACCAGTTTCTCCGTCTGCCCCGGTGCCGAACGCATCTTGACGAAAGCGTCTACTGCCTGGTCCGGGAGTGTGAAGCCGGGACCCGACATCAAGGTCAGGCAGGCGCTTATTTCTTCGCGCGACCGAGCCGCTGCATAGCGGCGCAGCAGCGGGCCGTTGATTTCCTCGCCGAAGCCGCCCGGAGCGAGCAGGGTAAGCGTTGCGGCACGATCTGGCTGCATCAGGGCTGCCAGCGCCGCAATGGCCCCGCCCATCGAATGGCCGACCAGATGCGCCTTTGCGATGCCGCGCGCCTCGAGATCGGCGAGGATCGCGCGAGCAGCCACCTTGGCCGGCCCGGCGTCAGGCCAGTCGAGCGAGCCGGCATGGCCGGGCAGGTCATAGGCGAACACGCGGCTGCCGGCAGCAAGCGCTGCCGTAATCTCGTTCCATATGCCGTGCCAGCCACCAAAGCCGTGCAGCAGCACGACGGTCTGGTCACCGGAGCCGCTTTCGGCGGCAAAGAGCTTCTGGGTCATCCTCTGCACGCCTCCTTGATCGCCTTCAGTCGCTCGGGCGGTCCAGCCCGGCCTCGCGCAGCGCCTCCACCAGCCGGTCGGTCAGTTCGGCAGGGTAACGTCCCCTTTCGAAGGTCGCGCGCGGATCGGCGGCAAAGCTTGGATGGTCGTTGCGGATTTCCGCCAGCAATTCCTTGGCCAGCTCGGCTTTGTCGGCCCAATGCGCTGCAATCAGCCTTGCGCCGAGATAATTCGCTCGCTTCGTCGTCACCAGTGCGGCCGTGGCACGGCTCGCGCGCTCCCGGTCGCCATTCATGAACTCCGCCAGGAACAGGGCATAATCCCACCACGCCGGATGCGCGCTGGAGGCGTCGACGGCGCGCTCCATGATCGGCGTGCCCTCATCATATTTGCCCGAATAGATCAGCGCATAGCCATAAGCCGCCGCCATGCTCAGATCGTAGGTGTTCAGTTCGTACGCCTTGCGCATCCAGGCTATGGATTCGGCCGAATTGCCCATGCGCGAGGCGATGAAACCCATCGCCCTATGGGCATAAGGACTGGTCGGGCCCATCTTCACGCCGCGACGGGCCAGCGCCAGCGCCTGTTCTTCGGTGGCATGTTCCGGATAGGGATGGCGATTGGTTGCTGCCTCCAGATGCAGCGCTCCGAGTTCGGCATAGACCAGTGGCGATTTCGCATCGCCTTTCGCCAGCGCCTCGAAGCAGCGATAGGCAGCCTCATGCTTGGCTCTGGTCGGGTCGAGATAGTAGTTGTCATTGAGCAGCAGGCATTCGACCAGGCCCGAGCCGAGATCGCCTTGATCGATATAGCCATAGAGCGCGCCGGAAACCGGAATGGTCGAACTCAAGAGGGCAGCGACGCGGTCCTCCAGCACCTCAGGCGCCATGTCTGTGGCGGACAGAACCTGCGACAGTAGCATCTTGCCGCTCGCACTCGCCTGAAGCTCGACGGTGACGGCGCCGCTTGCGGTGGCCGGAGACAAGGTGAAGACGAATTGCTGCGTGCCGGGGGCAGGCTGTTCCGGCGCGCCACGCGCAATGGCGGAGATGGTGTCGAAGCCGGAAAGACCGCTGCGCAGGAGTGCGGCAACCTGCATCGTGTTTTGGTCTTCTGATCTTGTCTCGACATAGACCACCGGCAGCGTCTCGGTTGCAGGTGAGGCGCTGATGCTGTTGGTGGCAGGGCCGGCGGCATCGCGGGCGGCAAGCAGCACGTCGCCGGGGGCCGGGCTGGCGAGGCGGAACACGACAAAGGCGAGCATGGCGATGATGACCGCCATGGCCGCCCAGAAGAGATGCAGATGGCGCATCACCAGCGGATTGGGCGGCAGGGACAAAGGCTCGCCATTACCGGTCGAGGCCGGTTCCGGGATCGGGCGGCCGGCGGCCGGTGTCGGTGCCTGCGGGGATGGTGCAGGTGCAACCTGCGGGGCGGATATCTCCTGTCCGCCGTCTTCATGCGTTCCGGCCAGCGCACAATCGATGATCTCATAGGCGGGCACATAGCTGCCGCGCGGAATGGAGATGCGGATCGGATCGTTAGCGCCCTCGGTTTGGAAATATTGCGCCAGCAATTCGCGCAGCCGGCGGGCCTGCACGCGCACCACCGCATCGGTGGCGGGATCGAAATCCGCATCCTTGCCAAACACGTCGATGGCTATGGTGAAGCCCTTCAGGCGGTCGGCATGGCCGGCCTGTTCCTGTTCGACCAGATAGCGCAACAGGTCACGCGCGCGTCCGGAACGTCCGAAAGTCTCACTGGTGAGAAGTTTTTCCAGCGTCTCCAGCACTGCGGGGGCAGCAGGCCTTGGGTCTTGCAAGCGTCGAGCCTCTCCACAACGGCGCCTGAGGGATGATTTCTTCCGGAAGCAGACGTCAACTCACGGTAGCGCAGCTTGTTACATGCCAGACCGGCCGGCTGCAGGGAAGAGCAATCTTAACCCCGATGCACAGGCTTACAAGCATGCAAGCCCGACCCTGCGGGATGCCGCGCACTTATCCGCACTTATCCCGCAACAGGATGCGCTATGGTTAACCATTGGAAGAAACGGCCGCCGCGCCTTGCTGGAGGCGCGGCGGCAAAGGCTATGTTCAGCCGATGATCCGGTTGACCGCCGACACCACCGCTTCCAGCGAAGCGCCGACGATATTGGTGTTGATGCCGGCGCCGAAAATATGCCCGCCTGGATGCTCTATTTCCATGTAGCAGATCGCCGAAGCGTTGGAGCCGCGCTGGATCGAATGTTCGGAATAGTCGATCACCGAGAGCGGAATGCCGATATGGCGCGACAGCGCGTCCACGAAGCCGTCCACCGGGCCGTTGCCGACGCCATTGATGGTCAGTTCCTTGCCATTGTCGATGATCGTCGCCTCGAGGATGCGGCGACCCTTTGTTTCGGTGTCAGGGAAGGTATGGTGATCGATGAATTTCAACCTTCCCTTCGGCTGATCGATATAGCGTTCGATGAAACGCTCATAGATGCGCTTCGACGGCACTTCCTTGCCCTCGGCATCGGTGATCGCCTGGATGTCCTGGCTGAACTCGACCTGCAGGTTGCGCGGCAGGTTCAAGCCGTAATCGGCCTGGAGCACATAGGCGATGCCGCCCTTGCCCGACTGCGAGTTGATGCGGATGATCGCCTCGTAGCTGCGGCCCACGTCCTGCGGGTCGATCGGCAGATAGGGCACTTCCCACAAGGGCTTGTTGGCGGTCTTGATCGCCTTCATGCCCTTGTTGATGGCGTCCTGATGCGAACCGGAAAACGCCGTGTAGACCAGTTCGCCGACATAGGGGTGGCGCTCGCCGATCTTCAACTGGTTGGAATATTCATAGACGGCCTTCATCCGGTTGATGTCGGAGCAGTCCAGTTCGGGGTCGACGCCTTGCGTGAACATGTTGAGCGCCAGCGTCACCACATCGACATTGCCGGTGCGCTCGCCATTGCCGAACAAGGTGCCTTCGACGCGGTCGGCGCCGGCCATCAAGGCAAGTTCGGTGGCGGCCACGCCGGTGCCACGGTCATTGTGCGGATGCAGCGAAATGATCAGGTTTTCGCGCTGCGCCAGATGCCGGCACATCCATTCGATCTGGTCGGCATAGATGTTGGGCGTCGCCATCTCCACGGTCGAAGGCAGGTTGACGATCAGCTTGTTGTCGGCCGTCGGCTTGATGATGGCGGTCACCGCGTCGCAGACTTCCAGCGCCACCTCAAGCTCGGTGCCGGTGAAGCTTTCGGGCGAGTACTGGAAGCGGTAATTGCCGCCCGCCTTGGCTGCCATGTCGGTGATCATCTTGGCGGCGTCGGTGGCGATCGTCTTGATGCCGGCCACGTCCTTCTGGAACACGACGCGGCGCTGCAATTCGCTGGTCGAATTGTAGAAATGCACGATCGGCCGGTGCGCGCCCTCGAGCGCCTCGAAGGTGCGGGTGATGAGTTCGGGACGGCACTGCACCAGCACCTGCAGCGACACGTCTTCGGGCACATTGCCTTCCTCGATGCACCAGCGCGCGAAGTCGAAATCGGTCTGCGAGGCGGAAGGAAAGCCGATCTCGATTTCCTTGAAACCCATGTCCAGCAACAGCTTGAACATGCGCACCTTGCGGTCGTGCCCCATCGGGTCGATCAGCGCCTGGTTGCCGTCGCGCAAATCCACCGAGCACCAGATCGGCGCCTTGTCGATGATCTTTCCTGGCCATGTCCGGTCGGGCAGGTCGATTTTCTGGAAGGCCTGGTATTTGGCCGAGGCCAACGGCATGCCAGCGCGATGCGTGGCGGCGGATATGGGAGAAACTCGGGTCATCGTATTTTCGTACTCCTGGCCGCCTCGTGCGGCAAGGCGCAACGTCAGGCGGTCTTCAAAATTCCGTTCATGGAGAAGAGCAAAGGAGCAGGCGCCTTGGCGGCGATTCGACCGCCGGACGCTCCCTTAACGAGCCCGGCGATCGCCGCTAAGGCCGAGAAGAAGCAGGCTGGAAGAGAGGGCGCGCGCGATCTCGCCCGTGAAAACGGACAGATGCAACATCGAGATGTTCGGGCGCGAAACCATGGACGCACTGATACTAGACGTCCAAGCCGCGCGCAAGGCCCCGAATCCAGGCCGGCTAAGATGAGACCAGCCCAACGGCCCAATAGCTTGCCGCAGCGATCATCGCGGCGACCGGTAGAGTGACCACCCAGGCGACGACGATGTTGCCGGCAATCCCCCAGCGCACCGCCGAGACGCGCCTTGCCGCGCCGACGCCGACGATCGCGCCGGTGATTGTATGGGTGGTGGAGACCGGAATGCCGAGCCAGGTCGCCGCAAACAGGGTGATCGCCCCGCCGGTCTCGGCGCAGAAGCCCTGCATCGGGTTCAACCGCGTGATCTTGGAGCCCATCGTGTGGACGATGCGCCAGCCGCCGAACAGCGTGCCGAGCGCGATCGCCGCCTGGCAGGTGATCACCACCCAGAAGGGCACGTAGAATTCGCTGCCGAGATAGCCTTGCGAGAACAACAGCACGGCGATGATGCCCATGGTCTTCTGCGCGTCATTGCCGCCATGGCCCAGCGAATACATCGAGGCCGAGGCGAATTGCAGGACGCGGAAGGTGCGGTCGACGGCAAAGGGCGTCTGGCGCACGAAGATCCATGAGACGGTGAGCACCAGCGCCAGTGCTAGCAGGAAACCGGTCAGCGGCGACAGCACGATTGCCGCGGTGGTCTTGAGCAGGCCGGTCCAGACGATGGCGCCACCGCCTGCCTTGGCAACGCCGGCCCCGACAAGGCCGCCGATCAACGCATGAGAACTGCTCGACGGGATGCCGAACAGCCAGGTCACGATGTTCCAGACGATTGCCCCCATCAGGGCTGCGAAGATCACGCGAGGATCGACGATGCTGGCATCGATGATGCCGGTGCCGAGCGTTTCGGCGACATGCAGGCCGAAAAACAGGAAGGCGATGAAATTGAAGAAGGCCGCCCACATGACCGCATATTGCGGCCGCAGAACGCGCGTGGAGACGATCGTGGCGATGGAGTTCGCCGCATCGTGCAGCCCGTTCAGGAAGTCGAAGAACAGCGCAACCGCAATCAGTGCAATCAGCACCGGCAAGGCAAGAGAAGCATCCATGCCCGGCGTCTACACGTTCTCGACCACGATGCCGCTGATCTCGTTGGCGACATCCTCGAACCGGTCCATGACTTTTTCCAGTTGCCCGTAGATTTCGCTGCCGATGTGGAAGGCCATCGGGTCGGAATGGCCGTGGCGCTGGAACAGCGCCTTCAGCCCCTCATCGTGCACATTGTCGGCACGGCCTTCCAGGCGCCTGACCTCGCTGGTCAGTTCGGTCAGCCGCGGGGCGTGGGTTGCAACCTTGCTCAACAGCGGAATTGCTTCCGCATTGAGGCGCGCGGACTGCACGATCAGCTCGCCGAGCTCCTGCATGCGCGGCTCGAATTGCGTCTGCTCGTAAAGCGTCACGGTCTTCACCGTCTTGCGCATCATGTCGATGGCGTCGTCCATCGACTGGATCAGGTCCTGGATGTCGCTGCGGTCGAAGGGCGTGACGAAACTCTTGCGCACGGCCATCATCACCTCGTCGGTGATGGTGTCGGCCTGCCGCTCCAGATTGACGATCTCGCCGCTATAGCGCTCGACCTCGCCGCCGCCGGCCAGCAACTTCTGCAGCGCATCGGCGCCGCACACCACCAGTTGCGAGTGCCGGTCGAAGAGATCGAAGAACCGATCCTCATGCGGCATGATCGCCCGAAACCATTTCAGCATCGTCTAAGCTCAGCCTCCTGACATGCTTCTTTTCAATGCGCACTACACCCCAAAGGTGTCCCGCGCTTCAAAAAATTACCGCTTCACACAGATTAGTCGGCTTTTCCAGCCGAATTAGTCGGCTTTACTCCTTCACCAGCCGGGCCACCAGGCGCGCAAGCCATGGTCCGAGCATCAGCACGAACAGGAATCGCGCGGTCTGCATGGCCATGACGAAGGAGATGTTCACATTGTCGGCGGCGGCGGCGATGATGGCGACCGAATCCATGCCGCCGGGGCTGGTGGCCAGATAGGCGGTCAGCGGATCGATGCCGAGATAGCGGCTGAGAAGCCAGGCCAGCCCGCCGCAAAAGCTCATCAGCACAAGGATCGACAGCGCGATCTGCGGCAGCGCGCGGGCGGCATGGCGCAGGATCGGCCGGCTGAAATTGAGCCCGATCGCCCAGCCGATCAGCGCGTAGCTCATCGCAAGCAGCCATTCCGGAAGCTGGAAGTCGACCAGGCCGGCCAGATGCAGCGTCACGCCCAGAATGAGGCTGCCGAGAAACCAGGGCGAGGGCAGGCGCAGGAGACGGCCACCGATCCCGCCGATGGCGGCGACGGCAAGCGTGGAGCCGAAGGGCAGCCAGTCGATGGCGGGAAACCAAATCTTTTCGGGGATCGCCACGCTGGAAGTGTCCACCCATAGCCGGGCCACGAGTGCCGCGGTTACCGATACGAAGATGACCCGCAAATATTGCATGAAGGCGACGAGACGGGCGTCGGCGCCGAAGGTCTCGGCCATCAGCACCATAGCCGTGGAGGCGCCGGGCGCCGAGCCCCACACCGCCGTCGTGCCGGGCAGGATCTTCCACCGGCTGATCAGCCAGCCAAGAAAGCTCGATGCTGCGACGGTTGCCAGCACGGCGCCGAGAAACAGCGGCCACTCATGCACGAACAGCACGAGTATTTCGAGCTCGATGGAGGCTGCGATCAGGCAGCCGATGATCGCCTGGGCGGCGAAGAACACCGGCCGCGGCAGGCGCACCGTGGCGCCGTTGGTCCCGGCGATGATGCCGGCCAGCATCGGACCGATCAGCAGGGCGGCGGGCAGGTCGGCAAGTTCGAGCAGGCCGGTGAGGACGAGCGAGACGAGAAGGATCAGCGCCCATTGCATCCCCGGCGCAAGCCACGCGAGCGACTCGGGCGGCTTGTGTGGGGAGTTCTCATCCTTCACGCGAAGGGCACCGCGCTGGTGCCCAGCGGCAGCTTGGCCTCGTCGTCTGGCTCGACATGGATGGTGATGCGCACGCCTGGAATGTCAGCCTTCAGCGCCTCCTCGATGCGGTCGCAGATCACATGGCTTTCGCCCACGCTCATATCGGCGTCGACGACGAGGTGGAACTCGATGAAGACCGCACGTCCGGCGATGCGCGTCTTCAGGTCATGGACTTCCAGCGCGCCCTTGGAATTGTTCGAGATGATGTCGCGGATGCGCAGATGCTCCTGGCTGTCGACCGCCATGTCCATCAACCCGTTCAGCGACGAGCCGATCACATGCCAGCCCTGCCACAGGATGTTGAGCGCCACGATCACGGCCAGCAGCGGATCAAGTATGGTCCAGCCGGTCAGCACCGCGCCGACGAGGCCGGCGATGACGCCGAGCGAGGTGACCACGTCGGTCATGATGTGCTGGCCGTCGGCCAGCAGCGCCGGCGATTTGTGCCGGCGTCCGGCGCGGATCAGGATCAGCGCCCAGCCGCAATTCACCACTGCTGCCAGCGCATTCACCGCAAGGCCCTCCCAGGGCTGCTCGATCAGCGTCGGCGTCTGCCAGGCCGACCAGACCTCGCGCAGGATCAGCAGGGCGGCCAGGACGATCAGCACGCCTTCGAGCACGGCCGAGAAATATTCCGCCTTGTGATGGCCGTAGGGATGGCCCCGGTCGGCCGGCTTCTGGCTGACGCGGATTGCCCAGAAGGCGGCCGCCGCCGCGATCACATTGACCACGGATTCCAGCGCGTCCGAATAGAGCGCCACCGATCCGGTGATGTGATAGGCGAAATATTTCAATCCCATCACGCCAAAGGCGATGATGATCGACCAGAACGCCAGGCGCCGGACTGTTTGCTTGGAATCCATAAGGCAGTCCCTAGAACATGATCCTGAAAAGTGGATACCGGTTATCCGAAAAGATCATACCTCCACAAGGCACCGGAGAAAGATGACGGTTCAAATGGGCGGGACGGTCAGGTCCTAGGCGGCTTTCTCCCTTGCCTTGCGCGGCATGTGGGCGACGACATTCTCGATCATGCGCATGCCCGCGTCCTGGCCGAGCGTCATGATCGATTCGGGATGGAACTGTACCGCCGCGATCGGCTCGCTTTCATGCTCGAAAGCCATGATGATGCCGTCGTCGGTCATGGCGGTCACCATGAAGCCTTCCGGCAGAAGCTTGGGATCGGCATAGATCGAATGATAGCGGCCGACAGTGACCTCCTGCGGCAGGCCGGAAAAGATGATGCCGGGCTGCGAGACGCGGATGCGCGATGGCTTGCCGTGCATAGGTACGTCGAGCTGGCGCAGCGTGCCGCCATAGGCCTCCGCCAGCGCTTGCAGGCCGAGGCAGACGCCGAACACCGGCAGGTCGCGCGCCCGCGCCTTGCGGATCGTCGTGGCGCAGTCGAAATCCTTGGGCAGGCCGGGGCCGGGCGAAAGCACCACCAGATCGGGCTTCAGCGTCTCGAACAATTCGTCGGCCACCGGCGCGCGCACGGTCGATACATCCGCGCCGGTCTGGCGGAAATAATTGGCCAGCGTGTGGACGAAGCTGTCCTCATGGTCGACCAGCAGAATCTTCACCCCATCGCCGACGCGGGCGGACTGGCGCTCTGTGGCGGCGGCGTTGCCGGTCTTGGCGTCGCGAATGGCAGACAGCATGGCGGAGGCTTTCAGTTCGGTTTCGGCTTCTTCTTCTTCCGGCACGGAATCATACAGCAATGTAGCACCCGCGCGGACCTCGGCTATCCCGTCCTTGATGCGGATGGTCCGCAGCGTCAGCCCGGTGTTGAGATCGCCGTTGAAATGCACCATGCCGATAGCGCCCGCATACCAGGCGCGTGGGCTCTTTTCGTGCTTTTCGATGAAGCGCATCGCCCACAGTTTCGGCGCGCCGGTCACTGTCACGGCCCAGGCATGCGACAGGAACGCATCGAAAGCGTCCATACCTTCGCGCAGCCGCCCCTCGATATGATCGACCGTATGGATCAGGCGCGAATACATCTCGATCTGGCGCCGGCCGATGACACGCACCGAACCCGGCTCGCAGATGCGGCTCTTGTCGTTGCGGTCGACATCAGAGCACATGGTCAGCTCGGATTCGTCCTTCTTGGAATTTAACAGCTTCAATATCTGCTCCGAATCCGAGATCGCGTCGTCGCCGCGCTTGATGGTGCCCGAGATCGGGCAGGTCTCCACCCGCCTGCCATTGACGCGCACGAACATTTCGGGCGAAGCGCCGATCAGATATTCGCCTTCGCCGAGATTGATGAAGAAGGAATAGGGCGACGGATTGGTTTTCTTCAGCCGGCGCGAAATGTCGGAAGGAGCGGTCTGGCAGCGCTCATAAAACATCTGGCCGGGAACCACCTCGAACAGGTCGCCGCGCCGGAAGCTTTCCTTGGCCTTCTCCACGATCTTCGAATATTCGCCGGGCTCGTGGTCGCCGCGCGGCGGCACCCGGTCCGAGGGCTTGAACGGCTCGGCGGCATTGTCGCGCGGCAGGCCCTCGGTCGAAAAACCCTCGCCTGAATAGTCATAGCGGTCGTGCCAGGCCTTGGCCTGGTGGTGGTCGACGACCAGGATTTCGTCAGGCAGGTAGAGCACCAGGTCGCGCTGGCTTGGCGCGCGCTGAAGATGCAGGTCGACCGGATCGAACTGGAAGGCGAGATCGTAGCCGAAGGCGCCGTAAAGGCCGAGATTGCTGTCATGTTCTGTGTGGAACAGCGCGGTGATGGCGCGCAGCACCGTGAACACCGACGGCGCGCGGCTGCGCTCCTCCTCGGCGAATACGCGGCCGGGCTCGGCGACGTCGAGCCGGATCAGCCGGTTCGTCGTCTCGGTGATGGTGACGTCGGAAAGTGAAGCCAGCGTGCGGCCGATCACGGGAAGTAGCGCTTCGCCGCGCCGGTTGAGCGCTTCGATCTTCATCGAACGCCCATGCGCCGAAATCACCAGAGGCGGATCGATGATTGCCGTGTCCCAGCGGGTATAGCGGCCGGGATATTCATAATTGGAGGAAAAGACTGCGCCGCGCCTTGCGTCCAGCCCGTCGATATAGGCTTCGATGGCGCCGGCATAGGCCGTGTCATGGCGGCTGCGCGTGATTGCGATACCGCCGGCGGTCACGAAGCGCTCGGCGCCGTTTTCAAGAGTCTCTACCGACATTTCCCGTCTCCCTTTTCGCCGTCAGGCGGACCCGGAAAGCTCTTGAAAAAACAAATGGCCGCCCGGACATCCCGTTGCGGCCACCAATATCCACGCGCACGCGTTCGTCAGGCCGCTTTCAGCAGGCCCACCACCAACGCATCGTGTTCGAAATCGAAGTCATGGTCGTTCCATAGCCGCGAAGCGCTGCCGGAGCAAGCGGATTTCGAAAAATCCGAGGGGTATCAAAATGCAGCGCCGCTACCTGACATAGCGCTTGTAGACATAGCCTTCCTGGCCTTCATAGGCGATCTTGCACCAGGACTTGCATTCGATGACGCTGACGGATGCCTTTGCCGGAACGACGGCCAGCACCTTGGCGTCCTTGTCGGGCGATGCGCGCATGTTCACGGCCGTTCTTATCTGCCCCTCGCGGGCAGAGGCGTTTGCCACGTCGTCAGAGGATGCAGCCAGTTCGGCTGCCGCTGCGGGCTTCTCGTCGCGCGTATCCTTCACCGCTGCCGCCAGCACGGCGGCGGGGATCGAGCCGGTCATCGTCGCGTGATCCGGCTGGTAGGCCAGTTCCGGCTGGATGTCGGCCTTGGCTGCCACTGTGGTGGTGGCCGAGGGGGCAGGAGCCGAATCAGGCGAGGGGAGGCGGTCGGCCGAGATATCCGGTGTTGCGGGCGCCGTTTCTGATGTCGAAGCCGGGCTTGGTGTGCTCGGCGCGGGAATGCCCTGGATAACGTCGGGATCCGGCTGCGCGGCGGCCACGACGACAGGCGCTTCCGGCTCGGCCCGCGCTTCCATGCTGGCCAAGGCGGCGGCTTCACGAATGGCCGGCGGGTCATAGAGCAGCGTCGTGCCGACGCCGAGGCCGGCAAGAACCATTGCGGCAGCGACGGGTAATGCGAGCTTGCGCATTGCCGGAATGGCCTTGACGGCGCTTGCTTCGGCCGAGCGATAGATGTCGGTTGCGCGGTCCAGAACGCTTCGACGTTCCGGAACCTCATCGGCTTCGGCCGATGCGCTCCAATCATAATGGCAAGCCGATCCGGAAGTGTCGGCCTGATCGGTAGTTTCGACTTTCAAGACATCCGCTCCTTGCAGATCATGCAAAGAACAAGCCGGACATGGCTGAAAACCATATCCGTACCTGAACGCTGATTATTCATTCAAGCATCGGATTTTCCCCGAAACCGGTTCCCCACTTGTGGACCCGATGCTGCAATTTCGCAATAGGCGATGCGGATGTGGCTTTTCTGTGCCGGCTAGCAGAAAAAATTTGCTCGAAGGTTGAGGCAGGTGGTCGCAGGCGGCTACTGAACGGTTTCTGCTTGTGACGGCCCCTCACCCTTACCCTCTCCCCGCAGGCAGGGAGAGGGAGGCGTCAACGTTGCGGCCAGCTTCCTTCTCCCTGTGTACGGGGAGAAGGTGCCGGCAGGCGGATGAGGGGCGCCCGCTCAGCTCAACCCGTCGATCTCGCCTGCCTCGTTGATGATGATCTTCTCCGAGGAGGGCTTTGAGGGCAGGCCGGGCATGGTCATGATCTCGCCGCAGATGGCCACGACGAAGCCGGCGC
>NZ_RKST01000036.1 GCF_003934165.1 Borborobacter arsenicus | reverse complement strand
GTGCAACCCCGACCAGCTTCGCCTGATCGGGCGCTCACCGCCGTGCCCTTCATCAACCCAAGCAGGGGGTCCCTTTTACGCGAAAATACGGGGTCCCGATTCCATGGTCATTGACAGCGTTCTGTCTGATGAGGAAGTCCGCGAGGTGTATGAACAGGCGTTGTTCCTGCTCGAATCTCACGAAAGCGGGGAGCCTGAGGCGCGGCCGGTGTTCGAGGCAGCGCGTGAGATCATAGAGGCGCAATTGCGGTAAACGCTAACAACACTTCAAGCGTCTGGCAAGACTTTCAGGAGGTGGATTCTCTTGCCAACAAAAGACCCATCGGCCCTTCGATCTCCCTCTACCGTAACATCAGCTTTCACACGCTCTTTCTTGGCCAAGGCCGCTGCATCGACCGTTGGATATAAATCCATCTGCATGCGCTTCTTAAACCGCTTGTCTCCAATGATAACAGCCGCCCACCCTGTAGTGTTCTTGTCGCGGTCTGTGGCGCGAATGTCCAATAATGCGCTGGGTAAATCCACGTTTCGAGACTCATCAATCTCGGCAAGTTCGCTATCCGATGGGTATTCCTTCAAAGTTTCTGGAGATATCTCGCCAACCCCGCCGACTGTGACCGGCGAGATAACTCCGTCTTCCCTCGGCTTCAAGAATTTGGTGACCGACTTAATGAGCGACCGGCGGCGTCCTTGAGGGATCGCCTCATTAAGGGCATTTTCAACAGAACTCGTCGGGAGATTTATCTTATCAGAGATAACGTTGACTACCGTGTTGTAGTCGCCTTCTATGTGCGTAGAGGCTGGACGATCGGGTTTTTTGGAGCGTACCGCATCATAAGCATAGCGAGCGACCAAATACGTAACGGCAAGCGCCGACAGAGTGACAAGCGCTTCATATTCCGCTGGAATATCCACCCCAAACACCGCCTCAATCCCGCCAACTATTTTGCCTTCCAGGTCTTCCTGATACGTGGTCACCAAGATTACAGCCAAGTCCGATACAAGGCTTCCAGAAGCCACGCTGACGACGCGAATTCGCACTGATTCTACGGTCATATTCGGGACCGCGAGATCGAGAAAGCGAACACCTTCTTCCAGCAGTCGCTTTTGCGCTTTTAGATTTTCGATTGCTTCGTCTATCGACGCGGTGCCATCCCGGTATGATATCCGGTGCGGGAACACCAACTCCATTACGTCTCTCCCCAACGCCCCGCGCGCATAGAAGCAGAACTACGTAGGAATGTGGAGTCTGCCGGCCGCTCAACTCACCCTTCCTCCTACCAACGATAGCAACTTTGAGTAACTGAACCCGGTTTTCCCGGCTCGGAACGACCTCACTCATCAGCCGCGCGAGATCCCAAGCAGCCCTTTCATTTCCGCGTGATCTCGCGCCACTGGCATTCATATTATCCACTTAGCTAGCGTCGTGCACGACAAATGTTTGAAAATCGTACAGATATCGCTTGACGTTAAATGTACGTTAATCATACATATTAAACCATCTTCACCGATGGGAGTACCTGACCGATGCGAACGAACGACGCCACGCGGGCGACCGCTGAAGCTATGCCTACTAAAGCGACTGTCCCCTATCCAGGGCAGGAGCCGGTCGATGAAATTGACCAAGCGATTGCCCAACTCCGCTCTCTTCGTCTCGCGATGCTGGCTGATAGCCAAGGCCTCTCAAACTTCACCACTTCCGACGCAGAACTCATAATCTGCGATGTGCTTGATCAGCTTGACCCCATTCGCACATTCCTTGCCGAAAACGAATTTGACGATGTGCGGATGGCTTTCGTTGAGTGCAGGCGCATTTGGGCACGGAAAGGCGGTGCAGCATGAGCCTCACCCGTCGCCTTTTCCTGACTAAGTCTGCGGCTGCCGGTGCGGCCACAGTCGTCGCCCCTGTCGCGGCCGAGGCCGCAGTCCCTGAAATGACCGCCCGCGAGCGTGCCATGTGGCTCATGGAGGAATTGGAACGTCTCGTCCTTGCAGATGGGGCGTCAGAGGCAACCATCATCGTGTGTGGTCAACGCTATGGTGGCGTCGCCAGCTACGACCACGGCAAGTCGATGGCTCTCCATCCGGGCAAGAAATGGGGCAACATCGGCGGCATGTTCGCCGAGGAAGGCGGTGCGAAATGAGCCGCTTCATTCCCCACACCGACATGAGCGCGGATGAACTGATCCAGTGCAGCTATCAGGCCCTCGCTGTCCTGTCCCTGTGCGAGAGCGCAGCATGGGCCATTGAGGGCGGCAGCAGCGCGCAGTCTCGCGCGGAGATTGACCAACTCGCGGATAGCATCGGTTCCGGTCTGCGTCTGGCTATTGAATTGCTTGGGCCGGTTCACGACGCACTCGAATGCCACGAAGGGCTGAAAGGTGGCGCGAAATGAATACCGCCATCAAGCATCCACTCGGCTTCAAGACTGACGAGTTGTCGATCTGCCAGCTCTACGCCCTCAATGATGCGCTCCGTACCGTCTTTGATGTTCTTTCTGGGCTTCAGGAGCAGCCACGCTTTTATGTGGAGCGCGGCAAGGTTGATGAATCCTACAACGACGCCGGATTGATCCTCGATGACTTCTGCGACGCGCTGGGGATCGAGATCGCAGCAATAGAAGCGATCGTAGAAGGCAAGCCAGTGCTCACGCGAGAAGAATACGACCGCAAGTTCTATTTGCTTGCGCAAGGATATGTGGGCGGCACCGAGCGACCCGATCGTGTGATCGCCGACCTGTCGCGAATTGCCTCCAGCATGGGGGACCGGCCATGAACGCCCTTGTCCTGTCCAACCATCCCGACGCCGAACTGATCAAGCTGGGCAAAGAGTTCCGCAGGATGCGCCAAGCGCAAATCGATCTCTACGACGAGGTCGGGGACGACGAGTCGCCCGAGACAATAGCGCGCATCGATGAGAGCGAGCGAGAGCTTGGCGCCTTGTCCAATCGCATCTTGGCCATTGAGCCGAAGACGGTCGACGGACTGCGCACCGTGGCTCTGTGCTACGCGAATTGCCACAAGTCCGGCAATGGGACTTGGGACGTCGCTGACAACGCGTGCCATGACACACGAGCGGTTTACATCGTCATGCGCTGGTTGGTCGATGGGGGTGCATCATGAAGTGCCTCCGTCTGGCGATCGCCATTCTCATTCTGCGCGGTGCCGGCATCTTTGCCGGTGTCATCGCCGGGCCTGAACTCCGAGAGGGCCGCCGTTCATTGCCACCGCTCCGGCCGGCCGAGCGCATGCTCCTTGGCTCGCTCGTCGGGCTCACGATCTGTGTTTTGTGGATCTGGATCAGTATGGGGGCGGGGCGATGAAGGCTACCGATCGGCCACTGCGCCTTGATGACTTGCCGATGTTCGCCAGCGATCGGCAGATCGCAGAAGCCATTGTTGGTAAGGATGAGGCCGAAAAGTGGATGCGCGAGCGCCTGCCGACCCTTGCATCCAAGCCAGGTTTCCCGCCTATTGATGCTTTCCACGGCGGACGGCCGGTAAGGCTGGTCGCCCGCTTCTATGATGAGTACCTTGGGGGCAGTGCTGGGTCAGGTTCAGCACCGCGTGGCGTGGAGGATGTCAGCGCATGGAAACCGTCAAGGCGCCGGGCCTGAAATGGCGCAAGCTTGCCGGCGGCCTGTCGCCTATATGGGTCGCCGACGAAACTGACGTGAAGAACGGCTATACGCCGAAGACCGTCAATCTGAAGCATTTGGCGGACCAGCAGGAAATGCTCGTCGCCAAGTGCAACGCGCTGCAGGCCGATATGCTTTTGTGGCGCACAGGCTATCGCCGCGACCTGCTCAAGTTCGATGGAACCATCCGGTCGCTGCTGGACGTGTACGAGTTGCACGAGCGCAGCCCCTACAGGAAGCTCAAGCCCGGATCGCGACGGCCTTACAATCACTATCTTCGCCGGCTGCGGGGCCATGTCGGGGCCATCCGAATAAGCGACGTTTCAGGGGTCGATATCCTGAGTTGGCACGACGTATGGTCGGAGAACGGCAAGCACCTTGCCGCTGCCGCTATGGCACGGTCGGTGCTCGATGCTGCGATCAGCTTCGGAATAATGCTTCGGTTCGCAGGATGCGTCGAACTATCTACCGTCCTACGGGAAACACGCAAGAAGCTGCCGGCGCCAAAGTCGCGTGACGCATCCATGACGGCAGAGCAGGTTATCCGACTTCGCCAGGCGGCGCACAAGCGCGGAGAGCCGATCATGGCGCTGGCCTATGCATTGGCGTTCGAAACCGTCCTGAGGCTTTGGGACGTGGTCGGTCAGTGGGTCCCGATGGACACGCCCATCATCTCCGATGTCATCGACCCCGACCGAAACGAGAAGTGGCACGGCCTGCGGTGGGAAGACATCGATGGCAACTTGTTTCTCGAATACATCCCGTCCAAGACGGCTGACACAACCGGAAAGGCAATCATCTATCCGTTGTCGAAAGCACCAATGGTAGTGGAGGAGCTGGCGCATTGGCCGGCAGAGGTCCGCAAAGGGCCTGTCATTGTCTCTCCGACGACGAGGTTGCCCTACCTCGAGCAGAATTGGCGCAAGCGATATAACAGCGATCGCAAGGCGGCCGATATCGCCAGCAATGTTTGGGCCCGAGATCTTCGAGCGTCGGGGATATCGGAAGGTCGCGCGAACAATGCGTCGATCGAGGATGCCGCCAAGGTGGCCGGTCATAGCGGCACTCGCACCACCAAGAAAGTTTACGATCGGGCGGTACTGGAAGCGGCCGACCGCTTTGCAGAGGCGAGGATTCGTGGCCGTGAACGTTCCGGTAACGGCAGCGGTAACGTGCGGTAACGTGCAGCCCGCAAAGCCTTATGAAATAAGGCGCTGAAAATCTCCATGGTTAATGCAGCCTTAACCTTCCCGCCGATAGTCTGACCATTGAATCTGCCCACGGTGCGTTCGCGCCGGGCGAAAGCATCATGGACGGGGAATAGGCATGCGTTCAGGGGTTACCGCACCGCTCGCGTTGACCGATACGGGGCACGGCATTCAGGCATTTGCGCGCCGGCAGATAGGGCGTCTGGTTGGCCTGGCCTGTCTTGCCTTCGTCGCCTTCGGCCTTGCCAGCCTCGGCACCTGGAATGTCGCCGATCCGAGCTTCAGCCACGCCACCGACAATCCCGTCACCAATGCGATGGGCTATCCGGGCGCGGTGTTTTCCGATCTTGCCATGCAGTTTTACGGCTTGTCCGCCGTCGCCGCGCTCGCACCTGCGGTCGTCTGGGGACTGCTTTTGATGACCGCCCGCGGCGTCGACCGCATGCCGCGCAGGGCATTTGCCTGGTTCGGCGCATCGCTCCTGTTTGCCGCGATCGCCGGCTGCACGACACCTCCGGCGACCTGGCCATTGCCGACCGGCCTCGGCGGCGTTTTCGGCGACATGATCCTGAAAATCCCGGGCATGGCCACCGGCGGCTATCCGACCGGATGGGCGGCAAGCCTTGCCGCCGTCATTCTCGTCGGCCCCGCAGCCTGGCTGTTTGGCTATGGTTCGGGTCTGCTGGCGCGGCCGAACGGCTTTGCTGTGGCAGAGGACGAGCCGGCGCGTGAGGAGTCGGAACCCGATTCCCTCACCTTCTACGACGATGGCGACAATGAAGGCATTCTCGCGCTCGGTGCGATCACCCATTGGTGGCTGTCGTTCCGGGCCTTTCTCCATCGCCGCGCCATGCGCCGTCACCGGCATGACGAATATCGAGACGTCGAACCCCGCTCCGGCAGCGCCTGGCGTCTTGCCGCCGAGCGCGTGGAATTCGCCGAACAGGCGGAGGCCCGCGCGGATGCAAGGGGCCGCGCGCGCGTAGAACCGGAGTTCTTTGCCGCCATGGTGGCCGATGGCCGCACGCCCTCCATCGATCCGGATGATGACGATATTTCCGACGATGAGTTGGATTTCGTACCCGGCGAAACCGTGGCACCCCGCGCTGAGCCTGCACGGGTACAGAATTTCCGTTCGCCTGCGCCAAGCCGGGTCGAAAGCCCCGCACCTCGCCCCGCGCCCGGGGCCCGGGTGCAGCGCGAGGCGCAGACGTCGCTGATCGGCTCGCATGCCTTCGAGATGCCTTCGCTGCATTTCCTGGCCCAGCCGCCCAATGTGGTGCGCGATGCCAGCCTGTCGAAGGACGCGCTCGAGCAGAATGCCCGGCTGCTGGAGGGCGTGCTGGAGGATTTCGGCGTCAAGGGCGAGATCATCCATGTCCGGCCCGGTCCTGTCGTCACACTCTACGAGCTGGAACCAGCGCCCGGCATCAAGTCATCGCGCGTCATCGGCCTTGCCGACGACATTGCCCGCTCGATGAGCGCGATTGCCGCGCGCGTCGCCGTCGTGCCCGGCCGCAACGCCATCGGCATCGAACTGCCCAATGCCAAGCGCGAGACCGTCTATCTGCGCGAGATCATGGCAAGCCGCGACTTCGAGACCACCAAGGCCAAGCTGGCGCTGGCGCTGGGCAAGACCATCAATGGCGAGGCGGTGATCGTCGATATCGCCAAGATGCCGCATGTGCTGGTGGCCGGCACCACCGGCTCGGGCAAGTCGGTCGCCATCAACACCATGATCCTCTCGCTGCTCTACCGCATGACGCCGGAACAGTGTCGCCTGATCATGATCGATCCCAAGATGCTGGAACTGTCGGTCTATGACGGCATCCCGCACCTGCTGACGCCTGTGGTGACCGATCCGAAAAAGGCGGTGGTGGCGCTGAAATGGACTGTGCGGGAGATGGAGGACCGCTACCGCAAGATGTCCAAGGTCGGCGTGCGCAATATTGACGGCTTCAACGCCCGCGTCGCACAGGCGCAGAAGAAGGGCGAGCAGATCACGCGCACCGTGCAGACCGGCTTCGACAAGCAGACCGGCGAGGCGATCTACGAAACCGAGCATCTCGATCTCGAAGCCTTGCCCTATATCGTCGTGATCATCGACGAGATGGCCGACCTGATGATGGTCGCCGGCAAGGACATCGAAGGCGCGGTGCAGCGGCTGGCGCAGATGGCGCGTGCCGCCGGCATCCATGTCATCATGGCCACCCAGCGCCCATCGGTGGACGTCATCACCGGCACCATCAAGGCGAACTTCCCGACCCGCATCTCCTTCCAGGTGACGTCGAAGATCGACAGCCGCACCATTCTGGGCGAGCAGGGCGCCGAACAGCTGCTCGGCATGGGCGACATGCTCTACATGGCCGGCGGCGGCCGCATTCAGCGCGTGCATGGCCCCTTCGTCTCCGACGACGAGGTCGAGCAGGTGGTCGCCCACCTCAAGCTGCAGGGCATCCCGGAATATCTCGATGCCATCACCGAGGACGACGGCGAGGATGAGGACGAACCTTCCGGCAAGGGCGGTGGCGGCGGCAATTTCGAGGACTCGGAGGACCCCTACGACCAGGCCGTGGCCGTTGTGCTGCGCGATGGCAAGGCTTCGACCAGCTATATCCAGCGCCGCCTCGGCATCGGCTACAACCGCGCCGCCTCCATCATCGAAAGAATGGAGCAGGAAGGCGTTGTCGGCCCCGCCAATCATGCCGGAAAGCGCGAAATCCTCGTTCCCACGGAGGAAGACAAGTTCTGATCGGCTCGAATTGACGCAGGATGCGTCAGCGCATCTTGCCGTCGCCAAACTTCAGCCCAAGTAAATGCCTACGGGAGCCAAATCGCATCGACATATGAGTGAAGACGGCATGAAAAACATCGCCCTGACGCCAATCCTCCGCCCACGGACGCGCCGTGCCTTTCTGGTGCTCGCGCTGGCGACCGCGGGAATGGCCGCGCTGCAGGCCGTGCCGGGCATGGAACCGGTAGAGCCGGCCGCCGCCGCCGCATCGGACGCGGCCCAGAAGATCGCCGATCATTTTGCCAGCGTGCGCACCATGACCGGCGAATTCGTGCAGTTCGGGCCGAGGGGCGAGCAGACCGGCGGCAAGTTCTATATCGAGCGGCCGGGCAAGATCCGCTTCAACTATGAGGGCAATTCGGGCTTCAGGGTGATCTCGGACGGTCAGTCCGTCGTGCTCGATAATCGCAAGATGAAGACGATGGACCTCTATCCGCTGTCGAAGACGCCGCTCAAGCTGCTTCTGGACGAGCGCATCGACCTGTCCGGCAACAAGGTCCGCAGCGTCAAGGAAGAGGACGACCTGACCACCATCCAGCTTGCCGACAAGTCGGTGTTCGGCAATTCGACCATCACCATGATGTTCGATCCGAAATCCTACGAGCTGCGCCAGTGGACCATCACCGACGCGCAGGGCAAGGACACGACGGTGATGATCTTCAACGTCCAGCAGGGCGTGACGTTCGACCAGAGCCTGTTCAAGATCGACTATCGCCGCAATATCGAGCTGAACAAGAACAAGGGCAGCCGATAGGCCTGCGGGCCCACGCAGGCCGTTTTTAAACCGGCGATAGCTGTGGACAGCAGGCAAAGGCCGCGCCGGAACCCGACCCGGCCTTGTATTTGATGGCCGCCGCTGCCACTTTCCGGCATTCGTTGCCAATGCCGGAATCTCCCATGACATTTTCGATCGCCACCTGGAACATCAACTCCGTGCGCCTGCGCATGCCGCTGGTGGAAAGGTTCCTGATCGAAAACGCACCCGATGTCCTGTGCCTGCAGGAAACCAAGTGTCCTGACGACCAGTTTCCCTCGGCTGCCTTCCGCAAGCTCGGTTATGAGCACCTCGCGATCAGCGGGCAGAAGGGCTATCACGGCGTGGCGACGGTTGCCCGGCGGCCGCTGGAACTGGTGGAAAAGCGCGACTTCTGCAAGATGGGTGACTGCCGCCATCTGTCGGTGCGGGTGCCGGTCGGCGGCAAGCAGATCCTCCTGCACAATTTCTACGTGCCTGCCGGCGGCGACGAGCCTGACCCGGAGATCAATCCGAAATTCCGCCACAAGCTCGATTTTGTCGCGGAGATGAACGCCATTCGCGCCGAGCACGACGCCAATTCGGCATCGGTTCTGGTCGGCGATCTCAACATCGCCCCGCTTGAGCATGATGTGTGGTCGCACAAGCAGCTTCTGAAAGTCGTCAGCCACACGCCGATCGAGACCGAGAGCTTCGAGGCGATGCGCAAGGGCGGCGAATGGGTCGACCTGATGCGGCTCAACGTTCCCTACGAGCAGAAGATCTATACGTGGTGGAGTTACCGCGCGCAGGATTGGGCGGCGTCCGACCGTGGCCGGCGCCTTGACCATGTCTGGTCGTCGCAGAACCTGGCGCCCGGACTGCGCGGCATCGAAATCCTGCGCGAGGCGCGAGGCTGGGAACGGCCGTCCGACCACGTGCCGGTGATCGCGCGGTTCGATCTTTGAACGTGTTCGAGCCGTCGATCCCGACCCGTTTCAAATCCTTAGATCGAGGTGACGTTTCCTTGAATCGCTATTTCGATCTAAGCCTTTGTTATTGAGCATGATCTTGCCCGAAAAGTCTGCAACTTTTCGGGATCATGCTCTAGTAGCCCCCGCCACCGGTGCCGCTCGTGCCGCCCATACCACTTCCATTCGTGCTTGAAGGGCTTGATGCCGGTGGTGGAGCTTCGGTGCGCTGTGCGGTGGTCTGGCATGCGGCCAGAAAAACCGCCAGGAGCAGGATGAGCAGGCGCATGGCGATGACCTCCTTGCCCCTCGGCAGGAAGCATCGCGCCGATCGTCCAAGCCGTCAACGGGCACCGATCCGATGGCTCGGTGTGATGACGGCTAAGGCGCCAGCCGCGGTGCCACTTCCTCGATGCGGCGGATGAGCGCCTGCAATTCATCGGTAATGCGCCGGTGAAGGGCAACCGCCAGTTCCGGATATTCCTCCAGAATGCGCCGGAACATCTTCCTGTTCAGCCGCAGCACTTCCGAATCACTTGCTGCCGCAGCGCTTGTCATGCGCCTGGTGTCGGCGATCAGCGCCAGCTCGCCGAGGATGGAGCCCGGCTTTGCCAGCACGATCGGCGTTCGTTCGGCATCGGCTTCGTGGAACAGCACGATGCTGCCGCTAACGACCACATAGGCCGAATCAGCCTCGTCCTGTTCCAGATAGAGCTTGCGCTGGGCCGGCAGCTGCATCGATTCGGCGCCGAAGGCGAGCAGGCGCAGCTGTTCCGCGCTGAAGCCCTCGAAAAGCCCCACGCCGGACAGAATGCGAATGTCGTCATCCAGCGCCATAACGTCCCCGAATTCCTGGCCTGGTATTCTTTCGGTCGATGCGGTTCCCCGGCCGCAAACCGATCATGGAACCAGCTTGTATCCGCCGCTTTCTGTCACAAGAATTTCAGCATTGGAAGGATCGCGCTCTATCTTCTGGCGCAGGCGATAGACATGCGTCTCCAGCGTATGCGTGGTGACGCCCGAATTGTAACCCCAGACCTCCTCCAGCAGGACGTCGCGGGTAACAACCTTCTGGTCGGCGCGATAGAGATATTTGATGATCGACGCCTCCTTTTCGGTCAGGCGCACCTTGGCGCCGCGTTGGTCCAGCAGCAGTTTCTGGCTCGGCTTGAATGTATAGGGGCCGACCGAGAATGTGGCATCCTCGCTCTGCTCATGCTGGCGCAGCTGCGCACGGATGCGGGCGAGCAGCACGGCGAAGCGGAACGGCTTGGTGACATAGTCGTTGGCCCCCGCCTCCAGGCCGAGGATCGTATCCGAATCGGTATCGTGGCCGGTCAGCATGATGATCGGCGCCTTATAGCCGCCCTTGCGCAACAGCTTGACGGCCTCGCGGCCATCCATGTCGGGCAGGCCGACATCCATCACCAGAAGATCGATCAGGCCGCCACGGGCGACGGCGACACCTTTTGCAGCAGTCGCCTCCTGCTGGACGTCGAATTCCTCGTAAAGCGACAACTGCTCCACCAGGGTGGTGCGCAGGTCCTCGTCATCATCGACGATCAGGATGGTGCGGGATGTCATGGATCAATCCGTTGTTTTGCAATGAATAATTCTGTTGACCGCTCGTCTTTTATGCGGAACCTCTCTCCGCGAGAACAGCGGTCACGGTGATTTGTTCCCGATGCGATCATACTCCAAAAAACGTGAACGCAATGGGGCGGGCACAAAAATACGATCCGGCCTGAAAGTGCTGACCGTTCGCGCCAGTCCACGCGATCCATGCAAGGGCCTTTTGACCGCCGGAAATCTGGTGTTTGCCTGCGCGCTTGGGCGCGGCGGCATCAGCACCAACAAGCGCGAAGGCGACGGCGCCACGCCGCTGGCCCGGATGCGTATCCTCTCGGGCTATTTCCGGCGCGGGCATTTCTCGCCACGTCAGGCGCGATTGGCGATGACGCCGATCGGCCCGAAGCTCGGCTGGTGCGAAGTGCCGGACGACCGCAACTACAACCGGCCGGTCAGGCTGCCTTATGCCGCAAGCCATGAGCATATGCTGCGTGAGGACCGGCTCTACGATGCCTGCCTCGTGCTCGACTGGAACATTTCGCCGCGCAGGCGCGGGCGGGGCAGCGCCATTTTCTTCCATCTGGCACGGCCGGGCTTCACGCCTACGCAAGGATGCGTGGCGATAACGGCGCGGGACATGGCCCGTCTGCTGCCGCATCTGTCCCGCCGCACCGTGCTGAAAGTGATCCGCTAGCCTCCGGCAAGCGACAAACGCCGCTTGCGCCGCACCCCGCACCGCCCTATGTCTATGCCCGCTCTAACGGGGTGCCGGACACGAATTTCGTGGACCGGCTGAGAGGCGAGGGAAAAACCCGGCCAACCCGCTGAACCTGATCCGGTTTGTACCGGCGGAGGGATTAGACGCTTCGGACGGCAAACCGGCGCTTCAATTCCCTTTCAACCCAAAGAAGGAGGCGCCGATGCGCACGCTGCTTTTATCTCTCGTTTCGACCATCGCCATCGGCGCGGCCGTTCCCGCATCGGCGGCCGATCTCACCATCTACACCTATGAAAGCTTCACCGCCGAATGGGGCCCCGGTCCGCAGGTGGAAAAGGCGTTCGAAGCCGAGTGCGGCTGCGATGTCGAATTCGTCTCGGTGGCAGACGGTGTTGCGCTCCTCAATCGCGTCAAGCTGGAAGGCGTCGCGACCAAGGCCGACATCGTGCTCGGGCTCGATACCAACCTGACGGCGGACGCCAAGGCGACCGGGCTGTTTTTGCCTTCCGGCGTCGACCGTGCCAGGATCGACGTTCCCGGCGGCTGGAGCGACGACACTTTTGTGCCCTTCGACTACGGCTATTTCGCCGTCGTCTATGACAGCGAGACGCTGAAGACCCCTCCAGCAAGCCTCAAGGAACTGGTCGAGGGCGATGCCAACCAGAAGATCGCCATCCAGGACCCGCGCACCTCGACGCCCGGTCTCGGGCTGCTTCTCTGGGTCAAGGCGGTCTATGGCGACGAGGCGCCGGAGGCATGGGCCAAGCTGCAAAAGCGCGTCCTGACCGTCACGCCGGGCTGGAGCGAGGCCTATGGCCTGTTCACCAAGGGCGAGGCGCCGATGGTGCTTTCCTATACGACCTCGCCGGCCTATCACATGATCGCGGAAGGAACCGAGCGCTACCAGGCGGCGTCCTTCTCCGAAGGCCACTATCTGCAGGTGGAAGTCGCGGCCATCACCACGACGGGCGAGAAGAATCCGCTGGCGCAGAAATTCATGGACTTCATGACCGGCCCCGGCTTCCAGGACGCCATTCCCGAAACCAACTGGATGTTCCCCGCCGGCCAGACCGACAAGCCGCTCAACCCTGCCTTCGAAAAGCTGGTCAAGCCGACAAAGACGCTGCAGATCGCGCCTGAAGAGATTGCGGCGAACCGCAAGGCCTGGGTGGACGAGTGGCTGGCGGTGATGAGCAAGTAAACACGCTGCCAGACCCCCACTGCCTGTTCCGAGGCAATCGCATATGGCACGATCAACCCCCACTCCGCGTTGCTTCGCTCGCCACCTCTCCCCCTCGAAAGGGGAGAGGAAAGGCGGCAGCCTCGCGGAAGGCGCTTCCTCTCCCCCGTCGAACGGGGGAGAGGTGGTTTGCAAAGCAAACCGGAGTGGGGGTCGACGAGCTGCCTGCCTCCTTTCCGGGCGGAGGACCAGTCTATTTCCTCATGGTCGTGAAAGGCGCCAGGTCGCGTGAACTCCTCCCGCCATCCCGATTTCCGCATCCTCGCCGGCCTCGGCGCCCTGGCGTTCATCACGCTGCTGATCGGCGGCGCATTCGCCGGGCTGATCGCGGAGGGCGCCGGCAATCTGTCCGGCGCTTACGCGGCATTTGATTCCTATCTGCTGCGCGTCGCCCGTTTCACGCTCTGGCAGGCGATGGTGTCGACGGTGCTTTCAGTCGTTCCTGCGCTCTTCGTCGCCCGCGCACTGTCGCGCCATCCGCAATTTCCGGGGCGCGGGCTGATCCTGCATCTGTTTGCCGTGCCGCTGGCGCTACCTGCCATCGTGGTGGCACTGGGTGTTCTGGCGCTTTATGGCCGCGCCGGCTATTTCGCCGGCATCATGAGCGCGGTTTCGGGCGATGAATGGCCCGGCATTTATGGTCTTTCAGGCATTCTGGTCGCCCATGTCTTCTTCAATCTGCCGCTCGCAACACGCCTCTTTCTGGAAACGCTGAACACCATTCCCGCCGACCAGTGGCGGCTGGCAAGCCAGCTCGGCATGGGTGCGCGGTCGGCCTTCCGGCTGATCGAGTGGCCGGCCCTGCGCGCCGGCCTGCCCGGCACTGCCGGCCTGGTGTTCATGCTCTGCATCACCTCCTTCACCATCGTGCTGACGCTTGGCGGCGGGCCGCGCGCAACGACGCTGGAAGTGGCGATCTACCAGTCCCTGCGCTTCGACTTCGACCCGGCGCGGGCCGTGGTGCTGACGCTGTTGCAGATCATGCTGACCATGGCCGTCATCTCTGTGCTGATGCGCCTTGGCGCCGACACGGCCGGCGATACCGGCCTTTCCGTCGCGCCCCGCCGCTTTGGGGCAGCCGGGATCGGCGAAACCATGCTCAACGGGGCCTTGATCCTGACGGCATTGCTGTTCGTCGCCGGCCCGATGCTGGCTACCATCATTGCCGGATTGGACGCCGATCTTGCCCGCCTCGCCGGCGAGGCCTCCGTGCAGAAGGCGGCATTGACGAGCATCGTACTTGCGCTTTTGTCGGCATCGCTTTCGGTCGTGCTGGCGACAGCATTGGTCATGGCAAGGCGTGTCTTTGCGATGCGGCGCGGCAACGGCCGAAAGACCTTGGCGGAGCAGGCAACCGATACCGGCGCAGGCTTCGTGCTGGTCATCCCGCCAATCGTCGTCGGCGCAGGCTGGTTCATGGCGCTGCGCCACTTCACCGATGTCCTGGCCATGGCCCCGGCAATGGTGGTGACCGTCAACGCGGTCATGGCCATGCCCTTTGCCATCCGCGCCATAAGGCCAGCCTATGATGCGGCGAGCGAGCGCTATGAGCGCCTTTGCGCCCAGCTTGGCCTCACCGGCTGGAACCGGATCAGGCTGCTCGACTGGCCGGTACTGTGCCGGCCGCTTTCGACCGCTTTTGCCTTTGCCATGGCACTCTCGCTTGGCGACCTTGGCGTGATAGCGCTGTTCGGCAGCGATTCGGTGCAGACGCTGCCCTATCTGCTTCTGGCGCGCATGGGTAGCTACCGCACGGCCGATGCCGCCGGGTTGGCGCTGGTGCTTGGCCTGCTTTGCCTGGCGCTGATACTGCTGGCCGGTCGGCTTGGAAAGGAAACCCCGCGATGAACCAGCCTCGCCAGCCCGGAAGCGCCGTCGAGTTGCGGGACGTTTCCTTCGATTATGAGGAAACCCGGATGCGTTTCGATCTGCGGATCGAAGCCGGTGCCATCACCACCATCATGGGACCCAGCGGCTCGGGAAAATCGACGCTGCTCAACCTGATCGCCGGGTTCGAGACGCCGCAATCGGGACGCGTGCTGATCGGCACCGAGGATATGACCGACATGCCGCCCTCGGCGCGACCGGTTTCGATGGTGTTTCAGGAAAACAATCTTTTCGCCCATCTGACGGTCGCGCAAAATGTCGGGCTTGGCCGATCGCCTGCCCTGCGCTTGTCCGAAAGCGACCGCCTTGCGGTCACCGAGGCGCTTACCCGCACGGGACTTGCAGGTAAGGAAGGGCGGTTGCCGCGTGAGCTTTCGGGCGGCGAGCGCCAGCGTGTGGCGCTCGCCCGGGCATTGGTGCGCAACCGCCCCGTCCTGCTGCTCGACGAGCCCTTTGCCTCGCTCGGACCTGCCTTGCGCGAGGATATGGTCGACCTTGTCGCCGCCCTTCATGCCGAACATGGCATGACTGTGGTTTTCGTGACACACCAGCCGGAAGATGCCCGGAGAATCGCCGGAAATATGGTGTTTCTCGACAATGGGACCATCGCCGCAACGGGAAACACGGCGGAGTTTTTCGGCAAGGATGGACCTCCCGCGTTCCGCAACTATATTGGTTTGGAGGCCAATGCGGCGCCAACAAGGGACGTTGCCCGGAAGCGGACATAATTTGCGCACAAACCGCACTTCGAGCTGATCTGCAAGCAAGCCTTGCGGAAGAGGGGGCGGCTGGGCAAGAACCACTTCCCCTTTGAGTCGCCGTCGAGTGAAAGGAATGCCGCCCTGCCAAGCCCGATGAACAGAGCCATGGAAGCGCTGTCGCCTGCGCTTCGCGGTGCACGTCTCGGTGCCGTCGCGATGGTGCTGGCACTTGTTGCCGGCTGCCAGATGACAGCCAGCGATTTGAAGGAATCCGCTTTCCGCCCGTCGGACAATCCTGTCACCGTCGATAGCGTCTCGCGCAATAATCGGCTGGCCGAACTGGCGCGCAGCCAGCATCCGCGCATCCTGGCGACCTATGGTGGGGAATATTCCGACCCGAAGCTGGAGCGCATGGTTGCAAAGGTCGTCGGCAACCTCACCACCGTTTCGGGCAATCCCGGCCAGACCTACCGCATCACCATCCTCAATTCCCCCAACGTCAATGCCTTCGCGCTGCCGGGCGGTTATCTCTACGTCACCCGCGGCCTGCTCGCGCTGGCAAATGATTCGGCCGAGCTTGCGGCCGTCATCTCCCATGAGATGGGCCATGTCACCGCCAATCACGGCATCCAGCGCCAGCAGAAGGAAGCCGAGGAGGTGCTGGCCACCAAGGTCGTCACCGATGTGCTCGGCGAAAGCCCTTCGGCCAAGGTCGCGCTGATCCGCGGCAAGCTGCGCCTTGCCCAGTTCTCCCGCAACCAGGAACTGGAGGCCGATGCCATCGGCATCAAGGCAAGCGGCCAGGCGGGCTTCGATCCCTTCGCCGCCGGGCGCTTCCTGCAATCCATGGCCGCCTACAGCGATTTCCGTTCCGTCAGCGGCGCTACCGATCCGAGCCTGGATTTCCTTGCCAGCCACCCGAATGCGCCGCAGCGCATCGAACTGGCGCAGCGGCACGCCCGGCAATTCGACACGCCGGGCAGCGGCGTCACCGACCGCGATTCCTTCCTGGACGGCATTGACGGATTGCTGTTCGGCGACACGCCCGAGGAAGGCTATGTCCGCGGTACCACCTTCCTCCACCCCCGCCTCGGCATAAGCTTCTCGGTGCCGGCCGGCTTCGTCATCGACAACAGCGCTGCCGCCGTCACAGCAACGGGCCCCGGCGACATGGCGATCCGCTTCGATGGCGTTTCGATCGACGGCAATATGGCACTGACAGACTATCTGCGCAGCGGCTGGGTCTCTGGACTTGAGGATGGAACCGTCCGCGCCGAGACGATCAACGGCAACGAGGCGGCCGTCGCCAAGGCGCGTGCCGATGGCTGGCAGTTCGACGTCGCCGTCATTCGCGCCAACGGGCAGGTCTATCGCCTGCTCACGGCCGCCCCGGTCGCCAGCACATCGCTGGATGCGGTCGCGCGTTCGGTCAGCGGCACCTTCCACGTGCTTTCGGCCGCCGAAAAGGCTGCGCTGAAGCCATTGCGCATACGCGTCGTCACCGTGCGTCCCGGCCAAACCATCGGCACGCTTGCAGCCAGCATGGTGGGCGTGGACAGGAAGCTGGACCTGTTCCGTGTCATCAACGGCCTGGCCCCCGGCGCCGCCGTGTCCACCGGCTACCGGGTCAAGATCATCACTGACAGGTGAATCCCTGCGAGGTGCACTCGCTCACGCCGACAGGAAAGCCGGGCTTTCCTTGACCAGTGCCGTCTTGAGCTTCTCCATTGCGCGGCTTTCGATCTGGCGTACGCGCTCCTTGGAAATGCCGAGCGTCTGGCCGAGCGATTCCAGCGTCGCGCCTTCTTCCTGCAGCCTGCGTTCGGCAATGATGCGCAGCTCCCGCTCATTGAGCACGCCAAGCGCGTTTCTGAGCCATCCCGAACGCCGCTCTATATCTATTGCCTCGCCGACGATCTCATCCGGAAGCGGATCGTCCGAAACCAGGAAATCCATGCGGTCGGAGGACGCTCCGCCATCATCGATGAGAGGCGCATTGAGCGAGGTGTCCGGGGCCGAGAGCCGGGAATCCATCATTGCCACATCGGCCTCGGGAACGCCCAGCGTCGAGGAGATTTCCTTGTAGAGCGACGTGCCTGAGAGCGTCTCGGACCCTTGCGCCAGCTTGGCGCGCAGCCGCCGCAGGTTGAAGAACAACGCCTTTTGCGCCGAACTGGTGCCGCCCCGCACGATGGACCAGTTGCGCAATATGTAGTCCTGCATGGAAGCGCGGATCCACCAGGTGGCATAGGTCGAGAAACGGACCTCGCGGTCCGGTTCGAAACGCGCCGCCGCTTCCAGCAGGCCGATATGGCCTTCCTGGATGAGATCTCCCATCGACAGGCCGAAATAGCGGAACTTTGCCGCCATGGCGATGACCAGCCTCATATGCGCCGTGGTGATACGGTGCATGGCGGCCTGGTCATGGTGGTCCCGCCACCGCAATGCCAGGTCGTGCTCTTCCTCCCGATCCAGATAGGGTGCCTTCATGGCAGCTCGGATCATGGTCCGCTTGGCGGTATCCTCGGTCATTTTGCGCTCCTGATCTCCGGCGCCTTCGCGGCTGGTCGATGAACCGCGCTTGCCTCCAAACCGGGCCGGGGTTGACTATGCGGCGCTGTGCCCTACAGGCTTTAGAACGCTGATTTCCAAGGAATGTTCCGCCCCGATCCTGCAATATGCTTGTGGGCGCGTGCCGGCTCGCAGAGGGATTGGGTTTTACGCGGGCGGACGGGCTCGGACGCTTGAGCGCTCCGAGACGGGATTGGGGCCAATATTTCAGGTGCAGATTGTCAGTCGCGCGCCTGAATGCTGTGATCGATGGGTCACGGCCAAAACGCATCGCAGGCCGGCAGGGTTAGGCTTCCGGGTCAGTTGACCAACCGGCTGAGCCAGGTGCCGGCCTACCTCTGGCGGCACCGCGATCAGGTCAGCTTGATTTCGCCGTCCACCTCGTGGTTGAGGCTGGTGCCTTCGGCGGTCAGCGTCATGCGCACACGCAGTTTGTTGCCGCTCACCTTGCCGTCGCGCACTGCAGCCTCGATAGCACGTTGCGAGGTAACCCCGACTTCCTTGAGGAATTTGCGGATGGACATGTTGAAAGCATCTTCATTCATGGCAACGCTCCCTGCTCGACCTGCCCGTGATTGTAGGCGCCCGTGGCAAGGTGGCAAGCGCAAACAGGCCCGCGCCACACTCCGCCACTGCGCATTGCTCAAACAAAAAACCCGGCCGCCTGGGCCGGGTTTTCAAAAACGTCTCCTGGAAGCTTATGCCGCTTCTTCCTGCTCGGCTTCCTCATTGTCGGCCTCTGCCTTGGCACCCCGCTTGGGGCCCTTGGCAAGATTGCTCTCGATCAAGCGCACCGCTTCGGTTTCCGACAGCCGGTTCACCGCAGCGATTTCGCGCGCCATGCGGTCAAGTGCCGCTTCATAAAGCTGGCGCTCGGAATAGGACTGCTCGGGCTGGTTCTCGGCGCGGAACAGGTCGCGCACGACCTCCGAGATCGAGATCAGGTCGCCGGAGTTGATCTTGGCATCATATTCCTGCGCACGGCGCGACCACATGGTGCGCTTCACGCGGGCGCGGCCCTGCAGCACCTTGAGCGCGCGATCGACATAATCCGTCTCCGACAGCTTGCGCATGCCGATCGACGTGGCCTTGGCCACCGGCACCTTCAGGCGCATCTTGTCTTTCTGGAAATCGATGACGAAGAGTTCCAGCTTGTGGCCTGCGACTTCTTGTTCTTCAATGGTCACGATCTGGCCGACGCCATGCGCCGGGTAGACGATATACTCGCCGGTCTTGAAGCCGTGACGGCCTGCTGTCGACTTCTTTTGCGAGGTGGTGGTTGCCATTACGCCCTGCACTCCTTCTGTGGTCCCGGCTAGCACGCCGGCAGACCTGTGGCACGGCCCTTAGAGGCCGAAGGGATGCCGCAAACGAGGTGAACCGCCGGTCCTGAAAGCCGAGCCGAACACGCGCCTTATCGCGCCTGTCGGCCCAAGTCGCCTCGGTCCGGTACTTGCGTCACCTTTCAGTGATTAGGGCGTAGCGCCATAGATCGACGATGTGTCAGCGGCATATTGTGTGGATACTTAACACAAAAACTTGCAAGAATCAAGGGTTTGCTGCAGGCGCGAAGGCGCTTGCGCCCTCCCGGACGCCAAGCGGACAAAAATGCTCAACTTTAGTCTTAGTCGCCTTGGCCTGGCTCCGCTGAAAAATACGTCTCGAATTTGCCTTCCATGCCGTCGAACGCCTTGGCATCCTCCGGTGCATCTTTCTTGGCTGTGATGTTAGGCCATTTGGAGGCATATTCGTCATTGAGCTGAAGCCATTGCTCCAGTCCGGGCTCGGTATCCGGCTTGATCGCGTCGGCCGGGCATTCGGGCTCGCAGACCCCACAGTCGATGCATTCGTCGGGGTGGATGACGAGCATGTTCTCGCCTTCGTAGAAGCAGTCCACCGGACAGACCTCGACGCAATCCATATATTTGCACTTGATGCAATTTTCGGTCACGACATAGGTCATAGTGCTGCTCCGGGACTTGGTGTCTCCCACGACAACGCCGCCTCGAGCGATGCAAAAGGCGCCGCAGCCTTGTGGATCGACGCACGCGCCTCAAAAATCCACTCGATTTCCTCGAACCCATGCGCCGGACACGCGTCAGGTAACCACTTTGCCGAACTCTTGCAAGGACTAGAATTGCCCGTAACGGCGACAGATACGACATCGACCGGAGCCGTGAATCCGGGGCCACTTGTCAGTCGTTACCGCGCAGGCGGTCGATCTGACGTCTTTCGCGCTTGGTAGGCCGGCCGCTTCCCAGATCGCGCAAGGGAACTTGCGCATCCATCGGCGCCTGGCCGGGGGGAGTAGGCTCAGGCGACATATCCTCGTAAAGGGTTCGCGCTTCCTCGGCGGGGCCGCGGCGGCTGCCTGGCGCCAGCACCTTGTAGACGAGGATGCGCCGATCCAGCGTCAGGGTCAGCACATCGCCTGGCCTAACAGACTCTGCCGGCTGGCTGATCTTCTCGCCATTTAGTCGTACACGTCCCGCCTGGACCAGTTTCGCACCAAGCGAACGTGACTTGACCGCGCGCGAAAAGAACAGCCATTTGTCGATGCGCTGGCGACCCTCCGCCGTCATCTACTTCTTGAGCTGGTCGCGCAGCGCGGCGAGCTTGGCAAAGGGCGAATCCGGATCGATGCGCGCGGGCCGTTCCTCGCGCGGCTTTGCCTGAAAACCGCCCTTAGGGCGATCCTCGCGCCGATCGGGGCGCCCCCCTTCGACATTTGGCCTGCCGTGCTTGCCCTTGAACTTGCTGCGGTCGAAACGTTGCTTCCCGCCCTGTTCACGACCCTGCCTGTCGCCATCACGGGCTGGACGTTCGCCCTCCTTGCGCTGGGCGCCGGCGTTGCCGCGGGCCTCCGCCTGTCCGCCACGCTGGCGATTGTCTTGACGATGACGCGGACGCTGCTCGAATCGTGCCGGCCGCCACAGAAGGATCGGTTTCGGTTCCTCGGCAGGTGTTTCCGGTGCCGATGCTGCGATAGCGGCGTCAGGCCCTTCTTCCGAGGAAGGCACTCCAGCATTTTCAATCTCGGAGGCCTCAGATGCAGGCTCCGCTTCCACGGCCTCGGCCAGCGAGCCTGATTCCGGCGCGTCTAGCGACGCGGGCTGCTCCTCCGAGGCGGCTTCGCCCATTGCCGGTTCGGCAGCGGTATCTTCCGCAATGGCCGAGTGAACCTCGGCTCCCGCAGCTTCCCCCGTTTCAGCGACCGCTGCACCGCCTTCCGGCTCGGCCACAACAGTCTCGGCAGCCTCACCCGATGCGGAAGCGGCCTCGTTCACCGCCTGCTGCTCGGCGGCTTTCGCCGTCAACGCTGATTGCGCGGCCTGTCGCGTGGCTTCATCAAGCGCCTCCAGCCGTGCCTTCACCTCGATAGCCGGCTTGGCTTCGGCGCGATAGCCGAGCCCCTTCAGGATTTCTTCAATGTCTTCGGCTGTCGCCCCCAGGATCGACATCATCGCCGGCGTCACCAGGAAGACATTGCCGTCATAGGCCCCGTCCGGGCGTGGGCCCGTTCCGGTTTTCCAGGCGAGCGCCGGGCGGATCAGGTCGGCCAGGCGTTCGAGGATATCGACGCGCACCGCGCGACGGCCAAGATTGCGGAAACCGGCAAGCTTGTAGAACGCCTTGTCGAAAGCCGGATCGATGACGACGGAGGTGCGGCCAGCCGCCAGCGCATTGACCACGTCACCGAAACCGGGCTTGTCCTTGCCGTCATTGGCCAGTGCCCAAAGCAGCGTCACCAGCCCGGCGGGGGCAGGTTTCAGAAGGGCGGGCACAAAGATGTGATAGGCACCAAAGCGCACGCCGAAGCGGCGCAGGGCGGCCCGTCCCTCCTGATCCAGCGCCTTGATGTCGGCGGCAATGTCGCGCCGGTTGATCAGGCCGAAATTCTCGACGAGCTGGAAAGCGATGCCGCGCGCAATGCCGGCGAGCTGTTCGGCATTTTTCAGGTCGATCAGCGGCTTGAGCAGGCTTTCGATCTGGAAATTGACGAAACGCTCGGCGCGCGCCGCCACCTTGTCGCGGGCCGGGCCGGTCAGTTGCTCATCGGCAAACAGGATCACGCGCGGCTTCAGCACATCCTCGCTTGCCACGAGCGTGCCGACCGGCGCGCCGATCCAGCGCAATGTGCCGTCAGACCCCAGTGCGAGGTCGCCATTGGCGCAAATCGAAAAGCGCTCCGCCCGCAGTTCGAACTCGACGCCGAGCGCCTTCTGGGCGGCCGCTTTCACGGCCTTCCCATCCTCGCCCGCCGCGCTCTGGTCGGCGGTGAACCTGAACCCTTGCAATTCCCCGACATGGTGTCCTTCCACAAGGACGGTTCCGGTCGGGCTGATTTCTGCTTCTGGCATGGTATTTTCTCTAAGGCGGCGCATGAGGACGGAAGTCCTGCGGTCTACGAAGCGTTTCGTCAACCGCTCATGCAGCGCATCCGACAATCTGTCTTCGATCTCACGTGTTTTTTCCTGCCAGTGTGCCGGATCGGCCAGCCAGCCTGGCCTGTTGGACACATAAGTCCAGGTCCTGATCTGGGCGATGCGATGGGACAAGGTGTCGATGTCGCCCTCTGTCGTGTCGGCCCGGCGCACCTGTTCGGCCATGTAGTTTTCATCGACATGGCCGCGATCGGCGATATCCACGAAGATCGAGGCGATCAGGTCGGCATGCTGCGCCGGCGCGATGCGGCGATAGTCGGGCAGCGCGCAGACTTCCCACAACAGCGCCACCCGGTCGCGACCGGTTGCGAGAGGCTTGACGTCTGGGTCACGCGACAACTGCTCCAGCGCCTGCGCATCGACAGCCGGGAGCGCCCGCGTCAACCCCTCGACCGGTGCGGTCGCCTCGATGGAGCGCTTCAACGCATCGAGGCTGGAAAAGTCGAACTGCGCCGTGCGCCATTGCAGCACCTTCACCGGCTCGAAGTCATGGCCCTCGATCTTTTCGACCAGTTCCTCATCGAACGGATCGACCTGGCCCGTGACCCCGAAAGTGCCGTCGCGCACATGCCTGCCTGCGCGGCCGGCGATCTGGCCGAGTTCGGCCGCCGTCAGGTTGCGATATTGGAAACCGTCGAATTTGCGGTTCTGCGCGAAGGCGACATGGTCGAGATCGAGATTGAGCCCCATGCCGATGGCGTCGGTGGCAACCAGATAATCGACGTCGCCATTCTGGTAGAGCGCGACCTGGGCGTTGCGGGTGCGCGGGCTCAGCGCGCCAAGCACGACCGCCGCGCCGCCACGCTGGCGGCGGATCAGTTCGGCAATGCCATAGACCTCGTCGGCCGAGAAGGCGACCACCGCCGAGCGGCGCGGCAGACGGGTGAGCTTCTTGGAACCGGAATAGGCCAGATGCGACAGGCGCGGCCGGGTGACGACCGAAACGCCGCGCAAGAGCCGCTCCAATATGCCCCGCATGGTCGCGGCCCCGAGAAGCAGCGTCTCCTGCCTGCCGCGCAGATGCAGGATGCGGTCGGTGAAGATGTGGCCGCGCTCCAGATCGCCGGCGAGTTGCACCTCGTCGATCGCCACGAAGGCGGCATCGGTCTCGCGCGGCATCGCCTCGACCGTGCAGACGGAATAGCGCGCACCGGCCGGCAGGATCTTTTCCTCGCCGGTGACCAGCGCAACCTTATGCGCACCGACTTTTTCGCAGACGCGCCCATAGACCTCGCGGGCCAGAAGCCGGAGCGGCAGGCCGATGATGCCGCTTTCATGCGCCACCATCCGCTCGATCGCCAGATGCGTCTTGCCCGTATTGGTCGGCCCCAGCACGGCCGTCACGTCGCGGCCGGAAAGCAGAAGCGGTTCGGTTTGTCGGGGCTGGATATTCATCGCAGGCGGTTCGGCCTTTCCCACGCGGCGCCTCGCAAGCCATGATGACAGGCCAACGCGGTAATTTCCGGGCAAGTTCTCCTCTCGACAGATAGGCAGTCAAACGCGGAAACGAAAGCGGAATGTTGGACAATTAACGGCGGAACGAGTCTGGAACGAATCGGCGACGAATCGCTGACTCCATCGGATTCAGCTTTTGTTCACCCCAACATCTAGTGTTTTGGCCGATGATTCCACCAGATGCTGAATCACCGCTTTTCCGGCATCATCAGACTCACGCCCTGATGTTAACTTTTGCGGACACAACAAATATAAATCTTGGTAAGCTATTGAAATATAATATGTTTTCCCGCCAGTGCTCCCGCGATCTCTGAGCCGGTTAACCTTTCGTTCAAATGCGGAACGAATCGGCGACGAATCGCTGATTCAACCGGTTTCCGGCTTTGTTCCCTACAAGATGTAGGACTTGACAGGCGCTAATGGCCCACATGCTGAATCGGTCGACCAGCGATTTTCGACCGAATCCGGCACGCTCGTTAAGCTTTTCAGGTTGAGGCCCGATCGGAGGCCGCAAGAGAGTGGCGGCGTCAAGGAACCGACACCATTGTTTAACGATGGATGACCAGCTTCACGAAGACCAGCCTCAGCGAGATTAACATTCCAGCCAAAAATAGAACGAAGCGGCGACGAATCAGTGATCCAGTCGATTTCCCGTTTTGTTCACGACAACATATTGTGGCGGAGGCTGAGCAAGATACGAGATTTCATGCAGCAGGTCTGCTTTCAGTCAATGACTCACAATCTCTGAGGGATGGCAGGCAACGAATATGTGCCGTTTCACTACGCCTTCTACGCGGCCCTGAGCCATCCAGGCATCGGCTTGCTACCAGATAGTGGTGACACTCGCCGGCATGTCGCCCCAAGGTGTATTGCGTATTGCCATCCGAAAAATTTCGTGACTCCCTTTTGCGGTTCTCATGAGGGAGGGACAAGAAATGTCCAGACGTTTGTTCGCAGAATTGCTCGGCACTTTCTGGCTTGTCTTCGGTGGTTGCGGCAGTGCGGTTCTTGCGGCCGGTTTCCCCGATCTCGGTATCGGATTTTTAGGCGTTGCGCTTGCCTTCGGCCTGACGGTGTTGACGATGGTCTATGCCGTGGGCGGCATTTCGGGCGGCCACTTCAATCCGGCGGTGTCGGTCGGCCTGGCAGTTGCCGGACGGCTGCCGGCCAAGGACCTGGTGCCCTATGTCATCGCCCAGCTGGTTGGGGCGGTCATTGCCTCGGCACTGCTTTTTGTCGTTGCCAGCGGCAAGGTGGACTTTTCGCTCGCCAATGGTTTTGCGGCCAATGGCTATGGCGAGCATTCGCCTGGGGGCTACTCCATGGGCGCAGGACTGGTGGCGGAAATCGTGCTGACCTTCATGTTCGTGATGATCATCCTGGGCGCAACTGCCAGTCACGCGCCCGCCGGCTTTGCCGGCATCGCCATAGGCCTCGCGTTGACCCTCACCAATCTGGTCGCCATTCCGGTGACCAATGCCTCCATCAATCCGGCCCGCTCGACCGGCCCGGCACTCTTCGTCGGCGGCTGGGCACTTCAGCAGCTCTGGCTGTTCTGGGTCGCGCCCATCGTCGGCGCCGCGCTGGCCGGCATCGCCCACAAGTCGCTGTTCGGCGACGATTGATATTGCTGCACGGGACGCGGCTTTCAGGGTCGCGTCCCGGCCATCGGCTCACACGAAATACTGGCCGCCATTGGCGGTGATGGTCGAGCCGGTGATGAAACCCGCATCGTCCGATGCCAGGAAGACCACACAGCGCGCGATCTCGTCGGCCTCGCCGAGCCGGCCGACCGGAATCTGGGCGATGATCGATTCGCGCACCTTCTCGGGCACAGCCATCACCATGTCGGTTGCGATATAGCCGGGGCAGATCGCATTGACGGTGATGCCGTTGCGGGCACCTTCCTGGGCGAGCGCCTTGGTGAAACCGATATCGCCCGCCTTGGCCGCCGAATAATTCGCCTGGGCAAATTGCCCCTTTTGGCCGTTGATCGAAGAGATCGTGATGACGCGGCCGAATTTTCGCTCGCGCATGCCGCCCCAGAGCGGATGGGTCATGTTGAACACGCCGTTGAGGTTCGTTTCCATCACCTCGCGCCATTGCTCGCGCGTCATCTTGTGGAAGGGTGCATCACGAGTGATGCCGGCATTATTGACGAGGATATCGACAGGCCCGAGATCGGCCTCCACCTGGCCGATGCCGGCGGCACAGGCATCATAGTCGGCGACCGACCATTTATAGGTTTCTATGCCGGTTTCATCGCGGAACCTGGCCGCTGCCTCGTCATTGCCGGCATAGTTGGCGGCAACCTTGCAGCCGGCAGTCTTCAAGGCAATGGCGATGGCCGCGCCGATGCCGCGGGTGCCGCCGGTGACGATTGCTACTCTGCTCATGGTGGTCCTCCCTGAGTGAATGGTGAGTGGTGAATGGTGAATGGTCATGGAGAAGCCGTTTGACCCTCCATTCACCATTCACCATTTTTCCATTCACCCCATCGCTTCCACGCACATGGCCACGCCCATGCCGCCGCCGATGCACAGCGTGGCAAGGCCCTTCTTCGCGCCGCGGCGGCGCATTTCGAAGACCAGCGTGTTGAAGATGCGGGCGCCCGACGCGCCGATCGGATGGCCGATGGCAATCGCTCCGCCATTGACGTTCACAAGCGACGAATCCCAGCCCATGTCGCGATTGACCGCGCAGGCCTGGGCGGCGAACGCCTCATTGGCTTCCACCAGGTCGAGATCGCCCACCGACCAGCCGGCCTTTTCCAGCGCGCGGCGCGAGGCGGGGATCGGTCCTGTGCCCATGATCTGCGGATCGACGCCGGCGGTTGCCCACGACGCGATGCGCGCGAGCGGCGTGATCCCGCGCCGGGCGGCTTCGTCTTCGGTCATCAGCACGACTGCGGCCGCGCCGTCATTGAGGCCGGATGCATTGCCGGCCGTCACCGTGCCCTCCTTGTCGAAGGCCGGCTTCAGCTTTTGCATGGCATCGATCGTCGCACCGTGGCGGATATATTCGTCCTGGTCGACGATGGTGTCGCCCTTCCTGCCCTTCACCGTCACCGCAACGATCTCGTCCTTGAACTTGCCGGCTTTCTGGGCGGCTTCCGCCTTGTTTTGCGAGGCAAGGGCGAACTGGTCCTGGTCGTCGCGGCTGAGCTGCCACTGGCGGGCGATGTTCTCGGCCGTATTGCCCATGTGGTAGCCATAGAAAGCGTCGATCAGCCCGTCCTTGATCATGGTGTCGATCAGCTTGAAATCACCCATCTTCACGCCGCCGCGCAGATGCTGGCAGTGGGGCGACAGCGACATCGACTCCTGGCCGCCGGCAACGATGATCCTGGCGTCGCCGGTGGCAATCTGCTGCATGCCGAGCGCAATTGAGCGAAGGCCCGACCCACAAACCTGATTGAGGCTCCAGGCCGTCGTTTCCTTTGGCAGGCCGGCGCCCATGGAAGCCTGGCGGGCCGGATTCTGGCCCTGCCCGGCCGTCAGCACCTGGCCGAGGATCACCTCGTCGACCTCCGCGCCATCGACACCGGCCCGTGCCAAGGCTTCCTTGATCGCGACCGCGCCAAGCTCATGGGCGGGCGTATTGGCGAAGGAACCGTTGAAGGAACCGACAGGGGTGCGGGCGGCACTGGCAATGACGATAGCTTGGGAAGCGGGCATTTTTGTCTCCACGACGAATTGGGAACGGACAGCATCAAGTCCGGTATATCGACTTTTCTTGCCCTTTCGCGGACCTGAGTCAAATCGGAAATGTGTTGGAGATCGCTGGTTATGCCGGCCGGAGCGGCTGAAACATTGGCGCGGCAAGGCTGTTGCGGGCCGTAAAAATTGCGCACTGCACAAAGCGCTTGGAATTGCGCATGCTTTGCGCATATCCTCGACCCGGTGCAATCGCAGCCGGCTGCCGCATGGGCAATCCGGTCTCCGGGGAGGATGTTGATGCCCGCGAAAGACGATCCGGTGGTGATCAAGAAATACGCAAACCGCCGCCTCTACAATACGGGGACGAGCACCTATGTGACGCTGGAAGATCTGGCCGACATGGTCAAGAAGGGCGAAGACTTCACGGTGCAGGACGCCAAGACGGGCGATGACATCACCCATCCGGTGCTGACGCAGATCATCTTCGAACTTGAAAACAAGGATGGGCAGAACATGCTGCCGATCCCGTTCCTGCGCCAGCTCATCGCCTTCTACGGCGACCAGATGCAGATGATCGTCCCGAGCTTTCTCGAACAATCGATGACTGCCTTCGCCAAGGAGCAGGAACGCTTTCGCGAGCAGATGAAGTCGGCATTCGGCAAATCGACGGTCGACATGATGCAACTCGGGCCGATGAAAGCCCTTGAAGAGCAGACGCGCCGCAACATGGAAATGTTCCAGAACGCCATGCGCATGTTCACGCCGGGCGCGGCCGGAAGTAGCGCCGAGCCGCCGAAGAAAGACGCGCCGGCAAAGTCCGACGACCTTCAGGAATTGAAGGAGCAGATCGCCGCCATGCAGCGCAAGATCGATTCGATGGGGTGAGAAACGTCCGGCCGTAGGCCGGCAAAAAGCCAACGATTTGGCTTTTTGAGTTTCGAACGCCCGGAGCCCTAGCGAAGGGCCGAGGCGCGCAGCGAGCTGGGTAAGGGGGGCCTTTCCCTTTTCCCTTCGTCATCCTCGGGCTTGACCCGAGATCCATGCCGTGACTTTGGCGACAGCCACCGCCTTTACAGAACCTGGGTTCCTCGTAACCCTCGCAGGACGGGGGTTCCTCGCCCCACCGGGAGAGCTGGTTTGCGTCAACAAACCGGAGATGGGAGATGTGAGAGCCGCCACCGCCTCTTCGTCATCCTCGAGGCCGGTGGTGAGCGCAGCGAACCGCCGGAACTCGGGGATCCATTCGGTGACCGCGACGACAGTCGCCGCCGCGCAGAAGAAATGTTGGCATGCTCCGAACGGAAAACTGTGGCTAAGACCTTTCAGGACCTGGGTTCCTCGCCCCTCTGGGGAGAGGTGTCGAGGCAAAGCCGAGACGGAGAGGGGCGGGGAAGACGCATTTTGTGGGTCCGCTTCCCATTCGACGTCACGGGGAATGGGTCCCGGCTCGCGGTCGTTTCACTCCCTTGGCCGGGATGACGGCGGATGTCGCTACGCCATTGCCGGGCTCGTCTGGCCGAAGGTGGCGTTGCTATTTCGGCGTCATCCCGGAATGCTGCGTAGCGTAGCCAAATTCACATCGCCGCGAACCGTTATGGCTCCAACGCAAAAAGGACCGGAGCGAGTCCGGTCCTGATCAAGTCTGCATGAGGCGTCGGAAAAGCGGCTCAGCTTTCCTTCGGCGTCAGAACCTGGCGGCCGCGATACATGCCGGTCTTCAGGTCGATATGATGCGGGCGGCGCATCTCGCCCGAATTCTTGTCCTCGACATAGGTCGGGGCCTTCAGCGCATCGGCCGAACGGCGCATGCCGCGCCTGGACGGCGAGGTTTTTCGTTTTGGCACAGCCATGGAATCACTCCATCGATCGTAAAGCCCGGTATACCGCCCTCGTGAAAGGGCCGCATTCCATGGGCCGGAAACTGGGATAAGTGCGCGTGCCTATACACGGCAATCTTGGCTTTGACCAGCACCGCCGCGATTTTTTTAATATCGATCAGCCGACACAGCCGACATAGCCGCCCGCGCGCGACGCGCGGCGCTGGATCAGATTGGCCAGCCGCTTCAAGCCGGGCCCGGGCTTGGATGGATTGCGGGTGTATGGATTGGGCAGCGCGACCGTTAGAAGTGCGGCCTGCCGCGCCGACAACCGGCTGGCGGCGATCCCGAAATGATACTGTGCGGCAGCCTCGACGCCATAGATGCCCGGTCCCCATTCGGCAACATTGAGATAAATCTCCATGATCCGCTTCTTGGTCAGGATCGCGTCGAAATACACCGCCAGCGGCACTTCGACCGCCTTGCGCACAACCGATCGGCCGGGCCACAGGAACAGGTTCTTCACCGTCTGCATCGGAATGGTCGAGGCACCGCGCGCCGCTTCGCCCGCCATCGCGTCATCTATCACCACCCTGAGCTCGTTCCAGTCTATGCCGCGATGCGAGCAGAACTGCCCGTCCTCCGACATGATGACCGAGTGGACGAGCACCGGCGCTATTTCGTCGATCGCAACCCAACGCCGGTCATAGCCGGAAAATGTCGCCAGATCGCCGAGCATGAGCGTCGAGATCGGATGAACGAAGGCCGGTACATAAAGGATCGTCAGGAAGACCGGCATGAGAGCGACAGAGATGCCGATAAGCGCGATGCGGCGAATCCACGCGCCCGGCCGGCGGCGCGCCCTCGTCTTCTGCTTCGGCGCCATCGCGAGCCCCTCGGTCTCAGGATCGATGATCGGTTCGTCCAAGCCGTTCGCCTCTTCATCTTTTAGCTTCGGCATAATGGCGCGCGGCCTTCAGTGCAATCTCTGAAGACACGGCGGACCAGGCAGCCCGGTTCAAACCGTCGTTGCTGCGGCTTGACCGGCACGGAGATTACCGTAAATCGTCGCGGCATGATCGATGACAGCACGTTGACGTTCGAAGCCCATCTGGAAAGCCGCGCTGAAGCCGTGGAGGCTTTGCTGCGGCAATTGCTGGACCAGCAACATTTGCTGAGCGGCGAGATCGCACGGCCACAGCAGCTGCTGAAGGCAATGCGCCACGGTGTGCTCAACGGCGGCAAGCGCCTGCGGCCGTTTCTTGTCCTGGAGAGCGCCCGGCTGTTCGACGGCGATCCTGCAGCGGCATTGCGGGTCGCCGCCGCACTTGAATGTGTCCATTGCTACTCGCTGATCCATGACGACCTGCCCTCGATGGACAATGACGATCTGCGTCGCGGCCAGCCGACCGTTCATCGGGCATTTGACGAGGCGACCGCCATCCTTGCCGGTGACAGCCTGCTCACCTTCGCCTTCGATATCATCGCCGACCCGGCCACGGCACTTGATGCCAAACGCCGGATCGACCTCGTGCTCGAACTGGCACGGGCAGCCGGAATGGGCGGAATGGCTGGGGGCCAAGCGCTCGATCTGGAGGCCGCGACCGTCGTGCCCGACGATGACGGCATCATCCGTCTCCAGGCGATGAAGACCGGAGCCCTGATACGTTTCGGCTGCGAGGCCGGCCCTATCCTGGCGGGGACTCCGCCATCCGACCGCGAGAGGCTTGGCGAATTCGGCGCGGCCATCGGCCTGGCCTTCCAGCTTGCGGATGACATGCTGGACCTCACAGCCAATACCGAGACGATGGGCAAGGCTACCGGAAAGGACCAGTCGGCCGGCAAGGCGACGCTGGTCGCCCGCCACGGCATTGATTGGGCACGCCGGCAACTATCGGGACTGGTCGAACAGGCAAACGCCTTGCTGGAACCTTATGGGGAAAGCGCGGAGCGCCTGAAGCAGGCGGCCGGCTTTGTTGCGAACCGGCGCAATTAGCATCGCCTCGCGGCCCCCCGACTGGCGGCCGGTCGGTACAATTGAACGAATTTTTAATTCAAATGCCGACTAATCCCTCCGAGCATTGTCACGTTCGTGTTCGGGGGGAGACAACGTGCCCGATTATTCGTCATTCATCCGGTCGATCCGGCTTCGCTACCTGTCGGGTCTGCTTGTCTTTGCGCTCACCTCCGGTGCGATCCTCTATACCGTGAACAACATGAACTGGTTTCGCCAGGAGATCGACCAGATCGGCGGTCGCCTGACGATGCTGGCGCGCGACCTCAGAAACGCCACCACTTTCTCCGAAACGACGGCAACGGCCTGGCGTGCAGAAAACCGGGCCGAACTGGGCAATGCCGCAATCGGCCATGCCGACCGCCTCAGTATGCAAATTGACGAGCTGACGGCAGCTCTCGCCGCCGTCAGCCCCGATCTTTCACGCAAGACCATGGATGAACTCTATTCCAGCTCGGTCAATGGCGATTTATTCTGGTCGGCACGCGATATCGTCCGCAATCTGCGCGCCCTCACCGGTATCGAGAAGATCGACGAGTGGAGCAATCGCGAAATCCGCAACCAGAACGAGCTGTTCGTCCAGCCGGCGCTGGTTCGAGCGCGAACCGCACTGGACAAGGAACGCGCGCTCGTCGAACGGCGCGGCAACAAGATCCTGTCCTATTCCAGCGTTCTTCTGATTGCCATATTGGCGCTGGTCGGCATCTGGATCTTCCGCCCGATGGAAAAGGCAATCCGCCGTGCATTCAGCGAATCGGCGCAATCCCTTTTCCGTGCGGAAGCCGCCGACCGCGCCAAGTCGGAGTTTCTCGCCAATATGAGCCATGAAATCCGCACGCCGATGAACGGTGTGCTGGGCATGGCCGAACTGCTCGCCAAGACGGAACTGACGCCGCGCCAGAAGACCTTCACCGACGTGATCGTCAAGTCGGGCAATGCGCTGCTGACGATCATCAACGACATCCTGGATTTCTCCAAGATCAATGCCGGGCAACTCACGCTTGATCCCGCGCCCTTCAAGCTGGTCGAGGCGGTCGAGGATGTCGCCACGCTGGTGTCGGCGCGCGTGGCGGAAAAGAACCTCGAGCTTATCGTGCGCGTCGATCCGCGCCTGCCGGACCACGTGGTCGGCGATGTCGGACGGTTTCGCCAGATCATCACCAATATGCTCGGCAATGCGGTGAAATTCACCGAGAAGGGCCATGTGCTCATCGATGTTTCCGGTTCGGTCGTCAACGACGTCGCTGAACTGAAGGTCCGGGTCGAAGATACCGGCATCGGCATCCCCGCCGACAAGCTGGACGCCGTTTTCGAGAAATTCGCGCAGGTCGATGGCTCCTCGACCCGCCGTCACGAAGGCACCGGCCTGGGTCTGGCGATCGCCGCCCGGCTGGTCGATCTGATGGGCGGCAAGATCGGCATAGAAAGCGAGATCGGCCGCGGCTCTGTGTTCTGGTTCACCGCCGGCCTGCCCGTGCATGAAGCCGCCCCGCAGACCGAGATCGTACCGACGGACGTCACCGGCGCCCGCGTACTGGTGATCGACGACAATCCGGTCAACCGGGATATCCTGCTCGAACAGCTCAGAAGCTGGGGTTTCGATTGCGCTGCCGCCGATTCCGGGGCGATCGGGCTCGCCTTCCTTGACCGGGCCTGCCAGCTTGGCGCCACCGTCGATTGCGTCATCCTCGACTATCAGATGCCCGGAATGAACGGCGCCGATGTCGCCAAGGCGATGTGCGCAGATAGCCGGCTCGCCTCGATACCGATCGTACTGCTGACATCCGTCGACCAGATCGATTTCGGCCGCCTCATGCTGGACTACGGTATCGCTGCCCATCTGACCAAGCCGGCACGCTCCGCCGTGCTGCTCGGAACGGTCATCGCCGCGATCCAGAAGGCGCGGACACAGATCGGCAGGGCGCGTTATGAACGCGAACCCGCCAGACAGGCGCCGGCAATGCCACAGGCGGCCGCCTTCACCGTGTTGCGTAGCCCGGCTCCTCTCCAGGAGAAGGCGCAACAGCCGGCAAGCGTTCCGCTCGATATCCTCGTGGCCGAAGACAATGAGGTCAACCAGCTCGTATTCGGCCAGATACTGGCCGGCCTCGACCTGTCCTACAAGATCGCCGCCAATGGCCGCACGGCCGTCGAGATGTACCGCGCCTTCAAGCCCCGCCTGATCTTGATGGATGTGTCAATGCCGGAGATGAACGGCTATGAGGCCGCTCGCGCCATCCGCGAGGCCGAAGCGGCGAGCGGGATGCACACGCCCATCATCGGCGTCACCGCGCATGCGCTCAAGGGAGATCGCGAGAAGTGCCTGGAGGCCGGGATGGACGACTATCTGCCCAAGCCGGTTTCGCCCGAGCGTCTGGGCAAGAAGATCGGCACCTGGCTCAGCGAGACAACGAAGCTGGCGCAAATTGCATAGAGCCGGAAGACCTATCTGTTGCGCACAACGATGCAGGCTCCGCCTATTGCCTCACCGATCAATGTTACCCAAGGCAGCGGTGGCGACAGTGCTCGTATGAGCTGCCGCAGCGGTGGCAGGTGATAGCGGCAAGCTCTCGATCCAGCCGCCATCGAGGATG
>NZ_RKST01000035.1 GCF_003934165.1 Borborobacter arsenicus | reverse complement strand
GTTCCGACCGTGTCGCCATGCTGAGCCCCGCCATCCGTCCCCCAAACCGGAACAGCGATCCATGGCCATCCCAGCTGGAGCATCAACACTATCGGTAACATTTTGCTTGAGGCAATGCGAGCAAGGGCCGTCATCAGGATCGGCCGCAGCCGCAACCGGCAGGCTTCGACCGCCGCGTCTACCGCAGTCGCGCCTCGTTCCTGCGCCTGCCTGGCGAACTCGACGATCAGGATGGCGTTCTTTGCCGCGAGGCCGACCAGCACGATCAGACCGATCTGAACAAGGATGTTGTTATCCAGACCTCGCAACGACACGCCGAGCAGTGCTGCCAATATGCCCAGGGGGACGATCAGCACGATCGCAAATGGCATGATCCAGCTTTCATACTGCGCGGACAGCGCCAGGAACACGAACAGCACCGAAAGGCCGAATATCAAGAGCGCGGTATTTCCCGTTTGCCGCTCCTGCAAGGCGAGTTCCGTCCATTCGAAAGATGTGCCCTGCGGCAGGACCTGTGCGGCAATTCCCTCCATCCTGTCCAGCGCATCACCTGTCGAAACGCCTGGCGCTGCGTTGCCCTGCAGCGGAACGGAGACATACATGTTGTAGCGCTGAACCAGTGCCGGTCCGGTGACGTCGCGGATTTCAAGCAGCGTGCCGAGTGGCACCAGGGCACCTGAAGCGGAGCGCACCTTCAGCTTCAGTATGTCGTCGCGGTCGAGGCGGAAGGCCTGGTCGGCCTGAGCCCGCACCTGATAGACGCGGCCGAACGCATTGAAATCGTTGACATAGGAGGTGCCGAGATTGATCGACAGCGTCTCGAAGATGGCCGGAATCGGCACATTGAGGATGCGCGCCTTGTCTCGATCGATCTGCAGGAAGAATTGCGGGCTCGATGCAGAAAAGGTGGTGAAAACACCGGTCAGACCGGGTATCTGGTTGGCCGCTCCGGCGATCTGATAGGCAAGCTGCAGAATCTGGCGGACGTCGGAGCTCGCCCGCTCCTGAATCTGCATCTTGAAGCCGCCGGAATTGCCGATGCCCGGCACTGGCGGCGGCGGCAGGGCAATGATGAAGGCCTCGCGAATGCCTTGCAGCGTGCTGTAGAGGCTGCCGATGACCTGGTCGGCCGACTGCCCGGCCGCCAGCCGGTGCTCGAAGGTATCGAAGGTTGCAAAAATGGCGCCGGCATTGCTGGCATTGGTGAAGGTCGCGCCGGAGAAGCCGGCGAACGCCACCGCGTCCATGACCCCCGGCGTATTGCGGATGATCTGCGAGGCCTGCAGCACTACGGCATCGGTTCTGGCGAGCGAGGCACCTTCGGGCAGTTGGACGACGATGATGGCGTAACCCTGGTCCATGGTCGGGATGAAGCCGCGTGGCACCGTCTGCAGCATATGATAGGTCGCGTAGATCAGCCCGGCAAATATCGCAAGCATCGCAACCAGCGCCACCGTTGAGCCAACCAGCACACGCACGATGCGCGCGTAATAGCCGGCCAGCCGATCGAAGCCGCGATTGAAGCCATTGGCGAGCGCGCGGCCGAAGCGTGCCGGCATATAACGCGGCGGCGCCGATGAATGATGCGGCTTGAACAGCAGCGCGGCCAGTGCCGGAGACAGCGTCAGCGAATTGACTGCCGAAATGGCCGTCGACACTGCAATTGTAACGGCGAACTGCAGATAGAACTGGCCGGAAATGCCCGGAATGAAGGCCGTCGGCACGAAGACCGCAATCAGCACCAGTGAGATTGCCAGCACGGCGGTTCCGACCTCGTCCATCGTTCGATGCGCGGCATCGTTGGGCTGGCGTCCAAGCGCGATGTTGCGCTCGACATTCTCGACGACCACTATGGCGTCGTCGACGACGATGCCGATCGCCAGCACCAGGCCGAACAGCGTCAGCATGTTGAGCGAGAAACCAAAGGCGTAGAGGACAGCCAGCGTGCCGATGAGCGAGACCGGAATAGCCACGATAGGCACGATCGCCATGCGCCAGGACTGCAGGAATATGATGATGACGATGACGACGAGCGCGATCGCCTCGAGGATCGTCTTGTAGACCTCGTTGATCGATTCCGAGATGAATTCGGTCGGATTGTAGACGATCTGGTAGGCGAGCCCGGGTGGAAAATCGCGGGCGAGTTCGGCCATCTTGGCCTGGATTTCGGCGGCGGAGGCGAGCGCGTTGGTGCCAGGTCTCTGGAAAATCCCCAGCGCAACCGCCTGCTTACCGTTGATATAGGAATTGGTGACGTAGTCGCGGGCCCCCAGTTCGATCCGCGCGACATCCTGGAGAGCGATCAGCCTGCCGTCCTCGGTTGACTTGACGATGACATAGCGAAAGTCGCGGGCTTCCTCAAAGCGCCCCTGCGTCGTGACCGTGTATTGGAACGCTACACTTCTATCTGTTGGCGGCGCGCCGATGGAGCCGCCTGACACCTGCACGTTTTGGTCGCGCAGGGCCTGCACGACGTCGCTCGCGGTCATTCCCAATGCCGACAGTTTCTCGGGGTCAAGCCAGATACGCAGCGAATATTCGCGTTCGCCGAAGATGATGAGATCGCCGCCGCCGTCCAGCCGCAGCAGCACGTCGCGCACCCGCGAGCGGGCATAGTTGGAAACGTAGAGCTGGTCATAGGTGTCGTCGGGCGACAGCATATGCACGACCATCATCAGGTCGGGCGAGCTCTTGGCGGTGGTGACGCCGAGCCGGCGCACCTCCTCGGGCAGGCGCGGCTCGGCTGTGGATACCCGGTTCTGGACCAGCACCTGCGCCTGGTCGAGATCGGTGCCGAGTTTGAAGGTAACGGTCAGCGCCATGGCGCCGTCGCCCGTGGAGTAAGACGACATGTAAAGCATGTTCTCGACGCCGTTGATGTCCTGCTCCAGCGGCGTCGCCACGGTTGCGGCGACCGTTTCGGCGTCCGCACCTGGATATTGCGCCCGTACGACAATCGTCGGCGGGGCGATCTCGGGATATTGCGCGACCGGAAGCTGCGTATAGGCGATGGCGCCGACGATCAACAGAACGATGGAAACGACCGAGGCGAAGATCGGGCGATCGACAAAAAAATGCGCGAACCTCATTTCCGCAATCCGACAGTTTCGGCAGTCGGGGGCAGGGTGACCATCTCGGCCTTCACCTTGGCGCCGGGCCTGGCGCGCATCAGGCCGTTGATCACGATGGTCTCGTTGCCGGTCAGTCCCTCGCGGATGACGCGATAACCATCAATGCGCGGGCCAGTGCGCACCGGCTTGGCGGAAACGGTTTCGGTGTCATCGACGACGAAGACGATACGGCGATCCTGGTCGGCGCCTATAGCTTCGTCAGGCAGCATTACGCCGCGGTATGGGAGCGAACCCGGCACATTGATGCGCCCGAACATACCGGGCTGCAGAATGCCGCCGGTATTCGGAAAGCGGGCGCGGACCCGCATGGTCCCGGTCGCACTGTCGATGCGGTTCTCGGCAAAGTCGAGCTTGCCTTTGAACGAGGCCTCTCTTTGGTCAGCGATGCGAACCACCACGTCGAGCCCGCTGCCGCCGTCCTGCATCGTGCCCCCGCGTTCACGCGCGTCGGCCGCATAGGTGAAATACAGCCGCTCGTCGATGTCAAAATAGAAGTCGATTGGGTCCTGGGCGACAATCGTCGTCAACAATGTCGAATCGGACTGGACGAGATTGCCGGCCGAGACGAGGCGGCGGTCGATGCGGCCTGTCAGAGGCGCTCTGATTTCGGTGAATTCGAGCTCGAGGCTCGCCTTGCGCATCGAGGCATTCGCGCCTTGGAACGTGGCCTGGGCGGAGAGATATTCCCGCCTGCGGTCGTCGAGTGTTGCCGCTGAAAGATTGCCAGACCTGGCGAGCTCCTCGGCGCGTTCCAACTGCACCTTGGTGAAGTCGAGCAGGCTGCTTGCGACGTCGACCTGCGACTTAGCTGCATCATAGGCTGCCTCGTAGGGACGCTGGTCGATGGTGAACAGCAGGTCGCCCTTGTTGACGAGCGCGCCGTCCTTGAAATGGACTTCTTCGAGATAGCCGCTGACACGCGAGCGGATCGTGACTTCGTCAACTGCCTCGAAGCGTCCGACGAACTCATCGTCCTCGACGATGTCGCGGACGACCGGCTTGGCGACGGATACGACGGGGGGATCCTGTTGTTGAGCAATTGCTTTTCCCTCGCCCAGAACCCCGGAAAGCAAGGCTGCGGACATGACGACTTTGCCAACCCGGGCCATCGTTGTGGGCAGGCGCGCAAAGGGGTGATCACTGTCGAAAAAAAATCGTATGTCCCGCGCGTTCATTGCAACCTACTCCATGGAGTTGATGGCATTTTGAACAGGTGTCACGCTCGCTGTGGGAAGCGGCCCCCATCATCGTGCATTTTACGCGATTTGTCCTGCCCGAAGTGGGTCGACGCAATAAGCTTTGAGCAAAGCGGGCTTGCCTAAGCTCCACTAGCGCTCCCGGCGCCAGTTAGCCCGCAAGCGCTTCCGTCCCGACGCTCTTCAGATCAACATGCCTCTTCGGGTTGGTGCGGTCCGGGGATACCTTGCAATTTGCCGTTGGCGGTTAACAACAGGCGACGCAATTCGAAGGTTGTCAGAGATCCAAGCGCTTGGCCGGATCCTGAATGTCTTGAAGGTGCTTACAGCCCCCCGAGGACTAATGACAGGACAGACGTTGTCGCGAACAAGCGCCGCAATTTCGTTGCTCCAGCTTGTCGACAGGCCGCTCAAGGTTCAACCTAAATCCGACCCAAGACAGACTGAACACTTAGGCAGGGATATTGGAATGGCTGCGGGATGAGCAGGCCCGCAGCCGACTTACAAGAACCATCGCTACCGATCGGGGCTTGATCGAAATGTTCAGTTGGAGAACGTGCGGTTGATCTCTGCGATCTGTTCGGCCTTCAGGGGCGAAGTCTTGCGATCGCCGATGATGAAATAGAGCTTCGCCGTCTCCTCCAGCTCCTCATAGGCATAGACCGCCTCCTCGATGGTGGCGCCGGAGACGATGGGGCCGTGATTGGCGAGCATGATGGCACGGTGGTCCTTCGAGGCTTCCCGCACGGCTTTCGCCAGAGCACGGTCGCCGGGTCGGAAATAGCGCACCAGCGGCAGCTTGCCCACGCGCATCACATGATAGGCCGTCAGCGGCGGCAACACGTCTTCCGTCTCCTCATGGCAAAGGCACGAGACCGCCACCGAATAGGTCGAATGCAGATGCACGATCGCCCTGGCGGCGGGGCGTTCTTCATAAACGGCCAGATGGAAGAAATATTCCTTCGATGGCGGATCGCCGGCGATGAGCGCGCCATCCGGGCGGATCTTGGAGATACGTTCCGGCTCGAGGAAGCCGAGGCTCGAATTGGTCGGCGTGATCAGGATCGACCCGTCATCTAGCCGCACGGAGAGATTGCCGGCGCTGCCATGGGCGAGCTGGCGATTGTAGAGCAGCGCCCCCATCCGCACCAGTTTCTCGCGCAGTTCCTGTTCCTGGCTCATGACCTTATGTCTCCTGCCAGTGCGCGAAGCGCGTCATTGAAAAAGGCGGGGCCGCCGAAATTGCCGGACTTCAACGCCAGCGCGATGTTGCGCCGCCGGCTGACGAGGACGGGCACGCCCGGGCTCACTTCTGGCCCGATGGCGAGGTCGCCGAGATCGAGCGCCTGGGCGACCGCGCCCGAGGTTTCGCCACCGGCGACGACCAGCCGCCTGACGCCGTCATCGACCAGGCGCCGCGCCGTGTCGGCAAAGAGTGCATCCAGCCGGCCGGCGACTTCCTCGCGACCGTAGCGGCGCTGCGCCTCGGCCACCTGTTCGGGCGTGGCGGAGGAATAGGCGAGCGGCGCATTGCCCTCATTGGCCGTGATGAAGGAAACGAGGTCGTCGGCCGTGGTGCGCCCGGCCATCACATCGTCTACCGAGATCGCCAATACCGGATGGCTGCTTGCATGGACGCCGATCTGGCCGCGGGTGGCGCCAGAGCAACTGCCGGCAAGAATGGCCTCCGGACCCGGTCTTCCCGCAAAGCCGGCCGCCTTGCCGCTGGCGAGGCCTCGCGCAATGAAATTTCCGGGTAGGCCAAGCGCGATGCCCGATCCGCCGGTGAGCAGGGGTGCGTCGGCGCAGGCCTTGCCGATTTCGGCCAAATCCGCATCGCTGATGGCGTCCACGATCGCCAGCGTCTCGCCGTGCGTGGCACTTGTCTGCAGTGCCGCCTTGATGGCGTCTGCGCCCTGATGCACCGTTGCCGCCAGCACGAGCCCGACATCGTCTTGTGTTTGCTTGCGCAAAAAGCGCCTGATATCGGGATCCGTCATCGGCGTCAGCGGATGGTTCTGCATGCCTGACTCACTCAGCAGCCGGTCATGCACGAACAGATGGCCCTGATAGACGGTCCGCCCGGTCGCAGGAAAGGCAGGGCATGCGACGACACCAGCGGTACCGACCGCCTTGGCAAGGGCTTCGCCGACCGGACCGATATTGCCCTCAGGGGTCGAATCGAAGGTCGAGCAATATTTGAAGACGATCTGGCGGCAGCCCTGCGCCTGCAGCCAGGCGAGTGCGGCAAGCGAGAGCTCGACCGCCTCTTCGGCGGGGACCGAACGGGATTTCAGCGAAACCACGCCAGCCTCCACATCCGGCGCCGCGTCGTGGTCGGGCACGCCGATATATTGCGCCGTCGCCAACCCGCCCTGGCCATTATGGCCGCGGGTCAGCGTGTTGGCGATGTCGCTTGCGCCGGTGAAATCGTCTGCAATTACGCCAAGCAGCATGCCGGCCTAGCCCTCCACCAGCGTTTTCATGCGCATCACCGCCGCTTCCGGCGCGGTGAAGACCGGCCGCTCGACGGCGCGGCGCACATCTTCCGCCGCGCGCGAGGTCGAGAAATGCGCCAGCATGATCGCGTCATGCTCGGTGAGCCTAGGGGCAAATTCCGCGACCAGCCTGTTATGGGTGGCGGCGTCGCCCTTGCGCAACGCGTCGATGGCGTCCGGCACGACGATGGTTTCGAGCGTGGCCGAAGCACCCGCCTCCTGTGTGAACTGGCGGAACTCCTCCTCCATGGTCGACACAGCGGGCGCGAAGGTCGCCAGCATGCCGATGCGCTTGCCCGAGGCAATCGCATCGCGGAACATCGCCTCGTTGGGCTTCAGCACCGGTAGCGGCAGTTCGGCCGCCATGCGATCGATGGCCGGCCCGAAGGCGGAACAGGTGATAAGGATGCCGTCGGCGCCTATGCGCCTGGCATAGCGGCCGAAATCGACGAAGCGGTCGATCAGCTCCTCGGACATTTCCGGGCCTTCCTTGGCCCGGTCGATGGTCAGCCCGTCATCGAGCAGATTGACTGGCTCGGCCTGCGGCCACAGTTCGGCCATGGCGGTCTTGATCGGGTCCATCGCCACAGGGGTGGCATGGAAAAGGACAATTCTGGGCTTGTTGCTGGACATGGCCGGACTCATGAAGATGTGCCGGCGGCGCGCGGCGCCAGTCCGGCATTGGCATAGGCCTGCATGGAAGCAGGGCTCGCCAGATGGTCGATGAAGGCCAGGGCTTCGGCTGGTCGACGGGCCTCGCAGAAGGCGGCGGCGGAAAAGTCGGTGTGCTTTTGCCAGACTGCGGGGAAGGGGCCGACAATGTCGACGCCCTCGACCGACATCAATTCGCTGATCTGCTGGACGGCGAGATCCGCCTCGCCGGAAATCAGTTTTTCGGCGGTGAATCCCGCCGGAATGGTCACCGCGCGTGCCTCGACCTCATCTGCTATACCGAGCGCCCGCGCCACTTCCTGGAGATGGAGGCCGCTGGCGCCTGTAAGCGAATAGGCGATGGCGCGCGAAGCAAGCAGCGCTGCCTTGAAGGTCTCCGGCGAAGAAATGTCGGGGCGCGGCGCACCGGCCCGCACCGCTAGGCCAAAGCCGGCGCGGGCGAGCGGCCGGATCGTGGATACCGAAAGCACGCCCTCGCCGGCCAGTGCCAGCGTCGGCTCATCGATGGAGATGATGACGTCGGCTCGCTCTCCGCCGCGAACGCGCTCCACCAGTACCCCGGTCGGGTTCCACTGCATGTCTACCTTCCTGCCACTGGCCTCCCAGGCGAACAGGATCGAGCGTTTAAGCGCCAGCGCCACCGCAAGCGTGCTCATGACTTTGAGAGCGTCGGGCAAGGTCCCTCCTAGCGTGCAGTTCCTATCTTGGCCTGCAGCGACAGAAGGCAGCCGCGCCGTCTCCCCGCAGGCGTCCTATCTTACGGCCATGGATAGGCCGATTACAGGCGCGGGCGGCCGGCAGGTCAATGTTGCAAAACGGTTTTTCACCTTGTGAAAATGCACGAAGGGTGCCGTCTATCGGCCAATCCCTTGGGTTAGGCGGGCGTCAGGCGGCATCTTCGCGACGCGAATTTCACAATGTGAAAATCACCCGGTGCGCATATTGACGAGGTCCGGGGCGGTTCCTACCAATATCGCCGGAGGAAATGGAGGAAGCCGATGGAGGCCGTCAAGGAGCAGGCGTGGCGGGATGGCCAATTTCGCCAGAACCAGTATGCGATGTCGTCCAAGGTCACCGGCAAGAGTGGCGGCAAGAGCATCCAGTCCGTCGACCGCGCGCTTTCGATCCTCGAAGCGCTATCACTCAGCAACACGCCGCTTATGCTCAACGAGATTGCCAAGCTCGTGGGCATCAACCTGTCCACCTGCCATCATCTGGTCAGCACGTTGGTCAAGCGCGGTTATGTCGTCTATGCCGGCCGTAGCAGCGGCTATTCGCTCAGTTCCGGACTCGAGGCCATCGCCCAGCGCTCGGCGCGGGATTTCAACCTGGTGAAATTCGTGCGCCCGAAGCTTCAGGAGCTCAACGCCAATCTGCGCGAGGCAGCCCAGATGTGCGTGCTGCGTGGCTCGGCGCTGGTGGCGCAGATTATGCTCGCCTCGCATATCAAGCCGCAGCTCGACCTGCGCGACAATACCAAGCCGCATACGGTGCATGCGCTGGCTGCCGGAAAGGCGATATTGGCCTGGCTGCCCGAGGCGCAGCTTGCCCGCGTCGTCGCCGATAACGGGCTCGCCTCCTTCACCGACAATACCATCACGACGCTGAGCGCTCTGATTGAGGAGCTTCGGCTGGTGCGCCGCGCCGGCTTTGCCATGGATGATGGCGAATTCCGTGCCGACATGGTGGGATATGGCGCGGTAGTGCGGGACATGTCCGGCGCCATCGTCTGTTCCATCGCGGTCACCATCCCGCGCAGCCGGGCAAGCGACGCCTATCGCACCCATGTCGCCCATGCCGTCGTCGATTGTGCACGCGAGCTTTCCGGCCGCATGCCGGCAGGCTGCTTCGTCTAAACGCCGACACACGGAATTCGGCTTGGCAGCAGCAGTCCCGACGAGCCGGCCGCCTGGTTTTCACATCGTAAAATGCTGTAAATACAATAGTTAAGATGAATCGCGCTGGGTGTAACTGTACGACTGAACAGTTGCATGTAAGGGCTGGCGATGAAGAAGATTTGCGACCTCGGTGTGATCGGGCTCGGCACAATGGGGGCAATGCTCTCCCTGAATTTCGCGGAGAACGGGTCGGATGTCGCCTTGTTCAACCGCACGCCTGAGAAAGCCGAGAAGCTGCGCGCCTATAATCCGGGGTTGGGCGAGCGCCTTCACCCGCAAGCCTCGATCGAGGATCTCGTCGCGGCGCTGCGCGCGCCGCGGGTCATCGTGCTGATGGTCGAGGCGGGCCCGGCGGTCGATGCCCAGCTCGAGGCGATGATGCACCTGCTGGATGAAGGTGACGTCGTCATCGATGCCGGCAACAGCGACTTCAACGACACTGTAGCGAGGAACCGGCGCTGGGACCCGACCGGCATCCATTTCGTCGGCATGGGCGTATCCGGCGGAGAACTGGGCGCGCGCCATGGCCCCTCGATCATGGTCGGAGGCGACCGCAAGGTCTGGGGCCGGCTACAGCCGTTGCTCGAACCGATCGCGGCAGAATATGAAGGCAGCCCCTGTGTTGCCTGGCTCGGCCCGGATGGCGCCGGCCATTTCGTCAAGACCATCCACAACGGCATCGAATATGCCGACATGCAAATGATCGCCGAGATCTACGGTATCATGCGCGACGGGCTCAACCTTTCGGCCGCCGCCATGGCGCGCATCTTTGCGGACTGGAACCGGCGCGGGCTTTCCTCCTATCTGGTCGAGATCACGGCCATCGTGCTTGCCGAGCGCGATCCGCGGACCAGGGAGGCGCTGGTCGACGTCATCATTGACGAAGCCGGCCAGAAGGGCACCGGGCGCTGGTCGGTGATCGCCGCGCAGCGGCTTGGCGTGGGCGCCACCACGCTGGAGGCGGCGGTGTCGGCACGCACAATCTCGGCGCTGCGCCATGAGCGCCTTGCCACCGGCGAAATCTACGGCAATCTGGATTGCAGGCAGGCCGGTTTTGAAAACAGTTCGGAGGGGATAGGCGAGCTCGAGGCAGCGCTGGAAGCGGCCAAGATCGTCGCCTATGCCCAAGGCTACGCCGCCCTTGCGGCGGCCTCGAGGCAATTCGGCTGGAACCTGCCGCTAGGCGAGATTGCCCGCATCTGGCGCGCCGGGTGCATCATCCGCTCCGTGTTCCTGCAGGACATCGCCAGGGCCTTCGACGAGGGCAGGTCCGTGGTCAACCTGCTGCAGGAGCCTTATTTCACCGGACGCATGAAGGCGACCCAGCAGGCCTTGCGCCGTGTCGTGGTAAAGGCGGTGGAGGCCGGCATTCCGGTTCCCGCGCTGTCGGCCTCGCTTGCCTATTTCGACGACTACCGCCGTACCCGTGGCTGCGCCAACCTCATCCAAGCGCAGCGCGACCTGTTCGGCGCCCACACATTCCGCCGCCTGGATGCGCATGGCGCGCATCATCATCAATGGCCGGCCGACTGAGCCAAGCGCCGTTTCAGCCCATCATTTTTCATATTGCGAAAAAGTCTTCTCTCTCGTTGACCCTTTTGCCGGGCCACGCGATAGTTTCAAGAATTATTTGCCGTTGTAGTGCAAAACGTCTTGCGGCAGAGAAGAAAAAGAAAGACGATTTGAGGAATAGAAAGAATTATTCCTTAATTCCTGAAAATTTCAAAGTTAATAGACAGGGCAGAGCAGTCTGTTCTGTCAGGGTGTCGAGTCCGTTTTTGCGGAGGAGGAACAGAATGCCACAACCAGACAATGTGAAAACCCATCCGGACTATCCGGTTCCGGAGACGATGAAGGCCTGGGTGCTTGGCGATCCAAATCAACTCACGCTGGTGGGCAAGCCGGTCCCAATGCCGAAAAAGGCCGAGGTGCTGCTGCGCATCGATGCAGTCGCCATCTGCGCGACCGACTTCGAGATCATTTCCCATGGTCCGCCGGCGCAGATTCAGGGCGGCGCCCCCTTCAACAAGAATTTCACTCCGGGTCACGAATACATGGGCACGGTGGTGGCGCTCGGCCCGGGTGTCGATGAATTCGCCATCGGTGACCGGGTGACGGTGGAGATCCATGCCGGTTGCGGCCAGTGCAAGCGCTGCCGCCAAGGCATGTACACCTCCTGCCACAACTACGGCAAGAATTACGGCGATGTCGATAAGGGGCATCGCGCCAACGGCTTCACCACCGATGGCGGCTTCTGCGAATATCAGGTCAACAATGTCAACACGCTGATTCATGTCGCCGATTCGATGAGCGACGAGGAAGCGACTTTGGTCGTCACGGCGGGAACCTCCATGTATGGTCTCACCGAGCTCGGCGGCCTGATTGCCGGCGATGCGGTCGTGGTCAGCGGACCGGGGCCGATCGGCCTGCTCGGCGCGGCGGTCGCCAAGGCGCTCGGCGCACAACCGGTCATCCTCACAGGAACCCGCGACAACCGCCTCGAAATCGGCAAGCGGCTCGGCGCAGACCACGTCATCAATGTGCGCAAGGAGAATGTCGTCGAGGCGGTACGCAAGCTGACCGGCGGCAAGGGTGTCGATTTCGTGGTGGAATGCTCGGGTGCGCCAAACGCGGTCAACGAGGCCGCCCAGATGCTCAACCGCGGCGGCAAGATCTGCCTGGCCGCCTTCCCCAGCGAGGAAGTGCCGATCGACGTGGCCTATCTGGTGCGCAACAACATCTATCTCTACGGCATCCGCGGCGAGGGCAAGTCGGCGACCCATCGCGCCGAGGCGTTCATGCGCCAGAAGCGCTTCGACGCCACCCTCATCCACACTCATACTTTCGACATGGAAGATTTGCCGGAGGCGTTGCGTTATGCCAGGGAGCGCGTCGAGGATGCAATCAAGGTCGTGGTCAAGAACAAGCACGCCGCACGCCAGCTCAAGGCTGCGGAATAGCTTTTGCAAAGCCGGCGCCTTCGAGCGCCGGCTTAATCATTTGTGGACCGGAGCAGGAACGCCAAAATAGATCAGCACAAACTTCGTGGCCGGAACCAAGGGAGGTGTGGCGCCAGTGCCGCGGCGGTTTTGGGTTGATGAAGCAAGGAGGAGAAAATGAAAAACTATACAACGATGCTGGCCGGGGTGGCGCTTTGTGCCGCAGCAGGCGTGGCCCAGGCACAGTCTGATTTTCCGCAGCACCCGATCGAAATGACGATCCTGTTCGGTGGATCGGCTCAGACCGTTGGCCAGGTCCTGGCAGAGGAAATGTCCAAGCTCTCCTCGCAGCCGGTGGTTGCGGTGAGCCGGCCGGGCGGCGGCGGCGCGGTTGGCTACAGCTATGCCCAGGCGACAGAAGCAAATGGCTACAATATCGTCTGGAACTCAAATTCCATTTCGACCGTCTATTATCAGGGCAACCTGCCTTTCGATTACAAGGCGTTCACGCCGATCGCCCGTGTGGGCGTCGAAGTGCCGGTGGTCGCCGTGCGGTCGAACAGCGGTTGGAATACGCTTGAGGCGCTCGCCGCTGGTGCCAAGCAGCGCGGCACTCCGCTGCGTGTGGGCGTTTCGGGGTTGGGCTCCTTTACCCATCTGGTATCGGCAGCACTGTTCAACCAGCTCGGGGTCCCGGTCGTCTATGTTCCTTATGGTGAGGGACGTGCACCGGCCGAACTGCTGGCAGGGCGCGTGGATGTGGCCATCCAGTGGCCGAGCCAGTTCCAGTCGCATGTGCGCAATGGCACGCTCACGCTGGTCTGCTCGACCGGCATTGAGAAGATCGAGGCGGAAGGTGCCGTTCCTACCTGCGCGGAGGCTGGCGCTAAGGGAATGAACATCACGATGTGGCGCGGCCTGGTCGCTCCAGCCGGCACGCCGCCGGAAGTCGTCGAGAAGCTTGAGGAAACCGCCAAGCAGGCCGTTGAAAGCGCGGCATTCAAGAAAACCGTGGTCAATCTCGGCTTTACGCCCGCCTATCTGCCGGCGCAGGAGTTCGGCGAACTTATTGCAAAGGACGATGCCGTTATCAGTGATCTGATGTCAAAACTCGGCATGAACAACAGGTAGGGATGGCGATGACGAGCATCCTACGCGACAGGCTGCTGTTCATCACCCTCTTCGTGGTGGGCGTTGCCTGGGTGATCGCCTCGGTAGTGACGATCCCGAACGGATATTCGGGGTCGCATATTTCCCCAAGAACCTTTCCTGTAACGCTGGGCGTTCTGTTGTCGGGCCTCGCCCTGATCGGCCTGCTTGGCGTGGAGCGCAAGCATCGTCGGGAAAAGGTCGTCGAGATGCCCGACAAGGGAGGCATGGCCCGAGAGATTTGGGCCGCACTGGCCACATTCGGCTTCCTGATTTTCTACGTCATCGCCACGTATATTCTGGGCTTCACTCTGGCCACGATTCTCGCGGTCGCGGTTTTCCTCGTGACAGTCCTGAAAGAGCGCTCACCTGCCGTGATCGGGGCGATGTCAATCGGGCTCGGGTTTGGATTGTATCTGCTCATGAGCAGCCTGCTTGGCGTCTATCTGCCATCGGGCCTGATCGTATTGGGGATTTGACATGGACGCATTTATCACCGCGTCTGTTCTGGCCTTTCAACCCCAGTCGCTTTTGGCCCTCGTCATAGGCAGCCTTTTCGGGCTTGCATTCGGATGTATTCCGGGCCTGACCTTCACTATGGCGCTGGCCTTGATCCTGCCGCTGACCTTCACGCTGGATCCCATGATGGCGATCGCGATGCTCATATCCACCTATATCGGTGGAGCAAGCGGAGGAACGGTGGCTGCCATTCTCATCGGGGTTCCGGGAACGCCGTCTTCTGCCGCGACGGTGAGCGATGGCCACGCGCTAGCCAAATCAGGCAAGGCTAGTCTTGCAATCGCCATGGCGACGATCTCCTCCACGTTGGGTGGCATCTTCAGCCTTGTCGTGATGGTCTTTTCGGTCAAGTTCCTGGCCGAGGTGGCGCTTGTGTTTGGGCCGGCGGAGATTTTCGCGCTCGTGGTTTTCGGGATGGCCATGATATGCGGCCTTGCTGAGCAGTCCCTTGTGCGAGGGCTTATCGGCGGCGTGATCGGCCTCATGGTCATGACCATCGGCCAGGATCCCATCGACGGCGTATCGAGGTTGACCTTCGGCAATGTCCAACTCCTGCAGGGCGTGGACCTGCTCGTCGCCATGATCGGCCTGTTTGCCGTCCCGCAGGTAGTCGACGCATTGGCAACTCACAGGAATGGCACTGCCGTCGAGAGCAAATCGGTCAAGGTGGAACTGCCAAGCCTGGGCTATATCCTGGGCTTCCGCTGGAACCTTCTGCGATCGAGCCTTCTTGGTACCGTCATCGGCGCAATACCGGGGACCAGCGGCACCGTCGCGGCCTTCATCGCCTATGCGCAAGAGAAGCGTCTGGCACGCAATCCGGAACGCTGGGGCAAGGGTGAGATGGGGGGTGTGGTTGCGCCCGAGACCGCAAACAATGCGGTCACGGGCGGGGCGATGATCCCGATGCTCGGGCTCGGCATTCCGGGAGATCCGGCAACTGCGCTGATCCTGGGCGGACTGCTCGTCCACGGCATCCAACCTGGCCCGCTGCTTTTCATTGAACAGCCGGAAACGGTCTACAGCATCTATTTCTTCTTTGGCCTGTCCTATGTGCTTGTCACGCTAACAATGCTGTTCGGGGTCAAGGTATTCGTGCAGGCACTGAAGCTTCCCCATCATCTGCTGGCGGTGGCGATCATGGTGCTGTGTGTCGTCGGGTCATACTCCCTGCGCAACTCCATGTTCGATATCGGCGCCATGGTTGTGGTGGGGCTGATCGGCTATCTCCTGCAAAAGGCGCGGGTTCCGCTAACGCCAATCCTGCTCGGCCTGGTGCTGGGTCCGATTATGGAGCGCGAACTGAGGACAGCAATGATCATGTCCGGCGACAATGCAACGATCCTCCTGTCGCCGATCTCGCTCTTTTTCTTCGGCCTGTCCTTGCTCGTTGTCGTCCTTCAGGTCGTGGGCATGGTCAGGGCGCAACGGCAAAAGCAGGCCGTGTCAGCTTGATCCATCCTGCTTGATTTGCCAGCAGCCATGGCGCCGCCGGCGTCATGGCTGCTGGCGTTCAGTGGCAAAGGAAGGAGAACCCCGATGCCGGGAAGCGAGAGTCGATTTCCCGACGCGCACAGGCTCTCAATGCACGGATTTTCACATCGGTAAATCGTCAAGTAACTGATTGATTCGGCAGGCGATTCAAGAATGATGGAGATCAAAGCGAGCCTGTTTCGCTGGGTTTCAAATAATCATCAAAGGCAGATCAATGAGCTTCGCATATTCTGAAGGCAACCCGGTCGAGGATACCTCGAAGCTGCACAAGCCTCCATTCGACACCGGCCGCCTGGATCGACTGATGGAGGAGGCGACGCTGGATGCTCTCCTGGTCACCTCCAAGCACAGCATCCAATACTTATTGGGCGGCTACCGGTTCTTCTTCTACGATTACATGGATGCGCATGGGCTGAGCCGCTATCTGCCCTTCTTCATCTATGTGAAAGGCCGGCCGCTGGATTCCGGCTATGTCGGTGCGCCGATGGAGCGCTACGAGAAGCAGCTCGGCAAATTCTGGGTTTCCAACCTCGACCTGAAGAACCATTTTGCCAAGGCTTACGCCAAGTCCGCCGCCGAGTTGCTGAAGAGCCTGGGTGGCGGCCGGGGACGCATTGGCATCGAAGTGGGCTTCATGCCCATCGACGCCTACCGCGTCCTTGAGGAGGAACTGCCGCAGGCCGAAATAGTGGACGGCACCTACACGCTCGAGATCCTGCGTGCGCTCAAGACTCCTGCGGAGCTGGCCATCATTCGCGAAGCTTCGGAGAAGGTGGTCGATTCCATGCTGGCCGTCATCTCCAAGCACGGTCCCGGCGTGAGCAAGCGCGCGCTGTTTGAGGCGCTGCGTCAGGAAGAGACGGCGCGCGACCTCAAGTTCGAATATGCGCTGACCAACATCGGCACCGCATTCAACCGTGCGCCCTACGACAAGATCTGGGAGGAAGGCGAGACGCTGGCCCTCGATTCGGGCGGCAACTACAAGGGCTATATCGGCGACCTTTGCCGCATGGCCTACACCACGGAACCGGATCAGGAACTGGTGGACCTGCTCGGTCAGATTGAACTCGTCCAGCAGGCAGCTCGCCGCAACCTGCGCCCCGGTACGATCGGAGCCGGGATATTCGAGAACGCCAACGCTGCCCTGGCCCAGTGCCCGGCCAAGGACCAGATGTTCTTCATGGCTCATGGCATGGGCATTGTGAGCCACGAAGCGCCGTGGCTTATGAACAATGCTTTCCCGAACTATCCGGCCCACCACCGCAACCTGCCGCTGGAAGAGGGGATGGTCGTCTCCATCGAGACGGAGCTGCATCACACCAAGCGCGGCTTCATCAAACTGGAGGATACGGTGGCGATCACGAAGGATGGTTGCGAAGGCTTCGGCGACCATGGTCGCGGCTGGAACATCGCGGGCCGGTGAAATGCGGACGGTACGGCGCCGTCCACCAGTATCTGTACTTCAGGAACCCTGGCGGAGCGGACGATGTCAGACTTCCCCTATAGCGCCCATATTGGCTACCTGTTCACTGACAAGCCGTTGCGCGAGCGCATTGCAGCCGCAAAACGCCACGGGTTCTCGGCGGTCGAGTATCCAGCGCCCTACGGTGTTCCGGCACAGGAAATGGCAGAATGGCTCCGGGCCGAAGGTCTGCCCTACACGCAGTTCGGGCTGTATTCCGGCGACGCGCAACGCGGTGAGAAGGGGTTGGCGATCTTCCCCGAGCGGCGCGAGGAATTTCGCCGCAGCGTCGAGGACGGGTTGGACTATGCCGAGGCGATTGGCGTGGGCATGGTGCATGCCATGGCGGGCGTCTTGCCCGCAGCGAACCGCAAACAGGAACATTGGGACTGCTATGTGGAAAACTTGGCCTATGCCGCCGGCGAGGCGGGCAAGCGCGGCATTACCATCCTCATTGAGGCGATGAGCGCCGGCGCTGTGCCCGACTATTTCATCGATACGGCTAACCGCGCTGCTGCCGCGATCGCTGCAGCCGGCGGCACCAATCTCGGCCTGCTCCTCGACATCTTCCACACTGCCAATATGGGTCTCGATATTTTCGAAGAGATCAGGACTCATGCTGGCCTCATCGCCCATGTGCATATCGCAGACTATCCAGGCCGCCACGAGCCCGGTTCGGGCTCGCTTGATTTCGACCGGATCGGCGGGATGCTCGCTGAAATCGGTTATCGCGGTCGCCTCGGTTGCGAATACGTGCCGGCCGGCGACACGGAGGCAGGCCTCGCCTGGCTCGCCGCATTGAATGGAAGCCCCGCGCACATTTAGAGACCAGAACTAGGGTTGTGTCGTAAATCCGCATCGGGAACATGAGTAGTTCGCTCGCCCGTCTTCACGCGCGACGAGGATCTCGAAATGCTCGGCGATTGACGGTGCTGGATTGTAGGCCTCGCCTGCCGTTTGCGCATCATGTGCACCATCTCGATCCCAGCCAGGATCGTCATTGCGCAGCCGGTGGATTTGAAGCCGATCATGGGTCGGGTCCACTCCGGCGGTAAACTCGTTCGACCGATACACAGAACCCCGTTTCATTCCGGCTATTCGATCTGACAGATAACCTTCCTGAAAATCGGCCCGTACACTCTCCAGATCCGGTAAACAACCTAATCTCGGTGTCACGAAACCGGCAGCAGGCCAATGCATCAGAACTTCACGTGGAGCGTCGCATCAAAGCCGTTCTGCGTTGCACCACTACCGAATTGTCCCTGATAGGCGACGCCGAGTGTTGCAGCTTCGGTGAGGTTCCAGTCGAGCCCCGTTTCAAGGACGGCGGCATCCTTGGCGATCGGCACGCCGGCGATCGTGAAGGCGTCCCCGCCGGCGAAGGCAAAGGCTGGTGTGGCAAGCGGCGTGGTGTCGCCGAAGGCATGCGTCCAGCCGAGCATACCGCGCGCCGTCGCCTTCATGCCGCCAAGGTCGAAGCCGGTCGAGGCGCGGACACCCAACGTGGTGAAGGTGGCATCGGTGGTCTGTGACGGACTGGTCAGCGCCGCCGCACCGCCCTTCTCGGTGAAGCCGTTGGTATGCAGATTGACATAAGCGAGGTTGGCGAAGGGCTCGAACGAGGCGGTCGCCGTGTCGACGCGGTAGCCGAGTTCGCCGAAGGCCTGGAAGGTGCCGGCATCGTAGTCGGCGCTCAGGCTGTCGGCAAAGCCGGGGAAGGCGACCGAACGGGCCGTTTCAATGTCGTGCCAGCTATAGGCAAGGCCCGAGCGGAAGCCGAGCGCACCCATCTGCGTGCCGCCATAAAGACCGAGATGATAGTTGTCGCTCGAGCCCGACGAGGCGCGGCCGTCGACATCGAAACTGTCATGGCTGTAGCCGGTCATGATGCCCAGCCGGACATTCTCGGCAACCAGCCCGTCGATGCCGGTGAAGAAGCCGCCGATGGAGCGGTCGAGTTCGGCGGCATTGCCGTCGCCGTCGGTGCCGCCCCAGGTGATCTGCCTGCCCCCGAGTCCCACCGCTGCGGGACGTAATTTACGGTTGAATACTTGTCGAATGCGATCGTGAAGCTGACGATGGCCCGGCCATCCACCGGCTTCGCTCGAAGGCGTCGATTTACCGTTTTCCTGCTCAAAGCAGGGCGGCATGCGACGGCACGGCCGCGGATAATACGAGCGGCCGTCGCTTAGTTTGCCGGTATCTGCGGCGGAGCAAACACGATGAAGGGGGTCTTGGGCGCCTCGCCGGGTTTCACATAGTCCGGTGCGGGCTCTCCCGGCGCTCCGAGCGATTTGACGTATTGATAGATCGACCGCAGTTCGTTGTCCGTCATGGCATGGAGGCCGAACCATGGCATCGGCGGCCGCGTCTTGACCTCATGGCCGTAGCGGACGAATTCGTCCTCGCTCATCTTGGACAGTGTAAGGCGCAGGTTGGCGGGATAGGTCGTGCCCCACGGCCCCTGGAAACCGACATGACTGCCCATCAGCGCCTTCGCCAGATCGACCTGGCCGCCGTTCTCGGCAAAACCTTCTGTGTGGCAATCATGGCAGCCACCTATCGTGGCAATGCGCAATCCTTCCTCTATCGAAACCACATCCGCTGCGGTGGCGGCTGAAGTAGCCATAACCATTCCGAGCACAATTCCCGTACGAAACATCTTCCTTTTCCCTTCCGCCTCGCGACTTAAACGCGCGTCGCGAGATTCCGCACGGTTTAAGTTCTTGATTTCAGGCATGTCTCCCACCTCCGAAACCATCGCATTTCCGTCCAGGAACAGAAATTCAAGGCGCTTGCTAGAGGTCGAATCCGCCATTACCTTTTGCCGGCAACGTAAAATCAGCAGTTCTTCGCCAACAAGTTTTCCGAGCGGAAATTCCCTGGAAATCTTTGGATTTTTGGAGGAAATAGTATCGAGTCAGGGCTTGAGGGAAAAATGGCGCAGCATATTGCCGAGAAGTTGCGGGTAACTGCAGCGCTGCTTGGAGCTATTTCGCGTAAGGATCTGGCCGCTGCATTTCGCCGCGCCAATCCGGAAACTGCATTTGATCTTGGCCGTGCCGATAAATGGCTCCAAGGCCGTTCGCAGCCGCGCCAGCTCAGCGTATATGAAGATTGGTCGAAGGTTCTGGATCTGGATCGCCCTGGAGCGTGGATTGCGCAATGCGAAGTGGAAGCTTTCGCTGAAGCCGTTTGTGAGCACCATGGTGTTGACCGGGAGGAACTGGAACGCCGGATGGGTTCCCACATATCGCCTTCCCGCCTGGTCGACCAAGGCATAGATGCGACGATGTCCGGGGCATACGCCTGCTATTCCAAGGCGCTGTCCCCATATTATCGCGGCCAGCTAATCCGCAGCACCGTGTCCATCAAAATGGATAGGCGATCGCGCAGCATGACTGCCACGTATAAGGAGGCCTTACCGACCGGTTCGTTTCTCATGACAGGACCGATCACGCTCGCAAAAAGAGGACTCTACATACACCTGCGGGAATCCGGAGGCGATGCACAGTTCTTCCTCAGCCTTTTTCTGCCGTCGCCGCCGGGTAGCGTTCTTGCCGGCTATATGTGCGGCACAACGATCATCGGCCCGGAACCCTTGCCCTCTGCAGTGCGCATTCTCATGATCAGGCTGCCCAAGTCGACGAACCTCCCGGACGACTGGGGAGGATACCTCCTGTCCTCGGGATCAATCGTCGAAGATTTAGGAAGACTGGGAATAGCCTTGGATAGCGAAAGCCATCCGCTCGATCGTCAACTGTGGCAATTTCTCAATGAAGACGGAAACAACGGCCCGTGTCAGATTACGGAATCCAGTTTCCGCACAATTGTCAACGTGTTCGACCGTCATTGGCTGCGGCATCACGCGTGAGCCAGTGGCTGGCGGGGCGGCCTTCGCATGCCCTGTCATGGCAGTCCAATGTCGAAACGGCGATCTGGGCCGGCATGGCGCAGCGCGAGGTGGCCGATGGCTGCTCGCTCTGCCACACAATGTAATTCCTGCCATACCCGCCACGAATTCTCCGCCGCCGAGGCGCGCAAGCTGAGGCCTGCTCGACCTGCCACAACGGCGTCGCCATAATGGATTCGAGGCATTCAGCCTGTCCAAGCACGGCGTCATCTACAAGACGCAAGGCGCTTCGTGGGACTGGGAAAAGCCGTTGCCCGCAGCGCTCGGCGAAGGCGGCCAGACCTGCCATATGGAATGTAATGGCAAATTTGGTCACAACCTGGTGCGCAAGGTGCGCTGGGGCTTCGAGCCGACAGCTATCAACCGCATGAGCAATGAACGGCTAGGGCATCGGACCGAAAGTTCGTAGCAAGACTATAATCATCCATCGCGGGCAGGACGGCTAGCCACCACGCTAAAGCCTCGGCGTGGAAGTCAACTCGAGGTATCGGATACTTGTGGGCGAAAACTCGACGGAGTCTGCAACTTTTTCGTTGCGGCGCAGCATAGCTACGGTTAGCCTCCTGACCGGCGGTGGTGATTGAGTTCGTTGAGGATTGTAAATTGCCTATATTCATCAGATTGTCAGCGATCGACCGCCGGCACGCCAGAGGCAGCCTGCCTTTCTACGGTTTTGGGCAATTCATCGCCGACTGACTCCTAAGTCCGACTGTTAGGTTCAACCCCACATAATCAGCCAAAGGCTCTTCCCGATATGGATTGGGCATTGGGATCCTATGGCTTCTGCGCTGATGCCGCAGACACCCAAGGTGCCACCCTATGCTCCAGGAATTTCGCGCTGCAACGCAACTCTCACATGATCCAGAAATAGTCATAGTCGGCGCTGGCGCGGTTGGTCTTACGCTGGCCGTCCACCTGGCACGCACCGGAAAGAGAGTGTTGCTCCTTGAGGCTGGGGATCGAAACCCCTCCCCTGAAAGCCAGGCCATTTTCAAAAGCGCAACTTGCACCGGCCATAATTTGACAGGGCTGCATGAGGCGCGATCCCGGGCTCTCGGCGGAACCACCAACCTTTGGGGAGGCCAACTTTTAAAGTTCGATCCCATCGTTTTCGGAAAGCGGGAATGGCTTCCCGATAGCGAATGGCCGATCTCTGCCAACGAATTGGAGTCAGACTACGAACTCGCATTCGACCTCCTGGGTATGCGGTGTCGGCTGGATGACTGTGCCGTTTGGAAGCAATTGAAGGTGTCGCCGCCAGACACCGGGACCGATCTCGATTTCTTTTTCACCCGCTGGGCGCCTGAAACCAATTTCGCACGCTTGTTTGAGCGCGACCTTCTTGCCCTTACCCAGCTTGAGGTCCTGACCAGAGCTCCGGTGACAGGTTTATGGTCCGACGAAAGCGGGAAGAATATTGGTGTAGTAATTACTGGCACCAACGGCACGCGGCATAGGCTATCTGCTGGAAAAGTTATCCTTGCACACGGCACGATCGAGATCGCGAGGTTGTTATCTATCCCGTTTACCGATGATCGCGTAGCGCCGTGGACAGATAATCGTTGGGTTGGTCGAGGTTTTTGCGATCACGTCGACGTATATGCCGGCGCAGTAACGCCGATTAACGTAAAGCGCTTTCAGCAGCTATTTGATGCCGCCGTCCTTCGCGGGCTTAAGTACCTCCCAAAACTGAAGCTGTCTGAAAGTGCACAACATGCAAGAAAACTGCTGGGGATCGCGGCTCATTTCGTCTCCGATACGGAAAATGGGCAGGAGCTAAAGGCACTAAAAGCCTTTGCCAGAAGCCTTCTTAACGGCAAACCCGACGTGAGGATGCTTGAGGATACGCGACAAATCGTTTCCTTGGCCAAGACCGCGTTACCATTGGTCACGCGGTATCTTAGACATCGCCGAATCTACAATCCCACCGGACACCGGATCCAACTGAGGTTGACGACAGAACAAATAGCTCTTCCAACGAGCGGATTGCGGCTTGGGAACGAAACTGACGCCTTGGGCATGCCAATCGTAGAAATGGATTGGCAAGTTGATGGTGCCGAACTGGCAACGATGATCGAGTTCGGTAATGAAGTGGCGACATTTTTGCAGCGAGAGGGCTTGGCCAAAGTCACGCTCAATCCGCTGTTGGTCGATAAGGATCCGGCATTTCTCACGCAAATCGATGATGGCTATCACCAGATGGGCATGGCCCGCATGGGCTGGTCCGCAAGAGACGGAGTGGTCGACAGCAATCTGAAGGTTTTCGGCACGAACAATCTCTTCATCGCCGGCGCCGCCACTTTCCGTTCGACTGGTTTTGCCAATCCGACACTGACCGCAGTCGCACTGGCATTGCGCCTTTCACGGGCTATTCAAAACGGCTTGGTCTAAGTTCGGATAACTGTCGCCCAATTCCTCACACGTCGATGAGATAGTTCACGCTCATTTCGGTCTCGCCAGAGGGAACGATCTGCCGCGGGGGAGCAAGGCGACGAACAAATGTACCGTGAGCATCACGTTGTCGGGAAGACGGTTGGGCATGCCTTCACCGAACCCGTGCAGCAAAAGAATCCTGAAACGACCGCATAAGCAGCGATCATTCCATATTGCGATGGTAACCCATCGCTACGATCGCGCCAGAACTCGATGCCGGAAGCAATTGCAAGAATGGCCAAAAGGACGTTTACGACGGCGTAGGCGACCGCATCCAGCGCAACTTCTGTCGGTGTCGGATTGGCAACCAGTCGCGGCTGCGCCAGCGATTTGACGCTGCGCTGGGCGCGCGAAGTCCTCTGCACTCCTTCGGAGCTGGTATGTGGCAACCCCAGAGTGGACCTTAAGCAGTCACGTACCAATCAGCAGCAAGAGCGTGGAAGCGGGTATAACGTTTGCTCCACTCGATTTCAGAGCTTGCGTGAACAATGGCCAGCCGAATTGCTATTGTTGAAGATGCGCTTTGATTGTATATTAATAGAATTAATGCGCGTTGGTCTGCAAAAGAGCGCTGGCAAATGGTTGAAGCATGCTTGAGATTCGCTTTGCGATGCTCAAATATCTTGCATTTTAACTATTTAAACGCCACGGTGATCCCGCCGAATTATACTAGAAGGAAAGAATTACCTGTCGGGGTGCTCCGAAAAACGGGGAATGGGGAGGATGTGCACCAAGTGAAGGAGGCCACCCATGACATACCGCCAAGCCCTTCGCGTAAGCGAAAGTGGACTCGATCCTCTCGCCGCACTTCGCCAACCCATCACAGTACTGGTAGGGAGTGACGAATCCGCCAGTGGCGCTCTTCAGAGGATCGGCCTGGATTCGGTCTTCGATCTCGCGACATCACCTTTGTTCGCCTTTGCCAATGCGCTTTCGAAGTCGATTGACGGCAGCTTCAAAAGCGCGTTGAACAGTCTCAGGCTGGTACCGGGCGGGCTCGCGTCGGAGGATGCACCCCAGGACCTGACTGACTTCGCGCACGCCGACCTCACGGTGCTGCGCAGCCTTTCCGTGGAGGAGGCGGAAGCGCTGAAGTCATCGCTGCACGCCGAGTCGATCGCCGACTTGGGCCGATGGCCGCCTTATCACGGAGCTTTGGCCATTCTTTCCGCCGTAAACGGGCGCGAGCTCGGGGGCGAGGAGGAAGAAACTCTAAAGTTGGTGCCAACGCTCGGGGATTACCCGACCGAGCGTCGATATTATACGACAATGCTGATGGACCATGTGTCGGTCGCCAACCCAACCAGTCTCGGCGAGGCTGGTGCGATCGACATCAGCCCGGCGCTGGATGCGACCTTCGGCTTCAGTGCGCCGGCGATTGGGGCCCGCGTGACCTTTGAGCAGTCGTGGTTCGCGCAAGGAATGGCCCTCGGCAACCTGCTGCATTCGGTTGCACTCGCGCCGGGGGAAAGCACCCGAATCGCGGTGGAGACTTGGGACCGGCGAGACACCGGCCGCGGTTCCGAGGACATCAGCGAGACTGAGCGGCTAACCAACGTCACCACCCACAACCGCGCGATCAACGAGGTACAGGAAGCCGTCGCGAACGAAGTTCAGACCGGCTTTTCGAGGACGCACAGCGAGGCGACCACCGCATCGGGCGGGGTCGGGTTTGGGCTCGGGCTCGGTCCGCTCACGATCGGCGGCAGCGGTTCGGCCGGGACCACAACGACCGACGCTAACAGCTTTTCGACATCGGCGGGCTCGCGTTCGATCGGAGCAACGATGAGCCAGCAGGTGTCAGACGCGACGCAGCAGGCGGCGTCCACCGTGCGTGGCCGGCGCGCGAGTATCATCAAGGAAATATCGCAATCGGAGCAGCAGCAAGTCTCGACGCGGATCCTCGCCAATTACAACCACATGCACGCGCTGACCGTGCAATATTACGAGGTCGTCGAACTCTATCGCGTGATCTCGCGTCTGCATGAGGTGGAACGCTGCCTGTTCATTCCGATGAAGCTGACCGAATTCGATGAGAAGGTCATCGAGAAATATCGCAGCGTACTTGCAGATGCGGCGCTTTCGCGGCGCGCACGCGAGCTGTTAGCCACCGAATTCGGAATGGTCAACCTGACCTCCACCCGGTCGATCAGGCCTTTTGTCACGGGCTTCGCGGCCACGACCGCTGTCATGGCCCGGGTGGCGGCAGCCACCACCGGAGACGAGGGCGAGACCGCGGCCACGGAGCGACCCATCGCACCGCAGATCACGAGCTGGTCGCGCGAGGAATTGCGAGTTGCGAGCCGGCTCACCGCAACCCCACTCATCCGGCCGGGAAGCAGCTCGATCCTACTCCCGCGCGAAGCCTCACTGGAGACTTTGACCTTCACGTCGTCCGAGGGGGGACCGCAGATCGCAGCAATTTCGTTCCGCCTTCAGTCCGACAACAACGTTGATCTCGCCCGCACGTCCCTTGGCTGGGACGTACCTGGCGAGGTGAGCGTCGGCAATCTTCTGGAGATTATCGTAACGACGGGCCAGGCAGATCGGCGTCTCAGCGGTGGGCTTTCGCTCGGCCTGGTCTATCGCGGGGCAAGCTTCCCGGTCACCATTCCAGTCGAAGCTTCCGCTGGCGCTTCGACGGTCGTTGCGAAGATCGGCGATACGGGAGCCGGGCCTGAACTCGTGGAGCATCTGCGCGCCAATCGCCTGCACTACAACCAAGCGGTCTGGCGCTCGCTGGACAGTGCGACGGTCGCGCTTCTGCTCTCGCGCTTCGAGTTCGAGGGCATGCCTGTCGCCAATCTGATAGATCCACGGCCGATCCAGGTCGCCGGCAACTACCTTGTGTTCCGTATGCCTGCATTTACGGTGCGCGCCGGACAGCCGCGAGGATCTGCTGAAGAAGGGGAGGCCGCCGAAACCGAAGCCCGACAAAATTGGGCTAGGTGGTTGCAGCGCAGGGGTTTAGTTTTCGGTCCAGCCACCTCCAACGAGGAGCTCATCCCGGTGCCGACAGGTGGAGTGTTCGCCGAGGCTGTGCTCGGACGGTCCAACGCGGCAGAGAAGCTGGACGCGACCCGGTTCTGGAACTGGCAAGATTCCCCAATTCCGCTGCAACCGCCAGAAGTTGCTGCCATTAGCATGCAGTCGCGAGCGCAGTCCATGGACGTGACGCCGGGTCAGCTGGGCCAGCCGGTTCTTAACATCGTCAACCCGACGAACCTGCCGGATCCGGCGGGCCTCGGGGCGGCGTTTGCCGCGCTGCAGAACGGGAACATGTTCCGCGACATGAGCAGTCTTGCAGCGACGATCGGGCTTGCGACGAGCAGTGTCGGAGAAGCGACGAGTGCGGCGGCTGACTCCGGCAAGCTCGCGGCCGCGAACCTGGCTGTCGCAGCGCAGAAAGAAATCGAGAAGGATCGGATCGCTGCACAGGTCGCGCTCGCGATGATGGGTAAGCCCAGTGTATCAGGTGGCACGCCCAAGAACATCTCGGAAATGGGATCACTGCTCAACGCAGGCGAAAGGCGTGACAGGGCGCGGCAATCCAACGGCGGGGCTGCGGGTAGCGGCGCCATCGGCGCCAACATGTCGCCGACTGGCGGCGGCAGCGGCGCCGGGGGAGGTGTCTTGGGCAGCCAACCTTGGACTGGCACCCGGCCAAGCGAAAGCGGCGACGATTACGATCTCGCGTATCGTCGCGCCCTCTACGGGGAAATAGGGGGGCCGCTAGCGAGCATTATCCCGACCGGTGGCACCGGCGGAGCAGCTTCACCTAGCGGACCCTATTTCAACCTGGGCGGGTCGGTTCCGGGGCCGCTCGAGTGGCCGACGATCGACTTCCCCGCACCGAACGAGTTCGCGAGTATATTTAGGGACCACTACAATGAGCGGATTAGTCGCGGCTTCTTCCGCGGCGCTACAGAAGTGCTCGGAGCCGATGCTATCGGCGCTGCCTTTGCTTCTCCAGAAGAGATTGAAGGTGACCTCCGGAACGGAGCTCTTTCGATCGTCAACAACCGGTTCACGCTCGTAAACAACGCCAACGGGCGCGAGCAGCTTCTGTCCGCAATGAACTGTATCGCACTGGCGAGCAGCTATGACGCCGCGAAAGCGGCGAACCCGATCATCGCTGGAGGAGGACTCGCGCCGTCTGCCAGCATCAACGTGCCTTTCGACGTAGTGTACGTTGCAAAAAGGCTCGGCATTGCATTGGCTTGGTATGACGAAATGATCCGGACGGCGGTTACTCAGGAGGCTGCGCGAATATCAAGAGCGAAAACGGCGTGGGAAACCGAAGCCGGGATCGTGTTCAATATAGCTACGCTTCCCGTCCCACCTGCTTTCAGTGTACCGGTCGGCACAGGCTTGGGCATGTTGGTCAGCGGCTTGTCGCAGCGGTTCGATCGCGAGTTCGACAAGTACCAAACGGTGATCAACGAGTTGAAACAAGCCTACGGCCGGCTGGCCAACTATTTCTTGGTCACGACATTGACGGCAATGATCCCGGACGGCCAACTGAACTCCAACGTTCGAGCCCTCATTAGCCAGTTCGAAGCGAATGTCCTTCTGGGCGCTGACCAGGAGAGCAAGTTCCTGAGAGGCCAGATGGTCTAAGTCCGTTACACGGATGTAGCGTCGTCCATGTAAATGTCGGTCGACGGAACGGCTTGTGGGCGTGCATCCACATGATGATGCCATCGATGGTATCACGATGGTCCGGGCGGGCCTGGACGGAGACATATTGCAACGGCACCGGGTGGATCCGGTCTCACGCGGAACTTCACTGAGTGGACTAGTTCGGAGATGCGGACGCCGGCGCCTCTCATCTCACGAATGCGCTTTCGATCGCTTCGTGCTCCCGCGGCCCGCCGTGCGCACGAAGTAAAACCGATCGTGCGGTTGTCCAGCAAATTTTTGCCCCGGCGACGCGGGCATCGGCACCAGCCCTTCCGGCGCATTCTCCGCCATCGCGCAGCTTTAAATAAGCCGGCACCTTACTGAGATTTGGCGAGGTTAGCAGGGGGGGAATTACTGGAGAGTCTTCGATCGATCGGCAGCACCGGCATCCAAGGACGCATATTTTATCCAGTCGTGTCCCGGCGACTTCGTCATCTCCAGCGTTCCATTAGCTTTGCGCAGCAGCTGATCGAAGCCGATCCGACTGGATATGATTACGGCACCGGCCCGGATCGACAGCAGATAGTGTGTACCAGCGGGATAGAATTGGATTTTAGCCACGTTGTCGTGGATGCGCTCGGCAACGCCACGGGCGTCGGTTTCGTTCGCTCCAGGGAGAAACACGCCGAATTGATCGCCGGACACCCGCCCCACAATGTCGCCGTTGCGTACCGTTCCCCGGATCGTCGCCGCTACGTTGCTTAGTGCCTCGTTGCCCCAGGAATAGCCAAAACGGCTGTTGATCACTCTCAGATCATCGAGGTTAACCAACAAGATAGTGCCAAGCGGATCGCTTCCTGGCGCGGTGTTGCGATTGGAGTATGTGTCGACCAGTGCCGAAAACGTTGCTTCGTCGAGGCAAGACGTCAGATTGTCATTCTGACCTAGGCGCTGGACCTGCTTTCGCAGAGCACCGACGCGTGATGCCATCAGGCCACACGCAAATGCGAGCGGCATTGCCACAAGGATCGACACCACCACGGCAAGGCCAGCTTCGCGCGCACCATTGGCGGTCGGGGACATCACATTCAAGAGGCCAACGGTAGCCAAGGCTACCACGAGACCGGCAGCCATACCGCCAACCGTCCAATAAAGAACGGGCTTATGCCGGAAAAAAAAGGTCCTTGCTGCTTCCCAAAACATCGTCCTGCCAAATCCCCGTTTTCGTTATCGGTCATCCAATAGCCGGTGGGTGTAAAATTGACGTTGCCGTGACATATCGCATTTGATCGATTCTGTTGCAGACTTGGTTAAGGTACGAATCTCAGAGGAGCATTCTATGCCATTTATTTCACCGGCCCGTATTGTCATCCGGATCGTGCTTTCTATCGCCGCAGGCTTGGCGCCGCTCGTTACCGCGTGGAATATGTCGGCCGCCTCAGAAATGCAGGAGGTTCGCCAATTCGATCCGCGAAGTGGCACATGGGTCAAAAGACGTGTGGATAACAGCAAGCTTGCCGGCAAGCTGAACGCCGCACCCGTGCCGCCACAACTTATTGCCTTTGAGGGAGGCGCCGGGCCCGGGACCATCATCGTCGACACTGAGCGGCGACGTTTGCTCTATGTCAACGGAGACGGCACCGCTACCGAGTATATCATTGGCGTCGGTCGTGAAGGTTTCGCCTGGAAGGGATCCGAAAAGATCAGCCGCAAGGCCGAATGGCCGAGCTGGACGCCGCCTGAAGAAATGAGGCGTCGTGAGGCCCACCGGGGCCGTATACTGCCAATCACAATGGAAGGTGGTCCAGATAATCCGCTCGGCGCGCGGGCGCTTTATCTTGGTGGCACCCTCTACAGAATACATGGAACCAATGAACCGTGGACCTTGGGCAAGGCAGTATCGTCCGGTTGCATAAGAATGGCGAACGACGATGTCATTGATTTGTACAACAAGGTTCGTGTCGGAAGCCCTGTCGTAGTTAAGTAGATTCTAAAATTCATATGTTGCACGAGTGCAACAATATAGATGATTTATATACAGGCGAGAAGGTACCTTGCCATGGGGGTTGATGAATCTTAACCCAGAGGGCATAGGCTTTAGGGTGATTTTGGGGATCGGGATGGGTCAATGCAGCGTATGGTTGCGTGGCCGGATACAAAGCGGGGTTGGCGGGACATGCGCATCTCAATACTTCGAGCCATTTCGGCAGCACTGCTTGCGGGCGTTGTCCTTGCGCCAGTGAGTGCCAAGGCGCTTTCGCTCCAGGAAGCGATGGCGGTCATGCTGGAGTCAAATCCGGAGATTGGCCAGGCTTCAGAGAATCGTGAGGCCATCGAGTTTGAGCTTCGTCAGGCACGTGGCCTCTATTTGCCCAGCATCGATCTTGAGGCATCCGTGGGCGCTCGTGGTCTGGACGACGCATCCAGGCGTTTCGGCGGGCTTGACGACGACCCCCTCTACCCATCTGAAGTCGGCGTCGTCCTTACCCAGAAGCTCTTTGATGGAGGCGGGCGCCGGGCCGAATTGGAACGTCAGGCTGCTCGTGTCGACAGCGCCGCATTCCGGGTGCTCGAGCGATCGGAATCCGTCGGTCTGCAGGTGGTCCGGGAATATCTTGAGATTCTCCTTCAGGCACAGATCGTTGAAGAGTCGCGCCGTAACATCGGCTTCCATCAGCAGGTCCTGGGAGATATTGGCTCACTGATCTCGGGTGGCACACTGACCGAGGCCGATCGCCAGCAAGGGCAGGAGCGCCTGCTTGCCGCCAAGGCTCGCACCAAGGAAGCAGAAGAAGAGCTGGAAGCTGCGAAGATCCGCTTTCTGAAGCTGGTCGGGAAGCCCTTTGCCAATGCGTCGATGCCCCAGTCGATGGTATCGGCGCTGCCCAAGTCGCTTGATGCTGCAATCGGTCTGGCACGAGTAAACAATCCACGAATCAGGGTTGCGAACGCCGACATCGATGCTAGTGACGCGCAGGTTGATGCCGCTCGCTCCAAGCTGTTTCCCGAAATTTTCCTGGAAGGTCGCGCCCGTACAGGCCACGACATCGATGGTAGTGAAGGACGCACATCTGATCTGCAGGGTCGCGTGGTTGCGAAGTGGAACCTCTATCGTGGCGGTATCGATCTCGCCAATGAGCAGGAACAGATCCGTCGCGCTAGCGAACAAAGGCTGGTGCTTCACCAGAATCACAGGGAAGTCGAGGAAGCAGTCCGGATTTCGTGGGACCGTAGACTTCGCCAGATAGATCTGGCCGGCACGTTGCGGGAGCAGGCGGCCGCGAATGGCCAGTTGGTCAATTCCTATCGTGAGCAACTCGCTGTGGGGCGCCGGTCGCTGCTCGACGTTCTTGGTGCGCAGAATTCGCGTTACACTGTAAATATCCTGGCCAAGACAGCTGAGTATGCAGCCCGATTTGCTGAGTATCGTCTGCTGGCTGCAACCGGAACGTTGCTGAGCACAATGAACCTGCAGGCTGCCAAGCAGTCGGAAGCCTATGCCCGCACGGAATTCAATGTTCCCGAGACGGCACCGACTGAAACGTACCGGCGTCTGCCTTCCCGGCAGGTCAACGACCTTCCATTGGATCTGCTGGCGCCAATAAAGTAACCAGCGGGAAAGAGCCCTTGTGGCATACGATGCGGCGAACGGGTGGCTTGGTAGCAAGCTCGCCTATTCGTTTGATCAGAGGTCTCTTGTCGGCCTCTGCCGTAGTTTTGCCTCGTGTGGTGAGAGGCCTTTATGAATTCGGCGTCTGAGCTGCCCAGCACACGACCCGCGATTGCCGATCAAGCGAAGCCGGCCATGGGGCAGTCGTTCAGGACCGCATTCCGGCAAGTCGCCATCTTCCTGGGAAGACCGGGATCGGATGTCGTTCTTTTTTCCGGCGTTCCCTTTGACGAAGCCTCTCCCGGTCTTGAAGACGTGCAGCGTCTCAGCGATCGCATCGGCCTGGAGGTACGAGATTCCGGCTGGCATGAACTGGCGTCCGGCAATCTCGATCTCCCTGCCGTTCTTCTGCTGAACGATGGTTCGGCCATTTCGCTGCTGGAGAGCATAGAAGGCGAAAGCGTACACGCCAAATCGCATTTGCTGGCTTTGGCGAACACGCGCATTCAAGGCGGCGCACTGCAAAAGACAGACGTAAAGGCCGTCTTGTCGTTCAGCATCGTCAGTGCCGACACGATGCAATCTGCTGTGGAAGGCCTCGATGGGCGCATTGCCCGCAAGCATTGGCTGGCCAGCGCGCTTTTACCGTTCTGGAGCTCCTACGCGCGGGTGGCGGTTGCGGCGTTGTTCATAAATTTGCTGGCACTGGCGTCGCCACTTTTCGTGATGAACGTCTATGATCGTATTCTGCCTAATAATGCAGCGTCGACGCTGTGGGTATTGGCGCTTGGCGTCTCGGGTGCCGTCCTCTTCGACCTGTTGTTGAAGACAGTGCGCGCGGCGCTTATCGACTATGCCGGCCGGCGTGCCGATATCAAGCTTTCCTATCTGCTGTTCGAGAAGGTCCTGAATGCAACATTGGCATCGCGCCCGATGCAGACCGGGGATTATGCCAGCCGGGTTACACAATATGAATTCGTGCGGGAGTTCTTTACCTCAAACACGATCAGTGTTTTGATCGATACGATCTTTGTCTTTGTATTTCTTATTGTGATCTATCTGGTAGCCGGCTGGATTGTCATCATTCCGACACTTGCTTTTATTCTCGCTCTTGTCATCGGATTAATTTCGCAGCACCGGATAGGGCGCAGGGTTGCGGCAGCTGCCAACGAATCGTCCCAGAAGCAATCGCTGCTGGTTGAGACGATCTCGACAATCGAGACTGTGAAGTCGCTCAGTGCCGAGCGAACCTTGCTACGCAAGTGGCATGAATTGTCCAAGAAGGCGTCACTGACCTCCGAAGAGATCAAACAGCTTTCGGCTTCTGCCGCAAACTGGACCCAGTTCGTCCAGCAACTGGTGTCGGTGGTTATCATCATTGCTGGTGCCTATGAATTTTCCAAGGGAAACATGTCGTCCGGCGCGATCATTGCTGCGGTGATGCTGTCGGGACGCACCGTTGCCCCGATGGGCCAGATCGCGATGACGCTCTCGCGCATGCGTCAGGCAATCCTGTCGCTTCGTATACTGGACGCCGTTATGGAGCAGCCGGAGGATCGGCCGACGGGAACAGGCTTTGTCAACCGTGAAATCCATTCAGGCAATTTCTCCTTCCAAAATGTCGAGTTTGCTTATCCGGGTTCCGACCAAAAAGTACTGAACGGGCTTACGTTTACTGTTCGTCCAGCAGAGCGCATCGGCATTATCGGTCGTATCGGTTCCGGCAAGACCACCATTGGTCGTCTGCTCGGCGGACTCTATCCACCAAGTGGTGGAAGCCTGATGATCGACGGTATCGACGTGCGCCAGTATCATCCCGCGGTTATCCGTTCTGCCGTTGCGGTTGCCTCTCAGGCAGCCGATCTGTTTTCCGGCTCAGTCAAGGAAAATCTGCTGATGGGCAGGCCCGACGCGACTGACGCGGAGATCATCGACGTGGCGCGTAAGACCGGAGTGGATGAATTCGTTTCCCGCCACCCGCGCGGCTATGACATGCCCGTCGGTGAGCGTGGGAGCAATCTGTCGGGTGGGCAACGACAGGCCATGGCGATCGCTCGTCTGCTATTGGCTCGGCCCAAGATTGTTTTTCTCGACGAGCCGTCTGGCGCCATGGACCTGGCATCCGAGCGTCGGCTCATCAATCAACTTGCGACGGCATTCGAGCCGGAAACAACCCTCATCATTTCCACCCACCGTTACAGTATGCTGGAATTGATCGACCGTTTGATCGTGTTGGAAAACGGTCGCGTTGTCGCCGACGGACCCAAGAAAGCGGTTATCGAGCAACTCCAGAAAAATGCGGTGCGGTCGACATGACGGGCATCGTGGAGCAGTTGGTGTCCGCCTCGATCGGGCAGGAGGGGGGCAGCCATGACTGATAGCCCTCCGTTCTGGGCACGTGCCAGCCTTGTGGTGGTGGTTCTGCTCATCGTATCGTTCGTCGCTTGGGCAGCGATTACGCAGGTGGAAGAAATCGCTCGTGGGGAGGGTAAGGTTATTCCCATCTCTCGTACGCAGGTCATTCAGGCGAGCGAAGCGAGCGTCATACAGGAAATTGCCGTCCAGGTTGGTCAGGTCGTGAAGAAGGACGATCTCATCGTCCGGCTGGATGACACGGCAACAACGTCGACTTTGGGTGAACTCGAAGCACGTGCCCGAGCCTTGCGTGTGCAGGTGGCTCGTCTTGAACTTGAGCAAATCGGTGACATGAGTTCGCCGATGACCTGCCCGGAACTCGTCAAGAAGACCAGCCCTGAGATTTGCGACAATGAGGCCCGGCTGCTCAAGGCACGACGCGACGCTTTCCAGAACAAACTTTCCGTGCTGCAGGAAAGACACTTGCAACGGCGCAAGGAACTTGACGAGGCGTTAGTAAGCATCCAGCGTTTGGAAGACAACATTGCGCTGTCGCGGAAGGAAGCTGCTCTGTTGGAGCCTCTCGTCGCCCGCAAGCTCGCCCCTCAAACCGACCTCCTGCGCATCCAGAAGGAATTGACCGATTCGACCGGCCAGCTGAATTTGTTGCAGGAATCTCTCGACCGTATCCGCGCCGCTATCAAGGAGGCGTCACTTCAGGTTGATGAACTGATGCTGGTTTTCCAGCAGGAGGCCCTGGCCGAAAAGACCAAGGTCCTGGCCGACCTTTCCGTAGTGATCGAAACCATCCGCGGTGCGTCGGACCGGGTCGAGCGAACGGATTTGCGGTCCCCCGTGGACGGCGTTGTGAACCGCTTGGAAATCACGACCATCGGAGCTTATGTGCAACCCGGCACGGTGGTTGCAGAAGTGGTGCCCACCTCGGACGTTCTCCTGGTGGAAGCACGTATCTCGCCCAAGGACGTCGCTTTCATACGGGTGGGGCAACCCGCCCTTGTGAAGATCACCGCCTTCGATTTTTCCATATATGGAGGTCTGCATGGTGAGGTTGCCAATGTTTCAGCAGACTCCATCTTCGATGAGAAATCGGGGGAAACTTTCTACTTGGTTCAGGTCAAGACCGACAAGTCGGAGATCGTGCACGATGGAAAATCCCATGCGATCATTCCCGGCATGGTGGCGTCGGTCGACATCATGACTGGCATGAAGACGGTGCTTCAGTATCTCCTGAAACCGATCAATAAGGCCAGAACGGAAGCCATGCGGGAACGATAGCATGACTTCTGACACAGTGCCTGCCGAAACGGATTCTACATCGCTTGCCAAGGACGCCGAGCCGGTGTTTCGTGTGGTAGAAGATCAGGAGACGCGGCGAGGTATTCGTCTCGAGCGCATTTACTGGCAGGTGCTACGGAATATCGCCCATGCTACGGCACAGAGGCCGGGTGCATTGGTCAAATCGATCATTGATCAAGCGCCGGGCCTGACCAACACAACGTCGCTCCTTCGTGTCTACTGTCTTAAATGGATGATCGGTGAGTTGGAGGCCACACGCCGGCTTGCAGATCCGTCTCTTGTCATCAATTTGATCAGAGCTTCTCCGGGCGCAGCATTTGCCCTTGGGCTGGACAAGCGGATTGTTGCCTACAACCAGTCGTTCCTGAACTTCGTCCGGGCGCGCTTTTCCTATACGGAGCAGAACCTTACCGGCAAGGACCTGCGCCTGGCGCTGGATGTTCACCTCGCTGATCTGGCCCAAAGCCTGAAGACAAACGGGAATGCCCCGATAGTCGTTGGTTTCGTGGTAGGTGTTGGCGAGCGTAGGGTTCGCGGCAAGCTAAATACTCTTCTGGCACCGGTCTCAGGCCAGAATGTTGTGCTTTGCTATGTGTTGCTGTGAGGATTGAACTAGGCAGGCATGCTTGTCCCGAGCATGCTCCAATCATGACGGGTTAGGAATACCTTCACCCGGCTGTATCGTTTCAAGCGAGGTCGGCCGCTTCTGCATGGCAAATTCCGAGCCTCGCTTATAGCCATGGATCCATGCCTTCTGGGCGCCTAGCGAATAAAGCGCCTGATACTGCGGCAATTGCCTGTCCGTCAGCACGACATCACGCAGATTGTCCAGGACATAGGTATGGCTGCTGGTCGAGACTGCCAGCACGGCGTGATAGAAGTTCCGGCCCGAATCACGTAACACGACAAGTGCCATACTTTCGGCCGGAACACCTGCTGACCGCAGAGCGGCCATTTTCATGATGGCAAAATCTTCACAATCACCTTTCCCAATCGCGAGAATTTCCTTCGGCATCGCCCAATAGTCGAGCGTGCCGTAAACATCTTTGTCGCTTCGGTAGTCTATCAGGCGGTTGACGGCTCTATTTATCGCATTGATCTTCTGCGCGAGTGGCAGGCTTTGTGTTGCCTTTACAGCCTCTTCCAGGATACCGAGCCGGGTGCGGCAGGTCGCATCGCCATCGCAATTTCCCGGGCCGAGTTGGCCTGCGTTCTTTTCGATCTCTTGCCAGCGAGTGGCTATCCCGGGTTTGAAGGGAAAGGCAACCGAAGAAAATATCCCGCCGGCTATCGATCCCGTACTCGTGAAGTCGAGCTTCTCTGGCGATGCTGGCGATTGGCGCTCCCCAATTCCCGCGGCGCTTCCGCCCAGGAGGCAACCAATCGCCATAGTGGTGAGTGCGGCTCTCGCCAATTTACCCGCCGGTACAAATCTACCGCCAATCATATATCTGCCCTCAGCTTGTCAACGTGAAAGCTAGCAGGAGGGTTTGTATATCCAGCTAATGGAGATGGTTTATTTAAGCCTATTATGTAATTAAAATTTTATACAAATTTATTATTTAGTGGTATAGGTCGAAGATGCACTTGTAAGATTGATGGTATCCAACGAAAAAGTCGGCAATACTATAAAGATGGTCTTGTGCTCGTAGTCGAGATTGCGAGAAGAGCCCTTTTCCGAGCTGCGCTGCGCTTTCGAAGGTTCAAGGAAGGTTCGCAGCTGCCTCGAATAGGGGCTCAGAGGGCACCGTAAACTTAACGATTGGCTGAGGAAGGTTTGCGAATAGGCGGTATGACCAAGCATGATCGTAACCGGCTACATCGTCGCCACCGCCTTTCCCGCCGAAGTGATTTGCCCGTGCGATCTGGCTTTATTTTCGCTTCCCGCTCAGCCTGCGTATGGTCGAGGACATGCTGACCTCCCGTGGCATCATCGTCACCCATCAGAAATTCGGCCGTGGGTTTGCGAACGACATCAAGCGCCGATCTGCAGGACATTTCGGCGGCAAATGGCACCTGGACGAATGCGTGATCACCTGTCGGTAAGAAGCAGTGGCTCTGGCGAGCCGTCGACCAGGATGGTTTCGTCCTCGACGTGCTCGTGCAAAGCCGCCGAAATGTTAAAGCTGCGTAGCGGTTGATGCGCAAGCTGCTGAAAGCACAAGGCCATGCACCTCGGATCATGATCCCAGATAAACTGCGGTCCTACGGCCGGGCCAGACAGGATATCATGCCCGGCGCGAACATCGCTTGCATAAAGGCTTGAACAACCGCGCAGAGAATTCACACCAGCCGATCCGACGACGGGAGCGGATCATGAAGCGCTTCAAGTCAGCAAGACAGCTTCAACGTTTCATCTCATCCACGATCCGATCGCCAATCTGTTTCACCTGTCCCGTAATCATCTTTCATCATTCGACTATCGTCATCTGCGCGGCGCTGCAATGGAAACCTGGCGCGAAATCACGTGTGTCGTGGCAGCTTGAGTGTGATTTTTCGTGGAATGAGGACCCTGTTTGAGGGGTGATTTTCGTCCAAACGGGACCCCTTAACGTGGGGTCATCAAAATGCCTCCGGTTTCATCGGAGGCATTTGCGTTTTGGAT
>NZ_RKST01000034.1 GCF_003934165.1 Borborobacter arsenicus | reverse complement strand
GATGCTCCGAAAGCCCGAATAGCGACCTCTGTTCCATCGTCCCGCCTCCAAATCATGACGGCCAGATTGAATCACGAAATCACCAACCGCGCGAGGTTAATGCGGGCGTCCAGCTTCGTGGTAATCGGACTTGGCACATTGGGTGCCACGGTCGCGCTGGAGCTGGCGCGTCTCGGTGATCATATATTGGGAATCGACATCGATGGACGCAATGTCGGGAGGGTCGCTGACGATCTGAGCGAGGCAATCGTAGCCGGCGGCCGCAATGAGGACGCCCTGCGTCACTTGGGTGGTGCCGCTATCCGAACCGGTATGAGGTGTGGCCAACAATCGGCCACCGCCGTCAGGCCAATCGTTCTGGTTCCGGGCATCAATGGTCCCTTTGCATTCGGGATTCGGCTGCACTCGTAGGGGCGTCGCACATATTACTACCAGCTCGCACATTCTTTTATGTCAGTCACGGCGCGACCGTTCACATCGATACAATGCGTGTTTACTCCAGCATCGCCCCTATTCGTTGAATTCTCTGCATGCTTCTCTATTATTCTTTCCCAAAGAGTACCTTTCGACAACATCAAAATTATTCCTGAAATATAAACATTCGTTTTCATAAGTCCTCAGACTAATTATCTTCTTTCCTTTATTTGATAAATCTCCACACGACAGAAATCTATCAAATTTGTCCAAGCCTGGAAGATTTGCGATTCTACCGTCCGGCGTGAATATGACACACGTTTCATTGAAATCGCTGGCCCACGCGTATCCACTTGGGAAAATACCGGCGTTCAACAATTCACTATTCGGACTCAAAGGCCCGCCGATCATCGCGTCACCATAACCACCACGAGTGAAACGCTTGGCAATCCACCAACCATGCTCAATCGACGCGAGAAGGCATCGACTGAACTTCTCTTCGGTAAAGGCACGCTTCCTGGTGACAGGATGGACGAAATAGCATTCAAGCCCGCCATTGGCTTCTGCTATATCATACCAGAGCGCTTTCGCGGGTTTTAGCGCCTCAAGACCGTTCCTGTACGTGTTGAAGGCGGTGTCGCTCTCATCGATAATACGTTGGCGCACCTTACCCCAGTCATCGATAGCTTGTTTCGCCGCTTCCCGCTCAGTTGTGTGGCGTTCCTTGAGGGGCTCCGTAAACGCAAGGATCGCCTTTGCATCGTTTGGGCCGGCGAACTCTGCAAGTTGTTCTCGATCCGTGAATACCCGTGCGAAGTGGGCATATTTTACAGTTTGCCTGTAGATGTCGGGAAATTCCTGATTGTCGACATGGACCGGAGGAAAGTCGGCGAGCACGCTGGCGAGAAGGCCGATGTCCTGTCCCGCAGCCTCGTTGACCGCTGCGTTCACTTCCCGCGCATGCCGTTTCATCGTGGCGAGCATGCCGCTGGCTCTTTGCAGCCCGATGATATGCGAAAGCACTGCGCCGGCGTTGACCTGCACGCCGACGACCTTCAGCGAATGCATGAAGCAGCTCCTGCTGATCCCAAGCCCGACCGGCTACACGGACCAGATCGTGCGGTACTGCGCAGAAGAGCTGGAGCGGCTCGGCCTTGTGCCAGAGCTGACCCGGCGCGGCGCCATACGTGCCGTCCGGCGGGGTGGACGCCGCCGCGCTGCCAGGGCAATCGTGACGCATCTCGATACGCTCGGTGCACAGGTCAAGCTCGTGAAGGAGAGTGGCCGTCTCGAGCTGGTCCCGGTCGGGCATTGGTCGGCCCGTTTCGCGGAAGGCGCGCGGGTGACGATCTTCGCGGATCAGGGCAGCTTCCGCGGCACTATCCTGCCGTTGAAGGCCTCGGGCCATACCTTCAACGAGGAGGTCGATAGGCAGCCCGTGGGGTGGGACCACGTCGAGTTGCGCGTCGACGCCGTTACCGCTTCGAAAGCAGAGACCCTGGCGCTCGGGATCGACGTGGGCGACTACGTCGCCATCGATCCGCAGCCCGAGTTTCTTGACAACGGCTTCATCAATTCCCGCCACCTCGACGACAAGGCCGGTGTCGCCATCGCGCTGGCGGCGATCGAGGCCCTGGAGCGGGAGCAGGTGGCGACGCCCGTCGACATCCACTGGCTTTTCACCAATGCAGAGGAAGTGGGCGTCGGTGCAGCCGCTATCGTCACGCCCGAGATCGCATCCATGGTGACGATCGACAACGGCACCACTGCCTCTGACCAGAACTCCTCCGAATTCGGCGTCACGATAGCCATGGCCGACCAGTCCGGCCCGTTCGACTATCACCTGACCAAGAAGCTCATCGGAGTGTGCCGTGAACACGAGATTCCGTCATCTTCCGATATTACCGCTCCGATTCCGCTTCTGCGATCGAGGCAGGCCACGATGTCCGCACGGCGCTCGTGGCCTTCGGCATCGACGCATCGCACGGCTACGAGCGCATCCATGTCGATGCGCTCACGTCGGTCGCGCGTCTGGTCACGAAATATGTGACGAGCCCGCTGGAGATCGAGCGCGACGTGGAGGAAGTCGCCCCAGGCCTGAATGGCTTCACGACACAACCGACCGAAGAATAGACGCCGATTGGCCCTGAGGGAGGCCTCGATGCACAAACTGAATGTCCGCTCGTAGGAAACCGTCATGCCCGTTCTAATGACCGAGAAGAGGGCGCATTGCTGCCGCAGTAACAGCTCCGAGCAAGAGAATGAGAGCGCAATACGCCTTGAAAGCGCTAAGCGTCTGTTCACTTCACCAATCTGGTGACTTCCCGGCCAAACTCGACGGCGACCACGTCGCGGTTCGCGATCTCGCACCGGCTGCCACACGACCAGTCGCCGTGGCCATGACTTGGCGACTGTGGTTGAGGGGCCTACGCGCCAGCACCCACTCAAGAGACTTGGTCTTCAACCACCTCTTCCTCTTCTTCGCCCTCCCCTTGGCCTAGCGCCGCCGGAATGTCCCCGGCCAGCAGCTTGTCCTTCGACAGCAGTCCTGCATCCTCGAGCGCCTCGACATCGGGCAGATCGCGCAACGTATCGAGGCCGAACTCGAGCAAAAACTCTTTGGTTGTGACATAGGTGTAGGGTGCGCCCGGCGTTGGGCTGCGCGGACCGGAAACGATCAAGCTGGCGCCGCGCAGCTGGCCGATCAGGTCGCGCGACACTTCCTTTCCAAAAAACGACGACAGTTCTCCGCGTGTGATCGGCTGAAAGTAGGCGATGCACATAAGCACCAGCACCTCAGACGGCGTCAGCTCGGCCGCCTTCTCGCCTCCTCCAACAGCGGCACGAATGGCGTCGGCATAGGCTGGCCGGGTCAGGTGCTTCCAGCCACCGGCAACGGCGACCAGGTCGTAGGGTCGGCCGCGCAGTTCCTCGCGGATGTCGTCGATCAGAAGGTCAATGCTGCAGCTTTTGCCGACGATGCGCGCCAGCGTCTCACGGCCGACCGGCTCGCTGGCCGCGAAGATCGCTGCCTCGACGCGCTGCATCCATTCGCGCCAGCGCGCTTCCGGCGGCAGATGATCCAACTCTCGGTCAACCAGGCGATCGCCTGATCGACGGTCATCTGGCCGACCCTTCCCTCGTCTGCGCGTCGCCTCAGCCATGATCGTCACAGCCCGTAGATGCGGAAAGTATGGCGGCCGGTGAGTTCGCGCACGGCGTTTAAGCTCACCAGCCGATCGAACAGGCGGCGCAAGCCGCGGTCGCTCATGCCGACGATTTTTTCCGAGGCCACGATCGCGTCGTCGGCCAGGAGCCTTTCGACAACAAGATCGGATGCCCGGGCACGCAACTTCGGTGCAACCGCGAGCAACCGCTCCGATCGGCGCCCGAGCTCGGCCGACAGATCAATCGCGCGGAATGCGGCCCGGGTCTGAGCGGCAAGCTGACTCTTCGCCCGGTCGCCTTCATCCTCTATGCTCGCCGCCGCAATGCCGGTTCCTGATCGGCGCAAACGCCTGATACCGATACCCGCAGTCACCTCCGCACCCAGCAGCGGCACCGCATGCGCCCAGCCCAGCCGCTGTGCCAGCAGGGCGTCGGCGAACCAGGCTCCAAGGGCGCGCCCATAGCCGCGGCGCTCAGCGATGGCGATGGCGCCGGTCATCATTCCCACCGTCCCGGCGCCGGCGGAAAGCTGGCGAAGATCGTCCGTCAGATCACTCACGCTCACGGCGTCACGTGCAAGGCCGAGGTCATCCATTGCCGCGCTGATGCTCGCCTCGGTCAGCAGTTTCTCCGCAGGCATTCCAGCCAGCCGGCGCCAAGCCATGAGCATACGGCCGGCGGGGCCGACGTCGTCGCCGGGCTTTGTCAACAGCACGGCATCGCGCAGGGCCGCCTCCTCCTCGATGCGCCCCACCCGCTTTGCCGTCATCACAGCCGCCGAAAGCGCCAGCCGCTGGCGCCAGGCGCCGGCCCATCGCTCATGCCGGCGGACCACTTGATCGAGCGCGCCGATGGCAGCGCCGGCAACGAGCGCCACATCCTCAACGTCATTTCTCGCGAAGCTTTGTGCATCGGGCACGGCGCGGCGCAGCCATGTCGGGACGAGGACCGCCGGAGTGGCAGTTGTCGCTCCGGGAAGCGGGCCGGGGTGGCGGGAAAGAGATTTGGGCCGCAGAATCATCCTCGACAAGATGAATCAACACGGCGCTTTTGACAAGTATTGCCGGATATAACCGCCGCGCCTGTCGTTCTGATAACACGAGCGATAATATCTTTATCGCTCGTGTTTGGCTTTCGCCGCGAAATGGCCGCTCTCGTCGATCAAACACCCGCAACCAATGCCCAGCGACGCTCAGCTCGACGAGAAATCGTGTGCGGCGGTCGACGGGCGCTATGTGCAAAGCAACTCAGCCACACCTTGGCCGAAATGACCCGCAAATACCACCGCCGCCACGACCGTTTCCGCGTCAACCTCACCAAGGCCTCCGGGCTGTAGCCCCTCCCCTGCCCGAGCCCGCTGGCGTGATCGCACCAGACCGTCTGGGCCGACTTTCTGGCGACCCGCCTTAAGCCTGCTGTATGGCCGAAAGCTTCCACTCCGCGCCCTGCTGACGCGTGAACGTCCACAGTTCGGTGGTTTCCGTTGGCTGGTCGGCATCGCCATCGACGATTTTGCCGGTGGCACGCTCGCGGATCACGTCGCGCGACAAATAGTGCAACGCCGCCGTCGCATAGTCCCGATCGCCCTCGCGCCAGCTTTCGGCAATATCGGCCTGCAGCAGACTGACATCCGACACATCATTGCGGACGCCGTTGTGGGCGTTGTCGGCCAGTTCTTCCGACAGGTAGGAAACCATTTCGGGCGTCACCAGACGGCGCAGCGCGCCATGGTCTTCACACCCGAACGCTTCCTGAACCTCCGTCAACATCTGCTGGAATGTATCGAGGTCGTCCTGGGTCAGCGTAATATCCTCCGACGCGACCGCCTCGACCTTGCTGCCAAATCCAGAGCCCGTGCCGATGCCCGGAATGCTGAATACCGAAGCATTGGTCGCTTCGCGCTGATGGGTATTGCCGCGCCCGAAACCCGGAGCGCCGTTGGAGAGGCCAGCTCCGGCCATCGCCGGCGTGCGCGCCGATTGCGAGCGGAAAAACCGTACCGCCAGCATGATCGCGCCGCCGATCAGCAGCGCCTGGAGGAGAAAGCCAAACATCCCGGCCAGCCCGCCAAAACCCTGCCCCAGAAGTACACCAATCAGGCCGCCCAACAGCAGGCCCCGCATCATCGACCCGCCAAACCCGCTCATGAAGCCCGGGCGCTGCGCGCCGGCCGGCTGTTGGCGGCTTGCTGCGTTGGTGCCGGTATTGGGCGTCATAGACCGTTCGACCGGAGCGGTTTGCGTTGGCGCCGTCCGTGTGGGCGGCGCTGCCTGGAAGGTGCGCACGCCCCGGCTACCGAAGCTGCCGCCGCGCCGCGCCTCCGCATGATCTATCGCCATCATGGAAAATATCAGGAACAGGCTCGCAAACAGGGTTGCAAATCGAACGGTAGGCGAAGTCGTCATCGGCGATTCCTCAATGAATGCTGTCTTGGCTGCTGTGTGCTCTCGGGCGAGCGGTCGTGGCGCATTGGAGGCGCATAGCCCATCTCGTGCAGATTTGCGCGGTCAGTCGAATAATTCTTCGAAGAACGACTTCCTGCGCTTGGGGTATCGATGACCGTGTGAGCGGCGATCGTCGTCGTCATGCCCACGCTCCAGCGGAGGCCGCGCATGAGGCTGCGCCTGGGGCTGGGGCGCCGCTTCCTTGTTGGCACGCTCAATGATCTTGTCGAGTTCACCCCGATCGAGCCAGACGCCACGGCATTGCGGGCAATAGTCGATCTCGATGCCCTGACGCTCGCTCATGACCAGCGCGATGCGGCAGGAAGGACAAACCAAACCAAGAAGGGAAGACGTCATGCGAATCTCCGAACCGACATTGGACATAAGCCCACTCGAACCGGATTGATGCTCTTCAATACCATCGAACGGGCCCTTTTGCGCGGTCCGACATCACGATCACCTGAAGGTGACAGTCAGAGGGGCCCGGCCCGCATCCTCGACTTGGGCGCAGCGCAGCCGTTTTTCAAGAGCGGCTCCTTTCGATAACGGTCATGGCCGTCGTTTTTTTAATTCGTCAGCCGATGGCCTCGGCAATGCCGTTCCGGGCTGGGGTCTGTTGTGCGAACGAGCGCCCTTGAGTTTGCAGACCTGTTCAGATAAGCAAGCCGCACCAGACCGGGCCCCTCTGGCGGTTCGCAAGAACCGTGATGTCGGACTGGATATCCAAACAGGTGGCCCGGTGTTCGTGGAATTTCATCGACCGTAACTTCTCGCAGCGACACCGCATCGGGCATTAAAGTGCCGGCTCGGGCGGGTTATGCGTTCGGTCTATCCCTGGCATTCGGGTACCCCAACAAAAAGGGTGCCGCATGAGCGAACTTCTAACCCCCGAAGCCATTTCCGCCCTCCTTCAGGTCATCTTTATCGACCTGGTTCTGGCAGGCGACAACGCAATCGTCATCGGTCTTGCCGCAGCGGGCCTGCCGAAGGACCAGCGCAACAAAGCCATTCTCATCGGAATCATCGCAGCGACCATACTGCGCATTGGTTTTGCCGTCTTAACCACCCAGCTCCTGCAGATTGTCGGTCTACTCCTTGCCGGCGGTATCCTTCTACTGTGGGTTTGCTGGAAAATGTGGCGCGAATTGCGGACCGGCCACAGCCAAGACATGGCCGAAGCCCTCCAAGACCGCGACATCAACAATGATGGAGAGATCGCCGCCTGCGCCCCGCGCAAGACATTCGCCCAAGCAGCATGGCTGATCATCGTCGCCGATGTATCGATGTCCCTCGACAACGTGCTTGCGGTCGCGGGTGCGGCACGCGATCACCTGGCCATCATGATATTTGGCCTGGTTCTGTCCATCGCGTTGATGGGCCTGGCTGCGACATATATAGCCCGCCTGCTACAGCGCTATCGCTGGATCGCCTATGTCGGCCTCGCGATCATCCTTTATGTCGCGCTGGAGATGATTTACCGTGGCGCTCAAGAGGTTCTGGTATATCTCAACCCCTGAAATCACTACCGGCTGGTCTGGCTGGGATCGCTATCCCAGCCAGGTTGCCTCCAGCATCTGCTGGCAGCGATCGGCGCGAAGACGAACCGTATCGAAATTGGCACCGCGGTAATCGATATGCGTTACGAAAATCCGCTCTACATGGTCGAGGACGCGAGTGCTGCCGACCTGATCGCCGGCGGGCGTTTGCAGTTGGGTATCAGCCGCGGTTCACCCGAGCAAGTGATCGATGGTTGGCGCTATTTCGGCTACCAGCCAGGTAAGGACGAGAGCGACGCCAACATGGCCCGCCGCCACGCGGAAGTGTTTTTCGATGTGTTGCGAGGCGAAGGTTTTGCCCAACCCAATCCTCCCGGCCTGCTACGCGTCGAACCGCACTCGGAGGGCCTGCGCGAACGCATCTGCTGGGGCGCTGCCACTAACGCCACCGCGCAATGGGCGGCAAAGTTGGGGATGAACCTGCAAAGTTCAACGCTCAAGTACGATGAGACCGGAAAGCCTTTTCACGTCCAGCAGGCAGAGCAGATCCGGGCCTTTCGCCAAGCGTGGAAGGCTGCGGGCCATGCACGAGAGCCGCGAGTGTCGGTCAGCCGTTCGATCTTCGCGCTGGGTGAATGACCTCGACCGGGCCTATTTCGGCGGCGAGGAGAGCAAGGATCATTTCGGCTACATCGAGACGGACACACGCGCCGTATTCGGCCGCAGCTATATCGCCGAACCGGACATCCTGATCGAAGAATTAAAAAAGGACGAAGCCATCGCCGATGCCGACACGCTGTTGCTCACCCGTCCCCAACCAGCTCGGCGTCGCCTACAACATCCATGTCATCGAGGCACTCCTTACCCACATTGCCCCTGCCATGGATTGGCGTTGATACCAAGCACCGCGACGACCTGCATAAAGCCAAGCAAGGATCGTGCCGTACGCAAAACGCGCGTCGGAGGCTTCATAGGCGATTGACACAGGCAAAATCTCGCTTTCTGCCGACCACAGCACCGGCCGATCGGCCCCCCTGCCCTCCTGTTGGGGGAAGTGTATTGGCTTTCAGCGCGGCCATCAGCATCGGACCGACCGAAAATGCACCTGCCCGCGCCTTTTTGGTCAAGACCCGCAAATAACCGCCTGCCGAATGGATGTGCTGCGCTCGTTGCAAGATACAGGCGATGACTATTCCCGCGGCCTGGTGGCCCATGACGTGGCAAGTCTCCTCGTATGCCGATGGCAAAACCCCAAGGTAGCCGCGCACTTGCGCTGCGGTAGCACAGAAATCGCGCCAGTTGTCGATTCCATCTACGGCGTAGTCGATGATTTCCGGGCAGGCCTTCAACACGAGCCCGAGCGGATAGCTCCTCGGTTTCTCGGTTGATCGTGTGATAGGTTCGATGTTGCTCCCGCATTTTTCGTAAGCTGGTTCAAATGTAGTAGAGTCGTTGGTGTTTGAATCTGATTGCTGCCGCTCATTTTGAGACTCATTGGCGCTCTGATTCACGGTATTTATGTGAGATTCCAACAGGATGTCGATTTCTTCCCGGATCAGGGCCAGATCGACCAGGAACGGCTCCAGGGCATCAACCGTTGCCCGCCGTGGAATACCGTCCACAACGACCCGGAACCGCTGCCACAGCCCCCTCCAATCGCCAGGCACTCCCTCCTGGACGGCCGCCTCGATCAACTTGCCGATGTCACGCCTGTGAAGGGTGATCCGCTCTCGCATCAGCTTGAGCGCGCGGTTGTGGGCACGAACGCACGCCGCGGCCTGGGCGAACTCGTCTGCACGGGCAAGCAGCGGCGCGAGAGAGAAACCGAAGGCATCCTCCAGTTCCCCTCCCCTGCCCTTGCGGGCAAAGCGTTTGCCATTTGGGCTGTCACGGCGGGTAATCAGGCCGCAATCAAGCAAGGCAGCCAGATGCCTGCGTAGCGTGGCATCGGCCATCCCGTGTGCCCGCAGCGACAGTTGCTTGTTGGACGGAAACACGATCAGACCGGTCTCTTCCGACAGATCAGTATCCGGGTAGAACGACAACAGGGCTGCCAACACTGCCAAGGCGCGGTCGCTAACTCCGATGATCGATTTTCCCTCGCAGAGGTCCCGGTAGGCCTTCCACTTGTCAATGACTTTCCCTTCGGCGATCTCGCGAGAAACCCGTTGTGCCTGCAAATAGGCAAGCGACATCGGCCGCCGCCCGAAAGGCGTCGTTGCAACATACGTCTCCATTTTTCCTTCACCTTCTTTCAGGCAAAAGAAATCTTCCCGCCAAAACGACGGCTACCGACTCTTGACACTGATTCGTGGAAATGCGATTCTCAGTCAGCTACTACGGAGAAGGGCTTCCACGACGATAAGTCGCTTGGGGGCCTTTTTCTTTTGCGGTTCAGTTCTCCTGCTTCGATTTCCAATCGGCATAGAGGTCTTCCAGCCGATCCATAAGATACGTTCCGAAACCATGATCGGTCCCGGTAGCCATGAGGGAGAGCGTGGTGGCTTTCCCGTTGTTTTTGATCTTTGCCGCGACGTTTGTGCCGTCTGGCTTCCATTCGTTGAATGTGGGTTCCGCTTTCGGTTTCCTGGTCGCTTCGGCCAGAACAATCATGAACCGTTCGTCTGATTCCAGGGTTTCGAAACCGGGCTTGCCAATCGCAAGACGGACGCCTTCCATCACTTTCGGGTCGGCAATCTTATCGGCGAGCGCCATCCATCGGCGGCGGCCGGCGCTTGGTGCCGATCCGATCGCCTTAACGAGAAGCGACGGGATAGCTTTGGCTACCGAGAGCAATTTCGACAGCTCGGTCTTGTCGGTCGACAAAGCCTGCATGATGACATCACGTGTGAACCCATGGGATTCCAATCCCAAGGCAAAGATCGCTCGCTCGATATACGAGAGATCTTTTCTTGCCGTATTCTCGATGCCTTGCGCGACAACCAGCTGGTCGTCCGACAATGGCCTAACCACCGCCCTCACCTTCCGCTTGAGGATCCTGGCGGCACGAAGTCTGCGATGGCCATAGGCAACCTGATAGCGTCCTTGTAGATCAGGATGATGCCTGACCAGGATGGGAACTTCCTGTCCATTTTCCTCGATCGACCGCAGGAGTTCACTGTCCTCACCTGGATCGCCGTCCAGACGGTCTCGTATGAATGATCCGTCGATAGAAGCAGGATCGAGTTCGACAACCTTCTCTCCGGCCTCCAGGGCCGCCTGTAATTCGCGGGCTTCCTGATCCATGCGATCGAGGGCTAGACCCATCGTCCGTACGGGGCCGGCCAAGATCCTTCCGGCGTCATTTTCTGCAAAGTTGGCCGCGGCCAACTCTCGTGAGGTATCGGCAAAGATGCCTGTCAGCTTATCCCTTCTGCTCACGCCCGCCCCCATACCTTGCGGATACCATCGAGGATTTCGCCATTGACGGCCCCCAGAGATTCGATGGCCCTATCGTATGTTGAGCGACGGACCTGCCCCCTTTCGATTTCGTATAGCGTCTGCTTTGTTAGACCTGCATCAGCAATGGCCGTCGACTTCAGGACGGTCGCCGCGAGAACTTCATTTCCGAACAAATTGCGTAACAACGCAACAATTTGAGCCTGCGGACCATCATGCGGCTCATGCCGCGTAATCACGTATCGGATGAAATCGTGATTGAGATCGCCGCCGGCTTTGCGGACAACAGACATCAAGTCGGATGTCATCAGCAGAAACTGCGACATCGAGGCGACATCGACCATCTGCGGATGGATGGTGATCAGCAAACTGGTGGCAGCACAAACAGCCCCAAGCGTCAGATAACCAAGCTGAGGAGGGCAATCGATGACGACGATATCGTAATTGTCTTCGACTTCGGACAACGCCAGGCCGACACGCCTGAAGAAGATTTCGCTGTTGGGTGTCTTCTTTTCGATAAGCGCGGTCGGGGTCTCATGCTCAAATTCCATGAGCTCCAGGTTTCCTGGAACGAGATCAAGGCCCGCAAAGTACGTCTTACGCACAATTTCCTTGAGTTGTCGCCTTTTGTCATCATAGCGGATTGCGCCGTAGAGCGTGTCGCCCTCTTGCAGATCGAACTCCGGCTGCACCCCTAACATCGACGAAAGCGAGGCCTGCGGATCGAGATCAACCGCAAGGACGCGGTATCCTTGCAGAGCAAGATATTGGGCAAGGTAGATGGTCGTGGTCGTTTTCGCGCTGCCACCTTTGAAATTGGCAACGGCAATTGTCTGGAGCTTCTCGCCATGCCGCCGCCATGGCAGATATGTCAGGGCGTCCTTAGGCTTCACCGATGCAACGTGGTGTCTAAGTTCGTGGATTTGCTCGAGCGTGTAGGACCGCCTGCCCGTCGAAGATATTTCGGGGGAGGGGCCTTTGCCATCAATCGAGAGTTGGCGGAGATAGCCATCCGATACTCCGACCAGACTGGCGGCTTCGCCTGATGTAAATGTTTTTAGCATCTTCCGGGATGACGGCGAAAACAGGCGCTCCCGCAACAACTGAAGTTGCATGGAGAGCTGGCGCGCATGTAGAGATATCCGCGCATCAGAGGAGGCAGCCGTCGATACGTTTTGAGTCTGCAACATCGATTTCCCCTTTCGATGCGCTTTTTACGCGTCAAATACTAAAAATCCGTACCAGAAATGACATGATTCGGTAACCATGCCAAGAACCCTTGAAAATCAATGGGATCACGCGCTGCCCTAGTCGCGCGTGCAGCCGACTCAAACAGCCGGGCACATCGTCAAGGAGATCGCCACAGGCGTAAACCAAAAAGTTGGCCGCGGCCAACTTAGGTAAAATCGACTGACCTGAAATTCGGAGCCGTAGCACTTACGAAGGAAGAGGGAGACGACGATGCGGAGCATGATCGGCTGATCCGTGCACAATCTGTCCCATGGCGCAGCCTTCCATCCCTCAGAAAAGACTGCTCCACTAAATGCCCGGATCACGCAGCGAGAGCGCCGGGGGTCTGCCTGGCCGCATAAAGGGCGCTCTAAAACTTTGATGGAACATCGGAATGTTCCGAAAACCGGGTCCACTTTTCGGCCCAATGGTCCACTGCCATGCTGCCCGTCAACCGGTTCTGGACGCTTTTATGAACGAGCGGCGAAGCACATCCAATATGCGCTCATCCAGTGTCTGGGAGACGTTGAAGCGCATGAAATTGGTCGCAGTCTGCGACACGCTGAAGACGTTTCCCGGGGCTAGAACTACGTTTTCAGCCAATGCAGCCCGGGCGATGTCGGCAGCATCGATGCCATCTGGCAAGCGGCACCACAGGAACATGCCAGCCTGCGGCATCAACCATGGTTCAATCCCGCAGGCTTTCAACCGGGATGCCGCCTCGAACATGGCGCGCGAGAGGCGGCTTTGCAGACGTTCCATATGTCTGCGATAGCCCCCATCGCTGAGAACGGCCAGTACCAGTTCCGCATCCAGCCGCCCTCCTCCGAACGAGGTGGCGATCTTTAGGTCGATCAGTCCTTCCACCCAGGCCGGGCGGGCGGCGATGAACCCGCAGCGTGCCGATGCGGAAAGCGTCTTGGAGAAGCTGCCGATCGAGACGACGCGATCGAGCCCGTCGAAGGCGGCGAGACGGGGCGCCGGTGTGTGCTCGAAGTCGCCGAAAATATCGTCCTCGACAATGGTCAGCCCGAACTGATCGGCAAGCTTGAGCACCCGGTGAGCCACCAGCGGCGACAGCGTCGCGCCGGTCGGATTATGAACCGCGGAGTTGGTGACATAGAGCCGCGGTTGATGCTCGGCGAGCACCTTGCCGAACAACTCGATGTCCGGGCCGGAGGGCGTATAGGGCACGCTGACGGTCTTGGCGCGGTGAGCGCGTAGCAGCGCCTGGAAATTGAAGTAGCACGGATCGTCGACCAGAACCGTATCGCCCGGCTCGAGCAGAAAACGGCACAAAAGGTCGATTGCCTGGGTTCCGCAGTCGGTCAGCATGATCTGGTCGGGTGATGCCTCTATGCCCCGCTCGGCAATGCGCCGCGCAATAAGTTGGCGCAAGGGCGCAAGGCCAAACGGCGAGCCGTAATCGGCAAGCGCCGGGCCGCTTGCGCGCGACACCGAGCGGAGCGCTTTGCGGATATTGTCCTGCGGCAGCCACGATGGCGGCAGCCAACCGCAGCCGGGCTTCAAATCGCCCTCCCCTGCCTCCAGCGACAGGCGCGAAACCCAGAAGGGATCGACGGCGCGGTCGACCCTGGGACCGATCTGCGAGAGCGACAGCGGGACAGCTTGGCTGGCGACATAGAACCCCGAGCCCGGTCGCGAGTGGATTGTGCCTTCCGCGACCAGCCGCTCATAGCCCTCCACTACGGTCGACGGCGAAACCCCCAGTGTGGCGGCAAGCCTGCGGATCGAAGGAAGTCTCGCACCTGGCAACAGGCTGCGCCCGGCTATGCGCTGGCGGATCGTGGCCATAACCATCCCAACCCGGGTGCTGCCGGTTACCTGTTCTTCTTTCATCCATACTGCATTTTTGACCATAACAGTTTGACTGAACTGTACCGAATTGTCACTGGCTGCACCAGCCGCCGACACGGATAAGAAGACCGCAATCGAAGGAGCTTGGCATGGAACGGGCGGCGGCCGGATGGATCAATGGCTTGGTTGGCGTGGTGATCTTTAGCGGGTCCCTGCCAGCCACGCGTGTGGCGGTGATGCAGTTCGATCCCGTTTTCCTGACCGTGGCCAGGGCGGCAATCGCCGGCGTGCTGGCGCTATGCCTGCTGCTGGCCTTCAAGGAAAAGCGCCCTGCACGCAGCAACATCCTTTCCCTGGTGGCGGTTTCGCTCGGCGTCGTGGTCGGCTTTCCGCTGCTGACGGCGTTGGCGCTCCAGCATGTGACATCGGCTCATTCGATCGTCTTCATCGGGCTTTTGCCACTGGCAACCGCGATCTTTGGCGTCATCCGTGGCGGAGAGCGGCCGAAGCCTGCATTCTGGGTCTTTTCCATTATCGGCAGCGCGCTGGTGGCGGGCTTTGCCCTGTCGCAGAATCTCACCGCCTCGCTTCTTGGCGATGGGCTCATGCTGGCTGCAATCGTCGTCTGCGGGCTGGGTTATGCCGAGGGAGCGAAATTGTCCCGGACATTCGGCGGCTGGCAGGTGATTTCCTGGGCGCTGGTATTGTCGCTGCCGATCATGATCGTGCTGGTGTTCCTCTACATGCCCCTGACATTCTCCGGCATCGAGGCCCCAGCCTGGATTGGCCTGGGCTATGTGTCGTTGTTCAGCATGCTGATCGGCTTCGTCTTCTGGTATCGCGGCCTCGCGTATGGTGGCATCGCCGCCGTCGGCCAGTTGCAGCTGCTGCAACCATTCTTCGGCCTGGCGCTCGCCGCCACACTTCTGCGCGAGCCCGTGACCTCGGCAATGCTCGGGGTGACAGCGGCCGTCATTCTGTGCGTGGCCGGCGCGCGAAAGTTCGCCGGCTAAGCACGAACACGAGCCCCCTCTCCTCTCCTTTGTCGGGCCTATCCATTAGCCTGATGAATCGGTTGCCGGCAATCGATTCAGAAAATGCGTTGGACCCGATCAACTGGCCTGCCCGACAATGCGGCCATGGCTACCCCGACGCATTCCTGCCTTCTCGATCGTATCGCGCGCGAACGCAACATGGCGCGCTTCTATGAACTGTCGGTCAAGCCGACGCTTTTCGGCGAGGTGGCCCTTGTGCGTCGCTGGGGGCGGATCGGCACATGGGGCAGACAGCGGATCGACATTCATCCGCATGGCCATGCAGCCCTCGCCGCCCTTGAGGACATAGCCCGCACGAAGCACAAACGCGGCTATCGCCCGCGTGTTTGACCGATGCTTGGCAATATTGCCGTTCAGAAATGCACGACAAGACCCATGATGGGGCCTTGCTGGACAACGTCGAAGATGAAGCCGTCCTTGTCGTAGTCGACGCCGAGCGCCCGGTAGCCGAGCAGCGCGGAGAACGTGTCGTTGAACCGGTAGCCGATGGCGGCGGCGACATCCCAGTCGACATCCGCGTCGCCGGCGCCCACGAGGCCCCAGCCGGTCAGGTAGAAATTCTCGTTGATATCGTAGCGGCCGCGCATGCCGACCATGCCATCCACCCAGGTCTGGCCATCCGAGACGCTGCGGCCGTCGAGAATACCGCCGGTCAGCGAAATCTCGGTGTTGACATCCCAGACCCTTGCGCCCGCGACGACATCGAGATAGCTGCGCTCGTCCGTGAGCACCGAGTAACCGGCGCCGAATAGCCCGGCAAAGGTTTCGGAAGTGACATCGACCCGCTCGGCAAACACGCCTCTGGATGTCGCGGAATCCGAGGATAGCTTGGCGTAAATGATATCGCCAAAGATGCTGTAGCGGTCATAGCGTGCTTCGCCGATCGCCATGGCGCCGAATTCCAGATTATCCAGTATGTCGCTGAAATCGGCACTGACATGGATCGTCGTCGGCAGCCCGAATTGCGCGACGTCGCCCGAAAGGCCCGCGGCCCAGAAATAGGGGCTGACGGCAAAGGTCCAGCCGCCGGCTTCGGCTTCCACCATTTCGGGCGTCACCGGCGATACGGCGTCGGCCGCATAGGCAGAAGTGGAGGCCAGAAGGCCCAGGGTGATAAGCGGCAAAAGTCGTCTTGCGAATCGCATTGCAGTCCCCTCTCCTGAAAGGCCGACTCCGCTCGGCAATTCGACAATACCACCTCTCGCAGGGTCGGATCGATAGATTTCCGATGCCGGCGGATAGCGAAATGCGTGTTGTGTGGCATTTGTGCTGGGCTTCGGCCTTGGCGGTCGTGGTTGTTTTTCAGGAACTATGGTGGCCGCGTTCCAGCACGGGAAGCAACCGAAGTGGCGATCATACCGGGGGCCAGAAAGCCGACCTATGCTGACAAGGGAGCGTTCTTGAACCTGCCCGCCGGATCATGTGTGCGGCTCTCCTTCGTCCGCGGAAGTGCGCGCTTCTGTGCTCCTGCAAATTTTCGGATGCGAGTTGGTGTCACCCGAGTCATACGTCTCCCCTGCCGCCGCCGAGCCGGATGGGGGGCTGAACGGATTGAGTTGACAGCTGTCAACTCGGTTGAGTTAAGTCATTGATTCGGTTGGAGAAAGGTTAATTCCTGTTAACTCTATTTTCCTGGACAGGAATCGCCCGCAGCCTGAATACGGAATTTACGAATAAATCATCGGTTTTTCCGTAACTGGCGCCGCCTACTGTTAGTTTCAGGTTTATTGCGTAAACTTACCATGGAGAGGTGAGTCGGGTGGCATTGCCCTGCCCCTTGCGGCGCGTGGGTATTTCAGACGAGACGATCGGTGCAACACACTACGGCAGACATGAGTATCGCGGCGGATCAGCAGATCGCGGCAGACGCGGAACTGCTATCGGCGCAGCTTGCCGCCTTGCGGGGCCGCTTGTTTCCCCCGACCGCGCTGAAGACGTTGCGACCCTTCACCAGCGGTGAGGCCGCGCGGCTGATCGGAGTGAGCGACGGTTATCTGCGGCAATTGTCGCTTTCGGGTGACGGCCCCTCTCCGGAGATCACTGCCGGGGGGCGCAGGCTCTATTCCCTCGCAGACGTCAATGCGCTGCGCCAATATCTGTCGCATCAGGGCGGCGCCAAAGCCCGCCACTATGTAAAATGGCGCCAGGCTGGCGAGCATTTGCAGGTCGTCGCCGTCACCAATTTCAAGGGCGGGTCCGGCAAGACCACGACGACGGCGCATCTGGCGCAATATCTCGCCTTGCAGGGTTACCGTACGCTTGCGATCGACCTCGATCCGCAGGCGTCGCTGTCAGCACTTTTCGGCTATCAGCCGGAACTCGACCTGACCGGCAACGATACGCTCTATGGCGCGATCCGCTACGATGAGGAGCGGGTGCCGCTCCGACAGGTGATCCGCGCGACCTATTTCGACGGGCTCGACGTCGTGCCCGGTAATCTCGAATTGCAGGAATTCGAGCATACGACCCCCCAGCATCTGGCGCGGCGGCCGGAAGGTCAGGCGGGCGATCTTTTCTTTGCTCGCGTCCAGCAGGCGATTGCGACAGTGGCAGCCGACTACGACGTTGTCGTGATCGATTGCCCGCCGCAGCTCGGCTATTTGACCTTGAGCGCACTTTGCGCAGCGACGTCGGTGATCGTGACCGTGCATCCCCAGATGCTCGACGTGGCCTCGATGAGCCAGTTCCTGTTCATGACATCGGATCTGTTGTCGGTGGTGCGCGAGGCGGGCGGAGCGCTGAATTTCGATTTCCTGCGCTACCTCATCACGCGCTACGAGCCCAATGATGGGCCGCAGACACAAATCGCCGGCTTCCTGCGCACGCAGTTCGGCGAGAGGGTGTTGACCGCGCCGATGCTCAAATCGACGGCCGTGTCGGATGCCGGCCTTACCAAGCAGACGCTCTACGAGGTGGGACGGGAGAATTTCAATCGCGCGACCTATGACCGTGCCTATGAGGCGCTGACGGCGGTGAATGCGGAGATCGAGGCGCTGATGTTGCAATCATGGGGGCGAAATCCATGACCGGGCTGCGGTTGACAGCTGTCAACTTTTCGCCGGAACCCTTGCACGGCAAGGCTTCGCCGTCTGACGCGCATAATTTTTCATGCGGCTCTTATCCACCTGGTCACGGCCTGCCGCATCATCATCTGCGGCATGGAGGTGAAGCATGAATGCACGCAAGGACAGGCTTCGTTCTCTCTTCGCGGGAGAAACGGCAGAGGGCGGCGGCGAAGCTGCCACGCCCGCGCCTGCAAATCTGGGCGAGGCGCCTGCCCGGCGCTCCGCATCCGGTGCGGTCAAGGCTATGGGCCTGTCGCTCGGCTCGCTGTCGCAGGAAGTGGAGGAAGCACGGCGCCTGCGCGAGGCGCTCGCTGCAGGCGAGCAGGTGGTGGAGCTCGATCCCGCTTTGCTGGAGCGCTCGCCCTTCCTGGACCGCCTCAGCGAAGGGGGCCACAATGACGAGGCCTTCCAGGAACTGACCCGCAGCCTGGCCGAACATGGCCAGCAGGTGCCGATCCTGGTGCGGCCGCATCCCGACAAGGACAAAGCCGCGCGCGGCTTCTACCAGATCGCCTATGGCCATCGCCGCGTGCAGGCTGCGCGCGCCATCGGCCGCCCGGTGCGCGCCGTGGTGCGCGAGCTTGCCGATGTCGATCTCGCGCTCGCCCAGGGCAAGGAGAATGCCGAGCGCCGCGCGCTCAGCTTCATCGAGCGGGCCTTCTTCACCAAGACGCTGCTCGACCATGGCTTCGATCGCGCCACGGCACAGGCCGCGCTTGCCGTGCACAAGTCGGAAATGTCGCGGCTGCTGCAGGTCACCGAAAACATCCCGCTGTCGATCGTCCAGGCGATCGGCCCTGCGCCGAAGGCGGGGCGGCCGCGCTGGCTGAAATTGGGCGAATTGCTGGCCAAGGACGTCCCGGGCTTCGCGCGTGACGAGATCTCGCGCCAGAGCTTCCGTGAAGCCGACAGCGATGCCCGTTTCCAGCTCGTGTTCGAGCGGCTGAAGGCGGCCGAACGGTGCAGGGGCGGCGGCGCCCGGTCCGGCGGCAAGCGGATCGAAGACGGCAGCGGCCGGCAGATCGGCGAATTGTCTAAGGCCGGCCAGGCCATGCGCCTGACCATACCGGCAAGTGCGGGGCAGGGCTTTGCCGATTATCTCGTCGAGCGCTTGCCGCAGCTTCATGCCGAATTCAGGCGGACGGGGCAGGGAGGGTCTGCAAAGGAGAATTGAGAGATTGCCGGCAGACGGCTGCCCGTCGAGCAAGCGTGCGTAGAACCGAAACCAGGAACGGAGCAGCAGGCAAGAAAAAGGCCTCCAGAGCGTCGCCATCCCGGAAGCCTCCTTCAATGTAGCAATCTGAAAGAATTCTATGCCTCAGAGAGGAGGTAGACCCAATGACGCTGATTTCGAGCGGCAAAATCGGAATTCAAATACAGATCCCTATTTGAAAAAAGCTCAGAAAGTGAGCAGAAGCCTCATGAAGACCGTTGTAGGCCGCCATCAAGGCGCGTGGCGCATGGATGCTGTTCCTGCCGCCCTACAAGCCCCGATCTCAACCTCATCGAGATGACCTTCTCAAAGCTGAAGGCTCACCTCAGGATGCATGCCATCCGAACCATTGACCGCCTCTGGCAGGCAGCCATCGGCGACCGCGGGATATGTCTGAATGCACGCCGTCTAGCGGGCGGCGGGCTCGAGGCGCCAGGGCTTCATCTGTTCTTTTCGATGAACGCCTTGCATCGGGGAGAGAGCTTATCCATCATGGATTCAAGATCGCATTTGCCGATGGGTGTCATGGGGCAGAGCCGCTTGTAATCCTGCCTGCATTCTCTGCCTGTGTAGGTCTTCGACAGTGCCGGGCTCGACACCACCAAAACCGCTACGCCTGCAATTCCGATAAGTGAAGCAAGACGGTTCTGCACATTCTCCTCCTGGCAACCCGCCGCCTCCGACAAGGTGCAAGTGGGGCGCAAATTCGGCTCGGACAATTTCCAATCATTGGCTGGGTATTGGAAGTAGGGAATATGGAGAGACGGCAGGCATAATTCGGATGAGATTGTCATGTCAGGGCGACGCCCGGGGACTGTCGAAGGGGCCGGGATTGAAAGCCTGCTCGCAAGGTAACCTTGTAGAAAGCCCGCAATACCAAGGTGCGAAGATGACCATCAACGTCACAGCCAAGGGCCAGGTCACCATCCCAAGCCGGTCCGCAACCTGTTGGGGATTGTTCCAAGCAGCAAGGGCGATTTTCGCCTCGCTGCCGACGGCAGCGTGGTGCTTGCGCGCGCCGGCAAGAAGCCGCTTGCGAGCCGATTTACCAGGCTGCGCGGCCATGCCGGTAAAGGTCTCAGCACGGATGCGATCATGGTGCTGACGCGTGGCGAAGTGTGACGCTGATTGACACCAACGTTCTGCTCGATCTCGTCACCGATGATCCGCATTGGGCCGAGTGGTCCATTGCGCAGCTCTAGGCCGCCAGCCTTACGGGGCAGTTGGTGGTCAACGGTGTGGTCTATGCCCGGCTTGCCGTCCGCTACGACCGATCGAGGATCTTGATGTGTTTCTACATCAGGTGGGGCTCGAAATGACGCCGATGCCGCGGGAAGCGCTGTTTCCGGCCGGCAGGTGTTCACGAAATATCGCCGGCCGGGCGGATCGCGCACCGGCGTATTGCCGGATTTCTTCATCGGCGCCCATGCGGCAGTTGGACAATTGCGCCTGCTGACCCGCGATATCGGGCGCTACCGCAGTTATTTTCTCTCCTTGCGGCTGATTGCGCCGGACATTTGAGGTGTTCGGTTAGTTCGACAAAGCCAATTCTGCGGTCAAAACGAGCAGGAAAGGGGGCTTTTTGCCGCTGATTGCGGGGCCGGCGGCTACAGCCCGGAGGCCTTGGTGAGGTTGACGCGGAAGCGGTCGCGGCGGCGCTGGTATTTGCGGGTCATTTCGGCCGAGGCGTGGCCGAGCTGCTTTTGCACGTAGCGCTCGTCGACCTCGGCCGCGGAGGCGAGGCCGGCGCGCAGCGAGTGGCCGGCAAATTTTTGCGCCCGCTCGCCTTCGGCGAGGTCGCCGCGCACCCCGGCGGCGAGCGCGGCGCGCTTGACCAGCCGGGCGACCTCCTGGGCGTTCAAGCGGTCAGGTCCGACTTGTCTGCCCTGGCCGGTGACCCGGCGAAACAGCGGGCCATCGCCGATCCTAGCGAATTTCAGCCAGGTTTCGAGCGCCACCACCGGGCAGGTGGTGTCGGCCGAGCCGCGGCCGATCTCGACCTCGCGCCAGCCGGTCTTGCCGCGCAGGGTGACCAGGAGGCCCAGGTCGAGGATTTCGATCCAGCCGCTGCCGTCCGCGGTCTGGTCGCGGCCGTAATCCAGCCCGACGATCTCGGAACGGCGCAGGGCGCCGGCAAAGCCGAGCAAAAGCATGGCCCGGTCGCGCAGGCCGCGTAAGCTGGCCCGATCAAGCGTTTCCAGCATGGCGAGCAGATCCTGCGGCAGGATCGCCTCCTTCTGCCGCGGCGGGGCGGCGTGGGTGTTGCGGATGCCGGCCATGACGGTGGCGATGTGCCGGTCCTTGCGGTCGAGGGGCTGGCCGCGCTGGGCATAGTTCCAGGCAAGCGCCGACAGCCGCCGCTCGATGGTGGCGACGGATTTTTTCGCCCCCGTGCCCGAATCCCCAGCGTGGCCGGCCGCCGTGGCTGCGGTACCGCCGGTGGCGAGCGCGGTGATGTAGAGGCCGACGACCTGCGGATCGGGGGGGGTCACTGCCAGGCCTTGCCGCCGGCACCAGCCGGCAAAATGCTTCCAGTCGGCGGCATAGGCGCGGCGGGTGTTGGCCGCGCTCGCCGCCTCGACATAGTCACGCGCCCGGCCGGCGAGGCCTTCCAGATGCGCTGGCATGTATGCCTGCGCTTGGCCGGCGGTCACCGGTAGGGCAGGGGAGGAGTGGTCGGCATCACCGGCGGAAAGCCAATGATTTGGCTTTCCGAGCGACGAACGGTGAGCGTCCGATACGCCTTCAAACGTATCGGAAGGTCCGGTGGACCTTTCGAAGGACTGCGAACGCCCGAAGGGCCCGGAGCCATAACGGAGGGCCTCGTCGGCTTTTTCTGCCGTTTCCGTCTGTTGGCCCATATGCATGACGACGTCGACGATGTCGGGAAGGTCGTCATCATCGGTCATATCGGAGTGCCTCATTGAATCCCGGAGATAGCGATTGGATTTCAGTTGTGACCGGCGGCGGCACGAATCCATGCTATCCAACGTGCCGCCGCAGCAGGAAATTGTCCACCCCACGGCAAGGGCATCAAGAAGCCCGGAGATCTGTTTCATCCTGCCAAAGCACCGGCTGCGCAGCTTTTGCGCCATGACCAATGCCGGGTAGCCGCACATGATGTGGCAATGGCACGGCGTCTGTCCTTCCTTTCTGTTCAACAATCTATATATCTCGTTGAACGCAAGGAGAGCCGTGATGACCGTCCGTACCGCAACAACAGCTGAAATTGATGCGCGGATCGCCCTCACGCGTAACCGTCTGGTGCTTGAACAGGACAAGGCCATTGGCCTTTTGGGGGCGGCGAAGAACACGTCGGGCCGGGTGTCTTCGGAATTGATCGAGGCCGCCAAAAGGCGTGCGCATGTGAGCTCCGACACCGAGTTCCTGGAGCTTGCTTTGTGGCGTCTGGCCCTTGAGGATGATTTCGGCGCCCGGCTTGTGCGTCGCAAGGGCAGCATCCCTGCGGATTTCGATTTTGGGATTTGATCTCGAGGGAGCGCTGCGCTCGCTGAAACCGCAAAAGCTGACGGCCGGGTTGGAACGGCGCGCCGATTCTGATCTGTCGTGGGCGTGAGACGAAGCGCCGATCGGCGGTGCGTTGCTTCTCGACACGAGCATTTATCTCGATGTGTTGCGGGCGCAGGCCCCAAACGGTCGATAACCTCCTGACCTATCGGCTCTGCCATCACTCCGCCGTTTGCCTTGCCGAACTCAGCCGTGTCTTCGGCCGCCTCGATCCTGCCCACAAGACAACGAAGGCGGTGCTGCAAGCGGTCCAGGAGATGATCGAGGATATGCCCGCATATCGGCTTCATGCGCCCGACGCGACCGCTTGGGCCGCCTGGTCGCTTGATGGAAAGCGTGACTGTCCAACTGCATCTCAACAAATTCAAGAACCCACCGGGAACGGCATGCCATCATCTGCCATCTTGATAGCGAAGCAAGGCAGGTTTATATTGGCATTCAAATGGAGGTCGATATGGCTGAACCACAACTCTCTGTCCGTAGCTCCAAGGCGCGCGATTTGGCCCACCGGCTTGCCCGCCGCGAAAATCGATCGATCGCCGATGTGGTTGAACGCGCGCTCGAATCGTACGAAATCCGGGAGGCTGGGCGCGAACCCGCTTCAGCTTTCTATGCGCGTCTTGCAGCACAATCCGGCACCGATATCGATCTCGAAACAATCCTCCGCGAAAGCCGCACTTCCCATCAAGGCATCGAGCTTTGATTTTCCTCGACACCAATGTCGTGTCCGAGACCTTGAAGAAGGCGCCCAACGAGGCAGTGCTCGCATGGCTGGTTCGGTACGATGCGGAACTCGCGCTACCAACTGTAACCATCGCCGAGATCGCCTTCGGCATCCAGAAGATCAAGCCGGACCAGCGCGCCAATCGGCTGGAGCAGGGATTGGCAGACTGGCGGCGTCGTTTTGCTGACCGGATATTCGGCCTGACCGAGGACGCCGCGCTTGCCTATGGCGAAATCATGGGTGCTGCCGCTCGCCAGGGACGCGGAATGTCAGCGCCCGATGGCATGATTGCAGCGATCGCTCAGGTGAACGGCGGCCGTTTGGCGACCCGCAATCTGACTGACTTCAAGACGACAGACCTCGAGCTCACATCTCCGTGGAATTTCTGACGTTTTTACAATGCGCTGGCCGTCTAAACAGGCAGGGCAGGGGGCTCTAAGTTTCGGCGCCTTGGTGAGGTTGAAGCGGAAGTGGTTGCGGCCGCGCTGGCATTTGCGGGTCATTTTCGGCCGAGGCATGGACGAACTGTTTTGCACATAGAAACAGCGGGCCGTGGGATCTTGAGGAATTTTAGCCAGGTATCGAGCCCCAGCGGACAGTGGCATCGGCCCCGCCGTAGCCGGTCCCAACCTCAGCACTAGCCGGTCTTACCCCCGCAGAGACGCCACAATGCCCCTTGTTGAGGATCTCGATCCACCCGCTCCGTCCTGCGCCTGGTCGCCGCAGTCGAGGCCGGTGATTTCGGTGCGGCGCAACGCCTCGGCAGAGCCAAAAACAGTATGCTCGGGCACGAGGCGGCGAAGCGTGCCGCATGTGAGACTACGCTAACAAGCCGACGTGAAAGGCTGAGTCAGTGAACAAACGGCGGCGAGTCTCACGATTTCCGGTCAGCTGACACTCACGATAGTGCGCGAGATTCGATGGCGCGGACGATTGACACGATTTTCGTGGCTCTGCGCGACGCGAGAGGCCATGTTCTCGCCAAGGCGTCCGGGAATTGGCGGCAAACCCGGTCGGCTCGATGACCGCGAATTAGCGTCGATCTGACGCCTAAACGCGGCTGTCCGGCGATGAAAAACGCGCGCCAGCGGCCATTTCCACCCCAGGAACCACAACGATCGATAAGGCAACATTATCGTTCATTTTCATACGACGACAGGCGCGGCGGTTATGACGCAAATCGGTTGCTAAAAGCGCCGTGTTGATTCATCTTGTCAAGGATGATTCTGCGGCCCAAATCTCGTTCCCGCCACCCGGCCCGCTTCCTGGAAGGACCGTGTTGCATGGATCGATTTCCACGGGGAACGGCCCTACGGATGCACTCTCTCAAGCTATGCGTTCGAACTCGGCGCGGCCGAGCTTGCTCATTCGGTTCAGGATGTTGACGCCGATCGCGGCCTCGGTTCGCTGGTTGGCGAGAGTTCTGGCTTTCAGCTTCGGACCGACCGTGTTGCATGGATCGTCGCTTGGCGGGTAGGGAGATCATCCCCACCGGACAGAGTTACCTGAATGCCGCACAAGTTCAATGACGCCCGCCGCCATATGTTTGCCAAGCGGCGCTACCGGGTGACGAACTGGGCGGAATACAATGAAGCGCTCCGCCGACGTGGCGATCTGACGATCTGGTTTGAGGAGGGCGTGACCGATCTGTGGTCGGCCCCGCAGCGCAGGACACGCGGCGGGCAGGCACGCTATTCGGACTGGCGATCGAGATTTGCCTGGACCTGCGGCTTGTATTCGGCCTGCCGTTACGGCAGACGCAAGGCTTCGTGCGCTCCATCGCGCGGCTGACCGGCGCCTCCACCGCGGCACCGTGTTTTTCGACCTTGTCACGCCGGGGTGTGGGCTTGAAGACGGGCGCCAGGAAGCGCCCGTCAGCCGATGAGCCTGTACATCGGGTGGTCGACAGCACCGGGCTCAAGATATTCGGCGCCGGCGAATGGCTCGAGGAAAAGCACAAGGCCGGAAGGAAACGCCGCACCTGGCGCAAATTGCACCTTGGGCTCGATCTTCTCAGCGGCGAGATCCTCTGTGCCGATCTGACGCTGGAAAGCATCGGTGATACCACGGCGCTTCCGGAACTTCTGACCCAGGTCGACGCGCCCGTCGCCCGGTTCATTGCCGATGGCGCCTTCGATGGTCAGCAGGTTTGTGATACGATCACAACGCGGCTTGGGGCCGATGTCGAAATCATCATCCCGCCGCCGAAGAACGCTGTCCGGAGGGCCGACGCGGCGCACGATCCGACGCCCCGGGACCGCCATATCGACGCGATCGCGACCCAAGGCAGGATGGGCTGGCAGAAATCCAGCGGTTACAATCAGCGCGCTCGGATTGAGGCCCAGATGTCTCGCTGGAAGACTGTCATCGGTCCGAAGCTGAAAGCCAGAACTCTCGCCAACCAGCGAACCGAGGCCGCGATGAACCGCTTGCCGATCAGCGCGAACAATCCGAAGACATGATCGCTGGCGCCGCCGGTATCGGTAAAGTGTTCCTGGATGTCGAGGATCGTGTCCTGGTCGAACAGCCCATCAAGCACATAGGCAGCCTCGCTTTCGGTCGGGCTGATGGGCAGGATGCTGAAGTAGCCGTACTGATCCGACAGATGGCTATAGAACTTCGAACCTGACTGGCTGCCGTAGTGTAGATTGACGTCGCCGCGCTTAGCGGCGCGATCACTGGCGCGAAAGAACTGCCCGTCCGACGACGCGGTCGTTCCGTTGCCCCACAGCCGAGAATGCGAATGCCGGGCATGCGCATCGGTAATGCATGCCTGCGCGGCGCGATAGGTCTCCGATCTTGCATGGAAGGTGCGCATCCAGCCAATTTGGTGAGCACTGATCCCCTTGGACGCACTCGCCATGCGCTTCGGACCGAGGTTGGTTGCATCCGCCAGCACGCCGGCCAGCATCTATGTTCGCAGCCGCCGCGCCGGCGAACGGATCATGGCCTCGGTCAGCCGGTTCCTGACCAAGAAGCTGCGGCTGAAGGTCAACGAGGAAAAGAGCTCTGTGGCGCGGCCGGAGGAGCGGAAATTCCTTGGATTCAGCATCTCGAATGACGGGAGAGAGCGGCGCATCGCGCCGAAAGCCCTCGACAAATTCAAGACGTTGATCCGGGACATGACACGCCGGACACGGGGGGTCAGTCTGCCGCAGTTGATCAAAGAGCTGAAGCCATACCTCATCGGATGGCGCGGCTACTTTGGCTTCTGCCAGACCCCACGGGTGCTTACCAACTTGAAAGCGTGGACCCGCCGAAGACTACGCTCGTATCTTTGGCGGCAATGGGGGAACGGGCACAACCGCTTCAAGGAACTGCGCCGTCGTGGCGTCCCAAAGTTCAGTGCTGCGGCTGCCGCCGGTTCGCCAACGGGATTCTGGCGCATGTCAGGACACCCGGCGGTCCAACAGGCCTTGCGCAACCATTACTTCGAGTCTCTTGGTCTCCCTCGACTCCATGTCTCTGCCCAAGCTTAATCCGATCGAACCGCCGTGGTACGGACCCGTATGCCCGGTGGTGTAGGAGGGGCGGCGTCGCGAGGCGTTCCCCTATCCCGATCAACCACCCCATCATCGCCGTTCGGATGACCCAACTCCCCGAGTTTGCTTCGGTTTTGCATCAGATTTTTTGCGACGTCGGAAAGTCCGCAATCTACGATTGCTTTGCACGGCCTATTTCGACAGACGATGTTCGTCGTCGATCAATACGATGCGGGAAGGGGGGAGGTTGCTCCATCTCCACAGCACGATGTTCAGATCTTCCCTGGTTGCACCGGGGGCGAAACTCTTCACCAGCAGGCCATTGTTGCCCGCAGCAATGAGCCGGCGCGCGAAGGCTTGCCTCTTCGCCCCGCCGCTCGCCTGGTCGCGCCCAGTGCTGGCGCCGAGCTCGGCGGCGTCTATGCCCTCGGCATCGAGCGCGCGGTCATCCCGGCAGTCGAAAATGCCATCGATCTCGGCATCGTACGAGACGAGCGTCGTCGGCTGGCGATTGCCGACCTGATTGGTTTCCCGCAGCGCCGTCATCACCGACAGGGACAAATAGAGTGCGGGAACCCCTTTCGGATTGAATCGTCCGCCATAGAGTTCCGCGCCGCGACCCGACAAAGGCTCGCCTGCGTAGACGGGGTTCAAGGCCCGATAGAGCTTGCCCCGATATTGCACGACTAGGCGTAAACGCCGGCGTCAACCGCATCGATATAATCGAGAACTTCATCGGCCCGGCCATTGAGCACCAGTTGCATCGCCGTCTGCCCGGAGAAGCCGGAAAGCGGCTCGGAGCGATACCAGGCATAGGCCATAAGGTTCGAACCGAAGCGAGGTTCCACCTTGTTGAGGATCTCGACCATTTCGCGCAAGCGGCGCTGTGTTTTATCCGAGCGCATCCGATCCTTGCGTTGGACGGCGTCCTTGCCGAGACCTGCGGTGCGGGCGACTTCCTCACTGGTGGTGCGCAGGACATCCGCGATCTTGCGCGGGGCAAACAGACCATTGTCCGAATATTGGGCAAGTCCCATGGCGGACGTCTCCATCTCCCATATGCCGATCATTGTGACGCAATATAGCGTCAGTAAGAGCGGCAATCAAGTAAATGGAGGTAAGAGAGAGGAAATATGAAAGGGAAAGTGCCGCTCGCAGACCGGATGGACCGCTGACGCTTGCGCTCATGCGCGCGCTGCAACAGATCATCGAAATCGAGGACAGCCGCGTTTTCCTTGCGTTGCCTGTAGAGATCCGTGACGGGGTCGGCGGCACGTGACATCTGGCCGACCATGGCATCGCCGATCTGGCTGAGCAGCTCGGCAAACAGGGTCACACATGCGCGAAAATAATCGTCCGCCTGCTGAGAGAGTCCCGGTCCGTCGTCTTTTTCGTAAGCCGACTTCCAGCGACCAATATTGCGCGGTTCGGTGAAGGTAAACTCGTTCCATTTCATCGAGGCGGTGCGCGGCGGATCGGCAAGTTCCCATAGCCGGGCGAAGGTGGGCTGCGTCTCGAAACAGTTCTCTTAGAAGTCGGCGAGCGTTTCGAACTCGTCAATCAGGGTCCCGGTGCTACGCTCCTTGGAGTAGTTCGCGTGCCAACGTCGAAAGGCGCGGACGCTCTCGACAAAGTCGACGTCCTTGCGCAGCGAGAGGTCGACCGGGACGGTGCTGGCGCCGAGGTGCGCAAGGTTGAGCTTGGCAAGGTCAAAGCTGTCCTTGACGACCTTGAGCGGCTCGAATTTGGAAAGAGCGGCGACGGGGTCTTCGCCTTCGCCGGTTCCATGGGAAATGCGCAGCGACAACTCACTGGCAGCCAGTTCGGTGAAGGTGATCGCTGCAATGCTGCGCGGTGGAGGCGTCGCAGGCTCGGCGCCGTCGTCGCCGAAGTATCCCGTCTCTCCATGACCGCCTCGCGCCGGCTTCAGCTCGCGGCCGAGGCCTCCGGCACGCTCGGCCTCTCGGTCCGGTGCTGGCGGCGACAGACCGAGGCGGCGGATTTCGGCATTCCCCGTGCCGCATGGCCGCGGCGATCAGGTTCGCCACGGCGGCTCTGGTCCCGATCCGCGCGAACTCCCGCCGCGCGGCTTGCGAGCCCGGAACTTCCAAGACAATCACGGCCACATCGACGAGATCAAGGTGAAGACGCGGGATTTCCGGTAAAAGGTTAGCAGCAAAAGAAAGGGCAGGGGAAGTAGATGCCGGACGTATCGTGGGGACAACTTTTCGTCGCTGCGCTTGGCGGCGGGTTCACCGTCAACCTCGTCGCGGCTTAGCACCACGGGCAGCTTGCGCGGATGCGCCAGACGAACGAGCCTGCGCGCCAGATCGGGACGATCGACCGTATGCGTGAAAAAGAAGCGCAGCGCCGACACGATGCTGTTCATCGTCGGCACTGGAGTTGGTCCGACACAAGGCTGAAGCGTTTGCGGGAACTCGGGATCAATCCCATCGCCGGGCTTCTGCATCATGGTTTCGGTCCGCGCGCGGATAACGTCCTTGACCCGGCATTTCCGCACGCGTTCGCTGAATTCGCCTTGGCCGTGGCGCGGCGATATCCTTGGATCGAATCCTTCTCGCCGATCAACGAGCCGCTGACCGCTGCCCGCTACAGTGGACTTTACGGATTGTGGTATCCTCACGATAGCGATGAAGCGCCCTGCTTCCGGCTGCTCGTCTCCCAGTGTCGCGCTGTTGCCAAGGCCATGGCCGCAATCCGGCTGGTACAGACCGAGGATTTCGGCCGCAATTCTCTACTGTGCCGCTGCGCTAGGCCCGCCTCCTGTATAGAGATGATCTGCCAACTATGTCCGGTCCTGGTGCGGCTTCTTTCCCGCAACTTCGAAAGCAGATCGAATAAGCCTGCCATGTTTCCAGCGGCCACTGAATGCTTCGACATCGTCTCGCCATTTCCTGGCGACAGCGATGTGATCAGCCAAGTGGATTGGCTGAGTTCAATCGAAATGAAGATTGCTGCAAGATTAGTATGGATGGCGGTCGCAGGACTTTCGATCTTGAACATTGGGACCTCGGAATAAGTGGTTGGTGGAACGGCCACTCATTCTGCAAAAACGCCGGCCGTCATCTAAGCCCCATGGAATCTTGACACGAACCGCTGGCGGGCGCGGCCGGCGAGGATCACCCGCGGATGATATCGCTCCTTGCGAGAAAGTCAGGAAAGGCGGGGATAAACGCTGAGCACACGTTCGATGAAGGCGCTGAATTCGCTCATGTAGGTGCGCAGGAATTCTTCCGTCGATTTGAATCTAACGGCGCCGTCGTCGGTAATCAAGTCAGGCGCGAACTGGATATAGGCCTCGATCGCATTCATCATCGGAGAATTGCAGAAGCTGAGAATGCTCTTTAGATGCTGCTGACCGACCGCTGTGCCTATCGCACCCGGTGAGGTGCCGATAATCCCCGACGGCTTTTTGGTGAAGGAGTTTTGTCCCCAGGGCCGGCTTGCCCAGTCGATGGCGTTCTTCAGCCCGCCGGGAATCGAGCGATTGTATTCCGGCGTCACAAAAAGCACTGCGTCAACCGCGGCAATGGCGTCTTTAAATTCTCTTGCGACCTCTGGATAGTCGTCATCGTAGTCGTAGCTGTAGAGAGGCAGGTCTCCGAACCCGATCTCGCGCATCTGTAATTCGGTAGGCGCCAGTCGCACCAAAGCTTTCGCAAGCTTGCGGTTGATAGAGCCTTTGGCAAGGCTGCCGACAAAATACCCGACTGTATAGTTTGGCATCACATCCTCCCAATGCTGATGAACGAACGATTGTGGTTTTCGTTCCGGCGTCTCATTGCTCGCGTTCTCAAGATTTGCGCTTCAACAGCAGCAATCCTCCAAAACAGGAGCGTCACCCGCAAACCGACCCGCCAAATGCCGCGTCAGCGGCTTCGTTAATCCTCAAAACGATCCGTCAAGCTCTGACCGCTCTAGTGCCGAGTTCGAATTCCCCATCATTCAAACCAAGTGACCTCAATAGGTTTCTGACGTTCTCAGCGCCTTTCGAGAATTTTTTCGAACCGCGGCGACAATGAACCGGGCTGCATCATCGACATATTGGTGCCACTCCGGCTCCTGGCCAGCGCGCGCCTCGCCGGCCTGGCTCTGGCCCAGACGCTTCCGACCTGACCATCACCACGATACGCAGCCCGGCACATGCCAGAGGTGGTCACTTCGCCGCGCAGGCGCAACCCGAGTTGTTGGCGCAGGATAGTTGGGCTTCTTCAGGCCGCTAAGACGACGGGCACATATGGGCGGCCTAACTCAACCCGATTGCACGGTCCCAGTAAGGCGGGGTGCCGAATGTCTTGCGTAAATGGGCGACGAACAGCCTGACCTTTGCGGTATGGGAGCGACCAGGCATGCGAATGGCGTGAATTGATGTTGAGCGCGCGGATGAGCGTCAGGTCGAGAATCCCGGCCAGACCGTCAGCCACCAAGCGGCCGATCTTCAGATGGCGGCACTCGGCTAGTCGCCCACGGGCGGGGCTTCGGCTCCGCCCCATTTTTCTACATATAGGCTAGTGTCACGGGCGCCGGCCTCTTCGCATGTGCGCCGCCACGCAATCCGACAAATGAAAACGATCGCGGGGCCGTGCCAGTCGCGGCCGTCACGAATGTTGGTCCTGCTCCGGTCCTCGCCCCGCGAAACGGCTGAGCCGTCCTGCACTGACGTTGCGGCCCGCAACCGACATCTCGTCTCTTTCCGATTGCTATTGAGCGGGTTCGCGAACCTGCGGTCCTGCGCTCGCGGACCTAGTGACGGCCGCGGCCTCGAATGGAGGTTTTGAAAAATGAGCAGGAAAGAGAGCAAACCCCGCGTCGATATTACGCGAAGATTACCGACCGCATCGTCGCCGATCTGGAGAAAGGCGTGCGCCCATGGGTGAAGCCCTGGAGCGCCGGGAATACGACGGGTCGCATCACCCGGCCGCTGCGCCACAACGGGCTGCCATATCAGGGCATCAACACGCTGCTTCTCTGGACGGAGGCAGTGGCGAGAGGGTTCGTCTCTCCCACCTGGATGACGTTCAAGCAGAGCGTCGAACTGGGCGGCCATGTCCGCAAGGGCGAGACCGGCTCGATGGTCGTCTACGCGGTACGAGGCGATAGAGCTTTCGCGTCTTTGCGCAGCCAGGCCTGATTTGTGCCGCGTTGCTCTGCGCCTTTGGCGATCGTTTGTTTTCCCGGCCATCTGCTCCGCACGTCGCTGCTGCTGGCCGTCAGTTACCAGGACACAGCCCTTCATTCCGGCGGCCTCTATCGCTTCGATGGTTGGGTCAAGATCGGCCAATCGCGTAGCGGAACCGATTCCCGCTCCCGTCGGCGCGGGAGGAACAAGATAATATGGGGCTGGTGCGACGATGCCGAGATCAGGCAAACCCAGCAATCGATCTTCCAGATATGCGGCATCGCCGTGTGGACCGTCTTCCCGCTACGGTCGACCGAGGCGATAGCGAAACGACTGCTCCTTTCCAGATACGGACCCTTTCGGATTCGAAGTAGGCCCGTGCGCGCCGTCGGACGGCCAGGACAATGGTAATTCCAACGCACAAACAGCACTGGAATTCGTCATTCAATTGCATTACATTCACGAGTAGAGATTGGAGATTGCCATGGCTTCGAACGCATTGGTGCAAACCCGCATCGATTCCAACATCAAGGACCGCGCCACGACAGTCCTTGAAGGCATGGGCCTGACGGTTTCCGATGCCGTGCGCATACTGCTGACGCGTACCGCCAACGAAGGCGCATTGCCGCTGGAACTCCTCAGCAATAGCGAGGCGCATGATACCTGGTTTCGGGCCAAGGTGATGGAAGCGCTCGAAGACACCCGGCCCGACACCAGTTCCGAGGATGTCGAGGCACATTTCGTCTCAAGACGGGAAACTGCGCGGCGTAAGGCCGGCGCGACAAAATCATGAGGCTTACCTGGTCGGCGTTTGCCCTCGCTGATCGCGATGACATTTTCACGCACATCGAAGCGGAGAATCCTCGCGCAGCGGTTGCCGTTGACGAGCATATTGAGCAGGCAGTGCTCCGCCTGGTCGAGTTCCCCGAGAGTGGACGCCCAGGACGCGTGCCCGGAACACGCGAATTGGTCATCCACCGAACGCCATATATCGCCGCCTATGTCCTCGCTCCGGATCGTATTCGGGTTCTGCGCGTACTCCATGGAGCGCAGATGTGGCCTGATGAGTTCGGACCCGATTAGGCCTGCCACGAAAACCGCCTGAACGGACGCCAGCTTCGGACGCGGGTCCGCGGTTGGGTGGGAGCCTGACCAGCTGCCACGGACTGCCCCCATATCGATGGTGAGAGGTAGCTTTCCATGAATCTTCGGGGAGCCCAGCCTGCCGAGCAAGCCTTGCGCTTTCTTTGCTGTTCGTCTGCGGCGTGTCGAGCCGGAGTTCGGCCTCGGTGGATGTTGTGGTACTGCGACCCGTGCCTCTGGGTTCTGGTCAAATGCCTAGGTTGCGGCCCTGCCGTCGGGACGGGTATCCTCAAGCTCGCCATCATGGGCGGGCGTCCCGTAATCGTTGAGCTTGTGGCGGTAGCCACGAAGTGTGTCGGCTGCCCGCTGCAGCAATTCGGACTGCTCCGCCTTGGTCAGCTTCCGCGTCCCATTCGCGGCGCGTGCAAGTTCGGATATGAAAGATGCGTCGGAATCAACCATGGCCAGCCCCTGTTGCTCCCTCAAAAGGGCCTAGGCAAGACTCAAAGGGCGTTCCATCCCAAAATACCAGTATTGACAGCCGAAGTACGGTAGTAGGGCCGCAACCGGAACGAAACCCGATCTCAGCCATTGACCCGCGCTGACACTTGCCAGACCACCTGTGTCAGAAGCCCCGCTGTCTCCTGATCCCCATCAGGCGGCGGGGCTTTTTGCGTTTTTGCTGGAACGAATACTTGCGCTGGCAGTTTATGTGAATCCACGTTCAATCCCTCCACGTGGACCTGCCAGGGCCCGCCGTCTTACCGTCACGCGAGGCGGCGGGTTTTTTCGCAATCTTCTGCAACCGGGGGATTAGGAGACACTGTGGCGCGCTTGACCCAGTTGCTGAACCAACCGCTTTCGGCTGAGAATTTGGATTTGTTGCAACGATCGGATCGAATGCACCTGCGGAGAACGGGATTGACGTTGAGAGTGATGCTGGCGACGCGGTCGTCCAGCGGGCACTCACGCTGTTCTACGCCGGTGTGTTCGACGAAAGCGATTTGCGGCAAGCGCTTCGTTGGCCAGGAACTTACGTTGGAACAACGCTCTAGGTTCGCCGTTTGACCGGCTCCTCCTCGTTCCCATTCCAAGGCTTCGCTTCTAACCGAGGTGGCGGGCTTTTTGTTTCTTCTAGTACCGCATATTATTTATGCCGTGGGGTTCGGGTTTTCCGGATCCTGCCGCCGCTTAGCTCCAGCACTGTTGCCTCGCGAGCTTGTCTTGCAAACTCGTCCTGCAGGTCGCCCCACATGCCGAGTGGTTCACCACATTTGCTGCATGTGATCATAGTGAATTCGTCAGCGTCCGTCGGAATCATCAGAGTGATGGTCCCACAAGTTTTGCATTCCAGTTTGCCGTTCAGATAGCCGCCCTTCATTCCCGGAGAATGCCCCGTTTCCAGCAACAAAGCGAATCCTATGTGCGCCGGGGAAAATTGCGCTGCACCGGAACAATTGAGGCGCGTCTGACTTTAGTAGCCGGGTTGGGAGTTACTTCATGTCAGATGAACGAAAGCGGCCTGCGCTCACTGAAGAGCAGGTTCGGGCACTTGCCATCGAAACGGGTGTTTCCGAGCAAGACATTCAGATGATTGTTGAACTGGTCGGCATAGACCGATCATCGATCGTGCGAGAAGCGCGCCTGCTCAAGAAATCCCGCTAACGATCAGGTCAGCTTGCGAGCTTCCTCCATGAGCTTCTCGCGATCATTTCCGAAGCGATGAACCAGGGCACGCGCTTGTTCAGTCGATATCCCGGTCTTTTGGACTAAATACTGGATCTCGTAGCCCTCGTCGCCCACCACTCTGTTGCGATCGCGTTTGTCGCGTTTGCTCTTGTCGCCGGCCATGGATCGCTCCTGTCGAATAATCTCCGGGGCGAACAACAATCAGAGGTTCTTTTCGTTCCGCAGCTTATCGATCTCACCAATGACCTTGGTGAAGATCGACCCGAAGCGGTTCAAATGGCGGAGCAGTTCCAGCGTTTCGGCATCGCTCAGCGTGTCGCCGCGGCTGCTCATGATACAGATCAGGTCGAAGCAGTCTTCGCCGTATCTGGCTGCTGCTTCTGCCGCCTCCTGTTCGATCGCGACGTCTGTCAGTAATGCGATGTTCCGGGCCATGGCTGGAAACGGTCAGGTTGCGAGCTTGTTCCAGATGGCCGGCAGTTCGAGCACGATACAATGGTCTTATGAGGCTCCAACCTGGCCGGCGCGTGGGCGGGGGGCTCGGGGTTTCGCGCCGACCAGTGCGGTTTTTCCGTTGGAGGGTTTTGCCGCATTCCCAATTTGGCACACATATCCAGTGCCTGATACGACACATCGGAGGAATGGCATCCTCCAAAAGGATGACCACCTTAGACTGCGGCAAGACTCGGAGGCGGCGGGCCCTTCTATCATCGTCTGCTCCTCGATTGTTCCGCGGCCTTCTGCTCTATACGCTTGAGTTCTTCCTCGATTTCTTCCTGGTCCGCGTGTTCCAATCCCACCACGTCATTGCGTGTCTTCTCCAACGCAAGGACGATCTCATCGAGCTTGGCGTGAATCGCGGCCGTGTCGCGGTAGCCTTGGATCAGGACAATGCCCGTAATCACGATCGCCGCGACGGAGAGTACGTAGGTTACCACGTCGGTAAGGCCGAATGGGACCAGGAGCGTGCACAATGCCATCGCCACCAGAACAAGATAGAAGCCCGGCGGCCGCGACAGAAAATCAGCGAGGTAGAAAAGAGCCCTCTCCATATCGTCGCTCCGTAATCGATATGGCCCTAAATGCGTGGAATGCGATCTGGTTGCAGGATGAGGAGGCATTGCCCTTCACCTGCTTTGCCAAAAAATCCGAAACGGCGGAACCAGACTAAACGAAAACCATTCCATGACGGCTGGGGGCTCCACACGCACACAAGGACAGCGACATGGCCAAGGAAAAGACATTGGAGGATATGTTCCACGACACCCTGAAGGACATCTACTACGCGGAGCGCAAGATTCTGAAAGCGCTACCGAAAATGGCAAAAGGCGCGCAGGCGCCCGATCTGCAGGCCGCGTTCGAGAAGCATCGTGACGAGACCGAAGGACATGTTGAGCGGCTGCAGGAGGTCTTCGAGATCTTCGGCAAGCGAGCCCAGGGCAAGACCTGCCCGGCGATAGACGGGATTATCGAGGAAGGCGAAGAGGTCCTGGACGAATACAAAGGTACTCCGGCTCTCGATGCTGGTCTGCTGGCCGCTGCCCAAGCGGTCGAGCATTATGAAATTACGCGATACGGGACGCTCAAGAGATGGGCCGAACTGCTTGGAATGAAAGATGCCGTCCGGCTGCTTGACGCTACGCTGGCCGAAGAATCGAAAACGGACGAGGCGCTGACGGGAATTGCGGACAGTGTGGTGAATGAAAAGGCCTTGGGCAAAGCTGCCTAACCGCGCCCCGGCCTTTATTGTTTCTCGGCAGGAAACATCGCGCCGCCTTCCAACTGCCCGCCGTCTTTCACTAGCCGGCGGGCGTTGCGCTGCCGATCAGTACGCTTGGGTTCGACACGTCTGATGCGGCCGCCATTGAATTCGAGGGTTCCGTCTCCGGCCTCACGGGCGAATTCGTCTTGCAATTCTCCCCAGGTGCCAAGTAACCGGCCGCAACTGCTGCAGTGGATTTCGGTAAGTTCATCGGCCTTTTTGGGTATCAGCATCCGGATCGTGCCGCATGTGGCGCACTCCAGCTTCCCGTCAAGATAGCCCTTGGCCATGGGCTATCTTGCGCGCATTCCGGCCACTAAGCGAATCATATTCGCCTGGGACTGTCGTCGTCTGCGGAACCAATGTTCGCCGTTCGAGGTTGTTCGCAAGACTGTAAATTTGAATAGGGCAGAATCGTTCGCCATGAACCGGCAAAAGGCAAAAACATTGGCGTTGCAAGGCAAGCCGCTGTCTTTAGGTTGGCGCGCTTCCTTACCGGAAGGGAAAAGACGGACGACCCGAAATCCTGCTCGTAACCACGCGCAAAAAGAAGCGTTTCATCTTTCCCAAAGGCTGGAAGATGAAACGGAAAAACAAGAAAGCTGCTACGGCACAGGAGACAGTAAACGAGGCCGCCGTGGTCGGAAATCTACACAAGAAGTCGATCGGTCGCTATCGCTATCGAAAACGCTTCGGAACTGCATCCGTCCCTGTTGCCGGGACGATGTTTGCGATGCGCGTCAACTTTCGAAATGGCCGGAGCAGCAGGAGCGTTCTCGCCTATAGGTAGCCGTGATGGTTGGGCCAGCCATTGCCCACCCTCCGTGGACGGGCTTTTTTATGTGGAGGCGACCGGCACGCTCTCCGAAGCGCCGGAGTGCAAGCAGGAACAGGAACACGGTGAGTGCGATTGCGCCGTAGCGTAGGACGGTCTGCGCAAATGGGTTGGTGGCGATTCCGGCAAGTAGACTTCCAATCATCGCTGCCCCCCGCTTCCAGTCGTCGATGCGGGCGTAGATCGTGACGGCGACGCCGGCGAGCGCCACGGCGATGAAGACCCAGCGCAGGGTGTCCAGATACGGCACGAGCGGCAGGATGGCGGATTGGGTCTCCGCCAGGACGTTCTGCGCGACCTCGACACCTGCGGCGCCAAGCGTCGCCACATCCGCCGCACCGCTGGCCTTCATCGTGCGGCTTTCGGCCAGCACCTCCCGTGCGGGCAGCATTTCCGCAGCGAACACCGTCGCCCGCACGGGGAAGCGCTCGCCCCATTGCCGCGCGGGCCCGAGGTCGACATGGATGAAGCCCGAGCGGGTATAGGAGCCAAAGCCGAGGAGCCCGACCTCGCGCGCCGCCGCCTCGAACGCCACCGGATCGTAGTTAGCCATGGCGATGTTGAAGGCGGCGCCGTCGAGATGGTTGGAGCGGGTCGCACCATCCACGGCGCGGTTGTGCTCGGGGCTGCAATAGGCGAAGCGGACGATCAGCGGCTTGTCCAGCCGATCCCGCAGGACCTGCAGCTTGTGTCGAGTGCCGGTTCGTTGATGGCAGCTTGCCGGTGCCCGCGGTCGCGCAGATCGTTGGCGGTGATCCTGGCCATCACGCGCGAACGCACGATCATCGCATAGGCATTGCCGCGCAGGAGCAGATGCGCCTGCAGCAAGCGACGAAACTGCGACGGTGTCTGCCAGCGGTTGGGCCTGCGCGGGAGCACCGTCCAGATCGGTGTGTCCGAAGCATCCTCGCGGGTGCGATCGTCGACGCGGCGCTTGATATGCAAGGGCAGTGTCGCCACACCGCCGGAGATGATCCGCACACAAGCATAGACGGCGGCGACCCGTGAAGCTATGCGGAGTAACCGCAGGCCGGACCTTGTCGTGGAGTACCATTTTGATTAGCGTCTTTGACTTGCAATCGATCTTGAAGGTGCGCCGTGTACACTCACATTCTTGTTTCCACCGACGGTTCCGAGCTGGCACAAAATGGCGTTGATCATGGGCTATCCCTGGCGAAAGCTCTCGGGAGCAAGGTCACTATCGTCACGGTGACCGAGGTGATGCCAATCTCGTCAGTCGCAACAGCGGCAGGTTGGGTTGCAACGCCTGTGGATTTCGAGAACTACGACGCCAGTCAAAAAGAGTTCGCGAGTAACATACTTTCGACAGCAAAGGCCTCGGCTGAGAAAATGGGTATTGATGTGAACACGGTTCATGTTCCGGATGCCTTACCCGCCTCCGCGATCGTTGACAGCGCCCAAAAATATGGCTGCAATCTAATCGTCATGGCATCCCATGGGCGCCGTGGTATCAAAAGGCTGCTGCTGGGCAGTCAAACCTCCGAGGTACTGTCGACAGCGACGATCCCGGTGCTCGTCGTCAAGTAGCACTGTCACAACATTAAAATGCCGCGGGTCTCATAGACCGAGCGGCCAGCATTGACGTCACGGGCGATAGCTCGGCCCAGCGCGTTGCAGATAGCGACAATGCCGTCGATGCGTTCGGTCGAGCGTAAGCGGGTAGCCGCGGCCGTTCAGGCTTTGAAGTTCCAGGGCATGAGATCGTCGATCCGGGAGATCGGCCAGCCCTGGGCAATGCGCTCGAGGGTCTGGGCGAGCCAGGCGTGT
>NZ_RKST01000033.1 GCF_003934165.1 Borborobacter arsenicus | reverse complement strand
GGCTTCCACCGATCGGCCACGCCATCCATCGAGGGGCCGACATTTCCATGGAACAGCTCCTTCTCCATGTCGACATTGGCGTGGCAGGCCAGGCAGTTTCCGAGGCTACGATCCTTGAATACCGCCGCACCCGCAACCGGATCGCCGCCACCGCCGGTCAGCGAGGCGACAACCGAACCATCTTCGAACTTGACGGCATCAGGAGCGACATCGGCCGACATTGCCATGCTTGCAGGCAAGAGGAGCGCTCCAGCCAAAAACAGTTTCACACCATTCATAAGCCTGTCGTCCTCCCGCTATCGACCTGCACCACTGGCGCAAGACCCTCTCCAAAACCCACTTTAGACACGTTCGAAACTTTCTTCAATGCAAAAATATGATTTTCTGCATATGTCGTCAGATCGCCGCACTGACGCCCGCGCTCACTCGACATCCAGCCGCCCGGCCGCGCGCAGTTCGTCCAGCATGCGCGCATGGAACTTCTGGAAATGCTCGTCGGTTTCATAGCCCTTTTCAGACACCCACTGGAACATATGCAGGAACGTCCACTTGCCGAAAGCGCCCGGCATCGTCGCGACAGCGGCATCGGCCACCGTCTTGCCCTCGGGCGCCTCCTCCGGCAGGAAGATAATCGTCGGGGTGAAAACGACGCCCCATTTGCGCGCCGCAGTCTTTTCCGTCAAGGCTTCGCCGTCGAGATCGGTCACCTCCTCGTCGCCGAACATATTATACTGGACGACCTTGAAATTGGCCTCGATGAAATCGCGCACTTCCGGGTCCGACAGCAGCTTTTCATGCATGGTCGCGCAGTAGATGCAGCCGCGCTGTTCGAAGACAATGGCAAGCCGCTTGCCTTCCTCCTTGGCAGCGGCAATGTCCTCGGCCATGTCGCGGAAGGTCACGGAAAACCACTTTTCCTTGTGGAGCCCGTCGTCGCCAATCTCGGCTGCGGCAGGGATAACGGCCGCCAAAAGCAGCCCGATAGTGGCAACAAGAATCTTCAGCATGGAGAAACCTCCTATCCGATCGTTGCGAAGATGGGAAATGTTTCGAGCAGCCAGTATGAGATCGTCGACATTTGCCCGGTGATGAACAGGATGCCGGTGAGGATCAGCAACACGCCCATGGCCATCTCCACCTTGTGCATATGCCTCTTGAACCGGGCCGCCCAGGCAAGGAAGCGACTGGCAAACACCGCCGCGAGGATAAAGGGGATGCCGATACCGAAGGAATAGGCGGCAAGCAGGCTTGCGCCGCGCAGCGCAGTTCCTTCCGAACCGGCAACGAACAGGATCGCCGCCAGCACCGGTCCCACGCAGGGCGTCCAGCCGAAGGCGAAGGCCAGACCCATGACATAGGCGCCGATCATGCCGGCCGGCTTGCGGTCCACCTGGATACGGGCTTCGCGATAGAGCAACGCAATGCGGAACGCGCCGACGAAATGCAGGCCCATGACGATGATGATCACGCCGGCAATGACGGAAAGAATGTCGAAATACTGCGCGATCGTCTTGCCGATCACGCTGGCGGTGGCGCCGAGGGCGACGAACACAGTGGCAAAGCCAAAGACAAAGGCGAGCGCGGCCAATATGATGCGCCGGCGCGTACCGCTGTCGATGGTTTCGGATTTGAGTTCTTCGAAGCTCAAGCCGGCAAGCCAGGCCAGATAGGGCGGCACGATCGGCAGCACGCATGGCGAGATGAAGGAGATGAGACCTGCCAGGAACGCCCCTCCGAAACTCACATCCAACATGGCATTCTCTCCCCGCCAGCAACAATTGCACGCCGCAACACATAATCAGATGGAAGATATGCGAAAATTACTATATGTTGTAAAGGCGTAGGGATCCGAAGATGCGATTTTCAATTCATGCCTTGACCGTGCTGCTCGCGCTGATGCTGGGCACGGTCGTTCCAACGGCTGCGGCCGAGCTTGTCATGCTCGAAAGGCCGGGCTGCGTGTGGTGCGCGCATTTCAACGCCGAGATTGCGCCGGCCTATCCGAAGACCGAGGAGGGCAAGCGCGCGCCGCTTCGGCGTGTGGATATCACCCAGCAATGGCCGGCCGATCTTGAGGGCATCCCCAGCGAGAAGTTCACGCCCACCTTCATCCTCATCGAGCAGGGCAAGGAGGTCGGCCGTATCCGCGGCTATCCCGGCAGCGAGTTTTTCTGGTATCTTCTGGGAGATATCCTTGCCAAACTGGAGCCGACGACGTCTGGATGAAATGCCGGCGGGGGCCGGAGCATACCGCAAGCCCAGCAAAGGAAAATCGATACGGGAAGCCTTGAATGATCCTTCCGAAATTCAAACCTGACCAATCGCCGGCCGAGTTCGAGGCGCTGGTCGAGCAGGCCCGAAAGGCCAGCGATCTGTTGAAGGCGCTTTCCCATGAAAGCCGCCTGCTCATCCTGTGCCTGCTGGCCGAAGGCGAAAAGTCCGTGTCGGAGCTTGAGGAGATCATGCATATGCCGCAGGCTGCCGTTTCCCAGCAGCTCGCCAGGCTACGCTTCGACCGGCTGGTCAACACCCGCCGCGACGGCCGCGTCATCTATTATTCAATCGCAAATGCCGAGATATCGGCCGTGATCGGCACCCTATACGAGCTCTTCTGCGCCTCCGTCCGGAAGCCGAATTCTTGAGACCTTCGGCGCCGTTGCGGTGCCGGAGCTAGAGCATCGGACCGAAAAGTGGACCCGGTTTTCGGAATATTCCGATGCTCAATCAAAGTGCTAGAGCGTCCTTTGTGCGTCCAATCGGACGCACGGCGCTCTAGACGCCAGTTGCCCCCAAGGGCGCAGATGGTTTGTGGAGGAAGCGATGGAATACCTGGCCACCTCATCCTGGACGCTGCCGGCTGCCGGCCTGCTTGCAGGCACCATACTGGGCTTCGTCGCGCGGCGACAGCATTTCTGCACCATGTCGGCGCTCGAACGCCATTGGTATGCCGGCGACAGCCATGGCCTGCGCACCTGGGTGCTCGCCGCAGCGGTTGCGCTTGTTCTTACCCAGGCACTCATCTTTGCCGGGGCCATCGATATCGGATCGAGCTTCTATCTTTCACCGGATTTCGGCTGGACCGGTGCCATCATCGGCGGACTGGCATTCGGCTTCGGCATGGCGCTGGTCGGCACCTGCGGCTTTGGCGCACTGGTGCGCACCGGCGGCGGCAGCCTGCGCTCGGTGGTGGTCCTGATCATGCTCGGCCTGTCGGCGCTGGCCGCCCAACGAGGCATCGTCGCGCAGGGCCGCGTCCATATCGTCGACAACCTTGCCGTTGATCTTTCTTTTGCCAGCGACAAGTCGATCGGCGCACTCGCCTCCGCGCTGGCGGGCATGGATCTGCGCCTGCCTGTCGCCGTCATCATCGCCCTGGGGCTGTTCTGGTGGATCTTCCGTGACCACAGCTATCGTAAACAATATGCGCGTATTCTGACCGGAACGGTCATCGGCTCCATCATCGTCTTTGGCTGGCTCGCCACCTCCTTGGCCTATCAACATGCATTCGACCCGGTGCAGATCGAGGCCGGCTCCTTCGTGGTTCCCGTTGGCGATACGATCCTGCAATTTGCCACCTATACCGGCGTCCTGCCGGATTACGGCGTCGGCCTGGTGATCGGCGTGGTCCTCGGAGCGGCCATCAGCGCCTTCCACAAGAAGGACGTCCGCTGGGAGGCTTGCGATGACGCGCGCGAACTCAGCCGCCACCTCATGGGCGGCTTCCTGATGGGCGTCGGCGGGGTCTTTGCCATGGGCTGCACGATCGGCCAGGGCGTCACCGCCATCTCGGTTCTCGCAATCTCTGCCCCGATCGTCATGGCCTCGATCGCGGTCGGCGCCCGTATGGGCCTCGGCTATCTGATCGAGGGCTCGCCCTTCGCCGCCTTCCAGGGCCACGGCCGCCAGGCTGCCGGATAGCAATTTTTCTTCTGTCCTTCGGGGCACGAGGCGGCGTCTTTCGACGGACGCGCCTCGATGCGTCTGCACTTCAACCGCGGCAAGCAACGCGGTTGACGGGAACAGGCTTCCAAAATACATTCAAAAATATCTATATTATGGAGGACTGCATGACCCGGCATCAACAAGGCTTCACGTCGCTTTCGCGCCGGGAGATTCTGCAAATCCTGGCCTGCGGCACGGCCGCCTTGACCCTTTCGCGGCCGACGATGGCAGGTGCCACGGCAAAATTCGCCGCCGGCGAGGCCGAACTCACCGTGGTCAGCGACGGTAACCTGGTGCTGCCAGCCGCCTTCATCTTTCCCGACATCGAGGAAGCCGAGCGCACCGCGCTCTTGACCGAATACAAGCTGCCAACCGACACGCTCAGCCCCGACTGCAATATCAGTCTGCTGCGTTCAGGCGATCGGCTGGCGATTTTCGATGTCGGCTCAGGCCCCAATTTCATGCCGACAGCCGGCAAGCTGGTCGAGAACCTTGCCGAGGCGGGCATCGATCCGGCCGAAGTCACCGACGTCATCTTCACCCATGCCCATCCCGACCATTTCTGGGGCCTGACCGACGAACTCGACGAACTGATCTTCCCCGATGCCACCTATCGCATGGCGCAGGTCGAGTGGGATTTCTGGCGCGCCGACGATACGCTCGACAAGATGCCCGAGGATCGCAAGTCCTTCGTCGTCGGCGCACAGAACCGCATGCCGCTGATCGAAGACCGGATCGAGCTTTTTGCGCCAGGCGAGGAAATCTTCCCCGGTGTCGAGGCCGTGGATACGCCGGGGCACACGCCCGGCCACGTGTCCTTCATGGTCCATGGCGGCAGCGAACCGATGCTGATCGGTGGCGACGTGCTCTCCAATACGGTTTCCTTCGCCAAGCCCGATTGGCACTGGGGCACCGATCAGGACCCGGCACTGGGAGCCCAGACCCGCAAGAAACTGCTGGACCGTCTTGCCGCCGAAAAGGTTCGCCTCATCGGCTTCCATCTCCCCCATCCCGGCAGCGGCATGGCGCTGGCCAAGGGCGACAGCTACCGCTTCGTTCCCGACGCATAGGAAGTTTCCGACTGCCGACCCAGCAAGCCGGATTCGTTTTCTGCCTACAGCAAAAATAGCGCAAAAATAGTCCATTTCCCTGGCCTTTCGTGCATTTCGATACCAAGCTTAATCCAGCAGGCTCCTTTACATTCGCGGCGATGTGCTCAGGAGCTGCGGCATGGATCTCGTTCCGGTAATCGACTCGATAGGAGAAGGCGGCACCGCCCTTGTCGGCGGTGTCGTGCTTGGCCTCCTGTTCGGCTTCTTTGCCCAACAAACCGCCTTCTGCACGCGCTCGGCCGTGCTTGACCTCACCCGTCGGCGCGGCTTCTCCGCGCTTGCCATCTGGTTCATCGGCTTTGCCGTAGCCATTCTCGGCGTCCAGTTGCTGCTCGCCAACGGTTCGGTCGACGTTTCGGAAACCAGGTTCTTCTCGACCGCGCAGAGCCTGTCGGGCGCGCTGATCGGCGGCCTTGTCTTCGGCATCGGCATGGTGCTTGCGCGCGGTTGCGTCTCTCGGCTTTTGGTGCTCGGCGCCGCCGGCAATCTGCGCGCCATCTTCACCGTCTTTGTCATCGGGCTGGTCGGCCTTGGCACCTATGACGGCGTATTGGTGCCGCTGCGCGACGGCATCGGCGGATTGTGGAACACCGCCGCAATCGGCGGCAACGACCTGCTCGTTCACGCCGCCCTGCCGCAATCTGCAGGTGTTTGGCTCGGCGCCATTCTGGCACTTGCAGCGCTCGCGCTGGCCATCGTGACCCGCCTGCCGGTGTGGAAAGGCTTCGGCGCGGCAATCGTCGGGCTGACGATCGTTGGCGGCTGGTACTTCACCTACACGCTTTCCACCCAGGTCTTCGAGCCGATCCAGGCCGAAAGCCTGTCCTTCATCCGCCCGCTCGCCACCACCGGCGCGCTGGCAGGCGGCGCATCCTCCTTCGGCCTCGACCAGGGCCTGCTGATCGGCACGCTGCTTGGCGCCTTCATCGCCTCGCTCGCTTTGGGCAGCTTCCGCATCGCCACTTTCTCCGAAGCGGGAGCACCGTCCATCGTCCGCTATGCAATCGGCGGCGTGCTGATGGGCTTCGGCGGCATCCTGGCCGTCGGCTGCACCATCGGCGCCGGCCTGACCGGCGGATCGGTCCTTGCCGTGTCCTCGCTTACCGGCCTTGCCGCCATGGTCGTCGGCGCAGCCATTGCCGACCGCGTCATTGACGGGCGCGGTGCGACACGCCCTGCAACCGAGCCTTTTCCGCTGGCCGCCGAATAGGCAGCCCCGCCATGATTTTTAAACAAAATCACGCGCCTAAACGTATTCAAGTTTTATGATATTTCTGGACTCCGGTCATTCCGTCAGCGAAGATACGCCATAGAGCGCCGTGCGTCCGACCGGACGCATAAACGGCGCTCTATCCCTTTGACTGAGCATCGGAATATTCCGAAAACCGGCACTCATTTTTCGGCCGATGCTCTTAGACCGGAGCGCCCGATGAAACGCCTGATCCTTGCCGCCTTCACCGGGCTTGCCGCCCTCACCGCAGCCGCCCTGCCGGCATCCGCCCGCGACGACGTGACCAAATATACTTCGCAAGCCCCCTTTGCCGATGTCGCCGCCGACCTGGCCGACGCAATCGTCAATCGAGGCTACAAGGTCGACTATCACGGTTTCATCGGAGAGATGCTTCAGCGCACCGCCGAGGATGTCGGCGCCAGCAAGAAGCTCTATCGCAATGCCGAGATCTTCCAGTTCTGCTCGGCCGTCGTCTCGCGCGCCGTCATGGAAGAGAACATCGAAAACATCGCCTTCTGCCCCTATGTCCTTTTCGTCTATGAGGCGGAAGCCGAGGCCGGCACGGTCAATGTCGGCTTTCGCCGCCTGCCGGATGGCGAGGGCCGCGACCAGGTCAATACCCTGCTCGAAGAAATCGTGAAGGAAGCCGCCGGTCAGTAAGGCCGGCCCGAAGACTAGAGCCTGAAACGGGCAGGAGCGCCCTACGCCGGTGCCGCCATTCGAGCCTGGGCGCTGGTCACGGCAATCATGTGATAGACATCGTCGGCGCTGCAGCCGCGCGACAGGTCGTTGGCCGGCTTGGCCAGCCCTTGCAGGATAGGCCCGATGGCCTTGGCCCCGCCGATCCGCTGGGCGATCTTGTAGCCGATATTGGCGGCTTCCAGATTGGGGAAGACCAGCACATTGGCGGCCCCCTTGATCGTCGAGCCAGGCGCTTTGGCAGCGCTCACAGCCTCGACGAAGGCGGCGTCGAACTGCAGCTCGCCGTCAATCAACAGCGAAGGAGCGGCCGCCTTGGCAAGCTCGGCTGCCTTCACCACCTTGCTGACGCGCTCATGGACGGCGCTGCCGCTGGTGGAAAACGACAGCATCGCCACTTTCGGCTCAGCCCCCATCAAGGCCTGGAAGGACCGCGCCGAGGCGATGGCGATGTCGGCAAGCTCGGCTGCATCGGGCTCCACCACCAGGCCGCAATCGGCAAACACGAATGCGCCCTTCTTGGTGTGGTGCGTTTCGCACAGCATCATCAAGAAGAAACTGGAAACGATCCGGCTGTCCGGCGCCTTGCCTATGATCTGCAGGGCCGCGCGCACCGTATCGGCAGTGGTCGCCACCGCCCCGCCGATGGTGCCGGCGGCATCTCCCTGGCGCACCATCATTGCGGCGAAGCCGAGAGGGTTGCTGACGGCACGGATCGCCGCCGGCTCGTCGATGCCCTTGTGCCGCCGCAGATCGAAATAGCTGGCCGCGTAGCGCTCGACCTCAGGCGAGACCAGCGGGTCCTCGATCCGGAACTTTTCCGGATCGGCGCCGCGCGCCATCAGCGCGCTACGGATACGGTCGACATTGCCCAGCAGCGTGATGCGGGCAAGACCTTCGGTGACGGCACGGATGGCGCCCTCGATAATGCGCGGATCCTCGCCTTCCGCCAGCACGATATGGCGGGGCTCGGCCTTGGCGGCGGCAATAATGTCGTCGAGCGGCTTCATGGGTCGATCCTTTGCCGGCTAACCGAGATAGTGCATTCCCACCAGGATGAAGACGGCGAGGAACAGCGTTTCGGCCACGATCAGGATGACCGCCTCGCGTCCGACATCGAAGATATTCTTGAGCGCCGTCTTCATGCCAACGGCAGCGATTCCCAGAAGCAGCGCCCAGCGGGACACGTCGCTCGCCGTCGACACCACCATCTGCGGCAACAGGCCGAACGAGTTGAGCGCCGCCAGCACCAGGAAGCCGACCACGAAGCCGGGAATGAGCGGTGGCCGCTTCGACGTATCGGCCTCGCCCGATTGCATGTTGCGGAACGCCAGCGAGAACACCAGCACCACCGGTGCCAGCATGGTGACGCGGATCAGCTTGATCAGTGTCGCCGTCTCGCCGGTCTCCTCAGACACCGAGAACCCGGCGCCGACGACCTGGGCGACGTCATGGATGGTGCCGCCGAGGAACACGCCGGTGGCGCGATGATCGAGGCCGAGCGTGCTGGTGACCAGCGGATAGGCGATCATGGCGATCGTGCTGAGCACGGTAACGCTGAGAATTGTGAAGATCAGGTTGCGCTCGGAGAACTGGTTCTTCGGCAGCACGGCGGCAATCGCCATGGCAGCCGATGCGCCGCAGATCGCCACCGAGCCGCCGGTCAGCAAAGCGAGCCGCCAACCGCGGCCGAGAAGCTTGGCCCCGAGCAGGCCGAACAGGATGGTCGAGATGATCGCCAGCACCAGCAGCGCAATCAGCCCCGGTCCCAGCGCAAGCAAAAGGTCCACGCTGATGCGCACACCGAGCAGGGCTACGCCGAAGCGCAGCACCTTTTTGGCCGTGAAGTCGATGCCCGAGACGCACCGCCCTTCCTCGGCGAGGAAATGGAAGGCGATGCCGAGCAGCAGCGCCATCAGCATGGCGGGCGCACCATAGTGGTCGGACAGGAACTGTGCGGCAATGCCCACCGTGGCGCAGACCAGGAAGCCCGGTCCGTGGCGTGTCACCGCCTCGGGTAGTGAAGTCATATATTTCCTGACGGCGCTTGTGGCGGCGGTCATCCCATCATTCCAGGCTTGAGCGGAGGCGGGCTTTCCCCGCCTCCCATTGTGGTTTTCTATTCAAGCGGGATGGCTCTTCCCCATCCCGCTCTGTCCGCTTGGAGCGCATGATCTCTCCCGAAAACCGGTCGCCGGTTCTCGGGACCTTGATCAGCTCTGCGGCCGCATGTCGGCCTTGTCGATGCCGGCCACCACGACAGGCTTCTTCATCGCGTCGCGGCGGAACGGTTCGCCGAGTTCCTGGTTCAGCACCACTTCGATCAGCGTGGTGATGCCCTTCGCCTGCTCCTCGCAGGCCTTGCGCAGGGCGGCCGACAACTCATCCTGTGTCTTCACCGAGACGCCCTTGAAGCCGCAGGCCTTGGCAACTTCCGCATAGCTGTAGTTGCGGTTGAGTTCGGTGCCGACGAAGTTGTTGTCGTACCAGAGCGTGGTGTTGCGCTTTTCGGCGCCCCACTGGTAGTTGCGGAACACGACCATGGTCACCGCCGGCCATTCCTCGCGGCCGATCGACGTCATCTCGTTCATGGAGATGCCGAAGGCGCCGTCGCCGGCAAAGCCGACCACCGGAACGTCCGGGCAGCCGATCTTGGCGCCGATGATGGCCGGGAAGCCGTAGCCGCAAGGGCCGAACAGGCCCGGCGCCAGATATTTGCGACCCTTCTCGAAGGTCGGATAGGCATTGCCGATCGCGCAGTTGTTGCCGATGTCGGTGGAGATGATCGCATCGGCCGGCAGCGCCGCCTGGATCGCACGCCATGCCTGGCGCGGCGACATCAGGTCGCTCTCGCGGGCGCGCGCTTCCTGGTTCCACTTCGTGCCCGGATCGTCATCCTCGTGATCCATCGAGGACAGCTGCTGCAGCCAGGCCGACTTGCTCTGGTGGATCAGCGCCTTGCGCTCGTCACGGCCGGCATCGCCCGCCTTGGCGCCAAGCTGCTCCAGGATCTGCTGGGCAACCTGCTTGGCATCGCCGCAAATGCCGACCGTCACCTTCTTGGTCAGGCCGATGCGGTCGGCATTGATGTCGACCTGGATGATCTTGGCATCCTTCGGCCAATAGTCGATGCCGTAGCCGGGCAGCGTCGAGAACGGGTTGAGGCGGGTGCCGAGCGCCAGCACGACGTCTGCCTTGGAGATGAGTTCCATCGCCGCCTTGGAGCCGTTGTAGCCGAGCGGGCCGACCGCCAGACGGTGGCTGCCGGGGAAGGCGTCATTGTGCTGGTAACCCGAGCACACCGGCGCATCGAGGCGCTCGGCCAGAGCCGCCGATTCGGCGATGGCACCGCCGATGACCACGCCCGCGCCGTTGAGGATGACCGGGAACTTGGCTTCCGACAAAAGCTTGGCAGCTTCCGCGATCGCGTTCTTGCCGCCGGCCGGCAGTTCCAGTCGCACGATCTGCGGCAGCTCGATGTCGATGACATGGGTCCAGAAGTCGCGCGGAATGTTGATCTGGGCGGGGGCGCAACCGCGCCATGCCTTGCTGATCACGCGGTTGAGCACTTCGGCCACCCGCGAAGGGTCGCGCACTTCTTCCTGATAGCAGACCATATCCTCGAACAGCGCCATCTGCTCGACTTCCTGGAAGCCGCCCTGGCCGATGGTCTTGTTGGCCGCCTGCGGGCTCACCAGTAGCATCGGCGTGTGGTTCCAGTAGGCGGTCTTGATGGCCGTCACGAAGCCGGTCACACCTGGTCCGTTCTGGGCGATCGCCATGGCCATCTTGCCGGTCGCACGGCTGTAGCCGTCGCAGATGAGACCGGCATTGGTCTCATGCGCGCAGTCCCAGAACTGGATGCCGGCCTTCGGGAAAAGGTCCGACACCGGCATCATGGCAGAACCGATGATGCCGAACGCATGTTCGATGCCATGCATCTGCAGGACTTTGATGAAGGCTTCTTCAGTGGTCATTTTCATCGGGGTATTCCTTTCAATACAAGCCGTCTGCCGGGTTGCAGGCGGCGACTAAAGCGTTTCATCCTTGAGATGATACCAGTGGTACATCATGCGCTGGCCGAGCCGCCGGAACGGTGTCAGCACACCATGGTGCGGCAGAACCGAGGTGAAGATCGGCAGGTCGAGCTCCTGGCCCTTGCCGGCGACGAGCTGGGCCATGCGGCGTCCGGCCTGGGCCGAATACATGACGCCGTTGCCGCCATAGCCCATCGCGTAATAGATCGTCCGGCTGGGGTCCGGCTGGAAGATGCGAGGCATCATGTCGTGGCTGACATCGACCCAGCCCCACCAGGAATAGTCGACCTGGATGCCGCGCAGCGCCGGGAACTTGCGGTAAAGCCCCTCCAGCAGCAGATTATAATGCTTCGGGTTTTCCGCATCCGCACCGGTCACCGCGCTGCGGCTGCCGATCTGCACGCGCCCGTCGGGCATCAGCCGGTAATAGTGGCGCAGCGTGCGGGTGTCGGTTAGAACCATCTTGGTCTTGAAGCCGCACGCCTCCCGTTCGGCCTCCGTCAGCGGCCGCGTGACGATCGAGTTCGACAGGATCGGCATCAGCCGGTGGCTGGTCAGCTTGTGCAGGCCGGGGGGCGTATAGGCGGCGGTGGCCAGCGCCACCGCGCGTGCCCGCACCGTGCCGCCCGGCGTCGTCAGATAGTGGATGCCGTTCCTGGTCTCCCAGCCGATCACCGGGCTTGCTGGGTGCACTGTCGCGCCCAGCTTGCGGGCGAGGTTGAGATAGCCGAAGGCAAGCTTGCCGGCATGGATGGCGATGCCGTCGGGCTCATGCATGGCGCCCGCCGCTTCCTCGTCACGCAGATAGTCGCGGTGCAGTTCCTCGCGCGACAGGATGCGCGTGGGATAGCCGAACTGCTCGTTCAAAAGCTTCGACTGCGCCTGAAGCTTGGGCATGACCTTGGCGCGATGCGCGATATAGAGGTGCCCGCCATCCTGCGGCTCGCAGTCGAACTCGCCCGAATAGATCAGCGAGCGGAACAAGTCGAAAGCCTCGGCAATCTCCTTGTGCAGCTTGCGTGCGACATCGATGCCCCAGCGCTCGATCCACTGCCCGCGCGTCAGCCGGCCGGAGGAAATCTGCGCCTGGCCGCCATTGCGCGTCGAGCAGCCCCAGGCGACAGTATTGGCCTCCAGCACCGTTGCCTTGATCCCGTGTTCGCGGGCGAGATGGATGGCGCAGGACAGGCCCGTATAGCCCGAGCCGATCACCGCCACATCGACATCGACATCGGCAAGGATCGGGCCGTCATCGGCCGGCGCAGGGCCGGCCGTGCCTATCCAATAGGTCGGAGCGTAGTCGCGGTTGCGGCCAGGACCGACATCGACCAGCGGATCATAGCGCGGGTCGTACGCATTTCGCGCTGCCTGTGCCGGGTTGACATCCTGTTTCATCGAAGTCGCCTCACGCCCCTGAAATTGGTTACTTTGCCTGCAAGAGGGGGCGGTTCTTGCGGAATGCCTGCTTGCGAACGATCTTGCCGCCGCGCAGCGTGAACAGGTCGCAGCCCTCGGCCTCGACCCTGCTGCCGTCGGCATTGGTGCCTGAGAACGTCCATTCCGACACGGCGCGGTCGCCATGGACGAAATGGCCATGATGCGCCCAATGCGCGTCGGCCATCGCGGCCCACACGCCCGCGAATGCATTGCCGATCGCCTCGGGCGTGTCGAAACGCGTGCCGTAGACCTCCGCGCCGCCGACCGCATTGAAAATGCAATCCTCGGCAAAGAAGCTCATGACGGCATCCACGTCGTGGCGGTTGAACGCATCGAACAGATCGCTCAGGTCCTGCGCGGTGAATTCGGCATTGGTCGACATTTCAGGTCCTTCCTGGTTGGCCTGCCGTCCTCGGGCGGGCAAGGCTGCAGCGTGGCCCGGAACGCCCGGACTCGCACCGCGTCCTACATTTCATTCGTTTATCGGCGGCCCGCAGACGGGCCGGTCTCGCTTCAGCTCATATGCGTCCCTTCCATGGGATCAGCAGCTTTTCGAGGTAGCGCACGAGCAGATCGAAGGCGAAGGCGAAGACGCCGATGACGATGATGCCCATGATGACCGTATCGCTGGCCAGATATTGCGCCGCATTGAGCACCATGAAGCCTAGGCCGCGGTCGGCGGCGACCATTTCTGCGGCTACCAGCGTGGTCCAGCCGACGCCGATGCCGATGCGCATGCCGGTGAAGATTTCCGGCAGCGCCGCCTTCATGATGACATGCCAGACGATCTGGCTGCGGGTGGCGCCCATTGCATAGGCGGCATGGATCTGCTCGATCGACACCGACTTGACGCCGGAACGGGCCGCGATCGCCATCGGCGCGAAGATCGCCAGATAGATCAGAAAGATCTTCGGGAATTCGCCGATGCCGAGCCAGATGATGACCAGCGGCAGATAGGCGAGCGGCGGCAGCGGCCGGTAGAACTCGATGATCGGATCGAACAGGCCTCGCGCGACGCGGCTGACGCCCATCCAGATGCCGACGGGAATGGCCGTCACGCAGGCCAGGAAGAACGCGCCGAACACGCGCGTCAGGCTGGCCATCGTGTGCTCGGCCAGCGTCGAATTGGCGACCCCATCCGTCATCGCCGAGATGAACTTGCCATAGACCGCCATAGGCGAGGGCAGGAACAGCGGCTTGACCCAGCCCATGCCGGTCACCAGGAACCACAAGGCGATCAGGGCAATGGCGGTCATCACGCTGATATGGCCGCTATAGCCGTCTCCAGGCGCACCATAGACCTTGCCCGGGCGCACCGATTTGGCCGAAGAACCGAGTCTAAGCATGGACCATCTCCTTGCCCGCGCGCTCGTCGCCATAGATGATGCCGAGAACGGTCTCGCGCATCTTGATGAAATCCGGACTGGACTTGATCGCGCGCGCGTCGCGGCTTTCGAGGAAGCGCCGGTTGAAATCCAGTTCGTAGGTGTGGGTGATCCGTCCGGGCCGGGGCGACATGACGATCAGCCGCGAGCCCAGGAACAAAGCTTCCTCGACACTGTGGGTGATGAAGAAGAACATCTTGTTGGTGCGCTGCCACACATCCAGCAGCAATTCCTGGATGCTTTCGCGCGTCAGCGCGTCAAGCGCGGCCATCGGCTCGTCCATCAACAACATCGCCGGGTCGCAGGTCAGGGCGCGCGCAATGCCCACGCGCTGCTGCATGCCGCCGGAAAGCTGGTAGATCATATGACGGTGGAAATCCTGCAGGCCCACCATTTCGAGATTCTTCGTGGCGCGCGCAATGCGCTCCGCACGGGGAACGCCCTGCAGCTTCAGCCCGAACTCGGTATTCTCCATCACATTGAGCCACGGCAGCAGCGCATGCTTCTGGAAGACGACGCCGCGGTCGGAACCGGGCCCGACGATCTGGCGTCCGCCCAGCGTGATCTCGCCCGAGGTCGGGGAGAGAAAGCCGGCAAGCAGATTGAGCAGCGTGGTCTTGCCGCATCCGGACGCGCCCAGCGCGACGACGAAATCGCCGCTCTCGATGGTCAGGTTCACGCCCTTGAGCGCGATCACCGCCTCGCTGCTGTAGAGACCCGGATAGGTCAGGTTTACGTTGCTTACCTGCAATGTTTCCATTTTCGGTGCCATGGGTGACACTCCTTCGTCAGAAGAGCGGGCCCGAGCCGCCAGCCGGTTTGCCGGCGGCTCGGAACACATCACTTGTTCGCGGCCTCCGCATAGGTGCCGTTCACAAAGGAGGAGTAGTCTGGCAGGGTGGCGTCGATCTGCTTCTGCGCCTTGAGGAACTCCGCACTTGCCGTCAGCGCCTTGACGGCACCGCCCTCGGCGCCACCGCCGAGCCAGGTATTGGATGCCTGCTCGTCAACGGTCGGGAACACCAGCAGCTTCAGCGCCTCGACCACGTCAGCGGCATTGCCGCCGATCATCTTGACCATGCCCTGGATCTCCGGAGAGTCCGCCGTGTAGCTGGCGCCATTGGCCTTGTAGTTGGCATAGGCAGTGGCCAGCGCCTTAGTGAAGGCCGCCATGAATTTCGGATTTTCCGCTGCCCAGGCCTTGTCGGCCACCAGGCCGTCGAATGTCGGCACGCTGGCTGCGCCGATCTGCTCGGAATCGGCAACCACCTTGCCCGACTTCAGGATTTCGGAAAGTGCCGGCGGCCACACATAGGCGGCATCGATATCGCCGCGCTGCCAGGCAGCCACGATCTGCGGCGGCTGCATGTTCAGGATGGAGACATCGCGCGGATTGATCTTCCAGACCTGCTCCATGCCGACCAGAAGATGGAAATGCGAGGTGGAGACGAAGGGCACGCCGACCTTCTTGCCGACCAGGTCTTCCGGCTTCTCGATGCCCGAGCCTTCGCGCGCGACCAGCGCTTCGGACTTGCCGATATTGTCGAGAATCCAGAACAGCTCCAGTTCCACGCCGCGCGTTGCGGCAGCAGTCGTACCGGTAGAGCCAAGCACGCCGACCGAAACATTGGTGGAGGCCAGCGCGGTAGAGATATCGCCACCCGAGCTGAATTGCCGCCAGTCGATGCTGTAGCCTTCCGCCTTGACGGCGGCATCGATGCTGCCATCGGCGATGGCGGTCAGGAATGGTCCGACAATCTGCTGGTAGCCGACCACCACATTGGTTTCGGCAGCGGCCGTGCCAGTGCCGGAAATCGTGGCTGCAAGAGCAATCGCCGCAGTCGCGGCCTTGATTTTGGTAAATATCGTCATCTGGTCCTCCCGCTGACGGCGCGGCTGTGCCGCTTGCCGTAGATTTCAGTTCCTCACCACATCATGTGTGGTAGATGCGAGAAGCAAAAACCCTTATATCCAGATGGAAACTTGAATGAGTCCATTAATCACGCAAGGGAGACGTTAACTGGCCGGACCTGTTGTTTCAGAGGCGATTTTCTTCCTCGACCGGAGCAACCGCGGCAGGTTGCAGGCGCAAATCCGCGAAACGCTGGTCTCGGGCATATTGTCCGGCCGCGTCCTGCCCGGCGCCCGTCTGCCCTCGACCCGGAAGCTTGCCGAATATCTCAAAGTGTCCCGCATCACTGTGACGCTCGCCTATCAGGAGCTTGCCTCGCAGGGATATATCGAGGTGACGGCACGCAGCGTCTACTGCGTTTCCGACAGCGCGCCGATCGCACGCCTGCGGGCAGCCGAGAATGCCCCGAGCACAGACGGCATCGACTGGCAGGCCCGCCTGAAGTCGCGCTTTTCGATCGCCAAGCAGATACGCAAGCCGCTCGACTGGCGGCGCTATCCCTATCCGTTCCTCTATGGGCAGATGGACACCTCGCTGTTCGACCTGGCGGCGTGGCGCGATTGCGCCCGGCGAGCGCTCGGGCTGAGCGATTTCGAGATGATGGCCGGGGATTTCGCCGCCGCCGATGACATGCAGCTGGTCAGCTACATCTGCTCGCGCACGCTTCCGCGTCGTGGAATCAAGGCCCAGCCGGAGGAAATCCTGGTCACGGTCGGCGCGCAGAACGCATTGTGGATCAGCATCCAGATCCTCCTCCAGCGTGGCTCCCATGCCATCTGCGAAAATCCCGGCCACCCCGATATCTACGCATCACTGCGCCTGAGCCAGGCGAAAGTGACTGCAATCGACGTGGACAATGCCGGCCTGCCGCCGGAGCTTCTTCCCGAGCGCGTCGATGCGGTTTTCGTCACCCCCAGCCATCAGGCACCCACCGCCGCGCGCATGCCGATGGAGCGACGCATGCAGTTGCTGGAGGAGGCCGAGAAAAAGGACTTCATCATCGTCGAGGACGATTATGAATTCGAGATGAGCTTCCTGGCGCCGCCGGCACCCGCCTTGAAGTCGCTCGACCGGTGCGGCCGGGTCTTCTATGTCGGCAGTTTTTCGAAATCCCTGTTTCCCGGTCTCAGGCTGGGCTATCTGGTGGCGCCTGCTCCCGTCATCCGCGAGGCGCGGGCGTTGCGTGCGCTGATGCTGCGCCATCCGCCGGGGCATCTCCAGCGAACCGCCGCCTATTTCCTGGCGCTCGGCCATTACGACGCGGTGATCAGGCGCATGCGCAACGAATATGCCGAGCGTCATGAGGTCATGCAGGCTGCGCTGCAACGCGAGGACATGACCGTTGCCGGCGTCTCGGCCTTCGGCGGAAGCTCGTTCTGGATCGAGGGCCCCGAGGGCTTGGATTCGGATCTATTGGCCCGCGACCTGCGCGAAGACGGTGTCCTGATCGAATCCGGATCGCCCTTTTTTGCCGAAACCGATCAGCCCTGCCGGTTCTTCCGCATAGCCTATTCCTCCATCCCGGCAGACCGCATCGCCGAGGGCGTGGCCCGCACCGCAAACGGCATTCGCCGGCAGGTGGGTAGGATAAAGGCGGCCTGAAACCCAGAGCATGTTGCAGCCAAGTGGAATCACTTGGCGTCGCATACATGCGGCAAAATCAATTAGATAGACCATGATGCCGTCCGAGAACCGCTTCACGCTTTTCGGCATCATTGTCTAGAACCAAAAATGTCTGGAGGGGTGGCGACTCCGGATAGGGGTTTGGGGGTGTCCGGAGCCGCCGTGCATGAACTTCAGGGAGAAATTCATGCGAGGGTGAACCTGTCGAATTCCAGTTAACGGATCGTTAAGAAATAGCCGGCCAAACGGCCCTTGCTGACTTGTCCACAATTGATGTTGAGGCAATCAAAAAATTATCTTGCGTGGATGGTCGCCGGGGAGCTGGGCGATAGGCCAGATACCAAAAGAGAGGGCCCGTTTCGGAGCCCTCCCTGTACCGGCCACCCGGAACTCACATGCCGTTGACGTCGAATTGCAGCCGCTTGGCCGAGACGATCGACGGATTGGCGCGCACCTCCGCCAGCGCCTTTTCCGGGAACGGCGCGTCGAGATAGAGCAGCGCGATCGCATCGCCGCCCGGCCGGTTGCGGCCGAGCTGGAAATTGGCGATGTTGACGTCATTCTTGCCGCACAGCGTACCCAGCATTCCGATGATGCCGGGGGCGTCGGCATTGGTCGTATAGAGCATGTGCTGGCCGACCTCGGCATCGAGATTGATGCCCTTGATCTGGATGAAGCGCGGCTTGTGATCCGAAAAACAGGTGCCGGCGATCGAGCGCGTCTTCTTCTCGGTCTTGACCGACAGCTTGATATAGCCGTCAAAGACGCCCGACTTGTCGCGCTTGACCTCGGCGACGATGATGCCGCGCTCCTTCACCATGATCGGCGCCGACACCATGTTGACATCGGCCACCTGCGGGCGGATCAGCCCGGCAAGGGCTGCACTGATCAGCGCCTTGGTGTTCATCGAGGCGGTGGCGCCGTCGAACAGGATCTCGACTTCCTTGATCGGCTCCTCCGTCACCTGGCCGACAAACGCGCCCAGAACTTCCGCCAGCTTGACGAAGGGCTTCAGCGTCGGCGCTTCCTCGGCCGAGATCGACGGCATGTTGATGGCATTGGTGACGGCGCCCTTGATCAGATAGTCCGACATCTGTTCGGCAACCTGGAGGGCAACATTTTCCTGCGCTTCGGTGGTCGATGCGCCAAGATGCGGGGTAGCAACCACGTTTTCCATGCCAAACAGCGCGTTATCGGTCGCCGGCTCGGTTTCGAACACGTCGATGCCCGCGCCCGCCACCTTGCCGCTCTTCAGGGCGGCGATGAGGTCGGCCTCCACGACAAGGCCGCCACGCGCGCAATTGATGATGCGCACGCCCTTCTTCATCTTGGCAATCGCATCTGCATTGATCAGGTTGCGGGTCTTGTCGGTCAGCGGCGTATGCAGCGTGATGAAATCGGCACGTGCCAGCAATTCGTCCAGCTCGACCTTCTGCACACCGAGCTCTTCGGCGCGGCCTTCCGACAGGAACGGATCGAAAGCAATCACATGCATCTTCAGCCCGACGCCGCGCGTCGCCACCACCGAGCCGATATTGCCGCAGCCGATGACGCCCAGCGTCTTGCCGGTGATCTCGACACCCATGAAGCGGTTCTTTTCCCACTTGCCGGCATGGGTCGAGCCATTGGCCTCGGGAATCTGGCGGGCAAGCGCGAACATCAGCGCGATCGCATGCTCGGCCGTCGTGATCGAATTGCCGAAGGGCGTATTCATCACGATGATACCCTTGCGGCTTGCCGCCGGTATGTCGACATTGTCGACACCAATGCCGGCGCGGCCGACGACCTTGAGATTGGTGGCGGCGGCGATCAGCTTTTCCGTCACCTTGGTGGCCGAGCGGATGGCAAGGCCGTCATATTGGCCGATGACTTCCAGCAGCTTTTCCTTGTCCTTGCCGAGATCGGGCAAATAGTCGACCTCGACGCCGCGATCCTTGAAGATCTGGACGGCGGTGGGAGAAAGCTTGTCGGATACGAGAACGCGAGGCATGGGTTTGGTCCTTCAAAAGGCCGGGCGCCCTACCCTCCCCCTTGTGGGGAGGGTGGTCGCGCAGCGACCGGGTGGGGGAATTGAGCAAAGTCCGGTGGAGGAGACCCCCACCCCGAACCGCTTGCGCGGATCGACCCTCCCCACAAGGGGGAGGAACACTAGGCAGCCGCCTTCAGCGACGCCTTGGCGGTTGCAAAGGCCCAATCGAGCCACGGCGTCAGCGCCTTGAGGTCGGAGGTTTCGACGGTCGCGCCACACCAGATGCGCAGGCCGGGCGGCGCATCGCGATAGCTGCCGATGTCGTAGGCGACCTTTTCGGCCTCCAGCAATCCGGTCAACTGCTTCACGAAGGCCTGCTGGCCGGCCTCGTCCAGCGCTGCGACCGCTGGATCGGCAAAGCGCAGGCACACCGACGTGTTCGACCGTGTCGCCGGATCGGCGGCAAGGAATTCGATCGCCGCATTGCCGGCAGCCCAATCTGCCAGCACCTTGGCATTGGCCTCAGCGCGCGCGATCAGCGCATCCAGCCCGCCGACCTGCTTCGCCCATTCGAGCGCATCGAGATAGTCTTCGACCGCCAGCATCGAGGGCGTGTTGATCGTCTCGCCCTTGAAGATGCCTTCGATCAGCTTGCCGCCCTTTGTCATGCGGAAGATCTTCGGCAGCGGCCAGGCGGGCGCATAGTTTTCCAGCCGCTCCACTGCGCGCGGCGACAGGATCAGCATGCCATGCGCGCCTTCGCCGCCAAGCACCTTCTGCCAGGAGAAGGTGACGACATCGAGCTTGGCAAAATCGAGCTTCTGGGCAAAGGCTGCCGAAGTCGCATCGCAGATCGTCAGCCCCTTGCGGTCGGCCGGAATGAAGTCGCCATTCGGCACGCGCACGCCGGACGTTGTGCCGTTCCAGGTGAAAACCACGTCACGGTCGAAATCCACCGCGGACAAGTCGGGCAGCGCGCCATAGGCGGCCTCGAACCTGCGTACATCCGGCAGCTTGAGCTGCTTGACGACGTCCGTCACCCAGCCAGCGCCGAAGCTCTCCCAGGCCAGCATGTCGACGCCGCGCTCGCCCAGCAGCGACCACAGCGCCATTTCGACAGCGCCGGTGTCGGAGGCCGGCACGATGCCGATGCGGTAATCCGCCGGCACCTCAAGCACTTCACGTGTGAGATCGATGGCCCGCGCCAGCTTGTTCTTGCCGATCTTGGCGCGATGCGAGCGACCAAGGGCGGCATCCGCCAGCGCCTGGAGAGACCAGCCGGGGCGTTTTGCGCAGGGACCAGAGGAGAAATTGGGATTGGCCGGACGCAGGTCCGGTGTGGGGTATGTCATCATTTGGATCCTATCCTTCCAGATAGCACGCCCCTCGGTGGGGAGGGGTGGCCCACTGGCGGGAATAGCGGAACGGAAAAAAAATCGCAAGATGCGGCAGCACGGAAATATGTCGTATGTGATCGACGTGCTGCTCCATCCCCGATGGGCAAGGCTCGCCCGCCAAAAAAGGCCCGCCAGCCAAAGCTGGACGGGCCTGCTGCCTGAGAGCGCGCTATCGGGCGCGGCCACTAACCGGATATCGGCATTTAAGTTCCTGCCACACCAACTTTTTTCTCAACGCCTTCATCGCCTCTCGGGGCCAAAGGCGCCGATAAATCAATCACACCGGCTTGTACCCCGACATCAAATATGATCCTCCTTCCAGCGGTGCGCGCGATCGCCACCGAAATGGAAAAACCCCTTGGGAGTGAACATGAACTTCAAGACAATCCTAGCCGCAGGCTGCATGGCCCTGGCGACCAGCTTTGCCTATGCGGGCCCCGACGACCCGTCGAAATTCGAGGCCGTCCAGTATGGAGCCCAGAAGTTCGTTTACGACTTCAACTTCGCCACGCCGCAGGAAGGGCTCGGCGCGCTCGGTTTCATCAGGAACCACATCAAGGCGCTGAAGGAGTTCGGCGATTTCGAGAAATCCCGCATCGTCATCGTCGCCCATGGCAACGAGTTGCATGCATTCTCGCGCAAGAACAAGGCGGCCTTCCCCGAGGCCTATGCCGCCTTCAAGGAACTGACCGACCAGGGCGTCGAGATCCATATCTGTCGCAACGCTGCGAAAGGCCGCGGCTACGATCCGGACGGCTTCTATGACGTCATGACCGTCGTGCCTGCCGCTGTCATCGATATCGCCAGATATGCAGGCGAAGGCTATGGCTATATCTATCCGGCTCAGTTCGCCAAGGTCACGCGCGAAGATATCGTCGCCCAGTACCCTGAAGTCGGCATGGAATGATCTGCCAGGGCGGCGCCTTTATCCGCGCCGCCCGCGCCATCTGCCCGGGTATAGTTAAGAGACACGGTTAAACAACAGGGTTAAACGCCTCTTAACCTTTACATTCCATTATCCACGCCGGATTTGGCCGTTTTGGCCACCCGATGGACTTGTGGGTGTGAGGGGTAGAAGGATGCTGAATTTCTCAAAGTGCGGCCTGGCCGCCCTGTTTGCCGCCACGGCGATGCCGGCATTCGCGGCCGATATTTACGAGCCGGTGCCCGAACCAACGCCGCCGCAGGTCGTCTATCAGGAGGTCAGCACCGGCGGTTGGTATCTGCGCGGCGACCTCGACTATCACTGGTCGAAGTTCCGCGGCGGCGACTACATAACCTATGGCGGCGCCGTGCCGATTCCCGGCACGAATTCCTTCGATTTCGGCAAGCTCAAGGGCGCTATGTCGCTCGGCGCCGGTGTCGGCTATCAGGTCAATAATTACTTCCGTACCGATCTGACCGCCGACTACTGGTTCAAGTCCGATTTCAACGGCCAGACCTCCGATCTCGTCACCGTCTCGACCGACACCTCTTCCTACAGCGCGCTGCTGCTGCTGGCGAATGCCTATGTGGATCTGGGCACCTACAATCGCATCACACCCTATGTCGGCGCCGGTATCGGCGGCGCACGGGTGAAATGGGATGATCTGCGCAACCAGTTCCCCGGCGTGGACGATCGCCACAAAGGCGTGGCGAGCTGGCGCTTTGCCTATGCGCTGATGGCCGGCGCCTCCTATTGTCTCACCAAAAACCTGCATTTCGATGCCGGCTACCGCTTCACCCGTATCGATGGCGGACGCATGTTCGAATATGCCGATTCGTCCGCCGGTGGGCCCGGTGCAGGCCCCGGCTTCGACAGGGGCTTCAACGTGCATGAGGTGCGCGGCGGCCTGCGCTACCAGTTCGGCGCCGGCAAGGCCGAATGCGGCGAGCCGGAAATGGTGGCTTATGAGCCGCCAGCGGTCGAACCGGTCTACAAGTAATCTTCCTCTTGGAGCAAAAGCCGCCCGGTCGTGCCGGGCGGCTTTTGCTTGGGCAACGCCTGCGCCTGCGAGCAGGCTTAAGAAATATCGGTAACGCTCCATTAGCCTTAACCGGCACTTAACCATCATGGTTAACAATACTCCGAGACAGGAGACGGAAGTTGTTTCGTCATCCGGTTTGTCTTGGGGAGCTTGGGACCATGAGCCTGCAAACACGTATCGCCCTGTCGCTTGCCGCTGCCGCGCTTTGGCAGGCGCCGGCAGTCGCGGCCGACTACGAACCGCCGATCATTGTCGACAACGCGCCTGAATATGTGCCCGTGGAGGTCGGTTCAGGTTGGTATCTGCGCGGCGATATCGGCTACAATCTGAACAAGTCAGTCTATGACATAGACTTCCTGGACACCGACAGCACGCGTTTCAACGGTGGTATCGGCGTCGGTTATCACCTGAATGACTATCTGCGCACCGAGTTGAACCTCGGATTTGTCTCCCAGGACAAATATCAGACCGATCTCGGCCCTTTCACCGTTTCCGCCAAGAACAGCGTCTGGAGCGGGATGGTCAACGGCTACTATGACCTGGCGACCATATCCGGTTTCACGCCCTATATCGGTGGCGGCCTCGGCCTGCTTCACTCCAGGAGTGAAGTCACTGTAGACGACGTCAGTGTCCTTACTGACCGCCAGTATGAGCTCGCATATTCGCTGGCAGCCGGCGTCAACTATCAGGTGAGCAAGAACGTCTCAATGGATTTGGGCTATCAGTATCTGAGTTCGCCCGATACCAAATACTTCAACATCGACACTGGCCTGGTCGAGGATGGCATCGACTATCATCAGATCAAGGTCGGTTTGCGCTACGACCTCTGGTAGGCCACGACAGCAGTTTCGGCATCATGTGCGGCAGGCTTCGGCCTGCCGTTTTGTTTCGGCCGTGCGGATGGACTGACGCAGGATCGATCGTGGCAACTGTTTTCACGGTGCGACGTTGTACCTGCTCGAACGACGGTCCCGAAAGCGAACCGCCCGCACAGGAGACGAATGATGACGACAGCCGATCCGCACCGCAAAGCCCCGGCGCCCAAGCCGGGCTCCCGGAAGAAACGGCGTACCGAAGGCCGCGCGGAAGACCCGGACACGCTGGAAGAGCAGTTGCAGGAAGGGTTGGAAGACACATTTCCGGGCAGCGATCCGGTGTCGGTCACCATCACCGGCATTCCCGGCCGGCCCAAGGAGCGCCGAAACTAAAAAAATCTCATCAAAAATGATCGAATTTCGTGCCGAAAGGCGCACGGAATCTGGATAAATCCGATACACAAGCAGCGAAATTGAGGGTAACTGTTACCAGCGCGGCGGAGCCTCGAAGTGAATCCGCCGCCGCTCTTTCTGTTCGCTAAACATCGGGCTTACCAAGGCCGGTTGACGACCTTGCGCCCGATGCTCTGCGGCAATTCCTGGGAAAGGTGGCAGCCCGCCTTTCTTTCGGAATTGCGCAGGCACATATCCAGAGCGGTCCATCGATCCTTGATCGAAGCCGCTCAGAGGAACATCGCTCTCAGTCTGGCGAGAATGTTGAACCTCCCGCCTATTGCGGCACGAACGCACCGTGCAGCCCTGGAAGCCTGCATCGTTGCGCCGACATGGCAGTGGCAGACGATCTCGTGCAATTGCCAGTCGGTGACTTCGAAGAACCGCTTGGCCTCGCCATAGGTATCGTCCTTCAGGCCTTCCGCACGCAACAGCGGATCGTCGAAGGCGACACTGAGAGGCGAGCCGTTACCGCGCATCGTCCCGCGAAGGACGACCGGCTGATACTCGGTGCCCGACAATGCCCCCAGCCGCCGGTCCGGATTCTGCTCAAGCAGTTCGGCCCAGCGCTCCAACCGCTGCGTGCGCGTCATCGGCGCATGTGTCGGCTCGAAGTGGACTTCGGCAATGTCGTGCAACTGATCGATGGTCTGGTGCTTCATGGTCTTCCTCCCGATCAACAGGTGGTTTCACCCAAGCCCATGAAAGAAGTATAGCGCTCCCAATTGGCGACAAGTCAATATTAGAGAATGTTGAAAAAAGAGGCCGGTAGCTAGCAGGCCGAAGGCCGGTGCCCCGACCGGAAGCGGGAAGGACGTGCCTCCGCCAGAACGCTGCAGCCTATGTGAGGCGCTTCATAGTCAATCGCCGGCCGATGCCCCATTATGGCGCATTGGCCTCCCATGCAATTGCCCGCCTCGGCTTCCGCCGGGCGGGCTTTTTCATGCTCAGGCGGCGGATTTCACATCCGCAATCACGTCGACAAGCTCGTTGACGATCGTCTCGACCAGCTGGGGATCGTCGCCTTCGGCCATGACCCGGATCAGCGGCTCGGTGCCCGAAGGACGGATCACAAGCCGTCCGGCCTGGCCGAGGCGGTTGCGCGCCTCCTCGATCGCTGCCTTGACGGGCGCTTCCTCCAGCGGCTTGCCGCCGGAAAAGCGCACATTCTTCAAAAGCTGCGGCACCGGCTCGAATTTCCGGCACAATTCGCTGACCGGCTTGTTCTGCCGCTTGATGCAGGCCAGCACCTGCAGCGCCGAAACCAGCCCGTCGCCCGTGGTGGAAAAATCCGACATCACGATGTGGCCGGACTGCTCGCCGCCGACATTGAAGCCGTGCGCCCGCATATGCTCCACCACATAGCGGTCGCCGACCTTGGTGCGGTGAAGCTGCAGGCCAAGCCCCTCCATGAAGCGCTCGAGGCCGAGATTGGACATGACCGTGGCGACGATGCCGCCGCCTGCAAGGCGGCCGCTCTGGTGCCAGGCCTCGGCAACCAGCGCCATGATCTGGTCGCCGTCCACCACTTCGCCGGTCTCGTCGACGATGATCATGCGGTCGGCATCGCCGTCCAGCGCGATGCCGATATCGGCGCGCACCTCATAGACCTTCTTGGCCAGGCTGGCCGGATGGGTCGAGCCGCATTCATCATTGATGTTGAAGCCGTTCGGCTCGTCATTGATGGCGATGACCTCAGCGCCGAGTTCCCAAAGGGCAGCGGGTGCCACCTTGTAGGCGGCACCGTTGGCGCAGTCGATGACGACTCGCAGGCCGGTCAGCGACATGGAGCGCGGCAAGGTACGCTTGGCAAACTCGATATAGCGATCATGCACGCCATCGACACGCTTGGCCCGACCGAGCCCATCGGCATCCGCTAACGCAATATCGATATCCTCATCGAGCAGCCCCTCGATGCGGGCCTCTATCTCGTCCGACAGCTTGTAGCCGTCAGGCCCGAAAAGCTTGATGCCATTGTCGTAATAGGCATTGTGCGAGGCTGAGATCATCACCCCGATATCGGCGCGCAGCGAACGGGCCAGCATGGCCACCGCCGGTGTCGGCACCGGGCCGAGCAGGAACACATCCATGCCCGCCGCGCAGAAACCCGCCACCATGGCGTTTTCGATCATATAGCCGGAAAGCCGTGTGTCCTTGCCGAGCACGACGCGGTGCCGGTGGTTGCCGCGCTGGAAGGAAAGACCGGCCGCCATGCCCACCTTCATGGCTATTTCGGCCGTCATCGGAAATTTGTTGGCCCGTCCCCGGATTCCATCGGTTCCGAAATATCTTCTCGTCATGTGCTTATCTGTCCCCGGCGAAACGCGCTCCCGATGCCGCTTTTGCCATAAGAGGAAGGGCACCCGGCATCACATTATATGATTATTTGTTACGAATCCTTAGAAAGGCTTTCAATTTTCGCCCTTTTGTTTGGCGACGTCGCCAATCGATCACATCCCGTATCGATTCTACTTGCCAGCCTGCTCCGCATCATCCGAGATGCAGGCGGCAGGCAGCCTCTCCTGTCCGGAAGGACAAGGCTTCGGTCAACAATTGCGGCAGCCCGCGCCACAATTGTTGATAGCCGGCTTCTATATCATAGATCATGCCAAAACGAACGCCGGCCACTCGGGCCGACGCGATAATCCTTACAGGGCAAAAATCTAGCCCTGCGGCTGTGGTTCCAGCCCGGCGTCTGGCTCTTCGCCGCCCTTCTTGCGGCGGCCGCCACCGGTCGAACCGGCCTTCGGCACTGCCGAGCCGCGCGAGGGCGGGGTATCGTCGCCAAGGTCGCGCGACGGCTTCTTGCCGGCGATGAGTTCCTTGATCTCGTCGCCCGAGAGCGTCTCATATTCCAGTAGCCCCTCGGCCAGCGCGATCCATTCCTTCTTTTTCTTGGTCAGGACGGATTTGGCGGTCGAATAGGCCTCGTCGATCAGGCGGCGCACTTCCGCGTCGATGATCTGCGCCGTCTCTTCCGAGACATTCTGCTGGCGGGCAACCGAATGGCCGAGGAACACCTCTTCCTGGTTGTCGCCATAGGCGACATGGCCGAGCTTGTCGGAAAAGCCCCAGCGCGTGACCATGGCGCGCGCCAGCTTGGTAGCCTGCTCGATGTCGGAGGAAGCGCCCGAAGTGATGTTTTCCTTGCCGAACTTGAACTCCTCGGCGACGCGCCCGCCCATCATGATCGCCAGACGCGAGATCATGTATTTGTAGCTCATCGAATAGCGGTCGCCTTCCGGCAGTTGCATCACCATGCCGAGAGCACGCCCGCGCGGGATGATGGTCGCCTTGTGCAGCGGATCGGCCGACGGCACGTTAAGCGCCAATATCGCATGACCGGCCTCGTGATAGGCGGTCAGCTCCTTTTCGGCCTGGGTCATGGCCGAGGAGCGGCGCTCCGCGCCCATCATGATCTTGTCCTTGGCGTCCTCGAACTCGGCCATGGTCACCAGCCGCTTGTTGCGGCGGGCCGCCATCAGCGCGCTTTCATTGACGAGGTTGGCAAGGTCGGCGCCCGAAAAGCCCGGCGTGCCACGTGCGATCACCTTGAGGTCGACATTGGGTGCCAGCGGCACATTGCGTACATGTACCTTCAGGATCTTCTCGCGGCCGACGATGTCCGGGTTCGGCACCACGACCTGACGGTCGAAGCGGCCCGGACGCATCAGGGCGGGGTCAAGCACATCTGGGCGGTTGGTGGCTGCGATCAGGATGATCGATTCATTGGCCTCGAAGCCGTCCATCTCGACCAGCAACTGGTTCAGCGTCTGCTCGCGCTCGTCATTGCCGCCGCCGAGGCCGGCGCCGCGATGGCGGCCGACGGCATCGATTTCGTCGATGAAGATGATGCAGGGCGCATTCTTCTTGGCTTGCTCGAACATGTCGCGCACGCGGCTGGCACCGACACCGACGAACATCTCGACGAAGTCCGAGCCGGAAATGGTGAAGAACGGCACATTGGCCTCACCCGCCACCGAGCGGGCAAGCAGCGTCTTGCCGGTTCCGGGAGGGCCGACGAGCAGCACGCCGCGCGGGATCTTGCCGCCCAGCCGCTGGAACTTCTGCGGATCGCGCAGGAACTCGACGATCTCCTCCAAGTCCTGCTTGGCTTCGTCCACGCCGGCGACGTCGGCGAAGGTTACGCGGCCATGCGCCTCGGTCAGAAGCTTGGCCTTGGACTTGCCGAAGCCCATGGCGCGGCCGGAGCCAGATTGCATCTGGCGCATGAAGAATATCCACACGCCGAGGATGAGGATCATCGGCAGCCAGCCGATCAGCATGGAAAACAGCGAGCCGGAGCCGTCATTTTCAGGCCGCGCATTGATGGTGACGCCCTTGTCCTCCAGGCGCTGCACCAGCGTCGGGTCGCCCGGCGAATAGGTCTGGAAGGCGCTGGAACTGTCATTATAGGTGCCGGAAATCCGGTCGCCGGCGATCGTCACCGTCTTGATGCGGCCCGAGGAGAGGTCTTTCAGGAAGTCCGAATAGGCCACGTCGCTGGTGGCGCCACGCGTCTGCGGCGTCTGGAACAGGTTGAACAATGCGATCAGGAGTACGGCTATGATCGCCCAGAGCGCGAGATTGCGATAATTCGGATTCATCGAAGATCCTGTTGGGTGGCCGAAAGAGGCGCACGGCGTTTAAGAAAGCTGGCCTCTAACATAGGCACGGCCACGGGCAATGCCAAGCAGAACAGCATGGTTGGGTTAAGCTTTACGCTCATTGTGGCGGGTCAATGGCGCTTGAGCGGCGGATCGGGCGGCAGCGCGGCTCTGAGCAGGTGCATGATTGCCCGCGCGGCAGCAAGGTCGAAGGACGGCAGGAAGCGGGCGAAGGGGGCGGCGACCGGCACTGCCGCGATGCCCTGCCGCACGGTTCGGCGCCTCAGCAGGCTAAGGCACTCCTGCCCACGCCACAGGCAAGGCAGGGTCGAAAGCCCCGCGCGAACGAGGCTTGCTGCTACATCCGCGCCGTATAATTCCGCAATTTCCGCGGCTTCAGGGCCGAGCGGTGCAACCGACAGGCCCTCGGTCTCACCCGTTACACGCAGCCGGAACCGGCCGTCCCACAACATGCCATCCTGCGGAAGCACCGGCTGCGGCAGGTCCCGCAGCTCCCGGCGCAGGAAAAGCCCGTCGCGCCGCGCCTCCACCGCCACCCGCGACAATGTGGCGCAAAGCGGTTTTGCGGCAGCGAGCGGCCATTCCCGGTTCAGGCGATCAAGCAATTGCGCACAGCGCGCCTCATCCGGCAGATGCGGCGTGCCGCCGACCGACGCCAGCAGGATACGCAACGCATAGAGCGCGCCATCGCTGCCTCCCCCACCGACAAACTCGCGGCTCAGCCTGACCAGGCCGGGCGCGGCAAGATCGGCATGGACCGTGATGAGCTCGGCGGCCTCACCGCCCAGCCGCTCGCGTCGCGATGCGGCCTCGCGCGCGGTTCTCAATGCATCGGCGTGGCGGTCGTCTCCGCCTGCCCTTCCCAACGCTGCCCGCAGGCGCGGGCGCTCATAGGTCTCGTTGGCGTTCGTCGGGTCCTCGATCCAAGTTACGTCCCGCGCCAGCAGGAAATTGCGCAACGCCTCGCGCCGATAGCCGAGCAGGGGGCGCACCACCCATACCGAGCCGTCGAACAGGGTAGCCTTCGCCATGCCCGCCAGTCCGCGCTCCAGCCGGTCGCCGTCGCCGCGCGCCGCGCGCATCAGCACCGTCTCGGCCTGGTCGTCGGCGGTATGCCCGGTCAGTACGACGTCGGTTCCTTCCGCCCGCGCCGCCTGCGCCAACAATTCATAGCGCGCCATGCGCGCGGCGGCCGCAATGCCGCTCGCCGGCTTGGCCTCGTTCCAGCACAGGGTCCGATGGGCGATGCCGTGGCGCGCCGCCAGTCGTGCCACTGCGGCGGCTTCCGCTGCCGAGCCCTCGCGCAGCCTGTGATCGACCGTTACCGCGACAAGGCGTGTCGCCGGAGCATTGCGGTCGAGAAATTCTTTTGTGAGGAGAAGAAGCGCCGTCGAGTCGCTGCCGCCCGAAACGGCGACGATCACCGTGCTGCGGTGGGCAAGATCGAGGCGGGAAAGGGAATGGAGCGGGTCAGTGGATGCGCCCGGCATCAGCACGCGGCCAGCGCCTTTTCCTGCTTGACGCGCTCCTTCAGCGCTCCCGACACATTCGGATAACGCTTGCCGACCTCGTTGAAGGTGGCGCAGGCAACATCGCGTTGGTTGAGGCCGACCAGCGAAACGCCGAGCTTCAGCAGCATTTCAGGGGCCTTCTTGGATTTCGGATAGTCCTTGTTGGCGGCGAGGAAGACTTCCGCCGCATCGCGGTATTTCTGCTGGCCGAGCAGCGCTTCGCCAAGCCAGAAATGCGAGTCCGCTGCCTTCGCGTCCTTCGGGAACCGGGCGATATGGTCGCGGAAGCCGGCTTCCGCCGTGCCATAGTCCCCTGACAGGATGAATTGATAGGAATTGCGGTAGAGTTCGTCGGGATCGTCCGTCGTCGGCAGCGCGGCAATCGTGGTGTTTTCAGGCTCGGGGCTGGCCGTTGCATTGCCCGGCGCACCGCCGACCACATTGCCATTGGCATCGAAAGTGATGGTGCCGAAGGTCCGTGGCGGCTCGCCGGTGCCGTCCGGCTGCGCCGCAGCGGCGCCGTCCTGCTGGATGATCTGCTCGACACCGCCGCTCTGCGAGGTGCTTGCCGTCTGGCCGCTGTCGGCAGGAGCTGCTGCCTTGCTGCCCGAAGGCGACGCGGAATTCTCCGCGACGCTCCGGTTGGTCCTGCCGCCCTTGGCGTCGGACCGCTTTTCGAGTTCCTGGAAGCGGAACTCGTTGTCTTCCTGCATCTTGCGCATCTGTTCCTGCATTTGCAGGATCTGGAAGTTCAGTTCCTCGATCGTGCCATTGAGGGAACGGATCTGTTCCTCCAGCGCGGTCACGCGCGGGTCGCCGGCCTGTGCCATCTGTATGGTGGCCACCTCGCCGGCGCTGCCGAATACGCCCGGAAGGCCGACCGACGGCACCGGTACCGCAAGCCCGGGCCTCGCGGCCTGCACTTCATTCATCGCAGGAGCGCTGTCCCGGGCGATGGCCGCGCCCGAAAGCAGGAGCACGGCAAGCGTGCCACTCAGGATTGATCGAAAATACATATGCCTCTCGCCATTAGAAAACGGGATATGCGCGATTGCGCTCCGCCTTTTATCAGGACGCGAGACTTCGGCCAAATTTTGTTTGCGGCAAAACGGGCGGGCGAAAAGTGAAGCCGCATCGCCCGGCGCTACACATCAAAAAGGCGGCACGCGGCCGCCTTTTTGATGTTATTCAAGCTGCAATCAGCTTCCCGCGCCGGCAAGCGCGGTGACCGCGCGGCGGTTCTGCGACCAGCAGGAAATGTCGTCGCAGACGGCGACCGGCTTTTCCTTGCCGTAGGAAATGGTGCGCATGCGGTTGGACGCAACGCCCTGGGCCGCCAGATAGTCGCGGGCGGCGGCGGCGCGGCGGGCGCCGAGCGCGAGGTTGTATTCGCGGGTGCCACGCTCGTCGGCATGACCTTCGACCACGATCGAATAATTGGTGTATTTGTTGAGCCACTGCGCCTGGCGAGACAGGATGCCCTGGGCATCGGCACGGATCGCCGAGGAGTCGGTATCGAAGAAGATACGGTCGCCGATATTGACGGTGAAGTCTTGGGCCGAGCCCGGCGTCGCGGCACCGGCACCGCCAAGGCCGAGATCGGCGGCACTGTTGGGGGTCTTCTTGGAGGCGCAGCCTGCGATCGTCAGCGACATCATCAAGGCAATGGCGACCGGGTTTGTTGCTAGTTTAGCGATGCGGCGCATTCCCGCCTCTCCTTCGCATTCGAGTGATTTCGTTGATCAACCAGTAACCACATTGGGGTTAACCGGTACTCAAGGAACATGGTTAAGATCAGGTTACAGTCATCCGCAGCAAGCAAATGAGTCCCACGCTGTAACTACCGACCGTAGGGCAAAATACGGCGGAAACGCGGCAATTCGCACAATAGCCGCGTTTGTCCGTCGAGCCTGCCGGTCTTCTATTCCAGTAGCGGCGACCAGGCCGGGTCGGAGGCGAAATTCGCCGTCGGGATGGCCTGTTCGTTGCGGCCGGTCAGGTCGATCGAGTGGAGCTTGGGGCCCCCGGCGCCGGGCGCATCGCGGAAGAACATCAGCACGCGGCCGTTCGGTGCCCAGGTCGGGCCTTCCTGCTGGAAGCCGCTCGACAGGATGCGCTCGCCCGAACCGTCGGTGCGCATCACGCCGATCTGGAACTGCCCGCCCGATTGCTTGGTGAAGGCGATGAGATCGCCGCGCGGCGACCAGACAGGCGTCGAATAGCTGCCGCCGCCGAAGGAGATGCGGGTCTGGCCTGACCCGTCCGCGCCCATCACATAGATCTGCGGCTGGCCGCCGCGGTCGGAGGTGAACACCACCTTGGTGCCGTCCGGCGAATAGGAAGGCGACGTGTCGATCGCATTGGAGTTGGTCAGCCGCGTGGTCGAGCGGCTACGCAAATCCATGGCGAAGACGTTGGAATTGCCGTCCTCGCGCAGCAGGCTCATGATCACCTTCTGTCCGTCCGGTGAAAAGCGTGGGGCAAATGTCATACCAGGGAAGTTACCCACCAGTTCGCGCTGGCCGGTCTCGATCTGCAGCAGATAGACCTTCGGCTCGCCGCTTTCATACGACATATAGGTGATTTCCTGGCGCGTCGGCGAGAATCGCGGCGTCATGGCGATGGTGCGCCCGTCCGACAGATAGCGCACATTGGCGCCGTCCTGATCCATGATCGCCAGCCGCTTCCTGCGCTGATTCTTGGCACCCGATTCGTCGATGAAGACCACCCGCGTATCGAAATAGCCCTTCTCGCCGGTCAACCGTTCATAGATCGCATCGGCGATGATGTGGGCGACGCGGCGCGAATTGGCCTTGGAGGAAAAGAACTGCTCGCCGGTCAGCTGCTGGCCGGCAAAAGTGTCCCACAGGCGGAACTCGGCCCTGAGCCGGCCATCGGCCTCCTGGCTGACGCGCCCGGTCACCAGCGCCTGCGCATTGATCACCTTCCAATCCTCGAAGCGCGGCGCGGCATCGGGATTGGAGATCTTTTCGATGAAGGCGCCCTTGTCAATCGGGGCGAACAGGCCGGAGCGCTTCAGGTCGGCAGCCACGATGGAGGAAATCTCGGCGCCGATGGCGTCGCCCGACAGGAAGTCGGTGATGGCGATCGGCAGCGGCTCGACATTGCCCTTGTTGACGTCGATCTCGACCAGCGCGCGCGCCGGCAGGGTCGCCATGGTGCCCAATCCCGCGGCAAGTGCGCTCACCAGCATGATCGTTTTCAGGAATGTTTTCATGAAGCTCGGCCTCTTTGGTGGCGATTGTGCGAAATGCGGATCAGAACATCTCGCTCGGGTCGAAATTGACGATGACGTCCGCCCAGGCGTCATATTTTTCGGCAGGAAGGTTATAGGGCGCGCAGCGGGAGACCGCGCGGCGGGCGGCTTCGGCGGCGGCGCGCGCGGCACCGTCCCCGCCACCCCCGGCGATGATCTCGGGGCTGCCCTCCAGCGCGCCGCTCGGATCGAGCTTGAACTTGACCGAGACTTTCAGCGCCTCGCCGTCGAGCGCGCCGGCCGGAATGTTCCAGCAACGCTGCACTTGGCCGCGCAGGGCGTCCATCTCGCTTTGCGACAGCTTGGAGCCGCCGGTCGACTTGTCGCCGCCCAGCGAAGCCTGCTCGGCCGAGCGCTTGGCACCGCCGCCGGATGGCTTTTCCTTGTTGAGCAATGCCGCCACCTCGTCGGCATTGAACGACTTCTCGTCCGACTTCGGCTTGGCGGAGGCTTCCTTGGCCGGCTTTTCGGCTTCCTTGCGATCCGGCGCCTTGGCGGTCTGCGCCTGGGGCGGTTGCGGACGCGCAGCAGGCGAAGGTGCGGTAGTCGGCAGTTGCACGGATTCGGCTTCGGGCGTTTCGGCGGCGATCGTCTCTGCCACCGGGTCTGGCTTGACCTCCTGCTTCGGCTCGGGCTGCGGCTTCACCTCGGTTGCCGGCACTGGCTCAGGCTTGGGCTCGGGCTGCTTGACCGGTTCGGGCTTCGGCAGTTCGGCGGCCTTCGGCGTCGGTTCGGGCGAAGGCGGCGGCGCATCGGCGGCCTCCACCGGCCGCGGCTTGGGCTCGGGCGTCGGCTTGGCCTCGGTATCGACGCTGTTTTCGCCGATCTTCTGCGCATCGGCGACGATGTCGGGCCGCTGCGTCGGTTTGGGCGCCGGCTTCTCGTTCACCGCCGCCGTCTTGTCGCCCTGCTGGATCTGGGTCAGGTCCTCGATCGGAATGATGTCGACCGGCAACGATTCCACATCCGCCACTTCCAGCGCGCTCGGCGCCGAAAGCGTCAGCAGGCCGAAGCCCAGCAGTGCCGCATGCATCACGACCGATGTGGTGAGGCCCGCCTTCATTGCCTACAGCGCATCCTGTTCCTGGAGCGTCACCAGGCCGAGATTGCGATAGCCGGCAGCCGAAATGCGCGCCATGACCTTCATCACCGTACCATAGTCGGCGGTCTTGTCGCCGCGCACATAGATGCGTTCCTCATAGCCGGTCTGGGCGATCGCCGCGAGCTTGGGCACGATTTCCTCAAGCGGGATCTCGGTTTCCTGCAGATAGATCTGGCCACCCTGGTTGACGGAGATGGTGATCGGCTGGGTTTCCGAATTCATCGCCTTGGCCTGCGTTTCGGGCAGGTCGATAGGCACGCCGACCGTCAGCAGCGGCGCGGCGACCATGAAGATGATGAGCAAAACCAGCATGACGTCGACGAAGGGCGTGACATTGATCTCGGAGATCACGCCGTGATGGCGGCCGCGCCGCCTGTGGCCACGCCCGCCGCGTCCGCCATTGCCGCCTACAGACATTCCCATGATTGCTCAGCCCTTCTGCGCGACTTTTTCATCGATTTGGCGCGAGAGTATGGCGGAAAACTCGTCGGAGAAGCCTTCCATACGGACGGCTATCTTGCTCGCATCCGATGACAGCTTGTTGTAGGCGATGACGGCCGGGATGGCGGCCAAAAGGCCGATGGCCGTTGCCAGCAGCGCCTCGGCAATGCCCGGCGCCACCACGGCGAGATTGGTCGACTTCGATCCGGCGATCGCCTGGAACGAGGTCATGATGCCCACCACCGTGCCGAACAGGCCGATGAAGGGTGCGGCCGAGCCGATCGTGGCGAGGAAGCCTAGCCGGCCCTCCAGCCGCTCCATTTCGCGCGTCAGCGCCAGGTCCATCGCCTTGTCGATGCGCGACTGCAGCGCGATCGGGGACTTTGCACCCTTTTCGAAGCTCTTCTTCCACTCGCGCATTGCGGCCACGAAAATCGCGCCCATGCCGGTGGTCTTGCGGTCCGAAAGGGTACGGTAGAGTTCCTCCAGCGACTGGCCCGACCAGAACACCTGTTCGAAACGGTTGAGCGAGGAACGCATGCGAGCATAGGCGATCAGCTTGTCGACGACGATCGCCCAGGTCCAGATGGAGGCGGCAAGCAGGCCCAGCATCACCAGCTTGACGACCCAGCCGGCCTGCCAGAACAGCGCCCATATCGACAATTGTGCGCTCGGTTCGGCGAGTGCGATATTTTCCATGGTCAAGACAGTCCTTAACAACCCCGGGCGCGGCGCGCTGCCGGCCCCTTGCGCTTCGTTTCACATGGCTTCGTCCGCCTGGCGTCCGCAAATTGCCCCGAAAACGCGCATTGCCGGCCTTGTCGCGGCCAAATTTGGTGAAAGGAAGGCGCAGGAAATCCGCCGGACTTTCATCAATTTCTTCATGAACCGTTATGGTTAAGGATCGGTTAGGGCATGGCCCCGAAAAGTGGAAACCGGTTTTCGGAAAAAGGTCATGCCCCAGTAAGCAGATAGAGTGGAATAACGACCTGAAGAGCCGTCATCCCGTTTGAGATTCCGGCTTGCCGCTTGGCATGAAGGCAGCGATCCATTCGCGCGGGAAGCGCCGCGGGCGGCCGTCGGCGCCGATGATCGCCGCCTCGACCTTGGCTTCCACCAGCAACTCCTGCCCACGCAGCAATTGCTGGTCCATCCAGATGCGTGCACCCGAAATCCGCTCGGCTCTGGTATCGACGGTCAATATGTCGTCGATGCGGGCAGGCCCGCGAAAATCGATCTCCATGCGCCGCACCACCCACACCAGCTTTTCGCCATGCTTGCCATCGGCAAGCTCGGTGTGGTGCACGCCGGCCAGCCGCAGGAAATCGGATCGGCCGCGCTCGAAGAATTCGAGATAGCGGGCATGGTAGACCACGCCGGAAAAGTCGGTGTCGGCGAAATAGACCCGCGCCATGATGCGGTGGCCAAGCGGCGTGAGTTCGCCGGCAATCCCCGCCGTCAGCCGCTCATATTCACCATGATCGTCCATAGTGCTTTCCTTTTTGCGCCCGACCTGACAGGCATCTTCAGGGCATTTGCTTGGAAACACGACCGTTGATATTCCGGATGGCATCATTGGCGACGATGTTCAAGGCTGGCATTCTCGTGCTGGCCTTGCTCGGCAGTGCGCCGACGCTAGCAGGCGCCGTGGAATTTTCCGTCAAGCGCGGCATCAATCTCGACATCTGGACGACCTGGCCCGACGAAAAGCTTTGGGGCGACGAAGCCGCCATCCTGCCCTACCCCGAATGGCGCCAATTCCTCGCCAGACCCGATCTGGACCGCCTCAAGCAGACCGGCTTCGACTTCGTGCGCATGCCCGTAGACCCCGCGCCGTTTCTGTCCGACAAGACGCTAGCGCTGCGCGACAAGCTTTACGCTTCGGTGCAGGAGTCGGTGCGGCTGGCCAACGAGGCCGGGCTGAAGGTCGTGGTCGACCTGCATCTGATCCCCTCCGATGTCCGCTCGTTCGACATGGGCAAGGTCATGGACGAGCCCGGGTCCTTCGATGCCTATGTCGAATTCGTGCGGAAAATGGCGTATGCCCTGTCGCAGCAGGACCCGGCGCTGGTGGCCTTCGAACCGATGAACGAGCCGGTGATCGACTGCGATGATGCCGAGAGCCTGTGGCCGCAGCGCCTGCAAAGGCTGTTTGCGGCCGCCCGTGCCTCGGCCACCAGGCTCACGCTCGTCCTGTCGGGCGCCTGCTATTCCAGCGCGGCGCAACTGGCCCGGATCGATCCGGAAATGATCGCCGACGACAATATCATCTGGACCTTCCATTCCTACGAGCCGTTCCTGCTCACCCATCAGGGCGCGACCTGGGCGGGGGACTTCATCCGTTATGTCACCGGCCTGCCCTACCCGTTGCACGAGGCGCCCCGCGCCGAACTCGATGCCGAACGAAAAAAGATCCGCGCCCGGATAAAGGCCGAGGCCCCCTTCACCCGCCGGCTTGGCATGCTCGCCTATCTCGACGAGCAGATTGCGCTCATGGATACGCAGCAGGAGCTTGACGCGCTCATGGATTCGCCGTTGGACAAGGTGGCGGCATGGGCGCAAAAGCACGGCATCAGCCCGCACAATATCCTGCTCGGCGAGTTCGGCATGATCCGCCAGGAATATGGCAATCCCCATGTCGTGCCGCCGCCCTATCGCGCCGCCTATGTCGCCGACATGGTCGAGCGCGCCGAGCGCCACGGCTTTGCCTGGGCAGTATGGTCCTATGGCGGCGCCTTTGGCGTGGTCGATGAGTTCGAGGGCCGCCGGGCAGAGCCGGACGTCCTGGAGACGGTCCGCCGGCTGCAGTGACCCTAAGCTGCGCGGGGCGTAGTCAGCGGTGGAACGGAACTCTCGCCCCGCCCCACCTGTTCGGCAATTTCCGGTAATGGTTGTGGGCGGCCGAAGAAGAAGCCCTGGATTTCGGTGCATCCCTCGGCCTGCAGGAAGTCGACCTGCTCCTGTCGCTCCACGCCCTCCGCCAGGACCGCGATCCGGAGATCCGACGCCAGCAGGATCGTTGCCCGCACGATTGCCGCCGACGCGGTGTCCGTAGTCATGCCCTCGACGAAGGAGCGGTCGATCTTGACCTTGTCGAAGGGGAATATCTGCAATGTCGACAGTGACGAATAGCCGGTTCCATAATCGTCCATGGCGATGGTCACGCCGAGTGCCTTTAGCTGGCGAACGACATGCAGGGCGCGTTCACGGTCTTCGATGATGCAGGCTTCGGTGATTTCAAGCTCCAGCCGGGAAGCCGGCAGCCCGGTTGCCAGAAGGGTTTCATGGACGATCTTCGGCAGGTCAGCCTGGGTAAGCTGCGCCGATGCGATATTCACCGCGACCTTGTAGGGCTTTCCCCAGCCGGCCACCTCGGCACAGGCGGTCTTCAGCACCCATTCCCCGATCGGGATGATCAGGCCGGTTTCCTCCGCGATCGGAATGAACTCGGCGGGTGAAATGGTGCCGCGCTCGCGATGATGCCAGCGCAGAAGCGCCTCGTAACCGCTGATCCTGCCAGCCGGCACATCGAACTGCGGCTGGTAGTAAAGCTCGAGTTCATTGCGCATGATCGCGTGGCGCAGTTCGATGGCCAGCGCGCTGCGTTCGCGCCGCCCCTCATCCATCGACGCTTCGTAATAGCAGATCTTGTCGCCGACCGACCGCTTGGCGCGATACATGGCAAGGTCGGCTGCGCCGATCAGTTCTTCCGCATCCTCGCAATCGCGAGGATAAAGGCCGACCCCGACACTCGCGCCGACCGACAATATGCTGCCTTTCTGCTGCAGCGGCTCCAATGCGCAGGCGACAAGGCGTCCTGCGAAGTCATCGACCTCCTTCTTGTCGCGCACATGCAGCTTTACCGCGACGAATTCATCGCCGCCGACACGGGCAATCATCTCGCCCGCCCCGAGAAGCAGGCTGAACCGTTCGGCAAGCTTTTGCAGCAGTAGGTCACCGGTATGGTGCCCGTGCACATCGTTGATTTCCTTGAACCGATCCAGATCGATCATGAGCACGGCCGCATCCATCCCCGCCATGCGGCTGCGCTCCAGCATTGCGGGCAGATTGGCCGACAGGAAGGCCCGGTTCGGCAGGCCGGTCAGCGCATCATGCAGCGCCGCATGCCGGAAACTGTCGATAAGCTCGCGCTGCGAACGTGTGTCCATCACATAGAGCGCAAGCCCGGCAATGATGGCCATGGTGGCAAGGACCAGCACGGCAAGGAATTCGCTCGAAAGCATCCGGGACGGAACGTGGACCGACGGATCGGGGATCAGCGTCGCCGCACCCATGGCCGTGAAATGCATGGTGCAGATGGCGGCCACCAGCGTGGCCATTGCCAGCAATCTGCTGAACCGGAAGCTGCGCCGCGCCAATATATGCGCCGTCACCGCCCCCAGGCCGAGCGCGAACCAGAGCGAGACCGCAATCAGCTTCGGGTCCCATTCTATGCGCCCTGCAACCTCCAGCCCGGCCATTCCGGTGAAATGCATGCCCGCGACCCCGAGGCCGATCACCACGCCGCCGATCTCGCTGGGGACACGCTTGACCCCGTCGGTAGCAAGGTGGAGACCGCCGGCGGTGAACGCGATGGCAATCACCAGCGATGCTATGGTCAGGACGGGATTGAAGGCGTGATCCATCGGAATCCGGAAGCCGAGCATCGCCACGAAATGCGTCGTCCAGATCGCCACGCCGCCGGCCATGCCCGACAGGATGATCCATGATATCCGCGCCTGGGCCGAGAGCTTTCTGGCTCTGTCGAACAGGCTTACCGTCATCACCGAACTCATGACGCAGACGATCGCGGCCACCACCACGAAGGAGTAGTCATGCTCATAAGCAAGACAGGAAATGACTTTGAACATGGCCCGCCCTCCCTGGCTCATACACAGCCAAGGGTTGTCATGGAACAGCAAAGAAACCCCTAATGAGAAGGTCTTCCCGCCCGGACAACCGGAATATAAATAGGAAGACCTGTCGAAGGCGGCGGCTGGAGCATTTTGCAGCCAAGTGGAATCACTTGGCGTCGCACAAATGCGGCAAAAACAAACAGATAGAGCGGCAGCCCGGATTTATCCGGGCATCCGCCGCTCTAGCATCGAGGACGCGCCGATGAACATCGCATTGTGGCTGGAGCGCCAGGGACGCGCCGACCCGCATCGCATTGCCGTGGCTCGCGGCACGCGACCCCATCTCACCTATGCCCAGCTTGCCCGCCGTGCCGCTTCACTCGCCGGCAGCCTGCGCAGCCGCTACCGCCTCGAACCTGGCGACCGGGTCGCCGTCATCGCCCGCAACACGCCCGAATTCATCGAAATCCTCTACGGCATCTGGGCTGCGGGCCTGGTCGCCGTTCCCTGCAACGCCAAGCTCCATGGCGCCGAGATCGGCTATATACTGGAACACTCCGGCACCCGCGTCGCCTTCGCCTCGGACAAACTCCTCGCCACGACTGCCTCGCACGCGCCATCGAGCCTGGAACATCTGATCGCCATCGCCGGCCCCGATTATCAGCGCGCCGTTGCTGCCGCTCCCAGCGCCACCACGCCTCGCGGCCCCGACGATCTCGCCTGGCTCTTCTACACTTCCGGCACCACCGGCCGCCCGAAGGGCGCGATGCTCACCCACCGCAACCTTGCCGTCATGGCCCATGCCTATGTCGCCGAGGTCGATCCCACCGCTCCCGGCGACTCGATCCTCCACGCGGCGCCGATGAGCCACGGTTCCGGCCTCTATATCCTGCCTCACATCATGCGCGGGGCGACCAATGTCGTGCCTGAAAGCGGCAGCTTCGAGCCGGACGAAATCTTCGCGCTTGCCGGCCATTGGCGCTCGATGTCGCTGTTTGCCGCCCCCACAATGGTCAAGCGCATGGTGGCGAGCCCGACCGGCTTCGACGTTACCGCCCTGCGCACAATCGTCTATGGCGGTGGTCCGATGTATGTGGACGACGCGCGCGCAGCCCTTGATCGCTTCGGCCCGTGCATCGCCCAGATCTACGGCCAGGGCGAAAGCCCCATGACCATCACCACCCTGTCGCGTGAGGTGATTGCCGACACCGCACATCCGCGCTGGCTCGACCGCCTCGCCTCGGTCGGCGTGCCTTTCTCCTGTCTGGAAGTGCGCACCGTCGATGCCGAAGGCCGGCCGGCCACCGACGGCGAGATCGCCGTGCGCGGCTCCACCGTCATGTCCGGCTATTGGAACAATCCCGAAGCGAGCGCCGATACCATCCGCGACGGGTGGCTGATGAGCGGCGACATGGGCACATTCGATGACGAAGGCTATCTCACGCTCAAGGACCGCTCCAAGGACGTGATAATCTCGGGCGGAAGCAACATATATCCGCGCGAGATCGAGGAAGTGCTCCAGTCGCATAAGGCGGTGCGCGAAGTCTCCGTCATCGGCCGCCCCGACCCGGAATGGGGCGAGATCGCCATCGCCTATGTCGTTGGCGACGCCACGCCGGCCGCGCTGGATGCGCTCTGCCTCGAACGGATCGCCCGCTTCAAGCGGCCCAAGGCCTATGTCTTCGTCGAGGCACTGCCGAAGAACAATTACGGCAAGATCCTGAAGACGGAGCTACGCGCCCGCGACCGGGCGGCTTTATTCGAGCGAAGCGAGTGAGACTGAAGCGGGATTGAAGCGACCGGCCGGCGGCTCACGCCAGGGCGGTTTCCACTTTTTCGCGAATCCAGGCCTCGCCGCCTTGCCACACCGCGTCATGCACTGCCCGACCGATCGCGGCGCCGATATCCGTGTGAAGCCCGGCAAACTGCCGCGGCGCGCCTTCGCAAGGCGCGGCGATCACGATGCAGTCGGTTCCCGTCCCGGTCGCCGTCTTGCCCTGCGCAAGCCAGTCGAGGTCGATGATTGCGGTGGTGCGCGCCTCGGCGGCGATCGAAACAGCCTCCACCATTGCCGCCTGCGTCAGCGGCTGGTCGACATGGGCCAAGAGATTGATCGTTCCGGCCGCCCTGCCGCCGGCCGGGTGCTCGCCCACCCTTCCGGCATTGCCGAGCCCCACCGTCGCCAGGCAGGTGGCGGTGGCGCTGCCGAAGGAAGCCTGGGTCAGGTGGTGGTGACTCACATCGCGTGACGTCATCAGGTGAATGGCCTCGCCAAGGCCGGCAGCCTCCATCCGGTTTTTCAGGAACACGATGGGGTCGATGTCGAGCGAAAGATCGTCATCGCGCACGCCGAGCCAGGCAACACTGGCCGCCACGGTGAAGCCGGGCCGCGTCAGCGACCAGCTCAGCATGGTTTGCGGCTGTTCAAATTGTACGACCAGAAAGGGGCTGCGGCACGAGATGGAAAAACCTATCATGCCTGACTTTTCACATTGTCGAAGCCGTCGGGCAAGATGAGCACGCCGCGAGAAAGCGGGAACCGCTGCAGGAGTGTCGGCGCGATCAGCCGGTAATGGCAAAGCCCGGCGATGCGGCACCGGGTTCAACCGCCTCCGTCACGACATCGGAGACCACCGCGCCGCGCGGCCCCTCGCGCAACAGAAGCAGCATCGCCGTGACCGCCGCTTCCGGCCCGACGATCAGCGCCCGCACCGAGCCGTCACGCTCGTTGCGCACCCAGCCGTGCAGGCCGAGCCTTTCGGCTTGAGCCTGCGTCCAGGCACGAAAGCCCACGCGCTGCACCCGCCCGGTGACATGTACCTGCAACGCCTGCTCGGTCTCAGCCATGGCTCGCCTCGTTCACCGTCGCGTAACCCGCATCGGCAGGCCGCCCTGCGGCTGCGTCGTCAGCTTCTGTACCGGCCAGGGGCTGGTCTCGGCCACCGTGTCGAAGCGGAAGCGGTCGTCCTCGATCGGCTCGCGATTGATAGAGGGTGCGGGCGGATAAAGCCTAAGCGCCTCGTCAAAGGCCGCGCGCGTCAGCGGCATCGCTTCCAGCCATTTCGTCGGGTCGGGCTCGCGCGCCAGCACGGCGTCGATCTCGGCCTCGATCGGCGCGCGCTCCCAGGTCGCTTCCGCCAGGCAATAAAGCGTCCAGCCGAGCGCCCGCGCCGTCGTCTCGTGGCCGGCGCCAATGAAAGTGATGATATTATCCTCGATCTCGGCGCGCGTCAGCCCGTCGGGCCCTTCAGCCTGCAACAAAAGGGTCAGGAAATCCCGGGGCGCATTGTCGGGATCGCGCGCCAGGCGCTCGGTGCGCATCGACACCGTATCGGCAACGATCTTGCGGAAATAGGCCATGGTCTTGCGGCCGCGCAGCCGCGTCAGGCGCGGCAGCCAGTCCGGCGCCCTCAGCAGGTCGAGCGGATCGACCCGGCCCATCGTTTCGAACAAATGGTCGATTTCCCGCTCGAAACTGCCCGGTTCACCCGCGATTTCGCCAGAAAACAGCGTCTCGGACAGGATTTCATAGGTCAATGTCGTCATATCGCGGGCGATATCGACCGGTTCGGCGGCATTTTCATAGCGTTTGACGAAGTCGAGGGTGCGCTTCAGCATTGGTTGGGCGAAGCCGAATATGTTGCGCGGCGTGAACACCGGCGCCATCGCCTTGCGCGAGCGCTTCCAGACGTCGCCCTCGGCCGTCAGCAGCCCGTCGCGCAATATCGGCCGCAGGATTTTCTGGCGCACCGTCGCCATCTTGTAGTTCCTGGCATTGTCGACCAGCACATGGCGGATCAGCCCCGGATCATTGGCGATGACCAGCGGCCCGCCGATCCCGGAAACCGCGATCCATGACTCGTTGTAGGAAGGCTCGCCCCACAATTCGAGCGGATTGCGATAGACGATGCGCATCATCTGCAGCGTCGAAGGCGGCTTGGTTCGCGGCTTCGGCGCGGGCGGGACGAAGGGCGTGGGCGACGTGTCCATCTCATGCTCCGGCTGACCGCATCAATGTAGGTGCGCAGCCGCCTCGCGTCCACGCATGCCGGCGGCGTCATCGCAATAGCCGCAAAACATTACCGCGCGGAAGCTGAGCCTCCGCGCGGTCGCCTGATCGTATCCGTGCCGGAACCTAGCGCGCCGAAGCGGAGCTGAACATGCCTCTCAGCTTCGAGCGGATTATTGCCATGATCAGCTTCAGGGCGTTGAGCTCATTCGGCTTTGCCGGCGCGGGCCGCGCGGCCGGGGCCACTGCTTCTCCTGAAGCGCCTTCGCCGATCTCGGCCGCCGGGGCCAGGGTCGCGTTAAGCTGCTCTTCCAGATTGCGCGCGAATTCCTTGCAGATCTGTTCGGCCACGGCCTCGACGATGCCGCCGCGCGCGACCTGCGCCAGCGAGCCCGAGAGCGTATAGTCGACATCGACATCGACGACCGTAGCAGCGCCGTCCTTGGCTTCCTGCAGCGTGTAGACGACATTTCCCTTGGCGCGCGAGGCATGGCTCTTGTCGATGCCGCTGCCGGCGATCTTGCCGGTATAGCTGCTCTCATCGGCCTCGATGTCGACATCGCCGCCGAAATCCGCCTTGATCGGCCCGAGCTTGACCGTCATGCGGCCCTTGGCCTGGGTGGCCGAAGCCTGCTCAGTCAGCGATGCGCCGGGAATGCATTGCACGACATTGGGCAGGTCCTGGAACCGCGCCCAGACCAGCGGCCGCGCATGGTTGACGGTAAAGCTTTGCTTGAGTTGTGGCATTTCATATTCCTTCCAACGGGAAACGGGGCACGCCGTATCCGGCTTGCCCCATTCCGATCACTGCTCGGCGCCGCACCAGTCATAGATGCACAGCGCCATGACCTTGATGGCGGTGAGGTAGTCGTCGATCGACACATATTCGTCATTGGCATGCATCACCGCCGTCGAGCCGGGCC
>NZ_RKST01000032.1 GCF_003934165.1 Borborobacter arsenicus | reverse complement strand
TCCAAAACGCAAATGCCTCCGATGAAACCGGAGGCATTTTGATGACCCCACGTTAAGGGGTCCCGTTTGGACGAAAATCACCCCTCAAACAGGGTCCTCATTCCACGAAAAATCACACCCTCAAACATTCCGGAGATGGTCTTGGCGGCCTCTGCCATGGCCTTCATCGATGCCTGTCGCTCGGCGACGAGCGGAGCCACGGCCGTGCTCGCGAGTGCCATTCCCGCGGCGCTCCCGACCACGACAAGAACTGCTGCAATGACGGGCGCGCGACTCACTGGGGCGTACCGCTTCCCGCAAGGCCGTCGATGATCGGGCAGTCCGGGCGCTCGTCGCCGTTGCAGGCCCGCACGAGATGGTTGAGCATTTCGCGCAGGCTCGCCAGTTCCGCGATCTTGCGGTCGATCTCGGCAAGTTTGACCTCGGCGATCGCCTTCACGTCGGCGCTCTCGCGTTCCTTGTCTCCGTAAAGCGACAGCAGCTGGCGGCATTCCTCGACCGAGAAGCCAAGGCTGCGGGACCTCTGCAGAAAGCGAAGCCGATGCACGTCCGACATCGAATAGTCGCGATACCCATTTCCTGCCCGGTCGGCCTTCAGAAGCCCGATTTCCTCGTAGTAGCGGATGGTCTTCGGCGGCAGACCGGATTTCACGGACGCGGTTCCGATATTCATAGGTTGTCTCCTTGTCACCAAGCAGGAGAGATATAATGCTTCCAGTTACTGGAAGCTCAAGGGCTTTTTTTTGAGGCAGCAGCCGCGCTTCCCTTCGGCATTCGCCTTTCCACTCGTGATCTTCAGGCGGAATATGGCCTTAGCGCAGGCATAAGGCGGCTCCTCGCTGTCCGTAGATATCCTCACGGGCGCTTTGCCCGCGCAAGACTAGAAGCCGCCAGGGGGAAGTTCGGCCCGTCGAAGGCCTCCATGGCGGCGGAGGCTTCAAGGCGTCCGCCGTCATGGAAGCGTTGCATTCACCTCACGGGCCTGCCGACAACGCACGGCGGGGGCAAGAGGCGATCACGTCGGAAGGTCATCGCACCTCAGCAACCGCATCCCTGCAGGATTCCGCACAGCGCATGCATTCGTCGGCGCAGACGCGGCAGTGTTCGTGCATGTCGGCGTGCCTCCGGCACTCGTCGCCGCACGCACGGCAAGCCTGCTCGCATGCCAGCATGACGGCGCGCAGGACCGGGACGTTAGAACCCGTCCTGCGGGATGCCATCGAGCCGGTCGCCGCACAGACATCGGCACAGTCCAAGTTCAGCCGGATGCACTGCTTCAGCGTGTCAACGGAGGGTTCGGCCAGGCAGGCATCGGCGCATGAAGTGCACGTCTGCGCGCAGGAATAGCAATCCTCGATGCAGCGGAGCAGCTTCTCCGCGACGTTGCCCTGAACCTCAGGGTGGGAAGTGATCATCTCATGGACATGCATGGTGGACTCCTATGTCTTGAATAAGTTCGGAGACTGCGGACGCGGCAGGACGCGGCCTGCCGAACCCGGACCCGTTCCGGCAAAAGCCAACCGGCGCTGGCTGGAGGAGCGGCAGGCTGGCCGCTCCTCGTCTCCATGTTCATTGCTTTGCGTGTTCCTCGACCCAGGCAGTCATCTCGGCGATTTCCTTCTTCTGGGCATCGATGATCGCTTGGGCCATCTTCTTGGATTCGTCGTCCTTGCCCATCTCGAGTTCAACCTCCGCCATGGCAATCGCGCCTTGATGGTGAGCGATCATTCCGCAGTTGAAGGCGAGATCAGGATCCTTGATCATGACGGCGCGCATCATTGGATCATGCATCTTCATCATGGATCGCATGTTGGCTTTCTGAACCTCGTCCATGTCGGCCATCATGCCCTGCATCATGGTGTCCATCTGGGACATGTCCATTTTGCCGCCCTGTGTCGGCGCATCCTGGCAGGCTGCAGGCAGGTCGACCTTCTCGCTTTCCTGGGCCAGCGCTGGCGACATCAGCAGGAACGAGAAAGCGGCAACAGCAACGATCTTGCTCATCTCGATTCTCCTTTGTGATCGGTTCGGGTCCATTTCGACTGATCAGGCTTTGGGCGGGCGCGGAAGCGTTGGCGGCATGAGGCCTTCCAGCAACAGCGAGAGGGGCGGCCGAAAGCCGAGAGGAAGGTGACGTGGATGGAGGCCCGGGGCTTCGGTAGCCATCAAGACGATGCAGCCTCCGTCACAGTGGAATATATCGCCGGGATGCGCGTGCTCGTCCGCGCCGGGCTGAACCTGCTCCATGCGCGCTTCCTGGCGGCTTTGTACGTCTGCCGAGTGAAAATGAATGCTCGGCCGTTCTGGCATGGCGCTTGCAAACACGTTCAGCGGCACCATGGCGCAGAACGCGAAGAAGGCCAGAAACTTCACAGCTAAAGGCATCGTCCGCCCTCCATCACGAGAGTCCAGCTGAAGGTAGGGCGATGCAGCCGCATGGCCACCCGGGCGGTACCGTTGGGCCCCCAAAGCCAGCTGCCTTCAAACGCCGCCGCAAGACAGCTGAAACTTCAACTAGAAGCCGCCACGAGCCGAACCACGGCGACCGCCTTAGGCAGCCGCCAGCCCTTGACGATCCCGTAGACGGCGGGGATCACGACCAACGTCAGAACGGTCGAGGAGATCATCCCCCCGATCATCGGCACGGCGATGCGCTGCATGACCTCCGAGCCTGTGCCTGTGCTCCACAGGATCGGCAGCAGACCCGCCGTGATGGCGACGACCGTCATCATTTTCGGCCGCACCCGCTCAACCGCGCCGACCATGATGGCTGCATGGAGGTCATCCAGTGTCAGGTCCCGTTTATCTGCCGCGGCTTTGACCTCCGACCACGCATGGTCGAGATAGATCAGCATGATCACGCCTGTCTCGGCGGCCACGCCCGCGAGCGCGATGAAGCCGACCGCGACCGCGACGGACATGTTGAAGCCGAGCCACCACATCAGCCAGATGCCGCCGACCAGGGCGAAGGGCAGCGACAGCATGACTATCAGCGTTTCGGTCAGCGCCCGGAAGTTCAGGTAGAGGAGCAGGAAGATCAGCGCGAGCGTCAGCGGCACGACGATCTTCAGGCGTTCGATGGCCCGCTCGAGATACTCGAACTGTCCGCTCCAGGCGACGGAGTAGCCCGGCGGCAGGTCGACCCCGCTCGCGACCGCGGCTTGCGCGTCGGCGACATAGCCGCCGAGATCTCGGCCCGCGATGTCGACGAAGATATAGACGGCAAGCTGGCCATTCTCGGTGCGGATCGAGGTCGCGCCCCGCGTGAGTTCGACCTTGGCCACTTCTCCGAGCGGCACGAAGCCGCCGCCGGGCAGCGCGACCTGCACCTCCCTGGCTATGGCCTGCGGGTCGCTGCGCATGGCGCGCGGATAGCGGATCGACACGCCATAGCGTTCCCGGCCCTCGACCGTAGAGGTGACCACCTCGGCGCCCAAAGCCGTCGAGATCACGTCCTGTACGTCGCCGACCGACAGGCCATAGCGGCCGAGCGCGGCGCGGTCGGGAACAATGTCGAGATAGTAGCCGCCGATGACCCGCTCGGCATAGGCACTGGACGTTCCCGGAACGGCCCTGAGCACCGCCTCGATCTGCCGCGCAACGCTCTCCATTTCCGCAAGATCGGTACCGTAGACCTTGACCCCGACGGGCGTACGGATGCCCGTCGATAGCATGTCGATGCGGGCGCGGATCGGCATCGTCCACGCGTTGGAAACTCCCGGGAACTGCAGCGCCGCGTCCATCTCCGCCTTGAGGCTCTCCACGGTCACGCCCGGCCGCCATTCTGGTTTCGGCTTCAGGGTGATGATCGTCTCGAACATCTCGGTCGGTGCTGGATCCGTGGCCGTCTGTGCCCGCCCTGCCTTGCCGAAGACGGATTCCACCTCGGGAAAGGACTTGATGATCCGGTCCTGCATCTGCATCAATTCGGCCGCCTTGGTGACCGATATTCCGGGCAACGTGGTCGGCATGTACATCAGCGTCCCCTCGTCGAGGTTCGGCATGAATTCGCTGCCGAGCTGGCGCACGGGCCACACGGTGACGGCAAGGGCGGCGATCGCGAGGAGGATGGTGAACGTCTTCGCCGTAAGAACCCTGGCGATGATCGGGCGGTAAAGGCCGATCAGAAGCCTGTTGATCGGGTTCTTGTGCTCCGGGATGATCCGGCCGCGCACGAACACGACCATCAGGGCGGGCACAAGCGTGACTGAAAGAAGCGCCGCCGCAGCCATGGCGAAGGTCTTGGTGAAGGCGAGCGGCCCAAACAGGCGGCCCTCCTGGCTTTCGAGCGTAAAGATCGGCAGGAACGAGACGGTGATGATGAGCAGGCTGAAGAACAGCGCTGGACCCACTTCCGCCGCCGCCTCGACCAGAATCTGGATGCGGGGTTTGTCCGGGCTGGCGCGCTCAAGATGTTTGTGCGCGTTCTCGATCATGACGATCGCAGCGTCGATCATCGCGCCGATGGCGATAGCGATGCCGCCAAGGCTCATGATGTTGGAGCCGATGCCGAGAAGTTTCATCGCGACGAAGGCCACCAGGATGCCGACAGGCAGCATGATGATGGCGACCAGCGCGCTTCTGACGTGAAGCAGGAAGACAACGGTAACAAGCGCCACCACGATGCTCTCCTCGACCAGCGTCGACTTCAGCGTCTCGATCGCCGCCTCGATGAGCTTGGAGCGGTCGTAGACGGGCACGATTTCGGTGCCCTCGGGCAGGCTGGTCTCGATCCCGGCGAGAGCCTTCTTGGCGTTCTCGATGACCGTCAATGCGTTTGCGCCGACGCGCTGCAGCACGATGCCGCTGGCGACCTCGCCCTCGCCGTTCAGTTCGGCGATGCCGCGTCGTTCGTCAGGGACGACCTCAACCCTGGCGACATCCGCTAGTCTGAGCGGCACGCCGCCGACGGACTTGAGCGCGATGTTCTCGATGTCGGCGACGCTCTTCAGGTAGCCACGCCCCCGCACCATGAACTCGAATTCGGAGATTTCGACCGTGCGCCCGCCAGTGTCCATGTTGCTGGCCCGGACCGCTTCACTGACCTCGGACAGCGTCACGCCTTGGGCGCGCATCCGGTCAGGGTCCACCACGATGGAATACTGCTTGACGAACCCGCCGACGCTCGCCACCTCCGACACGCCCTCGGCCTTCGAGGCGGCGAAGCGCACGACCCAGTCCTGCAGCGACCGCAGTTCCGCCAGCGACAGCTCCTTGGCCACGACCGCATACTGGTAGACCCAGCCGACGCCGGTCGCGTCCGGGCCGAGCGCCGGGGAAACGCCGCCCGGCAGCCGGCTGGCGGCGGCGTTCAGATATTCGAGCACGCGGCTGCGCGCCCAATAGGGATCGACGCCGTCCTCGAAGATCACATAGACGAAGGAGACGCCGAAGAAGGAGAAGCCCCGGACCACCTTGGACCGCGGCACTGTCAGCATGGCGGTCGTCAGCGGATAGGTGACCTGGTCCTCCACCACTTGCGGGGCCTGGCCGGGATAATCGGTGAAGACGATGACCTGGACGTCCGAGAGGTCCGGGATCGCGTCCAGTGGCAATGTCTTCAGCGCGTATGCCCCTGCGCCGACCGCCAGCGCCGCGGCGAAGAAGACGAGGACGAGGTTGCGCGCCGACCAGGCGATGAGCTTGGCGATCATGGCTGCGCCTCCGTCGGGACGAACGCGCTCAGCGCCGCCTTCAGGTTGCTTTCGGCATCGATCAGGAAGTTTGCCGAGACAACGACCCGCTCGCCCTCGCTCACGCCCGTGAGGATCTCGGTCATCTCTTCGCCGCGCATGCCGATCTGCACGTCGCGCGGCTCAAAGCGGCCTTCGCCCTTGTCCACGATCACGACCTGGCGATCGCCCGTATCGATCACGGCGCTCTCCGGCACGGTCACGACAGGTGCTGCGCCGCCCGTCAGGATCTCCACTTCGGCGTACATGTTGGCGAGCAGGCGGCCATCCGGATTGGGCATTTCGATACGGACGCGCGCGGTCCGCGTCTGGCCCTGGATTTCCGGATAGATCAGGCTGACCTTGCCGTTGAACTCCTGGCCGGGCAGGCTCCTGACCCGCACGACCGCAGGGTCGCCGGGGCGCACGGAACTTAGCCCGTATTCGGGAACGTCAGCGGTCACCCACACATTCGAGATGTCGGCGATCCGGAACAGCGTTTCCCCGGCCTCGGCCATCATCCCGTCGACGGCCATTCTTTCCAGCACCACGCCGCTGCGCGGGGCCGTGAGCGTCACGGAAAGCGGCACCTTCTTCGTCTTCTCGATTTCGGCGACCGCTTCCGCCGGAACATCGAGGTTTTCCAGGCGCTGCAGGCTGCCTGCAGCCGCGGTTTTCCCCTTGCCGCTCTTGAGATCGGCCGCGTAAAGCGCCCCTGCCGCGGCGATCTCCTTCGCGTAGAAGCGCAGGAGCGGCTGGCCTTTCTCGATCCTGTCGCCGGTCGTGATGTCGGCGACCTTCTCGATGAAGGCTTCGGTGCGAATCGCGACGACACTGACCCGGCGCTCGTCCAGCGTAACAGTTCCGGGGATGCGGACCGCGCGCATGACTGCGCTGCTGGTCGCCAGCGCTGTCCTCACGCCCGTTCGCTGCAGCTTCCCGGCCGAAACCTTCACAGTCGAGCCGTCTTCCGCCTCGCCTTCGTAGACGGGCAGGTAGTCCATCCCCATCGAATCCTTCTTGGGGACCGGGGAGGTGTCCGGCAAGCCCATCGGGTTACGGTAGTAGAGGACCTTACGGCTGCCTGCCTCTGACCCGCCGACGGCCGCTTCCTCGTTAGGCGTAGGGACACCGTCGAAGCTCACGTCCTCGCTCGCGCGGACCGCCACGAACTCGCGGCCGTCTTCGGCCCGCTTCGGGGTCGCCGAATAGACCGGATCGCCGTCAGGATGGCGGTAGTAGATGACGGGTTGTGGTGGAGACGCCTCGGCCGCCTCTGCCGCGGGTTCCTGACCGAGCATTCGCGCTATCGCGTACCTGGCCGTCTGCATCGCGGTCTGAAACGAGAGATCGCGCTGGCCGGCCCAGTATCCGCCCGCCCCAGCCCCCGCCGCCACTACGGCGAGGGCCAGGAATGAGCCGAGCTTGCTCATTGGACGGCCTTCAGTTCCAGGCGGCTTTCGACCGTTTCGGTCTCGCCCTGGACCTTGGCCGCGATCGAGAAGCGCCATGCTCCGGCCATCGTCAGATCGGTCCTGAAGCGGTAGATGCCGGGCTGGTCCGACGGCAGTGTCTCGACGGGCGTGGTCATCGACTCCATCCCTTCCGGGGCCATGTCCATCCGGGTGGTGAAGACGACGGCGTCCCCAACGGGTCTGCCGCTGCGCTTGTCGACCAATCTGACGGCGACAACGGCGTCGCTGCCTTGCTTGATCACATGTTCGACGAGCTGGAATTCGTAGTCCTGCGGCTGGGCCTCAGCGGATTGGGAAGCTGCGATGACGGATGCGAGCGCCAGCATCGCGGCGCGAAGAACGAGTTTCGATTTCATGATTTGAAAGTTCCGACTGTCATTGACCGTGCAGGCGCACGGCATCGGCGTGGCGCAGGCCACGCGGCTCCGCTCCGTGCGGATCCATCCGCACGGTCTTTGGCGCAAGAACGCCAGTGACAGTCAGGCTTGGGGCGGTTTGGGCGCGGGTTCCCGGGCAAGCGATGCCCGCACGGTTTGGCCGCGGTTGCCGAATTCGCCGTTCAAAAGAGCGCGGATCGGAAATGAAGGATCAGGAACCGAAACGCCAGCTATCCCGGCGGCGCACAGGACGGCCAGCGGGCAGTCCATGGCGCACTCGGGTGCGACAGGCTGGTCGTCAGGACAGCACGCCATGCCGTCAGGCATCGGCATGGCAGCCGCTGCCATCGCAGGCATCGCCGAGGCGGTACCCACAGGGCTGGCTGCAAGCCCTAACAGAGCCAGCACCAGCAGCAGGCGACTTGCGAATGACCAGCAGCTCATAGACCGAACATGTCATAGCTCATTGCCCGTGACTACCCGCTTCAGCTGAATGTGATGAAAGAGATTTCGCCCGCGCGCTGGAACTTCGTGGGTCAAGCCTCCGGCTGCGGGCGGATGCTTGACCCAACACTCCGAAGAGGAGGCAATATTGGATGTCGACGGGCAGCCTATGTAAACGGTCCCGATTTCCGCCCCGATGTCTGAATGCGGGCCCTCGGAATCCGAATGCACATATTTTGGATCCCACAGTCGGGACCAGTCCGTCGCCGTTGCAAGAAGCAACACTACTGCGCAGTAAATCACAGCGCCCGCGCCTAATTCCGTAGCCTCCCATTCCAATGGTTGCGAGACGGGACGGCTGCGGACGCCGCCCCGTTCCTGCTGTTCGCTTACTTTATTTCGGTGACGGTGATGCGCCCGTTCACGCGTTCCGCGACGAACTCGATCGCCTGCCCTTCGCTGACTTCATCCAGCATTGCATCGTCAGCAACCACGAACACCATCGTCATGGCGGGCATGTCGAGGTTGGTCAGTTCCTCGTGCTTGATGGTGATCTTTTTCTGTTTGGTGTCGACCTTGGTGACCTTACCCTTGGTGTATTCGGCAGCCAAGGTACCCGACGCGAGCCCGAACACGGCGAGGCCGATAACCGCGACTTTGGCAAAAGCATTCATCTCATAAGTCCTTTTCTCGGTTGAGTGTGGTTTCAGTTTCTTGCGACCTTAAGGCTGCCCTTCATGCCGGAGTCGTAATGTCCCGGCACGAGGCAGGCGAAGCCGAAATCGCCTGCCTTCGCGAAAGTCCATATGATCTCGCCGGTCTCTCCAGGCGCCAGCCTGATCGAGTTCGGATCCGCGTGTTCCATTTCGGGGAACTTCTCCATCAACGCCTTGTGCTCCATGATGCCCTCATGGACATCCATGACGAACTCATGGTCGATCTCGCCCTTGTTGGTGAACTTCAGGCGGATCGTGTCGCCCTCCTTGATCGACAGCGACGCAGGTTCGAAAACCATGCCGCCGTCCGGCTTTTCGCGCATGCCGATTTCCACGGTGCGCTTCACTTCCGATTTTTCGCCCGGCTTGCCTATTTCCATCATTGCGGCCTCTCCATGGCCGCCGCTGTGGCTCCCTCCTGCCGAGGCGAAGGAGGGAACCACAGCGGCAAGGAAGGCTGCTATCATCAATCGTTTCATGCTCATCTCTCTTCAGTTGTTTGTGAGTAGAGTACCTGAGGTCATCCCTGTTTTCCGTGGCTGCCGTGCGGGGTTGCAGGAGCCATCGTTTTTGCGTCGCCTGACTTTGCGGGGGCGGGAACGTCCCCTTTCCACTCGTAGGCGACGGTTCCTTCCGGATGCTGGAACCATCCAGGATCCGCGTAGTCGGCCGCCGACAGGCCCTCGCGGACCTTGACGACCGAGAACATGCCGCCCATCTCGATGGGCCCGAACTGGCCCCAGCCAGTCATCATCGGGATGGTGTTGTCGGGGAGCGGCATCTCCATCTCGCCCATGTCGGCCATGCCGCGGTTGCCCATCGGCATGTATTCGGGCTGCACCTTGCGGATCTTCTCGGCGACCTTGGATTTGTCGACACCAATGAACGTGGGCACGTCATGGCCCATCGCGTTCATGGTGTGGTGCGACTTATGGCAATGGATCGCCCAGTCGCCCTCGTACTTCGCGTCGAATTCGTAAGCCCGCATCGCGCCGACCGGAATGTCGATCGACACCTCGGGCCACCTGGCTTCGGGACGCACCCAGCCGCCGTCGGTGCAGGTGACCTCGAAGTCGTATCCGTGCATGTGGATCGGGTGGTTGGTCATCGTCAGGTTGCCGACCCGAACGCGCACGCGGTCGTTCTTTGACACAACGAGGTGGCTGATCCCAGGAAACACGCGGCTGTTCCAGCACCACATGTTGAAGTCGGTCATTTCCATAACCTTGGGCACATAGGTACCCGGATCGATGTCGTACGCGTTGAGGAGAAAGACGAAGTCGCGGTCGACAGGCATGAACTTCGGATCCTTGGGATGGATGACGAAAAAACCCATCATCCCCATCGCCATCTGAACCATCTCGTCGGCATGCGGGTGGTACATGAAGGTGCCGCTCTTCACGAGATCGAACTCGTAGACGAAGGTCTTTCCCGACGGGATTCCCGGCTGCGTCAGTCCTGTCACGCCGTCCATGCCGCACGGCAGGATCATGCCGTGCCAGTGGATGGTGGTGTGCTCGGGAAGCTTGTTGGTCACGAAGATACGAACGCGGTCGCCCTCGACTGCCTCGATGGTCGGACCCGGCGACTGTCCGTTGTATCCCCAAAGATATCCGGTCATTCCGGGAGCAAGTTCCCGCTCGACGGGTTCGGCGACCAAGTGGAATTCCTTGACCCCGTTGTTCATCCGGTGCGGCAGCGTCCAGCCGTTGAGGGTGACGACCGGCTGGTAGTCCGGGCCGCTGGTCGGGAAGACCGGCGGCTGCATGTCGGGAGTTTCCATCACGGGAGCGTCCGGCAGGCCCATGGCCGAGGTCTTGGTCCACGCGGTCGCACCCGCCAGAAGCGCGCCGGCGCCGAGAATCTGTCGTCTTGAAAGCATCTCTGTTCTCCTTCTCAGTGGCCAGCGCCGCCGTCTTCGGCGACCGCCTGAGGGGCGCTGCCGCCCGACGAGGCACCGCCGCCGTACACGGCGGTTGCGAGATTGACGTCGGCCAGCCAGAAATTGCGCTTGGCGTTGATGGAAAGCATGATCGAATTCACCTTCGCGCGGGTGTCGGCGAGGAGTTCGAAGGTGTTGGTGATCATGCCGTTGTAGGTGAGAAGGGACTCGTCCTCGATCTTGGTCCGCAAGGGGACGACATTGTTCCGGTAGTGTCGCGCGATCTCTTCCGTCGAGCGGTACGCGTCATAGGCGGACCGTGCCTCCGAGCGGACGTTGACGGCTTTCTCTGCCAGGAGGTTTGCCGCCTGCATGTAGCCGAACTCCGCCTTGCGCATGCGCGCCTTGCCCGTGTCGAAGATCGGGATGACGAACTCCAGCTCAACATTGCCGGATACGGTCGTCTCCGTCTCGCCGTCTTCCTTTTCCTGCTCGATCTCCACGCCCGAAAGGACTTCGAGATCAGTCAGGTAGCGCGTAGCCTCTGTCAGCCCGTAGGATTTTGCCAGCGCCTCAAGCTCCAGCCTGGCGACCTGCAGGTCGACGCGGTTTTTCAGGGCATCGGCTTCGACGGTCCGCTTCGCCTTCGAACCCTTTGGCAAAGCAGGAAGGGCGTTCGGCACCGAATATTCCGTGTCTGAGCCCCAGAGCCCCATAAGGCGTGTGAGCTCCTCCTTGGCGGTGCGTGCGGCAAGCCTCGCTTCCGCGGTCTGGCCCGCCAGTTCGGCATAGAAGACGTGTTCCCGGGCCTGTCCGGTCTTGGTGAGAGCGCCTGTCTCGCCAAGCTTCTGCGCCAGTTCGGAAGCGGCATCCGCGGCTGCCTGCGCCTTGTTCAGGTATGCGACGGTCTCCCAGGCCGAGACCGCGTTGATCCAGGCGCGGCGCGTGTCGGCGGCCAGTTTCAAGGTCTCTTCGGCCGCCCTGAGCTGCGTCTGTCGGAAGCGGGCGTCCGCAACCGCCACCCGCCTCGGTTTCGTGATCAAAGCGAGGATGTTGTTGGCGACGGCGCTCTCGACGGTCCGGCCGATGCCGATCCCGGTCACGCCGACCGATAGCGTCGGGTTGACAGGCATCGTCTCCTGCCAGACATCGGCGGCGGACAGTCCGACCTCCGCGTAAGCGGCCTGGAGGCCCTTGTTGTTAAGCAGGGCGACCTGGACAGCGGTGTCGGGCCCGATCGTCTTCTTCTGCACGAGGTGCTTGACGCGCTCGCCAACTGCGCGGGCCTGTCCGCTTGACTGCACCCACACAGCCTCCTTCCCGGTCACCGAGGCGGTTCGCGCGGCCACGGTGACGAAGCCTGCATAGGGATCGGAAACGCCGTTCGCCGTCGTCGCGCATCCGGCCGCAAGCAGCGGCAGCGAGACGGCCGAGATCGTTTTCAGGAAGCCCCGGATCACGAGCCCGCTCCCTCGTTGCCAGGGGCCAGCCTGTCGTTCAGCTGACGCCAGTTCTTGGGTTCCGTCGGCTCCCGGTGGCGGTAGTCGATCACGGAATGGTGGTGCGCTTCCCGCAGACCCATGATCGGGTCAGCCGGATTGAAGTCTGGAAGCACGTTCGGAGGATTGGTCGCCGTGCAGCCGGCGACAGACAGCGATGCGAGCACCGCGACGCTTGCGAGTTTCATTTATGATCCTGGAGTTTGACGTGTGCGAATGCGTGCGCCGGACAAGGATTCCGGACGCTGCGCGCGGCCGCCTCAACGAGGCGTCGTCAGGCCAGGTGTTCAGGAGGACGAATGAGGGTCGCGTATTCCCCGTAAGGAAAGACCGCTGCCTCGACCGGGGCAAAGCACCGCGCGACTACCCGCTCGATGTCGGGACAGCCTACGGGCACCGCCTGGCAGGGGGCGCAATGAACCTCACAACTCTTGTCAAAACCGTCCGAGCCGTGCGGATGCTGCTTACCGTCTTCGGACGAAGCGGCATGATGCGCCTCATGGCCATTCGTCTCTTGGATCGATTCCGGGTCATCACTGGCCGCAGAGGCTTCGCCGTGGAAGCCCGTAGCGTTCGCCCCCGCAAACATGCCCGGCTGAAGGCACGACATGAACAGGAACGCAAACGCGAGCACCGCGCGAAGCGATCCCATGCGTCGAGTCAAGATTTGTCCAAAGACAGCCATTGCGCTTCTTGGGCCCGTGTTCGCGAAAAATGTCAAGAACCGCAGCCGCCAACTTGCGCGGCTGCAATCAAAAGTGATCGAGCGACAGGCGGCATCGGCACCCCGTCCGGACAGCTCAACGCCTGGAATGTCGGCTTTCTGCCCGACAAGTAATGTTGGCCGTAAGCTGCTGGCCCGAGCATGCACGCCGCCATCGATCCGACCCGGGCGGCCGACCTTCAAGGCGTTCAACTGGCGGGCGCACATCCCGTGTCGGTTCGTCCGGCTGCACGGGTGCGCGCTGCGCCAACGGTGTCAGGCGGGCTTGTTGGCGTATCCAGCGGCCTCCACCGCTTTTGAGATCTTTGCGGGATCCACGGCCGTAACGATCGACACTGTCTTTGACGGCAGGTCCACGGTTACCGACGCGTGGCTGTCCACGCTCTGCACTGCCTTCGTCACCGTTCCCGCGCAATGCCCGCATGTCATGTCAGGGACGTTCAGTTTCAGCATTTCTGTCTCCTTCGTTGTTCGGCACATTGCCAAGAAACGAACATCGGGTTTCCAGCCAGAGGAAGGTCAAACCCGCCATGATCACGGTTTCGTGACCGAGCGCCCGCCTAATGAAAGGGTTGCACGGGTGTTGGACATCCGCGCGTCCATCCCGTCGCCGAGCTTTCGCCCGGGGTCGCATAACGCTCCGATCCAGGCCGATGGCCGGGTCAGTCACGAAAGTTGCATGTCAGAGTCAGCGCAAATATCATCGCCGCGGGCTTTGAGGAGGGGGGAAATGTCGAACAACGGTGAATTGAAGTACGGCGGATTTACGCTTGGACGCATCCACGCGAAGAGCAATCGCAGGAAGGCCGAGGCATATTGGTTGGGTTTTCTGGAAGGCGTTCTCGCCAGCGGATCCATTGAAAGCCTGGAAACCGCTTCGATCAGGGCTGAAGCCGAGCAGTTCCTTCGCCTGTTCGGCGACGAGGACGCGGCCGACCTCATCCAAGACCTGGATACCGCGTATGCCGACTTTCACAACGAGATTTTCGGGGTGATCTCCGGCATCGTCGATTATCGCTCCAAAGCCTTTGCCGCGGAGCGCGATGCGAAGGATACCTGCAACCGTTTCTTCGGTTTTTGCGCCGGGATCGCATGCGATGGCCGCCTCAAAGTCAAGGAGGTCGAGAAACTGATCGGGCGCATCGGTCGAGCTCCTGTTCTCGAGGAAGACCCGAGGATAGTCTCCCTCAGAAGCGTAGCATTAGAGGCCGTCACGGACGGGCACCTTTCTCCTGAGGAAGAGGAAGACATCGGTGAATGGATCGCCCGCCTGGTAGGCGACAGCTGCGCCGATACCGGAATAGCCACCTACGGAAATACGCCCTCGATCGAAGGGGTGCTGCGCGATCCTGGCAAGCTGGTTTTCCGGGATGCGGGGTTCGTGGTGACCGGCGCTTTCAGCATCGGACCCGAAAGGTCATCGAGCGCTGGATTCTCGAACGGGGTGGGACGGTTGCCAAGAGCGTCTCCCGCAGCACCGACTATCTTGTCATTGCCGCGGTTGCCTCCCGGGACTGGCTCCACAGCCATCAGGGGACCAAGATCATCGAAGCGCGCAAGCTCCGGGAGCGAGGGGGCCTTCCGCATTTCGTGGAGGAGATCACCTTCCGAAGGGCTCTGGAAGGAACTGTCTGAAACGGAGAGCCCTCGACATCACCCCCGGTCAACTCCGGCCTTGACAGAAACGGCTCTCGTCTCAGAAGAAGAAGTTTCACCGCACGTCTACCACCCGCCCTTGGTAAGGGGATATCGCGTCCTGTGACGTTGCGTCCATCATCGAAGTCAAGCGGCCAACCTGCGGGCATGCTTCTATTGCGACCGGGGTCCTGAGGTGGCGGTTGCTGCCGAATGGCACGTTCTGGACATGTTGCGGGGCGAGGACTACCTTGTCCCCGATGAGCAAGCTTGCCCGCATCCTCGCAATCGTCTTCCTCGCGGTCTTCGCCGCGAGCACGGCGGCGCAGGTCGGCACTGCCACCGACATGTCCCTGACAACTATGGATAGCGGAATGGCAGATTGCCAGGGTTGTCCCGGCGATGACGCGCAGGCATCGACATGCGACCAGTTCTGCGTGACCGTGCTGGCCGCGATCTGCCTGCCGACCGCAACCGAGCTACCATATGTCGCGGTCATCGATTCTGCGCCACCCGGGGAGCAGTCCGACGGTCGCACCGGGCCGCCTGATCCCTACCCTCCTCGATCCATCGTTTAGCTGTCGGCCACGGCGACATCCGCTTGCGGCCGACCCGCCGATGCCCGGCTACGTCCGCGCGTCACTACGGCTATTCCAGGATGATTGATCATGTCCGATTCCCGCATGCCGACGCTGACGCGTCGCGCCTTCATTGCATCCGGCGCCGCCCTATCGGCGGGCGCGATGCTTCCATTGCAATCCAATGCCCGCGCCGCTGGCGCTCGGGAATTCCGGCTCCGGGCGGAACAGGGCCGCGCCAGGATAGTGCCCGAGCCGTACGGTGACACGTCCGTCTGGTGCTACGACGGCAGCGTCCCCGGCCCTGAACTCCGCGTGAAGCAGGGCGAGCGCCTGCGGATCACCGTGGAGAACGGGCTCGCCGAGGACACCACCGTCCACTGGCATGGCGTGAGGGTTCCCAACGCCATGGACGGCGTGCCGCATCTCACGCAAGCGCCGATCTCAGCCGGCAAGGATTTCGTCTACGAATTCGACGCGGTCGATGCCGGCACCTTCTGGTACCATCCGCACCAGCGCAGCTTCGAGCAGGTCGGCCGCGGGCTCTACGGCGCGCTGATCGTCGAAGAGCCGGAGCCGATCCGGGTCGACCGCGACATCGTCTGGGTGCTTTCGGACTGGCGGCTCACCGAGGCGGCGGACATTCGCGACGACTTCGGCAACATGCACGATGCCATGCATGGCGGCCGCGTCGGCAACGCCGTCACCATCAATGGCCGCATTCCCGAGGCTGTCGCGGTGCGCACGGGCGAGCGCATCAGGCTGCGGTTGATCAACGCCGCCAATGCCCGCATCTTCGGCCTCGACTTTGGAGGTCACGAGCCGATCATCGTGGCACTCGACGGGCAACCCGTCGAGCCACACGCGCCGGACGGCGGGCTGGTCGTGCTCGGGCCCGCGATGCGCGCCGACATCATCCTCGACATGACGGGCAATCCCGGAAGCCGTGTTACCGTGCAGGATCGCTTCTACGAAGGCCTGGAGTACCGGCTGGTCGATCTCGTCTATGCCGATACGTCGGTCAGGGACAAGACGCCGGACTGGCCTATCGCGCTGCCGCCAAACCCCTTGCCGGAGCCAGACCTGGCCACCGCCATTCGGCACGACATCACCTTCAACGGCGGCATGATGGGGGCGATGGTCATGCAGGAGATGGGCGGCAGCATGGGCGAGAGCGAGGGCTCCCCAAATCCCACGGAAGGTATGATGGGCAACATGGGCAAGGACAGCTCAATGGGCGGCATGATGGGCAACATGGGGATGATGATGGACATGATGCACAAGGGCGGCATCTGGTTCATCAACGGCGTCGCGGCCGAAGGCCATGTCATGGAGCCGATGTTCACGCTTGCGCGGGACCGCAGCCATGTCATCGCCATGACCAATGCCACCGCCTGGCACCACCCGATCCATCTGCACGGTCACTCGTTCCGCGTCATTTCGCGCAACGGCCAGCCGACCCGCCACCGCGAATGGCAGGATACGGTCTTGATGGCGCCGCGCGAAAAGGTCGAAATCGCTTTCGTCGCCGACAATCCCGGCGACTGGATGATCCACTGCCACATTCTCGAACATCAGGCCGCCGGCATGATGGGTGTCTTCCGCGTCGCCTGAAGAAAAGGAGAAACGTCAATGCGCAACATTCTGAAACCTGTCGTTCTCGCCTCGCTCCTGCTTGGTTCAGGCGCGGCATTCGCCGATGAGAGCAAGGACGTGACGCTGTACAAGACGCCGCAATGCGGCTGCTGCGAAGGCTATGCCGACTATCTGCGACAGAACGGCTTCACCGTCACCGTAAAGCCGACGCACGATCTTGCCGCCATGAGCCGCGAGGCCGGCATTCCCGACGAATTCCAAGGCTGCCATCTGTCGATGGTCGATGGCTATGTCGTCAGCGGCCATGTGCCCGTCAACACGGTGCGCAAACTGCTTACCGAGCGGCCCGACATCAAGGGGGTGACGCTACCGGGCATGCCCTTGGGCTCGCCGGGCATGAGCGGGGCCAAGGAAGCACCGTTCGAGATGCTGGAGATCACGAAGTCCGGCACCGTGGGCGGGGTCTATGCGAAAGAATAGGACTTTTGCTCAAAACAGCCCTCGGCACTCCTGGCGTTTGCCGAGGGTAGGAAAGGAATGAACCATGATGAACGGTCCCAACGGCATGATGGAAGGAATGACTGGCATGATGTGGGGCATGGGCCTGGTCTGGCTGCTCGCGGTGGTCGTACTCGTGCTCGGGGCAGCGGCCCTGGTCAAATATGTCTTCTTCGCCGGTCGCAGATGAAGGCCACCACGCGGATATTCGGTGCAGGCGTGGCAGCCGCCGCGCTCGGCGGTGCGATAACCGCCTTGGCCTGGGCCTGGCCGTTCGGCACGGGTGACGATGCGTCGTCGGCTTCGACCATCGCGCGCGGCCGCTTGCTCTATGCGCAGCACTGCGCCACCTGCCACGGGGTCAATCTGGAAGGCCAGCCTGACTGGAAAAGCCAGCTCCCCACGGGGCGGATGCCCGCCCCGCCGCACGACGTGTCCGGCCACACCTGGCACCATCCCGACGGCGTGCTCTTCAGGATCACGAAGGAAGGTCCCGCCGCTGTGGTTGGCGGGGGCTACAAAAGCGACATGCCGGGTTTCGGGGAGGTGCTGGGCGACGAGGAAATCCGCGCCGTCCTCGCCTTCATCAGGAGCACGTGGCCGGACCGAGAGCGCGCCTACCAGGCGGAGATGAGCCGACGGGAGAAGGAGAAGACACCATGAACGATCCTGTCCACGCGACACCTCGTTGCCGTGGCCAGATAGGAGGTCATAAGGTCCGCGCGACCATCCGAGCGTTTTAACGATAGCTGGCAACAACTTCCGTCTTCCCGTCCCGCTTGACGAGATGACGTGGTAGGATAGGCAGCCGCCTCAGCCGCGCCCATACCCGGGTAGCCGTTGGCACGTCGGGCCCTTACGCCGATCGCATCCGGGCGCGCGGCCAGCAGGCGCTTAACGTCCCAAGGATGCGCGGTGGCATCCGGGCGCTGTCCGGCCATTCCCTTTGCGGTCACCAGCATTGACGAGAATCAAGCTGCAGCGAACCATTTACCTTGCCGTCGGCCGAAATGGGCGCCGATCTCGTCCACGGTCACGGAAGCCTGGCTGTCCCGCTCTGGCTACCCTGGATTTTGACGCGCAAATCCGGGCAAAAATAGATGTTGACCTTCCGGACACTGGAACCTCTAGAACTCGACCATACTGCAAAGCGATAGAGGAACAGCTCAAAATGAACGCTCACAGCGGATGGCCTCGACCAGGAACCAACAACGACGTGCGGCAGAGTATCGGCATCGAAGGAATGACCTGCGCCTCTTGCGTGCGCCGCGTTGAACTCGCGATCGGCAAGGTGCCGGGCGTGAAGGCAGCTTTTGTCAATCTGGCAACCGAATCCGCCGACGTGACGTTCGACGGAGTTGCCGATCAGGCCGCGATCATCGCCGCGATCAGCTCCGCCGGATATCACGTCCCGACAGAGGCGGCCGAGGTCGAGATCGAAGGCATGACCTGCGCCTCGTGCGTCAGACGTGTCGAACAGGCGCTTGCGGCGGTTCCGGGTGTGCTCAAGGCCTCGGTCAATCTTGCAACCGAGCGTGCCACCATCGAAGCGATTTCGGGAGCTGTCGCACCTTCTGCCATCGAGGCGGCCATCAGGCAGGCCGGATACGAGCCGCGCCGGGCGGCGGCCTCCGTCGGCGGCTCCGAAGCGAGGCAGGAGGCCAAGGACAAGGAACTGCGCCTGCTCAAGCGGGATGTATCGGTCGCGGCGATCCTGACGCTGCCGATATTCCTCCTTGAGATGGGTTCGCACGCGATTCCCGCCTTTCATCATTGGCTTCTGATGAACATCGGCCAGCGGCCGCTCTTTCTGGCCTTCTTCGTGCTGGCCACCATCGTGCAGTTCGGCCCGGGCATGCGGTTCTACCGGAAGGGCATCCCTGCCCTCTTGCGACTCGCTCCCGAGATGAACTCGCTTGTCATCCTCGGCTCGACCGCCGCCTGGGGCTACTCCGTCGTCGCGACGTTCGCGCCGTCGGTGCTGCCTGCTGGCACCGCCAACGTCTATTACGAGGCCTCGGCGGTGATCATCACCCTCATTCTCCTCGGTCGCTTTCTCGAAGCAAAGGCAAAGGGCCGCACCAGCGAAGCCATCAAGCGGCTGATCGGGCTGCAGGCAAAAACCGCCCGTGTCCAGCACAATGGCGAGTTCCTCGATGTTTTGCTTGAAGAAGTGCGCGTTGGCGACGTGCTGCAGGTTCGACCGGGCGACAAGGTTCCCGTCGACGGCGAGGTTCTCGGCGGCTCGTCCTATGTCGACGAGTCCATGATTTCGGGCGAGCCTGTTCCCGTCATCAAGAGCGAGGGTTCGCAAGTCGTCGGCGGCACCATCAACAAGACGGGCAGCTTCACCTACCGCGCGACCAAGGTGGGCGCGGACACGCTCCTTGCCCAGATCATAAGGATGGTCGAAGCCGCACAGGGCTCGAAGCTGCCGATCCAGGCAATGGTCGACAAGGTCACCGCGTGGTTCGTGCCGACGGTCATGGCCGCCGCGGCGCTGACTTTCCTGACCTGGCTATTCTTCGGCCCGCAGCCCGCCCTCGCCTTCGCGCTGGTCAACGCGGTCGCCGTTCTCATCATAGCCTGCCCATGCGCCATGGGCCTCGCGACTCCGACCTCGATCATGGTCGGCACCGGCCGCGCCGCCGAACTGGGCATCCTGTTCCGCAACGGCGAAGCGCTCCAGACGCTCAAGGGCATCGATGTCGTGGTGCTCGACAAGACCGGGACGCTGACCGCCGGACGCCCGGAACTGACCGACCTGGTAGTAGCGGAAGGCTTCGACCGTGATCGGGTGTTGTCGCTGGTGGCCTCCGTCGAGGTGCATTCCGAGCATCCGGTTGCCGCGGCCATCGTTGCCACCGCGAAGGCGAACGGCCTGCCACTGCACGCGATCGAAGGATTTGACGCGGTGCCCGGCTTCGGCGTGAAGGCGCGCTCCGGCGGACACGAAATCGCCATCGGCGCGGACCGCTACATGGCGCAGCTCGGCATAGAGGTGGAGAGCTTCTCCGAACAAGCCACCGAGTTCGGCCGGAAGGCCAGGACTCCGCTCTATGCCGCGATCGATGGCCGGCTCGCCGCCATGATCGCGGTGTCCGATCCGGTCAAGCCGACGACGCCTCAGGCGATCCGCGCTCTGCACGCGCTCGGGCTGAAGATTGCGATGATCACAGGAGACAACCGCCGGACGGCGGAAGCCATCGCGGCCGAGCTCGGCATCGACGAGGTCGTCGCCGAGGTCCTGCCTGACGGCAAGGTCGACGCGGTCAAGCGCCTGCGCGACGGCGGACGCGTGGTCAGCTTCGTCGGAGACGGCATCAATGATGCCCCCGCGCTCGCCGAAGCGGACGTGGGCCTGGCGATCGGCACCGGGACCGACGTGGCGATCGAGAGCGCCGACGTGGTCCTGATGTCGGGTGATCTCCTGGGTGTCGCGAACGCGATCGCACTGTCGAAGGCGACGATCCGGAACATCCGGCAGAACCTGTTCTGGGCCTTCGCCTACAACGCCAGCCTGATCCCGGTCGCCGCCGGCGCGCTCTATACCTTCGGAGGCACGCTGTTGTCGCCGATGCTGGCCGCCGGAGCGATGGCGTTGTCGAGCGTCTTCGTGCTCGCAAACGCCCTGCGCCTGAAGCGATTCCAGGCTCCCTTGGGGGCTACCACCCCCACGGCGGCTGCGAAGACGGCAGCCGCATAGGATACCTAAGCTACCCGGGGGCCGCCCCCCGCTACGGGGATCCGCGATCCATGAATGACCTTGCAAGCCTCGGCGGGCTCTTTGGGGCCGCTTTCGTCGCGGCGACTATCCTTCCGGCGCAGTCCGAAGCAGTGCTTGTCGGCTTGCTCGTGGCCGACACGCATTCCACGCTCCTCCTGGTTGCCGTGGCGAGCGTCGGGAACGTCCTCGGGGCAGTAGTGAACTGGGCGCTCGGTCGTGCCGTGGATCGCCTCCGTGACAGGAAATGGTTTCCGGCTGGACCTGCAGCACTCGAACGGGCGAGCCGCTGGTACCGCCGCTGGGGCAGGTGGAGCCTCCTGTTCAGCTGGGCTCCCTTCGTTGGCGACGCACTGACGGTCGCGGCAGGAGTGCTGCGCGAGCCACTCTGGAGCTTTCTCGCCCTGGTTACGGTGGCGAAGACTGTCCGCTATGCAGCCGTGGCTGCCGCGACAGTGGGGATTCTTGGTTGACGCGCGAGGCCACGGCGACTTGGGCACTCGCGCACGCGGCACCGCAATCTCACTGCCAATACGCCAACCCGCACACATCGGCACTGGCCCAGTCCGTCCCTTCCCTTGCGACATCCGAATGAAGCCTGTTAAATCGGGCTCGTTTCGGAAATACATCCAGTCTGGGTTCCAAGTGTGTCCGCCTGTCATAAACGATGATCTCGCGACACTGCAGCGCGAGACCTTCGACTACTTCGTTCGGGAAGCGAACCCGGCGAACGGTCTGGTCCGCGACAAGACCGAGGAGAACTGGCCCGCAAGCATCGCGGCTACGGGACTTGGCTTGGCATGCTATCCGGTGGGCGTGAAGAACGGCTACATGAGCCGCAGCGCTGCTGCGGAGCGCACGCTCGCCACGCTCCGTTTCTTCCGGGACAGCCCACACGGGCCGGAGCCTGACGCGACCGGCCACCGAGGCTTCTATTATCACTTCTTGGACATGCAGACTGGCCGTCGCGCTTGGGGTTGCGAACTGTCCACGATCGACAGCACGTTGCTTCTGGCCGGCGCGTTGGCTGCGGCAGCGTTCTTCAACGAAGACCCGTCGACGGAAGCCGAGATACGGACCCTGGCAGTCGAGCTCTATCGCCGGGCGGACTGGCTCTGGTCACTGAACGGAGGAGAAACCGTTACCCACGGCTGGACCCCGGAGGGTGGCTTCCTGAAACACCGCTGGGAAGGATACGACGAGGCCCTGCTTCTATATGTTCTAGGGCTCGGCTCGCCGACCCATGCCCTACCCAGAAGCAGCTACGAAGCCTGGACCGATACGTTCCGGTGGGAGCGCTTCTACGGCCATGAATACCTCTATGCAGGCCCACTGTTCATCCACCAGCTCTCTCCCGTGTGGATCGATTTTCTAGGTCTGCAGGATTCATTCATGCGCAGCAAAGGAATCGACTACTTCGAAAACAGCCGCCGGGCCACTCTCGTCCAGCAGCGGTATGCGATCGAGAACCCACGCCGTTTCGATGGCTACGGCGAACATTGCTGGGGCATCACAGCGAGCGAGGGCCCTGGCCCCTCCACGCTCAAGCTGAACGGTACCGAGCGCCGCTTCGAAGACTATGTCGCGCGCGGCGTGCCCCATGGCCCAGACGACGGCACGCTCGCCCCCTGGGCGGTTGCAGCTTCCCTGCCGTTCGCTCCAGAAATCGTTCTACCCTCGATTGCCTTCTGCATTCATCAGGCAAAGCTCAAGGCTGCCAACGCCTACGGGTTCAAGGCCGCGTTCAATCCCACTCATTCCGGATCACCCGACAATGCCTTCGGTTGGTGGGTTTCACCATGGCACTTTGGGCTAAACGAAGGCCCTGTCGTCCTCATGATCGAAAATGTAAGAAGCGGTCTATTGTGGGAGTTGATGCGGTCCTGCCCGTACGTTCTGAAAGGTCTCCGACGTGCCGGATTCAAGGGAGGCTGGCTGGCTGACGCACCAGCCTGATCCTGTCGCAGCGGGCACTTCGTCCGACAGGGGACCTAACTGCTGCCTTGCCGGGGCTACAGTAACCATGCCGCTTCGCTCGGGGCGGCGGAAGAATTCTGCCGTCCCACCTGGACGACATGAAAGCTTCGCCGCGACTATCAAACTTATAACCGGAAAGTCGGTTATGGCTCCGGCGCTCGCGGTCGGGCCCGTGCGATGCCCGTCGCGGCACCGGAGCGTCGAACACGCGCTTCAGGGCAGCCGCTGGCGATCGCACCATGGATCAGCGGCTACTGTGTTCTCCGTCGGCGTAGCGAGCGCCGCGCGTTCGACGATGACGACTCCGAGGGCGGTCAGAATGAGGCCGACGAGGGTCATCGGGCCGATATGCTCGCCAAAGAAAGTGGCACCGAGAATGAGGGCGAAAACGGGGGAAAGGAAAGTGAATGCGTTGACCCTCCCCAGGGGGGCGTGGCCAAGGAGCCAAAACCAAAGCCAGTATGCCAATGCCGTGCCAGGAAGGGCGAGCGCAAGTAGCGCGACGACAAATTCAAGGGTCCACTCTATCCGCGTGGGTTCCTCGAATATCAGCGCCAGAGCGACCAGCGGAATGGATCCCAGCAGCAACTGCGCAGCCATAGCGATAAGCGGATCAACGTAGCGGCCCAGGCTCTTCATCAGAACATTGCTTATGGCGATTCCTGCCACCGAAAGAAGAATGTAAGCGAGGCCAATGGAGAATGCCGCCTGATCGCCACCTCCTATTTGTGGAAGGCTCGTCGCGGCGATGCCAAGGAAGCCCAGGCACAATCCCGCATATTGCAGCCCTCGAAGACGCTCGGACAGAAAGAAGAATGCGAGGACTGCGGTGATCAGGGGCTGACTGTTGGCGATGACCGTCGCAAGACCGGGTGCGACGAACTCTGCGGCATGAAACATGCCGAAATACGCAAACGAGGTTGCGCCGAGGCCGATGGATGCCAAGGCTAGCCAGGAACGAAGATCCGTCGGGAGCGGGCGACGCAAGGCAATAGCGATCATGGCCAGGAAAAGGCCGGCCACGATCGCGCGCAAGGCGGCGAATGTTAGGTGAGGCGAGTATGTCAATCCCAAAGCAATGAACGGATAGCATAGTGAATTGAGCAGGGCGACAAGCACCAGAAAGGGGGTAAGGCGTAGCACGGGTTGACCGACCTAGTACCCAACGCCGTGGACAAGATCTTCTTCTCGGTTTCGGCCGACAAGGGCTTCCAGCCTGGCGGATGGGCGGGGCATCTTCAGGTTTCTAATTCATGCACCGCTGAGATGATCTTCGAAACCTGCGCCGGCAACGATCTCGACGATCGAGCGAATGACATCGCGCTCAGCCGGTGACCGCACAGTTCCGGTGACAGTCACTATTCCGTCCTTCACAGCGACAGCTGGCTGCGCTGATAAGACAGACGCGGCATCCTTCAGACGTGCGACAATGGCACGCCGCAGCGCCTCGTCACCCCGAATCTGCGCACGGGGCCTGGGTATCGAAATGACCTTCAGGAGATCCGCGCGGCTGACAATGCCGGTCAAGCGCCCGTTGCGCATGACCGGGAGGCGCTTGATGCCATGTCGGTTCATCAGCATAGCGATTTCGCGCGCGGACGCGTCCTCGTCCACGGTGACGACATCCTTGGTCATGACATCGCCGACCTTCCAGCTACGGCTCTTCGCGTAGAGTCTGGCAAGTGAATCGGCATCGTGGAGGGAATCTTCGGGGAAGGCATCTTCGGTTCCGAGTTCTGTTCGGCGAAGAAGATCGCCCTCGGTCACTATGCCAGCAAGCGTGCCGTCATCAGTGAGCACCGGAATCCCGCTTACATGCTCGGCCAACATGATCCGGGCCAAGTGCCACACGCTGTGCTCCGGACATACCGTGGTCGGCGCTGGTGTCATCATATCCTTCGCGATCATGGGTTATGTCCTTTCTGCGGCAGGAACTCCGCATGATGCTGTGGCTTTGTCGCAGGGCAGAATCGCGTGTTCGAGGATGTCGCTCAACCCGCCAGTGGAATCTTTTTCTGAAGTAGTGAACACCGGCGCAAAGCCGCCTCCCGGAGTACGGGCATTGGTGGTCTGGCCCTGGTAAAGACGTGCCGTCACGAACTGCACCTCTCCGCCGTAGACGTAGTTCCGCACGTCGAACTTGAGCGGTGTCGGGGACTCAGGCGCTCCGATCATCCTCTCGCCGGGAGCAACAAGTTCCTGGGCAACGTAGTCCCCCGCGAGGATTTCCTCCCACACTCGTCTGGTCAGCTTGTCCCCCCGATAGGCAGCCCTGCTTCCGAACCCAGACGCAGGCTTGAAGAACAGCTTACGCCGCCTGGACCAAAGCGAGTCAGCCTTGGATGCTTTGACCGTTTCGGTGCTGGGAACACCAGCCACGAGTGTCGTCGAAACGTCGTCTGGAATCCCGAGCGCGCTCAACCGGGCGTGGTCGCTGAGCACCGCCAGATTTCTCTTGTTGGCGTATAGAACGTGTGCTCTCGGGTGCGGTGTCAGCACGACCGAACCTTCCAGGTACGCCTTGCGTATGGCGTGGTGTGCCGGCCGCTCAAGCATGAAATCCGTCAGTCGGTTGTAGACCAGATCGACCGGGCCCCGTTCGTGCCGGAGCATGCCGTCGCTCATCGACAGCGCCGACGGGTCGGCGATGACCGCGTCGATGCCGTTCCGGACGAACAGCTGCTGGAAGAGCAGAAACTCGGGGTAGAGGTACTGACCCTCCGGCTGCTCGTCGACGATGGCGATTCGGCGGAGCGGCAGTTCGCCACGTTCGAGATGCCATTCGGCGAGAAACATGTCCATGAACCGATGCTCCAGCGCGTCGAGGGCGGCCGCACCGGGCATCATCGGCTCGACGGCCTCGCAACAGGCGCGCTGAGCCCGCGCCAGCGAGAGGTTGAGGAGAGCGCCCCCTGCGTTCGTGTTGATCTCGATGAGCTTCGGCTCGTCGGATGACAGATGGAAGTCGAAGCTCATGAAGACGCCTCTCGCCCGCGGCTCGAACTGCGCGATAGCGGGCGCATTTTCGAGCACGAGGTCGCGATAGGCGCGCGATGATATAACCGCCTCCGCGGCCCGGACGATCTCTGCCATCCTGTCCAGGTGCTGCCGCGCAACGAACACCGGAAGCGCGGCGAACATGTTCGCATGCTCGTCTCCCATGGCGGAAAGCGCCGTGTGTGTTTCAGCACTCGTCTGGAACTCCCTGGCGAGCTCGTCCCGGTCCACGCTGATGCAGAAGCAGCTGCTGTTCAGCGAATGGGGGACGGCTCCCAGGTCCCGAATGCCTGGAGCCGGAGTTTCACTATGATCGACCATCGTCTCCTCCATGTTGGACTGCCAAGGCGGCTCCCGGAGCGTGAACATACTCCCATGGCAGAGTTGATGAACATGGAAGCGTAGTCCAGAACCGATTGCGCATGCCCGCACCATGTCCCGCACGTCGCCGACGACACGACAAGTGGGTCAGTGCCACTCGCAATTCCGCCGACATCCACCGTGGTGGGTCTGCAACTCAGGCCCTTTGTACATTGCTCCGCTATTGTGCCGGATTGCCTTCACTTGTCTCGAACTGGCACCCCTTGCGACATTGCCGACGACACCTGCTCTGCGACGGCTCTCTCCTCCTCTGTCGGGATCACCAAAACGTCGACCACAGAGCCATGGGCGCTGATACGCTCGTTGCCTTGTCGGTTACGCTCGGCATCAAGTGTCACGCCGAGCCAGGCCGCGGCCTCGCAAATCTTGTCGCGGATCAAGGGGGAATTTTCACCGATCCCGGCGGTGAACACCAATGTGTCTAATCCACCCAGCGCGGCGGCCAGCGATCCGATCTCGCGACCGGCACGGTAGACAAAAAGATCGATCGCCTCTTTTGATTGCGGGTCGTCAGACTCAACCAAGGTCTGCATATCATCGCTGATGCCAGAAACACCGAGCAGGCCCGACCGATCGTAGAGAAGTCGCGAGATCTCGTGGGCACGCATCTTACGGTTCTGCAACAGATAGAGGATGACCCCAGGGTCGATCGAGCCAGAACGCGTGCCCATCACCAAACCGTCGAGCGGCGAAAACCCCATTGTGGTTGCGACGCTCTTTCCTTCATGCATCGCGCAGAGGCTGGCTCCGCTGCCGAGATGGGCGACGATGGCACGCCCGCCGGCAGCCGACCCATAACGCTCGCGCAGCCGCGACGCGATATGACCGTAGGATATGCCATGGAAGCCGAAGGACATGATGCCTGAATCCGTCAGCGCGCGCGGGAGTGCGTAAAGCGTCGCCAACCTCGGCCGTGCGGCGTGAAAGGCGGTATCGAAGCAACCGATCTGCACGGCCTTGGGCAGGAAGCGGACAGCAAGTTCGACGATGTCGAGATTGTGTGGCTGGTGAAGCGGAGCTACGGGGGCAAGCGCTCGCAGTGCCTCGAGCGTTGGCGGATCGAGGATGGTCGCGGCAGTGAAATCGCGTCCCCCATGAACGATTCGGTGGCCGACTGCGCTGACAGATTGAAGGAGCCCCTTCCCCTCGACTTCGGCAAAGACGAACTCCAGTGCTTCTTCGGTGCTGATCGGACCGTCTGCCAGATCCGCGTGCTGTGCCTGGCTGCCTTCCGGACCGAAGACGCTCATCTGCGGCTTGCCATTTAGTGACGCAAGGCTGCCTCGCATCAGGACAGGCAACTGCGTGCACAGCTCGAACACGCCGAACTTGAGGCTCGACGAGCCAGCGTTCAGTACGAGAATTGTGTCGGCGATCATCGTGTCATCAAACCAGCGCGTTCCACTTCCAATCGCGGATTTCCGACAAATCCTGCCCATGAGCCCGAACGTAACCGTAATGATCAAGCAGCTTGGTTTCCATCAGCTGTTTCAGCCGGAAGCCGGTTGATTCCACCTTTGGCGTGCGCTCAATCACGCTCTGCACCAGGTGGTATCGGTCCAGCCCGTTCAACACGGTCATGTCGAAGGGCGTGGTCGTCGTGCCTTCTTCGTTGAAGCCCCGGACGTGGAAGTTGGCGTGGTTCCTCCTTCGGTATGTCAGCCTGTGGATCGTCCACGGGTAGCCGTGATAGGCGAAAATGACGGGCTTGTCGGCCGTGAACAGCCCGTCGAACTCGCGGTCGGACAGGCCATGCGGATGGACCTCCCGTGGCTGCAGGGTCATCAGGTCGACCACGTTGACGACCCTTACATTGAGATCCGGCATGTGCTCCCTCAGGATCTGCACAGCAGCGAGGGTCTCTACCGTGGGGACATCTCCGGCGCATGCCATCACCACGTCCGGGTCGCTCGGTCCCTTGCTGGAAGCCCAGTCCCAGATGCCGATCCCAACCTCGCAGTGCGCCCTCGCCTGGTCCATGGACAACCACTGCCAGGAGGGTGCCTTTCCGGCCACGATGATGTTGATGCGGTCCCAGGTCCTGAGGACATGGTCTGTAACGCACAGCAGCGTGTTCGCGTCCGGCGGGAAGTAGACGCGCACGATGTCGGCCTTCTTGTTCAGGGCGACATCGACGAACCCGGGATCCTGGTGGCTGAAACCGTTGTGGTCCTGCTGCCACACATGGCTCGTCAGCAGGTAGTTGAGAGACGAGACGGGATGCCGCCATGGGATGTCGCGGCTCGCGTCCAGCCATTTTGCATGCTGGTTGAACATTGAATCCACGATGTGGATGAAGGCCTCGTAGCAGGAGAACAGGCCGTGCCGTCCGGTGAGCAGATAGCCTTCGAGCCAGCCCTGGCAGGTATGTTCCGAAAGAATTTCCAACACCCGGCCATCGGGGCCAAGATCCGTGTCTTCCGGAAGGACCTGCTCCATCCAGGCGCGCCCCGCCACCTCGAAGACGTCCTGGAGCCTGTTAGATGCTGTCTCGTCGGGGCCGACGAGACGGAAGTTGCGGTGGGCTCCGTTCAAACGCATCACTTCGCGAAGGAAGCCGCCCATCACCCTCGTGGCTTCGGCCTTCCTCTCGCCGGGGCGGCTGACCTGGACAGCATGCGGAGCGAGCCCGGGCATGTCCAGGCTCTTGCGGAGCATTCCCCCGTTCGCATGGGGATTGGCGCTCATGCGCCGGGACCCGGCTGGCGTTGCGGAGAGGACCTCCGGGACGGGGCTGCCGTCCTCGCCGAACAGTTCTTCGGGGCGATAGCTCCCAAGCCAATCCTCGAGCATCCTGAGGTGCTCCGCGTTCCCGGCGAGGCCCGAGAGCGGCACTTGATGAGAACGCCAGAAACCTTCGGTCTTCAAGCCATCGACCTCTTTCGGCCCGGTCCAGCCTTTCGGGCTCCGCAGGACGATCATCGGCCATCGGGGGCGTTTTTTCCCTCCACTCCCTGCACGGGCGTGTTCTTGGATCTCTCGGATTTTCCCGAAAGCCTCCTCCAGCACCGATGCCATCCGCTCGTGCATCTCCGACGGGTCATCCCCTTCCACGAACAGCGGTTCGTGCCCGTAGCCGATCAAGAGCGAGCGCAGTTCCTCCGGCGGGATGCGGTCGAGCACGGTGGGATTGGCGATCTTGTACCCGTTGAGGTGAAGGATGGGCAGCACGGCACCGTCATGCGCGGGGTTCAGGAACTTGTTCGAGTGCCAGGCCGCGGCAAGCGGCCCGGTCTCTGCCTCGCCGTCGCCGATCACGCAGGCGACGATCAGGTCAGGATTATCGAAGGCGGCACCGTAGGCGTGCGACAGGGAATACCCGAGTTCACCACCCTCGTTGATCGACCCCGGAACCTCGGGCGCGGCATGGCTGGGAATGCCTCCTGGAAACGAAAACTGGCGGAAGAGCTTCCGCAAGCCTGCCTCGTCCCGGGAAATGTCGGGATTGAGCTCGCTGTAGGTACCCTCGAGGTAGGTGTTGGCGACCATCGCGGGGCCGCCATGCCCCGGTCCGCAGACATAGATCATGTTCGCGTCGCGCAGCCGGATAAGCCTGTTCAGATGGGCGTAGACGAAGTTGAGTCCCGGCGAGGTCCCCCAATGACCCAGGAGCCGGGGTTTGATATGTTCCAGCCTCAGAGGCTCGCGCAGGAGCGGGTTGTCGAGCAGGTAGATCTGCCCGACTGTAAGATAGTTGGCGGCTCGCCAGTAGGCGTGGATCGCCATAAGCTCTTCGGCGGAAAGCGTCCCTTGAACCGTCTGCTGCTTGCCGGTCATTGTTGTTCTCCTCCTGATTGTCGGCCGGGCGCTTGCGTCCCGGCATCGATGGTCGCTTTGCGAAAATGCCGCGCGGCGTCGCCCGCCATGCGCCGGGTGCACCATCTGGCGTAGATGCCGCCCAGTAGCCAGCCGAGCATGCGCGTTCCGAAGCCTTGCGGCAGGTCGTAGCCGATGAACACGGTCAGCAGCGACGACCCGGATCGGGGAGCTATCCTCAATCCCATCCTGTAGCGCCCGATCACCCAGAGCCTCGGCTCGCCGATCGTCGTCCAGGTCTTCAGGAATGGCGGTTTGCGTTCAGTGATGATCTCGTCGACAGCCAACGGCATTCCCAGGAAGCTTCCCGTGAACCCGAACTTCGAGCCGACCGATCGGGTTCCGCTCGCGTCCATGTGGACTTCCATCCTGGCCCCCATCATGGCCCAGGATGGCTGATCCATGTGTGCGGATAGGTTCCCATGGTTGTCCAGGTACCCGAACAACGCCTCGGCCGGAGCGTCGACGCGAACCGTGGCCTCGGCGGAATACGCGAACTGCGGCATCGTCCTGCTCCGGCTTTTTACCGCCTGCTTCCCGCTTCGTAGTATACGGCGGCAGGTCCAGAGGCATCGCGCGCAACGGCATAGACCTGATAGGTCGCCGCAGGATCCTCTCCCATTCCAAGCGATCCCTGGGGCATCCCTGGTACAGCTAGGCCACTGATGGCCGGGCGCTCGGCAAGAAGCTTCTCGATCGCTTCGAGAGGGACGTGGCCCTCGAGGAAGTACCCTTCGATGGCTGCGACGTGGCAGCCTTCCATTTCGGTGGGAACGCCGGCCTGCTTGCGAATCTGCGAAAGGTCTTCAAGATCGACCGTCTTCACTTGATACCCAGCCTTTCCGACCGCCTCTGCCCAGGCGTGACAACAGCCGCACCAAGGGGTTTTGTACACGGCGATGGACTCTCCCGCCGCTGCTCCCGCAGCCGTGGAAGACAGGACCATTGCTAGGGCCGCGAGGAGGGATTTGCTGTGGTTGGTCATTTTGGGAGGGCTTTCCTGCTTGTGTTGTTGCCGTAGGCCGGACCGATCGCCTGTGCGGCGGCTTCGGCGAGTATACTTGAGAGATCGATGACGTTGGAGGGATGGACAACGGAATCAGCCGAGACCACGGCCGAGGCGCTTGCCTTGAGGTTGCGGTAGGTCTCGTCGGAGTACAGGGCGTGCACGGTCACGAGGACGGGGCGCTTCAGTCCCTGTTGCTGGAGGCGGCATGCCGTCTCCAGCATGGTCCTGCCGGAAGACACGATGTCGTCCACGAGGACTGGCGTATGCCCGGCGAAGACGCCCAGGTCCGGGACGGCGACCTCGACATTCCTGTCGCCGTACCTGGTCTTCCGCAGCACCTGATAGGGAGCGCCGATAGCGCCCGCCACCTCCGAGACCCATTGCTCGCTTTCCACGTCGGGTCCGAGCAGCAACGGGCGGTCCACGTTCGCCCTGATCCAGTCGGACAGAAGCGGTGCGGACCGGACGGCCCTAGCGGGGATGGGGTAGACCTCTTCGAGGCTGGCGTAGCGATGGAGATGGGGGTCGACGGTCACAAGCCAGTCGACATGCGAGGAGACTATCCGCGCGAACGTGCGTGAAGTGATCGCCTCGCCCGGTTGGAAGCGGCGGTCCTGCCTCATATAGGCCAGGTAGGGAGCCACGAGGCCCACGCTAGAGGCACCAAGGTCCCTCGCGGCATCCGCGGCGAACAGGAGCCGCAAGGACTTGTCGTCAGGACGGTCGAGCGTGCAGACAAGCACCACGTCCCTGTCCTTGGGATCGGTCGCGAACCTCAGGTAGGTTTCGCTGTCCGGGAAGTTGCGCGTATCCAGTGCCCCACGCTCCCCGCCGAGGGCGGCGCGGAGCCGTTCAGCCATGGACTCGTTGCCTGGCAGTGCGAAAACAAGCGGCCTTGTCATGGCGTGGGCTCCTTATCTATTCCGAAGATCGCGAGGACATCGCGTGCGTAGTCCAGCGCGTATTGCAGTTCTCCTGTCGTTTCCGAGCAGACGGTGCATAGCGGTTCGCCCGCTTCCAGCGCTGCCCCGAGCCTGACGTGCATCTCGACTCCGGCTGCCTTCGATCCGGGAGCCCCCGCGAGCTTCGCCACCCTTGCGATGCGGCGGTTGTCGATGGAGCGGAGCGTACCCGAACGCGGAGCCAGGAGGGGCATCCGCTGGCGGGCGACAGGCGGGATCCGCATGCCCCCCTGGGCCTCGCAGATGCGCTGGAACTTCGCCCATGCCCTGCCGTCGGCGATCGTGCTTTCGGCGAGCGCCTTGCCTGCGCCAGGCCCTGCGCGGCCGCCCAGTTCCAGGAGCGTGCCGGCGAGCGTGCAGGCGCGGTCCCGCAGGTCCGCAGGCGCGTGCCCCGCCTGCTGGAGCACGGCAAGCACGTCCATAGCCTCGAGTGCCGGGCCGATGCCGCGGCCGACAGGCTGCGATCCGTCGGTAAAGATCGTCGCCGACTTCAGCCCGAAGGCTTCGCCGACCATGGTCAGGCGCGCCGCGAGCGCCCTGCCGGCCGCCTCGCTCCGGACCTTCGCCGTTGAACCGACGGGGATGTCCAGTACAAGGTGGGTCGATCCCGCAGCGATCTTCTTCGACATCACCGATGCGACGAGCTGCCCCTCGGAATCGATGTCGAGGGCGCGCTCGACGCGGATGAGGATGTCGTCGGCCGGGCTGAGGCGTACGGCGCCTCCCCAGACGACGCAGCCCAACTCCCGCTCGACGACGCGGCGGATGTCCGCGAGGTCGAGATCGACCGGAGCTAGGGTCTCCATGGCATCGGCCGTACCCGCGGGAGACGTGATGGCCCGGGAGGATGTCTTCGGCATCGTCAGGCCATGCGCCGCGGCGATCGCCACGACGATCGGCGTGGTGCGGTTCCCGGGCAGCCCCCCGACGCAGTGCTTGTCGACGACAGGCGACGCGTCCCAGTCGAGGCTATCGCCGATTTCGACCATGGACCGGGTGAGCGCCAAAGTTTCGCCGTCGTCGAGGGGAAACGCGGATGTTGCCGTGAGGAAGGCCGACAGCTCCACGTCCGAGTAGCGGTCTGCGGAGATGTCCCCGAGAATGGCCGCGAAATCCCGGTCGCCGAGCCGGGTGCCGAAGATCCTCCCCCTCACCTTGCCGAACGATTCGACCGGATCGGGATGCCGCACGAAGACAGCCGCCCCGTCGGCTGCCTGCAGGTGCTGCCACGCGGTCTCGGAGAGCCCGGCCTCGTCGATTTCGATGAAGTCCGAGGAGACCTGGTGGAGCGTGGCGATCACGTCCCGGCCGTTTGCCGAAAGCAACACGCGGGAGTTAGCGGCAAGCCCCTCCGAGCGGCATACGTGGCAGTCTGTCCGCATGAACACCACCGCTTCGTGCTGGGTGTGGATTCCCAGGCGGCGGCTTCTCAGCGGATGGCCTTGCCGCGGGGCGGCCTGTGCGGCGGAGTTGCTCTGTCCGGTCATTCGAGAACTGCCTTTTCCAGATGTTCGGGGACACGGCACGCCCAGCCGAGCTCGTCCTTTATGCGCCGGCGCAATGCATCTGACTCCTCGGGCTCACCGTGCGAGATGAAGGTCATCCTGGGCGGCCGATGGAAGCGGCCGAGCCAGGCGATGATCTCGTCGGCATCGGCATGGGCGGACAGCATCGGCAGGTTCGCGACCTCGGCCCGGACCCGGATGTACTCGCCATGGATCTTGATGCGGTCCGCCCCATCGAGCATGTCGGCGCCCCGAGTCCCGGCGGCCTGGAAGCCGCTGAACAGGATCGTGTTACGCCTTTCCGGTGCGTATCTTTTCAGGTGATGCAGGACGCGCCCCCCGGTCGCCATGCCGCTCGCCGAGACGATCACCTTAGGCATCGGGTTGGAAGTGAGGGCCTTCGATTCCCCGACCCCTCGGACGTATTCGGCGATGCCGCAGGCGCGCTCGCATTCGTCCGGCGTGAGCCTGTGGTCGCCGGAATGGCGGTGCAGCAGTTCTGTCGCGTTGATCGCCATCGGACTGTCCAGGAACACCGGAATCCTGGACACGCGTCCGGAGGAGACGAGACGCTCCAGGTGGTAGAGCAGAGACTGCGCGCGACCGACGGCGAAGGCTGGAATTACGACGGTGCCTCCCCGTGCGATCGTCCGGTTTACGATCTCCGCCAGCGCGTCCTGAGGATCGCGCTTTTCGTGACGCCTGTTCCCGTAAGTGGACTCCACGACCACGTAGTCGGCTTCAGGCACAGATTCCGGATTCACCATGACCGGGTCGCCGAAGCGGCCAAGGTCTCCGGAGAAGGCGATCCTGACGCCGCCCCAGCTGCATTCGAGGGAGGCAGCCCCCAGGATGTGCCCCGCGCGCCTGAGCAGGATGTCGGGGCCGTCGGGCAGGGAAAGCCTCTCGTGGAACTGTACCGCATGGAGGTGCCGCAAGGCAGCCTCGGCATCTTTCAGCGTGTAGAGCGGGAGTGCGGGCTTGTGCTTGGAGAAGCCGTGCCTGTTGGCGTATTCGGCGTCCTTCTCCTGGAGGAAGCCGCTGTCTTTCAGGAGAATCTCACAGAGCTCGACGGTGGCGCTGGAAGCATGGACCTTCCCCCGGAAGCCATCGCGCACCAGCGCGGGCAGGTAGCCGGAATGGTCGAGATGCGCGTGCGTCAGCAGGACTGCGTCGATGCTCGCGGGATCGACGGGGAACTTAGCCCAGTTGCGGAGCCTCAGCTGCTTGAGGCCCTGGAAGAGGCCGCAGTCGACAAGTACCTGCCGGCCGTCGTGCTCGAGGAGGAAACGCGAGCCTGTCACGGTGCCTGCGCCGCCCAGAAACGAAATCGACAAGGTCATGGAATTCAGCTCCGTCTATTCATCCCGCCACCCGTGGCGGGAACTTTAGCCCATCGGGGCAGGAATGCCGGGACCCCGGCGGCGTAGCGGTCGTAGGCCTCCCCAAAGCGGGCGCGCACCTCGGCCTCCTCGCGCCGGGCAAGCCGCACATACATCGCGACGAGCACCGGAAACATCGCGAGCGTCAGCAGCGTTGGCCACTGCACCAGGAAGCCCAGCAGCACCAGCACGAACCCAACGTACTGAGGATGGCGGACGTACCCGTACGGTCCATCGGTCGCGAGACGTCCGTTCCTCTGCGCATCGAACAGCACCCGCCAGGAGGCCGAAACCAGCAGGAAGCCTCCGCCGACGAGGACAAAGCTGAGGAGGTGGAACGGCCCGAAATGCGGATTTCCCTGCCAGCCGAGGGTCATCTCCAGCAGGTGTCCGGCATCATGGGCGAACCAGTCCGTGTCCGGATAACGACTCTGCAGCCAGCCGGACATCAAGTAGATCGTGACCGGGAAGCCGTACATCTCGGCGAACAGCGCGATGAGGAAAGCGCTGAAGGCGCCGAAAGACGTCCAGTCGCGGCCGCTCCGCGGCCTTAAGAAGCTGAAGGCGAAAAGAATGAAGACCGCGCTGTTGATGATGACCAGGCTCCAGAGTCCATAAGCGGAAGGAGACGCTTCCATGCCTCATGCTCCCGTGTCGACGCGATTGCGCGGCGGCGGCGCAGAGCGATGGTGCCCGCCGTGGCCATGCCCGCGATGCAGGAACAGATGGAGCAGCGGACATGCCAGCAGGAGCACGAACGGCAGGTAGCCGAGGACGTGGAGCCTGTGCTCGAAGAGAAGCACTGAAGCTCCGATGAGCAGGAACCCCAAGGCGACCAGGCCTGCTCTCGACCTCCAGAACCCGCACGCGTGGCCAACAGGCCGCATATCCTGAGAACGATCAGGGTTGTTTGCTGTCATCGGTAATCTCCTGTCGTTTGAATGCTTTCCCATCCGGGAAACGCGCTTGGAAGGGCGCGCGACTGCCGCGCGCCCGGGCTTGCGTTACATCATTCCCATCGAGATCAGCAGTGTGTCGGCAGCCGTCTTTTGCGCTTCGTCAAGCGACGCGTAGAAGGGTTCGACCGCTGTCCTCAATCGCTTCACCGCTTCAAGACGGGCCGACAGCTGCTGCTCCCGCCGCTCGAGCGAAGCCGACAGTCCCCCGGCAGTCGACTCCTGCCGCATCGTTCCCGTGGACGCACGCGCGTTCTCCCGCATGGCAGCGGCCACGGCCTCCCAGAGCGGTTCCTGCGCGCTCGTTACCTTGAGTTCCGCCCGCAGGAACGCGATCCGCCCCTCGACATGCTCAGGAGCCATCATCCTCGCCGTCATGCCGTCCTGCATCCCCGTCCCGTCGGCCATCATGCCTCGCATCATCCCCGCGTGGCGGCCCATCATCTCCTGCATCATCTTCATCATGTCGCCGCCCATCATGCCGCCTGGCATCGCGGCTCCAGCACCCGGAGCGGGAGCGGACGGCGGGGGAGCAGGCTCCGTCGGGGCCGTGGTTTCCGCCGGAGCCGGGTGGTGTGCGTCTTCGGCAAAGGCCGGAGAGGCGGCAAGCAGCAGCGCGGCTGCAAAAGCAGTTCTGGAAAAGGTGTTCATGGAGGTGCTCCTTGAAAAAGAAACCCGGGCGGCGGAATTGCCGCCCGGGCCACGGTCACTGCGCCTGGAAAGTGATCCCGTTGGGCCCTTCGCCCACCTTGTGGGTGCGGACCACGGACTGCGTAGCCACGGAAATCTCGGACACGGTGCCATCGACGATGTTGGTGACGAAGACATGGGCACCATCGTCGCTGACGGTGACGCCGTGCGCTCCCTTGCCGGTCGTGATCGCCTTCACGACCGTCCCGCTCGCGACATCGATGACCGACACGGTCTCGTCCGGCTCGGTCTCGCTGCCCTGATTGGCCACGTACACAAACCTCCCGTCAGGCGTCGCATGCATCTGGATCGGGGAGCGCCCGACATCGATCCGGGCGGTCACCTGCAAGGTGGCCGTATCGATGACGGCCACCTTGTTGTCGTCCCTCAGCGAGACGTAGACACGGCTCCCGTCCGGCGTGAAGCCGACCTGGACCGGAGCCTTGCCGACCTCGATCCTGTGCATCTCGTTGAGCCCTTGGACATCAATGACCGAAACGGTGCCGTCGTCGACGTTGGCGACGTAGATCGTGCTGCCGTCAGGGTTCATCCGCAGCCCGTGCGGGTAGTCGCCCGTGCCGATTTCGGAGATGGCTTCTCCCTTGGCGAGGTCGACCACCGTCACGGTGTCGTCGCCTGAGTTGGAGACGAAGGCGCGCTCCCCGGCGGGGTCGGCAATCACGTGGGCTGGATGGGAACCCACCTCGATAGTGGCGGCGGGGGCCGTGGAGAGACTTCGCGGATCGAGGACGATCAGCGCCCCCGCGGCCACTGCGTCGCCGCCATGGCCGTCACCGCGGTTGCTGTTCTCGGCTTCGGCGTGTCCGTGGCCTTCTTCCTGGACGGGGGTGCCGACCGCGAGAACCTTGTTCGCCTTGGGCACGAACTGGACGTTGTGGGGCGTGACGGTAACCGGGACGATCTCGACCTTGCCTGAGGCGAGATCGATCCGGCTGACGGAGTTGCCGTATTCGTCCGCCGTGTAGACGAAGCCTGTCGAAGCGGCCTGCGCCGCCTCACCGGCAATCGGCACCAGGAGCGCGAGAACGGATGCCGTCGCGAGCGCCGCTGACGCGATACGCCGAGAGATCGAGACGTGCAAGGTGGAGACTGCGGCAACGGAGCGTGCCGGATGGTTGGTGTTCAGGGTCCTCATGTTCTTCGTCCTTATCCGCACAGGGCTCAGCCGACGTATTCGACGACGGTCATCATGCCCGTGGCCATGTGGTAGAGGTGATGGCAGTGGAAGGCCCACGTGCCCGGGTTGGAGGCATCGAACGCGACGGTCACCGCCGATTCGGGCGGCAGCCAGACCGTGTCGCGCCGCGCTCCATCGAACCTCCGGCCGTTGACCTCGACCACCTGGAAGTGGTGGCCGTGCAGATGCATCGGGTGGCCCATCATGCTGTCGTTCCGCATCGCCAGTTCGACGCGGTCGCCGGCGCTGACCTGAAGCGGAAGGCGCTCGTCCCAGGTCCGGCCGTTGATCGTCCAGACGTATCCTTCCATCGTCCCGCCCAGGACGACCGGATGAGTCCGGATAGCAGGCCTCTCCGGCGGGATGTGCGACGCACGGAGCTGCTCCTCGAAGGCGAGATCAAGCGGGGTCGAAGCCTTCCCCCCAGCCGACATCACTCGCTCGACCCGGCCGCCTGCCGTCGCCAGGATGAATCCGGTCCGCTGGACGGCTCCTTCGCGCAGCGCGAGGACGGGCCAAGCGCCATCCTCGGACGGCACCCGCAGCCTGATGTCGATCCGCTGTCCCATCCCGAGCGGGAAGCGTCGGCCGGGAACGGGAACCACCGGGTTCCCGTCCACCGCGATCGCCTCGCCATCGAGCCCGCCGGTGTCGATCCAGAACGCGGTAGCGGTCGCTCCGTTGATGATGCGCAGCCGAACGGAACCGCCACGGTCCACCCGGAAAACTTCCGGGTCATCGAGCGTGCGGTCGTTGGCCAGGTAGGCATCGTACTCGATGTCATTGATGTCCATGGCCGCGCCGCCGGATCCATGGCCTGAAGCGCTCGACCCGTGTCCGCCATGGCCTCCACCATGGCCCGACATGGACCCGTCCGAGCCGGCCAGTCCTGCCAGGAGTTCCTCCGGAGCCTTGAAGCTGAAGTCATGCAGCAACACGACGACTTCCTGCTCGTCCAGCCCGACTTCCGCCGGATCGGAGACGATCAACGGCGCGGCCAGGAGCTGCTGTTCCTGGAGCGTGTGCGCGTGCATCCAGTGCGTACCCGGCGTTTCCAGCGGGAACGCGTAGTCGAAGCTCTCGCCTGGCTTCAGCAGGGGCTGGGGCAGGTCGGGCACGCCGTCCTGGCCGAAGGGCGGGGTAAGCCCGTGCCAATGGACCAGCGTCGGCGCGTCAAGCGCGTTCTCGAGGCGGACGCGGAAGGCGTCGCCTGCCCACAAGGCGAGCCCCTGCTGGCCGCCTTCCCGCACGAGGCCGTAGACTTTGGCGGCGCGCCCGGCGACCTCGATGACGCGGCTTTCGGCGCGAAGGAGTGTCGGCGTTGCGGCTTGCGCAGCGCCGGAAGCGATCAAGGACGGGACGGCGCTAGCGAATCCGCACGCCGCCGATGACGCCAGGAACTGGCGCCGGGTAATCATGTTCATGGTTCAAAGCTCTCATCGTTTGTGACTCCTTGAGGGAGTGCACGAAGACACGTGCACTCAGGCGGTCACGAGAGCTTGGGAGGGCGGGACAGGGTCGGAGGATCGCGCGGCAGCGAGGCGGAAAGGGTTATCGAGATCGCGAGCTCGCTCATGGTACCGAACGCGAATTCCGCTGATGGAACCGGAACGCAGACGGCGCAGGAGGCGGACGACATGCAGCAACCGTCTTGGCCGCCCTGGTCCGCGTGGTAATCGTCGCAGGGCACGGCGTGCGCGTGCTGAGCCGAAGCGGTAACTTCCGAGTGGCCGCCGGTGGCGTACGCCTCGCCCACCGTTCCGATGTGCGCGTGCGCGGCGCCGAAGGTGGACAGGGAGAACGCGACCAGAACTGCCAGCAGCAAGGCGAGAAGACGCGCGGAGGGTGCCGTCGCTCTGGCTTTCCTTGCTGCGTTGGCCGGGTTCAGTCGCAACCTGCTCGTCCTTCTTACATCCTCGACTTTCAACGATACACCGGAATGGCGCAATGCTGTTTGTCCTGGATCAACGTGAGTTCAGTTTCCGCCTTGATCGCCGGATCAACCCTTCTTTCGATACAGCCTCAGCAGCTGGGCATTGATTGCCACGATGATCGTGCTGGCGGACATAAACACGGCACCGACCGCAGGCGTCATCAGGAACCCGGTTCCGAACGTGATGCCGGCAGCCATCGGTATGGCGACGGCATTGTATCCGGTCGCCCAGATCAGGTTCTGCACCATCTTCCTGTAGGTGGCGCGGGAAAGCCCGAGGATGGCGGCCACGTCCCTCGGGTCGCTCCTGACCAGCACGACGTCGGCGGATTCGACCGCGACATCGGTTCCGGCGCCGATCGCGACACCCAGGTCGGCCTGCACCAGCGCCGGGGCGTCGTTCACGCCGTCTCCGACCATGGCGACTTGGAGACCGCGGGACTGCAGCTCCTTGATCTTGGCTGACTTCTCGTCGGGAAGCACCTCGGCGAAGTACTCCGCGATGCCGAGGTCGCGGGAGACGGATGCCGCCACGCCCGTGGCATCGCCAGTCAGCATCACCGAGCTGATGCCGAGGGCCTTCAACTCCGCAATGGCATTCCGGGACTCGGGCCTCACGATGTCCGCAAGCGCGAACAGGGCGCGGGGCACGCCGGCGCGGACGAGCACGACGACGGTCTTGCCTTCTGCCTCGAGCTCGCCGAGGCGCGCCCCGGGCACCGGGTTGCCCTGCCTGACGAGATTACCGGGACTCACGATCCGGACATCCTGTCCGTCGACCTCCGCGACTATGCCTTCGCCCGTGAGGTTGCGGACCTGGCCGGGAGCGGGGAAGCCGATGCCCCTCTCTTTTGCGGCGGCCACTATCCCTTGCGCGATCGGATGCTCGGAGTGGCTCTCCACGGATGCCGCGAACCGCAGTTCTTCCTCCTCGCTCCCGCCCGCGAGAAGGACGATGTCGCTCACGCCGAACCGCCCCTCGGTCAGCGTTCCGGTCTTGTCGAAGACGACCGCATCCAGGTTGCGCGCGCGCTCGAAGGCGGCACGGTCGCGGATCAGCAGGCCGCTTCCCGCGCTGAGCGACGTGCTTACGGCAACGACCAGCGGCACTGCCAGCCCGAGCGCGTGAGGACAGGCGATGACCATGACAGTGACCATCCGCTCCACGGCGAATTCCCAGCTTTCTCCAGCCATCAGCCAGAAGGCGAGAGAGCCGACGCCAACCGCCAAGGCGATGTAGGTGAGCCAGGCCGCTGCCCGGTTGGCCACGTCCTGGGTGCGGGAGCGCGTCGCCTGCGCCTCCCTGACGAGGCTGATGACTTGCGCAAGGTAGGTCTTGTCGCCCGTCGCGGTGACCTCGATGGTGACGGCATTTGCGCCGTTGATTGCGCCGCCTATAGCGCTGTCGCCCTTCTCCTTTGAAACAGGCCGTGATTCTCCCGTGAGCATCGCCTCGTTGAACGAGGATTTTCCTTCCAGGATTGTGCCGTCGACGGGCACCTTGGCTCCGGGCCGGACGAGAACCCGGTCGCCGGGCACGAGTTCCGTGATGGGAACTTCGGTGACTGACCCGGAAGCATCCAGCCGCGCCGCCGTGTCCGGCAGAAGACGGACGAGTTCTTCAAGTGCACGCGATGCGCCCATGACCGACCGCATCTCGAGCCAATGCCCGAGGAGCATGATGACGATCAGCGTCACCAGCTCCCAGTAAAAAGACATTCCGGTAAGGCCAAACGTGACTGCCGCCGAGTAGACATAGGCCACCGAGATCGCCAAGGCGATCAGCGTCATCATACCAGGCCTGCCGCCCCGGATCTCCGAAACGAACCCGGTAAGGAAAGGCCAGCCACCATAGATGTAAACCGCCGTCGACAGGCCAAAAAGCAGAAGTTCGCTACCCTGGAAATCCATCGTCCCTTGGATGCCCAGCCAATGCTGGATCATCGGCGACAGCAACAGGACGGGTGGGGTCAGCGCAAGCGAGATCCAGAATCTCCGGCGGAAGTCAGCAACCATTTGGCCGTGGTCATGGCCCGTATGACCGGAACCCTCGGCGTGGCCGGGCGAGGCTTTGCCATGGCCAGATCGATGTTGACCCGCAGCTTCGGCGTGATGCCCGTGGTGATGGTCGCGTTCCATGCTACGCCTCTCTGTTTCGGTGCCGGCCGATCAATTCTATCCGCGAGCGCAAGCGATCGCCGCTGTGCGCTTCACGTTCCGTCAAAGCCAGACCATGGACGTTCCAGCCGATGGAAGGTCAAGTTCCTTTTTTTGGGAAAGGCACCAGGTTCCAAGATCTCCTGGGTCGGGCGGGGGCCTCGACGCCGTGAAATGCTGCTTTCCTTCGGATTGGCAAGTGAGGTCGGCGCAACTCCGGAAAGCCACCGTCGATCCTCCTGGCAGGCGGGTCTAGAATGAGCGCGGCGGCACGAACAGACAGATCGCCCGGGGCTTGGCGCTTCCATTCGGCGCGCAAAGGTGAAACTCTCCGTCGGGCGAGTTCTTCAAACGAGGATCCCCGTACCCCACGATTTCGCCCGTATCTTCGATGACATAGCCACTGGGTCCTTCAGTGACATGGCCGTGTACCGGGTGGCAATCACGATCGCTGCAGCATTGGTAAGGATAAGCCCAGCCGGATGGCGCGGCATGCCCCCAAGCCTGCGGAATAACCAGCAAACAAGCCAGATTTATGAAGGTGAACGTCAGACCGACAGGCCCGAAGGCCGTCAAGTTCAACCCGAACCATTCGAGGGTCCAGGGGATTGTCATGGGATGGGACCGGACGTTCATGATGTCTCCGTGAACGGTGCCTCGGGTCTAACTCCCAGGCAGGCCGCGCGTTCCCCGTTTGATTCGTATCAGTATGCGACCGCATACCCGACAAGCCCCGCGTCCGGCTCGATCGACCGGCGAGGCAATCCCGCTGACCGGAGCTGACAACGAAGACGCGCAGCCATCCGGACTGCTATGACGCGGCAGCGACGCTCGTACGTCGTTCGGCTTACCGATTACGCCTACGGTCCGAATTGACCCAAAGTTCACGCGGGCTACAAATGGCAAATGCGGACTACTGGCAACACGAGCCATCCGATGTCTGTCAATGCACGGTCGGTCGGCGGCTGCACAGCCAGGATGAAACACCGCCCAGCCAAAATATTCCCGGACGACTTCACTCGGATTGTTCGTGTATCGCGGGGATTCACGGCCAGGTCGCAACGAAGCGGTCGTAGCCGTGAAGACCAGAGGGATGAGGAACGGCTCCCAAACCTTAGCGGGCGGGGCAAGGAGGCGAGTAGAGTGGGTGGGACTGACGGCGTGAGCCCCCGAGTGGATGCGGAGCGGCGGCTCCGCTTGATCAACCCCAACATCGTTGGCGGCGGCTTCTCGGCGCTTTCGGCCAAGCTCGTTTCCCAGGTGGCGCAGCTTTCCGCGTTCGTCATCGCCGCCCGCGTCCTCACGCCGACTGAATTCGGCTTCTTCGCCTTCACTTCCGCCGTTGCCATCTTCCTCGTGGTGTTGGCAGAGGGCGGATGGGCCGAATTCATCATGAAGTCGCCCGCTGGAGAAGAGCACCTTGATCAGGTTACTACTATTTCGCTCGCGAGCGGTCTTTTGTTCACGGCGCTTGGCTTAGGTGTCGCCGGCATTCTCTACGAAGCCTTCGACCAGGTCATGGAAGCATCGCTCCTAGCACTATTCAGTTGCCTGGCACTACCTTCCGCAATGACAACCACTTATGATGGGGCACTCGTCCATCGCGGGCGATTGCATAGCCAGGCGATCATCCGGATCACCGCCGAGGCGGCTGGGCTGGCCCTGATCGTCTTCGGGCTGTTCAAAGGCTGGAACGTCTTTGCACTTGTTGCCGGGCGGCTGGCGATGCAGCTTGTACTTCTGTGCGGTTCGATTTTGGCTGTGGGATGGATACGTCCAGTCGCTCCAACCCGGATAGTCAGGCGCGAGGTGCTCCTGTTCTCACAGCATATCGTCGCCAATCGGCTGATCGTCTTTCTGCGCTCCTATTCGGGCACGCTCGCGGTAGGCAGTTTTCTCGGCCTGGCCGAAGCCGGCTATTACCGCGCAGCCGAGCGCATCGTGGCTGCACTCTACGAACTAGTGGGCGAGCCGATGCGAATGCTCGCATGGATTGTTTTCCGACGCGCGCGCGATCGCGAGGACTCGGAAGCTGGCAAGGACGACGAGATGAGGAAGACGGGGAATACGCTGTTTCCCCTCCTTCTGGCTGTTGCCGCTCCGGTGTTTGTCGGGCTTGGATTGGTCGCCGACGGCTTTGTCGATCTCGTGTTGGGCGAAGCATGGGCACCTGCGGCAATGGTGGTCAGCATCTTAGCGGTAAAACAGCTGCTTATGGCCTCCGGTTGCATGACGGAGCCGCTGCTCTCCATAAAAGGCAATATCCGCAAGATGGCACCCGTCGGCTTGGCGAACTCACTTGTCCTTATCGGTCTTATCGTTGTCCTCGCCCCTTTCGGTTTGCTTCCCCTCGCATACGGGCAGGTTCTCGCCGCAGCAGTGGTTTTAGCGACTTTGATCTGGCTTCAGGGGCGTTATGGTGGCCTCGACTGGTATGGCATCGCACGTGGCAGCGGTTTTGTCCCGCTCGCCGTCGCGGGCATGATCGGTGCGATCTATGCGCTGGGACAAGCGATCGATCTCTCCACTCTGGCACCCTGGGTGGCGCTCGCGCTTCGGGCGGCAGCGGGTGGAACAGGCTATCTGCTGGTGCTGCTTCTCTTGAGGAGACTGGCCACGGGCATGTTTCCCGTCTTGGGGATGACAGCCATTACATACACACACGACACTGCGGCGCGTTAAAAATCCAGATAACTACCCGTACGGACACCGCCAGAGCCTTGGCTGTTGGCAGATGGCCGAAACCGCCCCTTTCGGATTTAGAAAGATGTCATCCGAACGAGACCCAAAGGCATAGGCCAGAAGCGATCGATTTAGAGCAGCATACCCCATTTGGCTTACAGGGAAGGCCGTCGGCCTGAATTGACAGGACTCGGCCGGGAGCTACAATTCAGGCATGATAGCAACCCTTGAGACATTGAGACCGACTTTGATCTTGCTAAAACTAGCAATGATCTTGTCGCTGCTGTTGTCTGCGGGTTCCCTCAAAATCGATATACGGTCCCACGTGGATCAGTCTCACCCGCTACAGACCGCGGATTGCGCAGGTCCCGTCCCTGCTGACTTTTGGGCGAAGGCAAGCGCGCCCGTAAGCGAGACCGCGAATCCTGAGTGTCCCTGCTGCTGCGGCGCCAGCTGTCCTGTCACTGCTATCTTGAGCAGCCTGCCTGCTATGGCCGCGTTTCCCATTTCTGCCGTGGTCGACCCGATAGTCACGGCTGATTTGGCAACAGCCGAACCGTCCGACCGCAACAAACCTCCCATCGTCTGAACTATCGATTGTGATTTTTCGTGGAATGAGGACCCTGTTTGAGGGGTGATTTTCGTCCAAACGGGACCCCTTAACGTGGGGTCATCAAAATGCCTCCGGTTTCATCGGAGGCATTTGCGTTTTGGA
>NZ_RKST01000031.1 GCF_003934165.1 Borborobacter arsenicus | reverse complement strand
CAAGATGCTCCGAAAGCCCGAATAGCGACCTCTGTTCCATCGTCCCGCCTCCAAATCATGACGGCCAGATTGAATCACGAAATCACCAACCGCGCGAGGTTAATGCGGGCGTCCAGCTTGCCGGGTTCGATGGTACCCTTGATGTCCTCCTGGAAATACTGCCACGCCGCGTTGACGGTGATGGCCTTCATTGCGTCCAGCGGATCGATGCGCTGTCCTTCGCCGATTGTGTCGCCGCTGGTGGAAACACGATTCACCGACGACCAGATCATCTGGATACCGTCAATGGGAGTGACCCAGGTGTCGGTGTGGGTGGTTGGGATCAGCTTGTGTTCAAGTGCCCCCTTCATCGGGCTGATATGTTCTGCCCGCGCCTTTCCGAAGAACACGTTCTTGTGTCGGTCGCCCCAGTAGAATGTATGACCGATGAAGAAGCTTGGATTGACGTTCAGCGCCGCCATCTGGACAAGCTGGTCCGGCCGCGTGAACTGCGCATGCTGGATCGTGTGCCTGGCATCATTGCGAGGATAGGTCCGCTGCGCCGCCGAATAGGCATCGAGAATGTCCTGGATGCCCTGATCGCCATTGGCATGCGTCGTCATCTGCCAGCCGTCGCGGTGCAGCCTTTTGACGAAGGAGAAGAAGGCCTTGCGGTCGTCCCAGTAGGAAAAGCCCTTGTAATCGCCGTGGTCATGAGCGCGTTGCGTCATATAGGGCTGGGAGAAATGCGCCGTATAGCCCTGGGGCGAGCCGTCGATGACCAGCTTGAGCGGGCCCTGGTGGATGAGGTTGCGCCCCTCGCTTACATCGGTTCCCGATTTCACCGTGGGGAATTTGCTCGCCGCTTCGATGGTGGTGACGCGCGGCCAATAGGTGAGGCGGACCTTGAAATCGCCGTCGTCGATCGCCTTCTTGTAGGCGTCGATTATGGCCGGATCTCCGAACTGGTCGTTTGCCGTGGTGAAACCGGCAGCCGCCCACATTTCCGAACCCTTTCGGATCGCGGCAAGCTCGTCTTCCTTGGTGTCCTTGGGGATCAGCTTGCGCAGCAGTGCGCCCGCATTGCCTTCCATGACTCCATTCGGTTGGCCATTTGCATCTTTTGCGATGCGGCCCCCATCCGGATCCTTCGTCTCTGCCGTAACGCCGGCCATTTCCAGCGCTTTTGAGTTTCCAACCGTGACGTGGCCGGAAATATGCGTGACAACCACAGGGCGCGTGGTGCTCACCTGATCGAGGTCCTCGCGTGTCGGGTGGCGATTCTCCGCGATCAGCGTGTCGTCATAACGGCTCCCGCGGACCACGGCGGCGTCCGGGTTCGAATCGCCGTGCTCCTTGAGCTTGGCAATCAATCCTGCCATGTCGGTGACTTTCCCCATTGGCGGCGGATTGAGATCCGCCTGGCTCAGCACCGCTGTCCCCGCCGACATCATATGTCCATGCGGATCGATGAAGCCAGGCATGAGCGTCTTGCCCTGCAGGTCGACCCGCTCGGTTGCGTCGTCGGCCAGTGCCTCGATGTCTTCCTTGGAGCCGACAGCTACGATTCGGCCCTCGTCCACCGCAATTGCTTCGGCAAACAGGGCGGAATCTTTCATCGTAACAATGGGGCCGCCAAAATATATCTGCTCTATTGCGATAGCTTGAGAGCAGATCAACGAAGAAACTGCAACGCTGCTGGCAAGCGTTATTATTTGAATTGACTTCCGCATTTCTCCTCCATTGCAAAAGCTTATCCGAACGTAACGATCGAAACGTAATCACCCCCTTTTACGACACAGCCATATTCAGTTCTGGGGACAGCAACTCATATGTCCAGTTTCTGAAATCATTGATTCCAGTTTGCCGATAATTGGTGAGGCCGGATTTTGCGATTTCGGCGCCGGGCCGGGTATCTCGCTGGCAGTCGGGCCGGGCCCCTATATCCGCCGAAAACCCTCGACGATTTCGGCCATGTCCGCCGGCAGCGGAGCCTCGAAGCGCATTATCTCACCGGTGGAGGGGTGGCGGAATGCCAGCAACCTTGCATGAAGCATCTGGCGTGTGAGCCCGGTCACCATCGCCTTCAGCGGTTCGGGCAGGCGGTTTGCCTTGGTGCGGAAGGACAGCCCATAGGCCGGATCGCCGACCAGCGGATGGCCGATATGGGCCATATGCACGCGGATCTGGTGCGTGCGGCCGGTCTCCAGACGGCACTCGACCAGAGCGGCAGGCGCGGAGTCTTTCCCGCCGGCCTGGCCATAGCGTTCGAGCACGGTGTAGTGGGTGAGCGCATGGCGCGCGTCCTCACGCTCGCCCGGCACCACGGCGCGCCGCGTCCGGTCGGCGGCGCGACCCAAAGCGGCATCGATGGTTCCGGTCAGTCGTACCGGAATGTTCCAGACCAGCGCGACATAGGCGCGCTCGAGGTCGCCCTCGCGGCCATGGTCGGCAAAGGCCTCCGACAGGGCGCGATGGGCGCGATCGGTCTTGGCCGCCACCATGACGCCGCTGGTGTCCTTGTCGAGCCGGTGCACGATGCCCGGCCGCTTCACCCCGCCGATGCCCGACAGGCTGTCGCCGCAATGATGGATCAGCGCATTGACCAGCGTGCCGGTCCAGTTGCCGGCGCCGGGATGGACGACAAGCCCGGCCGGCTTGTCGATGACGATCAGATCTTCATCCTCGTAAAGAACAGCAAGCGCGATGGCTTCCGCCTGAGGCTCGGCCGGCTCGGCCTGCGGCAGTTCCAGTTCTATCACGTCGCCGGCGGCCAGCTTGCGCTTCGGCTCGTCCACGACCCTGCCGTTGAGGCGCACCGCACCCTGGCGGATCAGCGCCTGCAGGCGGCTGCGGGAGAAATCTCCGCCGAGTTGTGCGGCCAGCCACTGGTCGAGGCGCGAGCCTGCGGCATCGGCTTCGGCGCGCAGGCCTTTCAAAGAGCTGCCGGCTTCGCTATCAGGTTCGCGCATCATCCCTTCCGGACCAAGGACGCCATGGCCACGCAAATACCAGATGACGCCGACAAGCCGCTCGACCCGGCGGTGGAAAAGGTTCGCCGCAAATTGCTGCGCTTTGCCGTCATCAATATCGGCCTCTTGTTCGTCGCCCTTATGGCGGTGCTGGCGGCCGTTGTCTACAAGACCAGCGGCGATACGCCGGTTGCGGCCAATGGTGCGACCGTACCGTCCTCGGCCGAGGATTCCTTCATCAGCGGCGACATAATGCTGCCGGCCGGCGCGAAGGTGTTGTCGCATGCGCTGGCGGGAAACCGCGTCTCGATCGATGCCGAGCTTGAAGACGGCAGCCGCGCCATCTTCCTTTATGACATGAGCGAGCGGCGTATCGTTGGCAAGCTGACGCTGAAGACGCAGTAAGAAAGACAGCAGCCATGGCAGGCCGGTTTGGGGTTGATCCAACGGATTCAACCGGTAGCGCAGAAAGCCGGTTGCATTTTCCCGATGGCCAGCCTATATCGCGCCTCTCGGCTGCGCCCATCGTCTAGCGGTCAGGACGGCGCCCTCTCACGGCGCAAACAGGGGTTCGATTCCCCTTGGGCGTACCATTCCCGAACAAATGAGAGAACTTTAGGCGGATTTCCTGTCGCACCGTGAGATACAGCGCGTGCCAGGGCTGCTTTTGAGCCTTGTACGGATTTCCTTGCCCTCGACCTAACCTGCTGGACGACGAGCCGGGCATAGGCCAGCTTGAGTTCGGGTGGGTCATTACCCAGCTTATCGAGAAAGCAGGTTCGGTCGGCTGGGTTTCATCGACAAGGACATCGCCCACAGCCGCCTGAAGCGGCTTTGCGGTGAAGCCGCGAATGCGGATCTCCGTTCTGCCTTCATTATCGCAAGGACCGGAAGGATGATCCAAGCATTCGTGCGTTCACCGCATGGCTGCGAGAAGACGCCAGCCGCCGTTCGCGCGCTTGCCCCAGGCACTCCTGAAATGCATCGTGCGCCTCCGCTTCGATCGCGTGGCGTGGATCGATCGCAATCACTTCAGCCATCCGTTCCCTGCCTCTTGATGATCACAAGTCACTGACGAAGGCGCAGCCAAGCCTATTTGGAATCCGGTGCCCAGTTCAGAAAAAAGCCGACATCGCCGGGAATACCACCTGGGAAGGTTACGATCATGGCCTTGAGCTTGAAGCCTTGTGGTTTCCCGAGTTCGAGGAATCGATTATAGAATTCCTTCGCCTTTCCCTGCAGCGTGTCAGCCCATCTTGGATCACCGCTGTTGATGGCTCGTCCGCTATCGGTGCAGAGGTCGGAAGGGAAACTATAAACCATTGCCTCGAACTTGCCGGCCTTGCCGGCGTTCATGACGAGACGGCGAACCACCGCGATCTCGTTTTCCGTGACCTGATTTTTCAGAAAGTCCTCAGTAAAAGCCGCGAGCTTCTCCTGCTCCTTGGCTTTTTGCTTTTCAAACTTGTTCGCTTCCTCCATCTGCTCCTGAAGCAGCATCATCCGAAGCTGCTCGGCGCTCGGCGGCGTATCGGTCTTGTGGATGTCCGGCATTTGAACTTCCTCCGTTGGAAAGAGAGTGGAGCACGGGCTGATCATCGGAACTCGCGTACTCCAGCACCTCCGGCACCACGCGGCGCGGATACGCGTCTTCCACGAAGTCGTCGGGTCGCTTCTGCCGTTTACCCAGCTTAGGCTTCTGGAACTCGACACGTTGATAGGGGATCGAACTGAGCAGATGCGCGATGCAGTTGACCCGGGCTCGCTCCTTGTCATCGGAGGGAACGATCCACCAAGGGGCATGCTCCGTGTCCGTTGCGCGGATCATCTCGTTGTAGGCGCGCGTGTAGTCCCACCAGCGCCGATATGATTCTATGTCCATCGGGCTCAGTTTCCACTGCCGCAGGGGATCATCGATCCGCTGGCGGAAACGCTTCTCTTGCTCCTCTTCGCTCACGTCCAGGAAATATTTGAGCAGGGTTATGCCGCTTTCGACGATGGCAGCCTCGAAACGCGGCGCCAATTCGAGGAAGCGGCGTGCCTTCTTCTCGCTGCAAAAGCCCATCACGCGCTCGACACCGGGCCTGTTGTACCAGGAGCGGTCGAATATCACGACCTCCCCGGCAGCCGGCAGTTGGTGGATGTAGCGCTGCATGTAGATCTGGCTCTTCTCCCGATCCGTGGGCGCCGGCAGCGCGACAACCCGGAACACGCGCGGACTGAGCCGCTCAACGATGCGCTTGATCACCCCGCCTTTCCCGGCCGCATCGCGTCCTTCGAAGATGATCACGATACGCGCCCCGGAGGACTTCACCCAGGCTTGCAGGTAAGCAAGCTCGATCTGCAACTTGGCGAGCTTTTTTCCATACCGGCCACCCGATTTCTTTTTCTTGACCGGCTGCGATTGGGCGTCGGCCTCCGCAACGGCAGAAAGCTCGCGATCGGCACTGCCGTCATCGTGGTGATAGTTGTTCCTTTTGTGCTCTTTGTTGCTGCTCATGTCTCTCTCCCGATCACCTGATGCCGCTGCGGATGCGATCGTCTGTGTCAGCGGTTGATTGCTTGAGCTCAAAGGCCCTCTGGGCATCCTCAAGACTGTCGAAAACCATCGCGGAACCAATCCGCTCGAGCACACCTGCCCGTTCGAGCAGCGCGCGCGCCTCCGCATGGAGTTCCGCCAGGCCGAGGGCTATGCCCTGTCTGCCCAACTCGGCGTGAAAATCCGTAAGCATTGCCGCCGCCGAGCTGTCCACCTGCGGGATCGAACCCGCGTCGATCAGCAGGCAGCGAGTATCGGCCGGCAGCCCGTCGGCGATGGTCCGCAAGCGTGCCTTCACGTAATCGGTGTTGAAGAAGAGAAGGCTGCCCTGGACCAGGCATATGGCCAATCCGGGGATGGGGTGCGCTTCGGCAATTCGATGCAGCTTGTAAAACCCGTCGCGTCCGGGGACGCGACCGAGCATCGCGTCGCGCGGATACATGAGCTTGCGCAGAAGATAGACGAGCGTGGCGCCGATCGCGATGACGACGCCGTTGAGGACGCCGAGACCTATAGGCCCCCACATGGCAATGAGTGCGAAGGCGAACTCCATGCGGCTGATCCGCCAGAGCTGTCTCAAGGCAGCCAGGTCTATGAGATTGAGTGCCGTGGCGGCCAGGATGGCACCCAGCGCTGCGACCGGCAGCACGCGCAACGCGGGCCCCAGGAAAAGCACAGTGGCTACCAGCGCCAAGGCCGCCACGAGGCTTGCCACCTGCGAGCGCCCCCCGATCATCATGTTGACCGCGGTGCGGGAATCAGAGCCGCTCACGGGAAAGGCGGCGAAGAGGCCGGCGGCGATGTTCGCAGCGCCGAATCCGACCAATTCCCGGTTCGGATCGACCGAGTAGCCGCCTCTGGCGCCGAAGCTTCGCGCTGTGACTACGCCAGACCCGAAGCTCACGAGAAAAACTGCCGCCGCCCCCAGCGCGAATGTGTCGGGAGGGAGATTCGCGATCCACGGCCAGGAGAGCGAAGGCAGGTCCGAGGGGATATTGCCGACAACCGCGATGCCCCGACCTTCGAAGTCGAAGGCTGCAGAGAGCGCCACGGAGATGATGACCACCAGGACCGGCCCGGGAACCGGGAAATGCCAGAACCGCGCTGCCTGCAACAGTACGAACATCGACAAACCGACCAGCAGTGTCGGCCAATGTATCGACCCGAGCTTGCCGGCGAGCTCGACGATCGGGCCCACCAAGCCGTCGGACTGGATATCCAGCCCGGTAAACCGGTTGATCTGGCCGATCAGGATCGAAAGCGAGATGCCGGCAAAGAAACCGATAAGGATCGGGCGGGACAGGAAGTTTGCCACGACGCCAAGCCGAAGCAGGCGTGCCAGCAGGCAGAGCAGCCCTACTCCAAGGGCCAGGGCAGCGGCAATCGTAGTCCGGTCTGCAACCGTGGCAGCGGGCAAGCTTGCCATGATGGCTGCCAGGGCCGCTGCCAAAACGGTCATCGTCGCCGCGTCCGGGCCGACAATGAGCTGTCGGGAGGGGCCGAAAAGCGCGTAGGCGACGAGCGGCGAGATGCTGGCGTAGATCCCTGTCTCCGGAGGTAGGCCGGCGATCGCCGGGTAAGCTATTGCGCTTGGCAGTCCGACCGCCGCAATGGCAAAACCCGCAGAGACATCGTTGCGCAACCAGCTTGCCTGATACCCTGCAAGACTTGTCAGCACCGGGAAACGCCACGCGGTACCGTTCACGGCTTTGCTGCTGGTCGATACTGTTTCGGCCTTACTCATTGACCTGACCTGCAGAGCGCTTTTCTTGGGCGCATCCGGCACCGACGTGGCTTATTCGCGGCCCGCTCGGCGTCCCGTCCTTTCAGTCGTTCACGACACTCCAGGCCTCGTCGGGATTGAAGCTTTCGATGTATTTGACGGTCGCTTCTGTCGAGGGGCCGAGATCGGCCTGGTAGACCGTGCCGTTATGGTTGACCAAAAAGGTGCTGACGCCGGTCTCTTCATATGTGACCGGCCAGGCGAGGAGCGCAAAGCCTCCGATCATGTTGCCGTTGATGACGTAGTCGTAACTGCCACCGGCGACGTTGTCGCCTTGTCTGGTCAGAATGCGGAACCTGTATCCGAAGTAGCCTTCGCCTTGCTTTGCCTTGTCGAGCGCTGCCTGGTCTGCGAAGCCACCAGCCGGGCTATCATCTTCATCCGGTCCTGCCGGCCAGTATAATCCGTCAGTCTTGCCTTCGCTGCTGACCAGTTTCTGCGCGTATTCCAGGACACCGTCGCCGTCCCGGTCCTGCGCGGCGTATTCCCTCTGTGCATCGACATATTCGCGCAACGTCGCGATGGCCTGGAGTTCGTTCTCTCCGATGCGCCGGTTGACGATCTCCTCGAGCCCCGCGGCGGTATCGAAGGCCCACTTTCCATCGTCGCCCTTGACTAGCGGAAAGGGAAAGGGCCACAGCTTGGGACCCAGATTAAGCAGCTTGCGATCTTCAAAATCCTGGACCTTGAATTGCTTGGTGGCGGCTTCGCGGATCTGCGCATAAACCGAGATAGTATTCTCGTCGGCCTTGAGCTTCCCGGCATCGAGCCCAAGCAGCCTTGCAAGGGCGTTGACATCGTCAGCGGCAAGCGCTGCCTTGAACGCGTCAATCGCCGCTTCGGAACTGTCGAATGCTGGCGGTTGATCGGTCGCTGCGTAGGAGGAAATGCCGATCGGCTCTCCAGGCGATATATCAGCCTTTTCCTGGGCCGACACCACGGCCGCTGGCAATATCAACGCGACGACAAGACCGGCTACGCCTCGATGCAAAGTCATGAGAGAGCGCCTCATTGTACTGTTTCCCGTTGAAGTCAGCGCCGCCGCCCGCCACCACCACCGCCGCGCATCCCACCGCCGCCGCCAGGACGCCCGCCGCTGCGCATGACATGGCCGCCACCTCGATGGCCGCCGCCCCGATAGCCGCCACCCATGCTCTGGCGCCCGCGGCTCGAGCTTACCTTGGCCACTTTACCGCGGTTCACATTGCCCAGTCCGGAGGGCTTGCTCGGGCGACGATCAACACGGGCGCCGGCTTTCGGCTTTCCGGACGCACGGCTGGCAACTTTCTTTCCGCTCGACCTGGTGGCTTTCTGAGTTCCAGACTTTGAACGAGCTTTCGCCTTGGACTTCTGCACATTGGCCCTGCTCAGATCGCTCGATCTCCTTTGGGGATCGGCCAGTGCGCTTTTGCGTACATCCTTGCCCAGCTCTGCCTTGCGGGACAGATCGCTTGCCCGCTGGTTCCTGACATCCGATGCCTTCGTCCGGATCGAGTTCCGGCCGTCAGCCTTGATGCCATTTCTGATCGACGTGCGATCGAGTTTGGCCAACTGGTCCCTATCGATCTTAAGCTTGGAGCGGTCGACGTTTTTCCAGTCGACATCTTTCCAGTTCACCTTGCCGTTGATGTTGTTGAGACACCCGTTGCAGTCGATGTCGACGTCGCCGTCCCAGTCACCGCCCCAGACGCCCCAGTCGTCCCAGTCGACGATCGCGCCAAAGAAGGCTCCGGTTACCGCGCCAGCCCAGAATCCGGCAGTTGGGTAGTAATAACTTGGATAGGGCTCAGAGTAGTAGGAGATCGGGGCTGGCGCATAGCCGGTCTCATAGAGCATCTCAGGCTCGTAGCGCGGCACATAGATGGTCTCGGCGTTGACCGGCTGTATAACGATGTTGTCGCCGCTCCCGACCACCTTGATCTTGTCGTCGCTCTTGATGATGTCCTTGGCGACGGCTTCCTCGCGCAGCTGCTGGATGGCGATGAGGACGTCCTTTTGCTGATTGGTCAGCGCGTCCGCCAAGGCCTGCGTCCAATCCAGGTCCTCACTCATCATCTTGACGACCTCGGGATAGTTGAGCAGCGAGATCACACTGCCGTCCCAACTGTCCTTGGGTTCCAGCGTCTTGTCCTTTGCCCGCTTCTCCAGGAAGCGTTCAGCCTCCACGATCTGCAGCGGAAACAGCGAGGCCGCGCAGACCAGAGCGACCAGTTCGTCCGGATAGAGCGCAAATCGGGCGACCAGGACTTCAAGTTCGTCATCAGACAGCGGTTCCGGCGCCTTGGCCGGGGATGCGGTCGCCGCAGCGGTGGCCGGCTGCGGCTGCGACTGCGCGGAGGCCGTTGCCGAGATGGCTGCCGTTAGCACGAGTGCGATCGCGACTACTTGGGCTGCGCTCGAGCGGGACATAAGCGACATGACACTTTACACCTACGAGGTAGCGAGCTCGCCGGGGCATATTTGCCACCGCCTGGACGGGTCAGGCATTTTGACGGCGACGGTGACCAGCGCGGATTCCGCAACCAGTTGTTCACTCAGGCCGATTGTCGCCGGTCAGGGACAGAGTTCAAGGGTCTAGGGGTAAGTTACCGTAGCTTGCTCGCCAATCTGCGGCGGAGACGATGGTTCGCTTTGTCCGACTCGGCGCCAGCACAATACTAATGCCCCCCGGACAGTCTGCTGAGGACATTACCAAGTCTCGGGCGTCGATGTCTTGCGGCAGGGTTCGGCGTCAGTCAGAACCTAAACAGGGCACCGCCGAAGACTGCCTGGCCGTCCTCGTATTCGCCATTGCTATCGTCGTAGTCGTGATCTCGCCACAGGAGCCATAGCTTGAGGTTTGCCTTGTCTATGTTCTGGACCGCGGCCAGGCCGAAGGAACGGCTTTCGGAATCGGCGGCTGCGATATCCTTTCCAAGATAATAGTCGATCGAAAAAGCCGTGGAACCGATATCGAAAAAGTCCCTCTCGTAGCCGAGTTTCGCATAGCCGTAATAGCCTGAAGGCGCGTCCGTATCCTCCTGGCCCGCGGCAAGCGTCAGGCTGATCCCGGTCGGTTTGTGCAGTCCGGAAACCGACGCGGCGAGCAGATCGGTATCGCTCGCCTCATTGTGCGACCAGCTGACTGCACCCTCCAGCGCGACAGCGTCAAAATCACCCGTGTAGGTAGCGGCTACATCGTACATCCCTTCCGGATCGTCGGCGAGCCAGTCGACGCCGTAAGAGGTGCGCAGGCCGAACCCGTTGAATGTCGGCGTATCATACCGGATCCGGAACTTGCGTCCCAGCCCATCGAAGTTCGAGAAGGCGTCGCCAACCTGAATGTCCGACAGACCATCATCTTGGAATCGGAAGAAATAGCCTCCAGAAGTATCCGGAATGCTGGAATAGGCGATAATACCCGTTCCCGATTTATCGACTTCGGCGGTGCCGTCGCTGGCCGTGCTTCCCTGACCCAGCCAGATCTTGCCGAAACGCTCATTGGCAAAGGCGATCTCAGCCTTGCGGATATTCCGTTGCCCGAAGTCCCAGTTCGGCCTGTGGTTGAATTGGCTGACGTCGTTTGATGCCAGCGGCTGGTATTCGACCTCGAAGGTGGATTCGAATTTCCAGTCACCTCGGACTGTAAAGAGTTGCAAACGGGCTCGCGTACCGGAGTTGTCATTGTCTACGAAATTGGTGTCGACTTCCTGACCGTCGTCGTATCTGAGCACACCCATATTTATCTGGCCGGACAATCTGATAACCGTCCCGTCGCCGAATGTGTATTCAATCGGCTTTAAACCGTCGGCCATCGCCGATCCGGACGAAAATGCAATCCCTAGCAGAATCAGCCCCGTGATCGCGGGCGACTTCGCGGCGTTATCCCTCATCACCGACTTCCCTCTCTCCGAAATAACTCGGTAGACTCAAGCAGGAACCCCCGTAGCAATTACTATCACCGTTCCCCACAGAGTTAAAAGTATATTGGCAATGGGATATGCCGGTGTGTAGCCCAACACAGCGACCGGGCTTTGCGACTGTGTCTGGACGGCAGCCATTGCCGCCGTCATCGTCAGTGCCCCTGCGATGCCGCCCAGAAGCAGCACAGGGTTCATTCGCAGCACGTAACGGCCAAAGAGCAACCCGACGAGCAGAGGCGTCAGCGTCACCACTGCGCCCCCGAGCAAGAGGCCGATCCCGACCTCCCTGATGGCCGAGATGAAAACCGGCCCGGCATGCAGTCCGGTCATCGCGACGAAAGCTGCCAAGCCTAGCGAAGTCATGAGCGCAATGGCGCCGTCCGGAATTCGCCCGAACAGCGGATGACGGGTCCTGAGGTGCCCGACCACCAAGCCGGCGATCAGGGCGCCGACGCTCGTCCCCAGCGAAACGACGACACCGCCCATCGGAAACCGCAAGAGCGTGCCTACCAGGCCGCCGAGGAAAATTGCCAGTCCAAGTACGATGAAATCCGTCGCCGTCGTCTGAGCGATCACGGAGCCGAGATGCGAGGCGGCACGGGTCACTACAGGCTCGGGGCCGACGAGGGTCAGGATATCGCCCCGCTCCAGCGCCAGGTCCGGCGCGAGCGGCACGTCGACGCCTCCTCGACTGATCGAGCGCAGATAGAGTCCGCGCGCCCAGTCCTGGTTTGCTGCCTCCTTGATGGTCTTGCCAGCCATCTTGGTGAGGAGAATCCGGCTGACGAGGAACGGGACCGTCAGCAGCTCGCTGTCTTCGACCTCCTCGGCGCGGGCTCCTATCAGCCTTACGATCGCTTCATGACGACCGGTCACGGCGACGACGTCATCTGCTTCCAGCACCAGGCCGGGATGGACTTCGATGAGTTCGCCGTGGCGCCTGATGCGCATGATGAAGACGCGGGCCTGTGGAACCAGGTTTTCGGCTTCCGGTACCGACTTGCCCACTGCCATACCGTCAGCTGCCACTCGATAGGCCCGGATCTCGAACTGGCGATAGCCTGATACCGCGCCCGGCGTCTCACGCTCGATGCCGAGCTTGCGCTCAAGCTCCTTGGCCTCCGCCACGAGGTCGACGTTCAACAGCTTCGGACCGACGACGCTGCAAAACCAGATCGCTCCTACGGCGCCGAACAGGTAGCAGACAGCATCCGCCACAGCCACGTGAGCGACGAGCTGGACGCGATCTGCCTCAGCCATCGGAAGGGCGCCGATGGCTTCGGTGGCAGTGCCCATGGCAGCGCTTTGCGTCAGGGCGCCGGAGAGCAGGCCGGCTGCAAATCCGGCGTCAAGATCGAGGACCTGCGCCACTGCAAACGCCGTTGCCAGCCCCGCCAGCGTGCAGACCAGTGCAAGCAGCACCGACTTCAGCCCGTCCCTCCGCAACGTCTGGAGGAACTGGGGGCCGACCGAGTATCCTATTCCGAACAGAAAGAGCAGGAACAGGAAGGACTTCGTCATCGGCGAAGCGGGCACATGGGCAAACTGACCGATGAAGATTCCAGCGAAGAGCGAGCCGGTCACCGGGCCGAATGAGAAGGTCCCGAACTTAATATTGCCGATATAGTAACCGATGGCGATCGCCAGGTAGAGCGCCAGCTCGGGATAGCGGACCAGGAATTGCTCCAGCCAGGGCAGCATCAGAACCTACCACCCGGCCGGAGTGTCGCGCGGTAGGTTCGAAACGGTTCGCTCACTGCTTTGCCGCCGCCGTCTTCGCCGCTTGGTAGGCATCGCGATAGCCGCGCGCGATCGTTCGTACGCCCCGGCCGATTGCGTCGTATGCCTCGTCGGGCAGGTTGGCGAGCGAGACGCGCAACGACCACTGCGGCGCCTCGAACCCGCCACCGTTCAACAGGACGGTGCCATGGTCTTCGGCGAGGCGAAACGCAAGGTCAAGCGGATGGACGTGCTTTTTGAGGTAGTCCACCGCCTCGTCACCGATGTTCTTGCGCGCCCAGAACTCGAAGTCGATCAAGCCATAGTAACCGTTGTAGTGGGCATTTGGCTCCAACTGGAGCCCGAGGCTTTCGATCAGCGACCGGAACCGCTTATGCACGATCTCCATGCACGCCTTCTGGTACCGCTTGTCCACGTCCATCAGCTCGTAAAGCGAAAACATGGTCATCATCACTTGCTGAGGCAGAGACAAGCCGGCGGTATGATTGAGGCCGATGTCGCGGCTATCCGCGACGATCCGATCGATGAATTTGAGTTTGCGTGGTTCCAGTGTGATCGGCCCGTAGCGCTTGTCCAGCGCCTTTACGTATTCGTCCCGCAACTGGGCGATCTTCTCGTCGAAGATGTTGTCCTCGTGGATCGCGATTGCGCCAAGCCGCCAACCGGTGCAGCCGAAATATTTGGAGTAGGAATATACACCGATCGTATTGCGGGGGAGTTCGCCCATAAGCGAGCGGAAATCGTCGACGAAGGTTCCGTATACGTCGTCGGTCAGAAGCATTAGGTCCGGACGCTTTGTTTTGACGAGATCGGCGATTTTCGTGATCGTCTCCCGGTTCATTCCCATACCGGTGGGATTTCCCGGATTCACGATGAAGAACGCCTTCACCTTCGGATCCTCAAGCTTTTTCAGTTCCTGGTCCGTGTATTGGAACCGGTTCTCCTGCGGCGCGGCAATGTTCACCACCTTGAGATTGTAGTCTTCGAGGTGGGTCATCTCGAGATAGGGCGTGAATATCGGCGTACCGAGCGCAATCGTGTCGCCGGGAAACAGCAGGCGATTGGCCTTGAGCGACTTGAAGATGTAGCACATTGCCGCCGTGCCGCCCTCGACGGCGTAGATATCGAACTTGCCGGACGGACGGGGCTGGCCACACATCGCCCACATGAGATACTCGTGCACGATCCGCTCATTGTGGACCAGCATGCGGTCGGGGACGGGATAGTTGTCGCCGATGATGGAATCGACCAGTTCATGCACGAAGGCATCGCGGTCGAACGAGAACTTCTCGATCGCGAAATTCACCATCGCGGACAGGAAGGCAGCACCGGGCATATCGTCATGCTTGGTAAGCCATGCCTCCAGACGCGAGGCGATGCCGTTCACCCGCGGCATACCGCCGATGCCGGGGGCAATATCCATCACGCTCTTGCTCTCGGTGATGGCGAATTGACCAAGCAGGAAGAAACTTTCTCGCGGCTCGGTAGCGATCCAGTTGGGATTGCCGCGGCCTGCGTTCAAGAACGATGACTGGGCGAGACGGGACGCGGCCTTGGCCAAGCCGATCAGTTCGTTCTTGATCTCGAACGGGCCGAGAGTTTCGAATTTGCGAAGGGTCAGCAGTTCAGTCATGGCTCACTCCCTGGGTCCAGTGGGGCATTGACAGGGTGATGATCATCATCAAGCGCGCCGATCAGCGCCTATGTCAGCAGGATGATGATCACCATTCCCCAGATTGTCAGAAGCGTATTCCCGACCGCGTAGGTGACGGTGTAGCCAAGGCCAGGGATCTGGCTCTTGGCACGGTCATTGACCATCCCGAGCGAAGCCGTGGTGGTGCGTGCCCCCGAGACAGCACCCAACAGGATGGCGTCATCGAAGCGGAACAGATATTTGCCGACATACATCGCCAGAACGAGCGGTAGAGTCGTTGCGAAAATACCCCACAGGAACAGGCCAAAGCCGAGTTGCTGAAGCCCGGCGATGAACTTCGGACCGGAGGCGATGCCGACGATAGCGATGAACACGTTGAGACCGACCGAATTCATGAACCATACGGTAGGCGAAGGTATGCGGCCGAACATCGGGCGCACCGAGCGAAGCCATCCGAAGAAGAGGCCGGCAATCAAGGCTCCCCCGGAAGTGGAAAGGGTGAGGGGCACGCCGCCGATATTGTAGACGAGTGCACCCAGGAGAGCGCCGATCGAGATTGCCGCGCCGATGAACATTACGTCAGCGACGTCCGTCGCCCGGTCTGGATAGCCCAGGGCCTTGGTTGCGCGCGTAACGTCCTGGATGCGTCCGACAAGGGTGAGGATGTCGCCGCGGTTGATCTGCGTGTCAGGGAGGATAGGAATATCGGTCGCAGTCGCTCCGCGCGTGATTTTCCGCAGAAAAACACCACGCGCCCAAGGGGTCTGCGCCAACTCGGCCAGCGTCCGCCCGTCAGCTTCCTTGCTCGTAACATAGACGTCGACACCTTCCGTCTGTACCGCCAGCAATTCGCGGTCATCGACTTCCTCGGCTGCCGTACCGATCAGACCAACCAGGATCTCGCGCCGACCGACCGTCGATACGATGTCGCCTTCCTGGATCACAGTGTCCGAAGTTGCGTCCATCACTTCATCGCCGCGCCTGATGCGCTGAAGATAAATCCGCTGTTCGGGCAGGAGCCGCTCCGCCTCAATGACCGTCTTGCCGGCTATTTGTCCGTCCTTCCGCACGCGGTAAGCTCGCAGCTCGAACTGATGCCACGCAGTGCCGGGACCGCCGACCGCCTTCTTTCCGCCGTGACTTTCCTCGTATTTCCTGCATGCGGTTTCGAGATCGATGCCGAGCAGAGCCGGGCCTATCAACGCGATGATGACGGCTGAGCCGATCGTGCCGAAGATGTAAGTGACGGCGTATGCGACCGGCATCGCATCGAGCAGGTTCCTGGTTTGCTCTGCAGGCAGGCCAAGTCGATTGATGGCATCGGTCGCGAGACCCATCGACGCCGAAATCGTCTGGGATCCGGCATAGAGCCCGGCCGCTGAGCCGACGTCGTAACCGGCGAAAATGGCGGCGAGATATGCACCGAGCAGGCAGAACACGCATACGATAACCGCAAAAATCGCCTGCGGCAGTCCATCCTTTGCGATGCCTCGGACGAATTGCGGCCCCACCCCGTAGCCCACGGCGAACAGGAACATCAGGAAGAAGAATGGCTTCAGCGGGCCGGCAACCTCGATTCCAAGTTGCCCGATGATCACGGCGGCGATCAGCGTCGCTGTTACCGCTCCGAGGCCGAGGCCCTTATAAGTAAAAGAACCAAAGTAATATCCCAGGGCCAAAGATAGGAAGATAGCAATTTCGGGATATTGGCGAAGCGTGTTTGCAAACCATTCAAACATGATCCCCTCCTGCGACGAGGCTGCGGCTTGCGTGGGTTTTCGGGTTGCTGGGGTCCATTTTCATCTAACCGTCTTCGCCGCCACGATTTGGGGCTTGATGAGCTTCAAGCCCTTGGTCCGCTCGTAGCCATGGATCTCCTTGACATCGAGCTTGCGCATGAAATCGATCGTTTCGCCGGTGATCACCTGGCCTGGCACCATGATCGGAAAGCCAGGCGGATAGGGGATGACGAAGTTGGCGGAAACCATTTCCGGCCCATCCTTCAGCCGCCGGTCGCACGCCTCGGAGTTCAGCGGCACATATTCGCAGGCGGCCGGGTTGTAGCCGCCATAAAAGGCCGTGCGCATGTCGCCTTCGGGCGTCTTCTTGCCGGCATCGCCCCTGAAAGTCTGGTGAAACCGACTGAAGTTCGGCAGTTCGGGGACATCGTGCATGAGCGACTTCACGCGCTTGTCAAACGCTGCGCGACCGGCCTCGCCACCCTGCGCGAGCTGCGTCTCGATGCCATGGCAAATCTCAAGCAGGACACGGATCAGGTGCGCGATGTCGCTGCGCGTGTTGTTTATGTTGGACTGCAGCAGCACCGAATTGCGGGACGTCTTGTTGAGCTGAATGTCATAGGTGTTTGCCAGCAGCCCCTTGAATTCGGTTCCGTCGAAGCCCGCAGTTCCGCAGACGAGCGTCATGCGGGTGGGATCGAGGCAGAATTCGTCCTCGTGCATGCTGCGCACCTGGTCCACCCAGGTGACGCCTGGGTGCAGGAAGTCGACGAATCCGCTGCTACGGAACTCGGCCGGGATCATTGCGTCGGCGCCGAGCACCTTGAAGTATTTCGAGATCAACGGATGCGAATTTACCTCGCGGCGTATGGCGAGCGCGATTTCAATCGCATTGGCGACGAGGCCGTATCCCTCCAGTTCCATCTGCCGCCGCGCGACGTCCAGGCTCGCGATCAGCTGCTGGTTGGGGCTGGTGGAGGCATGTGTGAAGACGGCCTCGCGAAACTGCGATTCCACGGTAAAGTAGTCGACGTCCTTCACCAGGATCATCGATCCCTGACGCAAGGCCGACATCGATTTGTGCGTTGAGTTCGTCTGATAGACGCGCAGGCGAATCTGCCTCGGATCGGGAATCAAGCGGGTTGCGAGCAGTGTTTCGCGCGACGGCGACTTTCCGAGCCCTGCCTGCTGGCGCTCGTAGTCTTCGACCGATTTCGGATCGCGCATCCAGCTCTCGATCTCGGCCGCAGCGCCCATCGCCGTCCGGGTTCGCAGGAAGGGCGAGAAGCGGGCGAAGCCAAACCATGCCTCATCCCAGAGGAAGATCAGGTCGGGCTTGATTGCCAGACATTCCTCCATGACCCGCCGGGTGTTGTAGATATGCCCGTCAAAGGTGCAGTTGGTTAGGTCAACCATCTTCACGCGATCGAGACGGCCTTCATCCTTCAGGTCGAGCAGCGCTTTCTTGACGCTCGCCAGCGGGACCGCGCCGTACATCGAGTATTCGGTCATGGGGAACGCCTCGACATAGAGAGGCTGCCCGCCGGCCAGCACGAGACCGTAATGATGGGATTTGTGGCAGTTGCGGTCGAGAATGACGATATCGCCGGGCGCGACCAGCGCCTGATGCACCATCTTGTTCGAAGTGCTGGTGCCATTGGTGACGAAGAAGACGCGGTCGGCTCCGAAGGCGCGCGCAGCCATGTCCTGCGCCTGCTTGATATTGCCGGTAGGCTCAAGAAGGCTGTCGAGCCCGCCCGTCGTTGCGCTGCTTTCCGCCAGCAGCAGGTTCAAGCCGTAGAATTCGCCCATGTCGCGGATCCAGTCCGACTTCAGCACCGACTTGCCACGCGCGATCGGCAAGGCGTGAAACGTGCTTATCGGGCGCATCGCGTATTTCTTCAGATTGTCGAAGAAGGGCGTGCGAAACCGTGCTGCTATCCCCTCCATGACGGTGAGGTGGAGCTCCAGCAGTTCTTCCACCGAATAGAGCACGCGGCGCACCGCTGCGGCACGTGGGTCGCCCGCCACCGCTTCCACCCGACGATCCGAGAGCAGATAGATGTCAAGCTCGGGCCGGATGCGTTTCAGGGCGTTCGCCAGTGCAAGAGGCCGGTCCCGCTCGCCCACTTCGGGGGATCCGAAACCCGTGGCGCCAAGAAAGTTGCGCAAGGTCTGCGCGTCATGCAGGGATTTCTGGGCGAAACCTTCGTAGATGGTCACCGCCGCGATCGCCGGATTGATAATTGCTGCGCTTATCGCGTCCTCGAAAGACGCGACCTGTACGGCTTCATAGATGAAGGCGTCTTCTGGCCGCCGCAGCCGCCGCATTTCGTCGGTTAGTGAACTGCGCATCGCGGCTTCGGGCGTAACCAGAAGCATCTCGAAATATGGACGCCGGCTTCCACCGCTCTCTAACGTTTCGACAAACGCGTTCTCCGACGCGGCGGCAGAGTCATCGCTGCGCCAATCGGCTGAATCGTGCTTGTACTGGCGGGTGACGACCGATCTGGAGAGCCGACGGGCAAGTTCGGCAAAAGATTCGGCAGAGCCTGCATGCAGGCGCTCGGCCAGTTTGGACATAAGCCGACGGCCAGGAAAGGCGTGGTACTCCTCGATCGCGCCGAGAGCACTGAGGGCCGCTTCGACCGAAGATCGATTGGCCGCGCCGGCGGACCAATCGTTGGCGATTGCGGTGAGATCCCGCCACCTGTCGGCACGCGCCGCAGGCATTGAGAAGAAATGGTCGATACGCTGCTGGCGATTTTCCGTCTCACGGCCCTTGACCATGACGTGCTCCCTTCCGAGATCGCTCATCGCGCCGTATGTATTGGTGCGGCGTCTGTAGCGGTTCTTTCCTCGCCTTCGCGTCCAAACGGAAACGTGGCGTCAAGGCGAGCCCCGGGCACCGCGGTTCTCGCTGAGAAATGTGTAGGGAGGACCTGACCGGATCAAGAATCAGGAGAGTAAGTTACCGTAGCTTCGGCGCTGTGGCGCTACCAAGGGCATAGCTATGCCTTTCCCTTGCAAGGCCGGCGTCACCGAGCGCTTCTGCGACCCTGTCAGCCAGATCGGGGTGCAGATTGCCACCGCCTAAATCAGGCAACACGTCCTCACCATACTGTGAATCGATGTCGAGAATGCACCTGACCGCATCGGCTGCCTCTTCCCTCCGGTCAAGGCGTACCAGAGAGATGGCTCTCAAGGCGTGACCATAGGCGACAGGCAGAGGAATTTCCCTTGCTGAGGCAAGGGCTTGCTCGAAGCGCTCGGCGACGAAATGATCGAGGCAAAGCCCGGCGCAATGAGTTGCGCCGTGGACAGGGTTCATTAACGATACGTTATCGAGGAGGGGGAGCGCTCGCTCCCACACGCCAAGCAACGACCAATGGAGGCCGAGGTCAGCTGCCACCTCGGCGGCATTTGTGTTGAGCGCAAGAGCGGTCTGGGTTGCCCGAAGGCTCGCTTCCACGTCCTGCTGGAACCAATATGCCAGTCCCAGTGCGTGATAGCCGCAGCTTGAATCGGGCGCTATTTCGATGGCCTTGTGAGCAAGCGCGGTCGCGCGTTGGCGCAGTCCGTCAGACGGTTCTTCCGACGCTAACCCGAACCGATGGCCGTCGGTGTAGAGGTGGGACAAGCAGGCGAATGCCTCGGCGCAATCCGAATCCGAGGCAACAGCGCGTTCAAGGCTCTCGCGAGCCGACCAGTAGAGCTTCCTGCGATACGACCGGCGATACTGGTGGAACAGAACCATGCAGTCGAACGTGGTGAGGGCCGGGCGTTCCCTTCCGACGGCTTGCCGGGCTCTATGGTCGAAGATCACGCCGAAAGGTTGTGCCAACGTCCGCACTATCAGGTTTGCCAGGTCGTCGCGGACGTTCAAGATGCCCTTCGGCTGCAGTTCCCTCTCGAAATTCTGCCCCCAAAGAACACGACCCGTTCTGGCCTCCAGAAGCACTGCATCGACATGCAGCCTGCCGGCTGCCACCGCCTTGCTGCCAGTCAATATGTAATCGACATTCGGCCCTGCCAGCAGCGTCGACTCGTCGAGCGCAAGTCCACTCGGCGAGTGCGACCTTGATCCAAATACGCAGAGGTGCGGGTAACGACAAAGCCCGATCATGAGCTGACGCGTCAGCCCGTGCCCGTAGCTCAGGAATATGGACTGATCGCCTTCGACTTCGAACTGCTTGACCAGGACGGATGCGACATAGTCGCTGCTGTGCGGCGCGGCGGAAGAGTTTTCCACTCCGGCCTCTGCCAAGGCCATCGAATCATGGAACTCCGGCACATATCCGCCTTTGGGCACGGTAATCCTGACCGGGCCATGCTCGCCTTCAGTCAGATAGAAGCGTTCAAGCGAGCGGCGCAGCCGCCTGGCCTCCATGCGCACGACGGGGTCCTGTTGGGGATCGAAATGGACACCGCGCCCGAACACCACGGTCGCGATGGTGTAAGCCTTGATGCGCTCCGACCGGCCCGCCAGTTTTTCCTCGACCACGTATTCGAGGAAGCGCCGATTGCGCTCGGAGGCATTGAACTGGGCCGAGCAGAGGATTCGTTGCACCTCTTTCCGGATTTCCGCCGCCGAAACAGCTTCGAAGGCCGTCGTTTCGGCGCAGATGACCGCTTCAGAGCCATCTCCGGAAGCCGTTATCACGCGAAGTTCTGCACTGGACGTCATGCTGACCCTCAGCAGCGCGATCGAACCAGCGGCGGATACCGCCGTTGACTTGCCTAAGAACAGGCGCAAGCTTAGCCTCGCGGGAGGACTACTCCTATTGGCTAAATGTACGTTGTCCGCCGGGACATTGTACCGACGTACATAGTAACATCGCCAGGGGGCCGATAGAGTGAGAACAATCTTGCTTGATCATGGCCGAATTTAATTCGCTTGCGAACCATTCACGGCTTACGGCGTTCGCAGATAGGTTTGCTGTTGCAAGCTGGAAGCAATCATTCCGACCACGACTAAATGTTGTGAACGGAACGGTCCTCATTTGGATGATCGGCTGCTCCATCGCATTCTTTCCGTCGGCAGTTTCGGCCGCCGAGCCACGAACACGATCAATCCTGGTCCTTGAGCAATCGGATGTGAGGGGGCCGTTCTATGCCTCGATCTTCAACGGCCTGCGCTCGGAGGTAAACGATCCCGCGACGGCGCCGGTCACCCTTTATGTCGAGAATCTGGACCTCAGCCGTTTCAGCGGCGAGGAATATGAGCAAAGCCTGGAGAGGCACTTCAGCGCAAAATATCGAGACAAGCCGATCGGGGTCGTCGTCACGGTTGGAGCTGGAGCACTCCACTACGCTCTCCGCTGGCGTCCGCATCTGTGGCCCGGCGTCCCGGTGGTGTTCGCGTTCGTCGACGAAGCGACGATCGAGAGCTTGTCCCTGCCCGGTGACGTCACCGGCAAGATGACGCGGCTGCGATTGGAGGACATGGTTTTGGCCGCGCGCGCGGTCGTGCCCAATCTCAGGCACGTCGCTGTCGTTGGTGACAGTTTCGAGGACCAGCTGGTATTCAAACACTTTAAGGATGAGGTGCCGGCCGTCGCGCGCGAGCTGGACCTGATCGACCTGACCAGTCTGCCCATGGCGGAGTTGCGCAATCGCGTGGCATCCCTTCCGAAAGATTGTGCCATACTCTACACGGCCGTCTATTCTGACGGGGCCGGAACATATTTTCCTCCAGCCGACGCGCTCGGCATGATCGCTCGAACGGCAAACAGGCCAATTATAGCCCCGGTGGAGAGCTATATCGGCCGGGGGGCCGTTGGTGGATATGTGGCTATCCCGTCGCTTATTGGAAAAGAGGCGGCGCAACTCGCACTTCAGGTTCTCGACGGCCAAAACGTGGCCGGCATCCCTGTCACAATGGGGAACTCGTTGAGGCTCGTCTTCGATTGGAGACAGCTGCAACGCTGGGGCGTGGACGAAAGCCGCCTGCCGGCGGACAGCGATATCCGGAATCGTGTCCTGCCCATCTGGCAGCAATATCCTTGGGAGATCGCGATCACCATCGTCGTGCTTCTATTGCAGAGCGGTCTCATCGCCGGTCTGCTCTATGAGCATTGGTGGCGGCGAAAGGCGGAAGTCGAAGCGCGCGCCCGGTTGAGCGAACTGGCGCATGTGAACCGGCGTGCGACGGCGGGCGAACTGTCCGCATCGATTGCGCACGAGCTCAACCAGCCGCTCGGCGCGGTCCTCGCCAACGCGGAGACAGCCGAATTGCTGCTTCGCTCTTCCACGCCCGATATCGAGGAAATCAAGGAGATACTGGCCGATGTGAGGCGCAACACCGAGCGGGCGAGCGAGGTTATAGCAAGGCTGCGCCGCCTGTTGAAAAAGGCGCAGGTCGAGATGCAGGACGTCGACTTGAACCATGTGGTAGAAGAGGTTCTCAAATTCGTCTCCGTCCAAGCGTCGGCGAGCGATGTGAACCTGATGCAGCACCTTGAGCCGAAACCGCTCAAAATCCGGGGCGATTTGATCGAGCTGCAGCAAGTCGTCCTGAACCTTGTCATGAACGGCATCGAAGCTATCCGCGACGCACGGCAGGGATCGCGGCGCGTCACGGTCGGCACGGCGCGGCTCAACGGGGCGACCGCACAGATTGCGGTTTCAGACTCCGGTTCCGGCATCCCGTCGGATAGGCTGGGCCATGTCTTCGATCCGTTTTATACGACAAAGGTGCACGGAATGGGGATGGGACTGTCGATCGCCCGCACGATCGTCGAGGCCCATGGCGGTTCGATACACGTCGAGAACCAGAGTGGCGGCGGTAGCATATTCCGAGTTCGGCTGCCCTTAGTTCAAGCAGATGGCACAATGTGATGCGCCAATTGATCCACATAGTAGACGATGACCCGTCATTTCGTGCAGCGATCGGCCGCCTGCTGCGGGCGAGCGACTACGAGATTGCCGAGTATCCGTCTGCCGACAGTTTCCTGGAGCAGGTTCGCACCGGCATCGGAACCGGCTGCATATTGCTGGATGTCAGCCTGCCCGGTCTGAGCGGACCTGACCTGCAGGCGCGGCTGGCGGAACTTGGGTCTTCTCTTCCGATCGTCTTCCTCACCGGCCATGGGGACGTTCCGACGATAGTGCGGGCAATAAAGGCAGGCGCCGACGATTTCCTGACAAAGCCGGTATCCGGGTCAGCCTTGGTGGACAGCATCGAGCGCGCGTTCCAGCGCTACTACGCCGACCAGACGCAGCGGGAGTGGCTCAGCGACGCGCGGTCATTGTTTGATAAGCTGACCCCGCGGGAGCGCGAGGTGTTCGATCATGTCGTTCGAGGCAAGTTGAACAAACAGACGGCACACGCGCTTGGAATAACGGAACGGACGATCAAGGCCCACCGACAGCATATCTTTGACAAGCTCGGTGCCAGAACAGTCGCCGAGCTAGTGTCCTTGGCAGAGCGGCTCGGGGTCTTGCTTCACGAGCAGGCGACAGATAACCCGCCTGTCAGCTCGCTTTCGCCCTCAGGCAAGCCGCATCACGGACGTCCTGACCGAGGCTGATACATCGGCCGACATGCCTTGAGGCGTGGCAGCAGCCTGTCCCCCAGGACAATATGCATCGACGAAGATGAGCTTTATCTAATTCCCTGCGAAGGGTGCACTGCTGGTGCGTCATGCGTTCATATGTCGAGGCAGGCGGATCGCCATGTTGGAAGGCAAACTCATCCATGTAGTCGATGACGATAGCGAATTTCTGAAGGGGATCGCGCGCCTGCTAAAGGCACACGGCCTGGAAGTCAGGACCTTTGCGTCGGCGGAAGAGTTTCAGATGGATGCGGAGCCCGCGGAGGCAGATTGCCTGGTCCTGGACATTCATCTCGGAGGCATTTCAGGGATCGAGTTGTTATGCCGGCTGTCCAGCGCCGGAATCCGGGTGCCAGTGGTCTTGGTGACTGCGGATGACAGCGAACCAACACGTGGAGCAGCCGCTGCCGCAGGCTGCAGTGCCTATCTGGAGAAGCCGGTTTCGGGCAAATTGTTGATGGATGCGATCAACGGTGCTGTAGCCTCTGCCGGCATCCAGCCGAGTTGATCCCGACGTCAGCACCTCCAAATATTCCCGAGCAGACAAAGCGATTGCAGGCCCTATTGGCGGGTAGCGTTACGGCCCTTGCCTTGCGGCTCACTGTCATCTGGCCGCACGGTTTGTGGGCATCTTCCGGTTACAGTAACTTACTTGCGCCGGGAGCGGGGAGGTCCATGAATGGATGGACCAACGTGGTCAATGGATTGACGACCCATGGCGGATCCGAAGAACCGGTCAATGCCGCTGACAGCCGCTTTGGCTCGGTTCGTGGACGTTGCTGATCTCATCAAGTCCCGCATGGCCACGGACGACGTTCTGCGTGATCTGTGCGAAGATTATCGCCTCGCGCGCGAAACGCTGACCAGGTTGAAGAAAGAAAGGCCGAAACGTCCGGCCGAGATTGTCGAGTATACCTCTTTTGTCGCGGAACTCGAGGACGAGATCATTCGGTATTTATTGGGTGCGGAGAGCACAGAGGCTGACGGATGATCATTGTAGAATTTCGTCCGGTGTCTTGCGCGGCGAAAAACGGGACTGCCAGTCGTAATTGGCGTAACCCGAAAGATGAGCGGTGATGACGAACGCGATACATCCAGCAGCCCCTCACCATCTTCCTGTGTTCATAACGGCGCCGGGCGAATCAGACGTATTCTTGATCGGCTGCGCAATCTTCCTCGTCCTTGCGATTGTGGGCTTGGGCAGCCTGTACTTCAGGCTGCATGCGCTGCCTGAGCACCTTGCGCATGGCAACGCCAACAAGCTGCAATTCGAAGTCGTGGCCGTGCTGGCATTACTGGCGCTGTTCACCCACAACAACTGGTTCTGGGTTGCGGCCCTGCTTCTCGCACTTGTTCCTATCCCCGACCTCCATGCACCGTTGGCCGGAATGGCCGACTCGCTGGCCAAGATGGCCGGCTGGCGTCGGCCAAGAATTGAGGCAACATCGACCCCGGCGCGGGAGGAGATCGCGTTGGGTATGTCGCCCGCTGGTAGTCTACCGCCCGGCCCGGGCGGGACGGGCGGCAGCCACCACAATGATGCAAGCTATCAAGCGGGCAGCGATAACGAACAGGCGCCAAGCGGGAGTGCCGCCGATAAACGGCCTCATCCGGAGCTCAAGGAGAAACTTGAGTCATGATCGAGCTGCTTCTCTGTTCGGTAATAACGGTCCTTCCCGATTTTCTTTATCGACGCTTCGTCCAGGGAAAGAGGATAGGCCATGAGATCACGCTGTATTCGGTATGGTTCGAACTGCGATACGGGATAACGACGTGCCTCGCCCTCACGATCACGCTCTTCACGCTTATCCTGTATTTCCACCCATCGACGTCGAACGCCGTGTCGTTCTATCGGACCGTGCCGATCCTTCCGGAAGGATCGGGCCGTGTAGAAGAGGTTCTCGTAAAGGTCAGCGACAAGGTCACCGCCGGCCAGCCCATTTTCAAGCTGGACAGTTCGGAACAGGAGGCGGCTCTGGAGACCGCGCGCCGCCGCCTTGCGGAGGTCGACGCTTCGGTGGTGCTTGCCAAGTCGCAACTCGTGGTCTCCGACGCCCAGATAGGGGAGGCGCAGAGCTCATACCAGCAGGCAGTCGACGAACTCGCCATGAAGACCGAACTCATGAGGCGCGATTCCCCTTCCGTCGCTCGGCGCGAGATCGAAAGGCTTCAGAATGTCGTCAATGGAAGGCAAGCCAACCTGTCGGCAGTCATTGCCAACAAGCAGACGATTGAGACCCAGATCTCTTCGATTCTGCCGGCGCAGAAGGCAAGTGCCGAAGCCCAGCTTGCTCAGGCTCAGGTCGAGCTTGACAAGACGACCGTGCGCGCCGGTATCAGCGGCACGCTCGAGCAGTTCACGCTTCGAAAGGGCGACATCGTCAACCCGCTGATGCGTCCGGCGGGTGTCCTGATCCCCTCGGAAGCGGGACGGTGGGGGCTGATAGCTGGCTTCAACCAGTTGGAAGCTCAGGTGATGTCAGTCGGGATGGTGGCCGAAGTCACTTGCATTTCCAAGCCTATGGCCATCATTCCGATGGTCGTGACCAACGTTCAGGGACTGATAGCGACAGGACAGATTCGTGCGTCCGATCAGTTGATCGATGCCCAGCAGGTGGCCCAGCCGGGGACGATCACCGTTTATCTCGAACCGCTGTTCGAGGGCGGCTTCGAAGGCGTTCCGCCCGGCAGCAGCTGCATCGCCAACGCCTACACCAACAATCACGACATACTCGATACGCAGGACTTGAGCACACTGAAGCGATTCTATCTTCATCTCATCGATACAGTCGGAATCGTCCACGCCATCGTCCTCAGGATCCAGGCAATCCTTCTTCCCGTGAAGACGCTGGTCTTCTCGGGAGGCCACTAGCGGGGAGTCTCCGGCCAGCGGCTCGGCATATGGTTTGGCAAATGGACGAGCTGCCCGGCGGGCCGCACAGAGATCAATTGGCGAGGGTGCGGTCAGGGTCAGTTTGACGCTTGCACAGGTATTCGCAGCCAGGATGCCCAAACGGAGATCGCTCGAATGATCACATTGTCTTCCCCGGAAACTGGCCTGGACTGGCTACGGCAGAGATTGACCTCGATTGGTGCCGCCAGTTGCTCGCTTGCCGTTTTGTCTGCGACGCCGGTCTTCACCGAAGACTTGTCATTCAAGGACTTCCCATATCTGATCTACTGCGAGGTTCAGGGCGTCGATCATGCCTTCTACTTCTCCAGGTTGGACGCCAACGGAGTTGCTGTCTATCTCTCGCCGGGCAGACAGGCAGGTATCATTACAATTGACGGCGCAGCCCGCAGAGTTGGCGACGGGCAGTCAGGAACCTGTGCTAACAAGACGCTTGATGACCTGAGAACGTCCGGCCAAGCCTATGATTTATCGAAGTAACCGCACTGCTTCAGGGAGAGCAACGGTTTGCTGCGCGATATCATGTAAAGGCCGTCGCACTGATGCTTGGCCATTGCGTTAACTGCCGGATGGCCGTGAGTACGATGTCCAGTGTGCCGGGATCATGACCGAAAGGTTCGGGTGGTACGGCTGAGGGGTCCGATGCTCGTCGGAACTGGGAGGTTCGATATGATGCATGTCCAGCAGGATATCGGCCGATTGACCCTCACCGTTCTGTTCATCGGCGGGCTGCTCGTCGCAAGTTTCTGGATAATGCAGCCCTTCCTGCCGGCGATCCTGTGGGCGACGACCTTGGTCCTCGCCACGTGGCCGTTGATGCTCTGGGTGCAGCGCCGTGCCGGCAACCGCCGCTGGGCTGCCGTGGTCGTCATGACGCTTACCATCCTTCTGGTGTTGATCGTCCCGCTCTGGCTGGCCTTGAGCACTATCGTAACGAATATCGATGTCATCCGCGGTTTGTTGCGCACAGTCCTTTCCATGCGTGTGCCGCCAGTGCCGGATTGGCTTGCCGGTGTTCCCGTGGTCGGCGCGAGCATTGCGAATGTATGGGCAAAATTCTCCTCGACCGGCATGCAGGAATTGGCGCCCAAGCTGTCACCCTATGCTGGTACGCTGACGCAATGGGTCGCGTCGGCCGTCGGAAGCTTAGGCGGCATGTTGCTGCAATTTGTGCTGACCGCCGCGATAGCGGCGGTCATGTATGCCGGCGGCGAAAGATCCGCGGCCTATCTCATTCGCTTTGGCCGACGGCTCGCTGGCGATCGCGGGGAAAGAGCCGTGTTCCTGGCAGGACAGGCGATCCGCAGCGTGGCGCTTGGTGTCGTCGTTACCGCATTGGCCCAGAGCGTCATCGGCGGGATCGGGTTGGTGATTGTCGGCTTGCCCTTCGCCGGCCTGCTGACTGCGCTGATGTTCGTCCTGTGCCTGATCCAACTCGGCCCCGCTCTCGTCCTGGTTCCTGCTGTGATCTGGATGTACTATACGAACGACATCACGTGGGGGTCCGTGCTGCTTGGATTTACGATAGTAGCCGCAACGATCGACCAGTTCATACGTCCTATCCTCATAAAGAGAGGGGCGGACCTGCCTCTGCTGCTCATTCTGGCTGGCGTTATCGGCGGCTTGATCGCCTTTGGCTTTCTGGGCATCTTCATTGGCCCAACGGTCCTGGCCGTCACCTACACTCTGCTCACCGCCTGGATTTCAGAGGGAACCGAGCAACAAATTCCGCCTCGATAGAGCATGTTGCAGCCAAGTGGAATCACTTGGCGCCACATACATGCGGTAAAATCAACTAGATAGACCATGATGTCGTCCGAAAACCGCTTCCCGCTTTTCGGCATCATGGTCTAGTTGGCCGTCGGTTCACCTTGCGCAGCCTGAGCGGCCTTCTGCTGGGCAAGCGAAACCACGGTGTTCGCCGCCATGGCCGCCTCCTTCTTGTCGCCGCTTCCCACTTGCACCGTGGGTTGCGCAAAGTGAATGCCATTTTCTGCGAACGCCTGCTGGATCATGGTGTAGGCGCGACGCCTGATAACGGACTGATAGCCGGGTTTGGTCATTACGGAGAAGCTCAGCTCCATCCCGAAATCGCCGAACTGTTCAACGCCTTTCATCTTCACCGTCTCGATGATCTGCGGCGCAAGTTCGGGATCGGCGAGCATTTCCGCTCCGATCCCCTTGAGGAGTTTCTTGACAACCCTGACATCCGTGTCGAACGGAACGCGGATCCTGAACTTGTCGATCACCCAATCGCGGCTCATATTCTGCACCGCGCCCAGTTCGCCGAAGGGAACGGTGAATACCGGACCACGATGATGGCGCAAGCGCACCGAACGAAGGCTGAAGGATTCAACAGTGCCCATATAGCTGCCGCTCTGGATGTATTCGCCAACCCGGAACGCATCGTCCAGCATGTAAAAGACACCGCTGATCACGTCCTTGACCAGAGCCTGCGAGCCAAAACCGATGGCGACGCCGAATATGCCTGCCCCGGCGATCAGTGGGCCGATCTGCACGCCAAGCCCCGACAGCACCATCAGCACCGCCACGGTGCCGAGGAGGACGGCCAGCATGTTGCGGAAGATCGGAAGCAAAGTGCGCAGGCGACCCCTGCGCGCTGCCTCGGCAGGGCTGACCGTATCATCGACCGTGGACAGTTCCAGCCTCCGGCCGATATAGGCTTTCGACAAATGCCAGAGAAAGTCGGCCAGCAGCAGGATCACGGCACCCTGCAGGATGCCACGCATGATCCGCGTCATCGGGGTATTGCTTTCGGCCAATGCGCTTGGGTTCATGCGCCAGATCATCGCCAGCCACAGGACCGCAAGCAGGATCACCAGCGCGCGAGCGCCACGGTTGATCATCACGGTCCGAATCGAATTCGCCGACGCGGCTTCCTGTTGCCGCGTAGTTAGAGCCTCCGCTGCCTGGCCTGCTATGATCAAGACTTTCGGCAGCAGCAACGCATAGATGCCGAGCCACAGGAGGCCGCTCAGACCCGCAACCCACAACCCCCAAAGAACGATCAGATAGATGGTAAGGAGCCAGTCCCTAGCGCTCAGTCGCTGCGTTGCAGCCGCCCGGTCCGGACGGCGCCAGACGATCTCGATGGCGAGGAGCAGAAGGCCGATGCCCAGCAGATAGGCTATGAGGCGCGTCGAGGGGGGCGAAAAGCCGAGTGCCGGAAGCAGGCTGGCGGTTGCCCAGCCTGCCATCAGGTAACCGGCGAAGATGGTCAGCCGACGATACCAGAAATGGGCCTCGGCATCGCTTGCCGGAACCAGTCGGAGATGTCCTCGCTCTTCCGACGGGCTGGGGGCGCCCACCGGAGCGAGGAGAATCCTGCCAAACGCCATCACCAGCCGCACGACGATGAAGGCAACCAGATATGTCAGGATGACGAGGCGCAGCAAAGCGGGCCATTGGAACGCCAGGAAGACCCCGGCGCTGACCAGCGAAAAGACGGCGAGCGGCACCAACTCCGCAAGCAGCCGGACGGCACGGCCATCTTTGCTTTCGGTTTCGGCTGCCTGGCCGGTGGTGGGTCTCACCCGCTCTATCGCCCGCTTGAACAGCCATTCGGCCGCGAAGCCAAGGGCGAGCAAGGCCGCGAAGAGACCAACTATCGTGGCAAAGCCGCGATTGTTGATTTCTGATTTCACGGTCCTGGCCGCGTTTGCGGCCTCGCCCGGGATGCGCGGAAACGCATCGCGCATTGCCGCCAGATGGTTGCGGATCGTGCCCTCCCATGTGGCAATCGGGGAAGCGGCCGGCGCATCCGGCTTGTTGGCCGGGGGCACTGCCATGGCTTCCAGCTTTGCGCGGATATCGGGATCGTCGAGCATCTTGATGAATGTCTGGAATTTCTCGTCTACCACCGGCACAGTTGCGGGTTGCGAGGTCTGCGCCATCGAGGCTGCAGACATTGTTGCCACCATGACAGACGCCAAAAGCAGCACATGAACTAAATGGGCTGGGGTGGTGTATCTCATGATTGCCTCGCGCTTTTCCCGCGCCCCCGATCTGGGCAAGCTGGCGTGCCAGGGCAGCGCCAGTTCCGCTTCAACAAGCTCCTCGCACCTGTCGGCAAAGCCTCACTCCGGTCCAGCAATCTGCGGATCGCCAGTTCAAACTGCGAAAATCGGCGCAGTGCCGCCGAAACGCTTCTCGCTTGCCTGTCGCTCCACTTTCCGGGTCATCGCGCGCCTGCCGGTTTCACCAGACTAAGCCCGGGCCGCTGATGGTGCCAGCGAGGGGGTGTAAGTTACGCGGGCAACAATGTAATTGCCGAAGAATACGCGTACAGACGTCGCATCATTTGCTGAACAGCAAGGGGCCGGTGATCCAGCTGGATGCATCCGCCCTTGCGGGGCACGATCTCGTTGGGCGTACCGCCGAAACGGGGGGGCAGGCATCAGCCCTGTACCGCTTGCTTGGCTTTCTCGCGCGCGATCTCGGTCGCCGCCGCTGCCGCCGCGGAAGGCTTGTCGTCGGCCCCCACCTGGACCGTGGGCTGGGCGAATTCGATGCCGTTCTCGATGAAGCTGTCACGGATCATGTTGTAGGCCCGCCGCCTTATGTAGGACTGATAGCCGGGCTTGGTCATGACCGAGAAGCTCAGCTCGATGCCGAAGTCGCCGAACTGCTCGACGCCCTTCATCTTCACCGTCTCGATGATGTAGGAGGAAAGCTCCGGGTCGGCCAGCAACTCGGCGCCAATCTCCTTGACCAGCCGCTTCACCTTCTTGATGTCGGTGTCGAACGGAACGCGGATCAGGAACTTGTCAATAGCCCAGTCGCGGCTCATGTTCTGCACCGCGCCAAGTTCGCCGAACGGGACGGTGAAAACCGGGCCGCGGTGGTGGCGCAGCCTGACCGAGCGAAGGCTGAAGGATTCCACGGTACCCTTGTAACTGCCGCTCTGGATATATTCGCCGACCCGGAACGCATCATCCAGCATGTAGAAGATGCCGCTGATGACGTCCTTGACCAGGGTCTGCGAGCCGAAACCGATGGCGACGCCAAAGATGCCGGCCCCGGCAATCAGCGGCGCGATCTGCACGCCAAGTTCGGCCAGCACCATGAGCGTGGTAACCACGGCGATCAAAACAGCCAGCATGTTGCGGAAGATCGGCAGCAGCGTGCGCAGGCGGCCCCGGCGCGCCGCCTCTGCCGCGCCGATGGTGTCGTCAGCGGCAGCAAGCGCAAGTTTCCGATCGATATAGCTTGCCGCCAGATGCCAGAGCAGGTCGGCTGCAAGCAGGGTGATGATACCGTGCAGGACCCCGCGCATTATCTGTGTAGCCACGGCGCTTTCGGCTGCCAACGTTCCCGGATTGAGCTTGAGCACGACGCTCATCCAGAGCACGGCCAGCAGAATGACCAACGCGCGGGCGCCGCGAACGATCAGTATTGAGTGGACCGGGTTGCCTGGAGTTGAATCCTGCCGCCGCTCGGCAAGTGCCGCCGCTGCCTGTCCAGTCACGACCAAGGCGGGCGGCAGCAGCAAGGCATAGATGCCGAGCCAAAACAGCACGCTGACACCAAGGCCCCACACGCCCCAGAGGATAATGAGATAAAGGGTAAGAAGCCAATTCGATATGTGTGTCCATGGCGTGACACCGGCCGGACGTGGCCGGCGCCAGACGATCTCGATTGCCAGGGCCAGCAATCCGAGCCCCAGCAGGTAAGAGACCAGATGCACCACGTCGGTCGAGAAGCCGAGCCGCGGCAGCAGGCCGACGGTTGCCCAGCCGAAGATCAGAGAACCTGCGAAGACGACCAGTCGCCGGTACCAGAAGCTCGCCGCGGCATCGTCGACGGGGATCAATCTCAGGCTGGCCTGGGGCTTGCCTGTCGTGAAGCTGTCCTTCACGCCGAGCACCACCCTGCCTAGCGCAATCGTGACGCGGAAGATGATGACGGCAGCCAGATAGGTGGCGATAAGGGCGCGCACCAGGACAGGCCATTCGAAGACCAGGAACACGCCGAGACTGAAGACGGAGAATACGAGCAACGGCGCGACTTCCGCCAACAGGCGTGCGGCACGTGCGGCGCCCGGCGTGATCGCGTTCGCCGGCGTGATGCGCCGCCCAAGCTGTATTGCCATCGTACGCCCGAACAACCATTCGGCGCCGAACCCGGCGGCCAGCAAGCCGGCGAAAAGAACGATCAGGGCGCTCAGCCCATGGTTGTCGAGTTCCAGCCGCACATTGCGAAACGCCTCGGCTGCCTGGCGAGGAATATAGGGGAACGCATTGCGCATCGCACGGATATGGTCGCGGAGCGCTTTTTCCCAGCCAAGGGTTTCGGAGCGCGGCACTTCGGAGCGACCGACAGGCGGCCCCCTTGTTTCCAGCCATTTCCGGATATCGGGATCATCAAGAAGCTTGATGATCTGCTGCACCTTTTCCGGGGGCGCAGGCTGCGCCGTCTGGGCGTGGGCGACGTTCCCTTGCAGCAGGCACACAATCGCCAGCACCGTCGCAAGCCTGGCAGCAAAGAGCGAGAATCCTTGTTGCGATATGGTGCTCACTGCCATACGCATGAGCAATCTCCCTCGTCCTGGCTTCCCGGTCGCCTTGCTCCCGACGGGCTTTCAGCCGGCCTATTTTTCCGGGAAGAGCAGGGTTATTCCGGCCCGGAGGCCCCATTGCGGACCGTCTTCGGGCGCTTCCGCGTAGTATCTGACGCCGACCTGAAAGCTGACCGGTTTTGCTCCGACCTGTGTGACCTGCGAAAAGGTCATATTCAGCGGAACGGTCCATTGTTCGCGTTCCCAGTCGTAGGTCGACTCCGCGTTGAGCGAGACAGATCGGCCACCGCCCAGGGCATAGGAAAGAAAGGGCTGCAGGAATGTCTGGTCCACGTCCGGCCGATCGCCTTCCCCCGCGACCGACCAGATATGGTTGGCCAGCACGCCAATCGTCCATGCCTTTTCCTGTACCAGCGCAAGGCCCGTCGGGCCGGCACCGAACTTGCCGGTTCCCAGGAAATCATCCGTCGCCGTGGGCAGCAGGAAGACCGGCCCGACGCCCCAGATCAATCCACCCGGTCCGGGCGCCTTGGGCGAAAAAAACAGGCTCTGCGTCACATCGCCCAAGCCGAATACGTTGTCGCCGGGAAAATAGTCACGAAAGCCGATCGGCAATATCGTCCGGGAAATCAGGTTCCAGTCATCGTTGAGCGAGAAGGGAACGACCGGCTGTGTGTTCAGCGTATAGGCAAACCCGTCTCCATCGGCACCCGCACCGAAATCCAGATTGCTCTGGAAGGGCACGCTGATGAGGCTTGCGACAGGGTTCGACAACTGCTTGGACAGTTCGTCTGCGTCGTGCTCCTGCGCACTAGACCCGGTGGAAAGAAGGACCGTCAGGAGTGCCAACAAGCTTCCCGCAAGGCGATGGCGCTTGCGCAAGGCCGGAACCTGGTTGACGAGACCGGGAAGATTTCGAGCAACCATTGAGCAACCATTGAAATCCTCAAATCGGGCTGCATCTTTACGAATAGCTGTTTTTCCAGCCAGTACGTTACTGTAACAATCGGCAGGTCGCAGCAAGCACCGTGCCATTCCGCCCGGGAACAGCGTTGAAAAAAAGTGCTCGGGGATTATTCCTGGTCGCCCCCGTCAAGGCACATGAAAATGATCTCCTGCTCGATCTCGGCGCAGAGAGCCTCATATTCCGCGATGATTTCCCTGTTTTTCTCCTGACCTTCCTTGCGAAGGCGGTCGAGAGTCGAGCTTGCCTCCTCGAAAGCACCGCAAAGACCGAGGACTTCTTTTCTTCGCGTGCTCAACAATTGAAGCTCGCCCCGCAAGGCAGGCATCTTCAGCATGAGCCTGATCAATCCCCGGCGGTCCCGAGCAGAATCCATCGACATTGCGACGACATTTTCGACAAGCCGTATACGCCAGATCGGTCATGCGGAGACTGGCGTAGCGGCGGAAGGGGCCAGGCGTCCAGTACATCCAGCGATCCCGCGCTTTACGGGCGCGACCTTGCATGCGCTGCCTGCATGGAAAGAATGCTACCGGGCAGACCGGTAGGCTAGCACGTAACGGTAACAATGGCGCGCCCCCACGGGGAGCCGCCGTCCATATCGGCGATGACAGCTGATGACAGGCTCGGACTGTCCATCGCCAGTATAGCAAGCACTCAAGAGCGATCGCAGCCGAATTTACTGTAACGTAACCTGATGTTGCTCGGCCGACGGGTTGCATCGCAGCGGCATCGATTTAGTCTTCCACTTATTCCAACAAGACGGCACGTCGGGCGGCGCCATGAAGCAGCGACGGTTTCCAGTCACATTGACGGCTATCGGCTTACTCTGCTGGCCCCTGGTGGCAGCCGCCGCCGGGCTGGAGGGATTGCAAGGCGCGTGGACGATGGATGGAACGGACTGCGCCGAGACATTTATCAAGGACGGGGCGCAAATCCGTTTCCGGGACCGGGCTTCCAGCACGACCACAGGCATCATCGTCTCCGGCAGCAAGATCATCGGATCGAACATGAGCTGCACCGCAGGCAGTGTCCATCAGGAGAAGGACCACTTCTCCGTGCTGTTGGATTGCTCCGACGCGATGATGTTCCAAAGCATGTCCGCCTCCTTCCGGGTGACCGGACAGGACAGCTTCGAGCGGTTTGCCCCCGGCTTCCCGGACATGTCGTTCAAATATCACAGGTGCCAGCTCTGAGGGACCTGCAAGAAGTGCGTGAGCACTGAAGGCGAAGAGCCGCATGCAAACGAAAACGAACCTGACATCCGATGAGAAGTCGGTCGAGCTGTCGTCTCGCCGAACGGGCATGTCGTTCCAGCGGACACGAATGAGTGCGGACCGGACCTTGATGTCGGTGATCCGTACATCGCTGTCGCTGATCAGTTTCGGGTTCACGATCTTCCAGGTGTTCGAAAAGCTGCGTGAGGCTGGCACGCTCACGCATGCTGCCGCACCGCGCAATTTCGGCCTCACCCTGGCCCTGCTGGGCATCGTCATGCTGGTGATCGGCATCATCTACCATCTGCAATTCATGCAGGGTCTGCGCCATGAGCGCGAAGCGATGCGCCAGGCCGGTCTTGTCCACGCCGAAAGCAGGTTCCCTCCATCGATGACACTGATCACCGCACTCATACTGCTGGTCGTCGGCGTCGCGGCAATCATCAGCATGGCCTTTCAGGTAGGGCCATTCTTCTAGGGTCATGGAGCGAAACATCTGAAACGAAAAAGGATACAAAGATGGCGAAGGAAGATAAGCCCAATATCCTGTTCGTAATGGCCGACGACATCGGCTGGTTCAACCTCAGTTGCTACAATATGGGGATCATGGGCTACCGGACGCCCAACCTCGACCGCATCGCTCGTGAAGGGGCGATGTTCACTGACTTCTACGGCCAACAGAGTTGCACCGCGGGCCGTGCCGCCTTCATCACCGGGCAGTCGCCGATCCGCACGGGCTTGACCAAGGTTGGCATGCCCGGCGCCACGCTCGGCATCAAGGCCGAAGATCCGACGATCGGGCACTTTATGAAGAACTTCGGCTACGCCACGGGTCAGTTCGGCAAGAACCATCTGGGCGACCGCAACGAGCACCTGCCCACCCTGCATGGCTTCGACGAATTCTTCGGCAATCTCTATCACCTCAACGCTGAGGAAGAGCCCGAATATCCGAACTACCCGAAGGATTCCGCCTTCCGCAAAAGGTTCGGTCCGCGCGGCGTCCTGAAATGCAAGGCAACGGATAAGGACGACACCACGGTCGATGAACAATTCGGCAAGGTTGGCAAGCAGGCCATCGAGAATACCGGCCCGCTGACCCGCAAGCGGATGGAGACCGTGGACGAGGAATTTCTCGCTGCCGCCCTCGATTTCATCGACCGCAAGCACAAGGAAGGCGTGCCCTGGCTCTGCTACTTCAACCCGACGCGCATGCATGTGTTTACGCATTTGAAGCCGGCGTCCGTGGGTAAGACCGGGCTTGGCCTTTATCCCGACGGCATGGTCGAACTCGACGGCTATGTCGGCCAGTTGCTCGACAAGCTCGACAAGCTAGGCATTGCCGACAACACCGTCGTCGTCTTCACGACCGACAACGGCGCCGAGGTGCTGTCATGGCCGGATGGTGGAGCCACTCCGTTCCGCGGCGAGAAGGATACGAACTGGGAGGGAGGCTGGCGTGTGCCCTGCGTGATGCGCTGGCCCGGCGTCATCAAGCCCGGTCAGGTCGTGAACGACATCTGCTCGCTGCAGGATTTCATCCCGACCTTCGCCGCCGCAAATGGCGAACCCGAACTCGTGGCGAAGGTGAAGAAGGGATACAAGATCGGCGACGCGACCTTCAAGGTCCATCTGGACGGCTTCAACCTACTGCCCTTCCTGTCCGGCAAGGAAGACAAATCGCCGCGTGACGGCTTCATTTACTGGAGCGACGACGGTGACTGCATGGCAATGCGGCTGGGCCGCTACAAGATCGTCTTCGCCGAACAGCGCAGCAAGGGCCTCGACGTCTGGCGCGAGCCCTTGTCGGTGATGCGGATTCCCAAGATGTTCGATCTGCGCAGCGACCCCTTCGAACGCGGCGAAGAGAGCTTCAAATATAACGACTGGTTCGTCGAGAACCTGTTCCTTCAGTACGCTGGGCCACCGTTCCTCATGAAGTGGCTCGAAAGCTTCAAGGAGTTTCCACCGCGCCAGAAGCCCGCGAGCTTCAGCATCGACCAGGTACTCGAGAAGATGATGCCCAAGAGTTGAGGGCATGGCATTCCGGGTGGCGGGGTTCGCCGCCCGGAGCCGCATTCATGACAGGAGGCAGGAATGGCCAATACATCGAAATCAGGCAAGCCGAACATCCTCGTCATCTGGGGAGATGATATCGGGCAATCGAATCTGAGTTGCTACACGCACGGCCTGATGGGCTACCACACGCCTAATATCGATCGGATCGCCAAGGAGGGCATGCTGTTCACCGATTCCTATGGCGAGCAGTCATGCACCGCCGGCCGGTCGTCCTTCATCACCGGCCAGAGCGTCTACCGCACAGGGCTTTCCAAGGTCGGCATCCCGGCAGCACCGGTCGGCATGAACGAGAAGCTCGTCACGATTGCCGCCCTGCTGAAGGAACAGGGCTATGCCACGGGGCAGTTCGGCAAGAACCATCTCGGCGATCTCAACCATATGCTGCCGACCAACCACGGCTTCGATGAATTCTTCGGCAATCTGTATCACCTGAACGCCGAGGAAGAGCCGGAGATGTACAACTATCCTCCCGAGAAGGACTTCCCCAACTTCAAGAAGAATTTCGGCCCGCGGGGCGTCATCCACTCCTGGGCGACCGACAAGGACGATCCGACCGAAATGCCCCGCTGGGGCAAGGTCGGCAAGCAGAAGATTGAGGACACCGGCCCGCTCACAGCCAAGCGGATGGTGACCTGCGACGACGGATTCGTTGAGGCCGCGAGCGACTTCATCAAGCGCCAGGAAAAGGCCGGCAAGCCGTGGTTCGTATGGCTGAACACCACTCACATGCACCTTTTCACCCACACCAAGAAGGAAAGCCTGGGGCAGGCCGGGCGCTGGCAGTCGCCCTATCACGACACCATGATCGACCACGACAAGAATGTCGGCCAGATGCTCGACCTGCTCGATGAACTCGGCATCGCCGACAACACTTTCGTGCAGTATTCGACCGACAACGGTCCTCACCGCAATACCTGGCCGGACGGCGGCACGACGCCCTTCCGCAGCGAGAAGAACACCAATTGGGAAGGCGCATTCCGCATACCGCTGCTTGTGCGTTGGCCAGGCAAGGTCAAGGCCGGCTCGGTCGCGAACGGCATCGTGCAGCACCATGACTGGTTGCCGACATTCCTCGCCATCGCCGGCGCAACCGACGTCGTCGAAAAGCTGAAGACGGGCTACAAGGCGATCGGGCGCACCTACAAGAACCACATCGACGGCTTCAACCTGCTTCCCTACCTGACAGGCGAGACGGACAAGAGCCCGCGCCAGATCTTTTTCTATTTCAGCGACGATGGCGACGTGCTCGCCCTGCGGTTCGACAACTGGAAGGTCGTGTTCATGGAGCAGCGGCTGAAGGGCACGCTCGGCGTCTGGGCAGAGCCGTTCATCCCCCTGAGACTGCCGAAGCTCTACAATTTGCGCACCGATCCTTACGAGTATGCGGACATCACTTCGAATACCTATTACGACTGGATCCTGTACAACGACTACATCATCCTTACCGCAAACGTACTCGTCATGAAGTTCCTTGAGACGTTCAAGGATTTCCCACCTGTGCAGAAGCCGAACACCTTTACCATCGACCAGGCGATGGAGAAGATGCAGGAAGCTGCAGGGGGCGCGTACCACTGAATATCGCCGCTTGGGCGGCGTGTCGTACGCCGCCTGAGTGACAGGAACGGGGGTTCCACAGGAACGCCATGACGCTGGCCCAGCTTATTCCGTTCGCCATCAATGCAAGCATGTTCCTGATCGTCTTTGCGCTCGGGCTCGCTGCCACGTTTCAGGATGCCACCTATCTGCTGCGGCGACCTTCGCTCCTCCTGCGCTCGATCCTGTCGATGAACATCGTCATGCTTGCGGTCGCGTTTGCGATCGTAGTGTTGATTGACCCGCAGCCCGTCGTGAAGATTGCGCTCATAGCGCTGGCTGTCTCGCCTGTGCCTCCTGTGCTGCCGGCAAAGCAGGAGAAGGCCGGCGGCAGCGAATCCTATACGATCGGACTGCTGGTCGCGACGGCGCTCGTCGCTATCATTCTCGTGCCGACCGTCATCGAGTTGCTGGGGATGTCGACAGGCCGTGATATCCACCAGCCTCCTGCCAATGTCGGCGGAGTGGTCCTTATCTCGGTGATCGTTCCGCTCATCGCCGGCGTTCTGGTCAGGTATTTTGCCCCGGCATTGGCGACGCGCATTGCGCATCCGATCTCGGTGGCGGCGACCGCGTTGCTTGCCGTCGCTGTCGTCCCCGTCCTCGTCACCGCCTGGCCTGCGCTCTGGGCGCTGGTCGGCAATGGAATGGTCGTCGCCCTGGCTGTTTTCACGCTCATCGGCATCGCCGTCGGCCATTTGCTCGGCGGACCGCATCCCGAAGACCGCACCGTCCTGGCACTGGCGAGCGGCACGCGCCATCCAGGTGTCGCCATCGCCATCGCCAGTCTCAATTTCCCGGAAGAGAAGGCCGCCCTGGTGGTGATGCTCAGCCATCTCATCATCGGCGCCATCGTGTCGGTGCCTTACGTGAAATGGCGCACGCACACTCATGCTGCCCAGATTTAAGGTGAACAGATGGCCGATCCTCTCCCCTCATGGAATGATATTGAAGCCAGAGATACAGGCAAAACCGATACGCGCTTTCGGGACATGGTGTGGATCGAGGGCGGCGAATTCCTGATGGGCTCGGACAGTCACTATCCGGAGGAAGCACCGGCTCACCGCGTCCGTGTCGGGGACTTCTGGATGGACAGGTTCACCGTGACCAATCGCGACTTCGAACGCTTTGTGGCCGCCACCGGCTATGTCACGCTTGCCGAAAAGCCTGCCGATCCCGCCGACTATCCCGGCGCGCTGCCTGAGATGCTGGCGCCATCCTCCACGATCTTCAGAGCTCCACAAGGCCCGGTCGATCTCCGCAATCACTACAATTGGTGGGTCTATGTGATAGGCGCGAACTGGCGCCACCCGCGCGGGCCGGCCAGCAGCATCAAGAAGCTGCAGGACCATCCGGTTGTCCATGTCGCCTATGAGGATGTCGAGGCCTATGCCCGCTGGGTGGGCAAGGAACTGCCGAGCGAAGCCGAATGGGAATTCGCCGCGCGCGGCGGGTTGGATGCGGCCGAATATGTCTGGGGTGACGAACTGACACCCGGCGGCCGCCATATGGCCAACACATGGCAGGGCGAGTTTCCCCATCGCAACACACTCGATGACGGCTTCGAATACACCGCACCGGTCGGTTCTTTTCCCCCCAATGCCTATGGCCTCCACGACATGGCCGGCAATGTCTGGCAGTGGACCTGCGACTGGTATCAGGACCACAGCAGGATCGACAGCCCCTGCTGCACGGTGGCCAACCCGCGCGGCGGTCTTCGCGAGAACAGCTACCACCCATCCGAACAGGAGGTGAGAATCCCGCGCAAGGTCACAAAGGGCGGTTCGCACCTTTGTGCGCCGAACTATTGCCGCCGCTATCGGCCCGCTGCCAGAATGGCGCAGCCGATCGACACCTCCATCTCGCATCTGGGCTTTCGCTGCATTCTGCGCCCCGACAGCACGAGATAGCATGCGATGCTCAGGGAATGGCTGCTGCGACTGACCGAACTGGCCGTCCCGGCTATCGACCTCATAGCGTTGTTCGTCATCGTCGCCGGCACGGTCGAAGCTGTCTTCAGGATCGCAGCAGTGCTCATCTCGAATCATGAGAGCGAGCATGAGGTTCGGGCCGTCTGGATACGGTATTCCCGCTGGCTGGTGGCAGGCCTCACATTCCAGCTCGCCGCAGACATCATCGAGACGTCGAGCACACCGACCTGGGACGATATCGGCCGGATCGCTGCAATCGCCGTCATCCGAACCTTCCTCAATTTCTTCCTGGAACGTGACCAGCGCGAAGTGCGCGAACTGCAGGAAGAGGCCGAGACGCCGAGAACGGAATAAGCCCGATGGAGAAAGCGATGCGAGGCATGGTGGCCTGGTTACAGCGACTGCTTATCTGCATCACCCTCGTCCTGGCCGCCAGCGCCATGGCGTCTGCGGACCCGTTGCCTTCCTGGGATGACAGCGCGGCCAAACAGAGCATCATTGCCTTCGTCGATGCGGTCACGACGCTTGGCGAGGATTATGTCGTACCGGAGGAGCGGATCGCGGTATTCGACAATGACGGCACGCTCTGGTGCGAACAGCCGATCTATTTCCAGTTCATTTTCGCGATCGATCGGGTCAAGGCACTGGCACCCGAGCATCCGGATTGGAAGGACCGGCAGCCTTTTGCAGCATTGCTGGCGGATGACATGAAAGGTCTCCTGGCTTCGGGTGAAAAGGGTCTGGGGGAGATCATGGCCGCGACACATGCGGGGTCCACGACCGAGGCTTTCGCCGCGACCGTCTCCGACTGGCTGTCCACCGCGCGGCATCCGCGCTTCAACCGCCCCTATACCGACCTTGCCTATCAGCCCATGCTCGAATTGCTGGCCTATCTGAGGGCAAACGACTTCAAGACCTTCATCGTGTCGGGCGGTGGCGTCGAATTCATGCGAGGCTTTGCCGAACATACCTACGGCATCCCGCCCGAGCAGGTCGTCGGCTCGTCCGGCGCAACGAAATTCCAGCTTGGGCCGGACGGGAAGCCCGAGATCGTGAAGGAAGCCAAGGTCGAGTTTGTTGATGACGGCCCCGGCAAGCCTGTCGGAATCAACCGTTTCATCGGCAGGCGACCGATCTTCGCCTTCGGCAATTCCGATGGCGACCAGCAGATGCTCGAATGGACCGCCGCCGGCGACGGCCGTCGCTTTGTTGGCCTCGTCCATCACACCGACGGTGTGCGTGAATATGCCTATGACCGGACCTCACCCATAGGCAAGCTGGACAAGGCGCTGGACGAGGCCAACACCAGGGACTGGACCGTCGTCGACATGAAAGTTGACTGGCGCAAGATTTTTCCCTTTGACTAGAGCGCCGTGCGTCCAATTGGACGCACTAAGGACGCTCTAGCACTTTGATTGAGCATCGGAATATTCCGAAAACCGGGGTCCACTTTTCGGTCCGATGCTCTAAGGGCAAGCGACGTTGTGCCGGCCTAGCGCGCAACGGATGCCGGGGGCCGGGAGAGAACGGGGACCATCGGCATGATGTCGCTAATTCAAGGAACGAAGTGGTTCGTCCTGCTGGGCTGTCTTGGTCTGACCGCCTGCGGCAGCGCTCCGGCCAACGTGTTTCAGCCGGTAGGCGAGGCGGCGGTTCCGGCCTCGGCCTCTAAGGTCTCGATGCTGGTTGCGACGAGCCGCCAACCCTCCCAAGATCCGGGAACCTTGTTCACTGGAGAGCGCAGCCCGATCCTGTCGCTGACCACCATAGATATCTCGATCCCTCCCGATAGTGCCCGGGAATCGGGAACGGTCCAGTGGCCTACGAAAGTTCCGCCCAACCCCGAAAAGGAGTTCGCGGTCATTGCCGTCAAACGGCAAACGACGGACGAGGCGCGCAGATGGATTCGTCAAGGTGCGGCCCGTAGCGGCCGCGTGCTTGTCTTCGTGCATGGTTTCAACAATCGTTTCGCCGATGCGGTGCTCCGCTTTGCCCAGATCGTCCATGACTCGAACGCGGACGCCGTGCCGATCCTGTTCACCTGGCCGTCACGCGGCAGCGTGTTCGACTATGTCTACGACAAGGAAAGCGCCAATTTCTCCCGCGTCGCCCTGGAACGCTCGCTCCAGGTGCTCGCCTCGGATCGCTCGGTCAGTGACATCACCGTGCTGGCCCATTCGATGGGGACCTGGTTGACAGTTGAAGCGCTGAGGCAGATGGGCATCCGTAACGGCCGGATTCCCGCCAAGATCAAGAATGTGATCCTTGCCTCCCCGGACCTCGACGTAAACGTCTTCGCACGCCAATGGGCGGAAATGGGCGATAGCCATCCCCGGTTCACGATCTTCGTTTCGCAGGACGACAAGGCGCTTGCCATGTCGAAGCTGATTTCCGGCGGCGTGAAGCGGGTTGGTGCGATAAATCCGGCCGAGGAGCCCTACCGCAGCGCCCTCGAACAGGCCGGCATCACCGTGATCGATCTTTCCAATCTGCGGACAGGCGACCGGCTGAGCCATGCCAAATTCGCGGAAAGCCCGGAGATCGTGCACCTGATCGGCGAGCGGCTGGTTGCCGGACAAGCCCTGACTTCGACCGACGTCAACCTCGGTGAAGGCATCAGCGCAGTCCTTTTGGGCACCGCAAACACAGTCGGGAGCATCGCTGCGACCACTGTATCGGCACCGGTCAACGTGCTCCAGCCTCGCCCCCAGCCCGCAAGACCTGCGGCAGTCGGTGAAATCTTGCAGAACCAGGCCGAAGCGAAAGTGCCGCCCGGCGGCTAGGACCAATCGACATTCAGGATTCGGGAAAAAGACATGCGCAAAAACGACCTAAAGCGGGACAAGCGAATCTGAAAGATCGCGACGCGCTTTAGGTCGTGAGCTCATCTGACCTGTCCGGCGGCCCCCTTTCCTTTCGAGGGAGGGGTATCCATCAGCGCACCGATGCGCGAGGCGATGGTCTGGGCGACTTGATCTTCGACGGCGATCGTGGATCCGCCCGTTGCATCGAGGTCCATGAAATCCGCCTGGATGATTTCGCCGGTCGTGGCGTCGGACAGCCGCCAGACAACCCGCAACGTATCGCGGTCAATTCGAAGCGTGGACGCGACATCGTATGTCTTGCCCGCGCCAAACTCATCGGAGGGCGTCGCCAGCGCAGGAGCATTCGGCGGCACCCATATGATGCGCGCTCCACGGATGCGGGTCAGCGCAAGTTGCAGGGATTGCGTGAGACCCTGGGCGCCGAGGCTTTCCGTGGCTTGGCTGGTAACCGCAACCGTGGGGCTTATGCGAATGGTGGTCTGAGGCTCGGGCGAGGATCGACTGGGAAAACCGCGAAGAAAGAGCATCCCGAATACGACGCTGGCAAGCACGATGGCGGCCATCGACCAAACGGCATAGTGCCGCAATCCGCGCGCTGACCGCGCCCTGCCAAGGGCCAGCAGCGGCTTAAGCGGCTCGAACTGCGATGGTGCGGGGTCCTCGTCGGCTGGCGTTGCCTCGAAGGCGGGCACATAGCGGCCCTTGGGCAGGCTGATGCGGATCGTCTCCTCCCTGCCGGGACCGGAGTAATAGGTGTCAAGTGCGGCCCGCAACCGCGTCGCCTCGATCCGGACGATGGGATCGGTTTCGGCATCGAAGTCGACGCTTCGCCCAAACACTTCTACGGCGATGATGTAGGATTTTATCCTGTCGCCTCGTCCCGCAAGCGCTTCCTCGAGGACGAAGCGAAGGAAACGGCGGTTTCGCTCGGATGCACGGAAGCGGGAATCCGCAAGCAAACGCTCCAGGGCGGTGCGTACCTCTTCGTCCGGCACCCTTGAGGTGAATTCGTCTTCGTCGGGCTTGCTGGGTTGCGCAACATTGTGCATCGCCTCATCCCTCACGAAAGGCGCGCCCAAGAAACGTATGCTTCGCCAGCTGGCGGCTAGCAGGTCGACAATCCTTCGTCTTGTTATATTCGGTGAAACCCTGCCGGCATTCCGTATCCTTCGGACGATAACTAGTAAGCCGCCGCCCAGATCGACTTTTTGCAAGTTAAATTGTCCGTACGGTCCCAGCTATGCAGTTTGTGCCAAAAATGGTATTTGGAAGGTGTGGCCTGGGGGGCAACGAGCGGGTGTTGGCATGCCCGAGCATAGCCGCCAGGCCGACCTGGAAGACGATCATTCAAGGTTGCACATATGTGGCGACCGATCCGCACCCGTCAGTGCACCTTCCACTGGGCTTAGTGTCCACTCCTTCGAACTGCGCGGCGCAGAAGATCTTCGAGAGGCAACGCACGGAGCAGATCTCAGCATCGTGCAACTGGCGCCAGGTTTGCTCACCGGCCATCTGATGCATGTCCGGCTCGGATCCCTGGCTCTCAGCGCCAGCGACTTCAGCCCCGACATAAGAGCGCGGGGCGTCATGAACGCGCAATCGATAACGATCGGTATGATGCTGGAAAGCAGCGGCGAGGTCTCGCAATGGGACTATGACGTGATCCCCGGCGACGTCATCGTGTTTCCGAAATCGGTCGAGCAGGAAGGCCATTTTACCGGGCACTCGCGCTACGCAACGATCACACTCGGCGAAGACGAAATTGTCGCACATATGGCCGGCGAACCCGCACTGGAGAATCCGCAGTTCTGGGCCAGCATCTACCGGTTCCGCCCCACACCGTCGATTCGACAGGCAACCCGCGCGGCGATCACGACGCAGGTTCGCCAATTGTGCGAGGGAACTGTGCCGCGCTCCCCGGCTGGCTCGACTTCATCGGACGATCGCTTATCGAAGCGTTTCTCGCCGGGATTGTCTGCGAAATATCGCAACATGGCGAAAGACGAGACCGCAACGGCGCAAGGCTGGTCCGCGACGTGGAAGACTATGTCGATGCGCTTGGCATGGCCCGTCCGGTGCACATCTCGGAACTGTGCTCGGCGCTCATGGTCTCACGGCGCACGCTTCATCGTGCATTTTTCGAAACGCTTGGCACCGGCCCGATGACCTATCTGCGCCTGAGGCGCCTTTCGGCTGTCCACCGTGCCCTGCGGATGCCCGGATCGTCCCAGGCAAGCGTCACGCACACGGCACTCGATCACGGTTTTTCGGATCTCGGGCGATTTGCCGTCTACTATCGCAGTATTTTTGGAGAAAGCCCGTCCCAGACACGGCGGCGAGCGGTCGCTTCCTCCGAAGATTTCAGGTCGCATGAAGACGATTTCGACGACGTTTCCGCGAAACAGTGGTCCAATTCCGGGGGATTCGCGTCTGCGCTCCCGTGATGGCCGGCTTTCTTGCCGTTCGACGGCGGTCGGGAATCGCATTTCGCCACAAGGGCGACAGAATCCCATGCTGTCGTCCCGCCCGTTCGGGCCGTTTGTTGACCGACGGCCTCGCCGATGCGGTGTGGAGGGGACTGGGCAATGAGCGGTTTGGTGCGGACGATGCTGACGGGCTTCGCGTGTTGCGGACTGCTCGGTGCGGCGGGTTGTACGAAGACCTCGGACGGCTCGATCGAGTTCCAGCGACAATATATGATGCCCGGCCTGTTCGGCATTCAGCCCAAACAGGCTGCAAGTTCCGTTCCGGCGGCGTTCCCGCCGCCGCCAGCGCCTCCTGAGCAAAAAATCGTAGTCAGGAAAAAGCCGCCGACCAGAACGGTTCGCCGCAAGACGCCTCCCGCCGCCCTGGCGCAAGCGAAATCCGAGCCGGCGCGGCCATTGATCTGCCAAAACGAAACCCAGTCGGGCGGACGGGTCAAATTCGTCTGCCGCTAGGTGACCGACTCATAAGTTCGCAGCCATATGCGGATTGACGCGAGCTGGACGGATGCGAGGAAATTGTCGTCACGCTTGTCGTATCTTGTGGCCACCGCCCTGAAGTGTTTGAGT
>NZ_ML133514.1 GCF_003934165.1 Borborobacter arsenicus | reverse complement strand
TGTGCAACCCCGACCAGCTTCGCCTGATCGGGCGCTCACCGCCGTGCCCTTCATCAACCCAAGCAGGGGGTCCCTTTTACGCGAAAATACGGGGTCCCGATTCCATGGTCATTGACACCATGGCCGATCCGAAGGCTGCAAGCATTTCAGCGGCGTGGATGCGTTCAGCTTCGTTGCCTCTTTCGAGCTGGGCGCCTGCGTGATTGTGAAGGCCGCATTCCAGGAGCGTGGCTACAACTTCTTTGAATTCCTCGCCGCGCAACAGCGAGAGGAACTCAAAGCTGGCCTCGAGTGCAACGTGGACAGGCACCGACAACAATATCGGCCGCAAATCCTCCCGGTTCCGGTGCTGGGAGAAAGCGATAAGCGCCTTCAAAACGGACCGGCGTGCTTCGGTGTCGACGCGCGAACGCCGCTGTCGCAAGACGCGGCGCAAGATCAGAAACAACATGACCGCAAGCGAGACGGCGCTGAGGAGGAGGGACATGGACCAGATCAGCCACAGCATGGTCAGAACCGCGCAGTCAGGCTGAAACCGAACGTATCCCGATCGAACGTAGGACGCTGCTCATGGGCAAAGCTGCCGTGCAGGGTCAGAGTGTCGGAAATATCATAGGAAGCTCCTGCAAAAACCGAGCGGGTCGGCACCAGTGTGCCATCCGAGATTTCCGGAGCGTCTGCGTAACCGCCAAAGACATTCAATCGAGGCGTCACCACGAAATCGGCGCGCAGGACGTAGCCATCCGCACGGGTTCCCTCATCGTCCTGCGCATGAACCCACCGGGCAGAGATGCCCAGTCTTTCCTCAAACATGTAGGCTTGCACCCAAGGCATGATCGTAGCAACGTCGGGGCCTGCAAACCGATCGTATCGGGCATCAAGGTTGAGGAAGACGGGACCGTAGGCGTCCGCACGAGGAAGCGCCCGCCAGGACGCGCCCGCGCCGATCGAAAACCGTGCGAGGAAAGCAGCTTGCGGGGTTGCGGCAACGAGTCCGTAGCCGGAAAGCAAAGGCGAAAAGGCCTGATCAATACGGCCTTCGATCTGAAGGTCGGTTTGACCATAACGGCTTGCTACACGCGAGCGAACCCCCACGGTCGTATCCGGCGTGACCCGATAGGAAAGGCTGGCTGAACTGTCGGTCCATGCGCTGCGACCGCCCGAGAGATCGCTTATCTCGCTTCCCAGATCGAGCCGCCACCTGCGCTGCCCCTTGCGGATGCTGGCAAGGAGGCCGCCAAAGTCGCTGTTACCTGGATGTTCACGCACCAGCGGTTCGGCCAGCGCCTGCGCGGCATCCAGCTTCCCGGACCGAAATTCGATCATCGCCATTCCGAATTTCGCATCCGCATAATTCGGCGCAAGAGCCAGCACCTTGGAAAAGGCATGGCGCGCGGCAGCGAGATCGTTACGCCCAAGTTCGGAAAAGCCAATCTGCACCAGCGTATCCGCATTGTCCGGCCGGAGCGCGAGTGCGCGTTTCAGCAGCGTGACAGCCTCGTCGAAACGCTGCTCCTGTCGCGCCTTGACGCCGGAGCTGTATAACTCGTCCGCAGTCTGCGCACCGGCATCGAAAGTCGATGCGAGGGTGAAAACCAAACAGACGATGATTGCGGCGCATCTGCCTGGTCGCATCACCGCTTTCCGTTTTTGCGTGCGATCAAGCGGCCAAGCCTGGCCAAAAGCTCCTCAGGGATAAATGGCTTCACAAGATAGTCGTCCGCGCCCTTCTCAAGAGCCGAAACAATATCCCTCTCGGATTTTCGGGCCGTCAGCATGATGACAGGGGTTTCTGCCAAGACCGGGTCGTTCTTGATGTGGGTGAGTACCTCGAAGCCATCCGACTTCGGCATCATCGCATCGAGCACGACAATATCCGGCGTCTCCGTTTCTGCCTTGGAAAGCGCCTCCGCCCCATCTATCGCTCTGACCACTTCGTAGCCTTTGGCCCGCAGCCTGAATTCCATCAGTTCCAGCAGCAGGTCATCGTCATCGCAAATCAGAACTTTAGCTTTAACTCCGTCCACCAGTTCCGCTCCGGTTCACACCCTTCGATGTAATTGGCCCCCCCGGAGTGATCAGTTCATGGACCAACACCCCACCAAAAGCGGCCCATGCGCCCAAATTTCTTTCAAGTCTCACTTGTGCCGCCTCAATCGCCTCGCGGTTTCCTAAAAAGCTGATTCGTGAGGGATCCACTTCGACTTCACTAGCCGAGTATGTCGGCTTGGTACAGGTGTCCGCAACCGGGTTTACCGTTACGAGCGGCCGCGTATGCAACGGGCCGTTTTCCAAGGCAACGGCAACCGGAAGGCCCTGCTTCGCACCCCACTCCAGCCAATGTCGCGCGATCTACTCCACCTGGTCCATGTCGGTGCGGTAAGCCATCACGACGATGTCGGAGATCGAACCCGCTGCTTTGAGCAGTGCCCCCTCGCCGAAGAGGTCGTCCAGCATCCGGAACGGCACCGCCACCGAAACCTTGGCGCCGAGGCACGCCGCCAATTGCCCGATCGTCTTTGTCCATTCCCGCCAGGCAGCAGCCGGATCATGCTTGTGGCCCGCCATCAAATACGGCTCGATATCATATTGGACGGAATGCAATCCGGCGCCCGCTTGCCGGAAACGGCGAATTATGCGAGCGCGCTCCAGCGCATTGGCTCGGCCTTCTGCGCTGGCCATCTCGGGGTCACCCTCCACGGCGCGTACCACAATGCCGGCGGCGGCGAGGACGTCGATAAGGCGTTGCACTTTCGCCAGGTCGGCAATTTCGCCACCTTCGATGGGCAATTGAAGAAGAAGGGAGCCGACGCCGTGCTGTCGTGCGCGGGTTATAAGCTGCTCGGGCTGGCCCAGCCATGGCCGCAGGTCCCAGATCCAGCTCCCCACGCCTTGCGCCTGCATCGGCTGCGCCCGCACTATCAGCCTGGCCGTTCTCGCTGATGCGCTTCGAGCAACTTTCTTACGTCTCCGGCAAGCGTCATTGGATCGAAGGGCTTGGCGATGATACCGACCGCCCCCATCGCAAGGTAGCGCTCCACCTCGTGTGTCTGCGTGCGCGCTGTGATGAACACGACTGGAATGGATGATGTATGGGACGCTTCGGCCAACCGCCGCAACGTTTCCGGTCCGTCCATCTCCGGCATCATCACATCAAGAAGGATGAGGTCGGGCTGCCACTCGGCCGCCTCCTCCAAGGCCGTTGCACCTGACGAGCAGGTGCGTATGCTAAACCTCGATTCCAGTTCAAGCGACATCTTCGCGATTTCCCGGATGTCGTCCTCATCATCCACATAGAGGATCTTCGCCGCCATCATCTTCACCCTTAGTCCGAGTGGCTCGTATGCGCCCTGTTGCAGACGCGCGGCAGAAAGCTTGCGACCAACCTGGCCACGTCCAGTTCCGATACTTTGGTTTTCGTCATAACACTCATGACGCGATCGCTTAGCGTCTGGTCGAATTCGGCAGCCGAGAAGACGATCACTCCCGTTTCAAGCGGCAACTCCGACAGCAGATCGAGGCCGGATCCGTCCGGGAGCGTGATATCGAGGATCAGGAGATCGAAATGCTGGCTGGAAATCTCCTGCTTCGCTTCCTTTAGCGTCCGCGCGTAAGTGATCGCTACATCCGATCCCAGCCCCTCCGACATCACCGCCAGGATGCCCTCGTCGTCTTCGACGTGAAGTATCCTGGGTTTCCGGTCAACTTTGCGCGCAACGATCTTGCCAAGCGCCGTGTGGAGCCGCTCCGGATCGACGGGCTTTTCCAGCCAGTCGATGATGCCAACAGCCGACCCGTTGAGCACACGCCTTGCCTCGTCGGCAACAGCGGAAATCACGATGATTGAAATGTCCCGGTTAGCTGGTGAATCACGAATGTCGCGGAAGAGCTTGATGCCGGATTCCCCCGCCAGCTTTATGTCTAGGGTCAGCGCCTCGTAGTCGCGTGATTGCAGCAAGGCCTTTGCCGAAGTGACATCAGGTGCCACGTCGCTCGAAAAGCCCTCCGCATCGAGAAGTGCCGCTATCACCGTAGAAACATCGGGCTCATCCTCGACGATCAGGACGCGCATGCGCCGATCAGCCGTTACCTCTTGCTCCTCAATCCCAACCTGCTGTGGCGGCTCCTTCCTAAGAGCTTCGGGCAGGTCCATGTGAAACGACGTGCCGGTGCCTTCCTTGCTTTCGAATGAAATCGTGCCGCCGAGCCTCTCGACAATGCTTTTGGCGATGCTAAGCCCAAGACCGGTGCCGCCTTTCTCGCGTGTATTCGACGCATCCGCCTGTTCGAACTTCCCGAAGATACGGTTGCGGAAGGCTTCGGGTATGCCGCTGCCGCGATCGACCACCGATATCCGTAGCATCCCGCCGGCCTGACGCTGGACCTTCAAGGTGACGGTTTCGCCCGCCGGCGAGTATTTGATGGCGTTGGAAAGAAGATTTGCCAGGACCTGGTGCAGGCGGTCCGGATCGATTGCGGACTCGGCGCGCGGTGCATCGTCCACCAGGACAATCCTCACCTGCCGCTCGGTCATGTAATTCGCGCTGCCGGCGATGGCCTGCTCCAAAACGGGCCGGATCGGCATGCGCGCGATCTCGAAGGTCATCTTGCCCGACTCGATGCTTTCCATGTCGAGGATGTCGTTTATGAGATGAACGAGCCTCTCACTATTGGCATGGGCGATCTTCACCAGGTTCGCTGCCTTGGGCGGCAGGTCGCCGGCCACGCCGGCCGCAATCAGCCCCAGCGAGCCCCGGATGGAGGTCAGAGGTGTGCGCAACTCGTGGCTGACCGTGGAAATAAACTCGTTCTTGAGTTGCGCGTTCCGCTTCTGCTCGGTCACATCCCGATTGTGCGTTATCACGCCGACGATCTGATTGCTTTCGTCCCTGAAAGGCGCCTTCAGTGAGGAAAGCCAACCTTGCCGGCCGTCGGCAAGCAGCGTCGGCTGGTCGATCCGCAAGGTCTCCCCGCTGCGAATCATTGCCAACTCGTCTTCCCTGAACCGTTCCGCCACGTCTCGGGGGTAGAAGTCGAAATCGGTCTTGCCAATGAGGTTCTCGACCGATCCCGCGCGCATCAATGCAGCCGTTGCCGGGTTCGCGGCAATGAATCTACCTTCAAGATCCTTGACGTTCAGGCAGTCGGGTAGCTCCAGTACCATCGCGCTGTAGATCATATTGGCTTCCGACAGTTCACGCCGGCGCAATTGCCGATCCAGAAGCACTCCAACGACGATTGAACTGAGGAAACCAAATAATGTTAGCGGTAATGCGGCTTGTTGTAGGAAACCGGCCCTTGCCAAGGAAGGAAACGCCAGCAGGCTGCCGATAGTCCCCAATGCAACGGCAACCCCGAAGCCGAAAATATCCAGCATCGTCCTCTGGCGCGCCCGCACGATACCGTGACAGACAAGTCCGACGATGGCGGCCACAAGAATGCCCGCGGAACCGGGGACCGCGCCCTCCCCGCCGATGTAAAGCCGATATACTATGGCTCCCGTCGTAGCCACCACCATTGCCGGAACTCCCCCGAAGAAGGCAGCGGCCGCTATGAAGGCAGAACGCAGATCTAGGATGAAGCCGGAAACGATTGGGCGCGCGATTGCCATCGACGTGACTGCGCCGATACCCATCACCAGGCCCAGCAGCAGCGACTGCATTCGCTTCGACAAGCGTCCGGTGGCATCCGAGAGTAGATCCCAGGCAACCAGGAGAATCGAAACAAGGGCAAGATTCGCCAGAAGTGACTGCCAGACCGACATCATGCCGCTTTTGACCTCCGTTTGCGCCATGGATACGGGGTAAATCTATCCTTTCCCTAAAGACTTCGTAGCGTTGTCACGGAAATGCGGCGATTGCGTCCGGGTGCCGGATGCTTTCACGACGATATAGGGCCAACCCATGGGCGGTCTTTTTGAAAGCGATCGAGTTGGACTTAATTCAACCGAGTAGCGCAGCGGCGGCGGCGGCAAATCGAACCCGCCGCTGCCGGACGGCGCTCCATTCGTCAGCCTACCCGGGCAAACCAGCAAAAGGATTTTGGTACGTTATGCCCAACGGTTGGAAATCTTTTTCATTTTCTGTGAGCACGATCAAATCATGCTGACGGCCCGTGGCCGCAATAGCGATATCTTCGAAACCTGGTGAGATGCCTGCCGCCCGCGCGGTCGTCATCAATTGCCCGGTGATGGTCGCCGTTTCGAGATCGAGCGACAAGATGCGGCTCCCGTAGTAATGACGGATTTCTCCCCACCACTCCGAGAGTGCGGCCGCTTTCCTGGTCGCACCCATCCGCTTGGCGTTCGCAATCCCATCCTCGATTTCAGCCGCGGTGATTACCGACAGCCATAGATCGGATGACCTCTCTATGATCCACGCTGCCAATTCCTCATCAGCCGGTGTCCGACGTTTTGAAGGCGCAAGCATGCTCACGACATTCGTATCAAGAAGATACAATGTTAAAATGCCGGATCACGAAGGGCACGCGCAGGCTTTCGGCTTCGCGCAGGCAGATCGCCGTCTTCCAGTGGTGAATTCGTCAATAGCCAACCGAGTGATGGCACTCGAGATAGACGTTCATAGTCTGCATATCCGATGACGACGGCTTCTCTTTTTCCATGACGAGTTACGACCGTCGGCTCTCCCGCGACGGCTTTGTCGATGACATGGGAGAAAGTCGCTTTTACATCTTTGAGCTGAGCTTCTTTCATCGCTGGAAACTCCCAATGACTAAAGTGGTCATATATAGAATGAAGCCCGTTCTGACAAGGGCCAGGATGACGGCATTGGGCGAACTTGCGGCAGTGGAGCGACTGCGATTCTAGTTGCTACCCATGGCAACAGGATCCAGGCCGGAGCCGACGTCAATGCCAAGGATAATATCGGGAATAGCCCTATCTTTGCAGGCGCACGCGGGCACCTTGAAATCCTGAAGATGACACTGAGGGGTGGTGCCGATCTCAAAAAGTATGAACCGTTACGGGGGGCACTGCCCTCATACCTGCCTCCGAACGCGGCCATGTTGAGACTGTACGCGCGCTGATCGAAGCGGGCGTCTATGTCGGCCATCCCGACAAGCTCGGCTGGCCTGCCATGAAGCGCTGGATCGGATGGATCCGCTCATCACCCAGATGCTGAAGCGCTATTGCGACATAGCCAAAGTACTGACCGGCCTGCCTGAAGTGAGACCTGAGACCGTCCGCACAATGCTGGCTGCGTCGATCCCGTAATGCCGGTAAAGGTCAGCGATAGATCCGGTCTGGCCGAAATGTTCCACGCCTAGCGGTATTGTCCGGTGACCGGCGACGCCTCCCAGCCACGCAAGGGTCGCTGGATGGCCATCGGTGACGGTAACGATAGCGCAGTGGCGCGGCAAATCAGCCAGCAGGGTCTCGATATGTCCGGCAGCCTTCTTGTGGCCCCGCTTGCGTGCGCGCTGCGCGGCGGTCCAGCCTGCATTCAGCCGATCCGCCGATGTTATGGCAAGGACGCCGATGTCGCGGCGATCCTCGCCCAGGCGCCCGGCAGCATCGATGACCTCCGGGGCAACGGTACCCTGATAGGCCAGAATGACATCCGCATTGGGACCCGGGCGTCGCAGCCAGTAGGCGCCGTCGATGACACCGCGGCGGAAATGGTCGTCGCTGCGGCGCATCGGCTGCTCCAGCGGCCGCGTCGACAGTCGCAGATAGACCGAACCACCCGTTTCATCGCGCAGCCAGGTGCGCTCATCAGGGTCGCCTTCGCCATCACGCTGCATGTAGTCGAAAGCCCAATCCATGATGACGGAAAGCTCGTCGAGGAACGCCGGCTCGAAGCTCGCCAATCCGTCCTGGCTGATGCCGATGAGTTGCGAGCCGATCGACTGGTGCGCCCCGCCCTCTGGCGCAAGCGTGACGCCCGAAGGCGTACCGACAATCATGAAGCGTGCATCCTGATAGCAGGCATAATTGAGCGCATCGAGACCGCGCGCGATGAACGGATCATAGACGGTGCCGATCGGCAGCACGCGTTGCCCGAACAGCGAGTGCGACAAGCCGGCCGCACCCAGCAGCAGAAACAGGTTCATCTCGGCAATGCCGAGTTCGATATGCTGGCCTTCCGGCGAAAACCGCCATTTCTGGGCCGAGGGTACGCGCTCGTCGCGAAACGTGTCGGCCTGGATATCGCGGGCAAACAGACCGCGCCGGTTGACCCACGGCCCCAGATTGGTGGATACGGTCACGTCCGGCGCGGTGGTCACGATGCGGTCGGCGATCTCACGGTCGCTTTTTGCCAGACTATCGAGGATCTTGCCGAAGCCTGTCTGGGTGGACAACACCTTATCATCGAGGAAAACAGGGCCCGGCGTCGGGACCTTTGCTGCCGCGAACCGGCGACGTCCCTTTTCGAAAAAGGGAACGGCGGCGAGGAAGTCGCGCAACTCGAGGACATCCCCGGCACAGGTCGAGAACGGCTCCCATTCGCCACCTTCGGCAACGCCCATGGCTGCCTGGAACTGTGCCATCTGCTGCACGGTCATCAGACCGGCATGGTTGTCCTTGTGGCCGGCCAGCGGCGTACCCCATCCCTTGATCGTATAGGCCAGGAAAACCGTCGGCCGGTCATGGTCCACCGCGTCAAAAGCCTCGGCCAGGCTCTCCACGCAGTGGCCGCCGAGATTGTTCATCAGGGCTGAAAGCTCCTCATCGGTGCGGTGCGTCAGCAGCGCGCTGACATCACCCTGATCGCCGATCTCGTCCATGAGCCGCTTGCGCCATGCCTCCCCGCCCTGGAAGGTCAGTGCCGAATAGAGCTGGTTGGGGCACCGGTCGATCCATTCGCGCAGCTTTTCACCACCGGGCTCCTCGAAGGCTGCTCTTTGCAATGCGCCATATTTGAGAACCACGACATCCCAGCCGAAGGCGCGAAACACCGCCTCGATGCGCTGCCACAGGCCTTCGCGCACCACGCCGTCGAGGCTCTGGCGATTATAGTCGATGACCCACCAGGTGTTGCGCAGGTCATGCTTCCAGCCCTCCTGAAGGCATTCATAGATATTGCCCTCGTCAAGCTCGGCATCGCCGACAAGCGCCACCATGCGACCCATAGGGATATCGTCGCCCCATTTCTTCGCCGCCAGATAGTCCTGCATGATGGAAGCGAACGCGGTTATCGCCACGCCAAGACCCACCGAGCCGGTGGAGAAATCCACATCGTCGACATCCTTCGTGCGGCTTGGATAGGATTGCGCACCGCCATATCCACGAAAATTCTCCAGCTTCTCGCGCGTCTGGTTTTCCATCAGATATTGTATGGCGTGGAAAACGGGCGAAGCATGCGGCTTCACCGCTACCCGGTCCTCGGCTCGCAGCGCATGAAAATAAAGTGCCGTCATGATCGACACCATCGAAGCCGACGAGGCCTGATGCCCACCCACCTTCACTTCGCCTTTTTCCCGCAGCGCATTGGCGTTGTGGATCATCCAGCAGGCAAGCCAGAGGACCTGCTTTTCGATAGCCTTGAGCTGCTTGCTGCGATCAGCGTCCATGCTGCCAATCTCCTTGTTGCGGAATACCGATATACGTGACCAGACCTATTTTTCGAAGGCAGGGTCGATCGGAACCCGGTAGCCATTGACCAGACGATTGGTTTCGTTGGCCATGCCGACAACCGCCATCAATTCACCGAATTGCTCTTGCGTCATGCCAGCCTTCGCCGCCGCCGCGCTGTGGCTGGCAATGCAGTAGCCGCAATTGTTGGTGACGCTCACCGCCAGATAGACCATTTCCTTGACGACAGGATCGAGCGCACCGGGGGCCATCACTTCCTTGACGCTCTCCCACGTCCGCTTCAACGTCTTCGGATCGTTCGCCAGATATTTCCAGAAATTGTTGACGTCCTGCAAGTTGCGCGATGTCTTGATGTCGTCGAACACAGCCTTCACTTCGGCTGGGGCATCGGCGTATTCGATGGGTTTCGGCTTGCTCATGATGGTTCTCCTTGACTGGCCGTCAATCCGGCAATCTCACCGACAGTGACAGGCTTGATAGGCATGCGAATCCGGTAGTATCCGACGTCTTGTGGCGACCGGCCCGAAAGCTGGGCGATCGTCTCGACAACGGTATGGCCGCACATGCGACCCTGGCAGGGCCCCATGCCAGCGCGCGTGAAGCTCTTGAGCTGGTTCGGGCCCGGGCACCCTTCCTGGACCGCCTTGGCGAGTTGTTCACGGCGCACCTCCTCGCATCGGCAAACGACAACCTCGTCATCGACCGGTGCCCGGAACCGTGGTGCCGGACGGTAAAGACGATCAAGAAAAGGACGTACCGCCAGGTCGCGCCGCCGCTTCGAGAGAAGCCGGCCTGAGGCGCGATCAAACGCGGAGCGGTCTATCCGGCCGAGATCATACGCGATGCCGAGCGCGGCGATCTCGCCTGAAAGTGCGGCGGACTTGGCACCGCCAATACCGCCCCCGTCGCCAGCGACAGTGAGCCAATCAAGGCTGGTACGGCCGAAGGCATCTGTCTCGGGCCGCCAGCATGTCTGCGCCTCGTCCCAGCGATGCGTGCATCGCGTCGCCATGGTTACGTTGACATTGGGAATGACACCATGATGGACGAATGCATGGTCGCATTCAATGGAATGCTCGCCCACTCGATCGCGCCAGCGGACCGCCTGCAACCTATCGGTTCCGCTAAAATCCACTTCCGTCACGCCACGGTGGATCGGGGTTTCCGACCGACGGATGGCGCTAAGCATTTTCATCCCCTTGCGCAGGTAGGACGGCTTCAGCAGCGCGGCTGGCAGGCTAGGTAGGGCGGCAATATGGCTGCTCTTGTCGGTCGTGTCGATCAGCGCCCTGATCCTCACACCCGCCTGCAGATATTGATAGGCAAGCAGGTAGAGAAGCGGCCCGCAGCCGACGAAGACGGCGTCGTCCACCACCGTCTGATCCGTTTTTAGAAGGATCTGGGCAGCACCGGCGGTCATCACCCCCGGCAGTGTCCAACCCTTCACCGGAAACGGCCGTTCCATCGCCCCGGTGGCAACCAGCACATGCAGCGCCGCGGTTTCGCCGCTGTCAGCGGCCGATATCCATGAGACGCCGCCTTCACCGATCCGCCAGACGGTCGTGCCAGCGCGGTAAATGGCACCGCTGTCGGCAAAGGCATCGGCGAGCGGGCGCCCCGCCAGATAGTCCTCGCCGAGGATCGATGCCAGCCGATCCGACCCGAGCCCGGTTATATTGCGGTAGATTTGCCCGCCGGGAGAATTCTGCTCATCGAAGATCGCAACCGAGAGTCCGTGCTTTCGCGCAGTGATCGCTGCCGACATTCCAGCCGGCCCGACTCCGATCACGGCGAGATCGACGCTTCCGCCGTTCATGGTGCGCCCTCCCCGGCCGGTTTGATCGGGCTTGCACCCAGTTGGCGCTCGATCACCATCCCTTCCCGCACAGTTTCAAGGCAGGTCTGGCAATTGGTGATACCGTCGATCGTGGCCAGACATTCGAAGCAGACACCCATCATGCAATAGGGCATGCGCGGCTCTCCGCTCACCGGCGTGGTGCGAAACGGCTGGAAACCAGCTCGCAGAAGCACGGAAGCCAGATTGGCGCCGATCTCGGCCTGCACGGTGCGGCCGTCCACCTTGATTGCGGTCATCGGCCTGCCTGTGGCCTCAAGCAGCCTGAACATGGAACCGCTCCGGTGAAAAAGGCTCGAATGTTCCGGCATCGAGGACACCGGCGCGAAGCGCTTCAACAATGGCGCCGCAGTGAAACGGAGCCAATGTCACGCCACTGTGGACGCTGAGGACAAAAGCTCCGGGGCAGGAACGCGATTGCTGGTAAACCGGCACGCCATCCCTGGTCATGATACGAAGCGCACCCCAGGCGCGAACGACGCGGGCATTGCGCAACAGCGGAAACGCGGTAATCGCGCGCCGCGCCGTCTCCTTTAGGACGGGCAAAGTCGTCGCGTCATCCATGCCGGCGTCCTCGGAGGATTCGCCGAACAGGCATCCGCCCTCGAGCGTCTGCCGTATGAAATTGGTGCCGAAATGCAGGAACGGCCTGATCTTCTCCGTCACCATGATCTGGCCACGCACCGGCCGAACCGGGGCACTCATTCCCAGTTGCGGTGCGAGTTTTTCGTTTCCAAGGCCGGCGGCCAGCACAACCTTTCCGGCATTGACGATGCCTGCCTGCGTATCGATGGCAACGCCTTGGCCGTCTGCGCGCAAGCCAAGCGCAGCCTGGCGTGGCAAATATCTTCCACCAAGCAGAATGGTCCCGGAAATCAGGGCGCGCAGCAAATGGAGGGGATTTGCGGTGCCATCGCTTGGGCAGAAAGTGGCCCCGGCCACATCCTGCCCGATTTCAGGCAGCCGTTTTGCAAGTTCGGGCCGATCGAGAACCTCGAACGGGCTTGCCACCGTGGCGCTTTTATCGATCCGGGCCATGGTCTCAGCCCGCCGCTGGAGTTCTTCCGAGGAGAAACAGATATAGAAAGCGCCCGGACGGCGAAAATGAAGGTCCTGACCGGTGCGTTCCTCCAATTCCCGTGCGAAGTCTGCCCAGTCATTCGCGGCTCGGCGGGTGAGGTCGGCATAGGCCGGTGATGTGCCACCCTTGCCCTGGACCCAGACATTGCCGAAATTGCCCCGCGCGGCGCGAAAGGCAATATCGCCCTCATCCAGCAGCAGCACTTTCTCGCCGGCCCTGGCCAGCCCATAGGAAACGGCAGCGCCGACAATGCCGCCGCCAATAACCACATAGTCGGATGAAGCAACTGCCGGCACGGCAGATCAATCGTTCTGATAGCGGCGCGGCCGCAGGCTGGCGTGGAAAAGATTGACCATCGCCACAGTATCATAAACGGGAATCCCCAGGCGCTTGGAGATGTCATAGGTGAAGGGGGCAAGATTGGTGCACTCGGAAACGATAGCGCCGACGTCGGGATGCCGCTCGATCATAGTTTCGGCAGCGGCAACGACTTCGCGCCTGAGCGTGTCGAAGGTGACGCTATTGTCACCTTCCTTGATCCAGCGCACGAAGTTGGAATCCTGCGGCACGCCGATAACCGGCGTGTCCTGGGAAATGCCGACTGCCTCAAGATAAGGCCCGTTCAACACGTCGCCATTGTAGGTCAGGATGCCAACGCGCTTGCCGGTGGGCAGCATGCGTTCGACCATCGGCACCTGGAGCAGGCTGCTCGTGGCAACCGGGACGCTGCAATGGTCCGCGAGCTCCTTCTGGTAGATGGAGAGAAAGCCACAAGTGGTGGTTATGCCGTCGACGCCGGCTGCGATCAGTTCGTCGGCAGCACGCTTGAACGGTTCCAGCAGGCTTGCATTGTGCAGATCGGTCATTCTGGTCGGCACGGCATCATGGACGATCTTGTACTGCACCGGGAAGGACCAGGTCTCGGCATTGCCGATATCGCCGAGATACCGCCTGAAGGTGCTGTTCACCATCAGGATTCCGATCGAGACACCGTAATATGTTTTCTGCGCCGGCATTGGCTTCTCCTAGAGTCCGTTATTCGCTTGAGTTTGGGGGGCCGTGTTGCGGGCGGAAGAAACCCTATAGTACCAGCGGCCAGCAAGGATGACGGCCGCAATCGCACCGAATCCTATCGCTGCGCGATAGGCGTCGGGCACTGCCTGCAGCAAAGCGCATGAGATACCGAGCAGAACCAGCGCGAAACGCAGCCAGAACGACAGGCGCCCGTCAGTATATCCGACATAACCGATGGTGATGAGGATGATGCCCGAGGCAATGGCCAGCGTGGCGCTGACGATCTCGAATAGCGTTCCGTCGAGCGTGATCGCCGGTTCGTAGATAAAAGAGATGCCGACGATGAAACCGCCGACCGCCATTCGGAATGCCTGGAAGCCGGTGGCGATCGGATTGGCCCTCGCGATGGCCGCTGCGGCGTAGGATGCGGCTGCGACAGGCGGCGTCGCATCCGCCATGACCGCGAAGTAGAGGATAAACAGGTGGATGCTGAGCAGCGAGGTCATCCCATGCTCGGCAATCAACGGCGCACCAATTGCAGCGGTGATGATATAGGCCGGCGTCGTCGGTACGCCCATGCCAAGGAAAAGGCAACTGGCGGCGACCAGAACCACCAGCAGGATCAGCGAGTCACCGGCAAGCGACTTGATGATGCCGGTAAAGGCCAGAAGCAGTCCGGTATTGGTGAGTGCTGCCGTGATGATGCCGGCTGCGGTGATGGCCACGGCAATGACGCAGATGGTCTGGCCGGCATCGACGAAGGCATCGAAGACCTTGCGCCATCCCATGCGCGAATGCGTACGCAGCCACGCCGACACGACCACAGTGACTGTCGCCCAGAACGCCGAGAAATAAGGCGAATAGCGCATCGACATTAGCGTCAGCAGCACGACCAGCGGTATGGCGAAATGGATATCGGTGAGGATATCCCTGAGCGACGCAATCTCGTTCTTGGGCAGGGACGAGATGCCGAGACGCTTTGCCTGGAAGTGCACGGCGACAAAGATACCCAGATAATAGAGCACGGCGCCGATGGCAGCTGCGGCGATGATATGGACATAGGGAACCGAGATCATCTCGGCCATGACGAAGGCTGCGGCGCCCATCACCGGAGGCATGATCAGACCGCCGACGCTCGCGGCTGTCTCGATGCCGCCGGCCATCGAGGCCGGAAATCCCATGCGCTTCATCTCGGGTATGGTGACCGATCCGGTGACGACCACATTTGCCACCGACGATCCGCTGGTCATCCCGAACAGCCCGGACTCCACCACGACGACCTTTGCCGGGCCGCCGGTGTATCTTCCCGCAAAAAAGGTGCCGACATTCATGAACAGGCGGCCCATGCCGCTGCCCTGCAGGAACGCGCCGAAAATCAGGAAAGCCGCCACGATGGTCGCCGATATCACCGTAAGCTGGCCATAGAGGCCACTGCCATTCATCAGGTAAAGGATATCGACCACCTGATTGTAGGGCAGATTCCGGTAGTACCAAACCCCCGGCAGCAGGTGACAAATGAACATGTAGAAGATCACCAGCCCTGCCAGGATCGACAAGACGATCGACAAGGCGCGCCGCACGGCTTCGAGCACAAGGATCACCAGCGCCGTGCCGAGCACCAGTTCGAGTAGCGTCGGCGGGTCGATGAACGGACTTCTGTCATAGACCCGGGACGTATTCAGATAGATATAGAGGCTGGGGAGCAAGGACGCGGCCGCAAGCACCCAATCGAGTGCTGTAGGGCGTGTCAGGGGCGAGGTCTGCCGTGCCGGATAGAGCAGGAAAACCGGCGGCACGGCCAGGATCAGGTGCAGGCTGGCAAGCTTCAACGGCTCGGGAAATCCGAATCCGTTGAAGTAGAAATGCAACGCGGCGGTTGCGGCCAGCCAAAGCGAGACACCAATCGAAACCGGCCCTTCAAGTTTTCTCATTTTTGTTCCCCAGAAACTGTCGAAGGATACCCATTCAGCGCATAAACCCGAATCCCACTGCTTCGGAAAAACGCCATGCGCCGGTTCTGGTAAGCGGCTTTGCGCGTTCGGCCAGAGCCGAAACGCGCTAACGCCACCCGGAAATCACTTCATGAAGCCTAGTTCCTTGTAGGCCTTTTCGGCTCCCGGATGCAGCGGCACCGGCTGGTTCTGCCAGGCGATGTTCGGATCGTATTTGGCCAGCACCTTGTAGATGTTGGGAAAACGCTCGCGGTTCTCGATCAGGGTTTTGGTAATGCGGTAGGCGGCATCTTCGGAGACATCCGACGAGATAAGGATGAGCGCTTCCAAAGTGGTGACCGGCACCGCGGCGCCGTCCGGCTGCAATGTTGCATAGGAACTCGCCGGAATCTCGCCCTTGCCATAGCCGAAGCCCTCAGACAGGCTCTGCATCAACGGCTCCGGGAAGGCGATCAGCTTTGCCGCTCGCCGACCGGTTTCGGTTTCGAGCGCAATACCGGTAGGCACGCTCCCGGCTCCCCAGAGGATGTCGATCTGGTCGTCCTGGAATGCCGAAATAAGCTGGGTGTAGCTGCCATTGATCAAGGTGCCGCCGCCGGCAGAGATCTTTTCGCCTGAATTGCCGTAAAATTCGAGGGCGCGCTGCAGCGTCAATTCCTCCGACGTGGCGCGCGGCGATGTGCCGATGCGGAGCTTCGGATCCGCAAGGATTTGATCAAGTGTCCTTGTCTCGTCCTGCGGAACGATGACATGGAATTCGGCCGGCGCCCAGGTCCCGCCCAGCGAGCGCAGCGTCTCATGCTTCTTCTTGTAGGGATCTTCACCCTTGCTGGCTGCCGCGGCCAGGAAATCGATGCCCATGGCGATCTGGCTGATGCCGCCATCGATCAGCGTGGGATTGTCCCGCCCGCCGCCCGGCACGATACGGATCTTGATGTCGGTATTCTTCTCCATGACGATGTTGGCCAGACCCGTCACGATCGTATACCAGCTGCCGCCCGGCGAACCGGAAGCCCATTCAAGATTCTCGTCGGCATGGCTCGGCACTGCCATCATGAGGCTGCTGCCGATAATTGCAGCCGCTATGGTTCTTCCAAGGTGTTTTATCAGTCCATCCATTGATAGTTCCCCTCTCCTTTGAAAAAACGGGATCAAACCGCTGCGGGTTTCCGATCGGCCTGGGCGAGCCTGTTGATCGCCCGTGCTAGATCGGCCTGCAAGTCATCGACATGCTCAAGTCCGGCATGAAGGCGGATCAATATTCCTTCCTCCCGCCAGTCCGTGGCGGTGCGGGCATGAGCAGGATCGCCGATCAGCACGAGGCTTTCGAAGCCACCCCATGAAAAGCCCATTCCAAACAGACGCAGGCGCTCGACAAAGGCGATTGCTTCCGCCTTCGAGGTTGCCCGAAGGATGATCGCAAACAGGCCCGATGCTCCGGAAAAATCCCGCTTCCAGATTGCGTGGTCCGGATGTGAAGGCAGTGCCGGGTGAATGACACGGCGTATCTCGGGCAATGTTTCCAGCCATTGCGCAAGCGACACGCCGGTTTCATGGTGCTGGCGCAGCCGCGCCGCCAGGCTGCGCAGGCCACGTGCTGCCAGAAACACATCATCGGGGGATACCCGGTAGCCGAGCCAGTTGGCTGCCTGCCGCAGTTCGCGATAGTGCTCTGGTCCGGCCGTGACCAGCCCCAGCATCGCATCGGAATGGCCGACGATGTATTTTGTCGCCGCCTGCACGACAATGTCGACCCCCAGCGAGATCGGGCGATGGAAAAGAGCCGTCGCCCAGGTATTATCGCAGACCGTAACGGCGCTGTGTTTCCTGGCGACAGCGGCAATGGCGGGGATATCCTGCACCTCGAATGTGAGCGAGCCCGGCGATTCCAGATAGACCATCCGGGTATTCGGCTTGAACAGGGCTTCGATGCCTTGCCCGATCCGAGGGTCGTAAAACGTAACCTCGACGCCATTGCGTTCGATGAAGGCCGACAGGCTGGTGCGTGCCGGCTCGTAGATGGAATCGGTCACCAGCACATGGTCGCCAGGCCTCAGGAAGGCTACGAGCGGCAGGACGCATGCTGCGAGACCCGACGGCACCGCGATGGTCCCATAGCCACCTTCCAGCGCAGAGATTGCTTCCTCGAAGGCAAATATGTCGGGCGTCCCGAAGCGGCCGTAAAATACCGCCCCCTTTTCGAACCGCGCGGCTTTCGCCTCCTCCAGTTCGCGAACGCTGTCGAAGAGAATCGTCGATGCGCGATGGACCGGCGCATTGACGGGCGCACCACGTCTGCCCGGCCGGCCCAAATGGCTGGCAAGCGTTTCGGGCCGCAAGGCCGCCGATTGCGCATCGATGCTGTTCATGCCTGCACCTTCCCATTCCTCCATGAAGGTTGACAGAAAGAGTTTGGCGTATTGCATGCCATCCGTCAATATTGTATGCCAAATCTATTCGCGATTTTGGAATGACCGGGGCTTGAGCTTGATAACCGACCGAAAACAAAGCGATATTCCGGTGGTTCGATCAGGGGAATCCGGCATGGGGGAGACAGTGGCACCGCTTCCGCAGCAGGTTGCGGATTATATTCGCGACCTCATCATTCATGACAGGCTGAAGCCCGGAGAGCGGATTCGCGAACGCGCGATCGCCGATACGCTGAATGTGTCGCGCACCCCGCTGCGCGACGCGCTGAAGATTCTCGCAATGGAACGCCTGGTGGATCTGACCCCGAACAAGGGGGCAGTCGTGACCAAGTCCAGTGATGCCGAAATCGCGGACATGCTGACCGTCTATACCGAGCTGGAATCGCTCGGCGGGCGCCTCGCCTGCCGGCTGGCGACCGAGGCGGACATTCTGAGGGTGGAACACTGGTGCGGCGTGATGGCCAAGGCCTTCACCGATGAGGATCGTGCTGCTTATTTCGCGGCCAACCAGGCATTCCATCTTTCGATCATCGCCGCCTCACACAATTCGACCCTGATCGAGATGCATGGCCACCTGAACATCAGGCTTTATCGCATTCGCTATCTTGCGGTCATGGCCATGCAGGAGTGGACCGCCGCCGCCGGCGAACACGGGGACCTGTTGCGAGCCCTCAAGGAGCGTGACGGCGAGCAACTTGCCCATCTCCAGAAGGAACATCTTGGCTTTGCCTGGCGCCTGATCGGCGCCTGGACACCGCCCTCCTCCACGCAGGGAATCATTCATAAATTTCAACAGCCTCAGCAGGTCTGAAAGTCGGCTGCACGTTCGGTCGCAGGCATCGAGAACACGGGAGTACAAGCCATGTCACACGCAATTATCCAGACCATCCAGGGCGGACCCGAAGTTCTGGAATGGCAGGAGCGCCCGGACACCGCACCGGGTGAAGGGGAAGTTGCCGTGCGCCATACCGCGATCGGCGTGAACTTTATCGACATCTATGTCCGCAAGGGCGCCTACCCGATGATGACCCTGCCCGGCACGCCGGGAATGGAGGCCGCAGGCATTGTCGAGGAAGTTGGGCCGGGGGTCACAGGCCTCGCCGTCGGCCAGCGTGTCGCCTATGTGATGACCGCACCTGGCGCTTATAGCGAAAGGCGCAACGTGCCGGCCGAGCGCATGGTGCCACTACCCGACGATATCGGCGACAGGGCAGCGGCGGCCCTGATGCTCAAGGGCATGACGGCAGAGCGCCTGCTGCACAAGACCACGCAGGCGTCTGCCGGCGATACCGTCCTGATCCACGCCGCCGCCGGTGGCATAGGGCTTCTGCTGACTGCCTGGGCCAAGTCGATCGGCTGCACGGTCATCGGCACTGTAGGCTCCGATGCCAAGGAGGCAGGGGTGCGCCAGGCCGGTGCCGATCACGTCATCGTCAGCACCACCGAGAATGTTGCAGATCGTGTCGCCGAAATTACCTCGGGGCGTGGCTGCCGCTATATCTATGACGGCGTCGGCAAGGACAGTTTCGAGGCCTCGCTGCAGGCTGTCGCCAAATTCGGCCATCTGGTCAGCTTCGGCAATGCGTCCGGCGCTGTGCCGCCAGTCAACATCGCAGTACTGGCGCCCAAATGCGTTGCGCTGTCGCGCCCCCAAGTCTTTCCTTACATAGCCGACCGCAACGACTTGCTGGAGACGGCACAGAACCTGTTTGCAGCGATGCGAAAAGGCATCGTGCGCGCCGACATCAACCAGACCTATCCGCTGGCCGAGGCGGCGCAAGCCCATCGAGATCTGGAATCACGCCGCACCACCGGCCAGATTGTCCTCCTGCCATGAGCGCGGACCGGCTGCCGGCGTCGCAAGGTGTCCTGCCATGAGGAGATATCGTCATGCTTCCAGAGCCTGATCACCACACGGTCGTCACGCATTGGGGGAGCTATCGTGCGCGCTTTGCCGATGGCCGTGTCGCCGGCCTTGTGCCGATCGAGGAGGACCCTGACCCGTCTCCGCTGGCCAATGCCATGATCGATGCGCTAGACAATCCAAGTCGCATCCTGCGCCCGGCTGTGCGCAAGTCCTTTCTGGAGAAGGGCCATGCCGCTGGCGGCAAAGATCGTGGCGCCGAGCCCTTCGTGGAGGTTTCATGGGACGAGGCACTGAAGCTGGCCGCTGCCGAGCTTGATCGTGTCCGCACACAGCATGGCAATGGCGCCATCTATGGCGGCTCATATGGCTGGGGAAGTGCCGGGCGCTTCCACCACGCGCAAAGCCAGATCCACCGCTTCCTCAATTGCATCGGCGGCTATGTCAGGTCGGTGCAGAACTATAGCTACGCTGCAGCCGACACGATCGTGCCCCATGTAATCGGCGACAAGCGCGGGCTGGTGTCGCAGCATACTTCCTGGAATGTCGTAGCGAAGCATTCCGAATTGATCGTCATGTTCGGCGGGCTGCCGCGCAAGAATGCCCAAGTGAGTTCCGGCGGGATTTCGCGCCATATCCTCCAGGAGTCCCTTGCCCGGGCGCAGCGCAATGGCGCCGAACTGGTCTCAATCAGCCCGATCCGCGACGATACCGTGTCCGACCCGCAGCCGTACTGGCTGGCAATCCGTCCGAATACGGATGTCGCGATGATGCTCGGCATTGCCTACACGCTGATGGCCGAAGGCCTGCATGACCGCACATTCCTGGAGCGTTACACCACCGGTTTCGAGCGGTTCCTGGCCTATCTTCTGGGCGAGACGGATGGTGTGGCCAAGGACGCCGATTGGGCGGCTGCGATTGCCGGGATTCCTGCAGCCGAGATTCGCAATCTTGCCCGCCGCATGGCAGCCAAACGCACAATCCTCATGATGGCCTGGTCGCTGCAGCGCGCCGACCACGGCGAACAACCATACTGGATGGCAATCACGCTTGCGGCGATGCTGGGTCAGATCGGCTTGCCGGGCGGGGGCTTTGGCTTCGGCTATGCCTCCGTCAACGGTGTCGGACATGCCACGCCGGAAATTTCCTGGCCCTCCCTGCCACAAGGCGACAATGCGGTCAGCGACTTCATCCCGGTCGCGCGCATCGCCGACATGCTGCTCGAGCCAGGCGGGGCATACGATTTCAACGGGGAGCGGCGGACCTATCCCGATATCAGACTGGTCTACTGGGCCGGCGGGAATCCCTTCCACCACCATCAGGACCTCAACCGGCTGCGCCGCGCCTGGCAGAGGCCGCAGACCGTCATCGTCCATGACTCATGGTGGAACGCGCTTGCCCGCCATGCCGATATCGTTTTCCCGGTAACGACGGCGCTTGAGCGCAACGACATCGCTGCATCGAGCAGGGATCGCTTCATTGCCGCCTCGCATCGTCTGGCCGATCCTGCAGGTGAGGCGCGCGACGACTTTTCAGTCTTCAGCGGCATCACGGAACATTTGGGGCTGGCCCATCGCTTCACCGATGGGCGCGACGAGGAATCCTGGTTGCGTTACCTGTTCACATTGGCACGGCAGCGTGCGGCAGCGGCAGGTCATGCTCTCCCCGATTTCGACACGTTCTGGAAGAGCGGTTTTTGCCTCCTGCCCGAACCCGACCACCAGCCCCCCCTGCTCGATACATTCCGGCAGGACCCCGAGGCCAACAGGCTGGGCACACCCTCCGGCCGGATCGAGATCTTCTCCTCGACGATCAATCGCTTCGGCTACGATGACTGTCCCGGTCATCCAGCATGGCTGGAGCCCTTTGAGTGGCTCGGAAGCGCGCAGGTACAGGATTTTCCACTGCATCTCATGTCCAACCAGCCGGTTTCGCGGCTTCACAGTCAGTATGATTCGGCAAGCCATTCCCGGAGCATGAAGATCAAGGGCCGGGAAGTGATCCGACTCAACCCGCAGGATGCGAAGGCACGCGGCATTTCCGACCGGGATATAGTACGCGTCTTCAACGATAGAGGCAGTTGCCTGGCGGCAGCCATACTTTCGGATCAGATCCGCCCCGGCGTCGTCCAGCTTTCCACCGGTGCCTGGTACGACCCCACCGATCCGGCTGCAGAAATGCCGCTGGAAAAGCACGGCAACCCGAATGTGCTCACGTGCGACAAGGGCACGTCGCGCCTCGCGCAGGGACCGAGCGCCCAGACCTGCCTTGTCGAAATCGAGCCCTATCGTGGTGAGTTGCCCCCAGTCACCGCCTTCCAGCCGCCGCTTTTCGAGGCGCGGCAGCACAATTCCCAATAGAAATCGGAATGCAGAAAATGAAGCGAATCGATGCCAATAGCCGCCGCAGTCGCGCTGTCGTGGTGGGCAACATGGTCTATCTCGGTGGGCAAGTCGGTGACAGCAAGCAGGCTGACATCAAGGTCCAGACAAGGGAGACACTGGCCAAGATCGACCAATTGCTGGAAGAGGCCGGCAGTTCCCGGTCCAAGGTGGTCTCGGCGACCATCTGGCTGAAGAGCATGGATGACTATGACGGCATGAACGAGATTTGGGACGCCTGGATCGATGCGGACAATCCGCCTGCCCGCGCCTGCGGCGAGGTGCGCCTGGCCGACGAGCGCTATCTTGTCGAGATCATCGCAACCGCCATGGTCTGAGATCGGCGCTATGCGGGTTGTCTTCCATAGTGAGTCCGCCGACCCGGTGCAGTGGCAGAAAGCTCTCGCCGAGCAGATCCCGGGGCTGGAACTACGCGTGTGGCCGGATGTCGGCGACCCTGCGGAAATCGATGCCATGCTCGTCTGGAAGATCCCGCCCGGATCGCTTGACCTCTATCCCAATCTGAAGGGAATCCACCTCCTGAGCGCCGGCACCGACCAGATTGCCGGCGATCTCTCCATCCCCGTAGGGTTGCCTGTCGCCAGACTGGTCGAGCCAGCCCAGGTCTCGGGCATGGTGGAATACGCCTTGCACGCGGTCCTCGACTACCACCGCCATTTCGATCGCTACCGCAACCAGCAGGCCGCGCGCATCTGGCATGAGCATCCCAGGATCTTCGCGCGCGATCGCAAGGTCGGCATCCTGGGCCTGGGCGCACTTGGCGCACCTGTTGCGCAGGCGCTTGCGGAACTCGATTTCGACGTTGCCGGCTGGTCGAGGCAGCCAAGGGAATTGGAAGGCGTCAAAATCTTCAGCGGCTGGGATCGGCTTGAGGCCTTTCTGCGGCGCAGCTTGATCCTGATTGCGCTGCTGCCGCTCACAGCTGAGACACGAAACCTGTTCGATACGCGCTTCTTCGCGAAGATGCCTCCCGGTTCCTACTTCATCAATATCGGCCGCGGTGCTCAATGTGTCGAGACTGACCTGTGCGCTGCCTTGGAGACGGGCCACCTTGCCGGCGCAACGCTTGACGTGCTCCAGTCCGAACCGCCAGAACCCGGCAATCCGCTCTGGTCAGCGCCCAATCTCATTCTTACTCCCCATGTTGCAACCTCGCCCGACCCGAAGTCCGGCGCCGTGATCGTTGCAGAAAACCTGCGGCGTATGCGCGACGGCCTGCTGCCTTCCGGGATGGTCAAGCGACCGTAGACCTCCAAGGTCGGTGTGCCTTTCAGAGGCGTACGACAGCGGCCAACTGTTACGCCCGACGAATCCTGGCCCTCCAGCAGGCACGACGTCCATTCATATCGGCGTTCCCGAGGATATCGTTAGCACCACGATAGCCAAGGAGTTGGTGAACTTTTATCGCGAGCCATGTTCAAGCGCATCAAGCGCGAACGCCGCCGGTGGAATGTCGCCTTCGCGGGCAGCAGCCTGCACAACGCTCCTGTCGGGATAGAAGCCGGAGGTCTGCCGCTCCTACCAAGAACGGCAGCGACCGGGTATCGTGTCCGGCAATAAGCTAACTCAAGTGTTCGCGATGACGAAATATTTCTTCACGAACTGCGCCACTTCCCAGCGGCCGGTGAAGCCGTCGGGCATGACGAAGGCATCGCCGGCCTTGATATGGTTGACGCGGCCATCCTGGTCGGTGACCAGCGCCTCGCCCTCGATGAGGTAGCAGAACTCCGTATAGCCGGAGATTTCGGTGACCCAGGCTCCGGCGCTGCTCTGCCAGATGCCCGAGCGCACCTTCTCATTCACGTTTTTGAACACAGGCCAGGAATCATGAACGGGGTTGCCGTCGGTGCGTGTGGGCAGGTCGTTGGTGGTGACCTTTTCTGCATTGGCCTCGTGGATACGAACCATGGACGGGCCGGCGGATGTTTCGGTGGTCATTGGTTTCCTCTCAAGGGAACGGCAGGCGCTTGCGCCCGCCTGCAAGATGTTCCGGTTAGGATGACGCTTTATCTTGCATCATCCTGACCCATTTCTTTGAAATGGTACGACCCGGTTTTCAGGTCTTTCCAAGCGCTTAGTTCTGCAGATAGACGACGTGCGTCTGCGTGTATTCGTAAAGCCCGTGCTTGCCGTCGGCGCCGCCGATGCCGGACTTGCGCACGCCGGCATGGAAACCCTGCATGGCCTCGAAGTTCTCGCGATTGATATAGGTCTCGCCGAACTTGATCTCGTTGCAGGCGCGCATGGCCGAGCCGATGTCGCGCGTATAGATCGACGAGGTCAGACCATAGGCGGAATCATTGGCCCGCTCGATGGCTTCGTCGAGCGTATCGAAGGAATTGACCGGGATGACCGGGCCGAAGATCTCCTTCTGCATGATCTCGGCGTCCTGCTTGCAGCCGCGCAAAACCGTCGGCTGGAAATAGGCACCGCTACCGAGATCGGCCACAGCGCCGCCGGTGATGCATTCCGCGCCCGCGTCGATCGCGCGCTTTACCAGGCCGTCGACCTTGTCCAGCCCGGCGCGATTGATCAGCGGGCCCATGTCGAGATCGCGCTGCTTGGACGGATCGCCATATTTCGTCGTTTCCATGGCTACCGCAAGCTTAGCGACAAACTCGTCTTCCACGCGGCGGTCGACATAGACGCGTTCGGCACAATTGCAGACCTGACCGCTATTGATGACGCGCGAGGCCTTGATCGCGTTGACCGCGAGATCGATATCGGCATCGGCCATGACGATCGCCGGCGCCTTGCCGCCGAGTTCCAGATTGACCTTGGTGATGTTCCTGGCGGCTGCCGCCATGATGCGCGAGCCAGTCTCGACCGAACCGGTGAAGCTCAGCATGCCTACGTCTTCATTGTCGCTGAGCGCCGAACCGGTCGTGGCGCCCTTGCCAAACACCAGGTTGACGACGCCGGCAGGCATGTCGGTCTGGGCCAGCAATTCGGCAAACATGGCCGCATTGTTGGGCGTTTCCTCGCTCGGCTTGATGACGATGGTGTTGCCGGTGACCAGCGCCGGCGCGAGCTTGCGGGCGATGAGGAAGAAGGGGAAGTTCCAGGGCAGGATGCCGCCGACCACGCCGATGGCCTGCCGGAACAGGAAGATGTTCTCGCCCGGCCTGTCCGAGGTGATGATCTCGCCCTCGATGCGGCGTGCCCATTCGGCCATATAGTCCAGATAGTCGGCGGTGAAGGCGACCTCAACTTCCGCCAGACCCTGGATCTTGCCCTGTTCCTCGACAATGGCGCTTGCCAGTGCCGGAGCGTTTTCGCGGATCTTCGCCGAGATCTGGCGCAGGAAGCCCGCCCGCTCGATCGCCGGGCGCCGTTCCCAAGCCTTCTGCGCGGATTTTGCGGCAGCGACCGCCTCACCGACCAGCGCCGCGGAGGTATCGGGGATTTGCGAGATCACCTGCTCCGTCGCCGGATTGAGAACCGGGATCATGTCCTCATTGGAATTCTCGATGAACCGGCCATTGATGAAATTGCGATGCGTGACGGTCATTCTGTCCTCTTTCGATAGTAAAAGCTGTTCTCTCCGGCGTGCGGGAGCACGCCGGTTGCTAATTGCAGAAGCTGGCAGGAGGGCGCGCCGAACTCTGCGCGCGCCCGTGCCTGGACTACTGCATCAGTTGGGTCATGATTTGGGCTTCAAGCTCGTTGGCGGCCGGCGAGCAGGTTTTCATCGGCTCGGTCTTGATGCCTTCCGGAACATGAAGTTCGGGTGCCTCGATCAGTTCGGGCTTCATGAACTCCTCCGAACCGGCCGAACCATTGGCATAGCCGGCATGGTTGCTGAGTGCGCCGGCATTTTCCGGTGCCAGCAGGAAGTCGGCAAATTTGCGCGCATTCTCCAGGTTCTTTGCGTCGGCCGGAATCGCCAGCGCGTCGACCCAGGCGATCACGCCCTCCTTCGGATAGACATATTGCACCGTCTTCTTCTCGGCGCGGGCGCGCTGGACCTGGCCACTATAGTTGCTGGTCATCGCGATCTCGCCGGAAACCATCTGGTCGCGCAGGGCAGCAGCACCCGCATAGACCTTGACCGACTGCTTCTGGGCCAGAAGAAGGTCGAGCACCTTCTGCATCTCGGCAGGATCTTCCGAACAGAGCGGCACTCCGAGATAGAGTTCCGCCATCGCGATCAGGTCGGAACCGCCCTTGAGCATGCCGACCTTGCCGGCAAGCTCGGCCGGGGGGTTGAACAGCGTCTCGAAACTGTCGATCGGCTTGTCATAGACGGCGGTGTCGACCGCAAATGAGGTCGTGCCCCACTGATAGGGCAGCGAATACTGGCTTTCCGGGTCCCAGGACGGATCGACGAACTTCTTGTCCAGATATTTGTAGTTCGGCAGGTCCTTCGGATTGAACTTCTGGATCAGGCCTTCCTTGGCATTGACCTCGATGAAGGTATGGGCGGTGACGATGATGTCATAGCCGCCACCGCCGGCCTTGAGTTTGGCAAGCAGCGTCTCGTTGGAATCATATGTATCGATGGTGACATCGATCCCGGTTTCCTTCTCGAACTTCTCAACCAGTTCCGGCGGCGTGTAGCCGGCCCAGTTATAGATGTTGAGCTTGCCTTCGGCCTGAGCCGCCATCGTGGTCGCCGTCAGCATGGTGCCCGCGGCAAGCGCCGTCAGGATCTTCGAAATTCGCATGGGTTCTTCCTCCGTTTTCAAGATAGTCGTTGCTTTCCTTTCGCGCTCACTCCGACATCCCCGAAACGCCAAGGATGCGGCCCTTCGTGAGCACGAAGGCAGTCGAGAGAAGGGCGAGCGACAGCAACAGCACGCCCGTCGAAATCGCGTTGAGTTCCGGCGTCATCTGGGTCTTCACGAGACCGTAGATGTAGAGCGGAAGCGTCGTGCCCCCGGCGCCGGAAACCATCAGCGTAATGATGAAATTGTCGAACGAGACGATGAAGGCCAGCATCGCGCCGGTGACGATGCCGGGCGCAAGCAAGGGCAGGACGACCAGCCGGAAACACTGCCAGCGGCTGGCGTAGAGATCATAAGCCGCCTCGCTCAGGCGATGATCCATGCCGCGCAGCCGCGCCAGGATCGGCATCAGCGCAAAGGGCAGGCAGAATACCGTGTGCGCGATCATCACATTACCGATGCCCAGATTGAGGCCGATCGTGGTGAAGAGGATGAGCGTCGCGATCGCGATCATGATCTCCGGCAGCATCAGCGGCAGCGAAAGGATCAGCAGATATTTGCCGCCCGAGCCAGTCTCGGCCCGGCCAGACAAGACGAGGGCCGCCGGTATGGCGAGCAAGACCGAAACCACGGTCGCCACGCCGCCGATCAACAGTGTGTTCAGCGCCGCCTTGTGCAGATCGGTGTTCTGGGCGGCGATCCAGTACCATTTGAAGGTGAAGCCTTCCCACACGCTGATCGTGTTGGATGCGTTGAAGGAAAAGACCACCAGAATGACGATCGGCAGGTAAAGGAAGGCAAAGAGCAGCACCGTGATGGTGCCGAAGCCGGCGAAACGGTTGAGGCTCTGGTCGGCCGTGCGCGCCCTGCGCTTGCTTCCGGACTGCGGGATCGCGGCGTTCATCGCCAGGGATTGAGCATGTGTCATGGCAATTCTACCTCGCCTTGGCCGACGTGCCACGCCGCGCGGCAAGCACCAGGGTGGTGACGACAAGCACGAGCAGGACGATCGAGATGGCGGCGCCGTGTGGCCAATCCCGAGCGGTCGTGAACTGGAGCTGGATCAGGCTTCCGAGCATCAGCTTGCGTCCGCCGCCGAGTAGATCGGGGGTGATGAAGGCGCCGAGGCTGGGGATGAAGACGAGGATCGATCCAGCCACCATGCCGGGCATGGTCAAAGGAAGGATGACCCGCCGCAAAGTCTGCATCCGGCTCGCATAGAGATCGAAGGCAGCCTCGATCAGCCGCTTGTCCAGCCGCTCCACCGAAGTGAATACCGGCAGGATCATGAAGGGGATATAGACATAGACCAGCCCGATGAGCACGGCGCCATCCGTATAGAGCAGGGCAAGCGGCGCATCGGTCAGGCCGAGCCACATCAGCGCCTTGTTCACCAGCCCGTGGTCGCGCAGCAGGATGATCCAGGATGAGGTCCGCACCAGGAGGTTCGACCAGAACGGAAACATGATCAGCAGCAGCAGGACGCCTTTGACGAAGGCCCGCTGCCGCGAAATGAAGAAGGCCGCCGGGAAGGCGATCAGCAGGCAAAGCACCGTCGTCGCAAGGGCCAGCATGACCGAGCGGAAGAGCACGGTGAAGAACGCCCAATTCAGCATCTTCGAGCCGTCGAGCTTCTTGACGAAGAGGATCTTCTCATAGGCGGCGGTACTGAACGACCAGACTACGCCGCCATAGTCGCCCTTGCCGAGGAAGGAATAGACCAGGATCAGAGCCAGCGGAACGAGCAGGAAGAAGCCCACGACGCCGAGCGCCGGGTAGAGGCCGGCCCCGCGCAGCCAGCCGCCATCTGGAGAGATACGGGCCGCCGTCATGATGCGAGTGCCATCAGCTTGTCGGAAGGAAGCTCAAGCACCGCATCCGCATCGACCTCGAAGCGCCCGTAGTCCGGATTGTCGGCGGCAACGCGAACGCGCAGCTCCTCGCCTGAATTCTCCGGGCGGACGATCACGCTGGCGAAGGGTCCGGTGAACACGACATTGGTGATCTTGGCACGGACACCATTCCCGGCCTCCTTGCCGGCGAGCTTAAGCCGGCATCTTTCGGGACGAATGGCGAAGGTGGCGACGGAGGACGTGTCCGCGCTTGCGCGGCAGCCGCTTTGGCGCGCGTGCAACCTGCCGATCGGCGTGTCTGCAACGACAAGGTCGCCTTCCCGGCCGACAACCTGGTTGACGGACACGAAATTCATGTCGCCGATGAAGGCGGCAACGAAGGCATTGGCCGGATTCTCATAGATTTCGGTCGGCGATCCGACCTGCTGCACGCGGCCCTGATCCATCACCGCGATCCGGTCGGACATGGTCAGCGCCTCTTCCTGGTCATGCGTGACGAACAGGAAGGTCGTGTGGGAATCGCGCTGGATGCGCTTCATCTCGATCTGCATTTCCTTGCGCAGCTTCAGGTCGAGCGCCGAAAGCGGCTCGTCGAGAAGCAGCACGCGCGGCGACGGGGCAAGCGCCCGGGCCAATGCCACGCGCTGCTGCTGGCCGCCGGAAAGCTGGGCCGGCTTGCGGCTCGACATGGTGCTGAGCTTCACCAGATCGAGCATTTCCTTCGTCACGCGCTCAATGGTATCGCGCGGTGTGCCGAGCATCCTCAGCCCGAAGCCGATATTCTGCGCGATGGTCATATGCGGGAAGAGCGCATAGCTCTGGAACACCGTGTTGACCGGCCGCCTGTTGGCGGGATCGCCGGTGATGTCCTTGCCGTCCAGAGTGACCGAGCCCGCATCCGGCGTCTCGAAACCGGCAAGCAGGCGCAGCAGGGTCGTCTTGCCGCAGCCCGAGGGACCGAGCAGCGTGAAGAACTCATTGGCATTGACGGACAGGCTGACATTGTTCAGTGCGGTGAACTGGCCGCCTTCGCTGGTCCGGAAGCTTTTGCGTACATTCTGGAAGCCGATAAGAGCCAAGGCGTCGGGATCCTTTGCCGTTTGATTTGCGGTTTTGGTCATCACTTCATCCTGTCCATACGATCAGCCACTGCCAGAAGCGGCGTGGCGACGGGCAGTATCGCGGCCAGAATACGATGGAAAGGGATGGCTTTTATGGGGCTGACCGGGAAAGGCAGATCGCCATCGCGCGCGCCAAGCAGCTTCGCTCCCAATGCGCGCCCCATCACGGAAGTCATGGCCACGCCGCGCCCGTTGAAGCCGAGGCCGATCAGCAGGCCCGGCGCCGGCTCATGCAGGTGCGGCAGGAAATTCGGGGTGATGGCAATGCGCCCACCCCATTTGAACTGCCATTCAACGCCCTTGAGGGTAGGGAATATGCGCTCCGTGCCTGATTTGAGACGGCTGAAGCCACCCAATGCGTCGGGATGGTCGGGATAGCTTCCCATGCAGCCAATCGACAGCCGGCCATCGCGATCATAACGGGCATAGATGATTGCCCGGCGCGTATCCGCAATCGTGGTTTCGCGAGGCAGGACCTGGGCGCGCTGGACCAAGGACAGCGGCTCGGTCGCAGCCTGCAGGCTGACGAGCGGCATGACCGTGCGCTTCAGCTTGGGCCAGAGATCGCCGGTATAGGCATTTGTCGTGATGACCACCTTGTCGGCGATCACGCTGCCGCGCCGGGTGCTGAGCATCCATTTGTTGTTGGCGGCACGGGAGATCGCCGTGACGGCGCTGTGCTCGAATATTTTCGCACCATGCTGGAGCGCGGTCTGCGCAAATCCGCGTACGAGCGAGAGCGGCTGCACGTGACCGGCCGACGGATGGAACAGGCCGCCGACATAATCGGCCGAGCCCGACCATTCCCGGCACTCATTCCGATCAAGCACGGAAATCTCGCCGCCGGCGGCATTCCACGCCTTCTGCAGCCGCTCCAGGCCGCCCATGGCGGTGTCGGTATGCGCCACCTGGAGCCAGCCCTTCTGCACCGGATCGCAACCGATGCCGAACCGCCTGATGTCTTCGAACAAAGCATTGCCCGAGGCCAGCGTTGCAGCCACCAGATTTTCGCCGTTCTGGTGGCCGATTTCGGCGCTCACCTCCTCCGGCCTCATGCGCAATATGGGATTTACCTGGCCGCCGCTGCGTCCAGAAGCGCCGTAGCCGACTTCCATCGCTTCCAGAACGGCGACCCGCACCCCCGAAAGGGCGAGCTCGACAGCCGTTCTCAGCCCGGTGAAGCCTGCACCGACAATGGCGACATCGAACTGATGGCCGCCCTCGAGTTCCGGCTGGGCAGCGAGAGGGTTAGCCGTGGCAGCCCAGAGGGACTTCGGCAGCGTCCTGCCCGATGGCGCGGCTCCTGCCAGTTCGGCGGTCTGGTTCAACATCTGCTCTCGCTCCGCGGACGCGATCGGATGAAGCCGCCGTCGCCCGGCGGACACCCTTGTCCAAAAACTGTGAATGCGCCTTCATGGCCGCAGGACCGTCAGGCCTCGCGCTTCAAATACCGAAACAAGGAGGATGAGCGCTTCCATAGGCGCCGACCGCATCAGTGCGGAATCGAGCCGAGCCTTATTAGGCCAAGCCCATGGAGTACTCCTCCCCCATAAGGAGACGGGCGCTACCTTCACTGCGCGTCGCTACCTCGGGCTGGACTTTACCCGGCTCCGCAGCGGTGACAATTTCGCACATGGCCACCACTTGACGCTCATCAGCGCATTGCAGAGTATAAACTAGCGCAAGGGCAGTGAGTTCACACTTCAAATGATGACAAGACACAAAGCCGGAACTGGTGGCGGAACGCGTGAGTCTCCGCCCGATCTGGCAAGGAACCTCATATATCTATGCGGCTTCTATCCGTCGATCTCGGAGGTCTGCCGGCAGATCGGTATCAATCGCCAGCAATTCAACAAATACACTTCGGGCACCGTGATGCCTTCCCTGTTCATTCTGAAGCGGATTGCCGATTTTTTCGGGCTGGAGGTAGAGGAAATCTGTCTGCCGCATAATAATCTTCGGGCGATATTCCAGATCAGGAAAAGCCCAGCTGCAACCAAAATTGCGGTCAGCAGCCGACTGCTTGACGATATCAGCTTGTTCTCACAGGAATTTTCGGAGCCGTTGGATAAGTATGAGGGATATTATTACCGATATTATTATGCCTACGATCTGTCGGGGCGCGTCGTGCGCAGCCTGTTCCGACTTTCCAAATCCGAGGGTTTTTTCGTCACACGCCACATCGAGCGCATCTTCCATCCTGCGAGTGCGGGAAGGCACAAAACCGCATTCAAATACAGCGGCTTTGCAACCGGGCTTTCCAACTGCATCTTCGTAGTCGAATTTGAGAGCCTGATGAAAAGCTGCATAGCCAACGCTGTCTTTCCGATCATACCAAGACCAGGCCAACGCTATCTGTTCGGCCTGCAGACGTCGCTGAGTACGACGCTGGGGCGCCCGGCGGCGTCGCGCGTCGTGCTTGAACGGATCCGCCCCAACGTCGCCGTTCGCAAAATGCTGGCACGCTGTGGCACGTTTGAACCGGATAGCCCGGAACTTGAAACCGATCTACTGCATCTTATCGGCAACGAAAACCTGCGCGAAGACGCTGTGGTCATGCCCAGAATTATCTGATGTGATCCTCTGGGCGATTGACCGGACCATGCGGCTCAGCGACCAGGCTCACCATCCTATCGGATGGCGAGGCGCCGCCTTGTGCCGTGCCAGAATAGTCAACGAGCCGCGGACACGTCATTGCAGCAAAAAACGGCGTCGACGGCCTCGATCGCCTGACGCGCTTTCATCCGCACGGCTTGGGCGTCATCACCCGGCTTGTAGAGGCTGGAGCCAAGCCCGAAGGCAGTGACACCGACCTTTGCGTATTGCCTGAAATCTTCGTGCGCGACACCGCCAACGGCACCGACGACAGCGTCTTTGGGCAAAACAGTGCCGATCGCAGCGATGCCTGCTGCCCCCAGTGTCGCGGCTGGAAAGAATTTCAGGGCCGAAGCACCACTGCGAAGGGCAAGAAGCGCTTCTGTCGCGGTGAAGACACTTGGCATTGTCACCATGCCATGGCTGCCGGCGCGCTCGAGAACCGCTGCATCGACATTGGGACTGACGACGAGGCGTCCACCTGTTTGCGCCAATCTGTCAACGTCCGAGGGTGACAACACCGTCCCCGCCCCAATGAGGCAACTGCGGCCATGACGCTCCACGGCGATGCGTATAGACACAAAGGGGTCGGGGGAGTTGAGCGGCACCTCGATCGCTTCGAAGCCCTCTTCCACCAGCGCATCGACAATACCGGTGATTTCTTCCGGCCGGATGCCGCGCAAGATCGCGACCAGCGACCGGCGCCACTGAACCGGCGTGGCTGAAGTTTCGCTCATTGATCGTTTCCCTTCTGCCAGATCTGGCGAGCCGCCGCCATCAAGCCTTGTCTAGTCGCCTCCTCAGCGTCGTGCAGACGAACCGTAAACCCACCTTGCTCAAGAGCTGCACGGTAAAGACCGGCGATCGGGCCGGAGGCCACCAGCGTCACATCGCGCCCGGCCGGATAGAGCCGCCGGGCGGCGCCAACCTCGGCGCCGACCAGCAGCCCGGATAACGACGAGGCACCGTCGGCCCTGTCCGATGCGCCAAGCAGTTGGGAAGCTCGCAGCGCAAACATGCCAGGCCAGATCGGGCTCGGCCAGCGCCCGCGACATGGCCGTGAGGAAGGCCGCGTCCACCTTCGCCGGGGAGTTTTCGAGCTCCACCGCATGTTTGAGGATGGAGTGTTGTCCCAGCACGTCGAACAGCTCGCCGGTCATGAAGGTTGAGAACCGCTTCACCGCACCATGGCCGATCTCCACCCATTTGCAGTGGGTGCCCGGCATGCACGCGAGTGCATCGTCTGCCGCTGCGGCAAGGCCGAGCAATTGTGTTTCCTCACCGCGCATGACGCTCGGCGCGATGGGGTCGGAATAAGACATTCCAGGCAGGATGCGTATGTCGCCAAGTCCGCTTGACGGCCGCACAGCCTGCATGGCAAGGCTGTCCAGCCCAGTGGGCACGCAAAGATAGGGGGCTTCCAGCCAGCCCTGCCGGGCGCCGGCCATTCTGCAGATGACAGTGCGAAGGCCAGCGGGAGCCGATGTGCGGCCGAGATGAAACTTCAGCACCGCCTCGAAGCCTGTTTCCGCCGCATGAAGCATTCCTTCGCGTCCACGACTGCTCTCAAGGACGTTGCCTTCGTCGCCGACAAGCCACAGACGAAAGCTCGTTGTCCCCAATCGACCAGTGCGAAAGATGCGTCTGTGACAGCCATCTGCAGCCGTTCCTATCTTATCCGCAGGCTCCGGTGGCCGGAGCTTATGTCCTGATGGCGACGATCGCCTCGATTTCCACTGTGATGTTGCCCGGCAGCGAACCGAAGCCGACCGCGGAGCGGGCATGGCGACCATTGTCGCCGAAGACATCGATCAGCAGGTCGGAACAGCCATTAATGACCTTTGGATGATAGGCAAAGTCAGGCACCGCGTTCACCATGCCGAGCAGTTTGACGATCCGTCGCACACGGTCGAGATCGCTCAGTGCCGACTGGATTACCGCAAGCAGGTTCAAGCCGGTGAGACGGGCATCGTCATAGGCGCGGTCGATCCCGACATCGCGGCCCACCTTGCCGGTGCGCAAACTGCCGTCGGCTTCGCGTTGCCCCTGCCCCGAAAGATAAAGCAGATCGCCATCGATGACATAGGGGACATAGTTCGCTATCGGCGCCGGCGGGGGTGGTAATACCAGACCAAGAGCCTTGAACCGGGAAGAAGGTGTCATTTGTTCTGAACCTTAATTGGCAAGTTCCGCCTGCCGGATGCAGGCGACGCTATGACCCGGTCCAACTTCCTCGCTGGGTGGAACCGTATGGGCGCAGGCCTCTGTTGCATGCGGGCACCGGGTGCGGAAAACACATCCGGAAGGCGGATTGAGCGGGCTCGGTATATCGCCATGCAGGATGACGCGCTCGCGCTTGGCAGTCGGATCGGGAATTGGCGCGGTGGCCAGTAGCGCGCGGGTATAGGGATGGCGAGGAGCAGCGTAAAGGGATTGAGCTGGACCTTTCTCCATCACCTTGCCCAGATAGAGCACGACGATCTGGTCACAGAGATACTCCACGACAGTCAGATCATGCGAAATGAAGACCATCGTCAACCCCAGATCCCGCTGCAGTTGCTGGATCAGGTTAAGCACCTGCGCCTGCACCGAGACGTCGAGAGCCGACACCGGTTCATCGGCTATGATCAGTTCCGGCTCCACCGCGAGCGCCCGAGCAAGGGCCCGGCGCATCGGCGGATACTTTAGGCGATGTGCCTCCTCTGCGGACGCTCGTCGATCCCGGCTCAAAGCGCCTTGCGGTACTGGATGAAGCCCGGCTTGTCGGCAATCCTGTCATAGAGTGCCTGGGCGGCTTCGTTCGTCTCATGGGTAAGCCAGTAGACGCGGGTGGAGCCGGCCGCAGTTGCCTCTGCATAAATTCGCTCGATCAGGGCGCGGCCCACGCCCTTGCCCCGCGCCTCGGGCACGGTGAACAGATCGTTGAGATAGCAGTAGCTGGTCGGGCTCCATGTCGAGCGGTGGAAGATATAGTGAGCGATGCCCAGCAGCCGGCCGTTCTCGTCAAATGCGCCCAGCCCGTGCACAGGTTCCGCCGGATCGTTAAGCCGTTGCCAGGCCGTTTCCGTCACATCCGCCGGAAGCGCGACCTTGTAAAAGTCGAGATAGCCCTGCCACAGCGGCTCCCATGCCGCCCGATCGCCAGTTTCCAGCATCCGGATATTCATCTTCCACGCTCCCATCGATGAATGATTTGTCAGTCGGTCCAGCCTGCCTGCCACGGTAGGCTTCGTCTGCCCATCTTCTAGGCTCCAAGGGTCGCAAGCAGCGCCGCCATCAGGCGGCCGCGTTCGGCAAGGCTCTCCTTGACGATGTATTCGCCCAGCGTGTGCGGTCCGTCTCCGCGCGCGCCCAATCCGTCGAGGGTCGGGACGCCAAGTGCGCCGGTGAAGTTTCCATCCGAGCCACCACCTGAATTCTGGTGCGGAATCTCGAAGCCGAGATCCCGGGCAAGCGCGCTAGCATGACTGTAGAGCGCCCACGTCTCATCACTGGTCGTCCAGACGGGACGAACGACGTCCTGATCGACGCAAATCTCAACGACGGGGTTTTCAGGCTTCAGGGCCATCATTCTTTCGGTGGCGCGGGCAAGAACCTCTTCGGTGGTAGCCGAGACCAGCACCTTTGCCTCGCAGTGGGTTGCGACGCAATTGGCCCACTGCCCGCCATGCACCACGCCGACATTGAAGCCCGCCTCGGCGTCGGTCATGGCCTCGATCGCCAGGATCTGGTGCGCCATCTCACGCACGGCGGAACGGCCTTCGTCGAGCCTCAAGCCGGCATGGCTGGGCAGGCCGCGCGTCGTCACGTTGAAACGGGCGATCGCGTAGCGGCCGGTGACGACACCGCCATTGCGGCGCGCCGGCTCGGGCACCAGCACATAGCGGTTGCGTCGTGCCTCTGCTTCAACGATTGCACGGTTGGCAGGCGTTCCAACCTCCTCGTCGCCGGTGAAAAGCACCGTTACAGGAAGGGGTGTTGTCAGGCCGGTCCTCTGCAATTGAAGGATCGCCTCCACCGACAGGTAGTTGCCGGCCTTCATGTCGAGAACGCCGGGGCCGAAGCAGAATTCTCCCTCCTCTCGCCATGCGAAATGGGCAAGCGTGCCGACCGGATGGACCGTATCCATATGGCCCGCAATCAGGATGCCCGGCTCTCCCTTGCGCGGGTGGGGAAAGGTGGCCTTCACGCAACCGGCAAAGCCGGTGCTTCCGGCGACAGGCTGGATTTCCGCCCCGAGCACGGCCATGTCGCGGGCTGCCAGAGCCAGCATCTTTTCCACCGCTGCCGGGTCGTAGGACGGGCTTTCCTGTTCGACCCACCGGCGCAGTCCCCTGGCCATGTCGTTGCTGTCGAAGGCGAGGGAACCGGCGTCGAAACTGGGCGTCATGACATTTTTCATTATTACCGTATCGCTGTGCAATTTGGTTGCATTTCGTGCACAATATGTCACTTGATGTATCTGGTCAATTTGTTAGGCAAGGCTGGGCGGGTGCGGAGGCGAGCATGCAAGAACAAGCCAGAGCGCGGCGCAAGCGGAGCGGGGCGCAAGCAAAGGATAAGCCGCAAACCGGCGAGGATCGATTGTTCGTGGAGGCGTTGTCGCGTGGCTTCAAAGTGCTGGAAGCGTTCTCGCAAGCCCCCCGGCCAATGTCGCTTGCCGAGATCGCCTCCATCTCCGGCATCGACAAGAGCGGCGTCCAGCGCATCGTGCATACGCTCGTCCAGCTCGGCTATCTCGACAAGCAACAGGAAGGCGCCGCGCTCGGCCGCAAACTGCTCGATCGTTCGTTCGACTATCTGCGTTCGAACCCGATCATCCAGCAGGCCGTTCCGGTTCTGGCCGATCTGCGCCGCACCGTTCAAGAGCGGGTCGATTTGAGCCTTTTCGATGATCTTACAATGCATTACGTCGTCCGCATGCAAAGCAAGCGCGACACGTTCTATGCGCATCTGGTGGGCCGGCGCGTACCCACCTTCTGCTCTTCCGGCGGCCGCTCGGTACTCAGCCATTTGCCGGACGACCAGGTGATGGACATCCTGCTGCGGTCGGATCGGCGCAAGCTGACACCACGCACCACTGTCGAGATCGACCAGATACTGGCCAGAATCGAGGAAGTCCGCACATCGGGTTATTCGCTCGCCATCGAGGAGGTTCTCGTTGGGGAAGTCGCGGTCGCCGCCGCCGTGCTCGACCGCAGCGGCGTGCCGATCGGCGCGATTCACGTCGCCGGGTCTCTGGCCGAGTGGGCGCCGGACGATTTCGTCGCGCGCGCTGGTCCGCTGGTCAGTGCCGCCGCTGCCGGCTTGCGCCAGTTCTAGGTCCGGCGCGCCCGGCAGGTTGCCGGCAGACGGTTTTCAAAAATCCTCTCATCCACAGACGTATTTCGCGCATCAGTTGCGTGAATGGAGCTTGCCCCGCTTGACAAGGGCGATTTCGGCTGCATAGTTCATTAAACGCAGTTCAATCGTATCGCTAAACGATACAGTCATAACAAGGGGCGTTCATGGAGGGGCCGACGAAAAAGGTCGCGGGGAAAGATGGGGCGCCTGCATTGCTAAGCGTCTCCGGCATTTCCTACGATTATTCGGGCATGAATGCCGTAAGCGACTGCTCGCTGGACATTCCCGCCGGAGCGATCACCGCGCTGATCGGCGGCAATGGCGCCGGTAAGACCACCAGCGTCAAGATGATTGCCGGCGCATTGCGGTCGCGATCCGGCTCGATCAGATTCGATGGCGTCGACATCACCGCAAGCCCCGCCCATGAGACGGTGGAGATGGGACTGGCGCTGGTGCCGGAAGGGCGGCTCGTCTTCCAGCACCTGTCCGTTCTCGAAAATCTCCTCGTCAGCGGCCATGTCCGCCGCGCGCGCGCCAGCCTGCAGTCCAATCTCGAGCGAGTATTCGATCTTTTCCCGCGTCTCGGCGAGCGGCGCTCCCAGAATGCCGGCTCCCTTTCCGGCGGCGAGCAGCAGATGCTGGCCATCGGACGCGGGCTGATGACCAATCCGCGTCTCCTCATTCTCGACGAACCGTCGCTGGGCCTCAGCCCGATTCTCGTCTCGTCGATTTTCTCGCTCGTGCGCAAGTTGAACGAGGAAAGCATCAGCGTGCTTCTGGTCGAGCAGAATGTGCACCAGACACTGGCGATCGCCCATTACGGTTATGTTCTTGAAAAGGGGAAGATAGTTCAGCACGGCGAGGGGCGCAGCCTCCTCGTCGATCCAAAGGTGAAGGAAGCATATCTCGGCTTCGCATAGGCGTGGGCCGGATCAGACAACGGGAGATGGATCATGGATAGACGCAGTTTCTTGAAGACGGGCGCGGCGCTTGCCGTTGCCGGCGCAATGCCTTCTGTGGCGCGAGCGCAGGAAAGTACCATCACCTTCGGCGGCTCGATCCCGATGACCGGCACAGCGGCCGAAACCGGTCTCAACGTCCTCTATGGCTATCGCTGCGCGGTGAAGTACATCAACGAGGAGATGGGTGGCGTCGAGATCGGCGGGCAGAAGTATAAGCTCGGTTTGAACCTGTTCGACGACGCTTCCGACCCGGCGCGCGCGACCACACTCATCCAGCGTCAGGTCGATGAGGGTATCGGCTTCTTCCTTGGCTCGTTCGGCTCCAACATCGTGCTGCCGACCTGCGCCATCACCGAGGCAGCAGGCCGCATCATGGTCCAGGCCGGTGGCGGTTCCGACCTGATATTCACGCAGGGGCGCAAGCGCGTATTCGGCATCTTTCCGCGCGCATCGCTACAGTTCGTCTCCTCGGTCAACATGTTCAAGACACTCGATCCGAAGGTCGGCAAGATCTCGATCATGTACACCAACGACGCCTTCTCCGAGTTCCAGGCGACCGGTGCCCGCAAGACCATCGAAGAGGCCGGCATCGAGGTCATCGACTACATCGCCCTGCCGGCGCAGGTCAGCGACGTATCGAACGTTCTGACCACCATTCGCCAGAATGCGCCCGACATCCTCGTCTGCACCACGCATGACGAGACCTCGACACTTATCACCCGGCAGATGGTGGCGACCAACACCAACGTTCCGATGCTCTACCAGACGCTCGGGCCGCAAACCGCCGGCTACCGCGATGCGCTCGGCAACTATGCCAACGGCGTCGTCACCCAAGCCTACTGGTCGGAGCGCGCCACCTTCGAATGTGAGTATTTCGGCTCGGCGGCCAAGTTCGCCGAATACTACGCCGCCAATTTCGACCGCACTCTGACCTACCACATGGCCAGCGGCGCGGTCTGCATCCTGGCCTATGTCCAGGCGGCGAAGATCGCCGGCTCGCTCGATGTGGATGCGGTTCGCGATGCGCTTTCAGCGCTCGACTACAACTGCTTCTACGGCCATCTGCGCTTCACGCCGGAGGGCGATGGCGATCCCGCGCTGCTCGGCCCGCTTCTCGTCCAGCGCCAGGCTGGCGATATCGAGGTCATCGCGCCGGGCGAAGTCGCCTCCGCTAAGCCGATCTATCCCGCTCCCTCCTGGCAAGACCGCGCTTGACTGCGCAAATCCCCTGCCCCGGTCGTCACGACGATGCGCCGAGGCGGGGGAAGGCCTCAATATTATTGACGATCAGCAGCAGAGAGACATTTTATGACATCGCTCCCCATATTGGAACTTGGTCCCGACCCGCGGGAGCGCGGCCGCATTCACGGCGAAACCTTAAGCGCGGCTGTCCATGACAATATCGAAACCTATCTCGCCCGATTCGAGGTCGCCGGCGCATCACGCGCATCGATCCTGGAGCAGAGCGAGGAATGGCTCGACTTCATTCGCGGCGACAACGCCGAATATGCCGAAGAAATGGCGGCGATCGCCGCCTCGGCTGGGGTCTCGGAAACCGAGATCGCGATGCTTAACGCCCGTTTCGAGATCACCTATCTCGCCTTCGGGACCGAGGCGCGCGACGCCAATCGCAAGCTGGAGCAGGAGGGCTGCACCTCCTTCGGCCTGATGCCGGAAGCGACCGCTTCGGGCAAGACCCTGCTGTGCCAGAACTGGGACTGGCTGGAGAAGGTCCACGGCCGCACCTATGTCCAGCGCATTCGCCGGTCCTCGACGCCTGGCGAGGGCAAACCTGACATGATCGGCTTCAGCGAAGCAGGCATCGTCGGTTCCAAGATGGGCGTCAACGCCGCCGGCATCGGCCTATGCGTCAACGGACTGGTGACGCCGATGGACGGCACGACCGGACTGCGCAAGCCGTTCCATGTCCGCTGCCGCGAAATACTGGACGCATGGCGTTTCGATCAGGCGCTGACGCCGGTTGTGCAGACAGACCGCACCGCCTCCAGCAATTTCCTGATCGGCCATGCCGATGGCGAGATCATCGACATCGAGGCGACGCCGGAATTCTGCGCCTACATCTATCCGGTCGACGGGCTCGTCGTGCACGCCAACCATCTGGTCAAGGAGGCGCGCACGACCTCTCAGATGGAGCGCATCTCGGCCAACACGCTCTATCGCGGGCCACGGCTGGACCGTATCCTGCGCAAGGATCTGGGCAAGCTTGACAAGGCGAAGATCGTCGCCGCGCTGCAGGACGACTTCTCGACGCCGGCCGCCATCTGCCGTCTCGCCGACCTGTCGCTGCCGCCCGAAAAGCGGGTGATAACGGTGGCCGGCATCATCGTCGACCTGCACGACCGTGTTCTCCATGTGAGCGACGGTCCGCCCAGCGAAGCCCCCTTTGTCGCATATCCGCTCTATCCCGAACGGCCGGGCTCCGGCGCCGTATAGGAGGAATTCTTCATGGACGATATGACACCCGTCGAGTGGCCGAACGGCGCCCGCTGCGCCGTAATGCTGACCTTTGACTTCGATGCCGAAACGCTCTGGCTTTCGCGCGATCCCGACAATGCTCGCCGGCCCGGCGTGCTGTCGCAGGGCGTCTATGGCGGCAAGACCGGCGTGCCGAAGATCCTCGAACTGCTGCGCGAGGAGCACTTGAAGGCGACATTCTTCGTTCCGGGCTGGACGGCGGAGAAATATGCCGACCGTGTCGAGGCGATTGCCGCCGGCGGCCACGAGATCGGCCACCACGGCTATCTCCACGAATGGATCGACCCCGATTTCCCCGAAAAGGAGCGCGAGGCGCTTGAGAAGGGGCTGGAATCGCTGCGCAAGACCGTCGGCATCAAGCCGGCCGGCTATCGTTCGCCCGCCGGCGAGACCTCGCAGAACATGATCGGGCTGTTGAAGGAATATGGCTTCCTCTATGACAGCTCGCTGATGGATCAGGTCAGCCCCTATCGTCATGTGCTGCCGGATGGCTCCGATGGGCCGGTCGAACTTCCTTGGCACTGGAGCCTCGACGACGCGCCCTACGCCCTGTTCGCGATCAAGTCGCCGCGGCCGATCTTCACCAATGAGCACATCCTGAGCATCTGGAAGCAGGAGTTCATGGAAATCTATCGCTGGGGCGGGCTGGTCAACATCGTCACTCATCCGCAGATCATCGGCCGGCCGTCGCGTCTGGCCATGCTGCGTGAGTTCATCGCCTTTGTGCGCCGCTATCCCGACGTCTGGTTTGCCACCGGGCAGGAAGTGGCAAATGCGTGGGCGGCCAAGGCGAAGACGCCGTAAGGGTCGAGGGGATATGCTGTTTCTGCAAACGACGCTAAACGGCCTTGTACTGGGGGGCATATACTCGCTCGCCGCGGTCGGTTTCTCGCTGGTGTTCGGTGTCCTGGGCATCGTCAACCTGACCCATGGCATTTTTGTCGTCGCCGGCGCTTATGCGGCGATGGTGCTCTACGCCAAATTGGGCATGGACCCGCTTCTGGCCATGCTTCCGATCGGGGCGCTGCTGTTTGCGGTCGGCTACGCCTATCAGCGCACTGTCATCCAGTGGGCGATTTCGCGCGCCTCGCTGGTGGCGTCGCTGGTCGTCACCTTCGGCGTGGCGATGATCGGCCGCAACCTGCTGCAACTCGTCTTCGGGCCTGACACGCATACGATCACGCCCTCCTACAGCTTCTCCAGCCTGACTTTCGGCCCGTTGCAGATCGACGTCGTACGCCTCGTCGCGCTCGGTGCCAGCCTCGTCCTGCTGGTACTGCTTGCGCTCATCCTGTTGAAGACGCATTTCGGCCGCGCGATCCGCGCCACGGCCCAGCAGCCGCTCGCCGCGCAGCTTTCCGGCCTCAACGTGCGCAACCTGCACGGCCTGACCTTCGGCCTCGGCGCGGCCCTCGCCGGCACATCAGGTGCCATCATCGGCATCGTGCAACCCTTCAGCGCCGCAAGCGAAGTCGCCTGGACCCTCAACGCTTTCATCGTCGTGGTTCTGGGTGGCATCGGCAGCCCGGCCGGCGCACTGGTCGGCGGCCTGCTGCTCGGCCTGATCAATGCCTACACCGCCCAATATATCGGCCCCTCGCTCACCCAGGCGGCGATGTTCCTCGTATTGGTCGTCATGCTGATGGTCAGGCCCAACGGCCTGCTGGGCAACGCTTTCGGAGAAAGCCGATGAACCGCTCTCTTGCCTTGCTTCTCGGGCTCGCCGCAATCGTCGTCATCGCCGTCCTGCCTGTCTGGATCGGGCCGTTCTATACCCGCGTCGCCCAGCTTTTCTTCTTCTCGGCAGCGCTTGCCATCGCGTGGAACATCCTTGGTGGCTTTTCGGGCTACTGGAGCTTCGGCCATACCGTCTTCATCGGCATGGGGGCGTTCGCTGCCGCCCATTTCGTCACCCAGATCGGCCCGATCGGCTCCGGCCCGTTCTCGATGGTATTGCCGATCCTGTTCGCCGGGCTTCTGTGTGGGCTGTTTGCACTCGTCATCGCCTATCCGATCCTGCGCCTGCGCGGTATCTATTTCGCCATCGCCATGCTCGGCGTTGGCCAAGTGATCGGCGAACTGGTCAACAACATCCGCTGGTTCCAGGGCGGCGTCGGCGTGTTCCTCGCCGCTCCGGCGCCAGGCGGCATGCCACCCGAAGACTTCTTCTACTACATCTTCGCTGCCCTGCTCGTCGCCTGCCTGATCATCTCGGTCGTCGTGCGCAATTCGCGCTTCGGCTATGCGCTGCTTGCCGTGCGCGAAGACGAGGATACGGCGATGATGCTCGGCGTCGCCACCGAACGCTACAAGATCCTGGCTTTCGTCCTGTCTGCGACGCTGGTCGGTATCCTAGGGGCAGTCTATGGCTACAGCGTAGGCTATTTCACAACCTACACCGTCTTCCGCCTCGATTTCAGTCTCAACATGATCGTGTTCTGCCTGATCGGCGGCATCGGCACCCTGTTCGGACCGGTCATCGGCACCGCCGTGATGCTGTTCCTGACGCAGGTGCTGTTGTCACGCTTCCTCGACATCCACCTGCTAATAACGGGTGCGCTCGTCGTCGCTATCATCCTTCTGGTGCCGGGCGGCATACTTGGAGCGCTGAAGCAGAAGTTCGCCGGACGCGCGGCGGTCCGGAAGAGCGTGGAGGCCTAGGCCATGAACGAAATCATTCTTTCCGGTCGCGGCGTAGTCAAGCATTTCGCCGGCTTGACGGCCACCGACAATGTCGATTTCGATATCCCGGCCGGCTCGATCTACGGCCTGATCGGCCCCAATGGCGCCGGCAAGTCGACGCTGTTCAACCTCATCACGGGCTATTACGACCTGACCGGCGGCGAAATCCGCTTCAAGGGAACTTCGCTTGCCGGTATTCCTACTTATCGCCGCAATCAGATGGGCATCGCCCGCGCCTTCCAGATCTCCAAGCCGTTCCCGGCGCTTACCGTTCGCGAGAACATCCGCGTCGGCGCGATATTCGGTCGGCCGGAAAAGGTGGATCATGAAAAGGTAGTCGACGAAGCGCTGGCAATCACCGGCATCGCCGATATCGCCGACCGCACCGCCGAGGGGCTGACCGTCGGCACGCTGCGCAAGCTGGAGATCGCCCGCGCCATCGCCACGCGGCCAAGCCTTCTGCTCGCCGACGAGCCATGCGCTGGCCTCAACCCGACCGAGACGCAGGAAATGGTCAACTGCCTACGCAACGTCCGCGGCAAGGGCATCACAGTCTGGCTCGTCGAGCACGACATGAAGGCGGTGACCAGCATCTGCGACCGCATTCTCGTCATCGACGCCGGCCGCAAGATCGCCGAAGGCACGCCTGCCGAAGTGGTCTCCAACCCCAACGTGATCACCGCCTATCTCGGCGCGCCCATTGAGGAGCCGGCTGCCTGACGGCTTCGCCTGCTCCCCTTCATCGTCTGTTCGTGAGGAAGTTCGACTGATGGCAGGACGAGAATCCGCCGGCAACCGCATCGGCGTCGAAATCGGCGGCACCTTCACCGATATGGTCTGGGCCGATGCCGAAGGGGTGCTTCACACCGGGAAGACACCTTCGACGCCAAAGGCGATCCATGAAGCAGTGCTGAACATCGTCGACGAGGCCGGGATCGACCTGGCCGGCATCGAGCAGGTCACGCACGGCTCCACCATTGCCACCAACGCGCTCATCATGCGCAAGGGCAGCGCCACCGGCCTGCTGACGACGGCCGGCTTCCGCGACGTCGTCATCCTGGGCCGGGCCGACCGCGACCACGACATTTACAACATGCGCTACGTGCACCCCAAGCCGCCGATCCGGCGCGGTATGATCCGCGAGGTGCGCGAGCGGATGGGGCCGGATGGTTCCGTTATCGAGGCCCTCGATCTGGACCAGGCCTGGCGCGAGGTGGAGACGTTCCTGCGGCAGGGCGTGGACGGCATCGCCATCAGCCTGCTGCATGCCTACGCCAACCCCGCACATGAGAGGGCGTTGGCCGCCATGATCCGCGAGCGTGCGCCGCGGGTCGCGGTCTTTGCCAGCCACGAGGTTTCGCCCGAGTTCCGCGAGTATGAGCGCAGCGTCACCACGGTCGTCAACGCTTTCGTCGGCCCTGCGGTCAAAGCCTATATCGACCGGCTCGACGCCGGCCTGCGCGAGCAGGGTTATGACGGCGTGCTGCGCATCATGCAGTCGAACGGCGGTGTGATGTCAGCCCACGCCGCCGGCGACAACGCCGTGCGTATGTTGCTGTCCGGACCGGCCGCCGGCGTGCGCGCGGCGGTCTGGCTAGCGGCCCGCAACGGCCTCAACGACATCATCACCCTCGACATGGGCGGCACCTCGACCGACGTCGCCATCGCGCCCGGCCTCATCGCCAGCACCGTGACCGAACTCAAGATCGACGGCCTGCCGATCCGGACCGCCGTCATCGACATGGGCACCATAGGCGCTGGCGGCGGCAGCATTGCGGCCATCGACCGTGGCGGCTTCCTGTCGGTCGGCCCCGAAAGCGCCGGCGCGCTGCCCGGTCCCGTCTGTTACGGACGGGGCGGCGAGCGCCCGACCGTCACCGATGCGCAGGTCGTCGCCGGCTTGCTGCAGCCGGACAATTTTTTCGGCGGCCGCATGGCCCTTGCCGCCGATGCTGCGCGCGAGGCTCTTGCCGGCCTTGGCCTGGCCGGCGGTCCGGAAGCCGCAGCCGATTCCATTCTGCGTATCGTCAATAGCAACATGGCGAGCGCGGTGCGGCTGATCTCGACCAGCCGCGGCATCGATCCGCGCGACTTCACAATCGTCGCATTCGGCGGCGGTGGGCCGCTTCACGCTGCTATGGTTGCGCGTGAACTCGGTATCCGCCGCGTTCTGGTCCCGTGGTCACCTGGCATTGCCAGTGCCCTCGGCCTGCTCATAGCCGACACCATGATCGATGCGGCGGTCAGCGATCTGCATGCGCTGGACGAGGGGTCGCTCGACGCTGCCCGCATCGAGGCGCTCTCCGCGCGCGCGGCGTTCGTCGCACAGGAGAACGGCCTTGCGCAGGACACCTACGAACTCTCGGTCGGCATCGACATGCGTTACGCCGGCCAGGCGTTCGAGCTGACGATATGGACCGACACGACGGCGCTCGATCCGGCCGCGCTGCGCGAACTGTTCGAGGCCGAGCATCGCAGCCGCTACGGCTATGCGCGCGCCGCCCTCGGCGTCGAGGTCGTTTCCTACCGAATCCGCATCATCGCCCACTCGGGCATCCAGGTCGAAACGCCGCTTCCCAGCGGAACCGGCAAGGCTGCGCACCCCATCGAGATCGCCATCGACGGCCGGCGCGTTTCCGGCGTCTCGCTTACCCGCGACACGTTGCTGCCGGGCCAGAGACTGGCCGGTCCGGCTGTGCTCGGCGAGCCGACATCGACCACTTTCGTTCCTCCAGGCTGGGAGGTCGAGTGCCTGCCGAGCGGTGACCTGATGATGGTGGATGTAGAATGAGCAACGACCCGACGCTTTTGAACATCATGGCACGGGCCTTGCAGTCCGCTTCGGACGAAATGGCCGCCAACCTGATCCGCTCGGCATTCTCGGCGGTGGTGCGCGAGGCGCGCGACTGCTCAACGGCGCTCCTCGACGCGCAGGGCAACGTCGTTGCCCAGGCCGAAATGATTCCGATGCAGACGGCAGCGCTCGGTGCCTCCTTCGCTGCGGCGGCACGACAGCTCGACCTGTCGCAGGTCGGTCCGGATCACTTCATCATCATGAACGATCCCTACAGCGGCGGCCAGCACTTGAACGACATCATCCTGTTCACGCCGATCTTCCATGAAGGAGAGCTTCTGGGCTGGAGCGGCAGCACCGCGCACCATCTAGACATCGGCGGTGGGGCGGCAGGCGTCAACACCGGCGCGACCGAGCTGATACAGGAAGGGCTCATCATCCCGCCGCTGCTGCTGGAGCGCAGCCGCGACTGGAACGGCGGCATGGCCGAACGGCTGATCTTCGCCAATGTCCGGACGCCCGTCATCGGCATGGGCGACGTCGATGCGCAATTTGCCGCCAACCAGACCGGCGCGACCCGCGTACTTGATCTTGCCCGGCGCTATGGCGCGCCGACCGTGCGCGCGGCCATGGCCGGGGCGCTCGACTATTCCGAGCGGCGCATGCGTGCGGCGATTTCCGACATTCCTGACGGCGTTTGGACGGGCGAATCTTTCCTTGACGGCGACGGTCTGTCGGAGGACGCCAAGCCGATCCGCATCTTCGTCACCGTCACAATCCGCGGCGCCGAGGCCGAGATGGATTTCACCGGCACGGACCCGCAGGTACGCTCGATGTTCAACTCGCCGCTGGCTAGTTCCGTCGCCGGCGCGGTGACGGCGCTGCGCAGCATCCTCAACGATACCGGGATGCCTGCGAATGACGGCTGTAACCGGCCGCTCAGGATCGTCATTCCCGAGGGAACGCTTCTCAACCCGCGCAAGGGCGCGCCGGTGCGTGCCCGCGCCACGGCGGCCTGTCGCGCGCTCGATGCCGTGCACGACGCACTGGGCAAGATCATTCGCGGACGTGTGCCGGGGCAGGGTGCGAACTCGACCACCGGCTTCTTCCTCGCCTATGCGCCGCCGCAGGGAAAGATGGCGATCCATCTCGACGTACTCGGCGGCGGCTGGGGCGGCGCCAAGGATTATGACGGCATTCACGCAACCGACCATGTCCTGTCCTCCTGCCGGCTGACGCCCACCGAATCCATCGAACAGCTCAACCCGCATGTCCGCATCGAGGCTTTCGGGCTGATCCAGGATTCGTGGGGCGAGGGTGCGTTCAACGGCGGCATGGGTATTTTCCGGCGCTACCGCATCCTCACCGACGATGTGACGCTCAGCCTGTATTCCGACCGCTTCAGGCTGCGCCCGCAAGGGCGGGAAGGCGCATGCGACGGAATGCCGGCGCATCTCGAGGTCTTGCGCGACGGCGAGACAATTAAGCTCGGCGCCACCAGCACCTTCCCATTGCGCAAGGGCGATGTCGTCGAGATCAGGTTGCCCGGCGGCGGCGGCTGGGGCGCGCCGCATATGCGCGACCGCGAAGCCGTCGCCCGCGATCTCGAAGACGGCATGACTTCCGTCCGCGCCGCGCGCGAGATCTATGCCTTCGAAGCCGACGCGCCCGCCTGACCGAGCATCGCTTTCCCTTCCAGCCTCCCAAGACGGTATCCAACCATGTTAGCACCATTTGAGAACAACCTGCCGAAGCCCGAGACCTTCGATGCCGAGGCGCTTGCCGCCGGTATCATCCGCTGGGTGGAGTTCGAGACGCCGTCCGACCGGCCCGATTTGATCGAGCTCCTACTCGACCATGTCGTCGAATCCTTCGCCGGCCTTCCGATCACTGTCGAGCGTATTCCCGGCAGGAATGGTTGCGGCGGCCAGCTCGTGCTGCACTATGCGCCAGCCGGTGCTGTGGGCGCGCCGGCGCTATTGATGGGCCACATCGACACGGTGTGGGACGCCGGCACGCTGGAAAAACGCCCGGTGCGCTACGAGGGCGACCGCATCTATGGTCCGGGCATCTTCGATATGAAGGCAGGCTCGTTCCTCGCCACCGAGGCGCTGCGCCGCATCGCCGCCGCCGGCATCGTGCCGCCGCGACCGATCACGGTCTATCTCAACGGCGACGAGGAAATCGGCAGCATCACCTCGCGCGCCAAGATCGAGGAGCTTGCCGCAGCCGCAGCCTTTGTTCTGGTGCCGGAGCCCTCCTTCGAAGCACCCGGCACCCTCATCACCGCTCGCAAGGGCTGGGGCAGGTTCCGCCTGACGGCGCGCGGCGTCTCGGCTCACGCCGGCGGTAACCTGTTCGACGGCCGCAGCGCCATCCTCGAGATCGCCCGCCACATCGTCGAGATCGAGGCCCTGAACGAGACCGAAACGGCTGCGACCTTCAATGTCGGCACGGTCAATGGCGGCACACGCGCCAATGTCGTGCCGGACTTTGCCGCCATCGACGTCGATATGCGCGCCAACGACATGGAAACGGCAGAGCGCCATATCGCGGCAATGCTAGCGCGTACTGCCAAAGGCAAGGACATCACGCTGGAGGTTGAGGGCGGCCTCAACCGTCCGCCGTTCCAGCGTTCGGGTGCGGTCGTGAAGCTTTACGAGGCGACGTGCGAGCTGGGGCGGGAACTCGGACTGGAACTCGGCGAGACCACGCGCGGCGGCGTCTCGGACGGCAACTTTGCCGCCGCTCTCGGCAAGCCCGTCCTCGATGGGCTGGGCTGCAATGGCGCCGGCGCGCATGCGCTGCACGAGCATATCCTGTTCTCAACCATCGCGCCGCGCGCAGCACTTTTCCACGCCATGCTGACTTCGGCCGCGTTCAATGAACGGGCGCTGGGCTGAACAGGCGCGGGCGCTCGCGCAAAAGGTCAGACTTAACGCCTCTGCTTTCACAGCTGGCGATCGGCGAAGTGGACAGCTTGCCCTCCCAGGATTGGTGGACAAACAATGGAGAAAACCATGACTGAACCGGCTATCGCCGAACTCCAGCATGAGGACGACGCCGTGCGCGTCACGCTATGGCGATTTCCTCCTTCCACGGAAACCGGCTGGCATATTCATGAGTTCGACTATGTAGTGGTGCCGGTTCAGGGCGGCACGCTGACGGTCGAAACCCATGGCGGCGGCCGCGCTGCCTACCCGATCGCCGCGGCCGTCAGCTATGCCCGGCCGAAATGCACCGAGCACAACATCATCAATGACACCAACGCCGAGATTGCCTTCGTCGAGATCGAACTGAAGGCCTCGGCCGCGCCGAAATGAATTGAGGATGTCGGGCCTTCGTTCATCGCGAAGGCTGGTGGAAATCACCTTGGCGGTTTCGCATCGAAGGTGACGGTGCTGTCCTGTGCCGTTACTCGCAGCAGGATGTGTTGCAGCTTTTTGATCCGGAATCGGCTGTGCCTCGACCACCGTCCGACGGTCATAATCGTAACGAAGACCGAAGCCTACCATGCGGCGGTTCGCAAGATGGCCGTGAAAGTCGAACGGTTTGAACGGCAGATGCTGAAGCTGGCGGACGAGTTCCGTTCCTCCGCCGCCGTGATCAGGTTCGCGAGGTAGGAATCCTTGCGGTAGATCGTCCTGCCGGCCGATAAGATCGTTCTTGCCGGCCGACGCGGCGGCGCTGCCGCTTCGCAATGATGAGCGGGACATCGCCTCTAAATAAAAAGAAAGGGATCAGCGACAAGGCCGCACGACTATGGAGCTAAGGTGTCGGCAGGCGCATGCCAGGCGGACACGGCACGCACCTAGCAACGATATAAGCGGTCTATTTGATAATAGGGGCGCATGAGGCTCGATCGAATCCGCCGCCGCAACCTGTGAGCTTTAACTGCGTTCGGGTATGACAACGGCTGCTTGGTGCGACTTATGAAAAACCTTCTTGGCTTTGTACTTGGGGTCATAGCCCTCTTCTTGATGGCAGGTTGTGCGGCCCTCTTGCGATCTCAGGAGCAGGCAACCGTCGCGATCGAAGACGGTTATGGGCCAAATCCGAAGTTGCCGCCACCCAATCCAACTTGGCTGCCAACAGTCAATATTGCTAAAGCCGATCCATGGCCCGAGGGGACTAAACCGACCGCTGCCGCCGGCTTGGCGGTCAACGAATTTGCGGGCGANCTAGGTGACCGACTCATAAGTTCGCAGCCATATGCGGATTGACGCGAGCTGGACGGATGCGAGGAAATTGTCGTCACGCTTGTCGTATCTTGTGGCCACCGCCCTGAAGTGTTTGAGTTTGTTGAAGAAGCGCTCGACAGCGTTGCGCTGGCGATAGACTCACGAGTTGAACGAGAAGGTTTTGACCCGGTTGGGCATGGCGCGGATGTTGGCCCAAGCGCCGCGTTCGGTCATCATTGTGCGCAAGGCATCGCTGTCATAAGCGCGGTCGGCGAGCAG
>NZ_RKST01000028.1 GCF_003934165.1 Borborobacter arsenicus | reverse complement strand
TCGGCCATCTCATTACTCCTGTCCTCAAGATTGCGCTTCAACAGCCGCAATCCTTCAAAACAGAAGCCTCAACCGCAAACCGACCTGCCAAATGCCGCGTCAGCGGCTTCGTTCAATCCTATTCGATTCCGATAAACGCTGAACCGCTCTAGTGTGGAGCGGGATCAAGGATCCCGCTCCATCCAGCTGGGGTTCCTTGGCAACAGGCATGGGCTGGTGTGGGTAGGGGGCTACCGTGTTATGATAGGCTCGATTTGGCGACAGAACTTCCCATGACCGTCTCCGTCGGTGTGAAGTTCGGAAATTCGTTCGAGCGGTGGCGTGAACGCCATCTGCGCGTGCTGATGCTTGCGCCAGCCATGCTCGTGCTTCTAACGCTTACCATCTTCCCGTCGATCTACATGATCTTTGCCGCAACGACGCGGATCAGCCCCAATCCAAATTTGCCGTGGCAATTTGCGGGGGTCGACAATTTTCTCAGGTTGTTGACCGACGAGCAATTCCATGTCGGCCTGTGGAACACGCTGATATTCACTGTCTTTGCGGTGGGCACCGAGTTCCTCCTGGGCCTCGGTCTTGCCCTGCTGCTCGACCGCTACATCCGCCGGATGAACTTCCTGAAGACGGTCCTGATGCTACCGATGATGCTGCCGCCGGTCGCGGTGGCGATCACTTGGAAACTCATCTACGAACCGCAGTTCGGCGTCCTCAACGAGATCATGTTCCAGCTCGGCCTGCCGCTCCAAGCCTGGGCGGGTGACGTCAATCTCGCGATGTTTTCGGTTGTCGTCGCCGACGTCTGGCAGTGGACGCCCTTTGTCTTCCTGCTGATGCTTGCCGGATTGGCCAGCCTGCCGAACGAGCCTTACGAGGCCGCGGCGATCGACGGAGCCTCGGCCTGGCGTCAGTTCTGGGACCTGACACTTCCGTTTCTGAAGCCGGTGATCGCTATCGCCCTGTTGTTGCGGATCATGGATGCGCTGAGGCTTTTCGACCTTGTCTTCATCCTGACCGGTGGCGGACCTGCCGACCGAACCAAGACACTCAGCCTCTACATCTACCAGGTGGCCTACCGCTTTGCCGATCCAAGCTATGCGGCTGCCATTTCCCTTTTCGTGCTGTTCGCGACGGTCGCATTCAGCACATGGTTTATCAAGCGCATGCGGCTGGCTGACTAGGAGTCCGGATATGCCGCGCGGCAGAACGAGCATCGATATCCAACGCATCGGCGCCTATGTGACGATCGCGGTGGCGCTTGTGATCACCCTGTTCCCGGTCTATTGGATCGCGGCCAATTCGTTCAAATACGACATCGACATCTTCTCGATTCCGCCGCAGTGGTTGCCTTCCAACCCGACCCTGAAGCACTATCATGCCGCATTCATCGAGCGGCCTTTCCTCATCTATGCGCTGAACAGCCTGATCATCGCTGCATCGACCACGCTCGTCTCGGTCGTCTTCGGCTCCATGGCCGGCTATGCGCTCGCCCGGTTCCAATATCCGGGCAGATGGCGTTACCAGATCTCCTTCTGGATTCTCTCGACGCGCATGATGCCGCCCATCGTCACAATCATCCCGCTCTATATCGCGTTCAATTACCTCGGCATGCTGAACACCAAGCCGGCTGTGATCATCGCCTACACGGCGTTCAACCTGCCTTTCGCCACATGGATGATGAAAAGCTATTTCCAGGATCTGCCCGTCGAACTTGAGGAAGCGGCGATGGTTGACGGCGACACGCGGTGGGGCGCCTTTCTGCACGTCGCCTTGCCGCTCGCTCGGCCCGGTCTCGCAGCCACCGCCATTTTCTGCCTGATCATTTCGTGGAACGAATTCCTGCTTGCCCTGGTGCTGACCCTGACCGAAAGGTCGCAAACCCTGCCTATCGGCATCGCCGGGCGCGTGACGCAGTACAGTACCTATTGGGGCGAGATCAGTGCGGCTGGTTTTACCGCCTGCATCCCGATCATGATCTTCGCCTTTATCGTCCAAAAGCACCTCGTGCGCGGTATCTCCTTCGGCGCGGTCAAGGGTTGAGCGATGACCTCGGTCACTTTCCAGGGCGTGGTCAAGAAATTCGGCGAATTCATCGCCGTAAACGACCTGAATCTCGAGGTGCGCGACAAGGAGTTCCTTGTTTTGCTCGGACCTTCGGGCTGCGGCAAGACCACGACGATGCGCATGGTCGCCGGCCTGGAAGAGGTCAGCGCTGGCGACATCTTCATTGGCGGTGACCGGGTCAACGACGTGCTGCCGAAATATCGAGACGTCGCGATGGTGTTCCAGTCCTATGCGCTTTACCCGCATTTCAGCGTCGCGGACAACATCGGATACCCATTGAAGATCCGTAAGGTGCCAGAGGAGAAGCGGCGGCAGATGGTCATGGAGGTCGCACGGCGGGTCGAGCTCGATCGCCTGCTTGACAGGCTGCCGAAGGAACTCTCCGGCGGACAGCGCCAGCGCGTCGCACTCGCCCGTGCCATTATCCGCACCCCCAAGGTCTTCCTCATGGACGAACCGCTCTCCAATCTGGATGCCAAGCTGCGCGTGCAGATGCGGGCTGAACTCAAGCACCTTCAGCACGAGTTGCAGGTGACGACGATCTACGTCACCCACGACCAGATCGAGGCGATGACGCTTGCCCACCGGGTGGCGGTAATGAGTAGGGGGGTGATTGAGCAGCTTGGTACACCGAAAGAGATCTATAATAACCCACGCACCCTTTTCGTGGCCGGGTTCATCGGCTCACCACCGATGAATCTGATCGACGGGGAAGTCAGCGACGGCGCCTTCACAAGCGCTGGCGGTATCAAGATCGGTGGCCTTGGGCATTCGAACGTCGCGGATGCGGTGCTCGGCGTTCGCCCGGAGGACGCCCACTTGCTTCCTGGCGGAAGTGGGAAGGCCAATGTCACCGCCCCGATCTATTCGGTCGAACTGACCGGCGAAAGCACGCTCGTCACGGTGCGTGCAGGAGACTCGCTTTTCACGCTTCGCGCCGACAAGAGCTTCGTTGGAGATTTCGACCAAATGGTGAATGTCAGCTTCGCACCGGAACGGGTGTTTCTCTTTGATCGCAAGAGTCAAAATCGCGTCGATTTCTAAGATGTTCTCCGCCGTGGCAGCGCTCATATGGGTCGCCAGCGCGACAGCCGGCGGGGAGACGATTCCTGGCAATCCGCTTATAGATATAACGGCAGGTCCATTCGTCTTCGGTAGCGACGCAGGCAAGGAGAACGAGAGGCCCCAACGCATCGTCGAAGGCAAGGCCTTCGCTATGAACGAAATAGAGATCACCAATGCGCAATATCAGCGCTTCGTGGATGCAACCGGGCATCGTGCGCCCTTTTACAGCGGGCATCCCAGTCTCGGCCTGCCCGACCGCCCTGTCGTCGGCGTCAGCTTTTCGGACGCCGAGGCATTTTGCGCCTATCACGGCCTGCGGCTCCCATCCGAGCAGGAGTATGAGCGCGCGGCGCGCGGCATGGGCGGTGCTCTCTTTCCCTGGGGCAATCTGCCGGTTGATGCCATGCGTGCCAACGGCGGAGGTAGTCCCTGTTGCCGCGCCGATAACAGCGACGGCTATGACATGACCGCGCCCGCCCGCTCGTTTCCAAAAGGTGCAAGCAAGGAACACCTGCTCAACCTTGTCGGCAATGTGTGGGAGTGGACCCGCGATTTTTATGCACCCTACAGCGGCGGGACATCGCCCGATATTGCTGGCAAGTACCGCGTGCTTCGCGGCGGCGCCTGGAACAGCGATCCCAGTCGCCTCAGCACCACCTACCGGCTCGCCTACGATCCCGACTTCCGCTTTGCCGCCACCGGAGGCTTTCGATGCGTGCGCTCTCAGGACTGATGGCCCTCGCATTCATGGCGATGGCAACGCCCGGATTTGCCGAGCCAAGGGCGGCGCCCGGATACGATGTCGAAATCATTCGAAAGCCAGGGGCAATCTTCGCTGGGCTCGCGCATGACGGCGGCGCGCTTCTTGTTACGGATCTTGCCGACGGCCGGCTGTATCGGCGCACGCCGGATGGCCGTTTTATCGCCTTCGGCCCAATCCTGCCTCATGGCAAGGATGTGATCGGCGACCCGACCGGTCCCTACCGAGTGGCACGCCGCGGCGACAACTACCTTGTTGCCCAGGGCTGGACACCGGCCGACCAAAAAGATGGTCCGAACGACCACGCGGTTCTCGAAGTCGACGAAAGTGCAGTGGTCAGGGCCGTCAGCAACGATTTCTGGAACCCCTACGATTTTGCCCTATTTGGCGAGATGATCTATGTCGTCGATGCTGCGCGGAATTCGATCGAACGTCTTTCTGGCGACGGCGCCAAGGTATCGCTTTTTACCTTCGCCCGGTTGACAGTCAGCGGCCAGGAACTGACGGCCTTGTCTCCGACCGAGTTCGGCGACAAGCGGCACTACGAGACCGATGCCGTCCCGACCGGCATTGCCGCCCATGACGGCCGCCTTTACGTTTCCCTGTTCGGCGGATTTCCTTTTGTCGCGGGTAGCGGCCGTATCGTCTCCCTTCTCGATGCGGGCAAAGTGAACACCGTCCGTATCGAGGCGGTCGATCTGAATGCTCCAGTCGACATCACGTTCGATCAGAAGGGCGAGATGCTGGTCCTTGAGCATGGCACTTTCGATCAGGCTGGCTCATGGACTTCCGGGACCGGAAAGCTCATCTCGTTGAACCCTGCGACCGGTAAAAGACAGACACTTCTAGGCGGGTTGACCCGCCCGGTTGCTGTCCTCGCCTGCAATGACGCCGAAATCGTCGTGTCGCAGCTCGACGGCGTGTTGATTTTTCTTAGACATGCAGTCAAACCGCGCCCATAGAGCATGTTGCAGCCAAGTGGAATCACTTGGCGTCGCACACATGCGGCAAAATCAATTGGTTAGACCATGATGTCGTCCGAAAACCGCTTCACACTTTTCGGCATCGTGGTCTAGATTTAAAGGCTGTGTGAGAAGGCCTGCTTTCGCGATGAGGCGACGTGGCCTCAATCCGCGGCTTAGGCAGTCGGTCGTACATGCTGCGTATCGAATAGGCCTTGAGAGTTCAGCGCCTTTCAGGCTTTCATTAGCCATTCGTGCTCGGCTGCGTTGTGGAATTTCCATGTCCGCTTCGGCCCTGCCATGACGTTGAGATAATAGAGGTCGTAACCGTGGCAGGCTGCGCAGGGATGGTAGCCCTTCGGCACCAGGACCACGTCGCCATCTTCAACGGCCATGGCCTCGTCCAGTGAGCGATCGTCAGTGTAGACCCGCTGGAAGGCAAACCCCTGCGGGGGGTTGAGCCGGTGATAATAGATTTCCTCGAGATAGGATTCGGCCGGCAGATTGTCCTGGTCGTGCTTGTGCGGGGGATAGCTCGATGTATGCCCGCCCGGTGTGATGACCTCGACCACCAGGAGTGAGTCGGCAGGCTGCCCCTCGGGCAGTATGTTTGTCACGTGGCGCATGTTGGTGCCCTTGCCGCGCGTTTCCTGCCCAATATCACCAGGGTTGATAACACGTGCAGCCAACCCACTGCCAAGGCCGGGAGCCGAGCAGACGGCAAGTTCGAGATCGGTTTCTGCTGTCACCGACCAATCCAAGCTTTGAGGCGCATAGACCGCCCACGGCTTGCCCTCGAATGGCGACATGCGCTCGCCGAGCGAGCCAAGGTCCGTGCCGGCCGCATGTATCGTGCCTCTTCCGGTGACGAAGACAAGGCAGACTTCGCGCTCGCCTGTCTCGGCCGATACGGTGTCACCGGGCTGCAGGCGATAGAGATCGAACCCGACATAGGTCCAGCCTGCGCTTTGCGGCGTCACCTGTATGACGCGGCCTTGCTTGCCTTTTTCCGGTCGGATGAGAAGCTTTGACATTTCGGGCCTATCCCTTCGGCTGGGCATCCGCCGGCTTGTTCAGGTGGAAGAACTGCCAGATGCCATAGGCGGCAAAACCAAGCGCGAGCACGTAGTCCTTCATCTGTCCAATCTCGGCTCAGATCAGGCTTGCCTCGCCAAGAAACCACTTGATGTTGTTGTAGCCGAGTCTGGCATATTTCAAAGGTTCGGCCTTCTTGGGGTCCTGTTCAGCCTCGACGACCACCCAGCCAGAATAGTCCGACAATTCCTTGAGGATACGAACATAGTCGATCAGGCCGTCGCCAGGTACAGTATAGATGCCCTCCAGTACCGAATCGAGAAAAGGCCAGTCCTCACGGTTCGATTGCCACATCACATCTTCGCGCACATCCTTGGCATGGAAATGGCTGATACGAGGCTTGTAATGCCGCGCCAGCCGGACCGGATCGGCACCGCCCCAGGTGGCATGGCCGGTGTCGAGAAGCAGGTGCACAGCCTCGCCCGTCGCCTCCATGAAGCGATCAATATCTGCCTCGGACTGGACACAGGTTCCCATGTGGTGATGGTAAACGAGTTGCAGGCCGTATTCGTCGCGCACCGCTTGGGCAAGCGCCGTGTAGCGTTCGCCAAAGCGCTTCCACTCCGACTTTTTCAGCACCGGCCGTGCCGATAGCGGCACCTTCCTGGCGCCATGGATGGCATTCGATGTTTCCGCCGCTATGAAAACGGTCGATCCCATTTCCTTCAGCAGAGTGGCATGCCCTTGCGCTGCCTTGAGCTCATCCTTGGCGCTGCGCACCAATAGCTCGGTTGAATACCAGCCGCCCACCAAGACATGGCCGAATTTTTCGAGAATTGGCCTGAGTTTGTCCGATTGTCTCGGGAACTTATTGCCAAGTTCCATGCCGACGAAGCCGGCTTCCTGTGCCTCGCTGAGACAGGTTTCGAACGCGATATCGCCGCCGATTTCCGGCATGTCGTCATTGGACCAGCCGATGGGATTCGCCCCGATACGGATCATTGCTTCGTCTCCAGGTTCTACCTCGCCGTAATTGAAGATGGCGCCGACCCTCCCCACAAAGGAGAGGGATAGAAGCTAGTCGCCGACATTTTGCCGGCGCCGGTTTTGTTCATAGGTCTTGCGTGCTGCCTTGACTTGCTCGCGCGAACTCACTTCGGGTATGGCGACATCCCACCAGAAACCACCGGCCTGAGTGGAAACCAACGGGTCGGTTTCGATGACGATCACCGTCGTGCGCGTGTTCATCTTCGCGGCGGCAAGAGCCGTTTCCAGTTCGGCGATGGACGATACCTTCTGGGAGATCGCGCCCATGCTGGCGGCATGCGCGGCGAAGTCGATATGGGGCAGCGACTCGTGCCGCGCATCCTTCAAGAGATTGTTGAAGTTTGCGCCGCCCGTCGCCATTTGCAACCGGTTGATGCAACCGAAGCCGCGATTGTCGAGAAGCACAATGGTGAGCTTCAGTCCAAGCATCACCGACGTGGCGATTTCAGAGTTGAGCATGAGGTAGGAGCCGTCGCCGATCATGACGACGATTTCCTTATCGGGTTTCGCCATCTTGGCGCCGAGGCCACCGGCGATCTCGTAGCCCATCGTCGAAAAGCCGTACTCGGCGTGGAACGATCCGGGTTTGCCGGCTTGCCAAAGCTTGTGCAACTCACCCGGCAATCCGCCGGCGGCATGGAGAACCGTAGAGCCGGCGCCCATGATGCGTTGCACTGCGCCGATCACTTGAGCCTCAGAAGGGTAGGCGGCGTTGGTGGTCGCGGTCATCTTGGCGGCCTCCGCCTGCCACGCTGCCTTGCCTTCGCGCGCGTTCAGGGTCCAACTGGCTGGCGCCTTCCAGCCTTTGAGCGCTGTGCCAAGCTCGGCCAATCCCTCGGCGGCGTCTGCGACCAGCGGCAGGGCACGGTGCTTGCCCGCATCGAACGGCTGCACGTTGAGGCCGATGATCGTCTTGGCCGCATTCTGGAACAGCGCCCAGGAACCTGTGGTGAAGTCCTGGAGCCGCGTGCCGATCGCCAGCACCGCATCCGCTTCCTTCGCCAGCCGGTTGGCCGCCTCGGTGCCGGTCACGCCGACGGCCGCCATGTTGAGAGAGTGGTCGTCGGGAAGCGAGGACTTGCCGCCTTGCGTCTCGCAGATCGGAATGCCGGTTGCCTCGACAAATTTTGCGAGTTCATCCGATGCCTGCGAATAGAGCACACCGCCCCCGGCGACGATCAGGGGCTTCTTCGCCTTCTTCAGCGCATCTGCTGTCCTGGCCAGTTCCAGGCGGTCGGGGCGAGGCCTACGTGGAACCCAGGTCCGTTCCGCAAAGAAACTCTGCGGATAGTCATAGGCTTCGGTCTGGACGTCCTGGCAGAGCGCCAAGGTGACCGGCCCGCATTCGGCCGGATCGGTCAACACCTGCATGGCGCGGTTGAGCGCGGGAATGATCTGCTCTGGGCGCGTGATCCGGTCGAAATAGCGGGAGACCGGGCGGAAGCAATCGTTGACCGATACAGTGGCGTCGCCGAAATCCTCGACCTGTTGCAGGACAGGATCGGGAATGCGGTTGGCGAACACGTCGCCCGGCAAAAGCAGGACTGGCAAGCGATTGACATGGGCGAGGGCGGCGGCCGTCACCATATTGACCGCGCCAGGTCCGATCGAACTGGTCGCTGCCATGAAGCGGCGACGGAAATTCGCCTTGGCAAAGCCGATTGCCGCATGTGCCATCGACTGTTCGTTTTGGCCACGGAAGGTCGGCAGTTGGTCCCTAACAGAATAAAGCGCTTCGCCTAGACCGGCGACGTTGCCATGGCCGAAGATCGCCCACACGCCCCCAAAAATCGGCACCTTCGCACCCTCGGCCTCGGTCGTCTGAACGGATAGGAAGCGGGTCAGTGCCTGCGCCATCGTCAGGCGGATTTTGCTTGCCATGTTCATTTCCTCCCGCTGTCTCGTGCTCCCTTGCGACTGCGCGCTGCAAGCCACGCTTCGCTAAGTTGATCGAAACGAGCGGCCATGACGGCGATGGCTTCGTCATCCGTCATGCGCCTTGCGAGCCATTGCTCGGCGGCATCGATGAAGATAGGGCGGCCCACCGCGAACCCCTTCACGGTTGATGTATCCGCTGCTGCCGCAAACGCAGCCTCCTGTTCGTCCCGCCGCCCTTCCGCCACAAGCAGGACGACGCCGCGGCACCAGGGGTCGTTCTTCACGATCGTGGCCTCGATCTTCGCCCATGCTGCTACTGAAGCCTGTGGCTCGAGCTTCCACCAGTCCGGCCTGATGCCCAGTGCATAAAGTTCTTCAAGTGCGCGCGAAATCGTCGTCTCGTCGAGAGCGCCATGCTTGCCGGCAATGATCTCGATCAACAATTCCCGGCCAACCTTGCGGGCCGCCTCGAACAGGCTGCGCAGTTTCTGCTGTTGTTCGGTCTTGAGTGCCTCCGGATCGTCCGGATGGTAGAAGCACTGGCATTTGATGCAATGCTCGACCGGCCAATCGATCAATTGCGAGCCGATATCCTGCGAGAATTCAAAGCGCAGCGGACGTGAACTTGGCTGCTCGACCGGCCGCCCGAGCCATGCGAAGCTATGGCGGGCGAACTCGAACATCGCCTCGCGGCCGTATTTTTCATCGATCAACATGCCGTAGCCGGGTCGACCCTTGGCAACCTCACCAGCCGCCTTCACTGCCAGAACCTTGAACGCCTCGATCCGGGAGAGGTCAACTCCCGCTTTCCTGGCGGCGTCCTCAAGCTGGACGCTATCGTCGCAAGCGAATGCCATCAGCGAGGGTATCTCATGCCGCCGGGTCGTTGCCCAGTGGATGTGGCTGATCGCCTCGTCCTTACGCAGCGCATGATACCGGCTGCCGTTCTTCAGAAAGAACTCCAACTCTTCGAACGTAGGATACTCCGGAGAGCAAAGCAGGCGCGACACCGCGAATGCGCCGCAGGCGTTGGCCCATGTCGCCGCCACCGTGAGGCTTTCACCTTTGAGCCATCCACGCAGAAAGCCAGACATGAAGGCGTCGCCCGCACCGAGCACGTTGTAGATTTCTATGGGAAAGCCGTCACCGACGATGCCGTCTTCGAGATCGTTGCTGATTGCGCCATCATAGACGATGCACCCCATCGCGCCCCGTTTCAGCACCAATGTCGCTGCCGACAATGAGCGGATTGTCTTCAGCGCCTCCAGGAGGTCGCTTTCACCCGAAGCGATTAGCACCTCTTCCTCGGTGCCGACGATAAGGTCGCAATTGGGCAGGACGGTCTTCAGCCGCGCCGAGACACGATCGGATTTGATGTAGCGTCCAAATCCTTCCGCGTGCCCGGCAAGTCCCCACAGGTTCGGCCGGTAGTCGATGTCGAACACGACCTTGCCGCCCTTAACCTTGATGGCCCGCATCGCCTTGCGCTGGGCGGCGTCACTGTTCTCACGGGAAAAATGGGTGCCGGTTACGACGATGGCGCGTGCCGATTGAATGAAGGTCTCGTCGATGTCTTCAACTGACAGCGCCATATCGGCGCAATCGCCGCGGTAGAAGATCATCGGCGATACGCCCTCATCCTCGACTGACAGCAGCACCAGCGCGGTGAGACGATCCGGATCGGTTTTAACGCCATCGACGCACACATTCTCCCGCGTCAATTGCTCGCGGATGAAGTTGCCCATCTGCTCGTCGCCCACGCGGGTGAGCAGCGCCGATCGCAGCCCGAGCCGCGCAGCGCCGATGGCGATGTTGGCGGGACAGCCGCCGACCGACTTGGCGAAGGAGATTATGTCCTCGAGGCGAGAGCCGATCTGCTGCCCGTAGAGATCGACCGAAGCACGACCGATCGTGATGACGTCGAGCGGCGCAGCTTTCGTTTCCACGGCTTCGCTCACGGGAACTCCCCGCAACCTCATTGTTGTGGGTGACTATGGCGGCTCATCCATCACTATGAACTCTCAGTTCCAAACAACAGTCAATATGGAATACAGGTTCTTTCTGCGTGTGAGATGGGAGGCCGCCCCTGCCGGGGCCGGCCGATCGAAGCGGTCGACAACCAGCGCCGGTGGCCTGTCCTTCTGGAAAGCGGCCGGAATGTCGTCCACTGCGCGTCGAAACAGGACGGGTGCCGTACCCACACCGATCATGCGGCACAAGGTCATGGCGGCATACTGCGCGGGCGAAGCCGTCTACGCCGCGAGAACACCGGACATAGGTCAAACTGCCAACGGCTCAAAGGCTGCGCTTATACTGGGCAATCTTGAGAAAAACCCAAGACTAGGGCACAATCGAAAGACGCATCTGAAGTGCGCAACTGTCTCGAATTCGGCTGGTTCACAGCGAGTGACAGTTCGCGTCGGAGGGGGCGTCAATGGTTCAGGGGCTGTTTCTTCTGTTCGCTATGGCGTCCGTGATCACGGCCGTGACCTTGGTCTTGGCGCGCAATCCCGTTCACAGCGCATTGGCGCTAATGGCGTGTTTCCTGCAAATCTCGGCAATCTTCGTCCTGCTCGAGGCGCCACTGCTCGCCGTCATCCAGATCTTCGTCTATGTCGGCGCGATCATGGTCCTGTTTCTTTTCGTGATCATGATGGTTGATGTGCGCGAAGCGGTGCTGCAGCGGTTCTTGCCGGGCAGCAATCTCCCGGCGCTGGTGCTGCTCGTCCTACTCGGCGTCGAGATGCTGGTGCTGGTCAACTGGAGCAGCGAATTTTCAGCTACGGGCTCCCTCGCCGAGAGCGACGGCAGCGAGATCAGACAACTCGGCACGACGCTTTTCGCCGACTATCTGCTGCCGTTTGAAGTCGCCTCCATTATCCTGCTGGCCGCCTTGGTCGGTGCCATAATGCTGGCGCGAAAGGAGCGGGGCTGATGGTGCCGCTCTGGTGGAGCATCGTTCTCGCAGTGGTCCTGTTCGTCATCGGGGCGGCGGGCGTGCTGCTCAGGCGCAACATCCTCGTCGTGCTGATGTCGCTGGAGTTGCTTCTCAACTCGGTCAACATCAATTTCATCGCTTTCGGCCGCCACTACGGCGACTTCCGCGGGCAGATATTCGCGATCTTCGTCATTGCAATCACTGCGGCGGAGGTGGCCATCGCGCTCGGCATACTGGTCGCCCTCGTGAGGAACAAGTCCACCCTCAAGGTCGACGACGTCACCATGATGAAAGGATAGCGGCTTGGAGCCTGTGACATCGATCCGGCCACTGCTTGCCGTCGCGGTCGCAGCCCTGGCGGCCCTTGCCGTTCTCCTGCTGAACAACCGCCACAAGCTCCGCGATGCCGTCTCGCCATTGGCGGCGATGGCCATGCTCGCAATTGTCGCCTCGATGGCGCCCACGGTGCTGGCGGGCGGGACGGTTGAGTTGCGCCTGTTCGAGATCCTGCCGGGGGTTGAGTTCGCTTTGCGGGCCGATGCGCTCGGCATGGTGTTTGCCACGGTCTCGTCGCTGCTGTGGGTCGTGGCGGCGATCTATTCGATCGGCTACATGCGGCACTTGAACGAGCACGCGCAGACCCGCTTCTTCGCCTGCTTCGCCACCAGCTTGGCAGCGGCGGTTGGGGGCGCCTTCGCGGCCAATTTGTTCACGCTGGTGATCTTCTACGAGGTGCTCAGCCTGGTTACCTATCCGCTCGTCTACCACCACGAGGACGAAGAGGGGTGGACGGGTAGCCGCAAGTACCTCGTCTATTTGATGGGCGCGTCGAAAAGCGTGCTTCTTGCCGCGCTGGCGCTGACTTACCAGCTTGCCGGGTCGCTCGACTTTGTGAAGGGGGGACTGCTGGCGACCGTTGATGCCTCGGCCCCGCTGCTGACCGTTATCTATTTTTGCTATCTCTTCGGCTTTGCCAAGGCAGCGATCATGCCGATGCATGCCTGGCTGCCTGCGGCGATGGTGGCACCAACACCGGTCAGCGCACTCTTGCATGCAGTGGCCGTGGTCAAGATGGGCGTATTTTGCGTGCTACGCGTGGTGTTCCATATCTTCGGTGCGGGCCTGATGAACGGGCTGGGGCTCGGTATCGCAACGGCCTATCTGGTTTCGTTCACCATCCTGATGGCGTCCATCTATGCGCTGACGCGCGACGACCTTAAGGCACGGCTCGCCTATTCGACGGTCAGCCAGTTGTCCTACATCGTGCTGGGCGCGGTTCTTTTGTCGCCAGTCGCGATGGTAGGGGGGATCATCCACATTGCGGCGCATGCATTTTCCAAGATCACACTCTTTTTCTGCGCCGGGTCGATCTATTGCGCGTCTGGCAAGCGCAACATCAGCGAAATGGCCGGCATCGGCCGCAGGCTGCCCTGGACGATGGGGGCCTTCTTTGTCGCCTCACTCAGCATGATAGGGACACCTCCGACTGCGGGCTTCGTCAGCAAGTGGTATCTGGCGCTGGGCTCGGTGGAGGCGGGCGAAATCGCATTCCTGATCGTCATATTGGTGAGTTCGGTCCTGAATGCCGCCTATTTCCTGCCGGTCAGCTATGTCGCCTTTTTCAGGACGGAGGCGTTGGAGAGCCCGGCGACTGTTCACGAAATTCCGCTGGTCACGATCCCGCTGGTCGCGACCGCCGCCCTGTCGGTGGCAATGGGCATCTTCCCCGGCTACTTCCTTGCCCTGGCGGAAGGAGTGGTCAGATGATCAAGCGCGTCGTCGATTTCTTTGGTGACGCGAAATATGAGAGCCGGCGCCGCCGGCTGTTCTATCTGGCGCTTGCCCTGATCGTGATCGCCGACATATTGGTTCTACGCGAGCACACCGAATATTTGTGGGACCGTCTGCCGGGCTGGTCGGCTATCTACGGCTTTGGCTCGTGCGTGCTGCTGATCTTCGTTTCCAAGTTCCTCGGCCATCAGGGCGGGCTGATGCGGCGCGAGGACTATTATGACTGAGTTTATCCATCCTGCCCTGCTGTTCATTCTCGGCGCCCTGCCGATCCCCTTGCTGAACGGGCCGATCCGTAAAGCCTATCTGCTGCTGATCCCGGCGCTGGCGCTCCTCGCCGTATTCACGATGCAACCGGGCAGCTATGGCGCGGCGCCGTTCATCGGCCAGGAAATCCTGTTTGCGAAAGTTGACAGGCTAAGCATCGTCTTCGCCACCGTTTTCACGATCATGGCGCTGATCGGCATGGTCTATGCGCTGCACCTGACCCGCGCCGGCCAGCATGTGGCGGCATTCGTCTATGTCGGCAGCGCCCTCGGCGTGGTGTTCGCCGGAGACTACCTTACGCTGTTCCTGTTTTGGGAGGGCATGGCGTTCGCCTCTGCCTATCTGGTCTTCGCCCAGCGCGGCGAGCAGGCGATCCGGGCCGGGTTCCGCTATCTTATGGTCCATATCACGGGTGGCGTCGTGCTGCTCGGCGGCATCATTATTCACGGACTCGCCTCGGGCTCGATGCTCTTTGGTCCGATCGAGACAGAGATGGGCATTGGCGCCTACCTGATCCTTGCCGGCTTCATGCTCAACGCCGCAGTGCCGCCGCTCAACGCCTGGCTGACCGACGCCTATCCGGAGGCGACCGTCACCGGCGCCGTGTTCATGAGCGCCTTCACCACCAAGACTGCCGTCTATGTGCTGGCGCGGGCGTTTCCGGGGACCGAGCTTCTGGTCTGGTTTGGGACGGCAATGGCGCTCTACGGCGTCATCTACGCGGTGCTGGAAAACGATTGCCGGCGGCTGCTCGCCTATCACATCGTGAGCCAGGTGGGCTACATGGTGGCTGGTGTCGGCATTGGGACCGAGATGGCGGTGAACGGAGCCACCAGCCATGCCTTCGCGCATATCCTCTACAAGGCCCTGCTGTTCATGGGCGCGGGAGCGGTAATTTATGTCACCGGGCGCCGCAAGCTCACTGAGCTCGGCGGGCTCTACAAGACCATGCCGCTGACTGTGGCTCTCTACATGGTCGGCGCCTTCGCGATCTCGGCGTTTCCGTTCTTTTCCGGCTTCGTCACCAAGTCGATGGTGGTGGCCGCCGCCGGACAGGATCACCGCGCCATGGTCGTGCTGGCGCTGACGATGGCTTCGTCGGGGACGTTCCTGCACACCGGGCTCAAACTTCCCTACTACATGTTCTTCGGTACGGACCGGGGGCTTGAGGCGCGGGAGCCGCCTCGCAACATGCTGATTGCGATGGGAATGGCTGCAGCACTTTGCATTGCGATCGGCGTGTTTCCCCAGCCGCTTTATGCGCTCCTGCCATATCCGGTCGACTTCGAACCCTATACGGGTGTCCATATCACCGAAAGCCTTGGCGTGCTGATGTTCACCGCACTGGGGTTTGTGCTGTTCCTGCGGGCGCTCGACCCTGAAAACACGATCAGCCTTGACACCGACTGGTTCTACCGCAAGGCCGCGCGACGCTTCATGTGGCTCGCCGAAAATCCGCTGGCGCGCTACGAGAAGGCGGTAAGCAACCTGTCCGAGACGGTGGCGCTGCCCTTCCTGCATGGGACGGCGCGGGTCGGCCTGTGGATCGATCTCAACCGCATCGACGCCATCGTGAATGGCATCGCTGGGGCGATCCTGCGCGGCGGCGGGGCGTTGCGGCGGCTCCAGACTGGCGTCGTGACCCACTACGCCTTGGCGATGATCGCCGGACTGATCGCGGGCGCCGCCATATTCGCCGTAGCGTGGCAGTAGGGGGCGCGATGGCGTTTCCGCTGCTCAGCCTCATCGTGTTCATACCTGCCGCTGGAGCGGTGGTTCTGATGTTTCTGCGCAACGACGGTGCGGTGCGGTGGACGGCACTGGGTGTCACCGTTCTCGACTTCCTTCTCGCCATCGCGGTGCTGGCCGGCTTTGACACCACCACCCACGAGATGCAGTTCACCGAGATGCATCCGTGGGTGCCCGCACTCGGGATTACCTACGCGCTTGGCGTCGACGGGATCAGCGTTCTCTTCGTATTCCTCACGGCGTTGTTTGGCTGGATTTGCGTGCTCGCCTCATGGGTGGCGATCGACCGCAAAATGAAGGAGTTCATGATCAGCCTGCTTGCCATGCAGGCGCTGATGCTGGGGGTGTTTTGCGCGCTCGACCTGTTCCTGTTCTACGTTTTCTGGGAGGCGATGCTGATCCCCATGTATGTCATCATTGGTGTCTGGGGCGGCGACGGCCGGGTCTATGCGGCGTTCAAGTTCTTCCTCTATACGCTAGCGGGCAGCCTCCTGTTTTTGATCGGCGTCATTGTTCTGTATATCGAAGGCGGCGGCACCTTCGACATCCTTGCCCTGACGGCGCAGGATCTGCCGTTCCGGGTCCAGTCCTGGTTGTTTTTCGCGTTCCTGATCGCGTTTGCCGTCAAGGTGCCGATGGTTCCGGTTCATACCTGGCTACCGGACGCCCATGTACAGGCGCCAACGGCCGGCAGCATCATCCTTGCCGCCGTGCTCCTGAAGATGGGCGCATACGGATTCTTGAGGTTTTCGTTGCCGATGCTCCCGGAGGCGTCGGTGCATTATTCGCCGTTGATGCTTGTCCTTTCCGCGCTTGCCATCGTTTATGGAGGATTGCTTGCTCTCGCCCAGGACGACTTGAAGAAGCTAGTGGCCTATTCCAGCATCAGCCACATGGGTTTCGTCACGCTTGGGATCTTCGCGCTGAACCTGCGCGGGCTCGAAGGTGGCATCCTGCAAATGTTCAATCATGGCGTCACGACGGGCGCGTTGTTCCTGTTCGTGGGCCTGATCTACGAGCGGACCCATACCCGCAGCATCGCCGAGTATGGCGGGCTGATGAAGGCGGCGCCGGTCTACACCTCCTTTCTTGCGCTTTTCACACTGTCTTCGATGGCGCTGCCAGGGACGAATTCGTTCATCGGCGAATTGTTGGTGCTGTCGGGTGGGTTTGCGGCCAATGTCGCCGTCGGCGCGGTTGCTGTTCTGGGAGCCTTGCTGGGCGCAGCATATCTGCTTGGCATGTACAGGAAAGTCGCGCTTGGCCCGCTCCGGCTAGGCGCGCGGTCCAAAGTTTATGATGTGAACCTCCGCGAATTGACGGCGATCCTGCCATTGGCCGTCCTGGTGCTTTGGGTCGGACTTTATCCGAAGCCCTTTCTCGGCATCATCGACGCATCGGTGAATTATCTCCTTGAGCAGGTGCACGGAGGCAGCCAATGAGCGCCGTCGCCCTTCTCCAATCGGCGCTTGCGAGCCTGCCCGAGATCGTCGTGGTCATCGGGGCCTGCGCTCTGCTGATCCTGGGACAAATTGTGCCGCAGGGCCGAGGACACCTCCTGGTCTGGGGTTCGGTCGCGATCGTGCTGGCCGCCGCTTTAGCGACTTTTATGCTCGCCAATGAAGTGCGGCCGGCCTATGCGGGCATGTTCATCGGCGACCGTTTCGCGGCCTTCTTCAAGGCCTTGTTCTACCTTGCGACCATCCTGACGTTCCTGCTGTCGCGAAAATATGCCGAAATCGAAGAGATCGAGAGCAGCGAATACTATGTGCTGCTGCTCTTCGCGCTTTCAGGAATGATGATCATGGCCTCTGCGACAGACCTGCTGTCGATTTACGTAGGCCTCGAGTTGATGGCTCTTTGTACCTATGTGCTGACCGGCTTCCTGCGATGGCAGCGGCGATCCAATGAAGCGGCGCTGAAATATGTGATCCTCGGTGGGGCCGCGACGGCGATTTTCCTTTACGGCGTCTCGCTGGTCTATGGGCTCACCGGAACAACGCGACTGGATCAGATAGCGGCTGCCGCAGCCGGCAATCCGGGCGATCCCGGCTTGCTTCTGGCTGTGGTCTTCATCGTTGCGGGATTGGCTTTCAAAGTCGGCGCTGTGCCATTCCACATGTGGCTGCCGGACGTCTATGAAGGCGCGCCGACAACGATCACGGCCTTCATGTCGGTAGGCCCGAAGGCGGCGGGGTTCGCGGTGATCCTGCGGGTGTTCCTCAATCCACTGGTCGTTGCCTCGGATGCATGGATCATCATCGGCGTTGTCGCGATTGTGACGATGGCGCTCGGCAGCTTCGTGGCGCTGGTGCAGGACAACTTCAAGCGCCTCCTGGCATATTCCAGCATTGCCCATGCCGGCTTCGCCATGCTCGGCGTCGTGGCCGGCGGGGCCGATGGCATCGCCAGCGTCATGCTCTATTTGCTGATCTACACGTTCATGAACCTGGGCATCTTCAGCACCATCATCATGATGCGGAACGGCACTTTCTCAGGCGAGATCATCGAAGACTACAAAGGATTCGCCAAATTGCATCCGGGGCTGGCGCTTCTGATGCTGATCTATCTGTTCTCGCTGGCCGGCATACCCCCGACGGCCGGTTTCTTCGCCAAGTTCTACATTCTGGTCGCGCTCGTCGAGCGCGGTTTTGTCACATTGGCGGTGATTGCGGTGCTGCTGAGTGCGGTTGCCGCCTATTTCTACATCCGCATCGTCATGTTGATCTACATGCGTGAGCCGGAAGGCCCGTTCCATCCGGCGCTGACGCCATCGGTCCGCGCCACGCTCGCCGTCACTGCTGCCGGGACCATCGGCATAGGGCTGTTTCCGGCGTGGTTTCTGAAGCTTGCGCAAAATTCCGTGTTCGGCGGCTGACCGATTGAGTTTGCAATGCCAATACCAACCGAATATTCTGGAAGATGGATGAAAGGAACGCCCAAGTCGCTTCCTCGATGCCCGCATAATCGGCCCCTAAGGGGGCAGTCGGTCCATGCAAGAAGCCTCGGCACTGACTTGGGCAACTCGCTATGGCTGGAATGGAGTTCCTGCCGGTTCTTTTTATGACCGCCGGAATTGTCCTGGTGGCGGTGGCGACGCTGTTTGTTTCGTCCCTGTTGCGTCCTGCAAATCCCTATCCGGCAAAGAACATGCCCTATGAATGCGGCATGGACCCGGCAGGCGAAGCCGCCGGAGGCCGCTTCAGGGTGCAGTTCTTCATCCTCGCAATTCTGCTCGTGGTCTTCGACGTGGAGACGATGTTCCTGTTTCCGTGGGCGGTTGTGCTGAAAGAGATTGGGTTGGTCGGCTATATCGAGATGTTCGTCTTCATGCTGCTGCTTCTCGTGGGCTTCGCCTACGCCTGGCTGAAGGGAGCGCTGGAATGGGAGAAGTAGGCAACACCCTCCGCGACAGCGTGCTGTTCACCACGGCAGACAGTGTGATCAACTGGAGCCGAAGGTCAGCGCTGTGGCCCGAAACCTTCGGCATCGCCTGCTGCGCCATCGAGATGATCGCGGCCGGCTGTGCGCGCTACGATCTCGATCGGTTCGGCGTCGTGTTCCGGCCTTCGCCGCGCCAGTCCGACGTTATGATCATTGCCGGCACGGTGACACGCAAGTTCGCGCCGGTCGTGCGCCGGCTTTATGATCAGATGCCGGAGCCGCGTTGGGTCATCGCCATGGGCACCTGCGCGATCTCGGGCGGGGTCTACAACACCTATGCCGTCGTGCAAGGGGCGGAGACATTCGTACCGGTGGACGTGCATGTGCCCGGCTGCCCGCCACGGCCCGAGGCGCTGATGCACGGCTTCCTCATCCTGCAGGAGAAGATCAAGAATTCCCGGGCGCTGGCCGGGACGCCGCTGGAGCGGGTCGCAGCGCCATGAGCTCCCAGACGCCCCTTGTCACCTCCCTGATCGCCGAGCGCTTCGGCGGGGCAGTGGAGAATCTCGGCTTCGCGCATGGCATCCATGCCTTCTCTGCGCCACCGGAAGCAATCGTCGAGCTTTGCCGCTTCCTGAAGGAGCACCCGGCCCTGCGCTTTGATTTCCTGTCCGACATTTGCGGGGTGGACCATCACCCCGAAAAACCGCGCTATGAGGCGGTGTACCATCTCTATTCACTACCGAACAAATGGCGTGTTCGGATCAAAAGCCGCCTGGGCGACCCGCCCCGCATCGCTTCCGTGACTAGCGTGTGGCGCACCGCCAACTGGCATGAGCGCGAGGCCTGGGACATGTACGGGATCAGGTTTACGGGCCACCCTGATCTTCGCCGGATCTACATGTGGGAAGGGTTCGAGGGCTTCCCGCAGCGCAAGGATTTCCCGCTGCGGGGCTACCGGGACAAGCTTAATCCCTTTGGCGCCGAAGGCCAGCCGCCGACGCAGCCGGACCTCGCCACCAGGGACATTCCGTAGGGAGACCATTACACGGCGGTGACACGACATGACCGAAGTCACGGAACTCAGCAGGCCGGAAGGTGAGACCACCGCCATCAAGGAGGTGCTGCTGAACCTCGGTCCGCAGCATCCCAGCACGCATGGAGTGTTGCGGCTCGTGCTTGAGCTGGAGGGCGAGTATGTCGCGCGTGTCGATCCGCATATCGGCTATCTTCACCGAGGCACCGAAAAGCTGGCGGAGAGCTTCACCTATACCCAGATCTTTCCGCTGACCGACCGCCTCGACTATCTGTGCCCGCCTTCCAACAATCTGGCTTTCGCGCTTGCCGTGGAGAAGCTCCTGGGCATCGAAGCGCCGATCCGCGCGCAATATATACGCGTGCTGATGGCCGAACTGGCTCGAATCTCCGGCCATCTCCTGATCACAGGTGCGTTGCCCATGGACCTGGGCGCCATGACCGCGCTGCTTTACGCCATGCGTGAGCGCGAAATGATTATGGACCTCCTGGAGATGATCAGTGGGGCGCGCATGCACACCTCCTTCTGTCGTGTCGGCGGCGTGCGCGAAGACCTCCCCGACGGCTTCTTCCCCAAGATCAGGGAGTTCTGCGAGATCTTTCCGAACCGCATCCGCGACTATGAGCGGCTGGTCGAGAACAATCGTGTGTTCCTGAAGCGCACGCAGGGGATCGGCATGATCTCGGCGCAGGACGGTATCGATCTCGGGCTGAGCGGGCCCAACCTGCGCGCCTCGGGTGTCGATTGGGACATCCGGCGCGACGAGCCCTATGAAATCTACGATCGGCTCGAGTTCAACGTTATCACGCGCGATGAAGGCGACTGCTATGCGCGCTGGCAGTGCCGGGTCGAGGAAATGCGCGAGAGCATCCGAATCATCGAACAATGCCTCGACCAGATGCCCAACGGGCCGTTCCAGATCGACATGCCGACCATCGCCTTTCCGGTCGACAAGGACAGGGTGCACTGTTCAATGGAGGCACTGATCCAGCATTTCGATCTCGCGGCCTATGGCTTCCAGGTGCCGAAGGGCGAGGTCTATTCGGCAATCGAGGCACCAAAGGGCGAGCTCGGATTCTATATCATCAGCGACGGATCGGAAAAACCGTTCCGGATGAAGGTCAGGGCACCGTCCTTCGTCAACCTCCAGGCGCTCTTCGGGGTCAGCAATGCGCGCTACCTGGCGGATATGATCGCTGTTCTCGGTAGCCTCGACCCGGTGATGGCCGAGGTGGACAAGTAGCAAGGGAGCGCGGCCATGGGCATGCGCGAAGAGATCGAGACAGCGGCAGAACGGTATCCAGACCGGCGGTCCGCCATTATGCCCGCTCTCCTGATCGCGCAGAGGGAGTATGGTCATTTGCCTCGCCCGGTGCTGGAAGAGGTAGCCGAGGTCCTCGGCGTCGAGCGAATCTGGGTATACGAACTGGCAACCTTCTACACTCTCTTCCACACCGAGCCGGTGGGCATGTTCCACCTGCAACTGTGCGACAACGTCTCCTGCATACTGTGCGGATCGGAAGTCTTGCTGAGCCACATGGAGGCGGTGCTGGGCATCAGGAACGGCGACACGACGTCGGATAGGCTGTTCACCTTGTCGACCGTCGAATGCCTTGGTGCCTGCGAGATGGCGCCGGTGATGCAGGTCGGCGACGACTATCATGGCAACCTGGACATCGCGCGGATCGACGCGCTCTTGGACAGGTTGCGCGCCGCCGCAGGGCAGGGGGCTGACGTCCATGTTGCCTCCGCAGGATTGTCGGGAGTGTAGTGCCGTGTTCGAGCCGGTGCTTCTCAGGAACGTGGATGTGCCCGACAGTCATATGCTGTCAGCGTATGAGGCGGGAGGTGGCTACCGGGCGTTGGCGCACACACTGCGCAAGCACACACCCGACGAGATCATCGAGCTTGTCAAGAAATCCAACCTGCGTGGTCGCGGTGGGGCCGGTTTCCCGACGGGGATGAAATGGAGCTTCGTGCCGAAGCAGGCCGGCAAACCGAAATATTTGTGCTGCAACGCCGACGAGGGCGAGCCGGGCACATTCAAGGACCGCATCATCATGGAGCGTGACCCGCACCAGTTGATCGAGGGAATGGCGATCAGCGGTTACGCGATCGGCGCGCAAACCGCCTATGTTTACATTCGTGGAGAGTACGTGCTGGCAATCCGGCGGCTGGAGCAGGCGATCGCGGAAGCCCATGCCAAGGGCTATCTGGGAACGCACATCCTGGGGTCGGATTTCAATTTCATCGTCCACATCCATTGCGGCGCCGGCGCGTATATCTGCGGCGAGGAGACCGCCATGCTTGACTCGCTGGAAGGCAAGCGCGCCCAGCCGCGTCTCAAGCCGCCATTTCCCGCGGTCGAGGGGCTCTACGCCAGCCCTACGGTGATCAACAACGTCGAAACCCTGATTTGCGTGCCGCACATCGTGATACGCGGGGCTGATTGGTTCCGCGGCATCGGCCCGGAAAAGAGCCCGGGCCCGAAGCTCTATTGCCTCAGCGGGCAGGTGCGCAAGCCAGGCCTTTATGAGCTTCCGATGGGCATACCGTTGCGCGAACTGGTGGATGGCCACGCCGGCGGGCCGTTGCCGGGCCGCAAGATCAAGGCGATCATCCCAGGCGGCGTGTCGGCGCCGGTCATACCGGAGAGCGGGTTTGACGTTGGAATGGACTTCGATTCCCTCGCGGCAGCCGGCTCGATGCTCGGCTCGGCCGGGGTGATCGTGATCGATGACACGACCTGCATGGTCAAGGTCGCTACCCGCATCGTCGAGTTCTTCCATCATGAATCCTGCGGCAAGTGCACGCCGTGTCGTGAGGGGTTGAATTGGGTCGTGAAGGTGCTGCGCCGGGTCGAGGCAGGGCAAGGTGAGCCGGGCGACGTGGCCCAGCTTCAAGCTCTCTGCAAGGGTATTTTCGGCAACACGTTCTGCGCTTTGGGTGACGGTGCTGCGATGGGCCTGCGGGCGGCCCTGGAACATTTCGAACATGAGTTCGCCGCCCATATCGAGGAGCAGAGGTGTTCCTTCCACTAGGAAGAAGGGAATGGCCGCGAGGACGCCATGGTTCGCATCACGATAGATGAGCACGAGCTTGAAGTGGAGGCCGGCTCTACAGTGCTGCAAGCGGCACAGACGCTAGGCATCGAGATTCCGACCTTCTGCTATCTGAAGCGGCTACCAGCGCTGGCTTCCTGCCGCATGTGCCTGGTGGAGATAGCAGGGCAGAGGCGGTTGCAGCCCTCCTGCGCCACAGTGGTGACCGACGGCATGGTGGTGCATACGAACACGCCGCTGATCGAGGAAACGCGCTCTTCGATGCTCGACATGCTGCTCGCCAATCATCCCCTCGATTGCCCGATCTGCGATAAGGGCGGCGAATGCGAGCTTCAGGACATGGTGATGGCCTATGGGCCGCGAAAAAGCGGGTTCCATGACGTCAAGCGCGTGTTCCATTCCAGGGACATCCGCCTCAGCCCTGTCATCATCATGAATGTCAACCGCTGCATCCAATGCCAGCGTTGCGTGCGCATGTGCGAGGAGGTGGTCGGTGCGGTTGCCCTGGGAACGGTCGAGAAGGGTATGGATACCGCCGTCACTGGCTTCGAAGGTAGTCTCGCCACTTGCGACCAGTGCGGCAATTGCGTCGAGGTCTGCCCGGTCGGCGCGCTGATGAGCTTCCCCTATCGCTACAAGGCACGGCCCTGGGACCTGGCCGAGACGGACACGATCTGCCCGCATTGCGGGACCGGTTGCCAACTCACCGTCGGCGCGCGCAAAGGCGAGTTCATGCGGGTCCGCTCCAAGGGGGAACATGGGGTCAATCGCGAAACGCTCTGCGTGCGCGGCCGCTTCGGCCTCGACTTCGTAGAGAGCCGAGACCGGATCAGGCGGCCAATGATCCGTCGCGACAGCACGCTGGTTCCGGTCTCTTGGGATGAAGCCGGCGACTACCTGCGCCGGCGCCTGTCGGCGGTCGAGAACAAGCTTGCAGGCGGGCTTGCTTCGCCGCGTCTGCCCAACGAGGTCCTTTATCAATTCCAGAAGCTGATGCGGACTGTATTGCGCACCAACAGCATCGATTGTTCGTCGCGCTGGTCCACGCCTTTCGACACGATGGGGCCGCAGGTGGCTCACTTCTACACGCGCGCGCCGCTGGAGCAGGTGGTCGGCAACGATCGGGTGCTGGTCATCGGTGGCAACGTCACGGAGGAAAATCCGGTGACCGAATATCTGCTGCGGGATAGCGTGCGGCAGCGGCAGGCTGGATTGCTCATGCTTTCGGCGCGGCCGTCACGTCTGGACGCCGATGCCCGGGTGGTCGTCCGGATCCGGCCAGGCGCCGAAGCGGCAGCCCTGGCCGCAGTGGTGGCCGAACTGGTAGCCATCGCTGGTCAAGCCGCGCCGGGCGAGACGCCCGCGCACATCGTTTCGGATGGAGGGCCGGTCGCTACCATCAGTGGTGACGGCCCGCAGCATCTGGCCGCAGCACTTGTGGAGGGCCGCAATGCTACGTTGCTTGTCAGTGCCGACATACTGAGATCGCCGGAAGCGCGCGCGACGCTGCAACAACTCAACAGCCTCCTGCAACTGCTTCGAGCACTCGGCAAGGATCCGGCGGTGCAGTTTCTCTTCGACCGCGCCAACCAGCTTGGCGCCTGGGACATGGGGGTTCTGCCGGCAGCCCTGCCTGGGTGGCGCGCGGTTGGCGACGATGCGGCCCGCGCCCTCTTCGAACAAGGATGGAGTGCAGAAGTCCCGGCAGAACCGGGGGCGGATTTCGACACCATGCTGGATCTCTGCGAGCAGCGTCGGATGGGGGCGCTCTACATAGTAGGGAGCGATCCGCTGACAACCTATCCCGACCGCCGATTTGTGCAAAGGGCGCTCGGCTCTGCCAATCTTCTGATCGTGCAGGACGCCTACCTCACTGACACGGCCGGACTGGCCGATGTCGTCCTGCCTGCGGCAGGTTTTGGCGAGGAATCCGGAACATTTACCAACAACGAGGGCAGGGTCCAGAAGGTCTCCAGATTCCGCGAGCCGCCCTTCGAGGCGCGTGGCAATCTGGCGATTTTCGATTTCGTCGCGGCACTCCGCGGCAAGGTTCTGCGACCATCGATGTCGGGCGAAATCCTTGACGAGATCACCCGGCTGGTTCCAGCCTATCAAGGGATCACGCAGGAGGACATCGGAGCGGATGGCGCGTTCACCAAGGCAACCCCGGCGTCGCTGGAAATGAGTAGCTTCGTTCCGATGCCTGCCTCCAGCATCGGCGATCAGCTCATGTTGATCACTGGCAACTGCCTATTCCACAACGGATATCTTTCCGAGCGCTCGGAGATACTGAACACGGTGGCCGACGACCCGTATGTCGAGATGAGTTCGAGCGATGCCGCGCGGCTCGGCTTGACCGATGGCAAGCCTGTGGCGGTGCGGTCGACCCAAGGCGAGCTGACGGCCAAGCTGAGGATCAACAGGCGCTTTCCAGAGGGTCTGGTTTTCGTGCCGGAGAACTACAGGGCCTTGCGCCTCAACAGCCTGATGCAACGGGGCGAATATCCGTGCCCGGTCGAGGTGCAGCCGGCGCATGAGATCATCGCCATGGCCACCACGACCGAATCCGGGGCACGACCTCTGGAACTGGGAGGTTGACGCTGCCGGCGCCGAAATGACTCCAGGTGCGGCTTATCTCAATGCGAGCTGATGCCATGATCGTGTTGTTTACCGATTTCGGGCTGCACGGTCCCTATGTCGGCCAGGTAAAGGCTGTCCTTCATCGGGAGGCTCCGGACATTGCTGTCGTCGATCTCTTCGCGGATGCGCCCGTGGGCAACCCGAGAGCATCGGCATATTTGCTGGCTGCCTATGCGGCATGGTTTCCGGCTGGCACCGTCCTGCTCTGCGTCGTCGATCCAGGCGTCGGCGGGACCCGGCCGCCCCTCGTGGTCGAGGGCGATGGCCGCTGGTATGTCGGCCCAGGCAATGGCCTGTTCGAACAGGTCCGGAGGCGGGCAATCAAGACACGTTGCTGGGACATCGACTGGAGACCCGAATACCTGTCGGCCAGCTTCCACGGTCGCGACCTCTTCGCGCCTGTTGCCGCCTTCATTGCACGCGGTGAGCCGCCGCCCGGCGTGATGCGTCAGGACATGGAGGACCGCCGTCCAGATTGGCCGGACGACCTCCTTGAAATTGTCTATATTGACCATTTCGGTAATGCCATGACTGGGCTGAGGGCCGCCTTGCTGCCACCCAGGGCAAGGCTGGCGGCGGGCGGCCGGGTGTTAGGCAGCGCGATGACCTTCAGCGACCGCCCACCAGGGGCTGCCTTCTGGTACGAAAACTCGAATGGCCTTGTCGAAATCGCCGTAAATCAAGGGCGAGCGGATCGCGAACTCGGCCTCGCAATCGGCAGCCCGGTTGATATCGTCTCTTGAACGCAAGCAGCGCCGCCACAGATTGTATATGGTAGCATGGGAAAGCACGTGAAGCAGAGACTGGTGCCGGAGAGGCAAGCATCGCCGCGCGTCGCCAATTTGGCAGCGCCTACCGGCAACAGGACCCTTGCCGCGCAGCTACGCAAGCTCCTTCGCACGCACTATATGAATAGGTTCCGGCGGCGGTGAAATGCGTTGCGACCTCGACGCCGGGAAGCGAAAGGGAGGACGTGATGGTTGAAAGCTTGGCTCAAAAGGTCTGCACACCCTGCCTGGGCGGCGTCCTACCGCTGACGAAGGAGGCAGCGGAAACCTATCTTTCCCAGACACCGGGCTGGGAGCTTGATGATGAAGGGCACTGGCTGCGCCGCAATTTCAAGTTCATCGATTTTCGGGAAGCGCAAGCCTTTATCGACAACGTCGGCCACCTGGCCGAGGAACAGGGCCATCATCCCGATATTTGTTTCGGGTGGGGTTACGCCACTATCTCGCTGCAGACCCACAAGATCAGGGGACTGCATGAGAACGATTTCATCATGGCAGACAAGGTCAGCCGGTTGGCTGGCCTCTAACCAGCAATACCGTCCTTGCGCGTCCAGATGGACGTGCCGCGCTGTAAGGTCGACATTACTGCCGGGTACATCGTCAAGCCGGATCCGTCGCATGGCCGACCTCGTTCAGCCGAAACTCATAAACGAGCCGTTCTCCGATCCTGTTCTGTTTCTCGATTTCCGTTTCCGGCGTCGTGCGCTTCTGTTCGACCTTGGGTATCTTACGCCGCTTTCTGCACGCGAAATCGTGCGCGTGAGCCATGTGTTCGTGTCCCACATGCATATGGATCATTTCGTGGGATTTGATCGACTGCTTCGGTCGCAGCTCTACCAAGCCACCAAGCTGCATCTGATGGGCCCACCGGGGCTCGGCGACGCGGTTGAAGCCAAGCTCAGGGCATATAGCTGGAACCTCCTCGGCGTGAATTCGGCCGATCTGGTGCTCGCCGTCGCCGATTGGGGGCCGTCCGGGTTCGTTCGATGCAGCCAGTTCAGGGCTCGGGCAGCCTTCGCGCGCGAGGAAGCCGAGCCGCCGCAGGTGCCATCCGGTGTGCTTCTGGAGGACGCCGAGTTCCGCGTCGAAGCTGCGATGCTGGATCACGGAATCCCGAGCCTTGCTTTTGCGTTGCAGGAAAAAGTTAGGGTCGACGTGCGCAAATCGTGCCTGGACCGGCTTGGCCTGCCGGTTGGAGCCTGGCTGACTGAGGCCAAGCGGCTGGTGCGGAGTGGCGATGCGCTCGACACGAAAATTGCTGTCGGCAGCCGACAGGTTTTGCTGGCTGAGCTGTTGGTTTCGCACGCATTGACGACGGGGCCTGGCCAGCGGATCGCCTACGCAACCGATCTGATATACAGCCCACAAAATGTGGCAAACGTCGCCCGTCTGGCGCGGGGTGCCAAGCAGCTCTTCATCGAGGCCGGCTACCTGGATGAGGATCAAGCCTTGGCTGCATCGAAGCGCCATTTGACCGCCGCACAGGCAGGCGATATCGCCCGCGCTGCAGGCGTGGCCCGCGCCGTGCCGATGCATTTTTCCTCGCGATATCTAGGCCGAGAGGCTGAGCTCAGACGGGAATTTGCGGAACACTTCTAGGTAGGGTGCGGATGCCCCTCAGTGATAGCCGATCCCGTCAATATAGTCGCACAAGGCCTGCTCGTTGCGCAGCAATTCATCGAGCCGGTGCTTGACTACGTCGCCGATGCTCACCACGCCGACTACTGCCTTGCCATTCATGACCACCACATGGCGCGTGCGGCGCTTGGTCATGATTGCCATCACCACGGGCAGCCCGTCCAGTGCCGAGCAGGTCGCAACACGGCGGTTCATGACGTCGGCAACCAGCATCGAAGGAGCGGTAGCCCCAAATTCAGCCACCGCATTGCAGCAATCCCGTTCCGACAGTGTACCCAGATACTCTCCAGGCGATCGGCTAACGGCTACGAAGCCGATGTTCCTGTCCCGAAAAAGCCGCAGGACCTCCACGATCATCTTGTCTGGGGTAACCGAGATAACCCCAGCAGCTTTTGTGTTCAAAATTTCGCCGATAAGCATCTGAGTCTCGCTCCCGTTTGTGCCCTCCGGCTCCAGGCGGCTTCACGTCCGTCGAATATTGCGCCACCAGTTGTATCCCTGCTGTTTGCTGGTCTTGACGAGCACATTTTCCTGGGTGTTCAAGCAGGCGCTGACCACGGCGCCGCCGGCATTTGCCTTGCCCGGTTTGGCAAGCAGGTCATCACGCCCAACGACCAGGTCATGCGAGGAAAAACTCGAGAATTCATATTGCTGGCCAAGCGCAATCGCGTCCGCCGGGCAAGCATCCTCGCATAAGCCGCAAAAGAGGCATCGGGCCATGTCGATCTCGAATTTTGCCGGGCGCCGATTGCCCTTCTCATCCTCGTAGGGCACGACTTCGATGCAGTAGCAGGGGCAAATCCGGGCACAGAGCTCGCAGGCCACACACTTGATTTCGCCTTCTTCGTCGCGTTTCAGGAAGTGGTGTCCACGGTAGCGTGAATAGGGCAACCATTTTTCCTTGTCCGGGTACTGCATGGTCACGGATTTGGAGAACATGTAACTGAAGGTTAACGCCAAGGCGTTGCCGAGATCCGCGAAGAATGCCCAGCCGATCCATTTTCCGCTACTGTCTGTTACGCGTGACATCGCCGTCTCGCCATGGGAGTGGCCATGGCCTCTAAAGAAGGGCAACACCCGTCACAATTATGTTCGCGAGCGACAATGGAAGCAAGACTTTCCAACCGATCGTCATCAGTTGGTCGTAGCGGTAGCGCGGGAAAGTGAAGCGGAACCACATAAACAGATAGACGAAGAACGCAACCTTGAGCAGGAACCAAAGGAATGGCGGCAGTGGGATCAGGATGCCGTTCCAGCCGCCGAAGAACAGGACCACCGAAAGGACCGAGACCAGCAGCATGATGGCATATTCGCTGACCATGAAGAACGCAAAACGGATGCCGCTGTATTCGGTATGGAAGCCCGCTCCCAGGTCGCCTTCCGCTTCCGCCAGGTCAAAGGGAATGCGCTGGGCCTTAGCCAGTCCGGCCACGAAGAACACGAAGAACCCGATCGGCTGGTAGACAATGTTCCAGACATCGGCCTGCGCCCGCACGATGTCGAGCAGGCTCATGGATTGCGCCAGCATGACGACGCCGATGACAGCAAAGCCCATCGGAATTTCGTAGCTGATCATCTGGGCGCAGGTCCTGAGACTACCGAGGACCGCGTATTTGCTGTTGGCGGCCCAGCCGCCAAAGATGACGCCATAGACCTCTATTCCGATCACGGCAAAAACGAAAAGGAGCGCTACGTTCATGTTGGAGGCATAGAGCGTGATCTCCGTGCCTAGGACCGAAACGCTCTCCCCGAAAGGAATTGCGACAAACACCACGAATGGCGGGGCGAGTGCGAGGATTGGCGCCAGTTTGAACAGGAACCGATCGGCTTCGGCCGGGATATGGTCTTCCTTGGTCAAGAGCTTGATCCCGTCGGCCACCGGCTGCAGCAGCCCATGCCACCCCACGCGCATCGGCCCCATCCGCTGCTGGATGTGCCCCCCAATCTTGCGTTCCAGCCAAGTCAGCGGCAAGGGCAAGAGTAGCAGGATCGCAATCAGCAGCGCGACTTTGAAGACGATCAGACCAAGGGCGACGACGAGTTCCATGATCGGCAGCCACGCATTCAAGGGCGACGCAGTCGAACCCCGGCTTCGGCCAAAGTGCCAGGCGACTATCAGGCCACGCGGAATCTGCAGCCCGCGCTACTCCGGCGAACTTTCCCAATGGTATCACAACCTTGTTGGTGTGTCCCCGGTCGCTCGGCATGGTCCCTTGGGTGGCGCGGGCCGAGCGGTCTTTACTTCCGGTCCAACGAAGTCACGGGTGCCGGCCGCCTGCTGTGGGGGCAGTAGGCGCGGATAGCGCCAACAACATCGACGACCACGTCAAGTCCGTCGAATGTTTTCGGTAGGCGGATCGCCTGCTGCTTTCGGGAAACCAAGACATTGAGCGCGAGGTCATCCCGGCGAGAGTTCAGGCAGATCCCGACACCCAAAAATCCCTCTCTGTCGGACCATACTTTCGCCCGGTAGCGGAATGGCAGGCGCGGCGTTTGTAACAAACAGGCTCACAGGCGCCGATACCAATCCTCACCCAGCGCTAACCTGTCAGTATCCGGACGGCCCTCCCTCAAAGCCCAAGGCGGCAGACGTTGAGCGTAAACCCATCGCCTTGTAGGACCTCTGTTGACCATTGGGTCGGAATGTGAATTATCATAGCTTGTCTACTGGACCAACCAGCATATCAGTGAGCTTTCCGATGGTCGGTAACGCAATATTAGCCCAAGTCAGGCAAAGCCTGACGCGGCGGACAGCGCGCGACGTTATCGCCGACAAGCTGATGTCACTGATCGCGACGAACGTGCTTGCTCCGGGTGACGAACTGCCCAGCGAACGAGAACTGGCGAGTGCGCTCGACGTGAGCCGGGAAACGGTTCGCGGCGCGATACAAGTTCTTGCCGCACGCGGGATTGTGGAGGTGTCGCAAGGCAGCCGCACCCGCGTCCATTCCATCGACCTTACCCAGGTGCCGGTCACCATTGCGGCCCCCAGCGCGATCGACCGATACGATTTGGACTCGGTCCATGCTGCCCGCCTCCTTATCGAATTAAAGGTCGTCGGCGAGGCGGCCGAGCGCATTGACGAGGATGCGTTGGCAAGACTCGACAATTCCCTTGCCGCCCAGCAGATCGCAAACGCGGATCCCGTGCGGTTTCTGATCTGCGACCGTGAATTCCACGTGACGATCTACCGCGCGTGCGGGAATCCGCTCCTGGCCGACTTCGTCACTGATCTCTACACCTACATGATGGAGCATCGCCGATATTCCATGGCCCGGCCGGGGGCGATCGCCGCAAGCTACGCCGATCACGAGGAAATCGTGAAGGCCTTGAAGGCTCATGATCGCCAGGCGGTCGTCGCTGCGTTCAGGGAACATCTGGAACGTATTTACGTCACCACAAAGGAAATGATCGAGCCTAAGGATCCGCGGTTCGACTAGAGGACTGATCAATCAGGATGCGCCATCGGCTTCGGGTCGTGCGCCGCCATGGGGATAGTCGCTTCATGCATGTGCTAATTATCGGCGCCGCGGGGATGATCGGCCGCAAGTTGGTAGACCGGATAGCGGCAAAGGTCGATGCGCTCGGTTGTGAGATAGAACGGCTCACCCTTGTCGACATCGTGAAGCCGGTCACACCTGCCGCGCTTGCCGGAATCACGCAGGCGCATGCCATCGATTTCGCCGATGATGACACGGCCGCCCGTCTGATCGCCGAGCGGCCGGATCTTATTTTCCATCTCGCTGCGATCGTGTCAGGTGAAGCCGAAACCGATTTCGACAGGGGCTACCGGGTCAATCTGGACGGAACGCGTGCAGTCTTCGAGGCGATACGCCGGGAGAGCCACACAGCGTCTTACTGTCCGCGGCTAGTTTTTGCCTCGTCCATTGCCGTCTTTGGTGCACCTTTTCCCGAGCGGATCGGTGACGACTTCTTCACCACACCATTGACCAGCTATGGCACGCAGAAAGCGATCAGTGAGCTGTTGCTAGCTGACTACAGCCGCCGCGGCTTCTTTGATGGAATTGGCCTGCGCCTGCCGACGATCTGCATTCGCCCGGGTAAGCCAAACAAGGCTGCCTCCGGGTTCTTTTCCAACATCCTGCGCGAGCCGCTGGCCGGCCAGGAGGCGGTGCTTCCGGTCGATGAGAGCGTGCGACACTGGTTTGCAAGTCCACGGTCAGCCGTTGGCTTTTTCGTCCACGCTGCACGGCTTGATCTGGCCTCGCTCGGTCCGCGGCGCAATCTGACAATGCCAGGGCTTTCAGCGACGGTAGGAGAAGAAATCGCGGCGCTGGCGCGTGTGGCAGGCGAAAAGGCCGTGCGCCTCATTCGCCGGCAGCCGGACGCCGCGATCGCGCGGATCGTCGCCGGTTGGCCGACCAACTTCAACCCGCGGCGGGCGGTGGGCCTCGGCTTTGTTGCGGAAACCACCTTCGACGAGATCATCAAGGCACATGTCGATGCCGAACTCGGGAGTGGCATCTGACAAAGTGGCCTGCGGGAGGGGCTTACAGACAGACAAGAGCGAATGCTCCACCACCATGGACGGGGAGGAAGAAGGATGGCGTCAGTAGACTTCATAAATGTCAGGAAGTCGTTCGGCACGCACGCTGTTATCAAGGGGGTGAACGTCGAAATCACCGATGGCGAATTTGTCATCCTGGTCGGGCCTTCGGGCTGCGGAAAATCTACGCTGCTACGCATGCTCGCCGGCCTGGAAAACATCTCGGCCGGGGAAATCCGCATCGGGGACAAGATTGTCAACGGGCTGGCGCCGAAGGAACGGGACATTGCCATGGTGTTCCAAAATTATGCGCTGTATCCGCATATGACCGTCGCTGACAACATGGCCTTTTCACTGAAGTTGAAAGGGGCCAACAAGACCGCCATCGAAACCCTGGTGAAACCGGCCGCCGAAATTCTGGGGCTGAGCCACCTGCTTGAGCGCTATCCACGCCAACTGTCCGGGGGGCAGCGGCAGCGCGTCGCCATGGGGCGCGCCATCGTCCGCAATCCGCAGGTGTTTCTGTTCGACGAGCCGTTGTCGAACCTTGATGCCAAACTTCGCGTCGCCATGCGCGCTGAAATCAAGGAACTGCACCAGAGGCTGAACACCACGACAGTCTACGTCACCCACGACCAGATCGAGGCGATGACCATGGCCGACAAGATTGTCGTCATGAATGATGGCAGGGTCGAACAGATAGGCTCGCCGCTTGATCTATATGATCGCCCGGCCAATCTGTTCGTGGCTGGCTTCATCGGCTCGCCGGCCATGAACATGATCAAGGGCCGGCTCGATGCCGCCGATCCGCATCGTTTCATAACCGAGGGCGGAACCGTGCTACCGGTCGTCGCCGCCGTCGAAGCAGCCCAGGGCCGCGACCTTATCTATGGCCTTCGACCCGAAAGCATGCGCCTCGACGGCGCGGGGCTTCCTGTCAAGGTCGGCGTCGTTGAGCCCACCGGTGCGGAAACTCAAATGATCGCGAAGCTGGGGGGCTCGGATCTGGTCTGCGTTTTTCACGAGCGGGTAAGCGTCCGGCCGGGGGAGATCGTCAATGTTTCCATCAACGCCCAGGCCACGCATCTGTTTGATGCCGAAAGCGGTGTCCGCCTCTGACCGAACACGGCATGCATTGCGCCGGGTGGTGCATGTCCGCAACCAGGAGGAGCCCGGCAATGCCAATGGAGGAATACAGTGACGATCAACAGACGTGACCTTCTTGCCGCTTCCGCAGGCCTTGTGGCAGCTACCGGGCTGAGCGCACTCGGTACCAGACCAGCTTTTGCCCAGGCTGAGCCGACCTACACACCCGAGGCAGGCGCGAGCCTCAGGCTATTGCGCTGGGCGCCGTTCGTTCAGGGCGACGAGGATGCCTGGCTCGCCAATACCAAGAAATTCACCGAGGCAACGGGCGTCGAGGTCCGCGTCGACAAGGAAAGCTGGGAAGACATAAGGCCAAAAGCCGCCGTTGCTGCCAATGTCGGTTCGGGTCCAGACATGGTGCTGTGCTGGTTCGATGACGCCCACCAATACCCCGACAAGCTGGTCGATTTGACCGAGCTCGGCAACTATCTCGGTGGCAAGTATGGCGGCTGGTATGATGGCCTTAAGGGATATGCGACGCGCGACGACAAGTTCATTGCGATGCCGCTCGCGGCTATCGGCAACGCGATCTGCTACCGCGACAGTCACATGAAGGCTGCCGGTTTCAGCGAATTCCCCAAGGACACGGCCGGGTTCCTGGAACTCTGCAAGGCGCTGAAGGCCAAGGGCACGCCTGCCGGCTTCCCGCATGGCAAGGCTGTCGGCGATGGTAATAATTATGCCCACTGGCTGCTCTGGAGCCATGGCGGCATGATGGTCGACGAGAGCAGTAAGGTGGTCATCAACAGTCCCGAGACAATCGCCGCCATCAACTATGCCAAGGCCCTCTACGAAACGTTCATTCCCGGAACCGAGAGCTGGCTTGACATCAACAACAACCGCGCCTTTCTCGCCGGCCAGGTCTCGCTGACGGCAAACGGCGTATCCCTTTACTATGCTGCGAAGAAAGACCCCGCACTGGCGGAACTGACGGCGGATCTGCGCACGACCAATTTCCCCGTCGGACCGGTCGGCAAATCGGTCGAGCTGTGCCAGACGACCTCCGCAATTGTCTTCAGTCACACGAAATATCCCGAAGCGGCAAAAGCGTACTTGAAGTTCATGTATGAGGCCGAGCAGATGAACGCCTGGATCGGAGGATCCAGCGCCTATTGCTGCCAGGCGCTGAAAGCTTTCGCGTCCAACCCGGTCTGGACAGCTGATCCCCTCCACGCGCCTTATGCCCGCGCATCGGAAACCTTGCGCCCGAATGGCTATGCCGGACCGCTCGGCTACGCTTCGGCTGGCACGATGGCGGATTATGTCCTTGTTGACATGTTCGCTGCAGCCGTCACCGGGCAGATGACGCCGGAAGAGGCTGCCGAACAGGCCGAAAAGCGCGCCAACCGCTATTACAGCGTCTAGCGCGCCGAGCGTCCTTTCCGTCGCGCAATGGACGCGAGGGCAAATCGAGTTGGTGCATTTCGCTTGTTCGGACGAACCTGTCGCGAACGCGAAATGCATCAAGCCCATCCCTCTCGCTGCCCATATGGCGGCGGCAGGGGCCTTGAGGGAATGGCAGCTGAGGATGCGGACGATCGTCCGCATGGGCCTGTTTCGACCGGAGATTTCCGATGAGCACGACATCGATAATGAAGCGCCGATCTTTTGCCGGGCTGCTACAGAACAACACCGCGCTCGGCGTCATGTTCATGCTGCCTGCAGGTGTCTTTCTTCTGTGCTTCCTCACTTATCCACTCGGCCTTGGTGTCTGGTTGGGATTTACCGATACACGCATCGGTCGCGATGGCGTTTTTATCGGATTGGAAAACTACCGGCTATTGTTCGATGATTCCGTGTTCTGGTTGTCTGTATTCAATACAATTCTGTACACATCCGTTGCCTCAGTACTGAAGTTCGGCCTTGGGCTGTGGCTTGCGCTTATCCTGAACGAGAAGCTACCGCTCAAATCGTTCTTCAGGGCCATCGTCCTTTTGCCTTGGGTGGTTCCGACGGTCCTGTCGGCTCTGGCCTTCTGGTGGATTTTCGATTCCCAGTTCTCGATCCTCTCATGGTCGCTGATACAGCTCGGCCTGATCGATCAACCGATCAACTTCCTCGGGGATTCGAATAATGCCCGTGCTTCGGTGATTGCGGCCAATGTCTGGCGTGGCATTCCATTTGTGGCGATTTCCCTCCTTGCGGGGCTGCAAACCATCTCGCCCTCGCTCCAGGAAGCCGCGTCGCTGGACGGCGCCACAAGTTGGCAGCGCTTCCGCTATGTCACCTTGCCTATGCTCACGCCAATCATAGCCGTGGTCATGACCTTTTCCGTGCTGTTCACCTTCACCGATTTCCAGCTCATCTACGTCCTGACCAAGGGCGGACCGGTGAACGCAACCCATCTAATGGCGACGCTGTCTTTTCAGCGTGGCATTCCTGGCGGGCAACTGGGCGAGGGGGCGGCGATAGCTGTCGCGATGATCCCCTTCCTGCTCGCGTCCATCCTGTTCAGCTTCTTCGGCCTCCAGCGCCGGAAGTGGCAGCAGGGCGGGTCGGAATAGGATGTCTTTGGGGATCCGGATTCAGGAGTGAAAAGATGAACGTCTCGAGCCCCGCAAATGTTGCGCCGGTAACTGACAATGTCGAGGGCATGGGCTATGTCAGCAACCTGCCGCGGCGGATTGTGACGATCTATCTGCCGCTGGCGATTTTCGTCTTCGTGCTGCTGTTCCCATTCTACTGGATGACGATTACCGCGGTGAAGCCGAATTCGCAGCTGACCGACTATGAAAACTACAGTCCGTTCTGGGTTGTCGGCCCCACTCTCGACCATATCAAATACCTTCTCTTCGAAACCTCCTACCCAGGGTGGCTGGTTAACACCATGGTCGTGGCAGTCGGTGCGACAGTGCTGTCGCTCGCCGCATCGATATTTGCGGCCTACGCCATCGAGCGCGTCCGCTTCACAGGGTCCCGTCAAGTCGGTCTACTGATTTTCCTGGCCTATCTGGTGCCGCCCTCGATCCTGTTCATTCCACTGGCCTTCATCGTCTTCAAGTTTGGCATCTACGACTCCAAGCTGGCCTTGATTTTCACCTATCCCACGTTCCTGATTCCGTTCTGCACATGGCTGCTGATGGGATATTTCCGCTCAATTCCGTTTGAACTGGAAGAAAGCGCGCTGGTGGACGGCGCCTCACGCTGGCAGATACTGGTGAAAATCATTCTGCCACTGGCGGTTCCGGGGCTTATCTCAGCCGGCATATTCGCTTTCACACTTTCGTGGAACGAATTCATCTACGCGCTCACCTTCATCCAATCGTCGGAAAACAAGACCATCCCCGTTGGCGTCCTGACGGAGTTGGTGCGCGGCGACGTCTTTGAATGGGGATCACTAATGGCGGGCGCGCTGTTCGGCTCGCTTCCGGTCGTGATCCTCTATTCGTTCTTTGTCGATTATTACGTGTCGTCGATGACCGGCGCGGTGAAAGAATGATTTCGGCTCAGTCACAAATGCTGCAGGTAGTCACCAGGGGAGCCATCTGCGCAGACTCCGCTGCGCTCACATGCGGAGCAGCAGACGCTCGCCGTTCGGTAGAATGTGTGCGGACGTTCATGGATTAGCATCTCCATGATTGGCTGCAACAAATACGATAGAGGCTATTGCCGGCGAAGGGTGCTAGTCACAGTATCATAGACTGGATCTGCATCATTCTTCGATCCTTGCACCGAGGCTATTTTGGTTCGATTGCGGCCAGCAAGTTTGGCGTTGTAAAGTAGCCTGTCGGCTTGTTCGTAGAGCTCTGCGAACTCCGCATCGGCATTTGACGACGCATCCGTTATGCCCATGCTGGCAGTTACGAGTCGCCCGAGGGCTGGAACGGCATTGGCGACGATGGTGGGGATCGCCTGGCGCCGACGCTCCGCCTGAGCCTGGGCATCTTCTCCGCGCACAAGCAGCACGAATTCCTCTCCGCCGAGGCGGAACGCATGAACCTGCGGGTCCGCCTGGAGCGCTTCGGCTACGGCTTTCAGCACGGCGTCGCCGACCACGTGGCCGTGAACATCATTGATTGCCTTGAAGTGGTCCAAGTCGAGCACGGCAAGTGTGCGGTAGCCCTCGGCGCGGAACTTCTTGAAATTCTGCTCGATCGCCCGCCGGTTGAGCAATCCCGTCAGTGCGTCGCGTTCGGACAGGCGCTCAAGTACGTCAGCTTCGAAGCGCGCGTGGTCTCGCTGGCGCTTGATCGTCATAAAGCGGTCTGCCACGCCGAGTGTGGTGAACAGGACTTCGCATACGCAGCCCACATAGAACAGGGGCATGGCGTCATTGCTCTGCAACCAGGGAACCAAGCCCGTGACCAGGCGCACCAATCCGACCAAAATGATGGGGATATAGCCGACCGCCTGGAACTTGGCGGCCCGACTTCTGCGCCGCAGTGCGTCGGCAACTGACAATATGAAAATGACGAGCACGGGGGCAAAAGCCGCCGTGTATACGGTCGACTGGATCGAGCGCCCCACGAACGGAAATGCCGCGTGAGACGTGCTCAGAAACATCGCCCATGCGGCGCTAAAGAGCAGCGCCCGCCGCAGGAGCGGATGCAGGCGGTCGGGTTCGATGAAGCTGTGCGTGAACATCGACGCGGAAGCGACCGTAAGGCCGAAGATCACTGTCGTCATCCAGCTCAACGTCATTGCTGTCGGATCGAAGAGAACGACCGCAAGACCCGACGAGACCAGGATGGTCAACAGCAAGGAGATCGTGAGCAGGGAATGCCAAAGCACGAATGGCTCGCGCAGGATCCGGTAGAAGGCCGCATTGAAAATAAGCGGCATGGAAAGCATTCCGGCAAGGACAGCCAGGAGAAGCAGGGACCGCAGAAGGTCCGGGCCCAGAGCGATGTCAGACGGTGACAGATAGGCTCTCTCCAGCGTCATCTTGTGGCTCGGCAAATCGAACGCGACAACGACCTGCACCGTGTCTTGGGTTACACCCGGCAGAGAGGCCTTGAAATACCCGCCATGCAGAGCGCTGCGCAGTTCACCCGCCGATAAGGAGGTCTGGCGCATTGCGCCGTCTTGGTCGATCGTCAGCAGATGTACGGCCGCGAGCGCACTTCGCCTTGAAAAGAGATATTGGGGAAGGACATCGTGTGGACCGATTTCAAAACGCAGCAGCGTCCGCTCGCCCTCGAGCGAATAGATCCGATCTCCGCAGGTCCAGCGCCCGGGCAAGTGGACGACAGTGATCAAGTCGTCCGACAAACTGCCGGACGCCCAGCAGGAACTGCGAATGTCCATAGATTCAGCCGCGCCCAGGGGGGCGGCATCCAGTGATGCAAGCATTACGAAGCTCAGCACCGCCGTCACAAGCGCTTTTCGGAGATCATTCCAGAACATTGATTGACGCTACACGCCCAACATTGAGATGCGGTTACCGACCTCCAAATCAGTAGGCACTTCATGAATCAGACAAAGCTCAAGTCAGGAATTAAACTCAATACGTGCGGCGATCCGTCCACTCCGCCTATCGACGCCTGTTCCATCGTCGCCTTTGTTTTTTGGCTAGGCGCTTGTCCGTCTCACATTCCACCCCAGCTCCGTTTCAGACTGATGTTGGGGAGCTGTCGCGGCTTTCGCCCCGCCGGCTCGGATTGCGCGATGAGGGTCGCGGGTTTAACCGAAAGGTAGGCAGCCACAGGTCTCTTTGTCGCCACTGCATTGGCGATGGTCAGAACACTGTCGTAGAATTCGACACCCGTTGCGGATTTTGGCGGGCTGATCTCGTGCATGACGCTAATCATGATGACATTCGGACAATTGTCCTTGATTGCTTGGTGAAAGGCGATCTTTGCCTCCGGGTCGAGCGCGCCGGTGGCCTCGTCCAGGAACAGCAATCCAGGCTGGTGAAGCAGGATTCGAGCAAGGACAAGCTTCTGTTTCTGTCCGCCCGATAGAATCCGATCCCAGATACCACCTTCGCGAGCCTCGTGGTTGAGATGTTCGATCAACTCGCCGAGCCCGGCTTTGTGAAGCGCCGCCGCCACATGCGCATCCGAGTAAGTATCCCGACCGCAAGGCAGGCACACGAGTTGCTTCAGTGAAACTTGCGGCAGCTTTACATCTTGGGTGGCATAAAAGGATTTGACGCTTTCGGGTAGAACGATATTGCCGCGGCCATATGGCCAAAGCCCGTTGATTGCCTTGAGCAGACAGGTTTTACCGCAGCCCGCTTCGCCACGCACGAAAATCCATTCACCGCGGCGAAAGTGAAGATTTGACGCAACCAGGAATGGCATGACGTCGCTGCCTTGATGCATCAGTTCGAGGTTCTGAACAGTCAGCCCGAATACGGAGTGCTGAGTACGGTAACAGAACTCGCAATGGCCAGACAGTCGATAGAATTCCTTCGGCCGCTGCACGTTTTCGATCGCTTCCGCGAGATCCGCGACCCGCCTGGCATTGGCTTTCAGCGCTGAGATTTCGGGCATGACGTGGATGAACCAGGAGCACTGGGTGATCAGCGAGCCGACCAATTCGGCACCGGTTACATAGCCTTTCAACCCAATCTTGCCATGTATGTAGGGAATGAGCGCGGGCGTGTAGGCAACAATCCGCGCCGCGACAAAATTGTAAAACAGTTCGAATGACAAATAGCCCGCATGGATATTATTCAAGCGCGCCCAGGTTTCGTCGATATCGCGATAAAGCCGGTTATGAACTTCTTTGTGAACGCTTTCGCTACGCGATGCTGCCACATGGAAGCTGCGGCGCAAGAAGGTCGTCAATTCGCCGCGATAGCTGCCTTCCGCCTGCTGGATCTTGACGGTCAGTCTCTCCAAGAGGCCACCAAGCTTCATCGCAATATAGGTATTGATTGGGACATAGGCCGTAACAGCTGCAAATGCCAGCACGGCGCTGCCATAGTGGCCGAGAAATTCCAGCCCGTTTACCATCGTGGATGTTTCAAGTAGTTTTTGGCCGACAAAGAAAAGCGACATGACGACGCCCAGGATGCCCATGGCCAGGCCGATGGCGCCGCCAGTCAGTCCCTTGATCGACTCCTGGACGCGCTGGTCAATATTGTCGAGCGTCGGGAAGGCATCTGTCTCCGCCCGAGCGCCGTGCTGGAGATGAAAATGCGTATGATTGTTGTCAAGCAGCGCTTCGTTGAAACGGCCATTGAGCCAGCCTCGCCATTTGCGATGCAGTGTCGTGGAAAAAAGATGCCGGATGCCGATGAAGCCCGCATCCTTGAGCAGCACTAGAAGAAGAAGCGTGCCAGCGCCGGTGAGAAGTGACGCCAGGGGCGTCAAATTGGCCGGATCATGAAAGAACGCTATCGAGTTGACGAGTTCACCGGAGGCTTCGGCGATCCATACGCTTGCCTTGCTGGACATGGCGGTGAGCAGTCCGATTGCCAGCGTCAGTCCCCATGCTTCCTTCCAGCGGTCTGAAAACCAGTAGGCTCGCATCAGTCCCCAAAAGCGGCGCATCGAGGAAACCGGCGTAAGGGGCGGCGGCTTGGCATCGCGAAGCCATCCATCTGACAGATGCAGTCGAGGCCTGGGGACCCGAATCACCATCGTCACGTCCCAACGTCACGGTTGTCACAGAGTGTAACATGGTTTGATTGGCCTCAAATCGATTTATCTTGAGACTTCCCGAACCTAGATCAACCTTCGTTGTCTCTCGGACGGTAATGGCCGTTTGTCCAGGACAAGAAGGACCACTGTGAAACCGCGCTGCTCATGCTTGATCGAGAAGATAGGGCTGATTTATTCGCAGTGGCGCGGGAATGCCATGATGTCAGCGGACTCCATCACCCGGGACAAGGTACGTGCTTCCATTGCGGCATCGGCAAAGGCCCGTCGCGCCTCAGCAGGTGTGACGTGACCGCTTTTTGCTCCATACAATGCATCTTTTGCGATTTGCATAAATGGCCCGCTTCTTGTCGGCCACTTCTCGCTTTGCAAGCAGAGGCTGCTTCCAACGCCGTGCTCGCGATCCGAGATTACCCCGGCTTCCCGAAAGCAATTTTCACGGGCTGGTCGAATTCGATCCTTCGCATGTGGAAAAGAACATTGATCTTCCCGCAATGTTCCAAGGCCGCATGGTAGTCTCCTCTGTTGGGGACAGTCTACGCGGCTCGTATCCGGAGTTCCGGACGGATCGACAGAAACTGGTTCCTTAGCATTTCGCTGACAACCGGTCGTCTTTGGATCGGCGCGGGGAGGCTTCCCCCGACGTTTGCTGATGAATTGAAGGCGAGTGATGATCGACAATCAGGAATTGGAAAGCGAGTTCTGGAATTCAATTCGATCAGACATGACGGCAATGGCAGGCGTTCCTGGTCTTCGAAGCGTGACAGATTAACGCCTATCTCTGAGTGGGATCATACGATTGCCTCGAATAGCGTGGAAACTGGTGAACCTGCCGAGGGTATAGCCCGGCTCAAATGATGCTGTTTACGACCGCTACCGGCTCACGGCGTACTGATGGCTGGAGCTCATGCAATGACACTTCCTATCCAATTGTTGGCAGCGACATTCCTCCTCCTTGGCACGACGGCGCACGGGACGGAGTTGCGCGGTCACGGTGGTGTCGTGCGAGCGATTGCCCTGGTCGCGAGTGGAGGCTGGGCGATTACCGCAGGCTTTGACAGCAGGATAATTATTTGGTCGCTGAAGACTGGAGAAGCACGCGACGTGCGCCTCTTCCACAAAAGCCAGGTGAATGCGCTCGTAGCGCTGCCGAACGGTCGTTTTGCAAGCGCAGGCGCCGATGGCCGCATCGCCATTTGGCAAGTCGGACAAAGCCTGCCAATTCGCATTCTTGAAGGCCACACCGGACCTGTCGCTGCCCTTGCGATATCGCCCGATGGTTTGATGCTGGCTTCCGCATCCTGGGACAAAAGCGTCCGGCTGTGGCCGTTGTCGGATGGAGAGCCGCGTCTATTCAAAGGCCATAGCGACAATGTCAACGCGGTTGCCTTCTTGGCTGATGGCACACTCGTAAGTGCAGGCTACGACGCCAGGATCATCTTCTGGTCACGCGCCGCCCAGGTGGCAGCGGCGCGTGTCATCCTGCCTGGTCCACTGAGCACAATGACAAGAGCGTCCGGCGATCGCCTGTTCGTGGGAGGAATGGACGGCAAAGTACGCTTGCTCGACCGCAGCAGGGTAATTCGCGGCGAATCTCAGGCTGTAGGAAGCCCCGTGCTTACCCTAGCCGCCTCGCCGGACGGGAAATACCTGGCTGTCGGCGGGAGCGATGCAATACATCTGCTCGATGCAGCAAATCTTGCGCCTGTTCGCATCGTGGAAGCGTCTGGCGACCCGGTTTGGTCCCTCGCATTCACGCCCGATAGCAAAGCGCTTCTTAGCGCCGGCGCAGATTATGTCGTGCGCGATTGGAGCGTCGAAACAGGTGATCATGTTGGGGCGGCCGTCACTGGCTCATCCGACCCCATGGCCGAATTTGCGGGAATTCCGGACGCAGAAGTTTTCCGCGCTTGTGTCGCCTGCCACACACTCCACCCGAACGACGGCCAACGTGCAGGCCCGACTCTCCACGGTCTCTTTGGCCGTAGGATTGCGTCGGTGCCGGGCTATCGCTATTCGCCGTCGCTTCGCGATATGGATATCGTTTGGACCGAGGAAACGGTCTCCAAGCTGTTCGAACTGGGACCGAATACTTACACGCCCGGCACCAAAATGCCGGAACAAACGATTAAAAGCGCCGACAGACGCGCCGCTCTGATCCGCTTTCTCAAGCGGGCGACCGCGACCGAATAGACTTAGACCGGCTTGCCTGGCTTGGTGCGTTTGCAAAGATAGTCTTCGGTCGTGCGCGGCGCCGCACGGGCCGGGCCGGCATAAGGGTCGAACCCTTGATTCATGACCGCGTCGATCCGACAATTCTCGCACATCCGCACCACATCGAGCCGACGCGCGTTCTCTCCGGCGAACATCCAGTGCTTGCCCTCGAGTTTGGCGACGATGCGCTCAATGGTGCTCTTCGTACCGAATGGCTTGCCACAGTGGATGCAGAGGTACGGCTCCTCTTCCTTCACGACTCGGCGTGGCGTGTTCCAGGCTCGGAAGTCCAGTTGAGGGACCAGTGTGACAACCTGCTCTGGGCAGGTCGCAGCGCAGAGCCCGCATTGCACGCATGCGCTCTCGGCGAAATAAAGGGCCGGCCGCTGTTCATTGTCTGAAAGCGCACCCGTCGGACAGGCTGCCACGCATGAAAGGCACAGCGTACAACCGTCGATATTGACCTCCAGCGACCCAAACGGCGCCCCAGCGGGCAACATGACGAAATCGACTGGGGTGGGTGCAACGCGGTGCAGCTCGATCATCGTGCTATCCAGCACGCTGCGTTTCTTGCCGACCGGCAGAAATGTCGCCGGCTCCCGTGACGTCAAGGTTGGGTTTATGAGATCCAGTCTGGATTTGAGCACGTCCGGATCGTCGGTTTCGACCAAGCCGCAGACGTCGGATCCATAACCCAGGGAATCGGTCAGGAGGTTGGCGATCTTTATGTTCGCGACCACTCCTGCGATATCATGCCTTGGCTTGGCCGAACTCAAGGCTCTCACGGCAATAGCACCCCAGGCGACCGGCGCAGCCCACGCCTCTATGCCCAATTGCATAACCGCATTCACCGCGACCGGTAGGACATTGGCAGGAAGACCTGTTCCGAACCGCGCCAGTGCATCGATCAATGGCACGCCGTGGTCGAGATCGTGAAAAAGCACGATCGCCTCGTTGCCTCCTGCTTCTCGATAAGTGAGCAATAGTGTTCGCAATCGTCGTAGGAGTGTCGCCGAATCTGGCAAGGCGTATGCGGCCGCGCCGGTTGGACAAACCGCAGCGCAGTTGCCACAGCCGGCGCAGATATTTGCATCGACCGCGACGTGGTCGCCGGCAGGCGCTATTGCGCCTGTTGGGCACAGATCAAGGCATCGCCTGCAGCCGATGATTTGGGATCGTGAATGGGCACACAAATCCTCGGAAAAATCGATAAACCGCGGCTTATCGAACTCGCCGACGAAATCGGCCATCTTCCCGATTGCCCCGGCGACAGATATCAGATCGCTCGGATCGGCCTTCACATAGCCGTCGCGCAATTCATGGGCAGGAAAAAGCGGTGTCTCACCGGAAAGGTCGAGCACGATATCCGATTGCGAAATTGCACCGTCGCGCGGGGTTCCGAAGCATAGTCGATCGCGTGAAGAGGGAACTGGTGCCGCGAAATCGTCAATCACCATCTCGAAGGCGCCGAGATGGCCGCGTGCGTTGCGGACGGTGCCCTGCATCACAGGGAAATCCCAGACCCGGGGAGGCGTGATTTCGCTTCGCCGGGCGAGAAGGACGGTGACATCGAGCTTATCGGCGAGTTGCCTGCCCGCCTCGATCGCCGTCTCGTCGCGGCCATAGATCAAGATCACGCCATTGCTGGAAAGTGTCACCTGGGCGGGCGCAACGCTGGGCTCCGCAGCCATGGCCAGCAGTGCGGCCGCTTTCGGACCGGCAGCAGAGGCGCGCTCCGCCCAGCCTGCAGTCTCGCGAATATTCGCGAAAGAAAGCTCGCCTTCATAGGCGAGTTCCTCAGCGAGCTCCCTGAAAAGCGGCGCCTGTTGCACACAGCCGATCGTCACGGCATCAGCGCCGTTTAGAATGGTCCGCACCCGGTCGAGTTCCACGCCGCAGAACTGATCCCCGGATTCGACCTGCACATTGTGACATCCGCGCGCGACATCCTCGCCATAGCTGCCCGGCATGCTCCGCTCGCAGGAGCAGACAAGAACTTTCCGGCGCTTGCTCAAGGTCATTTCGGCTCCCGCGACACAATCGCACCTACTCGGTAGCCCCACCTGTTTGAACGTATTATAGTTGGATTGAAGTGGCCGTCATCAACATATGGACTGGCGCCATGTTCCTGCGAGAGTCGGTGACCGACCGAACCCTTGATCTACCGCCGCCTTATACTCTCATCGCATTGCGAGAGGCTGGCGATGCCTTTGCGCATGCCTGTGCTATCGCTGATGAGGAAGGTGCTGGCACACTGGTCTGGGTTCGCCGTTACGACCTGGCCGAATTCGCGGTTGTCCTCGAGCCCGATGAATCTTTGGCACAGGCGCGTCGTGCCATCTTTGCCTGTATGAATGCCCTCGCCGACGCCCTCGCCGTCCATGCCCCGCCGGAGCGGCCGATCTCATTCGACTGGCCCGATACAATTCGCATCGATCGGGTGCTCGTCGGCGGCGGCCGTCTGGCCTGGCCGCAAGAGGTGGGGGAAGACGAGATCCCGCCTTGGCTGGTCTTTTCCGGCATGATCCGTACTTGCGTCGTCCGTGCCGGTGAGCCGGGTCTGCGGCCGCTTTTGGGCGCGCTCGACGAACTCGGCTTCGAAGCGATCGATCCAGGCGAGATCATCACAAGTTTCACCCGCTATCTGATGGCCGGGTTCCACGACTGGACGCAAACCGGCTTCGCGTCAATTGCCAGACCCTGGCTGAGCCGCCTGAACGCATATGATGAACGGGAGATTGAGTTGGCTGACAACGGCGATCTGGTGATCTCCAGGACGGTTGGAGGTGAGCCCTCTGAAAGACGAAACCTGTCGGCGACTCTTACCTTTCCGTCCTGGCTCGATCCAGCGACAGGAGTGCCATGGCTTTGAAACTGCCACGAACGATCCGCCTTGACCCGTCTGATACTTTTGTTTTTCCGTCCGCGGCCGAACTGGGCGAATGGGCGGTGACCGGCACTTTCCTGTTCTTCGGTGCCGATGCCGCTACCCTTTCGAATAAGGAACAACAGGTTTTCCGCGCCGGATTTCTCGGCATCGACAGCTTTGGGTGGTCCACTCTCGTTGTCGTCGCCCAGGCGACCGCAGCGGAGCGCGCCGCCGCTGTCGATCGGCTTGCCGAGCAGCTTGTAGCGCGCTGCGGGGCGCCCGACATGAAAACCGCGCATGCTGCTGCCGAGGAGGAGATTGCGTTTGCGCAGTCGCTTTGCGACCACCCGCTCAATACACTGATCGGTCTGCGCCGCACCATGGAGGGTGACGGCATTCGAGAGACCTTTCGCACCTTGCACCGGCGCGTAACCCGGCTGGAACCGGCCGGAGCCTTCCACCTGGTCGAGGTCCAGGAGGAAGATACGCCGGAAGAAGAAGTCGATATTTTTACACTAGCCGCAGGGCAGAAATGAAGGATTTTTGGGTTTCGTCAGGTCATCACCTCCTTGACAGGGACGAGGCGGGACGCCTGCTCGTGACCGACGCGTTCTTGAAGGCATATCTCGCCCGGCCGGAACTGTTGCCGCCCGAAACCGCTTGTGAAGCTGAGTTGCTGCTGCATCACGAGCTTTTGATACATCAGCCGCGCAGGCCCGTCACCCAGCAGGAGATTGCCGCTTTGGAGGACCCGGATGCGCGTGAGAATTGGGAGTACATGATCGCCTTTCGCGATCACGTGCTGGCAACGCCTTCGCTCGAGGCCGCCTATCTCTCGCTTGTGCGCGGTGTCACCAGCATTCCGCCACTTTTCATGAACCAGCTGACGCAGTTGGTTCTGCGTAATGCTGTGAATGGTACGAATGATCCATGGCTCCTGCGCGCCGCCGAATTGTTCTATCGCCCACAGCGTGTGACCTTCCATGAGGGAAGTGTTCTTCTCGCGGATGCCGAAACGATCGAACTGCACGAACAGAACCGTCACGCCTCGCCTCTATTCAACATGCTTGGTGGGCCCGCTGTCACAGAACTGGAGATCTTGAAGGAGACGAACGCCGAGAGCTATTTCGCCCGCAGCGATGCTTTCGACCTAGTGCTCAGCCTTGGCGGCGCTGACAGCCCGGCTCGACGCGGCCTTGCAGACGCAATGGCGATCTGGATTCACCATCTTCTGGCGGTTGACGTGGAGATTGAGCCGGTGGAGCGGATCGAGGACGAGGATTGGGCGTGGTTTGTCGGCCTTGATGCCGAAGCGACCCGTATCGGCAATGCGCTCTGGGCCGGCAACGAACTCGACCCCGATGCAGCCGAACGCATCCTTGCACTATTCCGCCTCACTTTCTGTGACACCGGCGAGGTCCATCCTGATGTCGGAGCTAGGCCTGTCTGGCTGATCATGGCCATGACCCCCGACCTGATGGTACGCATGAAGCCACAGAACCTGATCGCGGGCCTGCCGTTACGTGTCACGGCACCGAGGAATTAGCAGGAGCGCGTTATGATACGCGAGACAGTACACGTTGGCGTGATCGCAGAACGACAAGTCCTGAAGAATCCCTGGATCGATCATGCATGGATGCCTGTCGCTGTGCTCGCCGGCGCGCCGGCCGCCGCGCCCTGGACAATGCTGACCCAAACACCCGAGGTGACACGCTTTTATGCCGGAAGCTTCGAACTGGAGTTTTTCGGTTCCGAGACCGGCATGTACCGCGACAATCTCCGATCGGGGCAACCGCGCCTGTGGGTGTTGCTCCGTCCGACCGAAGCACCCCCCGGCGTAGCGCTGCAATTGGTGACAGCCGACCCGTCCGAAGCTGAGACGCTGACGGAACCAGGCACCGATATTATCGAGGCCGTTCCCATGCCAATCGAGATTCAGCGCCGCCTCGCCGCCTTCGTCGAGCTCCATCACGTCGAGCGTCCATTCATCAAGCGCACACGCGACCGCGCAAATCCCGAGGCCATGGCCAAACGGGACCGGCATCTTCACTCGAAGGATGACGTGGAATGAGTGTCGGCGACGACAATATCTTCGCCCGTTGGTCGCGCCGCAAGCAGACAGTGCGACACCAGGAGACTGCGGCCCCGAACGAGGAGCAGGCTGCGGCCGAAGCGCCAGCGGAGATGGAGGCCGAGCCTGTCGGTCAGCAGCCTGCCGCAGAGGAGCCTGACGCAGGAGAGCCGCTCCCTGATCTTGAAAACCTCACCGCTGAGAGCGACATCTCGGCGTTCCTGCGCAAGGGCGTGCCCAATCCGTTAAAAAACGCGGCGCTGCGCAAGATATGGTCACTCGACCCGGCGATCCGTGATTACGTCGGTCCCTCGGAATACGCCTGGGACTTCAATCGGCCTGGGTCGATGGCAGGTTTCGGTCCGCTCGATGCGAGCAGGGCTGTGGTGGAATTCCTGTCCACAATCAACGGCGGCGTTCAGACGGATTTGGCGGGAGCCGCCGGGCCTGCGGCAGATCGGCCGCCGCCGCCGATAGCAGTTGGGCCAAGCCATGACGCGGGCGCTGCGATGGACAGCCCGACCGATGCGGATTCTCCGGCTGAACCGCCCGCGCCTGCATTGAAGCCGGAGAGTTCCGAGCCCTCGCTGCCCGTCCGCACGAAGGTCGCTGCCGAACCTGAACAAGCCAAGCCTGAGCAAGCCAAGCAACCGCGCCAGTCTCCGCGGCGTCATGGCGGTGCCAGGCCACGCTGATGCAAATCACGGCGAAACCTTTGCGTACAGTAACTGTTGCAATCCCCTGATGGGAGACTAGTATTTACTTTACCCACTCATTGAGCGGCACAGTCGAGGTCAGCGATGAACCCAGACTTGAGCTTGGAGGAGGCAACCGGACTATCGGTCGGAGCAGGCGCTTCGCCCTCCGGTGCACGTGTGGCCGAATTCGACGACATCAACAGCGCGCGTGCGGATGAGTACGCGCTGATCGCCTCGCTTCTCCTGCGTGCCCCGGATGCCGGGTTCCTGGCGCGGCTCGGCGGCCTGCAAGGCGCGGCGACGCCGCTCGGCCTCGCGCATGATGCGCTTGGACAGGCCGCGAGGTCCGCCGAGGCCGTTGATCGCGAATACTTCGAACTCTTTATCGGAATAGGGCGCGGCGAACTCATCCCCTATGCGTCCTATTATCTGACCGGCTTCCTCAATGAACGGCCGCTTGCCCGGCTGCGCGGCGACATGCGCCGCCTTGGCCTCGAACGAGCGGAGGCACACACGGACCCGGAAGATCATCTCGGAAGCCTGTGCGAAATCATGAGCGGCTTCGCCGGCAATCGTTTCGAGATCGCCGCTGATGACGAATACGACTTCTTTACGCGGCACATCGCCTCCTGGGCGGGGCGCTTCTTCGCCGATCTCGAAAAAGCGCAATCTGCGAGGTTCTACCGGGCGGTCGGTGCGGTCGGGCGAATATTCATCGATATCGAAGCCGAAGGCTTTGCCATGGAGGCGCGCCCGAGCGGGTGATCGCCGGCACAGCAGCATCGGCTGCCCGGTAGTATGGGAGGATCGACGATGCATGACAGGCAGCAGAAGGCGATAAGCCGCCGCAACTTCTTCCGCGCGCTGGGAGGCGCATCCACCGCGGCCGTCGCAGCTGCCGCGACGCTTCGCCCCGGCGAGGCGCAAGCCTATGATCCCGGCAAGGATGAAACGAAGGCCCGTTATCGGGAAACGGATCACGTCAAAGCCTTCTATCGTGTGAACGGCTACCAGACGCTGAAGAAGTGAGGGCGCCATGCTGACGAAACGCAAGTCCGGCCAGGCGGGCCGCACAAGATTGCAAACCCTTATGGGAGCGGTTTCATCGGTTCCCCTTGACCGGCGAACCTTTCTGCGTCGCTCCGGCCTCGCTGTCGGTGGAATGGCTGCGGTTGGCGCTTTCCATCTCGGCACCATCAAGAAGGCTGAGGCTATCAGCCCACCGCAACCTGGCGTTCCAATTGAGCTCAGGAAAAGCATCTGCACCCATTGCGCGGTCGGTTGCACTGTCACTGCTGAAGTTCAGAACGGGGTCTGGACCGGCCAGGAGCCCTCATGGGACAGCCCGATCAACCGCGGTTCCCATTGCGCCAAGGGAGCAAGCGTACGTGAACTGGTGCATAGCGACCGCCGGCTGAAATACCCGATGAAGCTGGTCTCTGGTCAATGGGAACGCATTTCCTGGGATGACGCCATAAACGGCATCGGCGACAAGCTGCGGGAGATTCGCGAGAAGTCCGGGCCGGACTCTGTCTACTGGATGGGATCGGCGAAATTCTCCAACGAAGGGACTTACCTGTTCCGCAAGTTGGCTGCTTTCTGGGGAACCAACAACCAGGATCATCAGGCGCGCATTTGCCATTCGACGACGGTGTCGGGCGTGGCCAATACCTGGGGCTACGGCGCAATGACCAACTCCTTCAACGACATCCGCAATGCCAAGACCATGATCATCATGGGTGGCAATCCTGCGGAGGCGCACCCCATCTCGCTGCAGCACCTGTTGGAAGGTAAAGAACTCAACCACGCGAATTTCATCGTAATCGACCCACGCTTCACGCGCACGGCCGCGCATGCGACTGATTATGTGCGCATCCGGTCCGGGACCGATATCGCCGTGCTCTGGGGCATGCTTTGGCACATCTTCGAGAACGGCTGGGAAGACAAGGAATTCATCGCGCAGCGTGTCTACGGCATGGATGAGATCCGCAAGGAGATGGCGAAATACCCTCCGGAGGAGGTGGAGCGCATCTCCGGCGTGCCAGGAGAGCAGTTGAAGCGGGTCGCCGAAATGTTCGCCACCCAGAAGCCGGCGACGCTCATCTGGTGCATGGGGCAGACCCAGCACACGGTCGGCACTGCCAATGTGCGCGCAAGCTGCATCCTTTGCCTTGCCACCGGAAATGTCGGCAAGCCAGGTACCGGAGCTAACATCTTTCGCGGCCATGATAATGTGCAGGGAGCGACCGACATCGGCCTCGATGTCACGACACTGCCGTTCTACTACGGTCTGACGGAAGGGGCCTGGAACCATTGGGCCCGCGTTTGGGAGGTCGAGTACGACTATCTGCTTTCGCGCTTCGATTCCAAGGAGATCATGGAGGCGCCGGGAATTCCGCTGACACGGTGGTTCGATGCCGTGTCGCTGCCGAAGGAACAGATTGCTCAACGCGACAATCTGCGCGCCATGTTTGTGCAGGGGCACGCCAGCAACAGCATCACCCGTATTCCTGAATCCGTGAAAGGGCTGGCAAAGCTCGACCTGCTAGTCATTGCCGATCCGCATCCGACTACATGGGCGTCGCTGGCGGTGCAGGGCGGGCGCAAGGACAACACCTTTCTTCTGCCCGTCTGCACCCAATTCGAGACATCGGGTTCGCGAGTGGCTTCCAACCGCTCGATCCAATGGGGCGAGCAGATCGTGAAGCCGTCCTTCGAGCAGAAGGACGACTATCAGGTCATCTACCGTTTGGCGCAGAAGCTTGGACTTGCCGAGCGCATGTTCAAGAATATCGCTGTCGAAGGCGACCGGCCGGTGCCGGAGGATGTGCTGCGCGAAATGAACCGCGGCAGCTGGTCGACCGGCTATTGCGGCCAATCGCCGGAACGGCTGAAGGCGCACATGAAGAACCAGCGTAAATTTGATCTGGTCACCTTGCGTGCGCCGAAGGACGACCCGGAGGTCGGAGGCGACTATTACGGCCTGCCCTGGCCGTGCTGGGGCAAGCCGGAGCTTCGCCATCCGGGCACAGCCAACCTCTACAACACCGGCCTCCACGTCATGGACGGCGGCAGTCCTTTCCGCGCGCGCTTCGGCGTGGAGAGGAACGGCCAGACGCTTCTCGCGGAAGGGTCCTACACCGAGGGCTCCGAACTCACCGACGGCTATCCCGAGTTCACCATGGCCGTGCTGAAGAAGCTCGGCTGGGACAAGGATCTGACCGCCGAGGAGCTCGGCGTCATCCAGAAGATCGGCAGTGACATCGACAAGGTTTCATGGTCGACTGATCTGTCAGGCGGCATTCAGCGCGTCGTGCTCAGCCATGGCTGCCACCCCTACGGCAACGGCAAGGCGCGTGCGGTGGCATGGAACCTGCCCGATCCCATCCCCGTCCATCGCGAGCCGATCTACACGCCGAGGGTGGATCTGGTCGAGAAATATCCGACCCTTCCCGATGCCATACAGTTCCGGCTGCCGAATATCGGCTTCAGCGTACAGAAGGCCGCGGTGGACAAGGGCGTCGCAAAGGCCTTCCCGTTGATTCTCACATCTGGCCGGCTCGTGGAATATGAAGGCGGCGGCGAGGAAACCCGCTCGAACAGGTGGCTCGCAGAACTGCAGCAGGAAATGTTCGTTGAGATCAATCCAGCTGATGCTGCCGAGCGTGGCATCAGCGATGGCGCCTGGGTGTGGGTGACTGGCGCGGAAAGCAATTCCAAGGCGAAGGTGAGGGCACTGGTCACGCAGCGTGTAGGCAAGGGCGTCACCTTCATGCCCTTCCACTTCGGCGGCTGGTTCCAGGGTGAGGACCTGCGGCAAAATTATCCGCAGGGCACCGACCCCATCGTCCTCGGCGAAAGTGCCAATTCGATCACCACCTATGGCTACGATCCCGTCACCAACATGCAGGAACCAAAGGTCACACTCTGCCAGGTGATGGCGGCGTGAGCAGGAGGAGCAAGAAATGGCCCGTATGAAGTTTCTTTGCGATGCGGACCGCTGCATCGAGTGCAATGCTTGCGTCACCGCCTGCAAGAACGAACACGACGTACCGTGGGGCATAAACCGCCGCCGTGTCGTCACCATCAACGATGGCAAGCCGGGCGAGCGTTCCGTCTCTATGGCCTGTATGCACTGCACGGACGCGCCTTGTGCGGCGGTCTGCCCGGTCGACTGCTTCTATACGACCGCCGATGCGGTGGTGCTCCATTCTAAGGATTTGTGCATCGGCTGCGGCTATTGCTTTTACGCCTGTCCGTTCGGCGCGCCGCAATATCCGCGCGTCGGTAATTTCGGCTCGCGCGGCAAGATGGACAAGTGCACGTTCTGTGCTGGCGGCCCGGAGCAGGATTCCACTGAGGTGGAATATGCCAAATACGGCGCCAATCGGCTGGCCGAAGGCAAACTGCCGCTTTGCGCAGAGATGTGTTCGACCAAGTCGCTGCTTGCCGGCGATGGCGAAATCATCGCCGCAATCTACAAGGAACGCGTGATCCAGCGTGGCTACGGCTCGGGCGCCTGGGGCTGGCAGACGGCCTATCGGGAGACGATCACCGTCTGACGAAGGCGGAGTCAAACGCACGCAGAGCGGAGCGAACAGGAGGACAGTGGAATGCGGGTCTTCAAGCTTAGCCGTCCTGGCTCGCGGGTTGTTGCGGCGATCATTCTGATTGTCGGTCTGCTCGCCATCGCACCAGTCGGTGCGCAGGCTCCGTCAGGGATCAACCCGACTGCGCAGGCAGTCAACGAACAGCAGCTTCTCGACGAGCTCAGCAAGATCCAGGGCCGCATCACCATACCGGACAAGAAGGCGGCAACCCTGCAGCAGCCACAGGGCAGGGACTTCCGCGGCTTTCATGAAGGCGTCCTGCCGTGGATCGGCGCAATCGCTGTCCTTGGCATGCTGGTCGTGCTTGCGCTGTTTTATTTTATCCGGGGCCGTGTCCGCATGCTGATACCGGAATCGGGCGTCAAGCTTTTGCGCTTCAATGTCATTGAGCGTCTGGCCCACTGGACGACGGCCACGGCTTTCATCGTACTTGCAATCACCGGGCTGAATTTCGTGTTCGGCAAACGCATTCTCATGCCGCTGATAGGAGCCGACGCCTTCTCCTCATGGTCGCAATGGGCCAAATATGCACATGACTTCTTGTCCTGGGCGTTCATGCTCGGGGTTCTCGCCATCCTGGTCATGTGGGTGTGGGGAAACCTTCCCGATCGCTATGACGCGCACTGGCTGAAAGTGGGCGGCGGTCTGTTCGACAAGTCAAACCGGACTCATCCGCCGGCGGCGCGATTCAATGCAGGGCAGAAGCTTATCTTCTGGTCGGTGATCCTGGGCGGGGCCACCCTTTCCGTATCCGGTATCTTCATGCTGTTCCCCTTCGCCTACACAGATGTGAATGGTATGCAGCTCGCCCAAACCATCCATGCCGTCGTTGGCGTGCTGATGATCGCCGTGATCTTGGGGCACATCTATATCGGCACCCTTGGCATGGAAGGCGCCTATGAGGCGATGGGCTCGGGCACCGTCGACCTCAATTGGGCCAAGCAGCACCACAGCGTCTGGGTGGAAAGGCAAGAAGCCAAGGCAACACCGTCCAGGACAGCGGCAACGCCGGCCGAATAGCGTCGCTCACCACCGAGAGAGACTGGTCTGGTCTGCCAGCCTCGCAAGAAATCTGAACCCCTGTGGCCGAATGAAATCATCCAGCGTCGGGCTGCGAAGTCAGACCTCAGGATGGCGGTGCTTCGGGTTCCGTTGCAGAAGCGACGCTGGAGCTTCCTGTCCAGGCTGGGCCAACCAAGTTTTCTCCCGGATCGCCCACACGGGTGCTGGAAGTACTATACACTTCCCATGCCGGCGTGTGCTCTGCGCTCAGGAAGTAGCTTGCGCCAAATGCAATAATTAGGGTAACCACAATACTCATTATGATCACAGCCATCCCGCTACTCCCTTCTTCGGATATCACGCAATGCGGCCATGCGGTCACCGCGTTGATGTACTGCCGCCGCAGTAAAGCCTACAAGTCGTCTGCGCCGTCTCACTGAGCCGTTGTTGGTGCCCCAGTTTCAGGCTTCTGACTTGGCGGCTTCGCATTCTGTTGATATTGCAGATCCAGCGCCGTCAGTGCAAGCAGCGGTGGTGGCACGGCAACGCCGGCAAGCCTTAGTTTGCGCGATGCGTCCCGGCATGCAGCAATGTCATTGGCTTCGGCTAGTTTCTCGGCCTCGGCGATGCTCAATTGAGATTCCTTCGCGATCGGGGTCGGCTCGGTGGGAACGGGGGCGCTCAGACCGGAAGACTGTGGCGCGCCTTGCGCCGTGCCTTGCTTGGCAGTAGCGGGATTCGGTTCCGGTGATGTGTGGGCGGGACCGCTTTGCCCGGACTGCTGCTGTGCCGATTGTGTCCCTCCGGCAGCTTTCGGCGGTACGGCTTCTCCTGAAGCCGCCTTCGAGTCCTGTTTTGCAGTTCCGGCTTGCTGGTCAGAAGGCGCAGAAGTTTGCGGTGCAGATTGGGTGGCGGCGGGTTTTGCCGGACTGATAGGGGCTTCCGGTTCCGGTGGCGCCTTCATGAAAGCAAGAAGTTCCTGGCAGAGATTTGCCGGCTCTCCGGCGGTGGCCGACCCGGCGCCAGCGTTGGCTGGCGCTGCTGGAGCTGTCGGCGCCGTATGTGTCTGTGCGAGTGAAGTTGAAACGGAGAGGGCGAAGATACCGGCTAAGAATAATTTTGTCATCCCATGTTCTCCTTCCCTCGTTAGCTTCAGCCTAGGTCAAATAGTGCCCCCAACGGTCCATGAACTCGCAACGCGCAAGGCGGTTCCAAAACGGGGTTATATCCCCGGATCAAGACAGTTTGCCGGCGCATTCTCAACTCAAACGACGTGAGACGGGCACCAATCTTGCCAGTAAGAGCACAGGCAGCGAATCGGAAGCTGCCGCTGGGGTCGTCTCGTCATAGACGTTCAAGGGAACTGGAAACGGATGTCTGTCCTCGCCGCCATGTGCCAGCGAAAAACGCCCCGGATCTGCGAAACTACATGGCACACCATAACCGACCTCGGCGATGAGGGCGAGTGCCCGAACGGGGACCGACGCCGGGCGTGAGCAGAAGCTGGGGGAAGTTGGAGGGCTGCATTTGGCCGCAGCAGCCGCCAAGTTCCCGTGCAGCCGGCATGATAACGTCGCTCTCATGAACTTCGCGGGCGCAGGCATCACCAGATGAGAAAGCAACGGCCGATCCGGTGGCGCGCACATCCCTCGCTCGAGGGTGGCGATTTTGCCCAGGATGCTATCGGGGCCAAGAGCCCGCAGCAGTTCGAGTTGTCCGCTGTGCGATCGTTCGGCGCGGCGATCGGTGCCGTCCTTGGCCAGGCGGATCTTCTTCCAGTCCAACCCGGCCAGAAGCGCCATCAGCTGTGAATGGTCCAGACGCATCGTAAGCGGGTAGCCGCGGCCGTTCAGGCTTTGAAGTTCCAGGGCATGAGATCGTCGATCCGGGAGATCGGCCAGCCCTGGGCAATGCGCTCGAGGGTCTGGGCGAGCCAGGCGTGTG
>NZ_RKST01000027.1 GCF_003934165.1 Borborobacter arsenicus | reverse complement strand
CAAGATTGCGCTTCAACAGCCGCAATCCTTCAAAACAGAAGCCTCAACCGCAAACCGACCTGCCAAATGCCGCGTCAGCGGCTTCGTTCAATCCCGTTTATGGGTACGTGACCTAGAGCATGATCCCGAAAAGCTGCAGACTTTTCGGAGAAGATCATGCTTCAAGAACAAAGGCTTAGAGCGAGACGGCCATTCAAGGGAACGTCATCTCGCTCTAAGCCGTGCGAGCCGCCTGAAGTTCCTTCGCGCTGCGCGCACGTGGACGGGCAAGCCGTCTCGGAGCGGACTTGAGCGGCACGGGGCGGCTTTCGGTCAACCCCGACACGACCGCCTCAGTGAGAGTGACGGCGACAAAATCGGCATTTATCGCTGCCGCGTCGATCTCCGGACTGTCGGTGCCGTTGGCCAGCGGAATATAGACGCCGACACGCAGCGAGCGCTTCAGGCGCTTCAGGCGGCGAACGATGTGACGCGCGTGAGCCTTCGAACTGCCGTTTAGAAACGCGACGATTGCCGTGTCGGTCTCGTCCAGCGGAATTTGCCTAATATTGCTGCCCTCGATTGAAGCGTGCGAGGCCGTGTCAACGATAGCACCCTGAACTTCGAGGACCTGCGCCAGCATTGCAGCCGCCGCATCGTCGATGTCACCTCGTCCGCCAAGGCAAAGCAGGGTTTTGCCTTCACCATCCGGCAGATCGACCTCATCGGCATCCTCGTCGGAGTCATTTTCCGATGCACCGCCGTTCTCTTTTTCGCTGTCTTCCTCGTTTTCCTCCTCCTCGGCTATCTCGGTCAGGTTGGCGACAAGCGTCTGCGCACTCATGGCAAAGCGGGCGCGCTGCTGATCATGCATGACGCCGCGCTGCCGGTCCTGTTCACCAAGCAGCAGGGCCGGAATGCCGATCTTCTCGTAGTAGTCCACGAGATAGTCCTCCTCCAGGAATTCCTCGGCAGTGTCGGTCGCCTCATCCGGGTCGCCGGCCAGAAGCCGCTGATAGAGGCTCGCATGCGGCTCCAGAACCGGCTCATTGCCGAGCAAGACGCCGAGAAACTCGAACTGCGGAACGTGCCGGCCAAGCACGACCAGACACACGGTAAGCGGCGTCGACAGGACCAGGCCGAGCGGCCCCCAAAGCCAGGTCCAGAAGATCGCCGAAACAATGATCGCCAGTGGCGACAGCCCGGTATGCGAGCCGTAGAGCCAGGGTTCGAGCACATTGTTGCTCAACAGTTCCATGACCAGGAACAGCCCGGCGGTCCACAAAACCAGTGACCAGCCGGGCGATATCGCCAGCGCCAGGAAAAGCGGCAGCATCATGCCGATGGCCGGCCCGATATAGGGAACGAAGCGCAGAACCAGCGTCAGCATGCCCCACAACAGGGCATTGGGAATACCGAGAACCCAAAGCCCGAGGGTAATTGGAATAGCGTAGAGCGTATTGACCACCAATTGCATCAGCAGATAGCGGCCGACCCGCGTTCCGGCATCTTCCAGGGCCGCCGTCGTGCGATGGAGGTCGTGGTGCCCGACAAGGCGAATGAAACGGTCGCGCAAATTCTCGCGCTCCAGCAGCATGAAGATCACCACCACGACGATTAGTCCGGCAGTCGCGAATGGGCTGGCGAGCGGAACGATGACGTTCTTCAATGTCTCGATCGGGCTCGAGCGCGTCACGATCTCGACCGGAAGCGGCTCGCGCGGGACCTGTTGTGCCGAATCGGCGACGGCTGGCCCGGTGTTCTTCTGCAGTTCGGCACCGACCCGTTCTACGGTGCCGCTCAGCCGGTCCATGAGACCGCCGCTGACGCCGGCGTCGCGCAGCGAGCGGACTTTTTCAAGGATGTTGCTTTGGTAGGTAGGGATATTCTGCGCCAGACTGCCGACCTGGGTAGCGATCACGAAGCTGAACAATGCGATCATGGCAAAGGCGGCGGCGACGGTCAGGATCACCGCCGGAATTTTCGGCAACGAGCGTCTGCGCAGGAATGAGACGATCGGCGCGAGCGCGAAGGTCAGCAGAAGGGATACGGCGAGCGGCAGGAACACTTCCTGGCCGATATGCAGGATCGCCGCAACGCCGATCAGCGTGACGACGGTGGGCAGGGAAGCATGTGCAAAACGTGAACCGTCGTCGGACGACTGCGAGACATCGCCCGACACCGATTTATCGGCTGTGCTCATTGACAGTCCCCCAAAAAACGCCCCATCAAGCCTTGATGCCCTTCCGAACCGACATCAGGCATCCGGACCGATAAATGCGCCGGTGACAGCAAAGTTCCCCGCGATAGTGGTGAGAAAAACACCCCCTGAACAAGCGTATGGGCCATTGTTCAAGAACACGTCTTACAGACCGCCGGGCAGTGCAATAGATTGTCTCGTAACAGTCTCTACCCGCAACGGCGATGACGGCGGCGAATGGAAAGGAGCAGATGGCAACTTCGGAAGTGAACAATGCGCGAGCGAGCGGCCTTGCCGGGCGTGTCAAACGCCTGGCTGCTTCAGTGCCACGCAGTTGGAACCGCTTCTGGCGGCTCGTTTCGCTTTACATGCCAAAGCGGCTCTATCCGCGCTCGCTGATCATCATCATCACGCCGATGATCCTGTTGCAGTCGGTCGTGGCATTCGTCTTCATGGAACGCCACTGGCAAACGGTGACGCTCAGGCTGTCACAAGCGGTGACGCGCGACATCGCCGCGATTATCGACATGATCGAGACTTATCCGCACGACGACGACTACGCCAATGTCATCCGCATCGCCCAGGACCGGCTGTCGCTGAAGATCGATCTCCTGCCGCCCGAACCGCTGCCTCCTCCCGGCCCCAAGCCGTTCTTCTCCATTCTGGATCAGACCCTGTCATCCGAGATCACCAAGCAGATCAACCGGCCGTTCTGGCTGGACACGGTGGGCAACTCCAACATCGTCGAGGTCCGTGTCCAACTCGAAGACAAGGTCCTACGGGCTTTTGTCCGCCGAAGCCAGGCCTACGCCTCCAATACCTTTATTTTCCTCATCTGGATGGTCGGCACATCACTGGTGCTGCTGATGATCGCCATTCCCTTCCTGCGCAACCAGATCAGGCCGATCCTGCAGCTTGCCCAGGCCGCCGAAAGCTTCGGCAAGGGCTGGCCTACACAGGATTTCCGCCCGCGCGGCGCTGACGAGGTGCGCCGTGCCGGCCTTGCCTTCATCCAGATGCGTGAGCGCATCGAGCGCCAGATCGAACAGCGAACCGCCATGCTGACCGGGGTCAGCCATGACCTCCGTACCATCCTGACGCGGTTCCGGCTGCAACTGGCCCTGATCGGCAGAAAATCGGAGGTCGTGGCGCTCAACAAGGACATCGACGACATGCAGTCGATGCTGGAAGGCTATCTCGATTTCGCCCGCGGCGAGACGTCCGAGGACCCGGGCAGCTTCGATCTCGAGGCTTATTTCGAAAAACTCGCCGAGGAAGCAAAGCTGCTTGGCTGCAATTTGACCACATCGCTCGCCGGCGGCGGCATCGTCCATGTCCGGCCCAATGCCTTCGGACGGCTGCTCGCCAATGTCGTGGGCAATGCCTTCCGCTATGCCAAAAACGTGCGCGTCACAGCCAACCATGCTCGCGGATCGCTGACCGTGACCGTGGACGATGACGGACCTGGAATTCCGCAGTCACGCCGCGAGGACGTGTTCAAGCCGTTCGTGCGGCTGGACGCGGCGCGCAATCTCGATTCGACGGGAACGGGCCTCGGCCTTGTCATTGCCCGCGACATCGCCCGTGGCCATGGCGGCGACATCACCCTCGACGATAGTCCGATGGGAGGCTTGAGGGCCGTCATCAAGGTGCCGGCCTGATCGGAGCGTGACCCGCAAAAGATCATGCTCCAACACAAACGGCAGATCAGAACAGTCGCCCGCCGTCGGGCACCTTGCGCTCGATCGCGCCTAGCACCACATCGCCTTCCTCGTCAGGGAAGCCCAGCGTGAGCACTTCCGACATGAATTTTCCGATCTGGCGCGGCGGAAAGTTCACGACAGCGAAGACCTGACGCCCCACCAGCGTTTCCACCGAATAGTATTTGGTGATCTGCGCGGAGGATTTCTTCACGCCGATCTCCGGGCCGAAATCGATCTTCAGCTTGATCGCCGGCTTGCGCGCCTCCGGAAAGGGCTCGGCTTCGACAATAGTGCCGGCGCGGATGTCGACCCGGTCGAAATCGGCAAAAGTGATCTCCGGCTTGCGGGCGGTATGCGTGCTCATGATCGTGGACTTCAGGCGTTGCCGAATGTCTCGAACAACACGCTGGCCAAGGCGTCCTTCGCCGACGTGCCCGACCAGACGACGAATTGGAACGCCTGGAAATAGCATTCGCAAGCTTCCAACGCCGAGGAAAGCAGCACCTCGACCTGCTGGCTCGTCGGCTCCACGCCACCCGCCAGCAGCAGCGATTGGCGGAACATGATCGCACCCTCCTGCTCCCAGAGGTCGAAATGGCCGAACAGCATCTGCTCGTTGATCAGCGACAACAGCCGCATGATCTCGATCGTCCTGGTTTCAGGCACCTTGATATCGAAGGCGCAGGCCAGATGCAGCGCCTCGAAATCCTCCATCCAGGAGAAGGAGACGTGATAGTCGGTCCAGGTACCGCTTACCGAAATGGAAATCTCGTCGTCGCCTGTGCGCTCGAACGACCATTCATTGTTGTGCGCAACCTGCTCGATCACATCCACCGGATGAATTTCGCGTGCGAACTCCAGTTCGACAAGTTCCATAGATGCTTCCTGACGTCCTGGCAGCGCACCTCGCCATTCGAGCGGCTAGATGCGTGAACAATCTTTTTTCGAACGCAATCGGCAAGGGAATGGTCGGCACACAATACTTCAACCGGACCCCCACCACCCGGCGCATGATCCGGCTCCGAATCATGCAACAAATTCAGTGTATTGATGCAGAGTCGCATGACCAGCCCCTTTTTTTGCGGGACGCAAGAAGGGTGTGGACAGCGCTTGGCGCAAAGATTCATGCAAGCCGGATAAGCGATTCAGGCCAAAGCGCTTTTTGCGATGGGGCTTTGTGGAAAAGCTTAACGAATTATTTCTTCGGCGCAGCCCTGGTGGTGCGCTTTGTGGAGGTTTCGGAGCCGGCTTCAGGCTCCTGGCCGGCGATTTTCGACAGCCTTGCCTCCAGTTCGGCGACACGGGCGGCAAGGTTTTCGTTCTCGGCACGTGTCTTCAGTGCCATTTCGCGCATCGCCTCGAACTCTTCGCGCTGCACGACATCCATCGTGTTCAGGATTTTTTCGGCCTGGCTCTTGAAGGCCGTTTCCACCTCTCGGCGCACGCCCTGCGCTGCCCCGGCAGCATCGGTGACCAGCTTGGCGAATTCGTCAAGGATACGGTTCGGTCCGGTAGACATCGCTAAACCTCGGGCGCTTTGATTGCTCCAATCGAGGTAATGCGGCGAAGCGGCGAATGCAAGGCGCTATGAGCGGTCTGCCTTGACCACGCCCCAAGCCTGCCGCATCTTCCGCGCCAAACGACCCAGGAGCGTTCCGTGAGTGAGTATCTGGCCTTGCCGCTGGCCGCATTGCCTTTCCCAAATATCGATCCGGTCATCGTGCAGATCGGCCCGCTCGCCATCCATTGGTATGGTCTTGCCTATATAGTCGGCATCCTGTTTGCATGGTGGTATGCCAAGCGGCTGGTGAGCAACCACAGCCTGTGGACGAATGGCGCATTGCCGATGAAGCCGGAAGATCTCGATGACTTCCTCGTCTGGGCGGCGGTCGGCGTCGTCCTGGGCGGCCGGGTCGGCTATATCCTGTTTTACGATCTGGCGCGCTATCTGGAAAATCCGCTCGATATTTTCGCCGTCTGGCAGGGCGGCATGTCGTTTCATGGCGGCTTTGCCGGCACGACGCTCGCCATGATCCTGTTTGCGCGCTCGCGCGGCATCCGTGTCTGGACCATGTTCGACACCATCGCCGCCGGCGTACCGGTTGGGCTCGGTCTTGTCCGCCTCACCAATTTCATCAATTCCGAGCTGTGGGGCAGGCCGACAGACGTGCCCTGGGCGTTTGTGTTTCCCAATGGCGGACCGTTCACCCGCCATCCGAGCCAACTCTATGAGGCCGCGCTCGAAGGCCTCGTTCTCTTCTGCATCCTGCGCATCTTCAGCCACCGATATTTCAAGCTGAAGAGGCCCGGCTTCATCGCCGGTGCTTTCGTCGCCGGCTATGGCGCTTCGCGCATTTTCGTCGAATTCTTCCGCGAGCCCGACCAGCAGATCGGTTATCTTTTCGGCGGCTGGCTGACCATGGGCATGGTGCTGTCATTGCCGATGGTAGCTCTTGGAGTCTGGGCGATGGCGACGGCAAAACCGGCCCCCGCCCCGAACCCTGCATGACACCGCTGAAAAAGCGCATCACAGCGCTGATCGAAACCGGCGGCCCACTATCGGTCGCGGACTATATGGCGCTTTGCCTTTTTGATCCCCAACACGGCTACTACACCACCCGCGAACCGTTCGGTGTGGCGGGTGACTTCACCACCGCGCCGGAAATCAGCCAGATGTTCGGAGAATTGATCGGCATCTGGATCCGGCTGGCCTGGGAATCGACAGACAAGCCCCTGCCCGTCGCCATCGCCGAAATCGGTCCCGGGCGCGGCACTCTGATGAAGGACATGTTGCGGACGCTGGCCAGGCTCGCGCCCGAACTGTTCCCCGTCGCGCGCTTTTCGATGATCGAAACCAGCCCGAGACTGGCCGCTATCCAAAAGAAGACACTGGCCACCACGGATGCGGCGGTCGAATGGCACGTAACCCTCGATACTCTGCCGCAAATGCCGCTGATCATCGTCGGCAACGAGCTTTTCGATGCCATTCCGATACGGCAATTCGTCCGGACAAGTGGCCAATGGCGCGAACGTTGCATCGGCCTCGACGAGCAGGGAGAGTTGCGCTTTGTCGCTGGCGCGGCCTCGCTCGATCCTTCGCTGTTGCCTGAAAGTGCGGCAAACGCTTCAGACGGCGCGATCTTCGAGGTTGGCCCGGCACGGACAGCGCTGATGGATGCCATCTCGCAACGCATTAATGCGCATGGCGGCGCCGGCCTGTTCATCGACTACGGGCACGCCGAGCCCGGCATCGGCGACACGCTGCAGGCGCTCCGCAAGCATCGCTATGCCGACATTCTGGGCGAGCCGGGACGGGCAGACCTGACCGCGCATGTCGATTTTGCGTCCCTGGCGGCCACCGCCCGGCAACATGGCCTGGACGCAACACTGATGACCCAGGGCGATTTCCTGCTCGACCTCGGCCTGCTTGAACGCGCAGGCAGGCTTGGCGCGCAAGCCGACACTGCGACCCAGGAAAAGATACGCGGCGAGGTCGAGCGGCTTGCCGGCCCCGATGCCATGGGCACCCTTTTCAAGGTACTAGTGGTTCGTTTCTAACATTTGCATCCTATTTGTACCAGGCGCGAGGGCAAATGTTAGAAACAGAAGAACCACTAGCAAGTTTATGATTCCAGTGGAATTTTCGAATTTGACATTCGATGTCGCGGCCGCCACCGATCGAGCATCGAATGTCAAATTCATTCCACTGGCTGTCATGCCGCGCGGCATCTCCATCGCGCCGTTCGGCGTTGCGGATTGACACGCCCAACATGCTATCCCACTGTCGCCTGCGCCGGAAAGAAGCTTGGCGGGTATCGCGAATTTCACCTTGACGAGATGGCGTTCGCAGAGAACAAGGCGCTCATGTCTGATCAATCAGGTCCAGATCCGATCCGATCCGCCTTGCTGGACGAGGCACAATCCCAAGGCATCCGGCACGGCTATTTCACCCGCGCCGGCGGCGTTTCCGAGGGTATCTATCGGGGTCTCAATATCGGCACCGGCTCCAGCGACGACCAGGTGAAGGTGCGTGAGAATCGCCGCAGGGTCGCTGCATGGATGGGCGTCGGCAGCGATGCGCTGCTGACCGTGCATCAGGTGCACTCGCCTGACGTGGTTGTGGCGCGGGGCGCCTTTCCACAGGAACGTCCCAAGGCCGACGCCATCGTCACCGACACTCCCGGCCTTGCCATCTGCGCCGTCTCCGCCGATTGCGGCCCGGTGCTGTTTGCAGACGGGCAGGCGCGTGTGATCGGCGCGGCCCATGCCGGCTGGAAAGGCGCATTCACCGGCGTTTTGGAAAACACCATCGCCGCAATGGAGACCCTCGGCGCTGCACGCGAGCGGATCGTCGCCGTGCTCGGCCCCTCGATCGGCCCGGAAAACTACGAAGTCGGCCCGGAATTCATCGCCCGCTTCATCGAGGCGGATGGCGGCAACGAGCGTTATTTCACACCGTCCCGCAACCCCGGCCACGCCATGTTCGATCTCAACCGCTATACGACCGACCGGCTGCTCCGCGCCGGCGTCACCGCCGGGTGCCTCGATCGCTGCACTTATGCTCGGGAAGACCTGTTTTACTCCTACCGGCGCTCGACGCACCGGAAGGAAGCCGACTATGGCCGGCAGATTTCCGCAATCGTTCTGGAGGACATTTGATGGCGCTTCATTTCGAACGGTCTGAATTTGACGCACGCCGCGATCGCCTCATCATCGAAATGGCCGAAAAGAAGCTCGACGCCATCGTGCTGTTCGCGCAGGAAAGCATGTATTGGCTGACGGGCTACGACACGTTCGGCTTCTGCTTTTTCCAAAGCCTGGTCATGAAGGCCGACGGCTCGATGGTGTTGCTGACGCGCTCGGCCGATCTGCGGCAGGCACGCCATACCTCCACGATAGAAAACATCGTCCTGTGGACCGACCGCGACGGCGCCAATCCGGCGCTCGACCTGCGCAATCTGCTGAATGACCTTGATCTGCTCGGCGCGCGCATCGGCGTCGAATACGACACCCACGGCCTGACCGCCTTCAATGGCCGCCGCCTTGATGAGCAGCTGCAGACTTTCGGCCAGATCGTCGATGCTTCCGGCATTGTCAGCCGCCTGCGCCTGTTCAAGAGCCCGGCCGAAGTCCAGAAAGCGGAAAAGGCGGCGGCCCTTTCCGATGAGGCGCTGGATGCCGCCCTCAAGCTGATCAAGCAGGGAGCCGACGAAGGGGCCATTCTCGCGGCCATGCAGGCGGCAATCTTCCAGGGTGGCGGCGACTATCCCGCCAATGAATTCATCATCGGATCTGGGCCTGACGCGCTGCTATGCCGCTACAAGGCCGGGCGGCGCAAGCTCACCAAAAACGACCAGCTGACGCTGGAATGGGCCGGTGTCTTCCACCATTACCACGCGCCGATGATGCGCACGATCCTTACCGGCAAGGTCTCCAAGCGGCACCAGGAACTGTTCGACGCCGCGCAGGACGCCCTGCTCGCAGTCGAAAAGGCCATGACCCCCGGCAACACATTCGGCGATGTCTTCGACGCCCATGCCCGCAGCATGGAATCGCACGGGCTGACCAAGCACCGGCTCAACGCCTGCGGCTATTCGGTAGGCGCCCGTTTTGCACCATCCTGGATGGATATGCCGATGTTCTACCAAGGCAACCCCGAGCCGATCGCTCCCAGCATGACGCTGTTTGCCCATATGATCATCATGGATTCGGAAAGCGAAACGGCAATGACGCTAGGCCGCACCTACCTGACCACGGAAACCCAGCCCAAGCCGCTGTCGCGCCACGACCTTGATCTGATCGTCAAATAATCAACCGGAAAAGATGATGACCTCCCGCTCCGCAAGGAAATCACCGATCCTGCGAGGTTTAGCCACCGGCGCTACCCTGCTGCTTGCCCTGCCGGCATGCACCAGCACCCAGGACGTCCTTGAGCCGTCGGCCATCGCCGCGCAAACACCCGGCACCGCCCTCCCCGCATCAGACACCGACACTGCATCGGTGTCGCCGGCTGCACCCGCGAACACACCAGCGCCTGCGACATCGGGGCAGAAACTTGCCGTGCCGGCCAATGCCCATATCCAATTTGCGCCCATCGTCGGGACGACCGTCGAGGCTGCAACTCCACTCACCGAAAGATTGGCAAGCCGCGCACGTGAACGCGGCATCAAATTGGCCGGCTCGACGGACCCGGCCACCACCCATGTGCTGAAAGGCTATTTCTCCGCCCTCACCGAAGGCAAGGAGACGACGGTGGTCTATGTCTGGGATGTCTATGATCCGGCAGGCACGAGACTGCACCGCATCAACGGCCAGCAGAAGGTGCCGATCACCGATGGGGACGGGTGGACATCGGTTCCTCCCAGCGCCATGCAGACCATCGCCGACACCACGGTGGACCAGCTTGCGGCATGGCTGAGCAGTTCCGGCTGACCTTGCCGGCATGCGACTTTTGTTGAGGACAGGGCCGCTTTTTTGGGATTCGCCTTCAAAATGTCCTTATGACGCTTGCAATAGCAGCCAAGGCGGCTAAAAGGCCGCCTATATTCTCTACCTGGAACGTTTCATGAAACTCTTCGCGGGCAACTCCAACCGGGTTCTGGCCGAGGCGGTCGCCCGTTATCTCAACGTACCGATCGGCAAGGCCAGCGTCAGGCGCTTCGCGGATCAGGAGATTTTCGTCGAAATCCAGGAGAATGTGCGCGGCGAAGACGTCTTCGTGCTGCAATCCACCTCCTTCCCGACCAATGATCACCTGATGGAACTGCTCATCATGATCGATGCGTTCATGCGCTCCTCGGCGCGGCGCATCACGGCGGTGATTCCCTATTTCGGCTACGCTAGGCAGGATCGCCGTGCCTCCGGCCGCACACCGATCTCGGCCAAGCTCATTGCCAACATGATAACGCGCGCCGGCGCCAATCGTGTTCTGACGCTCGATCTCCATGCCGGCCAGATCCAGGGCTTTTTCGACATTCCGACCGACAACCTCTTCGCCGTCCCGGTCATGGCCCGCGACGTGAAGGCCAAATACAAGCAGCTCAACAATGTCATGGTCGTCTCGCCTGATGTCGGCGGCGTGGTGCGCGCCCGCGCGCTCGCAAAGCGCATCGATGCACAACTGGCCATCGTCGACAAGCGCCGCGAGCGGCCGGGCGAATCCGAGGTCATGAACGTCATCGGCGATGTACGCGGCAAGGATTGCCTACTCATCGACGACATCGTCGATTCCGGCGGCACGCTTTGTAATGCCGCCGACGCGCTGCTGGCCAATGGAGCAACCAGCGTGACCGCCTATATCACCCATGGCGTGCTGTCGGGCGGCGCGATCGCGCGCATCTCCGGCTCGAAGCTGCAGGAATTGGTGATTACCGACTCCATCCAGCCGACATCCGGCATCGAGGCTGCGCCGAATATCCGTGTCATCTCGATCGGCGACCTGATCGGCGAAGCGATATCGCGCACGGCCTCGGAAGAATCGGTTTCCAGCCTGTTCGATTGATACGACCGGAAGCGACGTTCCTGTAACCGCGCCAGAAAGCGCAGATTTACCTTTAGACGCGACGGCTCCGACAAAAGTCGGCGGCCGTCATGCCTGTTTTGAAAGCTCGTTCATGACTGATCTCGGCACGATGGCGCCCGCACTGGCGGCCGCACTTGCATCGCGTGGCTACGAGGCGTTGACCCCGGTTCAGCAGGCCATGCTGACGCCGGAGGCACACAATGCCGATCTCCTGGTTTCAGCGCAGACCGGCTCCGGCAAGACCGTGGCTTTCGGCATCGCGATTGCGCCCACCCTGCTTGGCGGCGCCGAACGTTTCGAGCCGGCTGGCCTGCCATTGGCACTAATCGTTGCCCCGACGCGTGAACTGGCGATTCAGGTGCGCCGCGAGTTTGAATGGCTCTATCGGGAAACGGGCGCACGCATCGCGTCGTGTGTCGGCGGCATGGATATGCGCGGCGAGCGGCGAGCGCTCGCCGACGGCGCGCATATCGTCGTCGGCACACCTGGCCGGCTTCGCGACCACATCACCCGCGGCTCGCTCGACATTACCGAACTGCGCGCCATAGTCCTCGACGAAGCCGATGAAATGCTCGATCTCGGCTTTCGCGACGATCTTGAATTCATCCTTGCCGCAGCGCCAGCCGAACGCCGGACATTGCTGTTTTCGGCCACCGTCCCCAACCAGATCGCGCAATTGGCGAAGCGGTTTCAGCGCGATGCGCACCGCATCATCGCACAGGGCGAAAGCTCCCAGCACACCGATATCGAATATCAGCAGATATTGGTGGCGCCGGCCGACCGCGAGAACGCCATCATCAACACGCTGCTGTTCTTCGATTCGCAAAACAGCATCGTCTTCTGCCACACCCGCGAGGCGGTGAAGCATTTGTCGAGCCGGCTTGCCAATCGCGGCTTTGCGGTCGTCTCGCTCTCCGGCGAACTCAGCCAGGCCGAGCGCACCAATGCATTGCAATCAATGCGCGACGGCCGGGCCCGCATCTGCGTGGCAACAGACGTCGCCGCCCGCGGCATCGACCTGCCCAATCTCGATCTTGTCATCCACGCAGATCTCCCGTCCAATCCGGACACGCTGCTGCATCGCAGCGGCCGCACCGGTCGGGCCGGCCGCAAGGGCATCTGCACCCTGATCGTGCCCTTTCATCGGCGCGGGGCTGCCAACCGCGTCCTCAAGCTTGCCAAACTATCGGCACAGACCGTGCCGGCGCCGACAGCATCCGACATCGAACGCCACAACCGTCAGCGTATTCTCGATGACCCGGCGCTGTCCGTCCTGCCGGACGAGGACGAAATCGGTTTCGTCAGGGAACTGATGGCGACGCATGGTGCCGAGCAGATCGCCGCCGCCTATCTGCGGTTGCAACTGGCTGCGCGGCCGGCCCCGGAAGAATTGATGGAGGCGCCGGCGCATTTTGCCGAGCGCGAGCGCCGTCCTCAAGCCGAGCGTGCTCCTCGCAGCGATTTCGACAATGGCGTCTGGTTCCGCGTCAGTGTCGGGCGCAAGCAGCGGGCCGAGCCGCGCTGGCTGCTACCGATGATCTGCAAGGCAGGCGGCATCACCAAGCGGGCTGTCGGCTCGATCAGGATCCAGGACACCGACAGCCAGTTCGAGATCGCCGGCGACAAGGCCGACGCATTCTGGGCCAGCGTCAAGCAGAACGGAACCGGCGAAAAGGGCGTCACCATCCAGCGAATGGACGGTGCCCCGCCTGCCCCAGAACCCGCTTTCTCGCCGAAAACCAGCCGGAAAACAGGGAAATTCAAGCCAAAACCCGATGGGTTTTCAGGCAAAACTGACGGAAAACAGAAAAAACCGCGTAAAAAGAAGGTGAAAAAGCAGTCTTAAGGACGCTGTGCGTCCAATTGGACGCCCAGCACTCCGGCTTTGTGCCTGTCTTCCAACCTGCCTTAATTGGCGATCTCGACTTCCCGCACCGTCTCATCGCTGGCGGCCACTGCAGGCAGTTCCGCCTTTGACAGCAGGTCTGCGCAGAGTTCAGCCGCGCCATCGACCGGCTCCTTCATGTCGGCGAAAGTGACCCAGCCGCCTTTCTGAACAAGCTTGTCACGCTTCCAGGAATCCGTTTCCTTGAGTGTCGTCAGTTGGGCGCTCGCATCGGGAGCAGCCAGGAACCGATGGACGCAAATGCTGGCTGCAAGTTCGGCCACCGCCTTTTCGCTTGCCGCTTCGGTCCGCTTTTCGGCAGTGCCGTTGGTGACCCAACCGCCCCACGAAAACCCGACGATCATGGTCAACACTGCAGCGCCAATGCACGACCAGAACCAGACCGCCTTCGACGGCCGGTAGTTGCTCCAGGTCCGGCTTGCTTGGTCAGACATCTTGTTCTCCTCTCGATTGATATGGCTATCCGACGCGAGATTCATGACGGCTGTCATTCACGCCAGGTAACAGGCTAACATATTTAGTGACATCGACAACCGCAGGAATGCCGTTAGTCAGGCCTCCAAGACACGAAAACGGAAAAACTTGCGCTGCTAAGCGCCTTCGGTTATAGAGCCGCCACCCGCGTAGACACCCTTGGAGGCAACGCGGCTGAGGGCGATTTCCCCCGCATATTGCCAGGCAGACTCCTAATTTTCGGAGGTTTGCCATGCTGGGAGAGCGGTCGTCTTCGACGTGCGAGGCCAGGGCATGTGCCCTCCCTCGGACGCTCCAGAAAAAATGAAAGGAAACGCCATGAGTTACGAACTCAAGGCCGAAGCACGCGAACGGGTTGGTAAGGGGTCCGCCCGGGAAATTCGCCGCAACGGTAAAGTGCCCGCAGTCATCTACGGCGACAAGCAGCCTCCCCTGGCCATCGTCTTGTCCTACAAGGATGTTTACTACAAGATTCACGGCGGCGGCTTCATGACCACCGTGGCAACCATCGACCTCGACGGCAAGAAGATCCAGGTCCTGCCGAAGGACTATCAGCTTGACCCGGTCCGTGACTTCCCCATGCATGTCGACTTCCTGCGCGTCAGCAAGAACACGCAGGTCAACGTCAACGTGCCGGTCCGCTTCCTCAACGAGGAGAAGTCCCCGGGCATCAAGCGCGGCGGCGTGCTCAACGTGGTGCGTCACGAAGTCGAGTTCAATTGCCCGGCCAATGCCATTCCGGACTTCATCGAGGTGGACCTCACCGGCACCGACATTGGCGATTCGATCCATATCTCGGCGGTCAAGCTGCCGAAGGATGTGAAGCCTATCATCGCCGATCGCGACTTCACCATCGCCACCGTTGCTGCGCCTGCCGGCCTCAAGAGCGAGGAATCGACCGAAGCGGCTGAAGGCGAGGCCGAAGAAGCCAAGGGCGAAGAGTAAGCCCGATTCGTCTGGAGGGTCGTACCGATGCTGCTTTTTGCAGGTCTCGGCAATCCGGGCGCGAAATATGCCAACAACCGGCACAATGTCGGTTTCATGGCGGCGGACGCAATCGCCCGCCGCCATGATTTTTCTCCCTGGTCGAAGAAGTTCCAGGGCCTGATCGCCGAAGGCAAGCTGGACGGCGAAAAGACAATCCTTCTCAAGCCGCAGACATTCATGAACCTCTCGGGCCAGTCGGTCGGCGAGGCGATGCGGTTCTACAAGCTCCAGCCTGCCGATCTCACCGTATTTTACGATGAGCTCGACCTGATTGCCGGCAAGGTGCGGGTCAAGACCGGCGGTGGCGCAGGCGGCCACAACGGCATCCGCTCGATCGACCAGCATTGCACGAAGGACTACCGCCGCGTGCGCATCGGCATCGGCCATCCGGGCATCAAGGAAATGGTGCACGGTCATGTCCTGGGCGACTTCGCCAAGTTTGATGGCGAGTGGCTGGACCCGCTTCTGGACGCGATTGCCGAACATGCAGGCCTCCTTGCCAAGGGCGACGATAACGGCTTCATGAACAAGCTTACCCTTGCAGTCCAGAATGCTCCCGTCCTGCAGCAATCGGCAGCGGCGCCAGCACCGAAACAGCAAAGCCATATAAGGCAAGCCCGCCAGCAAAAGCCCGCGATCAAGGTTCCCGAAACGGGCCCTATGGCCGCCATGCTGAAAAAGCTTTTCGGCGGCAAGGATTGAATCACGTCAGCCATATCGGGCCGAGGGCTTGACGATCGTCTGGCCTATCGCTCATTACAGCCCCGCGCGTCCTGCTTGGACAATGCGGTAATCCTCACTACTCCCGCACGTTACAAGGTCTGATCACCATGGGTTTCAAATGCGGCATCGTCGGGCTGCCCAATGTCGGCAAGTCGACGCTTTTCAACGCACTGACGCGCACGGCGGCAGCCCAGGCGGCTAACTATCCTTTCTGCACGATCGAGCCGAATACCGGCGAGGTCGCCGTGCCCGACCCACGCCTGAAGAAGCTTGCAGCTGCCGGGAAATCCAAGGAAATCATCCCGACCCGCATCTCCTTCGTCGATATCGCCGGTCTGGTGCGCGGCGCCTCGAAGGGCGAAGGGCTTGGCAACCAGTTCCTTGCCAATATCCGCGAAGTCGATGCCATCGTCCATGTCCTGCGCTGCTTCGAGGATGACGACATCACCCATGTCGAGGGGCGCATTGATCCTGTTGCCGATGCCGAAACGGTCGAGACCGAGCTGATGCTGGCCGATCTGGAGAGCATCGAGCGCCGCATCGTCCAGTTCCGCAAGCGCGCGAGCGGCAAGGACAAGGAAGCGCTGACCATCCTGCCGATGATGGAGCAGGTGCTGGCGCTGCTGCAGGACGGCAAGCCGGCACGCCTGCTGTTGAAGGGCATTGCAGCCGAAGACCTCGCCATACTGCAAGGCCTCAATCTCCTAACCTCGCATCCCGTGCTCTATGTCTGCAACGTCGCCGAAGCCGATGCAGCAAAAGGCAACGAGCACACAAGCGCGGTGGAAAAGATGGCGCAGGCGCAGGGTGCCGGCACGGTAGTCATTTCAGCGGCGATCGAAGCCGAAGTCGCCCAGCTTCCCGACGAAGAAGCCGCCGAATTCCTCGCCGATCTCGGTCTGGAGGAGCCCGGTCTCGATCGGCTCATCCGTGCCGGCTATGAGCTTTTGCATCTCATCACCTATTTCACTGTCGGGCCGAAGGAAACGCGCGCCTGGACGATCAGGCACGGCACCAAGGCGCCGCAGGCCGCAGGTGTCATTCATACCGACTTCGAGCGCGGCTTCATCCGCGCGCAGACCATCGCCTATGACGACTTCATCACGCTTGGCGGCGAAGTCGCGGCCAAGGAAGCCGGCAAGGCGCGCGACGAAGGCAAGGAATATGTGGTGCAGGACGGCGATGTCCTGCTGTTCAGGTTCAACACCTGATTTCATGGCATCGGACCGCCAAGGAAGATCAGAATAGTGTAAATCTTTTCAAATAGTTGCGCCTCGCACTCCAATGGGGCACATTCTTTTGAAAGGCTGTGTCGCGACCAAAGTGCGACAACAAGGAATTTCCGGCGGGGCAGGGCAACTTGACTTGAGAAAACTCGATGCTAAGCGCAGAAGGTGGCTAGCGCTCCGATCACGCAACGAATGGAAACGCCGTCGGCGAGTTCGCAATGAGATCGACTGGGGGCCATTTAAACGCCCACCCTCGGCGCGTCACAGCGCGCGCCGCGTGCGTATATGGGATGGAGGAGATGTCGAATGGGCGATTGCCGCAGCAGCAGGGCAACGGCCTCCGTCTCCAATGTGCTTCGATGACAATCGCATCGGAACTTACGCTTTTTTTGAAGCATTGCGGCAGAATTTCCAAGCAGCCATTCGCAAGAAGGTAGGCTTTGTCTATAGGCCGGAAAGGTCCGGTGCGATGCCTAGAATCGCAACGTACTTCGATTTTGGCCGCCTTGATCGCATCTCTACGGCAGCATCTGTCGTGCTTGCAGCCGAGTACCAGAGAGTAGCCAGCTTGGTAGGAGTGGTCCCCCCGACAGTGAATTTGAATAAATGGAGCCCCGAAGTTTACGCGAAGCTCACTCAGTTGGGCTTTTTTGAGATACTCGGCATCGAACGCAATGTTCGACCGGTGGTCAATGGTGCGGGGGCCACCAGGACCATGCGGATAATACGAGCACAAAATCTCGATGCTTTGGCGACAATCGATGAAGCCTTGCAGCAGTTGGGCCTCTTTCTCGACCCGACGGACAATCTATCGGATAACGTGTTCATTCAGTTTCTTACCGCGCTGAGTGAGGCAATCACCAACGTGATCCATCATGCTTATTCTGACGAGCGGCTACTGACCGACAGACATATTGACAGTTTATGGGTGGCAGCGACAGCCGATCGCTCAGACAACTCGCTCACAGTGGTCGTCTTTGATCAAGGCGCAACGATACCAGCCACGTACCCGCGCATTGAACGCCTCGAGAAGGTCCGCAGGTTCCTGCAACGCGCGATTTCCCGGCGTACAAGTGGACACCCTTTTAAAGACGACGGTACCTATATCCGCGCCGCAATGCGATATGGAGGTTCACGAACTGACCAGCGACATCGTGGACTCGGCCTGCCGCAAATGTTTGAGGCTTTGATGCGGATCGGCGAGGGCAGTCTGAGTGTTTATAGTCGTGGCGGATGGTGCAAACGGAACCACAATGGAAGGTTTACCTCTGGTGCGTTACAATATTCAATTGGTGGAACGCTTGTGGAGTGGTCGGTGAGGCTTCCTGCGGAGACCCTGCGATATGAAAATTGATGTTGCAAAGGAGTTCAACTCTTACCCCGCGGGTCGCTTTCCCGAGGATGGCACCCACAATGGGCAGCGGTTCCGCGACGAGTTTCTCACCCCTGCTATCAAGGACATATTGAGCAGCGGATCGAATGAAAAACTTACGATTGATATAGATGGAGTAAGGTCATTTGGCTCTTCTTTCTTAGAGGAGGCTTTTGGCGGCCTAATCCGCAAAGGAATTTTCCAAAAAGAGGTAGTTGAAAATATTATCCGCATCCATTGTTCGAAGCCGCATCTGTACTTCTTTAGAGATGCAATAATCTCGTATATTGCCGAGGCTCGGAAAGAAACGGGCACGGAATTAGCATCGTAGCGTTGCCGATGGACAAAGTTATCATTGCGCTCTTTGCATTTCTGGGAGGCGCCGTTTTTCAGAATTACCGTGCCGCACGATCGGAAGAAGGCGCACTTATCAACGAACACATCAAAGACATCGAGAAATTTAGCGACGCTGCCCAGAGCTACTGGCTTAAGACTCCAAAAGATGAAGAGGAAGAAGCGGCGTCCGCAGCAAGGGTCCGGGTGGCGCATGCTGGCACCACGTTTCTATATGAAGATATCAGTCGTATCTGCGCGGCTAGATGTGACAGGTATCAGAAGGGGATGAAAGCGCTCTACCACTCGGCGACCGGGGGTGCGTTCGAAAGCGCCAAGCGCAACATGGACGCTGAGCGCGCGATGGCTACAGCCGACTGTGCAGCTAAGCTCATACATACCCTCCGCGTTTCACGGTCAGACCTTCTGTCAATAAGGCATATGGCTCGAGTCATAAAATGGTGGTTCCAAGAGCTTTGGCGCAACCACGGTCCCAAGCCATGATTGGTGATCAGTAAGCAGGCAAGACTGCTTGCCCGCAATTTAACTATGAAAATTCTCGACGATCTCGGCGCGCCGATCTACGGATAACGCACCCATGGCCGTCCTTGCGGCCCTGCGGGACATCGTGGCGCCTTCCTGCCGTGCCTGGGCAATCATTGCCGCTGGGACATGCACGGGCGTCACGGCATAGATCATGGGTTTCCTGCCGCCTGGCGTCTTGCCGAGCTTGTCGGCCGCGAGGATCGCCGCGGCCAGCGTCTTTGCCCGCTTGGTGATCTTGTCATGCGGGCCGGATCGCAGATGCACGGTGAAGTGCGTCGCGGTGGCGATCTTCTCGATATCGGAAAGGTCGGCAGGATGCAGCTTGTCGGGCATAGGAACCTCCGTGATGAACACGGCTGGTCCAGTTATGCCGATGGGTGGAAAGAGCAACTCCACATTGACGATATCAAAGCCGAGCACAATGATGCGATTGCTGGCTAGGGGGATATAATGGACAAAGAAAAGGCGGTGCCGCCAAAGCGGTATATGCTTGCACGCGATCAGGTGGCGGCAGTCGTCTATCGCGACTATAAGGAAAACCAGAGGGCGACATTTGGGGTTGCCGCCGAGTATGGTCGCTGGCTTATTGCCTCGCTGATCCTTATCAACGGCGGGGCTCTATGGGGTCTTTTTTCGTACTTGGGTTCCATTGGTGCAAAGGCCGCAGATTTGCCGCCGTTTGTTGCACCCGTTTGGTCTTTCGCGATCGGCGTAACGCTCGGGATGTGCTCCGGCCTCTCAGCGTGGGTGAACTGGTCGATGCACTCGGACAATTACGACCGCATGGCGCGCTACGACATGCTATGGGACCCAGAAAAGTGGGTCGATAACGCACCTCATGTGCGGGGCCTTGCATTCACACATTGGGTTAGCATCACGACAGGGATCGGCTCGATGATAGCCGCCTTGGTCGGCTGCGCTTTCATCCTGCATGGAAACTTCGTCGCGAAGCTATGGCACATGATCTTCGGCTAAGCTTCATTGAAAAGGCCGGCACGCTGGCCTGCCGAACTGGCGATGATCGACGAGAACCTCTGCCGGTCCGAACTCTCGCCGGCAGACCGGGCAAGGCAGACGGCCAGGCGCAAGGCCATCTATGAGGAATTGAACCCGGAAACGCGACCCGGTGCTATCCGTGCCCATGCAGCAAATGCCGCGATGGGTAATGACGTTGACGCCAACTTGGCGGCAACGCCATTCACCGCCGACACCGCCCGCGTTACCGGCCTATCAAAGCGGACGGTGCAGCGCGACGCGGAGCGGGGCGAGAAAGTGATTGAGGGCGCTGTGGCGGGTCGCAACTGGCCGGCGCTTGCGGGGGCTTGGGGTCGCGCCGGCCAGTGCAGTGTTCCCTTGCGGGGTCATCCGCTGCGAGAATGACATGGGCCTGGGTCAGGCGACAGCGCGCTCTTAGATGAAAGATCATCATCAAAACGAACAAGGCCGGTCATAGACCGGCCCTGTGGCCTTACCCTGCGCGTACATCCGGCGTCAGGGGAAGCGGATGCACCATCATGGCTGATCGGCCAGATAAGGCAAGTCGGGTAAAGCGGGGTAGCTAATCACGGATCGCGACAATCTTGCCAGGGTTGGCCGGATCAAGATATCCGTCAACCATAAGGTTCACTTGATCATCCAGAAAAGCGTCGAAAAGATCGCCGATCTCAAGAGTTGTAAAATGGAAGGCACTGATCCGTCGCTGGTCGTCGGAAGCGATCAGCAATCCATCTGGCAAATATGAGCTTCCGGACAACACGCCGATGAATCTCGCGTGGAGCATCTTGTTCGAGATGTACTTTGGTGCACGGCGTATCGTATGACGAACCGTCATGTCGTAATTGTTGAACGTTCCGCCGGCCGTGGAGCTTAAAAACGGTTCTCGCCATTTGGTATCTGCCCGAACATGAATTTCGTGGACGTCGATCTGCGATCCGCGGAATTTGTCAGTGACTAAGTGACATTCAATGAGCCTTCGCATGCAGACCGAAGCCACGCCGATTGCACTTTCCAGCATGTGATAAGGGTTGTGAGGAGTATCAGCATCGGCGAGGGCCTCATTAAGATGCTGTAGAATTCTGCGCTTTTGCTCCGCAAGTTCATTTTTCCACGTGTAAGACTGCCAATCTGCGGATGCGACCCCACCCAGTTTCGGTTTTTCCGCAATTCGCCGATTGATGTCGTCTGTCACGTTGTCCTCAATAGATGAAGAAGCTGCTTCGTTTGGTAACGTGAGTATCGCTGCGGCATCGACTGACGGCAACGGGCGCACAAGGCGCGCCCGTTGTGAACGGGTTTCTGGTCAGTCGCGGGCGTCAGGTGCATGGCGAAGTTCCAACGCCTTTGCGGCCGCCCGCTCGGCACAGTTGATGATCAGGCGCCTCCCGAACCTTCTCTCGGCCAACGTCTCCCGAACAGCATCCATGTCGGTGAGGTCGACACCTGCCGTCTGCAATTCAGGCACCATCAATTCGATGACCACGCCCTCTGCCGCTGTGCGCATGTCGCCGTCCATCTCGACGATCTCTGCGGTAGCGGCTGCGGTCTGGTCGGGGAACGCGTTCGTGGTGATGATATTCATGGGAAAGCTCCGTTGCTTGAGGTTGATCAAGGATCGAGACGAAGGGTCTGACTTAACGGGAAAGCCGCCGGGTTTTCAGGCCCGGCGGCCTCGGACTCAAGCAGAAGCCATGCGGTGCATCGCACGGACACGTAGGCGGAGATTCGTGCGGAATGCAACTCCGATAGGCTCGGTCGCTTGCCTTCTTGCCTGGTTCTACGATCGGCCTTGCCGCGAGTGTTCCGCTTGCCTATGCAACGGCCTTACTCAACTTTCAGCCCTCAATCTCGATGCGCCACTTTAATCTCGTTGAACTCGCCGTGATGCTGGCCACAGTGGCGCAGTGGCTTGTGCTGGCAACCATCATCGGTGCAATTGTCGGAACCGGCACCAGCCTGTTTCTACACGGGCTGTTCGTCACGACGGGCCGCTCCGCTGGTATCCCGCTATGGCTCCAGATGATGCTGTTGCCTGCCGGCGGGCTTTTGAATGGTCTCCTGCTACATTACGGCTATAGGGCCAATCCCACTGGTTTGAAGGATTCGATCTTCGCGGCGGTGAATACCCAGGCGGGCCGGATGCCGTTTCGAACCATCCTGATCAAACCGGTCGCGGCCATCATCACGCTTGCCAGCGGCGGTTCTGCCGGCAAGGAGGGACCCTGCTCGCACATTGGCGCATCGCTGGCCTCTGCGATCGGCAAGGCGCTGCGATTGAATACGGAACTGCGGCTGCGGATTGTGGCCTGTGGTGTGAGCGCGGGCTTTGCCAGTGTCTTCGGGACACCAATTGCCGGCGCCATCTATGGCGTCGAGGTGCTGGCGATCGGGCGTATCAGGCACGATTTCCTGTTCCCGGCCATCGTTGCCGGCGTTGCATCCTACCACGTCAGCATCCTGTGGGGTGTTCCCTACCAATATTACCAGTTTCCTGCGCTCCCGATCCTCTCTGAAGTGCTGTTTCTGAAAACAGCGCTGCTCGGCGTTATCTGCGGCATTGCCGCCCTCGTATTCGTGGAACTCGTCTATCGTGCCGCCGGGCTTTCCATCTATTTGAGGACACGGTTCCGAGTTTGGCCGCCCTTGATGCCGCTTGGCGGTGGTGTAGTGCTCGCCCTTCTGATCCTCATTATCCCAACCGATTACCTCGGCCTTAGCCTTCCTCTGATGGATCGGGCGCTCGCAGGAGAACCAATGCCGTACCTCGGTTTCCTCTGGAAGAGCCTGCTAGTGGCCATCACCATCGGCTCGGGCTTCTACGGCGGCATCGTCACGCCCCAGTTTGTTATCGGCGCCGTAGCGGGCAGCGCCTTTGCTCCCCTGCTCGGTATGGACCCAATGCTCGGTGCGGCCGTTGGCCTGTCCAGTGTGGTAGCGGCGGCATCGAATACCCCGATTGCCGCCGTCTTGATGGGTGTCGAACTGTTCGGGGGGTCGGTTGGTACGCTGTATATTGCGGGCGCCGCGATCGCAGCCTATCTCATGATCGGGCATCGGAGCATCTACCCCGAGCAGCGTCTTGCCTATGCAAAATCATCATGGATGCGCATTCGGCCCGAAACAGCGGTGGAAACGGAAAAAGCCAAACTGGCGTACGGCTTACTGCGCTGGTGGGGTCGGCGGCATAAGAGATCAAAGACGCGCTGACTTCCGGCAAATGTCCGGGTGGCAATTTTTTAAGTTGCTGGAATTGTGGAGATAATCGCAGAGGCGGAAACACAGATGTCCGCTTTGTCCGGCGGGCATGTCCGCTTTGGAAGTACCGGGGAACGATCAGGCGCCTGTGCGAGCAGCCGATGGTATAACACTTCCTCAAAATCTTCCCTATATGATTAGATAGAAACGCATGCACTTATTCGCATTGCTGGAATCAAAGCGTCTGTGTACGATCCGTGAATAGGGAGGGCAGGATGATGACTATTGATGTTGAAAGCGCTGCCCGTTTTATTGCCGAGTGCACCGGCTGGAAGGCGACCAACCTCACCATTCAGAAGATTCTTTACCTTTCCCAGGTTGTGCATCTTGGGCGCACTGGCGAGCGTCTGGTCGACACAGATTTTGAGGCTTGGGATTATGGCCCTGTGGCACCCGAGCTTTACCGACAGTTGAAGGGCTTCGGCTCTAAACCAATTCCCGAGGCGGTTTTCTGGCAGGCGCGCAACATCTCCGCAAAACCGGCGGCTGAAACTCTGCGGGAGGCTTGCCAGCATCTGGGGAAGAAATCAGGCGGCGATCTGATAAAGAATACACATTGGTCGGGCGGGGCATGGGCCAAGCGTTATATCCCTGGCGCAAATGTTCGTATATCCGCCGAGGATATGCTTGATGAGTACAGAAATCGCGTGCGCCGAAGCTCCAGCCAAGCTGCCTGATCAAGTCTTTGATATTCCGCCAGACGGCAACGGTCAGCTAGACAAGCTGATCGAAAAAATCGAGCGCCTTGAAACTGACCTCACGACTGCAAAAGATGTGCGGCGTGAAGAACGCTTCTACTGGATTTTTGCGGCAGACTTTCTGTTCAACCTTATACTCATAAAATACTTAGATAACGTTGCACTGTTCCTTATAATGCTCGTTCCACAATTGTTTGTTCTCGTGGGGCTGGCTCGATATCTCGGTGTTGATTGGGCGGTGGAGCCGATCGAACGGTCGCTTAAATGGTTCTCGGATCAGGTAAAGAGGCCTAGCGGTAAGGAATAGCGCGCACGGCGCTTGCCAACCGCCCGCCAACGGCCAGCATCCCGGCCACACGCGGCACCCAGCGCGCGTCCAAGCTTTTCTGGCGGTGAGGGGCGGCAAAGGCTTGTTGCGCGCCAGCGGGCGCGGTATGCGGGGATATGCTTGATAGGAATGTTTGCCTCCATGGCGTTTGGTCCCCCGACCTTGTCGGCGACACGCTGATCGATGCTGCATGGCTCGCGATTATCGCCGGCGGCCGAGTGAGGCCAGCAGGGATCAGGAGCCTGATGCCTGATCTCGCCATGTCTGGAGCCGAGCGCATGGCAGTGGGATGGGATTACATCATGCCGATCGACGAGGACGAGCTTGATCGCCAGCGTCGCCGGCGGCTCTCGCCGGCGCGGGTCTCGTTTCTTGAGCGGGCGATGTTCTGGCCGGAAATCTATCTCAAGGATGAAGGCGGTGCCGCACGTATGTTGCAGCTTTGGCTCCGCTGCAAAACCAGCCGTAAGCGGTTTGTCAGCGAATTGAAACGTCGCGGCCTGGCAAGGGCGACCGCTTATCGCAAGAGGGACAAGGCACTATCGATCATATCGGTCGGCCTCGATCGGGATGGTGTCAGGATGGTTGCTGACTGATCGCCTGGGCGATCGCCTCGGCGCCTTCGCGCGGGATTGTCAGCTTCACCATAGCGGTGTCTGCGTCCACATAGGCAACGAAGCTGGCTTTGCTCTTGGCGACCACGCCGACGACAGGACCGGCGATCTCACGATAGGGCTTTTCAGATGGAGGCGCGACCGGATCGCGTGCCGCGAGAATTTCAAGATCGAGCCGACCGCCTCGCTGCGAATGAATACGGATATAGCCTTGTTCCGCGAGGGCAGCGAGTAAGTCGCCTTGATGTCGTGAGGACTGCTGGGCGGCTACAGCCAAGGGCATCGACCGGCCACGGTATCTGCCTTGGTCGTTGGATGCCGCTGCGATGGCGACGGCGAGCCGGCAACCGGCATTACTAATCTTCGGATTCGCGGCGATGTCGCCAAGCCAGGCGGTGGCCGAGTTCATTGGTCGTCCTCTTTCATGGATGGATCGTCCTGGCCGGTCACCAGGCGGTGCCTACCGATGGTAAGGTCGCGCTTGAGGCGGGCTATATCGATCGCGACGATGGCATCCAATCGGCGCCGCTCGGCGGGATTGCGGGTCATCTGTGCTGGCAAACCTTGCAGCGACTCTACATAGATTTCGGCGGCGTGGTCATAGGCTTGGAGTGCCTCGTCCATTGTAATCAAGTGGCGATCCTCGCGCGCCATGCGGCGCTCGATCGCGGCCAGCTTGGCGTCGGTCAGCGGGCTGGATGCGACCTGCTCTGCCTTCTCCCGACGATCGTCACGGTATTTGAAGTAGCCCTGCACCACCGCGACGAGCGGGTATCGGCCATGGGCGATCGGCTGAAAGTAGCCAGCCTTGGATAGCTGCCGGACGCGCTCGTCGGAGATCATCAGCAGGCGTGCGGCTTGCTGCAACGTGATGGTACCTGCCGGCGCGTTCATCGGGACTGATCTCCTTGTTTTCTGAGGCTTTCAGCGGCTTCAAATCCAAATCCAAATGCATTTTTCAAAATCTGAAAAACGCGAAAATCCGGCAGTCGCGCGGGCCCGCCCCCCTGCCCAGGCCGCCGAAAGGGACCCAAAGGGGGGGAGGGGCAGGACGGCGATGAGCCGCCGTCCTGCATCTGCGCGGGGAAGCCATCCCGCGCGTCCTCGTAGCGCACAGGATCGCCGCGAGGGTTGAGAGATCATCAGCAACGAACAATAATACCTAGCCGCGCGAGCGCGCCTTTGGCGATTGTCTTTTCGGCGTCGGTGATGCTGGCCGGCCAGGCCACACAATTCGCGTTCGCTTCCGCATCGCGGACGATCGCAGCGATCTTCACCGTCTCGCCAACGCCAGTCGTTGCCGGATAGATCGCGAGTCCGGCGATCGGCAGGCCGGCGTCGGCGTCAAAGGAAACATGCTGCCATGCGTCGGCGTCGCCGGTCACTACGACATAAAACTCGTCGCCGGCTGCGGTCGGGGTCGTGCCGGCGGTGATCGTCAGACTGATCTCGCCAGGAAAGGGCGTGCCGTGCACCGATTCGCCGATGTAATGTCCTGCGGGGTCCTCCCACGTCACGTGTGTCGCATCAGTGGCAACACCCCGATAGCGGCCGGGGCTGACGGCGGTGCTAGCGCCGGGCGACCCGACCGCGATGGTGGCATCACCTGCATTCTCGGCGCCGACAGAAGCGGTGGCACTGACCTTGGCCGGATCGGCCGTCCGGCACACAACGCTGTTGGCCTCGATGATCTGCTCGGCGGCAATGGTGAGGGATTCGCGAGATCGCTGGCCATTGGCCTCTCTCATCACGAACTCGCCGGGATGACGCCCTTCGGTCTGCATCATGATTTCTCCTAAACGGATGAGTGAGCAGGAAACGGCCCGCCCGATGCGACAGCGCCATCATCGGCGTACTGCTCGGCAATGATTTTCGACCAGTTATTGTCGGTCGATACGCGATCTTGGCCGAGGACGGCGAGCGGATCGGGATCACCTTGCGGCCGCGGCCTGCTTCGCAAGGGCAGCTTGGTCGATGACCTGCGCTGCAAAGTCCGGCGTGGCCTTGGCTGGTACATCTGCGGCAGTCGGAGCCGCTGTCTGCCCCGCCGGCTGGTTGTGGGCCATGAGGCGGCGCATAGTGATCAAGTGGCTGCTCATGCAAAAAACTCCTGAACTTCGAGAACAGCGCGGGGATCGCAATCTCGGCGGCGAGTGATGGCCGTGCCCTCGGCCGCGGCAGCGGCGATGTAGGCTTCCTCATCGAATTCGAGGGCGAGCTTCCGATCGAGCAGGCGGGAGAAGGCGGAATCACGCTGCTCATCCGTCATGGCGTCGGCAAAATCCAGCTTCTCGGCCTCGGCATGGAGCCGGGCAAGGATTTGGTCGCGATGCAGCCATACGACGAATGGTGACGCGACATCAGAAACGAACATCTCACCCGTTCGTCTTAGGCGAAGGACCCGTTCGAGATCAGTCGGACCATCGGTCGCGTCTCGCACGCAGATTTTCGGCTGGCCGACCGAAGCCAACCGATCTACCTGGCTGGTGATCTCGGCCTTGAGGTCAGCTAGTGGAAGCGGTGCAGTCTCGATTCTCGTCCATTCTTCATCACAGCCAGAAAGCTGCTGGCGGACGCGCTCGACCGCCTGCCGGAAGGATTCGCCACGCGTCAGCTTGACTGGTGGGAGCGGCTGATGCGCGAGATGGCCGCCGTGGCCGACGTAAGTTCCAAGCCATCGGACTAGATCGGGAAGGAAAGCAAATTTTGACCATTCCGCCTCGGCTGCCTCCCGCGCTGCATCGGCGCGATCGACGCGCTCCTGGGCGGCGCGGACACGATCGTCGAGCCGCTCCGCGTCTTCGTCGGTCAAAGCGAGGCGGTTCGACGAGAGCATGGCTTCGTCCACGGAAATGGAAAATCCTATCCGGCGTGTTGCTCGGCTGGCCGCTGATTCCTGGCTGGCAGTGACGATCTTGACCCGCGCAAGGTCAGTGCGCTCGTCGTTCAAGCGGTTCCATGCTGCTAGCAAGGCTTCGTGGGCGCGCAAGCTCGCGTCGCACAAAGTGCGGACCTTCTCCCAGCTCTCGCGCGGCAGATGCTCAAAAAGTTGGCGGTGGTCTTCGAAATCCAAAGTGATCGTCTCCTGTGGTCAATAGAGACGATAGGCGACGGTTTCAGCCGCCGCTATTTCGCAAACTTTCGGGCGATATCGTTTTCTCTCGCGTCAGCGAGGGCGATGCTCTCGCCAGATTTGCGTGAGGGAGTAGTAGCGGCGGCCCTCGACCTTGAGCGAAATACGATCCCGCAATTCGTAAAGTTTGGTCGCTTTGAAGGGGCCATGAGCGGCAGCATTTTCGAGGTTCTGCCATTGCCAATATGGATCGCTCGGTATCACGCGAGGCGGCGGCCATGTCCGGTCGGCATGGTCATCGACATGCATCTTGAGCGCCTCGATCTCGCCGCCCAGGCGCGCCTCGATGGCGCGCAGGCGTTCCATCGCTGCTGAAAGATCGGCGCGGATCGCTGAAAGTTCGGCGCTGGTCATCCGGCACCGCCCGCGCGATCCTCGACGAGATAGATTTGCTGCTGGACTGCATCATGGAACTTGCGGACCTGATCCTCGACGATCGGACGTGGGACACCTGCGTTGAGCATCGGCCAGGCGATGCCATCGACCACGGCCTGCCAGTACCTCTCCGCGTCATCGTCGTTATTCTGCATGATCGTCTCGGCCACTTTGCGCACGAATGACCGGCGCCGCGAAGGCGGAAAGGCGAGCACCTTGGCTGTCAGATTGAACTCAAGCTGCCGCATTGCGCTTCCTCCCGGACTTTGGTGCCGGACTGAAAATTCGCGGACGCCAGTCGATCCCGATCCGCTCCGATTTAGCCGGGTCCTCGTAGTCCCACCAGGATGACGCAAAGTTGGGCGCGCCGGCTGCATCCAAGGGTACGATCCTTGCGTCCATGACGAAATCGCCGCTCTCTTTCAGTTGAAGATAACAGGTCGAACCATCAAAACCGATTTCCTCGACATAGCTGATGCCAGATGTTGTTTTGACCTGATCACCCTTCCTATATCGACAGACCGGATGGCCGGACGCGCTTAACGCGTCCGGGCCAATTGATGTTTCATCCATATACTGATGATCTACATCGGCGGGCGCGCCATGCGCCCGCCTGGGATCGTTAGAGGGATCGTTACAAGGATTCCCCTGCGGATTCCCGGAGGGTTTACCATTCTTTTTCCGCAGGGTTTGGTGATCATTTTCCGCAGGGTTTGCCTCATTCAAACCCTGCGGTTTCCCGAGGGGTTTGGGGATAAGAAGGACTGGCCGATATCTGCTGGTATTCCCTTTGCCGCCGAGGGTTATATCCGCCTCAAGGTGGCCTCGCTCGACGAGAGCTTGGATACCCTTTCTGGTTTGAGTCACGCTGCGGCCGATCATCCGGGCAAGCGTCGCGATCGCCGGCCAAGCCTCCATCGTTTCAGGGTGAAGGAATTTCGCGGCCATGTAGATCGCGGCTGGCGCGGAGGCCGGCGGCATGGACGCATCTGCTGCCACTTGCAGGAGCCATTTGAATTTGAATGCGGTCAGCCTGGCTTTAGCCGAGCTTGCCTTCCCGGCCTCCCGGTCATAATATAAGTGCTCTGCATTTTCCTGACCTGCCTGCCGGCACGCTTCAACGTGCCGCCGGCTTTTTCTTTGCGCAGCCGTCATGACAGCGCGCCGGCTGTGACGGCGGCCACCAACAGGATGGCCGCAGCATAGGCGAGAAGGTCCAGCATCACGCGGCCTCCGAGGTCGAGGTGACGACTTTCGCCTCGATCCAATCCCGCGTCCACTCTCGCGTATAGAGACATTTGGCTCCGAACTGTATGTATTTCGGGCCGGTGCCCCTCACGCGGTGCTTTTGTAAGGTCGATGCGCTGAATAGCCCACGAAATTCAGGGTCGGCGGCAATCTCCTTATCTGAAAAATACTGGCGTTCTTGTTCCACGTTTGCGGCTCCTTCCAAAGCGTTGCGATGGAACGAACACGCCTGAAATCTCTTAGATGGTCGATGCGGATTGCCGATAAGAAAAACGGCAAGCAAAACAGATTCTACGCCGTCGCGATGAAGGCTCTTTTCAGCGTGTCATCGAGATCGGCATGACCGATCGGCAATTCGTAGTCGACCCACATTTGATAGGCGACACCTCGAAGGTCTTTTCCTCCGTTTGCCGGAACTGCTTGCCCCGAAGTAATAGCGGACCATGCCGTCCGGATTTCCGCTGCAAACATGTTCGCGAGGTGGTTCGTCTTGTCACCTTTACGCATAGGTTTCTTAATCCCTGCCAATATCTCAACCCGGTCGGCAAACCGCTTTCCCAAATCGATTGTCTCCGCTGTGAGATGAGGCGTGCCGTCTGACGCGAATACGGCTGGTCCAAGTAGACGCACTTCCTCCGCGAGATCGTGCTCGATCTCTGCGATCAAGCTCCGCATTTTTTTCACCTGCGCCATCCAGTGATCGGATGTGTCTTTGTCAGTGTCGAGAGTTTTGCGATGCCATTTCAAAGCCGCATAATTGCCTATCGCCTGATCAAGAGCGTTTTCAAGCCGCTCCACCGCGTCCGCCGCGGGGATTTCCAGGTACCCTTTCGCGACAAGGCTCTCCATCATCACCTCGAACTCGAAAGTCTCACCCTTTTCCCGCCGCTCTAGCCCCCGAGCGAATCCTGCTATTTCATCACCAAGAGCGGCTAGTAGTCGTTGGCGCCATAGCGTTCTCACGCGCTAGCCCTCCTGAATTCGACCACCTCGCCCTTGTCCTCGACGGCGCCTGCAATCCCCATGGCGGCGGCCACGGTCGCCGCCGTCTTCTCCGACACCGCGCGAACCGGATCGTCGGCAAAATGCGCATATCTTTGCGTCATCGCCGGCGTCGAGTGGCCGAGAAGCTTTCCGATGACCGGCAGGCTGGCACCGCCGGCCGCAGCAAAGCTGGCGAACGAATGTCGGAGGTCATGCAGGCGAAGCCCATCCAGCCCGGCGTGACGCCGGATCGGTATCCAGGCGCTATCCAGATTGCTGCGCGGCGCCGGCTTCTCGGCTGTCGAGGACCGGCCCGGAAAGACGAAGGAGCCGCGCCGTGGCACCTGCGACAGAATCAGCGCGGCCGGGGCGGGCAGCATGACTGCCCGCCGGCCCGTCTTCCCGTGAACCGTGATGATGCCCCGCTCGAGATCGACCTGATCCCAACGCAGGTGGAGAACTTCCCTCAATCTGCACCCGGTGAAAACCAAAATGCGCAAGGCGGCCAAGGCATCTGGATCGACCATAGTCCGACGATCGCCATGCGGTACAAACTTCGCGCCTTCCTTGGACTTCAACTCCCATGGCAGGCCAACTGTCTCGGCCTCAATCATCGCTGCGCCGAGGCGCTCTACCTCGGCCAGCGACAAGAATCGCTCGCGGCGGTTCTTCTTGTACATCTTGACGCCGACAGCGGGGCACGTCCCCTCGCCGATTAGGCCGGCCTCGGCGGCGGCGGCATACAGGTTGCGCAGACACTCAAGCATCGCGTTCGCAGCAACCGGCGTGCCGGCCATCTTTGCGTGCAGGCGCGACACGTCCGCCTTGGTGATCGCGTCCATCTTCCGACTTCCGAAGGCCGGGCCCGCGTGCTTCCGCATGATGCTCTGGTAGTTTCGAACGGTGCCGATCCGCAGCTTTGCGGAGAGTGGCTGCGCTTTGGCGATAATAGCCGCCGCGTCGTAGTGCTCTTTCGCGAAGTCAGCGAGTGTCGGCACCTGCCGGCTCTTTGCCCGGCCGGCGGCAGGATCGCCGCCGGCAACGACCTCGGCTGCAAGCTGCTCCGCAATGGTACGCGCCTGATCCGGTGTCAAGACGCCGCCGCCTTCCCTTTCCCGGCCGATCGTGACGCGGCGAGTTATACCGCCCCTGCCCTTCGTCGAGCGATATTCGAACGCATATGAGACAGTGCCATTTGCGTTCTTGCGGGCCTGAAATCCGACCAGCTTATCATCGCGGATGATGGTCCCAGCAGCCGCATTCAGCAGGCTGTCGATTGTCCTTTTACTGATCCTGACCTTCGCCATGTCTTCCCTCCGTATCGCGACCCGTGTCGCGACCGGAGTGCGACATGAGCGGCAAATGTTTGAAATCGATGGAAAGGAGGTAAGGCCGGCTGCGACGAATAATCAAGCAAATACCGTCACTTATGCAAACCATGGCAAAACGATGAAACGGCCGGCAACCGGATCGTTCAAGTTCAACACCTGATCGCCCGCAAATAAATCCCCCTGGTCGGCTGCGGTAGCTTCTAGCGCAACTGTGTGGACGCCCTCGCTCCGACAAGCATCTTGTCCTTACGAGGCTACAGGCTCATTGTAGGGAGAAAGCGGGCGACTTCAGGTACGCCCGGCGCTCGATAGCGCCAGGGCGGTTGCAGGTTCTCGATCCATGAACTGCGCCAGTTGCGGTTTCGAGCTCCAGAGCGGCTTTGCCTTTTGCCCCAAATGCGGGGCAGGACAACCCAGGGCTTGCCCTGATTGCGGGCATGTCTGTCCGGCAGATTTCGCCTTCTGCTCCGAATGCGGGGCCAAGCTCGCCGGCGCATCGAAGCCCCACAGCAAGGATAAGACCGTCTCGCCGGCCGCTACGCCTATATCGCCGCCAATCGAGCCGATAGCGGAAGCAGAACCTCAAACCATTGGCCACGATGCCGACCGCCGCACGGTGACGGTGCTCTTTGCCGATCTCAGTGGTTTTACGGCGCTCAGCGAACAGCTCGACCCCGAGGTGATGCAGGCGATGCAAAACGAGCTGTTCGAGGAGATGACCGCGGCGGTGCAGAGTTTCGGAGGCTTTGTCGACAAGTTCATAGGCGATGCGCTGCTTGCCCTGTTCGGCGCACCTGTCTCGCATGAGGATGACCCGGAACGGGCCCTGCGGGCCGCTCTCGATATGATAAGACGGACGGCGCTGATGGAGGAGCGCTCCAAGGCGCTCGGTTCGCCGCTGATGCTCCATATCGGCATCAATACAGGACAAGTGGTTGCCGGAGCCTTCGGCGCCAGCAATGTGAAGTCCTATTCGGTTACCGGCGACACGGTGAATATCGCTCAGCGCCTGCAATCGATCGCGGCACCGGGCGAAGTGCTGGTGGGGCCGCTCACCCATCGGCTGACCAGGCATGGCTTCGCTTATGAAGCCCTCGGAGACATCGCCCTTCGCGGCAAAACCGGCCGTATCCTCGTCCATCGGCTAAAGGGCGCCCTTGATGCGCCCCGCGCCGCACGGGGGCTGGAGACGCTTGGGCTCAACGCACCGCTGATCGGCCGCGACAGCGAGTTGGCCCAGCTTCTGGGGTGTCTCGAACTGGCCTGCAGCGGCTCAGCCCAGCTTGTAAGGCTCGCTGGAGAAGCCGGAATCGGCAAGTCGCGGCTGGTGCAGGAATTCATCGCCCGCCTCCATGATGATGAGCGGTTCGCCAATGTCGCCATCAGACAGGCAGCCTGTTCCTCGCTCGGCGAACAGTCCTACGGCGTGTTGGCAGCCGTGGTGCGCAGCGCGGCCGGCATGCCGCAATCCGCCCCACCGGAGGAAATGCGCCGGAAACTTGCCGCGCTTCTGGAAGAACTCGGCCTGCCGGACGAGGAGATGGGTCGGCTGATGCCATTATTGTTCCACGTCCTGGGATTGGGCGACCCTGACGCGGCCCTGCAGCATGTCGAGCCGGAACAATTGCGGCGGCAGATCCTCTTTGCGATCCGCACGATCTTCGAGCGGCGCCTGGCGCTGTCGCCCTTGCTGATCGTCGTGGAAGACCTGCACTGGGCCGATGCCGTTTCCCTGGAAGCCTTGCGTTTCGTGATGGATCGGTTGGAGCGCACGCGCCTTCTGCTGCTGGTGACGCATCGGCCGGGGTCGGAGCGCGATCAATTGGAGTCGGGCAGGATCAGCCATACCGCCCTTCGCCTCGGACCATTGAAGGCAGCCGACGCGCAAAGATTGCTGGACGTCCTGCTGGGGCAGCCCTCCGATCGACCACTGCTGGCGCTTCGCGATGGAATTCTGCAACGTGCCGGCGGAAACCCGCTTTTTGTGGAAGAAATCGTGCGCGGGCTGATCGAGACCGGTACGCTCGCCCGTGACGGCCAGCATTGGCGGATCACCTCTGCCGAAGCGGTTGCCGAAATTCCGGCAGCACTCCAGCCAATGCTGCTTGCCCGCGTTGACCGGTTGCCGCCGGCGGCCCGCAGGCTGGCGCAGGAAGCGGCGGTGCTTGGTCCGCGTATCGATGCCGCGCTGCTCAGGGCAACGGCCGCCGATCAGGCCGGGCTGGAGGCCAGTCTCGACCTTTTGTGCGACGCTGAGGTCATCGAGGAGATCGCCGCGCCGATTTCGTCACGATGCTATCGTTTCACGCAGACCCTGCTGCAGGATGTGGTCTATCACAACCTGCTGCTGCAGCGGCGCACCGAGATGCATGGGCGGGTTGCCACCGCACTTGAACGTCTCTATGGCGAGCATCCCGAGCGGCTGGATGATCTGACGCTGCTTGGCCACCACTTCAGCCTCAGCACGCAGCACGAAAAAGGCGCGCGCTACCTGACGGATGCCGGCGACCGGGCCCGCATGATCTATGCCAATGACGACGCGTTGCGCCTCTATCAGCAGGCACTTGACGCACTGACGGCGACGGACGGCGGGCCGCTGCGAATCCTGCTTACCGAGCGGCTGGGAGATTTGTGCGGGCCAGCCGGCCAGCGCGCGGCCGCCCAGGACCACTACCGGATCGCGCTGGATGCCTGCCGGGCATCGGGAGACAAGGTCGGCGCAGCCCGGTTATTGCGCAAAACCGGGCGTTTGTTGTGGGAGGCAGGCAGGCGCAGTCTGGCGCAAGCCCACTACGCCGATGCCGCCACATTGCTGGAGGACGCAGACGCACCGATTGAGCGCGCGCATCTGTGGCAGGAGCGCGGCCATCTGGCGTTCCGGACCGGCGACCATGCCCAGGCAGCCAAATGGGCAGATGAAGCGCTGGGTTGCGTGGGCGCCCTGCCGAAAGGCTCCGATGCGGGGATGCAGCACGAGGCAGCGCTGGCAACCGCCGAAGCGCTCAATACCAAGGCTGTCGCACTGGCACGGATGGGACAAGGCATCAAAGCCGTGGGCGAGGTGGAAAAAAGCGTGGCGGTCGCCGAGACCGCCGGCCTCCTGAGCGCCGCCTGCCGCGGCTACACCAATCTTAGCGTGCTCTACACCATAATCGATCCCGCCAAGGCCATGGAGATATGCCGGCGCGGCCTCGACGTTGCCCGCCGCATCGGTGACACCAGCTTCCAGGCGCGGCTGCTTGCCAATCTGGCGGTAGCCTCCTGCACCTTCACCGACCGATGCGCAGGCGAAGGCGTGCCGGCGGCGGAGAAGGCGATCGAACTCGATCGCGCGCTCGATCAGCGCGAGCATCTTCCCGTGCCGCTGATCGTGCTTGGACAGATCCACCAATGTCACGGCCGGCCGGAACTCGCTTTGCCCTGCTACACCGAAGCGCTCGAACTGGCCCGCGAAACCGGCGAACCCCAGTTGCTGTTTTCATGCTATGATGGGCTGGCCACATTGAATCTCGACCTCGACAACATGACCGAGGCCGATCGATATTTTTCCATGGCGCAAGAGACATGCGCCCGGCACGGGCTCGACCCTGAAGCCCTGTTCGTGCTGCCCTTTCTTGACTGAGCTGGAAAGGAGCTTGAAAATGTCGGCATCCCTAGACGTTGGACCACCACTGCAGCCGGGCGACCGCGCGCCAAACATCGTACTCGACGCGATCACGCGGGAGGGCCAGATCTCGCTGGACGATTTTCGCGGGCACAATCCCGTGCTGGTCGGGCTGTTCCGGGGCCTTCACTGCCCGTTTTGCCGTCGCCATATTGCGGCGATGGCGCAACTTGACCCGACACTGCGCGAAAAGGGCATCGAAAGCCTCGCAGTGGTCAATACCCCCATCGATCGCGCACGCCTCTATTTTCGCTACCACCCGATGCCCAACCTGCTTGCTGCCGCCGACCCGGAACGCACCTCGCATCGCGCTTTCGGCCTGCCCAACCTGGAATTCACCGAGAACCAGACCGAATGGCCGCACAAGATGGGCATGGATGCGGTGATGACTGCGCGGGTGGACGTGCCGGGTGAATTGCCGGAGCCGATGAACCCGATGGTGGCTGCCGAAATTCTAGATAAGGCGGATGCCTACGAGATCACCGAAGCGGATCAGCAGATGATCGCAACCGGCATGGGGCAGCTCGTCGGCCAGTTCCTGCTCGACCGCGACGGGGTGGTGCGCTGGTGCTTTACCGAGGTACCGGAGAACGGTCGCTACATGTTCACCGCGCCATCGTCGCAGGAGGTGTTGTCAGCGGCGTCTCGCATCGCCAGCTAAGGTTACAGTATCGGCCAATAAAGCGGCAGAACGAACAGGCCGGTCGAAACCGGCGGTGTGACTGTCCTCACCTTGCGAAGAACGCCGGGGCCTGCGGCACCCGGCGTTCATAGGCACATAAGCGAGTGCGCTCAACAGATCAGGCAAGACCTTCGGCACGAAGGGTCTTCTGCACGGCAGGCCGCGCGGCAACCGTTCCAAGGTAGCGCTGGATGTTGGCGAAGGGCGAAAGGTCGAAGCCGATGAACTTCGCCCAACCCAGGACGGTCCACAGATAGGCATCAGCGGCAGTGAAGGTATCGCCCATAAGATAGGAGCGGCCGTCGAGCTTCTGGTCGACATATGCCAGCCGCCGCGAAAGATGCGCGCGGTTGATCTCCTTGGTGGCCTCGGGCGTGTCCGGCTTGAAGAACGAGCCGAAGACCTTGTGCAATTCGGTGGCGACAAAGGCCAGCCACTGCTGGACACGATAGCGGGCAATCTCGCCGGGCTTCGGCATCAGGCCGGTTTCGGGCTTCTGGTCCGCAAGATACTGCACCACGACCGACGCCTCGGTCATCAGTTCGCCATCCGGCAGCACCAGTGCCGGCACATAGCCGTTCGGGTTTGTGGCAAGGAAGTCCTGACCCTGCTCGGTCTTCTTGCTCTTGCCGTCGACACGGACCAGATCGAGATCGATGCCAGCTTCATTCGCAATGATATGGGGAGCCAAAGAACAGGCTCCGGGCATGTAGAATAATTTCATTTCAGGGATGCTCCAAACAAAAGTCCGAAGTTTCCGTCGCATATCGCGATTTGGCTTTCAAAGAACAAAGATGTGAACAGAGCGTTCGTCTTTTGAGATTACCGGCAGCGCTTGAAGGCGCCTACATGACACGGCTCGGTTCCTTGGCGAAGGGGCTCAGCCCAAGCCATTGCTGGATGGCTCCTGCAATCGACGGGTCGCCATCCAGTTCGAGATTGCCTTCATCGATCTCGCGGCGCAACTTGGCGACCCCCATCCAGATCGCGGTCATGGTTCTGAGCGGCGATCTCACCAGCAGACCCACCTCGAACCCGGGATCAAATGCGCACAGGTCAACGACGCTGCCATCTATCACGACGCCGCTACCATTGCGCTCGACCGAGACGATACCGGCCTTCTCAAGCTCCTTCAGTCGCTTGGAAAGCAGCGCCGGCGACATGCGCGGCACGCCGCGCCGCGGGCTTAAGCGCATTATCGCGCAGAAGGGACAAGAGCCGTCGCAGCCATCGGAACGGCGCGGCGGCCCGTCATTGCGGCGGGCAGGTCCCGCCCAAATGCCGCATTCTCGCTCCCTGAAAAACCCCTGGCTTGACCTGCAACGGCGCCGAGCCTAATTGGCGATTGCATCCGACTAGGGCTTTCTACGGAAATGCCCGTCTCATGCGGCCTGCAATCATGCGTCTTCATCAAGGCGCCTCCTCTCAGCAGCAAGGGAGACCCGGCGATGATCAGGGCATTTGTGGTGGAAGCCGGTCGCCTGCGGGGCGTGGAACTGACCCCGGATCGAACCGATGTCATGTGGGCCGACCTGCTGGCGCCGACCAGGGCGGAAGAAACCTTGATCGAGGAGTGGGTCGGCATCGGCATCCCCACCCGGGAGGAAATGGAGGAGATCGAAATCTCCTCACGCCTCTATGTCGAGGACAACGCCCTGTTCATGACGGCGACGCTGCCGGCGCAGACCGACGATGACCACCCGTTGATGTCGCCGGTCACCTTCGTTCTCGCAGGCAACCGCCTGGTCACGATCCGCTATCACGAGCCGCGTGCCTTCCAGACATTTCCCACGCGCGCGGAAAAGGTTTCGGTCGGCTGCACCAATGGAGAGACGATCCTGATCGGCCTTCTGGAAACGATCGTTGACCGCCTCGCCGACGTATTGGAGCGGGCCGGGCGCGATATCGATGCACTCTCGCACGATATTTTCCAATCGGCTGAGACCAAGGCCAACAAGCGCGACCGCAACTTCCAGAAAGTCCTGCAGACGATCGGCCGCAAGGAGGGATTGACCTCCGATATCCGCGACAGCCTGATGACGCTGCAACGGCTGTCAGGATTCCTCGGCAATGCCCTGGGTCAGGACAGGACCGGAAAGGAATTGCGGGCGCGGGTGAAGGTGCTGACGCGAGACGTGATGTCGCTCGCCGACCACGTGACGTTTCTGTCACAGAAAATCACCTTCCTGCTCGACGCAACGCTTGGCATGATCAATATCGAGCAGAACGGCATCATCAAGATATTCTCGGTTGCCGCGGTGGTGTTCCTGCCGCCGACATTGGTGGCGTCCGTCTATGGCATGAACTTCGACATCATGCCGGAATTGCAATGGCCCCTCGGCTATCCCTTCGCCCTCGGGCTGATGGTCCTCTCCGCAATCCTGCCCTTCTGGTACTTCAAACGACGCGGTTGGTTGTAGCGGCCTTGCCTGCCATCATCGGCAGGCCCACAATAAACGTTCAAATCTGAACGGGATTTCGGCATGACACAGAAGAAATGGGCCTATGAGGATTTTCCCGAGGGCGGCACGCTCGACCTCGGCACCAAACAGGTGACGGCTGCCGAACTGATCGCATTCGCCAGCGAGTTCGATGCCCAGCCCATGCATCTGGACGAGGAAGCCGGCAAGGCCAGCATTCTGGGCGGACTTTCAGCCTCCGGCTGGCATATATGCTCGATGTTCATGCGCATGATGTGCGATGCCTTCCTGCTCGATTCGACCTCGCAAGGGTCTCCCGGCATCGACTATACGCGCTGGAAAAAACCGGTTCTGGCCGGCGATACCTTGACCGGACGGAGCACGATCCTCGCAAAACGGACATCGCGCTCACGACCCAATCTCGGCTTCGTGACCATGCGCGCGGAGCTTTTCAACCAGAGAGGCGAATGCGTCTTCGAACTTGAAAACACCGGCATGTTTCTCACCCGTGAGGCCGCGGCATGACACTCGACGAATTCTTCGGTGTCGGCACCACCGTCACGCTGGGCTCGCATAAATTCGAGCCTGAAGAGATCAAGGCCTTCGCTGCAAAATATGATCCGCAGCCATTCCATCTGGACGAGAATCTCGCCCAGGGCAGCGTCTTCGGCCGTCTTTGCGCCTCCGGCTGGCACACGGCATCGATGTGGATGCGCTACAACCTGGCGTCACAGGCCGTCGAAGGCGAGCACTGGGCCGGGCCGGGGCCGAAGCCTGAATTCGGTCCCTCCCCGGGCTTCAAGAATCTCAAATGGCTGAAGCCGGTCTATGCCGGCGAAACGGTGACATTCACACGCACAGGCATCAGCCATCGGCCGCTCACCAGCCGACCGGGATGGCGTCTCCTGACCTTGCGCGCCGATGCCTTCGATTCTACCGGCGACAAGGTGCTGGAACTCGAAAGCGCGGTATTGGTGAAGACCGGCTGACTGCTGACAACCGCCGACTCGACTGACGTGGTAGCCGAGTTGCTCCGCATCCGGTCCGCTCTAGAGCCTTTCATGGTTATACGAAAGCAGTTCTGTTTGTCCGATGGCGAGGCGATCCGCCAGGAGGGCGGCGCCGGCCGATGTGGACCATCGGCCAAGTCCGGCCGACGCCGCGGGCGCCCGCCAGCGGCAAACCCTGCGGGCCGGGTGAATTCGGGCCAAATCCTTCGGGATTCGGACTTGGCCGTACCCCGGTACGCCCGGCGCCGAAGCCCTCGACCTTGTTCCCGAATTCCCTCCGGCAGAACGCTTCCGTATGACCATGAAAGGCTCTAGATAGAGACGACTTTTCCTTGAATCGCCATCTCGGTCTAAGCCTTTATTATTGAAGCATGATCTTGTCCGAAAAGTCTGCAACTTTTCGGGATCATGCTCTAATGTCCCGGAAATGACACCAGCGTCCTGACCGGCACATCGAGGTTGTCAAGCCGGGCACGCCCGCCCAGATCGGGCAGATCAATGACGAAGCAGGACGCCACGATATCGGCCCCCATCTGACGCAGCAGCTTCACCGCCGCTTCGGCAGTGCCGCCGGTGGCGATGAGATCATCGACGAGGATGACCTTTTCACCGGCCTCAACCGCGTCCTTGTGCATCTCCATCTCGTCCAGACCGTATTCGAGGCTATAGGCTACGCGCACCGTTTCATGCGGCAGCTTGCCCTTCTTGCGGATTGGAATGAAGCCTGCGGAAAGCTGGTGCGCAATCGCGCCGCCCAGTATGAAGCCACGCGCCTCGATCCCAGCGATCTTGTCGATCTTCGAGCCGGCATAAGGCTGCACCAGCTCGTCGATCGCACGGCGGAACGCGCGCGCATTTCCGAGCAGGGTAGTGATATCGCGAAACATGATTCCGGGCTTCGGATAGTCTGGAATGTTCCGGATCGCCGACAAGAGTGTGTCTTCAAGCGAGGGTTTCATGAGCCGGATTCCGTTGATGCCTATCTTTGCAGCGATGTTGCCCAAAAGAAAAGGGCGCCGGAGCGCCCTTAGTCTTGGAGCTTGAATGTATCCGTTACGGCCGGGCAGGCTGCAACGTCCACCCTCAATGGGCGACGTTCGACCACACCCTGCGCTTGGTCAGATAGATCAGCGCGCCGAACAAAAGCAGGAACGCCATCACGCGAAAACCGGTCTGCTTGCGCGCCTCCATATGCGGCTCTGCGGCCCACATCAGGAATGCGGAGACGTCACGCGAATACTGGTCGACCGTCTGCGGTGAGCCATCGTCGTAGGTAACCTGGTCGTCCGACAGCGGCTTAGCCATGGCCAGCGACTTGCCGGCGATGAAGTATGGGTTGTAGTGCGTGCCTTCGGCGATTTCCATGCCTGCCGGCGGCTCCTCGTCGTAGCCGGTCAGGAGAGCATGGATATAGTCAGGTCCGCCTTCCGCATATTGCGTGAAGATGTCGAAGACGAAGGTCGGGAAGCCGCGCTCCGCCGAGCGTGCCTTGGCGATCAGCGAGAAGTCCGGCGGCGCAGCGCCATTATTGGCGGCAGCAGCAGCGGCGTGGTTCGGGAACGGCGCCGGGAAATGATCGTTCGGCGTCGCCTTGCGGGTGAACATCTCGCCATCGGCGTTCGGCCCGTCCTCGACCTCATATTCCGCGGCGAGCGCCTTCACCTGGGCTTCGGTGTAACCGAGGTCCTCGAGGGTACGGAAAGCGACGAGATCCATCGAATGGCAGGCCGAGCAGACTTCCTTGTAGACCTTCAGGCCACGCTGAAGCTGAGCCTTGTCATAGGTACCGAACGGCCCGGAGAACGACCAGCTTTCCTGGGTGGGCTTGTGGATAGGGAAGTGGGTGGGTTCGGCTGCACTATGCTCTTCCTGAGCAAGGGCGGCGCCGAGCGCGCCTGCCGTTACCAGGCCGAATACAGTCAATCCGGTGAGAATCTTTTTCATGCGAACATCCCTCTCAAAGATTCTCGCTTAGCCTCTGGTTTCCGGCGATGCCGTCGCACCGGCAGGATGGCCCGCACCACCGGACTTGTTCTTCTCAAGCACCGCCTCGGTGATCGAGTTGGGCAGCCTGCGCGGCGTCTCGATAATCCCGAGAACCGGCATGATGATCAGGAAGAACGCGAAGTAGTAGAAGGTCGAAATCTGTGCCAGCGCTACATAGACGCCTTCCGCCGGCCGCGAACCCAGCCATCCAAGGAAGATGGCGTTGGCAACGAAGAGCCAGAAGAACAGCTTGTACCACGGACGGTAGACAGCCGAACGCACCTTCGACGTATCGAGCCACGGCACGAAGAACAGCACCGCGATTGCGCCGAACATGGCAAGCACACCGCCGAGCTTGGAATCGATCGGCCCGATATTGAAGGTGATGGCGCGCAGGATCGCGTAGAACGGCAGGTAGTACCATTCAGGAACGATATGGGCCGGCGTCTTCAGCGAGTCGGCAACGATGTAGTTGTCCGGGTGGCCGAGATAGTTCGGGATATAGAAGACGAAATAGGCGAACACGGCCAGGAACACGATCATGCCGAACGCGTCCTTGATGGTCGCATAGGGCGTGAACGGGACCGTGTCGGTCTTCGACTTCACCTCGATGCCGGTCGGATTGGTCTGGCCGACGACATGCAGCGCCCAGACATGCAGCACCACGACGCCGGCGATCATGAACGGCAGCAGGTAATGCAGGGCAAAGAAGCGGTTGAGCGTCGGATTGTCGACGGCGAAGCCACCGAGCAGCAGTTCCTGGATCCAGGTGCCGACCAGCGGAATGGCGGTGAAGAAGCCGGTGATGACCGTCGCACCCCAGAAGCTCATCTGACCCCAAGGCAGCACATAGCCCATGAAGCCGGTCGCCATCATCAGCAGGTAGATGATGCAGCCCAGGATCCACAGCAGCTCGCGCGGCGCCTTGTAGGAGCCGTAGTAGAGCCCGCGCATGATGTGGATATAGACCGCGATGAAGAACATCGAGGCGCCGTTGGAATGCAGGTAGCGCAAGAGCCAGCCCGAATTCACGTCGCGCATGATCTTCTCGACCGATTCGAATGCCAGGCCGGTATCGGCGGCATAGTGCATCGCCAGCACGACGCCGGTGAGGATCTGCGCCACCAGCATGATCGAGAGAATGCCGCCGAACGTATAGGCGTAATTCAGGTTGCGCGGCACCGGATAGGAAACGAATGAATCATGGACGAGGCGCGGCAATGGCATGCGCGCATCGATCCAGCGTCCGATGCCTGATTTGGGCGTATAGGTCGAGTGTCCACCGCTCATGGAAATTAATCCCCTCTTCCTCAGCCGATCCGGATCGTGGTGTCGGAAATGAATGCGAATGTCGGCACCGGCAGATTTTCAGGCGCCGGGCCTTTGCGGATACGGCCGGCCGTATCGTAGTGCGAACCATGGCATGGGCAGAACCAGCCGCCGAAATCGCCCTGCTGGCCGAGCGGCACGCAACCCAGATGCGTGCACACGCCGACCATGACGATCCAGTTTTCCTTGTCCTTGCCGGCCGAGCGATCGACGTCGGTCGCCGCTGCATCGCTCGCCAGATTGGCATTGCGGGCAACCGGATCCTTCAACTCTGCAAGCTGCACATCCTGCGCCGCCTTGATTTCCTCAGGGGTGCGGTTGCGGATGAACACCGGCTTGCCGCGCCATTTCACTGTCAACGACATGCCCGGCGTCAGCGAGGAGACATCAACCTCGATCGACGAAGCGGCAAGCGTTGAAGCATCCGGCCGCATCTGGTCGATGAAAGGCCACGCGACGGCGCCAGCGCCGACGACGCCGGCCATGCCCGTCGCCACGTAAAGAAAATCACGACGGCCTGGATCGATCGTATCGTTTGCGCTCACGGGATTATGATCCTTTCGCCTTAACCCTAGGCCGGCGGTAGAGCCATTGTCCCCGCTCTCTCTGTCGCCAACCTGACCCCATGCGGAACGGGCTGACGAATTCCTCCGGCATTCGGGGATGGGTTTATGCGTGAAGCCCGCTCTTGTCCAGACTGGACAATGGGGACAGGGCAGATTGTCGCGGGGGGTCGCGGCAACGCGCAAAACGGCGCAGTTGCAGCCTATGCCGCGCCCAGCCGCACCAGGACCTGGTTGGGAATTTGAAGGTCGCGGATCACATCGTCGTGCCGGCGCAGACCGCAAAGTTCGCGCTGGATGAAATAGGCGTGAACTGCCGCGGCCGCCTCCTTCAAGAGACGCACCCGTTCATCCGGTGATTCTCGCGATGCTTCCCTCAGCCTTGCCAGGCAGATTTTCGCTCGCTCTCCCGCCCGGCCAAGCGATGCCGCCATTTCGGCAAGCATTTCATGCTCAAGCACATTGACCCCGCTCTCCGGCGCCGATGTGCTTGAATATCTCCTTGGCGGATAAAGCGGCACAGCCGTCCCCTCTATTCGGCAGCCAGCCGGTTGCCGAGAAAACCGCCCGACTGGCGTTTCCAAAGCTGTGCATAAAGGCCGTCACGGGCGATCAGTTGCGCATGCGTCCCTTCTTCCACGATCCGGCCTTCATCGATGACGATCAGCCGGTCGAGTGCGGCGATCGTCGACAGGCGATGGGCGATGGCAATCACCGTCTTGCCCTCCATCATGCGATAGAGATTGTCCTGAATGGCTGCCTCGACTTCCGAATCGAGCGCCGAGGTCGCCTCGTCGAGAATGAGGATCGGCGCGTCCTTGAGCATCATGCGGGCAATCGCCACGCGCTGCCGCTGGCCGCCCGACAGCTTGACGCCACGCTCGCCGACATGGGCATCATAGCCTTGACGGTCGTGAGGATCAGAAACCCCGGCAATGAATTCATGCGCTGCCGCCCTCTCGGCCGCATCCTCGATTTCCGCCTGGGTGGCGCCTGCCCTGCCATAGCCGATATTGTCGCGGATCGAACGATGCATCAGCATCGCATCCTGGCTGACGACGCCGAACTGTGCCCGCAGCGAAGCCTGCGTGACGGCCCGCACGTCGTGGCCATCGATCAGGATGCGCCCCTTTTCCACATCGAACAGGCGCAAGGCCAGATTGACGATGGTGGTCTTGCCCGCACCCGAGGGCCCGATCAGCGCGACGCGCTCGCCCGGCCGCACATGCAGGTTCAGGTTTTCGATGACGCCGCCGCCCTTGCCATAGTGGAAGGACACATTTTCGAAACGGATGTCGCCGCTGGCGCGCGGCAGGACGATTGCATTGGCAGCGTCACGGATGGCCGGGCGGACGGATATGGTGCGGGTGGCATCCTGCACGGTCGCGTAATTGCGCACCAGCCCGTTGATATTGAACATCATCCAGCCGGACATCTGGTTGAGCCGGAACACAAGGCCGAGGGCCGCGGCGATGGCCCCGGTGGAGATGCCGCCCCCAGTCCATTTATGGATGCAGATCGCGGCGATCGATCCCATCATAAGCCCGTTCAGCAGGGCCACAGACGCGCGTACCGTCGTGATCGCCCGCGTCAACCTGATGACAGCCACCAGAAAGCGCTCCAGCCCGTCCCGGACATAGGCATGCTCGCGCCGACCGCTGTCGAACAGCTTCACCGCCACGATATTGGTGAAGGCGTCCACCAGCCGCCCGTTGAAGATCGAGCGTTCGTCGGCGGTGGCGCGCCCGGCCCGCCGCATCTCCGGCAGCAGGAAGCGGACGATCGCGGCATAGCCAATGAACCAGACGCCCACCACGACGCCCAGCCACGGCTCGACCGTCGCCAAAATGGTAATTGCCAGCACGATGAAGGTCAGGAACGACCACATGGTCTGCAGAATATTGACGATGAAATCGCCGACCGCCTCGCCGCCCTGCATGATCTTGGTGGCGATGCGGCCGGCAAAATCGTTCTGGTAGAAGGTGTAGGGCTGCTCGATGACCCGCCGGAACGCCTGCCAGCGCACCATCGAATAAAAACCCGGCACCACCACCTGCTGCTCGACCACCGCGGAGGCGATCAGGACGACCGTTCGCACCACCAGCAGGAGGGCAAGCAGGGCTGCCAGTTCCGGCCAATGTTCGGTGATCAGCGTTTTCGGATCGGCCCGATCGAGGAGGTCGATCAGCCAGCCGATAGACCAGTAAAGTGCCGCATCGACGGCGCCTGCAAGTCCACCGACGATCAGGAGGGCAATGAATGGGCCCTTGGCCTGCCTGGCGAAATAGAGGATGAAGCGCCAGGCATCCGCCGGCAGCACCTCGCGGTCGGTGTCCTGGAACGGATCGACCCAGCCCTCGGCCTTGCGCCACAGCCTATCGCGCCAGCCGCCCTCCTTCATCTCGCCTGCCTTTCCGTCGAACCGACGCGAAACATCATCCGCCATGATTCCCATATGGTACATGAGTGCGGCCCGGAAAAGCCGCGCCGTGCCTTACTCGGCCGCCCGTTCGGTGGCCACGCTCTCGATTATCGCTTCGCTCGGCAGGAAGCCGCCCGATTGCCGGGCCCAGAGCTGCGAATAAAGTCGGCCGCGCGCAACCAGCTCGTCATGCGAGCCTTCTTCCACGATGCGGCCCTGATCCATGACCACCAGCCGATCCATCGCCGCAATGGTGGAGAGGCGATGCGCAATGGCGATCACGGTCTTACCCTCCATCAGCCGATAGAGGTTTTCCTGGATCGCCGCCTCCACCTCCGAATCGAGCGCGGAGGTCGCCTCGTCCAGTATCAGGATCGGGGCGTCCTTCAGCATGACGCGGGCAATGGCGATGCGCTGCCGCTGGCCGCCCGACAGTTTCACGCCACGCTCGCCGACATGGGCGTCGAGGCCTTTCCGGCCCTTGGCATCGGAGAGTGCCGCGATGAAGTCGTCGGCCGCGGCGCGGCGCGCCGCTTCCAGCACCATCGCCTCATCGGCGTCAGGGCGGCCATAGACGATGTTGTCGCGCACCGAGCGGTGCAGCAGCGAGGTGTCCTGCGTCACCATGCCGATCTGCGCGCGCAGCGAATCCTGCGCGACCCCGGCAATATCCTGGCCGTCGATGAGGATGCGCCCGCGCTCCAGATCGTAGAAACGCAGCAGCAGATTGACGAGCGTCGACTTGCCAGCGCCGGACCGCCCGACAAGACCCACCTTCTCGCCCGGGCGGATGGTCAGCGACAGATCGTCGATGACGCCCTTGCCCTTGCCGTAATGGAAGCCGATGCGCTCGAACTCGATATCTCCCCTGCTGACGGCGATCTCGCCCGCACCGGGCTTGTCTTCCACCAGGCGCGGCAGCGAGATCGAATTGATGCCGTCCTGTACCGTGCCGATATTCTCAAACAGCGCGGAGACTTCCCACATGATCCATTGCGACATGCCCCACAGCCTGAGCACCAGGCCGATGACCACTGCGACAGCGCCGATGGAGACGGCTTCGTCCAGCCACAGCCAGATCGACAACGCCGCGACGGAAAACAACAGCAGCGAGTTGATGAGGTAGAGCAGGCCATAGATGCTGGTGACGAGCCGCATCGACCGGTAGACCGTGTCCATGAAGATCGCCATGCTTTCGCGCGCATAGGAGGCTTCGCGCCGCGCATGCGAAAACAGCTTTACTGTCTGGATATTGGCATAGGAATCCACTACCCGGCCGGTCATCACCGAGCGGGCGTCCGCCTGCTCCTGCGACACCTTGCCGAGCCGCGGAATGAAATAGCGCAGCATCAGCACATAGGCGACGAGCCACACGACCAGCGGCGTCGCCAACCGCCAGTCGGAAGACCCGACGATAACCAGCGTGCCCAGGAAATAGACGACGACATAGTTGAGGACATCGACCAGCTTGATGACGCATTCGCGCACGGCAAGTGCTGTCTGCATCAGCTTGGTGGCGATGCGGCCTGCGAACTCATCCTGATAGAAGGTCATCGACTGCTTGAGCAGGTAGCGATGCACGTCCCAGCGGATGCGCATCGGATAGTTGCCCATCAGCGTCTGGTCATGCACAAGCGACTGCAACAGCGCCATGCCCGGCAAAAGCACGACGACCACGAAACCCATGGCCGCGAGCTTCCAGCCTTCGGTCTGCAGGAAGGTCTCGCGATTCTGCGCCGACAGCCAGTCGACGATCTGGCCGAGGAAGCTGAACATCCACACTTCGGCCAGCGCAATCGCGGTGATCAGCAGGCCGGTGGCGGCAATGTAAGGCCATGTGCCGCGCGTATAATGCAGGCAAAAGGCGATCAGCGTCTTCGGGGGCTCGACCGGCTCTCCGGGGGGAAACGGGTCGAGTCGTTTTTCAAACCAGCGAAACATCTTTGTTCTCTATCGAAGCGTTGGGCGATGCGCCTTGTCGGCACGGATTCGGAATGGACCTGTACTGACGCTAGGTAACTGGCTTTCCGGCAATGTAAGGCATCCGCGTAGCCGTGCCGATACCGTCCTCGTCTGCTCCTGACATGGTCGTGGCAGCAGCCTTGCGGCCGGCTGGCAGGCCGCGAAGCCTGCCAAGCCAGCCAAACAGGCGTCGCAGAGGCGGTAGCCGGCCGTGATCGGGGCCAGCCATGCGCATGTCGATGTCGGCGAGTTCGCCCCGATGCGGACGCACGTCCCTTTCCGGATAGGCAAGCGGCACCGATGCGCCGACGCCTAGCGCCCAGGCTGCAAGCTTCCGGTCATGCAGGCTGACAGCATCCCGGCCGGGCCGGTGAAGCGAAAAATCGCGTGGGGCATTTAGCCCCTTTGGCAGGCGGGAAGACATCGTCGGATTCCTTCGGAAGCTGGAAAAGAGTTCCGGCGGAAATCGAGACGATGAAGCTTTGGAATGTCAGGAAGAAAAGCGTCGAACCGAAACCGCCGTCAGGCCTTAGGCCGGAAGACTGGGAGCAAGAACACATGTGTCATCATGCCTGCCTCCGTCGGTTCGAGTTGACAACGGCCGCCTTATAGACCCATTCGCGTTAAAACACCACGCGGACGCGTCCAATTTCTGTGACTGAGCCGGCGGTGTGACGACTGTGCCACAGTTTAGCGAGGCTTCATATTGGCCCACGGCATCCGTATCGCGCTTTACCAACCCGACATTGCCGGCAACACCGGCACGATCCTGCGCATGGCCGCCTGCTTCGGAATTGCCGTCGACATCATCGAGCCGGCCGGTTTCGATCTCTCCGATCGTGCCCTGCGGCGCGCCGGCATGGATTATCTGGAAATGGCCGCGCTCACGCGCCATCTCGATTTCGCGAGCTTCGAAGCGTGGCGACAGGCTGAAGGCCGCCGCCTGCTGCTGTTTTCCACCAAAGCCGCCCTGCCCTACGCCGAATTCCGCTATGGCGACGGCGACATAATATTGCTTGGACGCGAATCGGCGGGCGTACCCGATCACGTGCATGATGCGGCTGACGCCCGCCTGCTCATTCCCATGAAGGGCGGCGGCCGCAGCCTCAATTTGGCGCTGAGTGCTGCTATCGCCGTCAGCGAAGCGATCAGGCAGATCGGCTGAATAGTCCTGCATTCCGATAACGAATGACCATGCCGCCATCCGGCGGCCGATCCTCACCGACCCTGCAATCCTGAAGCGCATGAACATCAAGGCGTCCTTCCATTTGCACTGCGAAGGACATCTTGATAAAACCTCAACTTAAGTTGAGGTCAAGCAGGAATTCGACATGGCCAGGGAATTCTCCGTCGGCGAGATTGCCCGCCGCAGCGGCGTCGCTGTTTCGGCGCTCCATTTTTACGAAAGCAAGGGCCTGATCCGCAGCCATCGCACCGCCGGCAACCAGCGACGCTACAGTTCGGACGTGCTGCGGCGGGTCGCCGTCATCCGTGTCGGCCAGGAGGTGGGCATCTCATTGGCCGAAATCGCCGCCGCCCTTGAGTCCCTGCCTGATGGCCGCACCCCCACACGCCAGGATTGGGCTATCTTGTCGCAAGGCTGGGCCGCCGATCTCGACCGCCGCATCCTTCAGCTACAGAAATTGCGCGACGGCCTGAGCGGCTGCATTGGCTGCGGCTGCATGTCGATCGACCGCTGTCCCATGTACAATCCGGACGATCGGCTCGGTGCGGAGGGACCAGGTCCGAGGCGGCTTCTCATCGGAACCATGAAAAAGAGTGGCTGAACCGGCTAAAGCGAGATGACTTTTCCTTAGATCGCCCCCTCGCCCTAAATCTTTGTTCTTGAAGCATGATCTTGTCCGAAAAGTCTGCAACTTTTCGGGATCATGCTTTAATCCGATGAAGGCAAACGCCTTATCGTGAATTCGATCACGTCGCCCGGACGCTCGAACCAGCTTTCGATGGTGGTCCAATAGGCCTGCTTGGGCCACCGCTCAAACCATTCCCGGGCTTTTTGTCTTGCATCGTTGCGCGGCAGCACGAAAGTTTCACGCAGGAAACCGTCGCGCGGCCGACGCTCGCGTTCGGCCCGGCTTTCGCTCAATCTCTTCTTCAGACCATCAAGTGGCGGTCTCGCTGGGGTACGCACGAGGAACTCCTTGACCCTGAACAAAGACAGATTAGGGATCGCACCGGAAAAGACGAGTCATTTGTACAAGACAGCGAGTGGAGACCACCCATGCATGGCCTTGAGATAGCGGCGGGACTACCGACCGATATTGAAGACAAGAAGGAACGGGCCCGTCTCTGGTTCGAGGAACTGCGCGACCGCATCTGTGCCGGGTTCGAGCAGTTGGAGGACGAATTGACCGGTCCCCAGGCCTCCTGGGCTGCCGGGCGCTTTGAAAGAACGCCCTGGCAACGCGAAGAAGGCAAGGGTGGCGGCGGCATCATGTCGATGATGCGCGGTCGCGTTTTCGAAAAGGTCGGCGTGCACACCTCCACGGTCCATGGCGAATTCTCGCCCGACTTCCGCAAGCAGATGCCGGGAGCCGACGAGGACCCGCGGTTCTGGGCAAGCGGCATCTCACTTATCGCCCATCCGTGGAACCCGAATGTTCCCGCCGTCCACATGAACACGCGCATGGTGGTCACTTCGCGGCAATGGTTCGGCGGCGGCGCCGATTTGACGCCGGTGCTCGACCGCCGGCGCACGCAGGAGGACCCCGACACGCTGGCTTTCCACAAGGCCATGCAATTTGCCTGCAACAAGCATGCGGCGGTCGCCGACTACGACCGCTACAAGACGTGGTGCGACGAATATTTCTATCTGCCGCATCGCAACGAGGCGCGCGGCATCGGCGGCATCTTCTTCGACTGGCTGCATTCGCCCGAGGAAAAAGGCGGCTGGGAAGCCGATTTCCGCTTCACGCAGGATGTCGGACGTTCCTTCCTGGTCGTCTACCAACATCTGGTGCGCAGGAATTTCGACATGAACTGGACTGACAGCGACCGCGAGGAGCAATTGATTCGCCGTGGCCGCTACGTCGAATTCAACCTGCTCTATGACCGCGGCACCATTTTCGGCTTGAAGACCGGCGGCAACGTCAACTCGATCCTGTCGAGCATGCCGCCCGAAGTGAAATGGCCTTGAACGCGATAGCGTGACATTCTGGCGACATTAATGCCGAAATATTAACGGCTGTAAGATTGCGTGGTGACGGCGACGCTGGCGAGCGGTAAAAACAGCTTCGCAAGCGAGCCGGCCACGTGAGCCGATGGCAGGTATTTTTCCAAGCCCGGTCTGGACCGGGCCCTCCATGGGTATCATGGGCAAAGCCGCGCTCGCTGACATTTTGGTTAACGTTTAGCTGACAATGTCGGGACATGGCCAAATTATCTCTCATCAGCATTCTGTCTGCCGTTGCCATTCTCTCCTTGACCGGAATGGCCGCCTCGCGTGATCTTTCAGACTGTGAAAACGGGAAGGTAACTGCGACGACCGGCAACCAGATCGCCGTCACGGCGCGAGGTTGCCCGGATGCGTCGGCAGGCCCGTCCGGCAAAGTACATGCGCCCATTCCGGCAAAAGCGATGATCAAGCAAGACGAGGCCCTGCCTGAAGCCGATGATTTGCTGCCGGCTGTTCCGAGCACCGGTTCAGTGATGCGGGCCAAGGACTTTGTCGTTCTCATCAAGCGCCCCGAAAACGCGGACGGCGAAACATTGGTGCTGCTTCACGGCTCCGGCGGCAATGAAACCACCCTCATGTCGCTCGCCGCACGGATCGCGCCACGTTCGGTGCTGATGGGCGTGCGTGGGCGTATCACCCAGGATGGAAACAAGCGCTGGTACAGGCGCCTGACCCCGACCAGCTTCGACCAGGGCGACATACGGCACGAGGCGGCAGCTTTCGCCGATTTCCTGCAGGACGAAGTCAAGGCCGGGTCGCTCGATCTCGATCACACCACCTTCATCGGCTATTCCAACGGCGCCAACCTGCTGGCAGCACTGACATTGCTGCATCCCGGCCTGGTCGAACGGGCGGTGCTGCTGCGGCCGATGTCGGTATTGCACAAGATCCCGCCCACGGATCTGTCGCCACTGCGCGTCCTGATGGTTGCCGGCGCATCCGACACCACCTACGTCCCCTTCGCATCAGCGCTGGAGACCATGTTGCGCGATCACGGCGCGCGGATCGCCGCCCATACGATCAAGGCCGATCATGGGCTCGGCAAACAGGACGTCAAGATCGTCAGCGAATGGCTGGCACGGTCGAACGCGGTTTCGCTGAACCAGTAAGCCGGCCTGCAGAAAAAGGACTGGCCCGCCTCGGGCGCCTTGCGAAAGACAAAATCTCCGCTATCCGGCGCTCTTTGTGGTAAGAATGGCGAATATTCTGCATAATCATGGCGTTTACATGTCAGATTACGACCACAGCGCCAGTAAACTTAAGTATATTATGGCGTTTTCGCTGCCAGAAAATTTCTTTTTGGTATAATATCCCACACCTGAAAGTTCATTATACATATTCACCAGGCCGGGAACCGCCGGCGGTCCGCTTTGCGGCCGCGACCCGACGCGACCTGACGGCCTGTCTCCAGGCGATATTATCGAGATTCGCTTGATAGAGAGTGATTGCCATGCGCACACTTCTGATACCGGCAGCGATCGCTGCCCTGTTCGCCACTTCCGCTGTGGCCCTTGCCGCCCAGCACACCACCGGTACGATCAAGACCTTCGATGCCAAGGCCATGTCGGTGAAGCTCGCCGATGGCTCGGTCTATATGCTCCCCAAGACGGTCAAGCACCCCGCGCTGAAGGCCGGCGAAAAGGTCGATATTTCCTGGGATAACTCCGGCAAGAACCGGATGATCGAATCCGTCACCATCGTGAAATAGCCTCACACGACCGCGTTGAAACTGAAGGCGGAGCCTCCCACTCCGCCTTTTCTTTGGTCCCGTAGCTGGGATGGCACTATTTTATGTTATGCTATCTCTTCACCCGGAAAATGACGGAGGAGAAAAGCGATGAAGGAATTCCACTGCGGATCACTTGTCCCCGGCTGCGACTGGCATACGCGCCATGAAGAGGAAGCCGAAGTCATGCGGCGCGCTGTCGAGCACATGCGCGAAACCCATGGCGAGACGATCATCCGCGAAACCATGCTGGAAGCGATCCGCTCCCGCATCGAGAAAACGCGGGACGCGGCCTGACCCGATGCCGCAAACCATGCAATCGGCTTGCGGATTGCGGTCACGCCTTCAGTTTTGCGGCGGCGCGTTCAAGCAGCGCGCCGCGATCCAGCGTGAAGCCGGATTCGATCCATAGCGCTTCCAGTTCGCGCAGCAGATCGCCCAGTTTGCGGCCTTGCGCGACGCCAAAATCAGCCAGATCACTGCCCTTCAGCGGAAATACGGGCCGGTTCCACGTCTCGGCAAAGCCAAGTTGCCGCGAAAATCCACCTGCTTCCACCAATGCATGATCGTCTTCGACCGCGCGCCCGCGCGCCGCTGCAAGCGCCAGCCTGAGCCGGTCGATGATACCGCCGGGGTTGCCGCGATAGAGAATTTTCGCCAAAGCGCCCTCGGTCCGCTCCGGCGACGGTGCCTGCGCAAGTGCCCATTGCGCCAGCCGGTCCGTTTCCGCTTTTGACAGTCGAAGGCGGGCGGCCATCTGAACAAGGCGCTCGCTGTCGGGCGGGACGATCGCCGCAAGCCGCAGCAGCGGATCGGGTGCCCAGCCGAGATCGCGTTCCGTCTTCACCAGCGCATGGATGGCATCGATGCCCCACTTCTCGCTTTCGGGCAGGATGCGTGTGAGGACGCCTGCCTGCCGCATCCACAGCAGCGCGCGCGAGGGATCGGGGGCAGCCAGAAGTTTCTTCAGCTCCGCCCAGATGCGTTCGGCCGAAAGCCGGTCGAGCCCTTCCTTCAGCCGCGCACAAGCCTTCAGCCCCTCGGCATCCGGGCGTCCCTCGCCATACCAGGCAAAAAAGCGAAAAAAGCGCAGAATCCGCAGATAGTCTTCGCGGATGCGCGCCTCCGGATCGCCGATGAAGCGCAGCCTGCGGCTTTCCAGATCGGCAATCCCACCGACCAGATCGATCACGCTGCCGTCGGCCGTTGCATAAAGCGCATTGATGGTGAAATCCCGCCGCTCGGCATCGAACTCCCAGTCCCGTCCGAATCGCACCTTGGCATGACGCCCATCAGTCTCGACATCGGCGCGCAGCGTCGTCACCTCATAAGGCTTGCCATTGGCGATAACAGTGATCGTGCCATGGGCGGCACCCGTCGCCACCGCCTTGAACCCCGCTTCCTCGGCAAGACGGGCGGTATCCTCCGGCCGATTGGTGGTGGCGATATCGACGTCCGAAACCGCCTGCCCCAGAAGCGCGTTGCGTACCGCGCCGCCGGCAATGCGCGCCTCCTCGCCATACTGGCTCAGTACGGCCAGAATCCGCTGCAAGGCAGGCGTGTCGAGCCATTTCGCCTTGCCGGCAATTGAGGCCTGGCCGCTCATGCATAAAGCCTTTCATAGAGCGTGCGGATGATACCGGCGGTGACGCCCCATATGCGCTGTCCGCCATAGGGCATGTCGTAATAGACCCAGGTGCGGTTGTCCCAAAGCCTGCTGCCCTGGTGATGATTGGCCGGGTCCATCAGGAAGCGCAGCGGCACCTCGAAGGCGGCATCGACCTCATGCTGGTTGATGCTGAGGTGAAAACCGGGCCGGACGATGCCAAGCACCGGCGCGATGCGATAGCCGCTGCCTGCGACATAGTCCGGCATGCGGCCGATGACCTCGATGTAATTGCGCGCGAGCCCGATTTCCTCTGCCGTTTCGCGCAATGCGGCAAATTCCGGCGAAGGATCGCTCTGGTCGATGCCGCCGCCGGGAAAGGCCACCTGCCCGGAATGATTGCGCAGTGTCTCGGCGCGCTTGGTCAGGATGACCGAGGCTTCCTCGCCGCGATCGACGATGGGGATGAGCACGGCAGCCTCACGCAACCCATCGCGCCTGATCAGATGGCTGAAACCGGGGTTGAAGCGATGATCGCCATAGTCATCATCGGCTTGCGGCCCTTGTGCATTGGCCGCGCGCAGGCGAAAGGCGTCGGCAGAAAACGGCGAGACTTGCGGCATGTCCATCGTTCACCCGTTTGCCAGTCGCTTGAGCTTTTCGGCCGGCATGATCGGATAGATTTGCCCATGTGAGCGCACCGCAAACATCAATTCACCGTCGATCTCGATCTCTTCGCCATATTCGACCAGTTCATACATCACCGGTCGCGCGACCAGCGCCTCCAGCCGCCCGCGCACCAGCACATAGGGCTTCAATCCGCCGGTTTCATCCTCGTCGACGAAGCGCATCGGATGGTCCGGGCCGGCCTCCACGACATCACCGACATTTGTCCTGAAGGTGATGCGCTGCCCGTCCCCCACACCGCTTACATCCATCTCCACTGCCACGAATGGCGCATCGACAACGCGGATGCCGACCTTCTCCACCGGCGTCACCAGATAGGTCTTGCCGTCCGCGTCCTTGCGCAGCACGGTGGAGAAAAGCTGCACCAGCGGCATGCGGCCGATCGGCGTGCCGAGATAGAACCAGGTGCCATCCGGCCGGATCTCCATGTCGAGATCGCCGCAAAACTTGGGATTCCAGCGTTCGACCGGCGGCAGGCCCTTGCCGGCGCGCGTCGCCCGGGAGATCAGAGCCTGCAAGCCGCCAGTGTCTGGGGCGCCGACCAGGCTCTCTTTCGAAGTATCACCCTGATTGTCCATGGTCACGAAATAGTCACTGTTGTTGCGCTTGTCAGCCATATTGGGTGATTTAAGTTCATTCATCAGCGTGGCAAAGATGGTAATGACGGCAAGGAACGTTGCCGGCCGACGTTCCGGACAGTGAGGATCGAAGCGGCATGAGCGCAATCATCAAGGAAGCGGCGATAGACGAAAGGGAGATGGTAGCCTTGGCCGAAAAGGCTCTGGCCGACATCTCCAGGATCCGCGAGGGTGTGGGCCGCGTCATTTTCGGCCAGGAAAGCGTCGTAGAGCGCGCGCTGGTGGCGCTGCTTGCCGGCGGCCACGCACTTCTGGTCGGCGTTCCGGGCCTGGCCAAGACCAAGCTTGTGGAAACGCTGGGCATCGTGCTCGGCCTTGATTCGCGCCGCATCCAGTTCACGCCCGACCTTATGCCCTCCGACATTCTCGGTTCCGAGGTGATGGAACAGGACAAGGCCGGCAAGCGCTCCTTCCGCTTCATTCCGGGTCCGATTTTCGCCCAGCTGCTGATGGCAGACGAGATCAACCGCGCCAGTCCGCGCACGCAGTCGGCCCTGTTGCAGTCGATGCAGGAATATCATGTCACGGTCGCGGGCATGCGCCATGACTTGCCGGCCCCCTTCCATGTGCTGGCAACCCAGAACCCGCTCGAGCAGGAAGGCACCTATCCGCTGCCCGAAGCCCAGCTCGACCGCTTCCTGATGCAGATCGACATCCTTTACCCCGACATCGAGGCCGAGCGACGCATCCTGCTGGAGACGACCGGCGTGGAAGATGCCAGCGCCGTCAATGTCCTTACCGCAACGCGGCTCCAGGAAATCCAGCAGCTCATCCGCCGCATGCCGGTGCCCGAAAGCGTGGTCGAGGCGATCCTGAAGCTGGTCCGCTCCGCACGTCCCGGCCAGGGCGATGTCGAGACCGACAAGCATGTCGCCTGGGGCCCCGGCCCCCGCGCCAGCCAGGCATTGACGCTCTGTGCCCGCGCGCGTGCGCTTTACGACGGGCGGCTGGCGCCCTCGATCGATGACGTCAAGGCGCTTGCCGAACCGGTGCTCCAGCACCGCATGGCGCTGACTTTTGCCGCCCGCGCCGAGGGCATGAGCGTCCGCAATGTGGTGGGGCGGCTGGTGAAAGGCATCTGATGGCGCGTATCGGAGAGGCGTCTGCTCCGGTCGGGACAAGCAACGCCCTTGCCCGTGCAAGGCAACGCGCCTCCTTCGTGCCGGACCTGCTGATCGAGGCCCGCCGTGTCGTCAACACCGTCATCGGCGGCTGGCATGGGCGGCGCAAGCGCGGAATCGGCGAGAATTTCTGGCAGTTCCGGCCCTATGTCGAGGGCGAGGCCATTGCCCGCATCGACTGGCGCCGCTCGGCACGCGACGACCACACCTATGTGCGTGACCGCGAATGGGAGGCCGCACATACCGTCTGGCTTTGGGCGGACCCGTCGGCTTCCATGCTCTACAAATCCGGCACTGCCAAGGTTTCGAAAGAATCCCGCGCGCTGGTGCTCATCCTCGCTCTCGCCGAATTGCTGTCGCGCAGCGGCGAGCGCATCGCATGGCCGGAACTCACCGATCCTTTCACCGCGCGAAACGGCGCCGAGCGGCTGGCCGCGCATCTGTCGCAGGCAACGGAAATTCCAGCCCGGCCCGACCTGACGCAGATCCGGCGCTTCTCCGACATCATCCTCGTCAGCGATTTCCTCGATCCTGTCGAGGAAACGCAAGGCTGGCTCGACGCGCTTGCCCGCCATGGCGTGCGGGCGCATCTGATCGAGGTCTCCGACCCGGCCGAGGAGACATTCCCCTATAGCGGCCGCACCGAATTCACCGATCCGGAGACCGGCGAGAAATTGACCTCGGGCCGCGCTGAGATGCTGAGCGAGGATTACCGCCTTCTCTATCTGGCGCGACGCCACGAACTTGCCTCATGGTGCAAGCGCCTGGGCTGGAGCTACACCGTCAACCACACCGACCGCCTCGCCTCCGAGGCGCTGGTGCGAGTGCATATGGCCCTGACCGCCGATGGCGGCGGATACGCCGCCGGGGTCCGGGCATGAACTGGCTGGCTCTTTCCTTCGGATTCCCCGCCATTTTGTGGGGGCTGCTGGCTCTGCCGGTGATCTGGTGGCTGCTGCGGCTCACCCCGCCGAAGCCGCAAATGGAAGTGTTTCCCCCACTGAAAATCCTCGCGCGGGTCCTGAAGCGCGAAGAGACACCACACCAGAGCCCATGGTGGCTGACGCTGCTGCGGCTGCTGATGGCTGCCCTGATCGTGCTTGCGCTTGCCGAACCGGTATTCAATCCGCGCGAAAGATTGCCGGCCGCCGGCGATGCATTGGCGCTTGTCATCGACAATGGCTGGGCGAGCGCGCCCGACTGGGACCGCCGCGTCGCCACCGCTGAACGGCTGATCACCGATGCGGGTGCCACCGGCACGCCGGTGCTGCTGGCCTTCACCGCTGAAAAGCCCAATGCCGAGATCGGCCCCTTTGACGCCCAGGCTGCGCGCGACCGGCTGCGGGCCACCCAGCCACGCCCGGTTCCGACCGATCGGCCCGCCATCTACGCACGAGTCGCGGCAGCACTCGACACGCTGCCCGGCGCCAGCGTTGCCGTGCTGGCGGACGGTCTTGCGGCTCAGGGTGACGAGGCGGCATTCGAAACCCTGTTCGGCAAAGCACCGGCGCAGGTGATATGGGCGGTGCCCGAGCGCCTCGCCACGATCGGCCTGAGTGCCGCCGAAAACCAGCTCGAAGGCTTCGAGATCACCGCGATCCGGCCAGGCGGCAATGCCGCTCCGCGCCAGGCCACCGCCGGGGCATTCGACGACAAGGGCCGCCGCATTGCCGATGCAACTCTGACCTTCGCCGCCGGCAAGGAAACGGCGACCGGCCGCATGCAGGTGCCGTTCGAACTGCGCAATGATTTCGCCTCGATCTCGATCGACGGCGAGAGCCATGCCGGCGCCGTGCGCGTACTCGATGAAAATTCCAAGCGCCGCCGGGTCGGCCTCCTCTCGCAGGCCGAAGCCGACCAGGCGCAGCCGCTCTTGTCGCCGCTCTATTATATCCTCCGCGCGCTCGAGCCCTTCGCCGACCTTGTCGAGCCCTCAAACGCCGATCTCGCCGATGCCATTCCGCAGCTTCTGGCGCAAAAGCCAGCAATGATCGTCATGGCCGATGTCGGCAACATTCCCGATACGGCGCGCAGGCAACTGATCGAATGGGTCGACAATGGCGGCACGCTGGTCCGCTTTGCCGGGCCGCGGCTGGCTGCCGCCGGCAATGACGAGGAACTGCTGCCGGTGCGCCTGCGCACCGGAGAGCGCTCGCTGGGCGGCGCGCTCTCCTGGACCGAGCCGCAGCCGGTCACCGAATTTCCCTCCACCGGGCCTTTCGCCGATCTCGCGCCGCCGAGCGAAGTGACCGTGAGCCGGCAGATCCTGGCCGAGCCCACCGCCGACATCGTCGACCGGACCTGGGCCAATCTTGCCGACGGCACGCCGCTGGTGACCGGCGCCAGGCGCGAAAAGGGCACGGTGGCGCTGTTCCACATCACACCTGAAGCGACCTGGTCGAACCTGCCGATCTCCGGCAGCTTCGTGGAAATGCTGCGCCGGCTGGTGCAGCTGTCGCGCAACCAGGGCACTGCCGCCGCCGGCGCCGACGGCAGGGTGGCGACCCTTGCGCCCTACCGCATGATCGCAGCCAATGGCGCGCTGGAGCCGCCGACACCCGATGCAAGGCCATTGACCAGCGGCCAGGGGCCCGTTCCCGTCACCATCGAAAACCCGCCTGGCCTTTACGGCACCGAGGAAGGCGTGTTCGCCCACAATCTGCTTGGCGCGGATGCCACGCTTGCGCCGCTGGCGCGGCCTCAAATTCCTGCCCCGGTCACCGAAATGCGCTACGCCTTCGACGAATCGCGCGACCTGAAGGGGCCATTGGTGGCCGCTGCCCTGCTCTTGATGCTGCTCGACACGCTGGCGGTGTTCTGGATGGGCGGGATGTTCGCAAGGCGGCGGCGCGGCCTCGCGCATGGTGCAGGCACGGCGGCAATCGTGCTGCTGGCGGCCGGTATCGCCCTCACCGCATTTTCATCCACTGCACAGGCGCAGGATTCCAGGCCGGGCGACGCCGAGGCGATCGAGGCGATCGCCACCACCCGCCTCGCCTATGTGCTGACCGGCAATCCTTCCGTCGATGCGATCAGCCGCGCCGGGCTCGACGGCCTGTCGCGCTTCCTGATCGAGAAGACGGCGCTCGAACCCGGCCTGCCCGCCGGCGTCGACATCGCCCGCGACGAACTCGCCTTCTATCCCATCATCTATTGGCCGATCGACCCCAACGCCGCGATGCCGTCCGAAGACGCCATCGCCCGCATCGACGCCTATATGCAGCAGGGCGGCACCGTGTTGTTCGATACCCGCGACCAATATGCCACCGGCATCGATGCCGGTTCGGCGAGCCCGGCCACGCAGCGGCTGCGCGACATCCTCGACCACCTCAACGTGCCGCCGCTGGAGCCGGTGCCCGAGGACCATGTGCTGACCAAGTCCTTCTTCATCCTGCCGGAATTTCCAGGGCGCTTCAGCGGCGGTCCGCTCTGGATCGAAGCCTCGCTCGATGCCAGCAATGTCGACAACCGCCCGGTGCGCACCGGCGACGGCGTGTCGCCGATCATGATCACCGCCAATGATTTCGCCGGTGCATGGGCGATCGACGCGAGCGGCGCGCCGATGCTGCCGACGGTGCCCTCCGACTTCATGCAGCGCGTCTATGCCTATCGCGCCGGCGTCAACATCGTCATGTATATGCTGACCGGCAACTACAAATCCGATCAGGTCCACGTGCCGATCCTGCTTGAGCGGCTGGGGCAGTAGCATGAACTGGTCGCTCGCCTTCGAACCGCTCCTGTCATGGCCGCTGCTTGCCGCCGTGCTTGTGCCGCTTGCGCTGCTGGCGCTCATCGGCCTGTGGTTTCGCCAGCGCGGTGCGGTGCTGCGCGCGCTTGCCCTTTTGGCGCTTGCCGCTGCCCTCATCAACCCGGTGCTGCTCGACGAGGAGCGCGAGCCGCTGCAAAGCGTGGTGGCGCTGATCGTCGACCGCAGCCAGAGCCAGGACATAGGCGAGCGCACCGCCGAGACCGACCGGGCGCTTGCCGGGGTGCAGGAACGGCTTGCCCGCCTCAAGCAGTTCGAGGTGCGCGTGGTGGAGGCCGGCAAGGCCGATGCCGCCGACGAGCGCACGCAGACAAGGCTGTTCGGCGCGCTCGACAGCGCGTTTCGCGACGTGCCGCCCTCGCGCATCGGCGGGGCGATCATGATCACCGACGGGCAGGTGCATGACGTGCCGGCGGGCGCGCCCAACTTCCACGCGCCGCTGCATGCGCTGATCACCGGCGAGGAAGGCGAGCGCGACCGCCGCATCCGCTTCGAAAAGGCGCCGCGCTTCGGCATCGTCGGCAAGCCGCTCGACTTGACCTACCGCGTCATCAGCTCGACCGGCGAAAGCGGCGAGGTCGATGTGCGCGTCTCGGTCAATGGCGAGCAGGTCGCGGTGGAGCGGGCGACGATCGGGCGCGAGATGCCGCTGGAGATCACCGTTCCCAGCGCCGGCCGCAACATCGTGGAACTCGCCATCCCCCGCGCCGAGGGCGAACTGACCGACACCAACAACCGGGCTATCGCGCTGATCGACGGCATCCGCGAGAATTTGCGCGTGCTTCTGGTCTCCGGCGAGCCGCATGCCGGCGAGCGCACCTGGCGCAACCTGTTGAAATCCGACGCCTCGGTCGATCTGGTGCATTTCACCATCCTGCGCCCGCCCGAAAAGCAGGACGGCACGCCGATCAACGAATTGTCGCTCATCGCCTTCCCGACCCGCGAGCTGTTCGTCGAGAAGATCAATGATTTCGACCTGATCATCTTCGACCGCTACCAGCATCGCGACGTGCTGCCGATCCTCTATTACGACTACATCGCCGAATATGTGGAAAAGGGCGGCGCGCTGCTGATTGCAGCTGGCCCCGAATATGCCGGCGACCAGTCGATCGCGCGCACGCCGCTGATGGCCGCCCTGCCCGCTTTGCCCAGCGGCGAGGTGATCGACCAGGCCTTCTATCCGCGGCTGACCGACATCGGCAAGCGCCACCCGGTGACGCGCGGGCTGGAGGGATCGGCCACCGAGCCGCCGCATTGGAGCCGCTGGTTCCGGCTGATCGGCATCGATAGGCCCGAGGGCGAGGTGGTGATGAAGGGCGCCGACGACCGGCCGCTGCTGCTGCTCGACCGCAAGGGCGAAGGCCGCGTCGGCATGTTCCTGTCCGACCAGGGCTGGCTGTGGGCGCGCGGCTTCGAGGGCGGCGGCCCGCATGTCTCGCTCTACCGCCGTATCGCCCACTGGCTGATGAAGGAGCCGGAGCTTGAGGAGGAGCGGCTGACGGCGAGCGGCCGCGGCATGGTGCTGGACGTGCGCCGCCAGACCATGAGCGACGACCCGGGTGCGGCACAAGTGATCACGCCTTCTGGCAAGGCGCTGACCGTGCCGCTTGCCCAAGGCGAGCCCGGCATCTTCACCGGCAGCGCCGAGGTGAACGAGATAGGCCTCTACCAGGTCGCCAATGGCGATCTGACCGCCCTTGCCCATATCGGCCCGATCAACGCGCCGGAATTCGCCGATGTCGTCTCGACCGAAAATGTCGTGCGACCCGCGACCGATGCGACCGGCGGCAGCGTGCGCCGGCTGGCGGCAGGGGGGCTTGGCGGGCTGACCGGCAGCCTCAACCTGCCGGCCGTGGTGCCGGTGCGCGCCGGCGGCGACGCCTCGGGGCGCGACTGGATCGGGCTTCGCACCACCAATGACAGCACGCTGAAATCGGTGAGCCGCGTGCCGATGTTCGGCGGCTTCTTCGGCCTCGGCCTGCTTCTGCTGGCGCTGGGCGCCATGTGGTATCGCGAGGGGCGGTAGCGAAAGCGCGTCCTTTGCAGAACCTGGGTTCCTCGCCCCTCTGGGGAGAGGTGCCGAGCACAGCGAGGCGGAGAGGGGGTACTTTTGAAGGAGGGCAATCCTCTTACGTCTCCATTGTGCATCCGGCACTGATGCCCCCTCTCCGGTTTGCTGCGCAAACCACCTCTCCCCCGCGTTGCGGGGGCGAGGAACCCAAGTCCTGTAAGGTTTTAGCCACAGTTTTCCGTTGCCACGCCCGCAAATTGCGTCTGGCCATTGTCAAAGAGCCGGGAAGCGGGGCGCTGGGCCGTGCCTTCCGTATAGTAAATACGTGGCGCGACCTTCGCGCCCCGCCGGTGCCTGTCCCGAAGTCGACCGGTCACAGCGCTCAAATCCCCCATTTTTCATGGGCGAAGAACGCCGCGGTTTCTCTGCAAGCCTGCGGGCCGGGCATTTGCGCTCAACCCCAGGCCCGCCGGCCTGTCTCGGGCCCCTGCGTGCCCATGGGTACCACGCCATGGGGGAGGGTCACCGCCGCCCTTCCTGATCCCGGTTCTAGACCCGGTTCCCGCAAGGGCAGTGCGACGATTATGGGAGAGGGCAGAAGGGGGTGGATAGAATTTTGGGAATTGCAGAATTGAGCAACGATTCGCGCAAAGAAACAGGCGAATATTTTCTACAAGGGAACGTCTCGATCCGACCGCATCTCGGTCGTTCCTAGCTATGCGGCCCTCTGGACGCCACCGTTCGGGGCGAATCGACTTGCCGCACCATCGGCTCTGTTTGCCGACCGGAAACCATTGGCGGTGAACAGGATATGCGGTCAATCGTTCATCCGCAGGCTAAGTCTTATGGCTTGGACAGCGAAGCGACCAGCCAGTCCAGCTCCGTGCGTGCGGACGAAATGATGCTAGCATACGAGTGCAGCGATATCGAATCGAGCAGATTGCGGGTGTCGAGTGTCACGGCACGCCCCTTGCCGACCATCACGATGTCCATGGTGGCAGTCGACGATAGCCGAGACGATAAGTCGTCTCGATACTTCTCTGCCTGGGATATGTCATCACGGGTGATGTTGTGCGACGGGCGCTTGAACTCGATCAGCAGGTACTTGTCGCCATAGTCCTGGGACAAAAGAAGGTCCGGACGCTTCGCAGCTCGGCTGCCTTTGAACGCCGTATTGCAATAGGTCTCGATAACCTTATGCAGGGTGGAGTTCGAGGACATCACCGAATATTTTCGGCCAAGAAGCCACAGGTTTGTTTCGAACGCTTTGTGGGCGTCCTTTTCGAGAGTTTGCGGATTCTGCACGAGCTGATCCAGGAAGTTGAGAAACTCCAGCCGGCGGGACGCTTGTGCGCCGATGGTAGCGAGTTCGATAAGGCCGAACTCCTCCAGCGATTCGGCGAATGAACCCACATCGCCCTTGCTCAACCTCCCGATGCGGTCGAGAACTGCCCAGTAGGTATCATGCTCCATGGCATCAAGCGCGACGTCGGCAATCGTCGTGATGCGATCCTCGCTCTCGCCATAAAACTTCTTCAGGATTCGGTTGAGGGCCTCCTCGGCATATTTGCGACGGTATTCTGGCAGCTTCGCAAGACGGTGGTTGATCTGCCTCTGAAGACGAGCCTTCTGGAGGCTGAGATCCTTGGCATGGGTCTCTTTTAGCCCCGCTTTGACCTGCGTCCGAACGTATAAGCGCGCCTCTTGGTAGGCCTTACTGTTCTCCAAGATGCTCCCCCAGTCCGCTGTGACGAAGTCCTCAACTCCCGATAGTTCGACTTCGCCGTAGACGCGCCGCGCAAGCTTGGACGGGATCTCCTCGTCTTCGTCCAGGCCGAACAGCATCGGCTTTCCGACCGCCTTGCCGTCGACCTTCAAGATTATTCCTGACGACCGCGGCAGGCGCTTCCCGTCGGCGATTGTGAAGTTCAGGGTCACTTCCCCAACGGTCGGTAGTTGAGCAGTTGTTTGGGTGGTTGTTCCGGGTACATCCTGCACCGAAAGCGGCAAGCCGTTGACAAAAACCTTGAAAGCGTCCTCCCGTCCATATTCGTAGATGAGAACCTCCCGCAAGCGATCTGGAGTCGGAAAGTTCAGTCGACTGTCGAGTTTGGTCAACGTAACTGTCGTTCCACTGTCGACATCATTGATGTCATCCTCGATGAACGGCAGAGGCACAGCCTCAAGGTCTTTTTGGTTCTCGACCAGTTCGTTCTTGTCGATTAGGAGCGTGCATCTGCGCCGCCGCGCTACGGTGACGACTTCCATCCGACTGGCGATCGTAAGGCCGGCGAACTTGCCGATCCCCTTACGTCCCTTGACTTTCCGGTTGAACTTGTTCGTTCGTTCGCCAGTGCGAGTCCTCTTGTCACTTGCTATATTTAGGTACTCGCCACGTACCTCTGACGCTGTCATTCCCGTGCCATCGTCGCGGACTATGACGGCGTCATCGGTTAGTGGTTCGGGAAGGATGATCCAGACATTATTGGCGTCGGCGTCCCAGGCATTGTCGACGAGTTCCTTCAGTGCCGCTTCGCTAGATCGATACGTTTCACCTAAAACTCGTGTCAGCCGCGTGTTCACCGCGAAGTGCGCGATCTCGTTCACCCATCCCCCCGATACTAATCGTTGCAGCAGCTTCATAGCAGTCAATTCCGACGACGCCTAATGGCGGGCCGCTGCCTGACCGCTTTCCACCCCAATATTCGCCAATGGTGCCGCAGTGGGTTCTATCGCCCGCGCCCTCACTTCCTCAACACCGCGCTCAACACATCCCTGATCCCGATCGCTCCCACGAAGCGCGACGAGTCATCGAACAGCGCCACGGGAGCCGTCTGGCTGCGGTTCATGGCAAGCATCACCGTCTTCAGCGTGGTGCCGGCCTTGGCCCAGAAGACGCGCGGCGCATCCGGCGGCAGCGTCTCGACCTCGTCGCAGGAGACCCAGATCGCCGGCTGGCCGTTGCGCTCGGCCGCCGTTACCAGCCCGTCGCTGTCGAGGCGGAAGCGCGTGGTGCGGCGCCGGTCGAGCCAGACCCAGCCGGGCTCGTCCGACGGCTCCAGGTCGCGCCGGTCGCGCATGACGTTCCAGGCCGTCAGCACCGAAAGCGGGTTCACATTGGCGATGAAGTCGCTGACATAGTCATTGGCCGGCTTGAGCACGATGTCTTCGGGCGTGCCGGTCTGCACGATGTGGCCGCCCTCCATGATGGTGATGGTGTTGCCGATCTTCAGCGCCTCCTCCAGATCGTGGCTGACGAAGATGATGGTCTTCTTCAGCTTGGACTGGAGCTGCAAAAGCTCGTCCTGAAGCTTGGTGCGGATCAGCGGGTCGAGCGCGGAAAACGGCTCGTCCATGAGCAGGATCGGCGCCTGGGTGGCGAAGGCGCGCGCCAGCCCCACGCGCTGCTGCATGCCGCCGGAAAGCTCATGCGCGTATTTCTTGGCCCATTGCTCCAGCCCGACCAGCTTGAGCTGGGTGGCAACGCGCTCCTTGCGCTCGGCCTCCTTGACGCCGGAAAGCTCCAGCCCGAAGCCGACATTTTCCTCCACCGTGCGCCAGGGCAGAAGGCCGAACTGCTGGAACACCATGGCCACGCATTCGCGGCGGATCTTGCGCAGCTCGTTTTCGCCGCAGGTGACGACATCGGCCTGCCAGCCCTTGTCATGCACGATGACCTCGCCTCGAGCGACCTCGTTTAGCCCGTTGACGGCGCGCAGCAGCGTCGACTTGCCAGAGCCCGACAGGCCCATCAGCACGGATATCTCGCCCTCTTTGACCGTGAGGTTGCAGCCGGCGCAGCCAAGCACGGCGCCGGTCTTTTCCAGGATCTCGGCGCGCGAGGCGCCCTTGTCGATCATCGCCAGTGCCTCGGCGCGCGCCTTGCCGAAGACGATGTCGACATTGCGGAAATCTACAGCGGCGGTCATTTGGCGCCTCCCGTGCCGATGCGGCTCATGCGGTCGAGAATGATGGCGACGATGACGATGGCCAGGCCGGCTTCAAGGCCGAGCGGGATATTGACGGAGTTGAGCGCCCGCACCACCGGCTTGCCAAGCCCGTTGGCGCCGATCAGGGCGGCAATGACCACCATGGACAGGCACAGCATGATGCACTGGGTAAGGCCGGCCATGATGGTCGGCAGGGCGGCGGGCAGCTCGACCTTCCACAGGAGCTGGCGCTTGGTGGCGCCGAAGGCCTCGCCGGCCTCCAGCATCGGCGTCGGCACCGAGGTGATGCCGAGATAGGTGAGCCGGATGGGCGCCGGACAGGCGAAGATGACGGTGACAATGAGGCCGGGCGCAATGCCCAGCCCGAACAGGATCAGCACCGGGATCAGATAGACGAAGGTCGGCATGGTCTGCATCAGGTCGAGGATCGGCTGCAGGAAGCGGTAGCCGCGCTCGCTATGGGCGGCCCAGATGCCGATCGGCACGCCGATGGCCATGGAGGCGGCGGTGGCGGCCACCACCAGCACCAGCGTCTCCACCGTTTCCTTCCACAGGCCTTGATTGACGATGAAGAGGAGCCCGAGCGCCACGGCGATGGCGAGCTTCCAGGATTTCTGCAGATACCAGGCAAGGGCGGCGACCAGCGCCACCACCACGATCGGCGGCAGCCATAATATGCCATCGACAAGACTGTCGAGGACGACGGTCAGGCCGTTGGCGATACTGTCGAAGAACCACTCGAAATTGACGGTGAGGAAGTCGAAGAACTGCTTGCCCCAGCGCCCGAGCGGAATCTTGAAACTGGCGATGAGTGCCGAAACGGGATCCACGAAGCCCCTCCTTCATGTTGGATCTGGAGCTTGATCCCGAAAAGTGGGCACTGGTTTTCGGAAAAGATCATGCTCCATCAAAGAGATGGAATGTGACGCCAATTCAAGGAAACGTCATCTTATTTTAGCGCGGCGGCCGATCCTCGCGGGTGGCCGCCGCTCAAGCTCATGGCAGATGCCGGCGCGTCAGAGGCCGAGCGCCGACTTTACCGCAGCAGCCGCATCGCCGCCATCGAATGTGGTGACGCCCGAAAGCCAGGGAGTGACGGCATCCGGATTGGCCTTCAGCCAGGCGGTGGCGGCAGCCTTGGGCTCGGCGCTGTCATTGAGGATCGCGCCCATGATCTCGTTTTCCATCTGCAGCGAGAAGACCATGTTTTTCAGCAGCGCGCCGACATTCGGGCATTCGGTGGTGTAGCCGGCCCGCACATTGGTGGCGACGGTGGCGCCGCCGAAATTGGGCCCGAACACCTCGTCGCCGCCGGTCAGATATTTCATGTCAATATTGGCGTTCATCGGGTGCGGCTCCCAGCCAAGGAAGACCACGTCCTGCTTGGAATTGGCCGCCTTGCTGACGGCCGCCAGCATGCCGGCCTCCGAGCTTTCCACCAGTTCGAAGCCCTTGAGGCCGAACTTGTCCTGCTCGATCATGTCGAGGATCAGGCGGTTGCCGTCATTGCCGGCCTCGATGCCGTAGATCTTGTTGCCGAGCTTGTCCTTGAACTTGGCGATGTCGGCAAAGTCCTTCAGGCCCGCATCATAGACATAGGTTGGCACGGCGAGCGTATATTTGGCGCCTTCCAGATTGGTGACGATAGTCTCGACCGACTTGTCTTCCAGATAGGGCTTGATGTCGGCTTCCATGGTCGGCATCCAGTTGCCGAGGAAGACGTCGATATCCTTGCTCTTGAGCGAGGCATAGGTGACCGGCACCGACAGCACCTGCACGTCGGGCGTGTAGCCGAGCGCTTCCAGGATCACCGAGGCAGTTGCCGTGGTGGCGGTGATGTCGGTCCAGCCGACATCGGAGAAACGCACGGTCTTGCAGCTTTCGGGCTCGGCGGCGAATGCGCTTCCAGAATAGATCAGGGCCGCCATACCCAAGGATATGGCGAGTGATTTGGTCGGCGACATGGAATTCTCCCATTGTAAATCTTGGCGACGCGGGTTGCGGCTTTTTCTTCCGCGTGGGGCCTAAACCCAAACATCATTTTGCTGTGGTTTCAAGCGGTAAGGCAGAAGCTTGCACGTCGCAGACTATTCTTTCAGCGACATTTTCGCCGCATCGGCAACGCCTGCCGCAAGGAACGAACCGAGCGGCATTGCGCACGGCGCTGTCTTTCAATGAAAAGGCGCCGCTCCTATATTGGCGGTCCGAGCGGATGTGAGAAACGAGGAGGAGGCCGGATGGCGACGCTGCAGAATTTCGATGCCGAGATTGCCCGCACCAAGCAGGCCGCCGAGGACATGCGCGCCAGGATCGAGCAGTCCGGCGCGCTCCTGGAGAAATTCGCCCAGGCCGACCAGAAGATCGGCGCCGCCGATTTCGACATCGAAAACGCCCGCATCGAGGACGTGCTCAGGCAGCAGAAGGTGATGGAAGGCAACATCGCCGACCTGATCATCGGGCTGGAGGACGCCACCAACGTCTTCGGCGCCGAATTCGAGAGCATGAAGAACTATACGGGCTGGGAAAACTTCATCGGCCTGTTTTCGGCCCGCAGGAAGCAGCGCATGCGTACCGACCGCGTGCGCAACATGTCGCTGGCCGGAAACCTGCAGGAGTTGCTGACGAAATCCGACACCATCGTCGGCATATTGAAGGCGCAAAAGCAGGTGCTGGATTCGCGCTACAAGACCTCCGAGACCAGCCTTGCCCAGGTGATCGAGCGCCGCAAGGCAACGATGGGCAGCCTGGAGGCGACGCAAAAGCGCATAGAGGAGCTGAACCCGCTTCTGCTCGACATCGAAAACCGCATAGCCGCCTCGACCAGCCAGAAGGAGCGCACGGAACTCGAAGGCGAGCGCTCCAGGCTTGCGACCGAATATAACGAGGCGCAGGCCAAGGAGCAGGAACTGCTGGCCGAGAGCCAGACGCTGGAGCGCTACACCTCGATGTTCCAGACCTTCGTGGATTCGCTCAACAACCAGATCGCGGCGCAGAATACGCTGATCAACAAGCTGACCATCGATACCGAACAGCGCATCGTGCTCTACAAGGCGCTGGAGGATTCGCTGAAGACGGCCGCCCAGCAGGAAGTGGCCCATCGCATCAACACGCTCGGCAGCCAGGTCGACAACACCGCGGAAGAAACCATGGCGGGCATCGGTGCGGCCGCGCAGAAGCATATTGGCGACCTGCTTGAACTGCATGAGAAGAACATGGTCGCAACCGCCGACATCCAGCGGCGCAAGAAGCTCGCCGACGACGCTTTTGCCCGCCGCTTCGAGGACGTGATGAAGAAGCACGACGCCTCCGCCTATGTGCGGGCGTGAACGACAGGCAATAGCCTTGCGCGTCATGACACCCCCCTCTGCCCTGCCGGCTATAGCTGGCCTTTTACCCTCCCCCTTGTGGGGAGGGTCGGCGAACGATCCTTGCAAAGCAGGGTTCGCGAGACGGGGTGGGGGTCCGAACAAGGCCAGTGAACTTTTACACCCACCCCGATCCTTACGGATCGACCCTCCCCACAGGGGCAGGATAGTTGCATATAACGGGACCGACCCCCACTCCGCCTCGCTTCGCTCGGCACCTCTCCCCCTCAAAAGGGGAGAGGAAGGGTGCCAGCCTTGCGGACAGCGTTTCCTCTCCCCCGTCGACCGGGGGAGAGGTGGTTTGCAAAGCAAACCGGAGTGGGGGTCGAAACCCAAATGCGATAGCCCTCTCCACAAGGGGGAGGATGAGGCTGTACCATGACCGCCGCGACCGACGACGCCACGCGCTATTTCGCCGCCATCCGCGCAGCACTCGGCGGGCTCGAAATCTTCATGCGCGACGACCGCTCGCCGCTCTACAAGCATGGGCTGGTTGCCGGCATCGTAGCCGAATACATCGCGCGGCTGGAAAAATCCTTTGCCTGCTGGCACAACCGGCTCGGCTTCATGGAGAGCTTCCGCATCGGCCGCGCCGAAAGCGGCTTTCCGGTGTTCCAGAATGTGCTGGAGCTGGAAAACGACCGCCGCACGGCCAGCGAGCGGCTGGCCACCATTCCCAAACCGACGGAACTGCGCGCCGAGATGGCCGACTTCATCCTGCGCCACAAGGAATTTCCGACCGCCCTGCAGCGCTCCATGGCCGAGCGGCTTTATCTGGAGGATGTCGATGGCGGCGAGACCTTTGCACCTTTCCTGCTGGCGCAGACGGCCAAGGTGTCAGTCAATCCCAAGACGCAGCGGCCCTATTATCTGGTGCATTGGGCGGCATTCGACGGCAGCGCCAACCTGCCGCTGGTCTATATGCTGACGGTCGAGGATTCCTCTGACGATATCGTGCGCCAATTGGTGACCGGCGACGGCAGGCTCAACGACAAGGTGGAAATCCCGCTGCCGGTGGAAGGGCTGCTCAATCCGGAGCTTGCTCATCGCTTCGACGATTTCACCGAGAAGAATTCGGCCTATACGCTGTCGCCAATGACGATCGCCTCCAATCTCGACAAGGATTTTGCCGAACTTCATCCCAAGCAGCTGCGGCGCGTGGTGCTGGGTCCGTTCTATTCGGCCGGCATCACCGAACACAATTCGACAGTCAGCGGCGTGCTGTCGAAAGTGCGCCGGCCGCAGGATGCCTGGCTGCTGACCTGGACCATCCAGGAAGTCTATTCCAAGGGCGAGAAACCCGGCCGGCGCGGGCTGTGGTCGAGCGAGCCTTCCTCGGAAGAATTCTTCATCAATACGGATGATCTGGAAGCCGCCCGCCAGGGCGTGAGCCATTACGAGAAACACGCGCTCATTCCACATGAGGCCTACCAGGCACTCTATGCGGCCGGCGAGGCCGACAAGATATTCGGCGGCTTCAAGGTGCATATTTTGTCCAAGGGCCGGGTGATTTCGGATGTGTGAAGCCCCCTCACCCGGCCTCCGCTTCGCTCGGCCACCCTCTCCGGGAGAGGAAATCGGAAAGGCCGCAACCTTCCTCTTCTCCCCGACGGGGAGAAGGTGGCCCGAAGGGCCGGATGAGGGGGTATTTCGGCGCCCAGCCAGTTGCATCGGAGGCTTTCCATGGACACCGGCCTGACCACCATCGCCGAAGCCGATATCGAAAAGCACAACGCGACCGCGCAGGGCATGATCACGCGCATCGTGGTGCTGGAGGACGGAGGCGGGAAATCCGGCGCCGCCCTTGCCGGCACCGGGCGACGCTTCGTGCCGACCATTTCCACCGGCTCGGTGCGCAAGACGCGCGAGGTGGAACTGTCGAAGACGGTGGCTGCGCTGCGATCCGGCGACCCGCTGATGAGCATCGCCCAGCACACGCTGCTCTACCGGGTGCGCAGAGGCATCGCGGTGGCACTGGCGATTGCCGACGTGTTTGCCCGCAGCGGCGAATTGGAAAGCCTGCAGGCAAAAAACACGCGCGCCCCGCTGGAGGGCGAGGACGCGGCCCATTTCAAGAAGTTGCTGTCGGCCTCGGCCTATGTCTCGGCCTTCAGCCTTGCCTCCTATCTGGCGCAGCTGATCGACGGCGAAGGCGAGCCGCCCAACGATATCCATGAACCGGATTTCCTGTTCGACACGCCGCAGGATGCGCTGAAATCGCTGGTTGCGGGGCTGGACGGCGCGCTTGAAGGCGTCAAGGACGATACGGAATTGACGACGCGCGCCCGCGCCTTCGCGCGCATCACGATCGAAGGGCTTTTGACGCGAAAAGGCCGATTCGACGGGCTTGGCGCCTTCGAGAACGCACATATCCGCCTCGACGCCGATGATTTCACCCTGGACGGTTTCGACGTCGCCCCCGGCCGCAAGGCCCGGCCGCTGGTGATGACCTTCAAGAAGCCGAACGAAGTGGTCGGCAACCACATCGCCAAATATCAGTCGATCAAGCTCGCCAAGATGCTGATGGCCTATGATTTCGAGCGCGAACTGAACCCCTTCGTCGAGCTTGGCGGCTTCCTGTTCACCTTCATCGGCGACGGCTCGCCCGGCACCGGCAAGACCACGCTGATCCAGATGATCGCGGGCCTGCTCAACGATTATTGCCAGGTCGCTTCCTACCCCTTCGTCTATGAGAATTTCGGCGTCGACCAGATTTCCTCCTATCAGGGCAAATCCGGCCAGAGCTGCAAGCAGTTCATCACCAATGTGCTGAACCCGCGCGCCATCGGCTTCGGCACGGTGGACGACATCGACCAGGTGGCGGCGCGCCGCTCCGACGACCGGGCATCCGCCGGGCAGCAGGAAATCACCGGCGTGCTGATGGAGGCCTTTTCGGGTGCCTCGACGGTCATCCGCGGCAATTGCTCCTTCGGCATGTTTTCCAACTATCCGGAGAATGTGGACGACGCGCTGCGCCAGCGCGCCGGCGCCCGCTGGCTGGTAGACGGGCCGCAGAGCCGCGACGACTATATCGACATTTTCACCCTGCTCGCCGGCAAGAACCACCAGATCCCGCTCGGCAAGCACGATCTCTATGCCGCGCAGGAGATCAAGCGCGCCGTAGCGGATGCCTATGAGGGCCACGACCGGCCGCAGGAAGACGGGCTGATGCAGGTCCATGAGCGCTTCATGAAAGAGAATGGCGCACCGAAGACGCTGGCCGATATCGGCACCTATCTGCATATGATCAAGCAGGCCGAGCCGCGCCTGACCGGAAGGGCGATCAAGAACATCACCGACGCCATCAAGATGCGGGCGATGGATATCGAACTGCCGGACGAGTGGTTCGAGAAACCGGAAGCCTTCATGCACAAGGGCTATGACGACAAGAAGGCGATGATCGAGGAACTGCGCGGGCCGTTCTCGATGACAATGGTGATGCAGGAGATCAACCGCTACGCCGACAGCGAGTTCCGCTATTCCGACCGCGCCGACGATGCCGCGGTAGAGAAGATGATCCGCGATGCCCGCCTGCGCGAGCGGGCGGCGAGGGAGATGGAGGAGCGCAAGGCCAAGGGGACCTGGGATGCGTGAGAAGGCCCCCCTCTCCGTCTCGGGCTTCGCCCTCTACACCTCTCCCCAAAGGGGCGAGGAACCCAAGCTGGAAAGGCGCCGGCACTGCGGCAGCGTTTCCTTGCCCCTTTGGGGAGAGGTGCCGAGCGTAGCAAGGCGGAGAGGGGTTCTCCCCGTGAACGGGGAGAAGGAATAGTGAACCTCCTGCGCGACAATGAGCTGATCTATGGCAGGCTGCTGGCGGTCGAGGCGCCGCATCTGGTCGAGCGCTATAACAAGGCGCTGGCGGCCTTCGGCCTGACGCAGACGAAACTCGCCTCCTTCGAGATCGACCGCAGCGGGTTTTCCCCGCAGGTAGCCGAGGAACTGGGCGACCTGAACTATCTCGATCCCAACCAGGTCAACCGCCGCTTCGTCATCCTGACGCCGGCGCAGGCCGAACTGCCGGTGGTACATACGGCGTTTTCCAACACCTCGCAGCTTCTCTACGAATTCTTTTCCAGGAATTCGCGCGCCATCGATGCGCTGACGATCAAGGACGTGATCTATGGCGAGATCGAGGATTCGGTCGCCATGGTGGAGGATATCGAGGACCTGTTGTCGATCAGCCAGGTCGAGTTCCGGGTGCTGTCGGCCGAAGACGTGCTGGGCAAGGCGGCCGAGCTCGGACGGCTGGTCGACCGGCTGAAACAGGAGCCCGACGCCTGGCGCGACGACGCGATGCTCAATCAGATGGTGGAACTCGCCAAGGTCTGCGGCGACATCCGCGAGAACGCGCTGGTGCCCGACCAGGTGATCTTCCGCCACAATGCCTTCTGGACCAGCCATTTCGGCGGACTCTATGTCTTCGTCGATCCCGACATGACGACCGTGATCAGCGATCCGGCCGCACCCGGTTTCCGCCGCTCGCGACCCTGGCAGGTGAGCTACCTGTCGATCCACGACGCCGACCGCGTCTTCCATTTCCTCGCCTCCACCGGCCGTCTCGAACTGCCGCGCGCCTCATGGATCGAGGCCTCGGACTATCTCGAGCACCGCGCCGAAATGGCGATCCTGGCGCTGATCCGTGAGGCTGAACCGGAACGCGACATCGCCAATGCCGACAAGGTGTGGCTGCAGACCTGGATCCACGGCCATGCCGATATGATCAATCGCGACGGCATTTTCCCGTTCCTCAACGCGGCCAAGCGCGAGATCAGGCAGCTTGGCCAGATGCGCATGGAGGAGGTCGCCCCGCAGCATCGCTTCCAGGTGGTGCGCGCCAAGCCGAACCACCCGGACGCCTGGCTGACCAGCCGGCTGATCTCCGATTTCGTGCCGGCGGATTTCGTCTCGCGCTATGTCTTCAACAAGCAGGGCTTCTACACGGATTACGAGAAGCTTTCGGAGCCATGGCGATCCTTTGTTGTGGAGCGGCTGAAAACCGCATATCTGAACGACAAGGAGGCGTTGCGACGGCGCCTCTACGGCCTGACCGATTGAGGAAGACCAGCCATGCTTGATCCGATCGTGAATTTCGTCACTCGGATTTTCCAATGGATCGGCCGCTTGATCGGCCTGCTCATCGGCATCATCCTGTGGCCCTTCATGTGGGTCGGCCGCTGGTATGGCCAGCGCGGGCTGATCCTGAAGGCCGTCGGCGCGGTCATCGTGCTGACGCTGGTGGGCATGTACGGCTATTTCTTCTACGTCACCCAGTTCTGGAGCAACTTCAATCCGGACTATCCGGCAGAGCTGGCTCAGGCGCGCGAATCGACCGGCGCCGGGGACCCGGTCAGCTCGGCCGCCGGCGCTACCGGCCAGCCGGCGCAGAGCTGCAAGCCCTCGGCAATTGCCGGCACCACAGCCGATCTGGTCGATTTCAACGTCAACCAGAACGCCTGGATTTCCTCCATGGTGGTCTCCAAGCTCGGCCTGTTCGGCATCGAGTGGCGCAATACGCCCTTCTTCGACAACAAGGCGGCCTTCCAGCTCGGCATCAATCAGGTGATGCGCCGCACCACGACGGAGCTGGTAGATACGCTCGGCCGCGTGCGCGGCACCTCGCAGATCGACCAGAACCTGCAGGACGCGCGCACCGCGCTCGCCTGGAGCGAGACCGCCTGGTATATCGGCTTGCGCGGCCCGACACGGCCGACGCCCAGCGTCTATCGCGAGGCCATCGCCAAGCTGCGCGCCTTCAACTCCAGTCTCGAAAAATGCGGCGCCACCTTCGACGCGCGCGCCGACAATCTGATGCAGTTCCTCGACCGCATCGCCGGCGACATCGGCTCCACCTCCGACATATTGCGCCAGCGCATCGAAATCTCCGACGCCGGCTGGTTCGACATGCGCGCCGACGACCGCTTCTGGTTCGCCTATGGCCAGCTCTACGCCTATTACGGCATACTTGTCGCCGCCCGCTCGGACTTCGCCGCCATCATCGCCGAGCGCAACCTGACGGCGCTGTGGACGCGCATGGAGGGGCAGTTGCGCGCCTCGCTCGACGTGCAGCCATGGATCATCTCCAACGGCAACGAGTCGAGCGCCTTCTTCCCCTCGCATCTCGCGACCATGGGCTTCAACCTGTTGCAGGTTCGCTCCAACATCGTCGAGCTGCGGTCGGTGCTGGATCGCTGATCCGGACGCGGCCTGCTTCATTTGCGACTCTCGCATCCTGTCGCTTTTTGTGCATTGCACGCCTGTTTTGGGACGGCCAAGCCGGCTTGCAACGCGCTTCTATCCACACTCCGTGACCAGTCCAAAACAGGGAACATAGATGGCAGAGATCAAGTCGGACATTGAGATTGCGCGTGCGGCGAACAAGCAGCCGATCCAGGCGGTTGGCGAGAAGATCGGGATACCTTCGGAGCATCTGCTGCCCTATGGCCATGACAAGGCCAAGGTCTCGGCCGCCTTCATCAGAGAGGCGCAGGGGAACAAGGACGGCAAGCTGATCCTGGTCACCGCCATCAACCCGACGCCGGCCGGCGAAGGCAAGACCACCACCACGGTGGGCCTGGGCGATGGCTTGAACCGCATCGGCAGGAAGGCGATCATCTGCATCCGCGAGGCCTCGCTCGGACCGAACTTCGGCATGAAGGGCGGTGCGGCCGGCGGCGGCCTGGCCCAGGTCGTGCCGATGGACGAC
>NZ_ML133513.1 GCF_003934165.1 Borborobacter arsenicus | reverse complement strand
TCATCCTCGATGGCGGCTGGATCGAGAGCTTGCCGCTATCACCTGCCACCGCTGCGGCAGCTCATACGAGCACTGTCGCCACCGCTGCCTTGGGTAACATTGATCGGTGAGGCAATAGGTTGCTTTCATTCTCGGCGTCGTGCCGCTGGTGATCGCCACCGGCCCCGGCGCGGAAATGCGTCAGTCGCTTGGCACGGCAGTATTTTCCGGAATGCTGGGCGTCACGCTGGTCGGACTGTTCCTCACGCCGGTCTTCTACGTGACCCTGAGAACGCTGTTTCCTGTGCGGCACGCGCTTGCCAAGGCGACTGTCCTTGCGGAAGCTCCCGCGGGGCCGCCGCCCGGCCGGGACGGGTGATGGTGAAGGGTTTCCCGGCGGTCCGCGATGCCCCGCAGCGCGTAGCGACCGGCCGGCATTATGGCTCTCCTCCTGTGTTCAGGCTGAACGGCTGGCGAGCACGCGTCCACATACGCTGGTGCAGTGTTGTAGCTAGGCTGCTAGTTTGAAGCACGCCGCTGACTGACTGGCAGTTGTAATCCTTCTCCAACGAACTTGAAGCCGGGAGAACAGTGGCGACAGGCGAGGTACGCGCACAATGCAGTACCGTTACGTGTCGAACAGTTCGAAATCCTGACCGCGTAAAGACTGGGCAGCAGTCTTTACGCGTCTCAACTTCGAGTTTGCGACAGAACCCCATAAAGCGACACATCTAGCCGAGCCTTTCGAGCGCTGTCACACTGGCTCGGAAATTCTCAGGGATCGGCACCTTCTCACCTGTCCTGAGAGAAATGAATACGCACAACGCATTGCCCGAGCCAACAAGGCCGTCGTGCCAGACGGCGTAGCGCTGGACGCAACTGGTATGGCCGAGTTTTTCAATGCGCGCCGTGACCAGCACCCGGTCGCCGATCCCCAGGGCACGGTCATAAGTGAACTCGACGGACCGGATGACCGGGCCGATTTCCTCGATACTCGGCCACTCGCCGAGGGCCATGCGAAAATACCGGTTGCGGCATTCCTGGCACCAATGCAGATAGGCCAGATGGTTGACATGGCCGTAAAGGTCCATATCGGCCCAGCCGCTCTCGCGGGTGATCCCGAAATGCCATTCTCCTTCGACGCCGAACGCGCTGCGCACCACCGCAGTGAGTTCGTTCGCATCGACCGGCACACGCAGCTGGTCGCTCATTTCAGGTAGCTCCGACTCTCACCGGTGCCACATCGGGCACGAGAAAACGGAGTATTTCAGAAAGCTGCGCCTCAAGCATCCATTTGCCCGGATGCGTAGGCAAGCCACGTTCTGCCGCGGATAGCAGGAGTGGCGTCACTTCCGGCTGCATCACGACCTCGGCCACCAGCGTGCCGGGCGACAGGCGATCCGGGTCGAAGGGCAATGGGTCGTTGCCCTTGAGGCCCAAGGACGTGGCATTCACCGCAATGTCATGATTTTCCGGGCCGCCCTCGGTGGCAAGGCCGAGCTTCGGGAAGCCGGAAGCCAGCCGCGCGGCCAGCGCATTGGCCTTGTCGCGCGAGCGGTTGGAGATCGTCAGATGCACGACTCCCCTTTCGGCCGCCGCAAAGGCGATCGCACTGGCGCCGCCGCCTGCCCCGGCCAGAAAAACCCGCTTCCCTGCAAGCTGAGCGCCAGCCAATTCCAGCCCTGCGGCAAATCCCTCGCCATCGAGAAGATCGCCCGAAAGACGGCCATCCGCTTCCCTGCGGATGACATTGACCGCCCCGGCAAGGCGCGCACGATCGGAAACCCGGTCGCAAAGCGCGCTGATCGCGCTCTTGTGGGGCACCGTCACCACGACGCCGGCGAGATTGCGGACCGCCCGCAACCCATCGACCGTGCGGACCAGATCAACGGGCGCCACCTCGAAAGGCACCATGACTGCATCGATAGCATGCCGCTCGAAGAGCGCGTTCAAGGCCTGCGGCGTGCGCACATGGCCGACCGGGTCGGCAAGGATTGCGCAAACTCTCGTCTTCCCCGAGATCAACCTTGCCATCGTCCCCTCACACAAGCAGCATCAAGGGATGCTCGATGGCGGCCTTGAAGGCTGCCAGCCATTTAGCGCCCACCGCACCGTCAACCGAGCGGTGATCGACCGAAAGCGTGCAACTCATCACATTGGCCAAGACGATCTCGTCGCCTCGGCCGACCGGCCGTCGCTCTGCCACACCAACGGCAAGAATACAGCTTTGCGGCGGGTTGATGATCGCGGTGAAGGATTTCACGCCATACATGCCCAGATTGGAGACGGAAAAGCCGCCGCCCTGATACTCGTCAGGCTTTAGCTTGCCTTCGCGTGCCCGTATGGCAAGCGCCTTGACTTCGGACGAGATCGTGCCGAGGCTTTTTTGGTCGGCGTCCCGCAGAACCGGCGTAATCAGGCCGCCATCGGTCGCGACAGCCACCGCAATGTCCACGGCCCGCAGCCGCAGGATGGCTTCATCCGTCCACACCGCATTCGCTTCGGGCACCTTGCGCAGCGCAACCGCCACTGCCTTCAGCACGAAGTCGTTGACCGAGATCTGTTCGCCCTTGTCGCGCCCCTCATTGATTTCGGCGCGCAAGGCAAGGAGCGCATCAACATCGCAATCGGCATTGAGATAGAAATGCGGCACCGTGGTCTTGGCGTCCACAAGCCGACGCGCAATAGTCCGGCGCATCGGGGAAAGCGGAACCGCTTCATAGTCGCCGATACCGGCAGGTATGGCGCTCACCGCAGCAGGCTGTGGCACGACAATCGGAGTGGACGCCGCTTGTGCCGCGCGCTCAACATCGATGCGGACGATGCGGCCCTTCGGGCCCGAGCCCGCGATCCGGGAAAGATTGATCCCACGCTCCGCCGCAATGCGCCGGGCAAGCGGTGAGGCGGAATGGCGAGGCCCGGCGGGTGTGGGCTTAGCCAGTTCAGGAGTAGGCGTAGGCGCAATCATCGGCGCCGGCGCGGGTTCCGCCACTTTGCGCGGCTGTTGCTTCGGGGTCTCGCCGGCGAGCATCGAGTCATCCTCGCCATCGAGCAGCAGGACCGCGATCACGTCGTTCACATTCGCGCGCCCACCGCCGGCCACCTTCAGCGCGCCGATACGACCGGCGACTTCGGCTTCCAGTTCCATCGTCGCCTTGTCAGTTTCCACTTCGGCGAGAACCTCGCCCTTGGCGACCTCTTGGCCTGCGGCCTTCAGCCATCGGGCGATCACCGCATCCTCCATGCCGGCCGACAGCGACGGCAACAAGACTTCAAACGGCATTGTCCACCCCCTCACGCTGCCGCCAGCGGCAGGCCCTGGTCGGCCATGACGCAGCGCAGCGCAGCTTCTATGTCCTGCGGCCGGGCGCAGGCTGCGGCTTCCAGCACCTTCGAGATACTGGGTGATGCTTCCGCGCCGTGCACCCGGCGGACAGGCTGGTCGAGCCAGTCGAACAGGCAGCGCTGCAATTCATCCGCAAGCCATCCGCCGTAGGAGGTGCCTGCTGCCCCCTGCTCGACGATCAGCACATTGCCGGTCTTTTTGACCGAAGCTTCGATCGTTGCCCAATCGAGCCCGGCGCGATCCAGGCTGCGCAGGTCGATGATCTCGGCGTCTATGCCCAGATCCTCGACCACGAGGCGGGTCTTTTCGACCATGGCAAGATAGGTAAGGATCGTCACCCTCGCGCCGGACCGCACTACCTTGGCCTTGCCGAGCGGAATGAAATAATCGAGATCGTCTACCGGTGCCGCGCCCTTCGAGGCGTAGAGATCGACATGTTCCAGCACGAGGACTGGATCGCGGCAAAGCAGTGCCGAATTCATCAGGCCGACATAGTCGAAAGGCGTGGAAGGGGCGACGATCCGCCACCCGGGTGCGGTAGCAAAAATGCCGGCCGGGTCCATCGAATGCTGCGAGCCATAGCCGGTACCCATGGCCACCTTGGTGCGCAGCACCAGCGGCATGTCGCTGTCGCCGCCGAACATGTGCCGGGCCTTGCCCACCTGGTTGAAGACCTGGTCGGCGGCTACCCACATGAAGTCGGGATACATGAATTCGATCACCGGCCGGAAACGCCCATCCGCCGCCATGCCGCCAGCCAGTCCGGTAAAGGCATTCTCGCTGATCGGCGTTCCGAGCACCCGGTCGGGAAAGGCCTGCGACAGACCGCGCGTCGCACCATTGGTGCCGCCCTTCAGGCGGTGCACGTCCTCGCCCAGCACGACGATCCGCTCGTCCTTTTCCATGCGCCGCGTCATGACATCGGCAACTGTGTCGATGAACTTTGCCTCCGGGTCGAGGCTGCCTTTGAACGTTTCCTGCTCTGCGAAGCGCACGCCGTCGAATTCGGAGAGGTCGCCGCGCAGGCCAAAGTCGCGGAAGCTCTCTTCGGGCCAGAGCGCCGGGATGATGCGGCGCTTGCCGTCCACCGTCTCGATCAGTTCGGCCGCCACCTCGTTCATCAGGGCGACGCACCTGTCACGCAGCTCCTCGACGGTCCGTTCGGAAAGGACCTGCCGCTCGCGCAATTCCTGCGCCATGGCCTCCAGCGGATCGCGCTTACGCCACGTGGCCTCCTCCTCCTTGCTGCGGTAACCGAAGGCCGAACCCGGCAGCGGGCCGTTCTGGTGGAAATAGCGATAGACATCCGCCTCGATGATGGTGGGGCCCTCGCCCGCGCGCATGATGCGGTTCGCCTCCTCGCAGGCCAGATAGACAGCGAGCGTGTCCATGCCGTCCACCTTGAAGGCGGGGATGCCGAAGGCGAGCCCTCGTGACGACAGGCGCGGGTCGGCAGTGGCCTCCTCGACATGGGTGGAGACCGCATAGCGGTTGTTCTCGATGAAGAAGCAGATCGGCAGCTTCCACGCCGCGGCAAGGTTCATCGTCTCCAGCACCGAGCCGATATTGGTCGCCCCGTCGCCGAAATAGGTATAGACGACGTCGCCCGTCCCCGCGCGCTTGTGCGCCCAGGCAGCGCCTGCCGCCATCGGCACGCCACCGCCGACAATGGCGTTGGTGCCGAGATTTCCGGCCTGGGCCCAGCGCAGATGCATCGAGCCGCCCCGGCCCTTGCAGAAGCCCTGCGCCAGACCGAGGATCTCGGCAAGCGTGCGCTTCGACAAATCGCGGATGTTGCCGTCGAATTCGGCCGCCGGTGCAATGCCGTCCGGCTTCAGGTAGGAGAGCGCCTTGGCCAGGAACTGGTGATGTGCACGGTGCGAGCCGTTCACCTGATCGCTGCGGCGCAACGCAAGGGCGGAGCCCACCGCACCGCCCTCCTGTCCGATGGCGGAATGGGCCGGGCCATGCACCAGCCCCTGCCCTGCCAGTTCCAGCACCTTTTCTTCGAATGCACGGATCAAGTGCATCTCGACAAGCATCGTGCCGCCGAGCGCAGGGGCAAGGGCAGCCCAATCCTCGCGGGTGGCGCCGATCTCGCGCCAGAAGGAGCTTGGAGTAAGGTCAGTGAAGGTAGGCATTTCAATCTCCAAACGGACAGGTTCATGCCGCGAGGAAGCCGCCATCGACCGGCAGGACGGTGCCGGTGATGTAGCTGGCCATGGCAGAGGCAAGGAAAACAACGGGCTCGACCACTTCGGCCGTCTCGCCGATGCGTTTCATCGGCACGCGGTTCAGGAACCAGTCCGCGCCACCGGGCCGGTTGAGCTGGGCGGTGGCCATCTCGCTCATCATGATGCCGGGTGCCACCGCATTGACGCGCACGCCGAACGGGGCAAGGTCGCGTGCCATGACCTGCGTGAGCGAGCGTATGCCGCCCTTGGAAACGACATAGCCCGCCGTCGAGCCGCCGGCGACGAAACCTGCCACCGAACACAGGTGAACGACATTGCCTTTCGTTGCCTTCAGCGCCGGGACGAAGGCATGCGAGACATTGAACGTGCCTTCCAGATTGACACCAATGACACGGTCCCACACATCGGGCGCCGCATCGTCACCGAAGGTTGCACGGCCTGCCACGCCAGCATTGTTCACCAGCACATCCAGCCCGCCGTGGCGCGTGAGGAGATCGTCGGCGAGCCGGTACACGGCCTTGCGGTCGGTCACGTCGAGCTCATAGGCCTCGGCGACGAAGCCCGAGGCGCGCAACCGTTCGGCGGTTGCGCTCGCACTCGTTGTATCGATATCGGCCGCTATGACACTCGCACCGTGGCGCGCCAACCCCTCGGCAATCGCGGCGCCGAGTCCCCGGCCTGCTCCGGTGACCAGTGCAAGCTTCCCATCCAGCAATTTCATTTGCTACACATTCCTTTTTGGGCCGAAGGCTCGACCCTCCTGTCACTTACCCTTGCCGTCTGCCGGCGCCTGTCAGGCCATGTAAAGCCCACCGTTGACGTGAATGGTTTCCCCGGTCACGAAGCTTGCAGCCGGGCTGCAGAGAAACGCGATCACGGCGGCGATTTCGGACGGCTTGCCCAGACGTCCGAGGGGCGTGTTTGCCAGCGTCTCCGTTCCGCGCTCCTCGACCAGCGACACCGTCATCGGCGTCTCGATAACTCCAGGCGCCACGGCGTTGACGCGGGTGCGGGGCGCAAGCTCGCGCGCAAGGCTGCGGGTCAGCGCGCCAAGCGCGCCCTTAGAGGCGGCATAGTGGGCGTTGGTGACGGCACCCCGGTGCGCCGCGACCGAGGTCAGGTTAACAATGGCGGAGGTTGCGCTGAGATGCGGCACCGCCCGATTGCACAGATAGAATACGCCATCGAGATTGATGGAAAGCGTCCGCCGCCATTGCTGGCCGGTCATCGCGGCGAAAGGTTCGGCGAGATAGATGCCGGCAGACGGAATGAGGTAGTCGATCGCACCGAAACGCTCGCAGGCCAGGCGAATGAGCGCTTCTGCGTCCTCGGGCTGGGAAACGTCCATCGCTTTTGTCGCGATGCGGGCCGCGCCTTTCTCGAGCGTAGCGGCAAAGCCATCGAGCGCTGGTCCGTCGAGATCGGCGAGCACCAGATTGGCCCCAGCGCCCGAAAAGACGTCCGCCACCGCGCGGCCAATGCCACCATTGGCGCCGGTCAGGACCAGGGTGCGGCCGGTGAAATCGAACATCATTTCGTACCCGCCAGGTCGGGGCGATAGCGTTCGATGTCGGAGTATTGGACGATCTCGACAATATGGCCCTCGGGATCGCGCAGGAAGGACAGGAAGGTGCCCGGACGCACCTCAACCGCCTTGTCTCCCGTCATTGGCTCGGCGCCGCCGGCGATCAGCCGTGCCACCACACCATCGATATCATTGACGATAAATGTGACGTAAGAAGAATCCGCCCTGTCCAGTATCTTGTGGGCTGTGCCGGTACGCACTGAGGGTGCATCGTCCGGAGAGAGCAGCTTGATGCGTTCTCCATAGGGTGTCTGGAGCCGGATGACGGTATAGCCGCCCATGCTCATCGCCGCTTCCTGGGCCTTGGCGGACGGAACATGGATCTCCGACACGAAAGCCAACCCAAGAGCGCCCTCGTAGAAGGCCCGCATCCTGGGCAGGTCGCTTACAGTCAGGCCGACTTCCATCGGCGCGGTCATCTTCATCGTCCTTCCTCCGCTCTCATACCGCCAGCCACTCTTCCGTCACCGATGGCGTTTGGGCCAATGCGTCGGGCGTGCCCTGGAACACGATCTGGCCGTGGCCCATGACGCAGACGCGGTTCGACACCTTCAGCGCGATGGTCAGTTTTTGCTCCACTAGCACCACCGAAACCCCTTGCCGGTTGATGTCGGTGATCACCTCGCCCACGACGGCGACGATCTTGGGCGCGAGGCCTTCGGTCGGCTCGTCAATGAGCATCACCAGCGGATTGCCGAGGAGCGAGCGGCAGATAGTCAGCATCTGCTGTTCGCCGCCCGAAAGACTGCCTGCGCGGGTGTTGCGGCGCTCCTTCAGCCGCGGGAAATAGGCAAACATCTCCTCAACGGTCCATCGCGTGGCGCCCTCGGCCCCCTGCTGCGTGCCCATTTGCAGGTTCTCATCCACGGTCAGGTTGAAGAAGATCTCGCGTTCTTCCGGCACATAGGCCAGGCCGCTGCGGCAGATCGTGAAAGTCCGTTGGCCGGCGACATTGTGCCCGCGCAGCATCACGCGCCCTCCGGAAGGGGACACCAGGCCCATGATCGCCTTCATCGTCGTCGAGCGGCCCGAACCGTTGCGTCCCAGAAGGCTCACCACCTCGCCCTCACCGACGTCGAAGCTGACACCATGCAGGATATGGCTCTTGCCGTAATGCGCATGCAGGCCCTGCACGGAAAGGATCGCCTCCTTCATGCCGCGACCTCCTCGCCCAGATAGGCCTCCTTGACCTGCGGGTTCTCGCGGATCTCCTTCGGTGTGCCGGTTGCGATCATCTCGCCATAGACCAGCACGCTGATGCGGTCGGCAAGCGAGAAGACCACGGACATATCGTGCTCGACGATCAGCAGCGTGCGGTCCTCGGCGATCTCGCGGATCAGCCCGACGGTGTATTCCGTTTCCTCCTGGGACATGCCGGCCATCGGCTCGTCGAGCAGGATCACCTTGGGATCGGAAGCCAACGTCATGCCGATCTCGAGCGAGCGCTGCTCGGAATAGGAGAGCTGGCTTGCCAGCGTATGCGCCCGGTGGCCAAGGCGCAGGCGCTCGATCAGCCCCTCGACCTCCTGCGTGACGTTGTCGAGCCGCGACACACGGCGCCAGAAGGTGAACTGGAGCCCATGCTTGCGCATCACCGCAAGGCGCAGGTTCTCGAACACCGAGATGCCGGGAAAGATGTTGGTGATCTGGAACGACCGCGCGAGGCCGCGGCAGTTCACTTCCGCCGGCTTCATCCCGCCGATCTCCTGCCCATCGAGCAGGATACGGCCGCTGCTGGGCGCAAACTCGCCCGAGCAAAGATGGAAAAGCGTCGACTTTCCCGCGCCGTTGGGACCGATCACGGCGTGGCGCTCGCCCCTGCGCACCTCCAGATCGACACCGCGGATGATGTGCGCGGGGCCGAATGACTTGTGCACGCCTTCCAGTCTCAGGATGGGATCGCTCATGCCGTGGCCTCCCTGCGGGCCGCCGCACGGCGGTTGACGCCGAGCACCAGCGCCAGGCCGAGCGCAAGCGCGCTGAGCGGCACGAGCCAGGTCAGCGGCGAGCCGGGTTGCCAGCTCAGCCCCATCATCGTGATTTCGGGCCACTGTCCACCGGCGGCAAGGGCACGATAATCCCTGGACATGACCCGCTGCAGGAGCTCGATCAGAACCACACCGCCCAGCGCCGCAACGGCGATGCCGGCAAGGCGCGGCAGCATCTCAGAAAGCCTGATGCCCTCCCCTGCAGGTCTCTTGCCGCTGAACCTCTCGACCAGTTCGCCGACAATGCCGCGCGGCAAAAACATCATCACCAGCACGAAGATGATGCCCTGGTAGAGCAGCCAGACCCGCGTGACGTCGGAGGTGACGTGGCCGAAGAAAGTCATCAGCGCCGCACCGATCGCCGGGCCGAGGAAAACCCTCACGCCGCCGATGAAGCTGTTGAGCAGCACAACCGTGGAGACATGCGTCTCCAGTTCGGCATAGTTCGCCGCCTCGATGTTCAGCGACTGGAGAGCGCCCGCAAGCCCCGAGAACATCGCCGAAATCGCAAAGATCAACGTGCCGAGCGCATGGACGTTGTAGCCGAGAAAGCGCAGGCGGCGCTGGTTTTCGCGAAGGCCAAGGGCAAGGCGGCCGAGCGGCGTCAGCATCAGCAGATAAAGAAGCCCGATTGCGAGCAGCACCCAGAACAGCGTGAGGTAATAGACCTCGATTGCCGTTCCGAAACCGAAGCCCCAGGCCGGCATGCGGAAGGAGGAAATTCCAGCTTCACCGCCGAACGTGCCCTTGAGGTGTGGCGCCAGCGCATGCAGGAGCTCAGCCAGTGCGAGCGTTATCATCGCAAAATAGACGCCCGTGCGCTTGGTAGAGAAATAGCCCGCCACCACGCCGCTCACCAGGCCGACGGCGGCACCCGCGAGCGGTAGCAGCGGCGTCGGCAACAGGCCCTCGCCATTGAAGGCATTCATGGCATGGACGGTCGCAAACGCCCCGAGGCCGAAATAGGCCGCGTGGCCGAAGGAAAGCATCCCGGCCTGGCCGCAAAGCAGGCTGAAGGCCATGGCAAAGAGCGCGGCGATCAACATTTGGATTGCAGCGTTGAGCATCGAGCTCGACACCAGCCACGGTATGGCGAGCAGGACCATGACTGCAAGAAGAATGAGGAAGGGCCTGAGCTTCACGGTGTCACTCCTTTTCGCCCATCAGGCCCGACGGACGCACCAGAAGCCCAGCAGCATCAGGAAAAACGGCAGCGTGGCGGCAAAGCTCGACAGCCGCATCGTCATGACGCCGCCGACGGAACCGGCCCACTCACCGAGGCCGACAATGCCGAAGATGTCCCCGAGGCTGAAATTGACGCCGACGGCGAGCGAATTGGTGATACCGATCAAAAGCGAGGCCAGCATAGCCCCGCCGAGCGACCCAAGGCCGCCGACGACGACAACGACGAAAACCAGCACGGCGAGATCAAGCGCCATGTTGGGATTGGTGGTGTAGAACGCGCCTGCCACCGCGCCGGCAAGCCCTGCCAGAGCCGCGCCGATGCCGAAGACGCCCATGAACACCAAGGGCACGTTGTGACCGAGCGCCTCGGCCATTGCCGGGCGGTAGATGGCGGAACGGACCACGATGCCGACCCGCGTTCGGGTGAGGAGCAGATAGATGGCGGCGAACATCGCGACGGCGACGGCACCCATGAACAGCCGGTAAAAGGGATAGTCGATGCCTGAGAGGGTAAAGGCCGCGAAGCTCAATTCCGTCGGCACGCGGTATTCGACCGGATAGTTGCCGTAGAAGAGCTTGACCAGTTCGGCGATGACGACGGCGATGCCGAAGGTCACCAGAAGCTCATGCGCATGGCCGAAATGGTGGACGCGGCGAAGGGCATAACGCTCGATGACGACACCGATCGCGGCAACCAGCAGGGGCGAGAGCACGATTGCCGGCCAAAAGCCCGTAAGCGGCTGCAGCGTATAGGCAAAATAGGCACCCAGCATGTAAAAGGAGGCGTGCGCGAAATTCAGGACGCCCATCATGCCGAAGATGAGCGTCAGGCCGGCAGAGACCATAAATAGCAGCAACCCGTAGATCGTGCCGTTCAACAAGGCGAAGAATATCTGGTCCATATCTGTCCCGTCTGTTTCGGTCGGGGATCAGTCCGCCACGCGCTTCCGCCCGATGGGCAAAGAGCGTGGCGGATCAGACTTCATGTCGCAAGCAGGCCCCTTAGCTGGGGCGCTGCATGGAACAGCTCTCTTGAACCGGCGCCGCCGATTCTTCTGCCGAGAAGACCTTCACCGGCTTGAAGCCGTAGGAGGTATCGTCAACCTTGAAGGTTGCATCGGCGCTCACCTGCTGCACGACCATGGGAAACACGCCTTGGTGATCCTCGGCTCGCATCGAGAAAGACCCGATCGGCGTCTCGATGGTCGCCTTCTCAAGCGCAAGCGCGATGGCCGTCACGTCGATGTCTTCCGCGGCTGGGACCTGCTGCAGAGCCTGTCCCAGCAGTGTCAGGCCGAAGACCGTCGCCGGCTCGACATAGGAGGGGTAATGGCCGGTGACCTTCTTGTAGTCCTCGGCGAAAGCCTTCGACTTTTCTCCGCCGGCCTCGGGGTTGAATGGTGTGGAGACAAAATGCCCTTCCGCGATCGCGCCGGCATTGGCGATGTTGCCGGGTTGGTCGAGGAAAGCGGTGCCGAAGCGAGCCTTCAGCCCCGCTCCGCTGGCAGCCTTCATCAGGAGCAGGAGATCGTTTGACCAGTTGCCGGTGATGACCGTGTCGGCATTCGTCGCCTGGATGCGGGCGACATAGGGCGCGAAGTCCTGGATCTTGTTAACCTCGTGCAGGGTTTCTTCGACCACCTCATAACCGGCGGTCGCGGCGGCCGCCTTGGTCGCCTCCTGCACGTCGACGCCCCAGGAATAGTTCTGGTTCATGGCATAGACGCGCTCGCCGAGAACACCGGCTTCCTTCATGCCCGCCACCAATGTCCCGACACGGATCGCCGCATTCGGGCTGACGCGGAAATGGTAGAAGTGGCACTTCTCACCCGTTAGTTCCATCGCCTCGGCACCGAGGTTGATGTAGAGGATTTCATTGCCCTGGTTGCGCAGATTGTGCTTGCGCACATCCTCGGTGATCTGACCCGCCACTGCGGAGGACGAGCCTTGCACGATGATATGGGCGCCGTCAGCAATCGCCGCCCTCACGCGATCGGTGGCGCCGACTGGCCCGCCCTGGTTGTCGTATTCCTCAAGCACGACTGGCGCGCCATTGTAGCCACCCGCCTCGTTGATCTTGCCCACCTGGTACTGAACGGCCGCGCGATAGAGCAGGCCCGTGGAGGCCTGCGGCCCGGACAAGGTTTCGACGAGAGCGATTTTCAACGGCTCGGCAGCGGCTGCGCCGCCAGCGGATAGTGCAAGAATGCACGCGGCTGACGCCAGCGCGCGGGTGGGGAATGTCATTGTTTCCTCCCAGAAAAAGACCGGATGTCCCTGGATCCTCCTGATCCGATGCCTTCATTGCACAACTGGCCTGACCAGTCAACATTCAGTCTGACCAGTTTGGCAGCAATTGCGGCAGGAAACTGCCGCATGACCGCTTCTGCCGTAAGTCTAAAAGGATATCTAACTGTAAAATAAATGTTTTTTTGTGTGAACACTGCGCATATCGCAGGAACACAGGCGATTGACTTGTCAGGCCAGTTCTGTGAGGCTTAGGGGCCGGCAGCAGTGCCGGGCTGCAACTCCAGATGCGGAGAACGTCCATGGAAGCGCTGAAGTTCACCGAGATCACGGCGCACAGCCACCTGCCCGAAGGGATCGCCGAACAGCTTGCCGAGCGCATCCGCAACGGCGAACTGCCGGTCGGTGCGCGCTTGCCGAGCGAGCGGGAACTGTGCACCCACTATTCGGTGAGCCGCACTGTGGTACGCGAGGCGCTGTCCAAGCTGAAATCCGAAGGGCTCGTGGCGGCCAGGGCCGGCAGCGGCGTCTATGTGACCGAACGCAACCCCAGCAACGCATTCCGGATCCAGCACATTGCCGTCGAGGAACAGGAATCGCTGGACCAGGCGATGGAACTGCTGGTCGCGATCGAGGTGGCCGCGACCCGGATTGCCGCGCTCAGGCGAAACGACGATGACTTGAAGAAGATCAAGCGGGCGCTGCTGGGGATGGAGTATGCGATCGCAAGCGACCGTTTGGGCGACAACGAGGACTATGAATTCCATCAGGCCATCGTCGATGCCACCCACAACCCGCATTTCCAGGCGCTCTGCAAGCATCTGGAATTTGGTGCGCGCGACATTATCCGGCGGGCTCGCACCAACACGCGCGTCTATCATACGGACCTGCTCGACGCGGTCCAGGAAGAGCACAAGGCAATCTATGAGGCGATCAAGGCTGGCGACGCGGCGGCGGCAGCAGCTGCCGCCGAACGCCACCTGATGAACGCGGCCGCGCGCTTTCATATCTACGCTGCGGAGAAACGATAACAGCGTAGATCGTTAACGGCGCCGTTCCGCTGGCAGCCGGCACTACTTCACCAGGCTGCAGCCGCCATCGGCGAGCGGGCGGAAGGCTTCGGCGGCAGGAATGGTGGCAACGGTTTTGTAAAGATCCCAGTCGCCCTTCGATTCCTCAGGCTTTTTGACTTCGAACAGATACATGTCGTGCACGTGACGGCCATCGGCCCGGATCTGGCCCTTGCCGAATAGCGGATCATCCGAGGGGGTCTCCTTCATTTTGGCCATGACGGCCGCCGGGTCCTTGCCTTTGATCGCGTCGACAGCCTTCAGATAGTGCAGCACCGAGGCGTAGACCCCGGCCTGGACCATGGTCGGCATCGCGCCGTGGTGCCTCTCGGCGAAGCGCTTGGAGAACTCGCGCGTCCCATCATTCTGGTCCCAGTAGAAAGCTTCGGTCAGAACCAGTCCTTGGGCCGTAGCCAGGCCGAGCGCCTTGACGTCGGTCACGAAGGTCAGCAGGCCTGCAAGTTTTTGACCGGCCTGCACGATACCGAACTCTGCCGCCTGCTTGATGGCGTTGGTGGTATCAGCACCGGCATTGGCCAAGCCGATGACCTTGGCACCCGAACTCTGAGCCTGAAGCAGGAAGGACGAGAAGTCTTGACCCGGGAAGGGATGACGCACATTGCCGAGCACATTGCCGCCTGCCTTTTCAACGACGGCAGAGGTGTCGCGCTCGAGCGCGTGACCGAAGGCATAATCGGCCGTCAAGAAGAACCACGTGTCGCCACCTGCCTTGACCATCGCACTGCCGGTGCCGTTCGCGAGTGCCCAGGTGTCGTAGGTCCAGTGGACGGTATTAGGCGAGCAGGCCTTTCCGGTGAGGTCGGACGTGCCAGCTCCCGAATTCATGAAAATCTTGTTCTTTTCCTTGGTGATATCGCTGACGGCAAGTGCCACCGACGAGGTCGGCACGTCGAGAATGACGTCAACGCCGTCCTGGTCATACCACTGGCGGGTGATGCTCGCGCCAATGTCCGGCTTGTTCTGGTGATCGGCGGAGATCACTTCGACATTGATCCCCTTATCCGCTGCCCTGAAATCTTCGACTGCCATCTTCGCGGCAATAACCGAGCCCTCGCCCGAGAGGTCCGCATAAGTGCCGGACCGGTCGTTCAGCACACCGAGCTTGACGCTGATCTTATCCTGCGCGAGCGCGCCACCCGACATCAGCACAGCCAGCGCTGTGGCGAGGAAGAATTTCTGCATTTTCATTGGTTCTCACTCCCTATAGTTGGTCGAAAAAGATAGGCGAAGTTCTCAACAGGCCCGCCAGCGCGCAGGTCGCCCTGGCGCTCGGCCACCTTCACGCCCGGCCGCCTTCACTCCATTCATGTAGCTTCTGCGCCGTGCACCGATTGGTGTAGTTTCGAAATGATGCGGCGTCATGCCCCGCCCCACATTTGGACTTATCCTGCATCAACTGGGGGAGCGTGACAACTGTGGGATGCACACTTGATCATTGCCGCAAGGGTGGGACGAGGAGGCCGACACGGGGTGTCTCATCCAGCCTCCAGAACTTTGGAAGTAAGAATGCCCTCGAGGCGGACTAACGATCCCTCAATTGCGCGTTTGGATTGAGACCCTGGAACCTGACCTCGCCAGGCTAAAGGGCTTCGTGTCTCAGTCTTCACGGATCAGAGTTGATCCTTGGCAGCTCTTGGAGACGTTCTTTAGCAACGACCGGTCTGAACAAACAGGTGGCGTAGGCGATCAGAAGTCAATTTTCGCGCGTATCATGCTGCGGACGAGACTGGTTCATTGGCTGAAGGGATCACCGTCGATGCGTCGACCGAGATGGAATGCCATGCGGGCGCTTGGGCGGAGACAATGGACGCGCTCGATCGAGCGGCGGTCCGAAACCAGTCAATCGGCCCTGCCTGCGAAGAAGCGCCTCCCCGCTTGGGTGGCTCGTGGCATGGACGGATGCTGGCGCGCACCACGCCTGCACAGACAGAGAGACAACGAGCTATATTTCCGATGTGGGCTTGTCTTGTCCTCGCCTGTTCACTGGATTCGGTCGCTCGCCATCCTTTGCGACCCCTCCAATGTCGCCTTGTGCCTGCAATGGCCTCGTGGAACCCCTTGGCCCCGTCCTCGACGGCGCTCAGGACGTCGCCGACGCTCACCGGTCTTCAACACCCGCTTAGCTGTCAAACAACCAGCGCATCAACCGCTCACGAACCTTAGTGATGTGGTCTACCATTGCCTGCCGCGCCAATTCTGGCGATCCCGCCTCGATCTGCCGCAGCACTGCGATATGTTCTTCGGCCTGACTAACGAAGCTATGTTCCATGCGGGTAACGTGGCACATGCGCGCCATATCACGCAGGTTGCCGATGAGCTTGGCCAGCAACGGCTTGCCACTATGCTCGGCGACATAGTGGTGGAAGCGGTCGTCATAGGCCCAAAAGGCATCGAACTCGGCATCCGAATTGGTCAGAAAATACTCACTTTGGGCGATAAGAGCAGCCGTGGCTTCTGCCGGAGCCCGTGCAGCACACAAGGCGGCGGCCTCTCCTTCAAGCAGAAGGCGCACCATCAGGATCTCGACCAATTCTTCTATTTTGATTTCCCGAACGACGATGCCTCCGCCTGCGAGACGTTCGATGAGCCCCTCGCCCTCCAGCCGGTTGATCGCCGCGCGCAGCGGCGTGCGCGACGATTGCAACTTTTCCGCCAAGGCCCGTTCGGTGAACGCCTTGTTGGTATCGATCTTCCCATCAATAATCATACTGCGAAGATACTGGTAGGCCTTCTCCGAGATGCTGATATCGTCGCTCAATCATGGTCTCCAGCTTGAGTTTCGCCGCGCCGGACGTCTTAAATGCCGCGGATAAAGCCGCCGTCTACACGAATCGTGCTGCCTGTAACATAACTCGCCTGCTCACTGACAAGAAATGTCGCCATGGCGGCAAACTCCTCGATGCGCCCATAGCGGCCGGCCGGGATGGCCTCGCTGAATTCGGCGGCAATTTCAGCAACTGTCTTGCCCGAACGCTGCGCGGCCAGCGCATCCAGTTGGGCTACCCTGTCGCTACTGATGCGGCCCGGTGCGATGCAATTCACGGTAACGCCGTCGCGCGCCACTTCATTGGATAGCGACTTGCTCCACCCGCGCAAGGAAAGCCGGAGCGCGTTGGAGACTCCCAAATACGGAATGGGCTGCTCTACCCCCGACGAAACAATGGTGAGAACCCTGCCCCATTGACGCTTCCGCATGCCGGGCAGCAATGCATTGGTCAGGTCGACCAGGCTAACCACCATGGTGTCGAATGCCTTCCGCCAGGCGCCGGAATCGACGGCAGTTACCGGGCCAGGCGCCGGGCCGCCGCCGTTGTTTACTAGAATGTCGACCTCGCCGAACCGATCGGCCGCCGCCGCGATGTCTGCGGCGGCCAACGGGTCGGCGAGGTCGGCCGCGTGACCTTGTACCAAAGCGCCGGTTGATTTAGCCAGCTCAGCAGCAACGGTTTGCACCCGTTCCAGATTGCGCCCCACAATCAGTACTGAGACGCCTTCGGCCGCGACCGCTCGCGCAATCCCATGCCCTAGTCCCTGCGTACCGCCCAAGACCAATGCCTTGCGCCCTCTTATGCCCAGATCCATCCATTTTCCCCTTTGATCGTTCGACGCGTGTCAGTGGCCGGAGACGTCGACAGTTGAGATATCCACCACACCCATCGGATGCGGGGCAAAGCCCGTAACGCTGTCGCGCCAGCCGACTGTTACGGCGGAGCTAAAGAGCACCAGGACCGGCAAATCCATGCGCACAAGCCGCTGGAGTTCGACATAGAGGCCACGCTGCTGATCAGGATCCGTGCACGCTCGGGCCGCGTCCATCAGCTCGTCTACCCGGGGGTTACCATAGCCACCGGCGTTGAAGGGCCCGCCGCTGCGCAATTCGCGTGAAAACAGTGTATCGGGATGGGGCCGGCCGGGGCTGGACTGGAAAGCCAGGTCCCAAGGCCCCTTGAGGTAGGTATACGGCCACCACGGTGGATCATCGTAAAATGTCGGCACAAGTGAAACGCCAATGGCTGCAAGGCCAGCGGCAACCGCAGCTGCCAGTCCCGGAACAGGCGCAACATTGGTCGCGGCGGCGCGCAGTGTGAGGCCGGCGCCGTAGCCCGCCTGCGTCAGCAGCCATTTGGCCCGCTCGGGGTCGAATTGTAGTGACTCTACATCCGGAGCGAGGTCAGGATCGCTCAGCAAGTCATCGACGACACTGCTACCGGCGCCTCCGAAAGTTTGGGCCAGCGGCTTGCGATCAATGGCATGGGCGAATGCGAAGCGAACACGCGGATCCTTGAACGGTGCGGCCCTGCAATTGAAGCAGATCGTGGCTTTCTGCTGCGCCGGCGCGCTATGCAACGTTATCAGCCCCTGCTCCGCCAAAGGCGCCGCCGCCACCCCCGGCAAGCTCTCGACCAGATCGGCCTCACCCCGCCGCACTACAGCCAGCCGTTCCTCGATCTGCGGGGCAAAGCGAATCCGGGCGCTGGTCACGTTGCCGGGGTGCTCAGTTCGGTCACCGTCGAAACGCTCCAGCCAGATTCCCTCGCCCCGCTGCCACCGCACCAGGCGGAAGGGCCCCGTGCCCACCGGCTGGCGCTGGGTATCATCGACGATGTGCGTGCGCCAGGCGAGGTTCTTCAGGAACGAAGTCGTCGGGCTCGAAAACTGGAAGGCAATGCGAGACGACGAAAGCACCTCGATCCGCTCGAGCCCAGCATAATCATGGGCCAGCAGCGAGTTTGTCGCCGGATGCAAGAAGTTAGTGAAACACGCAGCAACCGCTTCCGAATCGCAGCGGCGCCCGGAGTGAAATCTGGCGGCCGGGTCAAGTTCGAAGGTGAAACGCGTCCAATCTGGCGAGATCGTCCAATTCAGTGCCAAGTCCGGCGCCAATAGCCCATCGTGATCAAACTTCACCAAGCTCTGGCACACCATTTTGAGCACAACCGTAGCGCTCGAAGAATCTGAATTGAACCCGTTGGGGTCCAGCGCGATCATCTCGTGCTTGAACAAAAGCCTCAGGTCGGTCATGTCAGCTCGGCACTCCAGCATCAATTCGGGGATGGTGCGCGCTCCAGTGGCGGGCAATGTCGATCCGGCGGGCGATCCAAACCCGGTCGTGTCTGGCAATGTGATCCAGAAACGCCTCCAGCGCGGGCAGTCGCCCAGGCCGGGCGAGCCTTGCGTGCAGGCCGATACTCATCATTTTCGGCGTGCTGCCGCCTTCGCGGTAGAGGACGTCGAAGGTGTTGCGCAAATACTCGAAATAGGCTGAAACACTGCCCAGCCCTATCGGGTTGATCAGTTTGGCATCGTTGGCGTCGTGCGTGTAGGGAATGACGAGATGCGGTCGGCCGGGCTCGCGGTCCCAATAGGGGAGCTCGTCATTATAGGCGTCACTGTCGTAAACGAAACCGCCTTCCTCACGCAGCAGGCGGCGCGTATGGATGCTGGGGCCGTATCGGCAATACCATCCCAGCGGCCTACGCCCGACGGTTCGCTCAAGCAGGGCGACCGCGCGCGCGATATGGTCGCGCTCCTCGGCCTCCGACAACAGCCAGTGTCGCTCCCACCGTAAGCCGTGGCAACACACTTCATGGGAAGCGCTCCGCAGATAAGCGGCCAGTTCGGGATTTCGTTCCACAGCGACGGCGCAAGCGAAGAGCGTGATGGGAATGTCACGCGTATCGAACAGATCCAGCAGGCGCCAGACACCGACGCGGCTGCCATATTCGTAGAGCGATTCCGCTGCCAAATCGCGCACCCCGTCAGGGACGGCCGAAACGGTTTCGAGCAGTCCACGCTCCGAGGCGGGATCCCCGTCAGGAATGGCGTATTCCGAGCCCTCCTCGTAATTGACGACGAACTGGACGGCGATCCGCGCACCTGCGGGCCAGTTCGCCTGCGGCGGGCGCTGGCCGTAACCGACGAAATCGCGGGCCGGCCCGCTTTGCCCCTGCTTGTCGATCATGATCGCACCCACCCCGTTTGCGATGACAATGGCGAGGCTGCCGCGACCGTACCGTTCCGCGCCCGTTGCGCTGCGTAATGCGCGCGCAGATGGTCATTGAGCGTTTCCGCCTGCGCCGCTGACAGCGCGGTCGGAGCCACTTTGCTGCGCTCGCCGTCCAAACGGCAGCGTTCGGCAAGTGTTCGCATATCGTGATGGGTAAACTGCCCATCGCGATAGACGATATCACCGCCGATCATGGTCATGCGAATGTCGCCGCCCCTCGCGCGTCCCAAAATGGCGGACAACAGGTCGAGATCGGGGTCGAGATAAGGCGTCCGAACATTCTGTAGATCCAACGCCACCAGATCGGCGGCCCGGCCCGGCGCAATCTCTCCTATCTGATCACCCAGACCCATAGCGCGCGCGCCATTGGCGCTCATCATCGACCAGAGTGTTTTCGTCCCGAGTGCAGGAAGGCCGTCCCAAGCCGGGCTGCGGGTCAATGCACGAGCCAGCCGCGCCTCAGTGAACAGATCCTCATCATCGTTGAGCGTGGTATTGTCGGAGCCCAGCGCCACATTGACTCCGGCGGCAACATAGTGCGCCAGGGGGGCGATGCCGGCATGTAGGCGCAGATTTGAAGCCGGGTTGCGCACCAATGTGCACCCGGTGCGTGCGGCAATGGCCACGTCGTCTTCCGTCAGCCACACGGCGTGGGCCAGCGAGGTCAGCGGCCCTAATGCACCCAACTGCTCCAGACGACGCATCAGGCCATCTGGATAACAGGCATTGACCGCGTCGATCTGCGCGGCGCTTTCCAGCACATGCATGTGGATCGGAATGGCGTGTCTGGCCGCATCCTGCACCAGGGCGGCAAGCAACGCATCCGATACCCACTGCGGCCCGGCTGGAGAGTAGGCGAACGTGATGCGCGGATAATGCGCATATCGTTCCCGCAGCCGCGCCATCAACGCGACCGTCGCCTCCGGGCCCGCGCAATAGACCGGCCGAGAAATATCGCCCAGAGCGGCTTGCAGCTGCACCGGCAGACCGCCAAGAATTACCTCCTGGCACTCCGCCGGATAGGCCAGTTCGGCCCGGTCCATGGCGCCGATGCCAAACATCACGCGTATGCCGGACTCATCATAGGCACGCAGGGCGGCATCGACTTCGGAAGGATAGTCCCGGCCGCCCCCCACCGTATTGGCATGAATGACCGAAGTCACCCCATTGGCAACCATCCGCAGAGCGGCATAGAGCGTCTGGAGATAGGGATCGATCTGCTGACGTCGCCGCTTGCCCGCCATCCATGGCTCAAGATAGTCATCCTCGAACCCGAGCTGCAATGCGGTTATGCCTCGCCCATGCTGATGGGCGTTGACCAGGCCCGGCATCAGCACGTGGCCGCCGAGATCGATCTCATGAGCAGCAGGTGCCATTGCCCGTAGCGTTGAGGCAGGCGCAATGGCGGCGATCCGGCTGCTGCTGACCAGTACACTCAGCCCGCCTTCAAGGCGAGGCGCGCCGCCGCCAAGCAGGACATATTCGGGTTGTAGAATAAATTCTGTCATCTGAATCCAGGAACCGTAATGCTGCCGCCTGCTCTCAATGCAGGATGGTGTGCAGGAAGCGCTGCGCTCTTTCCGTTTGCGGATTGCTGAAGAAGACGTCGGGCGCCGCTGTTTCCACGATCCGGCCGGCATCCATGAACACAACCTTGTCGGCAATGGTCTTGGCAAAGCCCATTTCATGGGTGACCGCGATCATGGTCATGCCGTCACGTCCCAGGTCGATCATCACATCAAGTACTTCCTTGATCATCTCGGGATCGAGGGCGGAGGTGGGCTCATCGAACAACATGACCTTGGGCCGCATGCACAGAGCTCGGGCGATGGCTACGCGTTGCTGCTGCCCACCTGAGAGCTCGCTTGGATATTTACCGGCCTGATCGGCAATGCGAACCCGCTCCAGCAGATGCATCGCGTATTCGCGGGTTTCGGCCATGTTGCGCGCACCCGTCAGACGCGGCGCAATCAGCAAATTATTCAGCACACTCAGATGCGGGAACAGGTTGAATGACTGGAACACCATGCCGACCTGCTGGCGGGCCTTGCGAACGGCCTGGCTGGAGCGCGTCATCTTGATGCCTACGACCGTGACCGTGCCACTCTCGAAAGTCTCGAGGCCGTTGAGGCAGCGGATCAGCGTCGACTTTCCCGAACCCGATGGCCCGCATAGGACGATTCGCTGGCCCTCCTCGACTGCAAGGTCGATATCCTTCAGGGCGTGAAAATCACTGTAGAATTTGTTCATCTTTTCGATGGTGATCATGGGAATTTCCTCGACGGCCCCGGCAGGCATCAGTAACGTGCCTTGATGGTCTTGAGTTCGTAGCGAGCGACCAGCCGACTGAACGGCCACAGTACGATGAAATAGAGCGCTGCGGCGGCGACCAGCGGCGTCGGATTGTAGACGTTGGCCTGTGCCACCTGTGCGACGCGCAGGAGTTCGGGCATGGTGACGAGTGAAGCAATCGAAGTCGCCTTGGCCAGTTCGAGCGCATTGCTGGCAAGCGGGGCCGCGACATTGCGGATTGCCTGCGGAACGACGATGAATAAGAGGACGCGCGGCCGGCTGATGCCCAGGGCCAGGCCCGCCTCCTGCTGATGCTTTGGCACGGAGGCGAGGCCCGCGCGAAAGATCTCTCCAAAATAGCCGGTGTTGTTGATGACCAGCGTCAACACGACTGCCACGAAAGGCGGCATCATCAGCCCAAGGAATGGCAAGGCGTAGAAAATAATCATCAGCAGGACCAGTACCGGAATGGAACGGCACAGGTCGATCAACACGAACAGAACCGCCGTAAGTACCCGGTTTTTCACTGCAAACAGCAGCGCTACGAGCAAACCGCTCAACAAGGAGAGTGGCAGTGCTACCAGAGCAAGCGACACGGTGACCAGCAAACCGCTCAGCAGCAGCGGCAGCACTGACACGAAAGTGTCCACATTGGCGAAATTGTTGAGAAACGCCTGCATGACTTAGGCTCTCCGTTCGCGGGTGGATCGACGCTCGAGCCAGCGGCTTAGCAAGACCAGCGGAATGAAGAAGAGGACATACAGCCCTGCCGCCAAGGTCAGCGGGCTTGGATTGGCCGCAATCGACATCGCGCTCTGCGCGCTGCCGAGCAGTTCGGGCAACGCCACCGCCGCGCCAAGTGCCGTACCCTTGGTAATGGCGATGGCGCGATTACAGAGAAGCGGAATAGACAGCCTGATAGCTTGCGGCAGAATGATGAAGGCGATGGTCGACCAGGCGCCGATGTTGAGCGCTCGTGCCGCATCGGTCTGCCCGCGTGGGATTGCCTGGATGGCCACCCAGAACGTTTCGGCTGAATATGCCGTCAGTACGAGGCTCAGCGTGGCAACCGTCGTCACCAGCGGCGACAGCCGCAACCCGGCGTAGGGCAAGGCGAAATAGACGAGAAACAGGATTACCAGGATCGGGATCGTGCGGAACACGTCGATGAATACGGCAAAGATGACATCGACTACCACATTGGAAAAGCATTTAAGCACCGCAAGCAGCAGCCCGCCCATTATGCCCAACACCACGGTCAGCAGTGACACTTCTGCTGTGAGCATCAGGCCTTGAACGATTTCACCCCAGTAACGGCCGATAACCTCGCCATTGAAGAAAATCTCTTCGATTGCACCCAAGCTACCTACTCCTCGCATTCGGCCGCCAGTCGGGCGGGCGGGCGCCTCATTCCAGACACCCGACCCGCTTCGCTTACGGCGCGGCCGAAACCGCACATGACGGATCAGCCGCCACCATCAGTCGCACGCCGGAACGTGCGCGGTGGGCGCGTGACCGACAAAGCCCGGAGGGCCAAAGCCGAAATACACCACGTCCATGGCCGAGCCGGGCGTTGGCGGCGAGCCATACCATTTGGTGTGCAGGTCGTGCAGCGTTCCATTAAGCTTCAGGCACTCGATGATTTCTTCCACCTGGTTACGGAATTGCACGTCATCGTTGCGGAACGCGAAGGCGAAGTTACGGCCAGAATAGTCCTTATGGGCCACCTCGATGGCGCTGTTCTTGGAGGCGGCATAGACGGTGGTGGGAATTTCGTTGATCGCCACGAAGGCACGCCCGGTTATCACCGCTTGAACAGCGTCGGGGAAAGAGTCGTAGCGCTCGACGGTAAAACCATATTTCTCGGCGTTGTCCCCAGCCCAGGAATCGTCGATCGTGCCGCGATTAACCGCAACCACCTTGCCCGACAGCTCCTCGAAATTATCGAGAACGTCGCCGGCCCGCACCACAAATCCACGCCCGGTCGCCAGAAGCGGCTCGGTGTAGAGCATCTGGGTGGACCGCTCTTCGGTGATGTTGAGAAGCGTATTGGTAAACTCAATCCGCCCGCCGAACAACGCGGCAAACAGGCCAGAAAAATTGATGTCGAGAATCTCGAAGCCGGGTCGCCCCAACCGTTTGGCGATTTCGGTGGTCACGTCGACCGCGAAACCTTCCGGCCCGGATGGACCCTGCATGATCCAGGGCGCCAAGCCGAAATTAGTGCCGACCACCAACGGCTCGCCACTCTTGACCTTGCTGTCCTGCGCCAAAACGGCGGGGACCATCGCGGCATAGAGCGCTATGCCGACTAACGTTCTTCGAAAATATTTAGCACGTCTCACGTTAGTTTCCTCCTCCAAGCGTGATTGACAAACGACAGGTGCACCCTAGGGCGCGCGACCGGTAGCACAGACCGCTATCGGCCGAGCGAGCTGGGCCTTTACATCGTTGCCTTCGGCGACCAGCCCCTGAACAACGAAGAAACTCGTGGAAGTATCGAGGACCATCATACCGGCATGCCAGACGCCAGACCGATAGATGAGGCCGCCTGCTCTGTCAGCGACAAAGGCCCGGCAACTGGCGACTTCGGGCTGCCCCAGAGCATCCGCCTGCGCCACGACGATCAGGAACCGGCATGGCTGCATGGCGACGAAGACCTGGGCGCTGTGCGGATGCGCCTCTAACTCCTCGACAGAAATCGATCCTTCAATGACCGGCTGAAACCTGGATATCCAGCAGCGGGGCTCAGCGTGCGGAGAGACGATGCGGAAGCTGTCGAAGAACCGGCGGCTACCCGCACCAACCACATCCGGGTCCAGCACCTCGCCGAACGGCGCAAATGCTGCTGCGGACAACGGCTCCGGCAGCATTTGCAATTGCGGCACTTGGGTGGATGTTCGCACGCTCATAAACCCTGTCGACCCTTTAAATCACTGAAAGTAAGTTATTTCTCGTTTGGGATACCACTGGTATTTAGTTGGTGTCAATATAAAATTCCATCGTGACGTGCGTTATCGTAAAGAGCCGGGGCGGCGGGACTGTCTCGACGGGACACCTACGACAAACGTCTGGACCGCCGATGCCACCAACGCTGCAGAGCTGGAGCCACCCCACATGCTCGAATGAAAGCGGCCGCAAACCGCACCTTGCGGCGGAAACAGCCAGCCCTGCGGCATCGCCAGACGCCAGTAGACCCGCAGGATACGCAGAAGCTGCACGGACAGCATCACGGTGCGGTCTTTGCCGCCCTTGCCGTGCTCGACTCGGATGACGCGGCGGCCGCTGTCGATGTGGCGGACCTTCAGCCCGAGCGTCTCCAAGGCGCGAAGACCTGCTGCGTAGGCCGTCGTCAGGGCCGTGCGCGTCTTCAGGCTCGGGACCGCCTCAAGAAAGCGGACAACCTTGTCGGCGCTCAGAACCACCGGCAGCGTGCGCGGCGCGCCGCGAGGCTTGTTCGGAAGCAGCGGCGATATGATCGCCCATTCCCGGTCTGTGAGTTGCTAGCGGAGACGCGTCTCCAAGGCTCCTTTTTTGGAAGCCTTGAACCATCAGGTCGATCAAACACCAAGTGGTTTTATGAGTTTACGGCCTAGAGAAACCAGATCCGAAAACGTCGCTCAGCAGGACGAGATACTGAATGCCTTACAGGCCGGCCTCAGCAACACGGCCGATGCCAATAAACTCAAGGAATGCCTTGTCGTTGAGGAAAGAGCATTCAGGCGCTTGATTTCTGTGTCAGGACCGTAATCGCCTCATATTGACTCAGGAAAACCCGCCCGGTGAGATTGTGCAGGAAGGGGGAGCGCTTCAGGCGGTCCATGACCGGTCCCTTCACTTCTGACAGGTGCATGAAGATGCCCGCGTCGCGCAGGCGGTGATTTATCTCTTCCAGGCTCTCAAGCGCGGAGGCATCAATGGCATTGACCGCCGAACACATCAAGATCACGTGCTTCAACTGAGTCCATTCGGCCACCAGTTCCGAGATATGGTCCTCAAGATAGCGGGTGTTGGCGAAATAGAGGCTCTCATCGACCCGAACGGACAGGATCTCGGGTGAAATGATCACCCGATGGCGGTCAACATTTCGAAAATGCTCCGTTCCGGGCACCTGGCCCACAACCGCTATATGAGGACGCGACGTGCGGTAGAGATGCAGGAGCAGCGATAAGCCCACGCCCATCACGACGCCGATCTCAACGCCAAGAAAGAGCGTGCCAACCATGGTTGCCGCCATGGCCGAAAAATCCGCTTTGGAATAGCGCCAGACGCGCCGAATGATAGAAAAGTCGACCAGCGACAGCACGGCGACGATGATCGTCGCCGCCAGGGTTGCTTGCGGCAGCTTGGTCAGAAGCGGTGTCAGGAACAATGTCGCGAGCGCAATACCAATGGCGGTATAAATGCCTGCGGCGGGCGTTTCTGCGCCCGCATCGAAATTCACGACGGAGCGGGCAAAGCCCCCGGTCACGGGGTAGCCTGAGGAAAGCCCAGATGCGATGTTGGCTGCGCCCAACGCGATCAACTCCTGATCGGGAATGATGCGCTGTCGGCGCTTGGCAGCAAGCGTCTGCGCCACTGAGACCGACTCCACAAAGCCGATCAAGCTGATGAGAAGTGCTGGTCCGGCAAGGGCACGCACCATGTCGAGATCGATGATCGGCAGGGCAGGAACCGGCAGTCCCTGTGGGATCTCACCCACCAGGACAACCCCTGCCTCGCCAAGCCGAAAGGCGCTGGCAGCGAGGATCGTGGTGGCCACTGCCACCACCGGACCGGCCTTGACTGCTATTTCTGCCAGGCGAGGCCTTACCCCCAACCGCAGAAGCAGCGCCTTCAGCTTCAGCCTTACGAAGTAGAGAAAGGCAAGCACGCCCACGGCGACGAAAAAAGTAGGCAGATTTCCCGCGGACAAGTTCTCTCCAAGGCCCACCAATATCTTCGGCAGCGTGTCACCGCCCGTTGGGATTCCGAGAAGATGCCTCACCTGTCCGGCAGCAATCAACAGGCCCGAAGCCGTGATAAAGCCGGAGATCACCGGCCGGCTCAGGAAGTTTGCGACGAAGCCAAGCCTGAAGAGGCCCATCGAGACCAGCATCAGTCCCGAGATCAGGGCGAGCAACATGGCCGCGATCAGGTTGGAATGCGTGCCCTGCGCCGCAATCTCGCCGACCGCTACGGCAGTCATCAAGGAAATGACAGCCACGGGACCGACTGCAAGCGTTCGGCTCGTGCCGAAGATGGCATAGGCGATCAGAGGCAGGATCGAGGCGTAAAGGCCGACTTCGGCTGGCAACCCTGCCAGCATGGCATAGGCGAGGGATTGCGGGATCAGCATGATTGTCACGATGATCGCCGCAATCAGGTCATTGGCCAGGTTCGAGCGCCCGTAGTGGCGCCCCCAGTCCAGAATAGGCAGGTAGCGGGCCAACCGCGTCATGTCTTCGCCTCTGTGGTTGTCAGGCGGATCGTGCCTGCGCCCGGGCTTCGGCAAGCAGCCGTGCAGCCCACATGCCGAGCATCATGGCGGGAACGAATGCGAGAGTTCCGGCCGCACCCAGGCCGAGCGAGGTGAGCGCCGGGCCCGGGCAGAAACCGCCGAGACCCCAGCCGATGCCGAAGATAGCGGGACCGACAATCACGCGGGTGTCGATGTCATTTCTGGCCGGCAGGTGAAAGCCGCCGCTCGCAACAGGCCGGCCGCGCGCCCACACCAGACGGTAGCCGATGAAGGCAACCAGCACGGCCCCGCTCATGACGAAGGCGAGCGATGGATCCCAAGTTCCAAAGAGATCCAGGAAGTTGAGCACCTTGGCCGGGTCGGCCATGCCCGAGACGACAAGGCCGATTCCAAAGAGCAGGCCCAGAGCGACATTGACGACGAAAGACATGGCATCAACCTCCCATCACATGGCGGGCGAGGAACAGGGTGACGAAGGCCGTGAACATGAAAATACCCGTCGCCACGAAGGAGCGCGTGGAAAGCCGTGACAGGCCGCATACGCCGTGGCCGGAAGTGCAGCCATTGCCCCAGATGGAGCCGAAGCCGACAAGAAGGCCAGCGGCGGCCATCAAGGGAATGCTTGAGGAAACGGTCTGCTCGGCAGCAGAGCCGGTCAGCACCATCATCACGGCCGGAGCAGCCACCAGGCCGATCACGAAGCCGAGGCGTGAAGGCAGGGCCTTGTCGCGGTAGGGAGGCAAGAGTCTTCCGGCAATGCCGGAGATGCCGGCAACGCGTCCCTCCCAAAACATCATCAATACGGCGGAGAGGCCGATCAGCATGCCGCCGGCCAGCGAGGCAAAGGGAGTGAACTCTGTCATTTGTCGTTACCTTCGGAGTTATTCTTCGGAAGTTCACAAAACATCCGGTGCATCAGGGAGATGAACTCCGCCACCCGTCCGTCGGCGAGCCGATAGACCATGTTTTTCGATTCCTTGCGGCCGATGATGAAGCCGGCTTCACGCAATTCGGCGATCTGCTGGGACAGGCCGGGCTGCCGGATTCCGAGCGTGTCCTCCAGATCGCGCACGGAACGCTCGCCATCGACGAGCGCGCAAACGATCATCAGCCGCGAAGGATGGGCGAACTTCTTCAGGAAGTCCGCCGCCTCCCCGGCATTCCGGACGAGTTCGGTGGTGTCGGGAGCAAGATCGAGCTTCATCGGTCATCCCATGCGGCGTGCAACGTATCGAGCGGGAATTTCAGGTAGCGTCTGCCATTCGCCTCGGGTTCGGGCAGCCGGCCACCGCTCATGTTGACCTGCAGTGCGTGAAGGATCAGCTTGGGCATCGACAGGGTCTTGTCGCGGGCCTCACGCAGCTTGATGAACTCGGCCTCCGACCGACACCTGGACATATGCGTGTTCTTCGCCTTCTGCTCGGCGACCGTCGACTCCCACCGCGGCTCGCGGCCACCCGGCTGATAGTCATGGCCGGTGAAGATCCGGGTTTCGTCCGACAGGGCCAGGATCTCCATGATCGACCTGTAAAGCCGTGATGCGCTGCCGCCTGGAAAGTCCGCCCGCGCCGTGCCGGAGTCCGGCATGAACAGCGTGTCATGCACGAAGGCGGCATCGCCGATCACATAGGTGATGGACGCGAGCGTATGGCCTGGCGAAAACAGCGCCCTGGCGGGAATGTTCCCCACCTTGAAGGTCTCGCCGTCGGCAAAAAGCTTATCCCACTGCGAACCGTCGGCAGGAAAACCGGGCCAGTTGTAGATGCCCTTCCAGAGCTTCTGGACATCAACGACTTTCTCGCCGATCGCCGTCGGTGCGCCGGTCCTGTCCTTCAGGTAGCGTGAGGCCGAGAAATGGTCGGCATGCGGGTGCGTGTCGAGGATCCATTCGACCTGAAATCCCTGCGCCTCCACGAAGGCAAGGATGGAATCGGCATTGCTGGTTGCGGTCGCGCCAGACTTTTCGTCGAAATCCAGGACCGGATCGACGATGGCGCATTTCTTCGTCTCAGGATCGGCTACGACATACTGGATCGAAAAGGTGCGCTCATCGAAGAAGCCCTTTACCAACGGCCTGTCTGCATTCATCGAAATTGCTCCTTGATGGTTCGTTTCGTTCGGCTCGCGGCAATTGCGTCCATGCCGCGAACCCCGCGAGAGCGTCGATAACGATTAAATAATATCGATTGCAAAAAATTGCAATCGATATTATTTAATGACCATGGCGACCTCCCGCATGCGTGATGCCACGGCACTTTTCCTCATCGTCGGTGAGCCTCGCCTTACGGGAGATCATGTCGCGGCGATTTTCGGAGGCAGGCACCGCTGGCGCTCCGCCCGTCTCCCCCGCTTGCACAAGACGGCGCGTGACCGGATTTGCCAGGTGAAATGCGACAGGCAGTATTTTGACGGCCTCAAAGAAAGCCGGAATGCCGAACACGGGTCAGCTATCCACAGCTGGTTCAAATCGCACGGCTATCGTAAGCCCAATGCAGAAGTGCTTGACGCTGGCGGCGGCGGCACCAGCTGTCACCCGGTTCGCAGTAGCGACTGACCTGCGCGACGTGTCGGCGCATGGCTTTCCATCGTCCAATCTGGCGCTCATCCTCTCCCGCCAACCTGCGGCCGTGGAAATAGCGGCAATACCATTGGAACCATCCGCGCGGATCATCTGGATGGATCCAGCCCTTGGCTCGCCAGACATTGAGAGGCAGACTGGCATCAACGCCGAAATAGTTCAGTGAGGGATCGCGGCCGCCCGGCGACAGACGTGCGTGTCGGAACCAGCTTTCCGGGAACTCGTCCTTGCAGTCAGTCATGTACTTGCCGGCGAACACGCCAAGAGTGAGCATGGCTTCAGGCGTGAGATCAGGGTGAAAATCCGGATTCAAGCCGATACCCTCAGGCGCTGTGAGACGGTAGCGGTAGCCCTGCTGCATCCGGTCGTTTACTTCTATCCAGCGGTCGGACAAGCTCGTGCTCCTGCCTAGGATGGGATGACGCTGTTACGCCGCCAGACTGAGAAGTTGAGCAACAAGGCGAAGCTTACCCAGCAAAGATAGGGCACAAGCACTGCGGCTGCAGCCGGGTGTATCGGATAAAACAAGACGATTGTCGCGACGATCGACAGCCATAACAGGACCATCTCGACCAAAGCCCATCCAATTCGATGAAGGCCGAAAAAGATCGGCGACCAGGCTGCATTCAACAGCAGTTGAATGCCATATGCCGATAGCGGCAACTCCGCGCCTCCAAATCCTGCTTCCCGCCAGACCAGCCAGCCGGCTAAAGCAATCATCGCGTACAGAAGCGTCCAGACCGGGGCAAACAACCAGTCGGGAGGCCGCCAGGATGGCTTGTCCAGCTGCTGGTACCATTGGCCAGGTCGGAAAACGATGCCGCCGATGCCGGCTGCGAAAGACGCAACCCCGAAACCAAGTAGTACCAGCAAAGAAGCCATACCTCGCGTCAAGCTGAGGAGAGATCGCCGCTTGAGCGACCCCTCCTCGTGCTGTGCCTAGCGTGCATGTCCTGCGGCAGTGTCGTTCGATGCCAACGCAGAGACAATCGGCGCGATCTGCCATGCTGCCGACAGCCCCACGACGACATAGATGATACGTGTGAGGACCAACCCTGTTCCAGATATCGCGGCAACGAGGTCGAAATTAAGCAGGCCAACGAGGCCCCAATTCAATCCTCCAACTATAACCAGCACCAAGGTCAGGACATTCAAGATCTTCATTACATCCTCCCCGTTCCAGACTCTTCAGGTCGGTGCGCGGCTTTCGCCCGTCAGCTGCGTCCGCAAAGCCTAGCCTTGCGGCGGCATTATCACCTTGTCGATGATGTGAATAACGCCGTTGGTCGCATCGATATCGGTCGCGAGGACAGTGGCGTCGTTGACTTTCACTGAACCGCCGCCGACCTGGACATCGATTGACTTGCCATTGACGGTCTTGGCCTCATCGAGTTTGGTGACGTCGGCGGACATCACCTTGCCCGGCACAACGTGGTAGGTGAGCACGTCGACGAGCTTCTGCTTGTTTTCAGGTTTTAGCAGAGCTTCGACGGTCCCGGCAGGCAGGTTGGCAAAGGCATCATCCGTCGGGGCAAACACCGTAAAGGGTCCCTCACCTTTGAGGGTAGGGACCAATCCTGCCGCGTCGAGCGCTGCCGCCAGGGTCTTGAACTGACCAGCACCGACAGCAGTATCGACGATATCCTTTTCGGCAGCGTGTGCGGGTATTCCGAGCGCGGCTATGGAAAACACGGCGGCGGCGAGTGCGTGCTTCAGTCCCATCGTCCTTCTCCTTTGGTTAACAATGCTCGCCTCCTCGGGCGGCAACATTTCATATGGCGTAAAATCTTTCTCATGCCAGTAAAAATGTCGTGAGATGAAAATATATTCTCTTGACAGTTAAAATTGGGGGCGCCAATTGTCCTTGCATGAAAAGGAGTTGAAGGCTTGCTGTCCGACACCCTCACCGACGAGCTCGAACGCTATCGGATCGGCCCGCGCATCAAGGCACTTCGCCTGAAGAAAAAGATGGGACTGGTTCAACTGGGCGCGCACACCGGCTTATCGTCGGCGATGCTTTCGAAGATCGAGCGGGGGCAGCTTTTTCCCACGCTGCCGACCCTGCTTCGGATTGCGCTGGTCTTCGGCGTCGATCTGGATCACTTCTTCAGCAAGGAAGGGCCGCGCATGGCGGTAACCAGAAAGGGACAGCGCCTGAGGCTTCCAGTTCCGGCAGGAGGAGAGATTCCGGCCTATTCGTTTGAAAGCCTTGACTATCCAATTGCTGACCGGCGTATGGATGCATACTTCGCGGAGTTCACGGGGCCTGCAAACCCGTCAAAGCCGCATCAACACGGAAGCGCCGAATTCATTTACGTTCTGAGCGGTCGATTGAACGTGAACGTCGACGGCGAAGAAGTGTCGCTCGAAGTGGGAGATGCGGTGTATTTCGATTCGAACGTTCCGCATAGCTACTGTCGGGGGGGTATCGGAAACTGCTCGGCAATCGTGGTAACGACCCCATGATAGCGGCCTTGCAGGCGGCCCGGAGCGTGCGAAATGATCAATAACCTTGCCCTTGGAACCTTAATGATAACGCTGACGGTTCTCGTCCACACCTTCGGCTTGATAGCCGTGACAAAGGTAATGGCACGGATGGTCGCGCGCTTCAGAATGCATGGCCACCGCAGCAGGGTGGTCGCGATGGTAAGTATCGTTACGGGTTTGTTCGTCGTGCTGGCCGTGGAAATCTGGCTTTGGGCGGCCTGCTATCTGGCAATCAATCTGTTGCCTGACTTTGAGACCGCGCTTTATTTTTCCATCGTGACCTTCTCGACCATCGGCTATGGAGACATCGTTCCAGGGCATGATTGGCGCGTGCTTGCTGCCCTTGAAGGGATCAACGGCTTCCTGTTCATAGGCTGGTCCACTGCCTATCTCGTCGCCGCTGGCACAAGAGTGGGTCCTTTCAGATCCGGCGAACACTTTTGAGATATATCCCGTCCCAAGCGGAAACTTGCCCGCGTGCTGCTAGAGGATTTTACAGGATCACTTGGCGTCGCACACCTGCGGCAAAAACAAACAGATTGAGTGGCAGTCCGGATTCCGGGCATCCACCGGAACCCGACGCAGCGCCCGAGCGAGCGCATCGACAAATCCGCTCGCCATTCTAAAAGCCGACATCGGCAACTGGCGGACGAAAGTTCCGGAAACCCGTACGCGGGCAATCGCACCGTTCGTCAAACTTTCCAAAGGGCTGCGTTCGTTTGCACGTCGGCTCGGCCTTGTAGGGGTGTCCAGGAACCTCGACATAGCGCGTAGTTTCTGCGCAACCGGCTATGGCGACAAAGAGCGCCAGGGCGAAGAATGATCTCATCTCATTCATCCGATAATTGTCCTTGCCCCGCTGCAACAGCATGTCACCATCGCTTGCTGGCGCATTGTGCAAGATCAAAGGTTTCCGCCATTCGGCCGCAGGACGGAATTTGCGCGACGTCGGGGCCTGTCCACGGCGCCTACACATAACAGCTTCTAAAACAGCCCGACGATGGTGCCACCTCACCGAGAGCCGGGGTGGATCGCGCACGCGCAAGACACTTGTTCTTCGCGCGTGACGGCAATCGGCTGATGGTCCGGACGCTTGCATCTGGTGCGGTGCGCCAAGCTAGTATTTGACGCGCGTCAAGGCGAAACTGTCCGCACCGGCACACTCTCCTGGCAAATGGCCTGAACTGTGGGAGATCTGCCATGGCCGCCACCGATATCCCTTCTGCACCCGCAGCTTCTATTACGACCCCAAGCCAGACAAAGCTGCGCCTTGGCGCACTGACTGCGCTAGTCATTGGCTCGATGGTTGGCTCAGGCGTGTTCAGCCTGCCTCAGAACATGGCCGCCGGGGCTGGGCCGCTCGCCATCCTGATCGGTTGGGGCATCACCGCCGTCGGCATGTTGGCGCTCGTCTTCGTCTACCAGTCGCTCGCCGTCCGCAAGCCGAGGCTGGACGCTGGCCCCTACGCTTACGCCAAGGCCGGTTTCGGGCCGTTCATCGGCTTCAACAGCGCCTGGGGGTATTGGATCAGCGCCTGGGTCGGCAATGTCTCCTATGCGGTGATTGTTTTTTCCGCGCTGTCCTATTTCTACCCGGCGTTTGGCGACGGCAACACATGGCAGGCCGTGCTCGGCGCCTCGATCCTTCTGTGGCTCATCCACATCCTCATCTTGGCCGGCGTGCGCCAGGCCGCGATCGTCAATCTCGTGGTCACGATCGCGAAGATCGCACCCATCGTCTTGTTCATCGGCATCGTCGCCGTCGCCTTCAAGGTGGACGTCTTCAACGCCGACTTCTCCGGCCTCGGCAATGCCAACCTCGGCTCGATCATGACACAGGTCAAAAGCACCATGCTGGTGACGCTGTGGGTATTCATCGGCATCGAAGGCGCCAGCGTGTTCTCGGCCAGGGCGGAACGGCGCAACGATATCGCAACCGCGACTGTGCTCGGCTTCTTTACCTGCCTCGCGCTCTATGCGCTGGTCTCGCTTCTGTCGATCGGCATCATCAGTCAGCCGGAACTCGCCGGGTTGAAGAACCCGTCCATGGCAGGTGTCCTGGAAACGGTCGTCGGCCCTTGGGGCGCTATCCTTATCAACCTGGCGCTCGTAGTCTCCGTCGTCGGCGCGTTCCTGAGCTGGACGCTGCTGGCCGCCGAGGTTCCCCACGTCGCCGGCAAGGACGGCACCATGCCGAAATTCTTCGCGCATGAGAGCGAACGCGGCGTGCCCTCCACGTCGCTGCTAGTCACTAATCTCCTGGTGCAGGCGTTCCTCATCGTCACGCTCTTCGCGCAGAGCACCTACCAGGCGCTGTTCTATATCGCCTCGGCGGCCATCCTGGTTCCCTACATCTTCTCCGGCGCCTATGCGGCCAAGCTCGCCATCACGGGCAAGAGCTACGGCGTTGGCGAGAGCCGCAACGGCGCGCTGCTGATGGGCTTCGTGGCTACCATCTACGGCCTCTGGCTCGTCTATGCCGCCGGCCTCTCCTACCTGTTCATGTGCGCGGTGCTCTACGCGCCCGGCATCGTCTTCTACATCTGGGCGCGGCGCGAAAACAGGGAGCGTGTCTTCCATCCGGTCGAGGCCGCCCTCGCCGCTGCTCTCGTCGCTGTCAGCCTCTATGCAGCCTACGAAATGTGGGTTGGCGCCGTCAGCGCGCTCTGACGCAGCCCGACTTTCCGAAAGGACAAGGCATGACAGAGCTCGGCGTTCATTCCGAAACTGGCCGGTTGCGCGAGGTGATCGTGCACCGACCCGACCTCAGCCTGCGCCGGCTCACCCCGGACAACTGCAAGGCGCTGCTGTTCGATGACGTGCTCTGGGTCAAGCGGGCGCGGCAGGAGCACGACGTCTTTGTCGATGCGCTGCGCGAACGCCACGTGACGGTGCATTCCTTCGGCGAACTGCTAGCCGAGACGATGGCCGACGCCGAGGCGCGCGACTGGCTTCTCGATCGTCGGGTCAACGCTTCAGTCGTAGGCTATGACATGATGGACGAACTGCGCGGCTGGCTGGACAAGATTCCGGCGGACCGAATTGCCTCTTTGCTGGTGGGAGGCATCGCGCGGGCCGAACTGCCGTTCCAGCCGGCCGGCCTCACCGGCAAGACGCTGCTGCCGCAGGATTTCGTGCTGTCGCCGCTGCCCAATCAGCTTTTCACTCGGGATAGTTCGTGCTGGATTTATCGCTCCGTCTCGATTAATGCCATGTACTGGTCGGCGCGCAAGCCGGAGGCAGCCAATGTCGAGGCCGTCTACCGCTTCCATCCCCGCTTCCGCGATGCCGGCTTGCCCTTCGTCTCGCCGGACAATCCCGGTCCCGGCGTCAGCCTGGAAGGTGGCGACGTCATGCCCATCGGCGGCGGCGTGGTTTTGGTCGGCATGGGTGAGCGCACAACGCCGCAGGCGGTCGGCGGGCTGGCCCGCAGCCTGTTCGCCGCTGCCGAGGCCACCCGCGTCATCGCCGCGCTGATGCCACGCGACCGCTCCTTCATGCATCTCGACACCGTGTTCACCTTCTGCGACCACGACCTCGTGACCATGTATCCGCCGGTGGTCGAGCGGCTGCGCAGCTTCTCGCTGCGTCCTGGCGACGGCGAGGCGGCCGTCGACGTCGTCGAGGAGGAAAAGCCGTTCACCGAGGTCGTCAGGGAAGCACTCGGCCTGAAGGCGCTGCGAATCGTCGCCACGGGCGGCGACAGCTACCAGTCGGAGCGCGAGCAGTGGGACGACGGCAACAACGTCGTCGCCGTCGAGCCGGGCGTCGTCATCGGCTACGACCGCAACGTCTACACCAACACGCTTCTGCGCCGCGCCGGCATCGAGGTGATCACCGTCGAGGGTGCGGAACTGAGCCGCGGCCGGGGCGGCGGCCATTGCATGACCTGCCCGATCGCACGCGACCCACTCTGACCAAGGAGAGAACATATGCCCGTCAACCTGCATGGCCGCAACGTGCTGACGCTGGATGACTTCTCCGGCGCCGAGATCCGTTACCTGCTCAGGCTCGCCGCGGACCTGAAGGCGGCGAATAGGGCCGGCACGGAAATGCCGCGGCTGACCGCCAAGAACATCGCGCTGATCTTCGAGAAGGATTCCACTCGCACTCGCACCGGCTTCGAGGTAGCGGCCTACGACCAGGGCGCGCACGTCACCTATCTCGGCCCCTCCGGCAGCCATATCGGCCACAAGGAATCGATGAAGGATACGGCGCGCGTGCTCGGGCGCATATATGATGCCATCGAATATCGCGGCTTTTCCCAGCATCAGGTGGAACTGCTTGCCGCCTATGCCGGCGTGCCGGTCTATAATGGTCTGACCGATCTGGACCATCCCACGCAGATCCTCGCCGATTTCATGACCATGCGCGAATTTACCCACAAGCACCTGTCCGACGTGACGGTCGCTTTTGTGGGTGAAGGAAAGGACAATGTCGCCCAATCGCTCGCCGTCGGCGCGGCGAAGGTCGGTATCGACATGCGCATCGCCTCTCCTCGCAGGCTCTGGCCGGAGCAGGATTTCTGCACCCATGTCAAAGCGTTGGCCCAGCGGAACGGCGGGCAGTTCAGGTTGGATACCGATTTGGAGGCCTGCGTTAGAGGGGCCGATTTCATCTACACAGATGTGTGGCTGTCGATGGGTGAGGACGAAAGTGCCTGGGGTGAGCGCATCAAACTTCTTATGCCCTATCGGGTCACGCGCAAGCTGATGGCATCAACCGGCAATCCATACACCAAATTCATGCACTGCCTGCCCGCCTTCCATGACACGGAAACGGAAATAGGCCGGCTGGTCGCCAGTGAATATGGCATCGACTGCATGGAGGTCGAGGACGCGGTGTTCGAGTCAGAAGCCTCCATCGTCTTCGACCAGGCCGAGAACCGCATGCACACGATCAAGGCGATCCTCGTCGCCACGATTGGCAGCTGAAGATGCGTATCGTCGTCGCCCTAGGCGGCAATGCGCTATTGAAGCGCGGCGAGCCGATGACGGCCGACAGCCAGCGCGCCAATATCCGACGCGCGGCCGAGGAGCTGGCCCAACTGGTGAAGGCCGGCCATTCGCTGGTAATAACGCATGGCAATGGGCCGCAGGTGGGGCTGCTCGCCCTGCAGGCGGCGGCAACGCCTGACACGCCCTTTCCGCTCGACGTGCTCGACGCCGAGACAGCCGGCATGATCGGCTACGTCATCGAGCAGGAGCTGCGCAACGTGGCGAAAGACCGGCTCTTCGCCACGCTGCTTACGCAGGTGCGGGTCGATCCGCGCGATCCGGCCTTTGCCAAACCGACCAAACCGATCGGCCCTGTCTACGACGAAGCCACCGCCCGCCGGCTTTCGGCCGGGCGCGGCTGGACAGTCGCGCCCGATAACGGCAAATGGCGCCGCGTCGTGCCATCGCCAAGGCCGCTGGAAATCCTCGAGGCTGAAGTGCTTGCTTTCCTGGTCGAGCGCGGCGTCATTGTCATCTGCGCAGGCGGCGGCGGCATCCCCGTCGTCGCGCTGGCAGACGGCAGCATTGCCGGCGTCGAGGCCGTCATCGACAAGGACTTCGCCTCCTCGCTCCTGGCGCGACAGCTCGACGCCGACATGCTGCTCATGCTCACGGACATCGATGCGGTCTATCTCGACTGGGGAACCTCGCAGGCGCGGCCGGTCGGCCGCCTGCAGGCCAATGAAATCAATGCCGCACACTTCCCGGCCGGCTCGATGAGACCCAAGATTGAGGCAGCCATTATATTCGCGACAGCTACCGGCAAACCGACCGCGATCGGCCGCCTGGAGGATGCGGCCGACATTGTCGCCGGCCGCAAGGGGACACGGATAGATCTGCCGGTTCCGTTGCATTGACTGGCATCAAGGCACGTCGAGGCAAGGCACGCTCATAATCGACGATCATTGGCCAGGAGCCTGATCCATCATGGAGCGGGAACAAGTCTCGGCGGACAGCGCCTATTGGTCGGTTCCGGCGGAAACAGTCCTAGCCAGGCTAGGTTCCACCCAGTCGGGCCTCTCCTCCAGCGAGGCTCAAGTCAGGCTGCGCAAAGCCGGACCCAACCTGATCGGTCGCAAAGCCGGCCCCTCCCCCATCGTCGCCTTCCTGCAGCAATTCCGGAGTCCCCTGGTCCTTATCCTGATTTTCGCTGCCATCGTATCGGCCTTCATCGGCGAAGGCAGCGAGGCTGTCATCATCGGGATCATTGTGCTGGCTAGTTGCGTGCTATCCTTCACGCAGGAATACGGCGCTTCCAAAGCCATGCAGGCGCTGACTGCGCAAATTGCGCGCAAGGCGGTCGTGCTGCGCAACGGCGAGGAAGCTAACGTGGCTGTCGAGGAGATCGTGCCAGGTGACGTGATCCGGCTGTCGGCCGGAAATCTGATCCCGGCTGATGGCGTGCTCCTGGAGGCGCGCGATTTCAACGTGAGTGAAGCAGCGCTCACCGGCGAGACCTTCCCGGTCGTGAAGACGCCGGGTATTTCGGCGGTGCAGGCCCAATTGGGTCAGCGCGCGAATGCCGTCTTCACAGGCACCTCGGTTCGCAGCGGAACGGCAACCATGGTTGCCGTTTGCACTGGCGAGCGCACCGAGTTTGCGGCGATTGCCGGGGCGATTGCCCATGCAGCGCCCGAGACGGAATTCGCCAGAGGCATCCGACGCTTTGGATATTTGATGACGGAGATCATGCTGGTCATCGTCATCATCGTCTTCTTCGCCAACCTCCTCCTGCACCGCCCAGCCGTCGACTCGCTGCTGTTCTCGCTGGCGATTGCCGTCGGTTTAACTCCGGAACTGCTGCCGGCCATCATCAGCGTCACCCTGGCGCGTGGCGCGCGCACGATGGCGGCGCGCGGCGTCATCGTGCGCCGGCTCGATGCGATCGAAAACCTCGGCAGCATGGACCTCCTGTGCACGGACAAGACCGGCACGCTGACCGAAGGCACGATCCGCCTCGATGGTTGCCGGGACGTGGACGGCGCAGATTCTCCACGGGTCCGACAGTGGGCGCTGCTCAACGCGACGCTTCAGTCCGGCATGGCGAACCCGCTGGACCAGGGAATTGCGGCCAGCAAGCGTCTGGACGATGACCTGTCCACCCATGCCAAGGTCGACGAGATTCCTTACGACTTCATCCGCAAGCGACTATCGGTCATCGTCCGGCAGAAAGATGCGGGTGACGACCTCCTGATCTGCAAGGGCGCTGTCCAGAATGTCCTGGAGGCCTGTTCGTCCGTTCTCACCGGGACGGGCGAGCAACCGCTGGGCGAACGCGAAGCGCGAATCATCGACGAGAAGGTACGCGGCTGGTGCATGCAAGGCCTTCGCGTGCTCGGCCTTGCAGTGCGCCACCTCCCGCAGCGGGCCAGCTACCGGCGCGAGGACGAGGCGGGCTTGGCCTTTGCCGGATTCCTGCTGTTCCTCGATCCACCCAAGGCAGGCATGGCCGAGACGCTGAAATCGCTGGCCCATCGTGGAATAAGGGTGAAGGTCATCTCCGGTGACAACCGCCATGTCGCGGAGCATCTGGCTGAGATCGTCGGCCTGCCTCATCTCAACATCCTCACTGGCGGGGAACTCGCGAAGCTGACGAAGGAAGCGCTGTTTGCTCGCGTCGGAAGCACCGACATCTTCGCCGAAATCGACCCCAACCAGAAGGAGCGAATCATCTCCGCACTGCGCCGGCGGGGCCATGTCGTCGGCTATCTTGGCGACGGAATAAACGATGCGCCCGCCATGCACGAGGCCGATGTCGGAATTTCGGTCGATGGCGCTGTGGACGTCGCGCGCGAAGCAGCTGACATGATCCTGCTGCAGCGCGACCTGGACGTCCTCCTGCGCGGCATTGACGAAGGGCGTCGCACCTTCGCCAACACGATGAAATACATTGCCGTCACCACCAGCGCCAATTTCGGCAATATGGTCTCCATGGCGTTCGCATCGCTCGCGCTGCCGTTCCTGCCGCTGCTGGCACCGCAAATCCTGCTCAACAATTTCCTCTCAGACGTCCCATCGCTTGCCATCGCCACCGACAATGTGGATGCAGATCTGGTGCGGATGCCACGTCGCTGGGACATCAGCTTCGTGCGCCGTTTCATGGTCGCCTTCGGCCTGGTCAGCTCGGCATTCGACTTTGCCACGTTCGCTTTCCTCATCCTCCTCGCTGAGGCCACCGCGCAGGTCTTCCAAACCGCCTGGTTCATCGAATCTCTTCTGACGGAACTGGCCATCGTGCTGGTCGTGCGCACCCGAAAGCCGCTTTGGAAAAGCGCTCCCAGCGCGCTGCTTTCGTGGCTGACATTGGGAGTCACCATGCTGGCGATAGCCATTCCCTATCTGCCGGGGGCGGACTGGTTCGGCTTCGTGCCGCTGTCGGCGCCGATCATGGCAGGACTTGCCGCGATCACGCTGGCTTATCTGGCAGCTTCGGAAGCGATGAAGGTCTGGTTTTTCGGGCGCGAGCGCCACCCGGGCAAGCGGCATCGTTCTTGAAGCGCCGAAGACCAGCCTTGATGCACGTCAAGGCAAACGGCGCCGGTGCATGATGGACTGCCTTGATCGCACTTGGTTCTTTAGCTCCTGGAACGCACATGGTAACACTTGCGGAAAAGGTGGAATTCCTGAGTTGTCCGGGCAGTTTTCCCCATGCAACGACCAATGTCGAGGTAAGGGAAACCCATATGTCTTGGGTGTTCCTCGCCGACGACCGCGTCTACAAGCTCAAGAAGCCGGTCAAATACCCCTTCCTCGATTTCAGCACGCTGGACCGCCGTCGCTACTACTGCGAGGAGGAACTGCGGCTGAACCGGAGGCTCGCCAGCGAGGCTTATCTCGCGGTCATCCCTCTGCGCGTGGACCGGACAGGCCGCCTTGCGGTACACGGCCACGGCCGGACCATTGACTTGCTTGTGGAAATGAATCGGCTGCGCCATGCCGACATGCTCGATGTACGGCTACGCGAGGGTCGCGTCTCAGAAGCGGAAGTCCGCCGCGTCGGCGAGCTTATGGCTCGTTTCTATGCGGGCTGCACGCCCGAGATCACGAATGGAGGCCTTTATCTCAAGCATCTTACCGAGGAGCAGGCCATCAACCGGGCCATCCTGCAACGGCCGGAACTCGGCGTGCGGGATGCTGCCAGGCCAGTGTTCGATGCCGCCGACCGGGCACTTGAATCGATCGTATCGAAGATCAAGCGACGGATCGCGGATGGCCGCATTGTCGAAGGCCATGGTGACCTGAGACCGGAACACGTCCACCTCGGCAAGCCCCTCCAGATCATAGACTGCCTGGAATTCAACCGTCCGATGCGCATCCTCGACCCTTATGACGAGATCAATTATCTCGGACTGGAATGTGTCGCCGCGGGTCAGCCGTGGATACGTGCCTGTCTCCTGGATACTTTGACCGCGAGATTGGGGGGACGGCCAGACGGAGACCTTCTTGCATTCTACGGCGGTTTCCGGATGCTTCTAACGGCACGTCTTTGCATGGCGCATTTGCTGGAAATGCCAGTGCGTCAACCAGAGAAATGGAAGCCGCTCGCCCTGTCCTACATCGCATTGGCGAAGCACGAACTCAGCTTTCCATGCCGACCAGATCCGAAATCGACCCGTTCGTATGAAGACGTCTGATCGCCTCGGCTATCAGCGATGCGCATGAGATCACCTCAAGCTTGGCAGCTTTCGTCGCGGACGCAAGGCTGTCGGAGACGACAATGCGGTCTATGGCGCTTCCCGCCAGGAGAGCGTAGGAGCCGACGCCAAAGAGCCCGTGCGTGGCTATCGCATGAACTGCTCTCGCGCCGCGCTCACGACATGCATGGGCCGCCCTGAGCATGGTGCCGCCGGTGCTGATCATGTCATCGACAAGAAAGACTGCCCTGCCGTCCACGTCGCCCGAGAACAGATCGCCTGACACGACACCGCGGCTGCGGCGCTTCTCCATGAAGCCAAAGCCGACCTCCACGCCAACCTCGGCTTCATAGCATTGCCGGAGCAATTCCGCTCGCTTTATGCCGCCACCGTCGGGAGAAAAGATCACGACCGGCTGGCCTTGATCCAACTTCCGGATTGCCGGACAAAAGAGCTTGCGCGCATTTAGGTGGACTGTCCGGCAGCGGAACGCGTTTTGGAACGCTGCGAAATTGTGCACCTCGAGCACCGCCACGCAGTCGGTGCCGGCCGCCTCGAAGAGCTGCGCAACATAACGAGTCGTCACCGGGTCGCGTTCCTTTGTCTGCCGGTCCTTGCGGGCATAAGCGAGATAGGGGACAACCGCCGTTACGCGCGCGGCACCGTTTTCCCGGCAGGTGGCGATGAAAAACAGGAGCTTGACGAGTTTGTCATTGGCAGACGCGCCGGGTTCACCGGCAATACTGTGGACGATGTAGACGTCCTCGCCGCGCACGCTTACCAGCGGCCGGGCCTTATGCTCACCGTCCTCGAAGTCGCGTTCCTCATGCGGGTCGAGCCCCATACTCATGGCACCCGCAACCGCGACGCCAAGGCTGTCGCTCCCCTTCAAAGCGAATAGACGCATTGATACCTCAATTCCCACCGTGGACCTCGGACAAGCCTGGCGGTCCGCGCACGTCGTTACATTGCCAATTCCGACCCGATCGGTTGCGCCGGCTTTTCTTCGGGAATCTCCGTCATGGTCGCTTCAGTGAGAAGAAGCGTACTGGCGACCGACACCGCATTTTCCAGAGCCACGCGCACGACCTTGGTCGGATCGATGATCCCTGCCTCGACCAGATCGACATATTGCTTGCGCCCTGCATCGAAGCCGAAATTGCCTTTGCCTTCCAGCATTTTCGCGACCACCACCCCACCATCGACGGCGGAATTTTCCGCGATCTGACGCACCGGGGTCTCGAGGGCCCGCCTCAGGATCTGCACGCCGGTACGCTCGTCGCCTTCAACGAGCTTCTCCTCCTTCTCGACAGCCGCAATGCAGCGCAGCAGCGCCAGTCCGCCGCCTGGCACGATTCCTTCGGCGACCGCCGCCTTGGTGGCGCTGATCGCATCATCTAGCGCCTCTTTCCTCGACTTCATTTCAGATTCGGTCGGCGCGCCGACCTTGACCACCGCAACGCCTCCGGCCAGCTTCGCAAGCCGTTCCCTGAGCTTCTCGCGGTCGTAATCGCTGGTCGTATTCTCGATCTCCCGCCTGATCTGCTCGATTCTTGCCTTGATCGCCGTGCTGTCTCCAGCCCCACCCACAATCGTCGTGTTCTCCTTGTCGCACACAACACGCCTGGCGCGGCCGAGCTGTTCCATCGTCACGTTCTCCAGCTTGATGCCCAGTTCCTCGGAAATGACCTGTGCTCCGGTCAAAATAGCAATGTCCTGGAGCATGGCCTTGCGCCTGTCACCGAACCCGGGGGCCTTGACCGCGCAGCTCTTCAGCGTCCCGCGGATGTGGTTGACAATCAGGGTGGCGAGCGCTTCCCCCTCCACCTCCTCGGCCACGATGAGCAGAGGGGCGCCTGACTTGGCAACCGCTTCGAGCAGCTTGACCAAATCGTTCAGCGAACTGATCTTGCGATCGACGACCAACACAAGCGCGTCCTCCAGCACGGCTTCCATCTTGTCCATGTCGCTCACGAAATAGGGCGACAGGAAGCCCCGGTCGAACTGCATGCCCTCGACCACGTCAAGAACCGTCTCGGTGGTCTTGGCTTCCTCCACCATGATGACGCCCTCGTCACCGACTTTCTCCATCGCTGCCCCGATCAGGTCACCGATGCCAGCATCGTTATGCGCCGAGATTGTCGCGACCTGCTCTTTCTCCCGCCGCGTCTGAACGGGCTTGGAGATCGCTTTCAGCGCCTCGACCGCGCGTTTCGCAGCCCGGTCGAGCCCGCGCTTGATGTCGATCGCGCTGGCACCCGCCACGACATTGCGCACTCCGTCGGCGAACATCGCGTGGGCGAGGATTGTCGATGTGCTGGTGCCGTCCCCGACCATATCCCCCGTTTTCTCCGCCGCTTGCCTCAGCATCCGCGCGCCGAGATTTTCCTCCGGATCCTTGAGATCGAACTCCTTTGCAATGGTGACGCCATCGTTGCAGACGATGGGCGTGCCCCATTTCCTCTCGATCAGCACCGATTTCGAGCGTGGCCCGAGCGTGACCCGCACGGCATCGGCAAGCTGCGCACAGCCCCGCAAAATCTTCTCACGGGCTTCGGAACGGAACAGCACCTGTTTGTGAGCCATTTCATCGACCTCTTGAACGTCCGGAAGCTGCCCGGTCGCCAGACCGTTCCAACTGCGAATGTCATTCTGCCATCACGTTGGGTCGTTGGGATTGATGCGGATCAACTGCGCCGTGCCCCGGATTTGATGTCCATCAATGCCGTTAAGAATTGGCTGCCCCATTGTTTTCAAATGGATGATCTTGATCTCGTTACCCTTGCCGCGCGACTGGCTGACCAAGCCGGGGCCGAGATTCTTGCGATCCGCGCACGCGGCTACACGGTTTCTGAAAAGCTAGACCGATCTCCTGTGACGGACGCCGATCTCATCTCACAGCGAACCATTCTCAACGGATTAAGAACCCGGACACCTGACATCCCGGCCATCGCCGAGGAATCCGCCACGAACCGAGCCGAACCGATTCCGAGCGTCTTCTGGTTGGTCGATCCATTAGACGGCACTCGGGAATTCGCAGCCAACCTCGATGAGTTCGTCGTCAATATCGGCCTCATTCGAGACCATGAGGTGGTATTGGGAGCTGTTGCTGCACCTGCTCGACATGAAGTGTACACCGGCGTCGTCGGACGAGGTGCATGGAAACGTACAGGCGGGACAGACATGCCCATTCAAGTCCGAGACGTCCCTCGAGACGGGCCTGTCGCCTTGGTCAGCCGGCATGATGCGGATGATCAGCGCCTCCCGTCGATGCTCGCCAGATACGAGGTCGCTGAAACGGTCAGGATGGGTTCCGGACTGAAATTCTGCCGGATAGCAGAGGGGAAGGCCGATCTGTATGTACGGCCGGGCCGTACCATGGAGTGGGATACCGCTGCGCCTCACGCCATCCTTCAAGCAGCTGGCGGCACCGTGCTCACAACCGAGGGCAAGCCGCTCCTCTACGGCAAACCCAACTGGGAAAATCCTTCCTTTGTCTGCGCGGGCGCACAGTCTGCCCGGAGCAGGGACCAGGATGGTGGCCCGGCCCCTGCTGGTGATTGAAAATGAAGGAGCGTTCCTTGATTCCTAGCGACCAAGCTGAAGCAATGGCTTTCCTGGCAGATCCACTCACATTCGGCATCGCCGCCCCGGCCGAAATCATTGAGACACATATTTCGGTGATATTCCTTGCTGGTGACCGTGCCTTCAAGCTGAAACGGGCGGTGCATCTCCCTTACGTCGATTTCTCGGCCCCCGAACTGCGCCTTGCCGCCTGCCTGAGGGAGGTGGAACTCAATGCACTCACCGCGCCGGATCTCTATCTCGGCATCCGGCGGATCACGCGCGAGCCGGGCGGTGGACTTGCGTTCGATGGGAGTGGAGAATTGGTCGATGCGGTCGTTGAAATGAACCGCTTCGACCAAGCGCAGCTGCTGGATCGCATGGCGGAAGCTGGCCGGCTCACGCCCGATCTGATGACAAAAACCGCCCGCATGGTCGCGCGTTTCCACAGTCAGGCTTCAGTCGTGCATGCAGGCAGCGGGGCGGCGAACCTCGCTGGCGTGCTCGACATCAACAGGGCCGGCTTTGCCACCAGCCGCGTTTTCGACGAGAACAAAATCGACGTTCTGGACGCTGCATTCCGGGCGACGTTGTCGCGTCTTGCCGATGTATTGGATCAGCGCGAGGCGGTCGGTAAGGTGCGCCGCTGCCATGGCGATCTGCACCTGCGCAACATCTGCCTGCTGGATAACCAGCCCTGCCTGTTTGATTGCATCGAGTTCAATGAGCGGATTGCGACGACGGATGTGCTCTATGATGTATCCTTTCTACTCATGGACCTGTGGCACCGCGGGTTCCCGGAACTCGCCAATCTTGTGACGAACCGGTATCTCGATGAGACCGACAATGAAGACGGGTTTGTTCTTCTGCCTTTTCTGATGGCAATCAGGGCGGCCATTCGTGCTCATGTCCTTGCCACGCAGATAGAAGAAAACGGCGACCCGTCTGGGAAGCTGACCCGCGAGGCCCATGCCTATTTCGACCTCGCATCGGAACTGCTGCAAGCGCGTTCTACGCGTCTCCTCGCCATTGGCGGGCTGAGCGGTTCAGGCAAAACGACTGTAACCGAAGCGCTTGCTGCGTATATCGGCGCGCCTCCCGGCGCGCGAATGCTGGAAAGCGACCGGATCCGCAAGACGATGCATGGCGTGTCGCCCGAGACCCGCCTCCCCGAGAAAGCTTATCGGCCGGAAATCTCTGAGCGGGTCTATCGGGAGATGGCCTGGCGGGCAGGCCTCGTCCTGGCCGAGAGCGGTTCAGTGATTGTCGACGCAGTCTTCGATCGGCCGCGCGACCGCGTGCGCATCGAGCAGGTCGCCATGGATCGCCATGTACCGTTTCTGGGCGTTTGGCTGGAAGTCTCTCCCGATGTGCTGTGGCGTCGTGTCGACCAGCGGCTCGGCGGCCCCTCCGATGCAACTGTCGACGTGTTGTCTCGCCAATTGCAGAGGGATGTCGGACAGGTCACCTGGCATCGCATCGAAGCTGACAGATCTCCGGCCGCGATAGTTTCCGATATCCTCGCCTTGGCTGCCGCGTGAAGCCAAGGCGCACGACAACGAGACCCGGACTTACTAGTCCTACCGCTTATCATTCGGTCAGGTGGCAACCACCTGGTGCTCCTGCATGACAGTCAGGCAGCTTGCGTTTAAGCGGGGTAGGCATTGGCAGGGCGCTATTTCTGATCCGGCAGAACAAGACAAGCCAGTGCCCATCGAGATGTTCGCTGAGAGCTTGATGTGACGGCCGATATGATCGCGACCTGCCCAAAACCTGTCGCCAGAAATCAGTACCTCTTGAACCATCGTCTCGCCCCTGTGCTATGGGCGAAGCTCCGACACGATTCGCATCGAATTCGGCAGGGATTCCTTCAGATCGTGCTGTTCGGGGTTGTACCCCCTGAGTGGAACGGGATAAGCGGTCCAGATATTGCAAACTCGGAAGGAATGCCTGATCGGCCCAGGGCCACGACAGCGCCGATCTTGCCGGACCGACGTGCAAATCGACCGCCCATTACGACTTATCTTGCCCGTGACGCCTTATTTTATGCCGAGCTGGCCGATCGCTGCAGCAAGTTCCTGCCGCGGCACTTTCGTCAGATCCTTCGCCACTTGAGCCACGACGGTTTGTTGAAGCGTGGGCGACAGCTTCCGGCGCAAAACGCCGAGCATCCGTGGCTCGGCGACGATCGCGAGACGCTGGAACTCATGGGCAAGGAAGCGCTGTTCCAGTTCCGCAATCAGAGTTTCTGCGAACCGGGCCTCCTGCTCCTTTTCGGGTTCCGAATGGTACTCAAGCGCAGATCGCCTTGTGCCTTCCGAGGCGAAACTGCGTCCTGGCCTGTCGGACATGATCTCGCCCAACTGCTTGTGGTCGATCTCAAACACCAGATCCTCAACCTGCTCTTCGTCTTTGAGATCAATCTGGCGAACGATACGCGCGCGCGCTCCGTCCGCCAGCAGCACCCAGGTCGTTTTCTCTTTCATCACCTGCAAATCTCTCTGTTTGCGTTGGCTTCTCGACCTCAACGACACCCAAGCGGCTTCATCATGCAACCGTAACGGCCGAAGCATAGGGACCCCGCGCACCGTCGTGTTCGGAAAAGCGGACCTCCTTGCCCTCGGACAGCGCTGACCACTCCTTCTGGGACGTCATGTTCTCCCGACGGAAGAAGAACTCGCGGCCGTCTTGCGCGAGGATGAAGCCGTAGCCTTCCCCGGGCATGAGCCTTGCGATCTTTCCGTGAAGTACCTCCGGGTGCGCCTTGACCCGATAGCCGCTATTTTTTCGAACGAAATCCTCAAGCTTTCGTTGTGCCGCATCGAAGCTATCCCGGATGGCGACATAAATGTCCTCGTGGGCATGGTTCTCCTGCCGAGACATGCCTGTGACGATTGCCGCACTAGGTACGGCGATGTCGACCAGGACGCGATAGAGCTTGCCTTGACGGCCGTGCCGATGAGGGGCTTCAATCACGACCGCACAAGAGGTGATCCGGTCATGGAAACGGCCCAGGCGGGCGATCCTTTCGCGCACCACTTCCTCCACCGATGGGGAAGGTTCCATTCCGCGGAAGCTGATCTGTGGCTCGCTCTGCATCATGGGTCGTTCCTGCAAAATATGAATGCGATCATTGACCAGCGTTTCGCCCGGCGCATTGATCCGCATCAATGCGTCCGCGGAGGCGCAGGTCATCTTTGTAGGTACAAGGAGACGCAAAGTGAGCGAGAGGATGATTGTCTGCAGCCAGTGCGGCAGCGTCAACCGCCTGCCTGCGGAGCGGTCCGCATCTTCGGCAAAATGCGGAAAGTGCGGAGGCATGCTTTTCAAGGCACGTCCGCAGGACGTGGACGGCGCAATTCTCAGGCGTCATATGGAGCGGACGACCTTTCCCGTGCTGGTGGATGTGTGGACACCGTGGTGCGGCCCCTGTCAAATAATGACCCCCGCCTACGAGGCGGCAGCACGGGAACTGGAGCCGGACGTCGTTCTGCTGAAGCTCAACTCCGACGTCGAGCAGTCTGCCTCGACAGAACTCGGCATCCGCAGCATACCGACGATGGTTTTGTTTTGCGGCGGTAGGGAACTCGGGCGCGTGTCCGGAGCCATGTCGGCCGGGCGGATCATCCGCTGGGTGCGCGAGCGGCTGCCAACCGCGGCAGCCTGACTGCTGCACACGCCCTTGCCCGAGATTCACTTGGCTCGGGCAATTGACGGTGTTCAGAGGACTAAGTCGACTTCGATAGCAAGGCATGCCGGTGCGGCCGCCGAAGCGTCGGCGAGAGGCCTCGCCCGGGCCGCCCGAAAAGTTTGATCTGACGCAAGGCGGGCTCGTTTCCGACGGTCAATATTCTCTGGACAGCTCGGTGCCGACATTTCCGCCGGGTTCAATCTTATGAGGCACGATTCGTTGCGGGCACACCGTGCTTGTAGGACTGGCGCGAAGGTCCACACGTTTCTTGGCGTAGACGCGCCGTCCTTTGACGGCCCATCGCGTCGAACGACCGGTTGCCGATGAGAAAGGACGCTGCAATGCAAGCCCGAGACATCATGACCACGGCAACCTTGACGGTCACCCCACAGACCCTGGTTGCCGATGCCGCCCGCTTGATGCTTGAACATCGCGTCAGCGGATTGCCTGTCATTGACAAGGACGGTGCTCTTGTCGGCATTGTTACGGAGCGGGATCTTCTTTGTCGACCGGAGATCGGCACGGCGCCAAGGCACGCAAACTGGATCAACCTGTGGCTTACGGCGGACGAATCGGCAGAGGAATATGCGCAAAGCCGCGGGCGTAAGGTCGGAGACGTAATGACCCGGCAGGTCTTCAGCGTTGCACCGGATACTTCGCTACATGACATCACCGCACTGATGGTCCGCGAAGGTGTAAAGCGGCTGCCCGTCACCCAAGACGGAAAAGTGATGGGGATGGTTAGCCGAGCTGACTTCCTGCGCCCCCTCCTCGGCCGCCTCGACAATGTGCAGGGTCCGAGGGCCGAAGACATCACCATCCGCCGAGAGATCCTGCGGGAAATCAGTGGCAAGAGGTGGTCGCCTCGGCCGGTGGTTGACGTCTCAGTATGTGATGGCATCGTAGAATTGACCGGAAGCGTGGCGAGCGAACGTGTGCGGGCGGCTATCCGAGTGGCCGCGGAGAACACGTCGGGCGTCAAGCAGGTGATCACTCATCTCCGGCTGGCCTCCGGCACCTCCGGTGCGGGGGACCGAGATGTGCCATCACATTCTCGATGACGCGAATGCTCGTTTCCGGTTCTTTTTACACCCGTGCTCCACCGGTGATGGTTCTGGGACACGCAGAGCGTTCTGTCATGATGTGTTGATTGCAACTTGCGCATAACGCTACCTCCAAGAACCGAGCATAACGTCGGCCATTGGAGTTGCCACTGCAGCAATCGAGCCGTCGCCTCCGCCCTGTGCCTTTGGGGCTGCCCCAAGGGTCACCGCGCCCGGAGGACGGCCCCTGCTGTTTCACCATTGATGCGAATCAAAGCGGGACCGATAGGTTTCGCTCAAACCGGATCGATGATCTCGCAGGCAAAAGGCAACTGGTATCCGTTCCTCCGGCTGCATGTCCCGCGCTTCCGTTATGGTGCAAAGCAGATAGTATCAGACACAATCCCGTCAGCAGGAGAAACCGATGTACAAGCATGTATTGATTGCGACCGATGGCTCGGAGTTGGCTCAAAAGGGAGTCGAACAGGGCCTGGCGCTCGCCGCCAAGCTTGGCTCCAAAGCGACCGTTCTCAGCGTCACCGAACCCTTGCAGCCGGCGGCAGCGCAGGCGGCGGTGGAAGGAGGCATCCACGATCCCGTTGCCCGCTACGATCAGCAGATCGACGATGCCATGAAGGAGCGCTATCAGAGCATTGAGCAAATTGCCTCGCGTCACGGAGCGACCGTCGAACTGATGCATGAGGTGGACGAATTTCCTGCAGAAGCCATCGTCCGGGTGGCAAGGCTGAAGGGCTGCGACCTCATCGTGATGTCTTCGCATGGTCGGCGCGGCATACAGAGGATGCTGCTCGGCAGCCAGACAGCGGAAGTGCTTGCGAGCACGACGCTTCCGGTGCTGGTGATCAGATAGGCTCGCCTCGGAGCGGGCTCGGCGGGACCATGTCAGCGACACGGTCAGCTGCCGGGCTCTTGCCTTGCAGCCCAGTTCTTCATGTCCGGATGCCCGCTTGTTGATGCCGATCAAATCATTGCCGAACGGCCTGGGGTAGCCTCGAACCAGAATAGGAGTCGCCGGCACGACCCGCTCGGTTTCGAGCCGATCGCCGATCAGGAGAGAGGTCAACATGGCATCTGCAAGTGAACTCAGCCCCGGTTTCCGGCATGTCAGGCTCTTGCTGGCACGTGAGCGGGACAATCCGGCCGGCAACAGGGATGAAGGCTACGACCTGCTCGTGCCCCTGGCTGCCGATGGCCGCATAGACGCCGCCGAGTGGAAGACTCAGCAGGCCCGCTGCCGCGTCCGTCGCTTCGGTGCTGGCGAGAACGACCGCATCGGACGGCTGCGGCGCAAGCCCGGCGGCCAATGGTATTTCGACTACGAGGATGGCGAGCGCGACGACGAGATCGGCTTCCGCCTCGGCGAGGAGCGCTTCGTCACCGGGGAATATGTCTCGCTAGGCCGCCAGGGCAGGATGCATACCTATCAGGTCGCGCGCGTCGAGAAACCCTGAAAACACAACGAAGAATATCCATTGCGATTGGGCCGCCCTGTGTAGTCCTGCTTCGGCAGGGCAAGCTCGACCTCGACACCACAGCGACGTGTATTTTTTGCCCTCTCGCTCGTGTCAGTGCGACAGGAGGACCGGCATCAACAGGTCGGAGAGCACGCCTTGTGTCGCGCCGCCAAGGACAAAATCGCGCAGGCGCGAATGCCCGTAGCCGCCCATGACGAGCAGCTGGCCGCCCTTTTCGATGGTCGTCTGCTGCAGCGTCTCGGCAATGGGGCAATCCTGCGCCATGATCTCGAAGGCTTCGGCGTTCAGCCCCCGCTCGCGCAAGGCGGTGGCAAGCCGCTCGCCGGCCGCCTTCTCCTTCAGCGGCTTCTCATCTAAGACCGTGAGGACCAATATGCGCGTCGCGCGCTCCAGGAACAGCCGGGCGTCGGCGACCGCACGCGCGGCGACACGGCTGCCGTCCCAGGCGATAGCGACATGATCGAAAGGCGAAGGCTCCCATAGCTCCGGCAACAGGATTGCCGGCCTTCCCGAACCGAAGATGACGGCTTCGGCGATTGCGCGCGAGGTTGTGTTGCCGGCCTCCCAGCCGACCAGGCTGAGGTCGCTATAGCGGGCGTCCAGCGCCGCGGCCTCTCCCAGCGCCGCAATCGGGGCATTGACCACAGCGGTCGTGAGGTCGACGCCGGCCAAGTCCGACTTCTCCTTGACGAGTGCAAGCAGATGCCGGCCCTGTTGGCGGCTCGCCGCTTCGGCTTGCCGGATCAGTTTGGGCGTGTCGAGCAACAGTTTGGAAAGCGCATTGGACACATCGGGGATGTCGGCATTGATAGCCACAGCCCGGATCGTCACGCCGATCCCGGCCGCGACCGCGGCCGCATGGGCGGCGAGCGCGTCAGCGTTTGCTTCCGGATAGGTGGCGAAGGGAACGAAGGCCTGGAATTTCAAAGCTGTCTCTCCTCTGAGGAGCACGAGAGTCCGGCTGCGGGGGAGCCATCATCTTATTTTATATCATGATCGGCTGGGTGGCCGCCTTGATCTCCCTCAAACCGTTTGGCCAAAGGATTGAACGATCGCGGGCTACGCTGCGCCGTCCTCCGTCATCTCTGAAGGCTCTCGATGTAGGCAATAATCGCACCGATTTCTTCCGGTTCGGCCCTGAATTCGGGCATGTCCGGATGGCCTACTGAGATGCCTTCGGCCAATGCTTCTGCGAGCGCCTCGATCGGGTAACGTTGCGAGAGGTTGCGGAAGGCCGGCGCCTCCGGATGGGCGCTCTCGTCGGTCAATGCCACGGCGTGGCACCGAGAGCAGTTCTGCTTGATCGACATCTCGCCATAGGCGCGCTGACGGTCGTCGTCAGCGCTCGCAGAACCGACGAAAAGAACGGCGAAGGCGGCCACGAGGAATTTGCACATGCATCATGTCCCACGGTAGATGGATCCCTTTTCCAATGAATGGCATCTCTGCGCCTTGATCTATCGCAAGGCCGCCTGACGGATGACATCGAACGAAAAGCGTGAGCGATTGCGGGATTTGCATTGAGACGATCACTTTAGCGACAGCAACTTCCGGTTCCCGAGGCACAATGGCAAGGAAGGCCCGAGGCAATGCCAAGACGCGGCTCCTATTCTGGATGCCATATTAGGACCGAGGTGCAGCTGATCCGGATAGCACCACAGGTACACCCTGTGTGCGAGGGCGGACGACCTGAGCGCTCTGTTGTCACATGACGATCATAGAGAGATAACATCCCTCACCCCGTCAGTTGGGTATCATTTGACCGGCATCAAGGCCGCCGCCGTCATTTGGTGATGAACATTATAAACCGAACAGAGGCCAAGACGATGATCTACAACACAATCATGGTTCAACTCGATATCGATGCACCGGCAACGCCACGGTTAACTTTTGCCTGGGAGCTTGCCCAGAACCTAGAAGCTGATCTGATCGCATTTGCTGCGGCCGAACCATTCCTGGTGAGACCGGCGGACGGTGATGGAAGCATTTCAGCAGAGGCAACGCGCAGCCAAGTCGAACAAATCGAAGAGCGACTGAAAGCGCTGAAATCCGAGTTCCATGATCTCACGCAAGACAGCAACCGTGCATCATGGCGGGGCACGGTTGGCGAGCCGACACGGTTTCTTGCCCTCAATGCCCGCGCTGCTGACTTGCTGGTCGTCGGTCCCGTCGGCCATTCACCGAAAGATCGCCTACGCACGATAGATCCGGGTGAGCTTATTCTTTCGGCCGGCCGGCCGGTCCTCTTCGCCTCAGATGGCTATCGGCCGCTGACCGCGGAAAACGTCCTTGTCGCGTGGAAGGATTCGCGCGAGGCGCGGCGCGCGGTCATCGATGCGATGCCGTTTCTGGCCAACGCGCGCCAGGTCCTGGTCGCGTCGATTGAGGAAAGTGATCGAGCGCAAACGAGGGAAAGCGCCGCTGACGTTGTGCGTTTCCTGATGAAGCACGGGGTCAAGGCACGTTCGCAGATGCTGGAGGCCGGAGGGGCCGATTTTGCCGAAGCGCTTTTGCAGGCAACCGTGGAAACCGGTGCAGACCTGATCGTCTCAGGCGGCTATGGCCACAGCCGGTTGCGCGAATGGGCGTTTGGTGGGGTAACACGCTCACTGCTACAGGACAGTTCCATCAACCGCTTGATCGCCAACTGAAGTCTAAGGATTGATGCGATTGCACACGGGGCCGGAGTAAGACTTCGCGCAGAGTCCCATTCTTGACCGGGGGTCAAAGTGTCCAACCTCGGCGCTGCCCGGGCAAGATCAGATGAGATAACACTAGGCCGTAAACTCATAAAATTGCTTGGTGTTTGATCGACCTGATGATTCAAGGCTTCTGAAAAAGGAGTCTTGGATGACGCGTCGCCGCTACGAACTCACAGACCGGGAATGGGCGATCATATCGCCGCTGCTTCCGAACAAGCCTCGCGGCGTGCCGCGCGTCGATGACCGGCGGGTTCTGAACGGTATCCTTTGGCGGTTCCGGACCGGCTCGCCATGGGCGGAGATCCCCGAACGCTACGGGCCTGCGACGACCTGCTACAACCGCTTCGTGCGATGGAGAAAGGCGGGCGTCTGGGACCGGCTTCTCGACGCGGTTTCCAAGGCTTATGACGGCGATATCGTCATGATCGACTCCTCCTGTGTCCGTGTCCACCAGCATGCGGCCACGGGAAAAAGGGGGATGGAAACGATGGTGGCATGGGACGTTCCCGCGGCGGTCTCACCAGCAAGATCCACGCGCTTGTCGATGCCGAAGGCCGCCCCGTCAGCCTGCGCCTAAGCGCCGGTCAGCTCGCCGATTGCAAGGAAGCCGAAACCCTGATCGAGGTCCTCGGCGAGGGCGACATCCTGCTTGCCGACAAGGGCTACGACACCGATGCGATCCGCGCCAAGGCTGCAGCACGGAAGGCCTGGGCCAACATTCCACCGAAAGCCAACCGCAAGGGCACCTTCTCCTTCTCGGCCTGGCTCTATCGCCAGCGCAACCTCGTCGAGCGGTTCTTCAATCGCATCAAACACTTTCGCGGCATCGCAACCCGCTATGACAAGGACCCGGAAAACTATCTCGCCGCCGTCAAGCTCGTTGCGACCAGGATCTGGTGCCTGCCGTAATGAGTCTACGGCCTAGCAAGTCGCGATGCAGCTACGATTGCGCGCAGGGCACCATTAGCGCCGGGATGACAAGGTGATCGCCCGGACGCTGTCGTGATCGTTCCGGATCCCGCTGGATCAGCCCGCCCGCTCTCCAAGAGTACTCAACATGGTTCACAGCATGTTGAGCCCGATTGCGCACCGGCCTGGGAATAGGTGGTAATGCCGCTTGGGTCGTCGTCGGCCGCGCCCGTGATCAGGCCTGGCCCCGGTTATCAAACAGCGCAGCTCGGTGCAGTCGATGAAACACCGGCTTCACCGAAATGCCGGATTGTGGCGGACGATCACCATGGTCTTTACGCAACGGCTCGTCGACCCGAATCCGCCGGGATTGATCGGATCCCGGTAGATTTCAGAAAGTGAGGTGTAAGTCGTCAAGCCGTTTTCATAATGGCACCCTCGATGACGACCCCAGAGGTTGTGTATTTCCAAAGCGCCACGAGCAACTTGCGTGCCAGCGCGGTAACGGCTGACTTTTTCATCCGGCCGCCACTATGTTCAACTCGCGCCTTGAACCACTGGGCCAGTGTCGAGTTGGGCTGATGTCGCAGCCAGAGCCAGGACATCTGGATCAGCGCTGTGCGCAGTCTTGGGTTGCCTGCTTTCGAGACGCCCTGTTCTCGATCGATTGAACCGCTCTGCCAAGGTGTCGGCGCCAGTCCTGCAAAAGCGGCAACCTGGCGGCGGTTATTGAACTGTCGGAAAAAACATTCTGACCACAAAATATTGGCGAACTCCGCGCCAATCCCCTTGATCTCCAGCAGCATTGTAACAGGTGACGGCTTCTCCTCTGTGGTCTGTGCCGCGATAAGCGCATCGCGCTCATCTTCAACCACCCTGATTTGTTCGAGCACCAGCTCCAAACGATCCAGTTCCCGGAGGATCTGTGCTTTCATATGCGCAGGCAGTCGGTGCCCGTCGCCGGTCTGCAATTCTTCAAGCCGTTGCCGCCGATCCTTGCGGATCGGCTCATAATCGGTGATGCCCTGTGAGAACAGAAGACATTTGATGCGATTGACATGCGCGACACGTTCGACCGTAAGCGTCTTGCGCTCCCGGCCGATCCGCCGTCTGTCCTCTTCCTTTGCTGACGGAACCCGCACCATCGAGCAAATTCTCGGCTCGCCCCTCTTATAGGCCATAAGAACCCGGAGGAGTGCCTCGCCATCGACGCGATCCGTCTTTACGCGGCGGTGACGGCGTGGTGTCGCGATAGACGCCGGATCGACCACATGACTTTCGATCCCGTTGTCCTGAAGCGTTCGATGAATCCAGAATCCGTCCAGGCCCGCCTCCTGTATAGAGATGATCTGCCAACTATGTCCGGTCCTGGTGCGGCTTCTTTCCCGCAACTTCGAAAGCAGATCGAATAAGCCTGCCATGTTTCCAGCGGCCACTGAATGCGTTGACATCTTCTCGCCATTTCCTGGCGACAGCGATGTGATCAGCCAAGTGGATTGGCTGAGTTCAATCGAAATGAAGATTGCTGCAAGATTAGTATGGATGGCGGTCGCAGGACTTTCGATCTTGAACATCGGGACCTCGGAATAAGTGGTTGGTGGAACGGCCACTCATTCTGCAAAAACGCCGGCCGTCATCTAGGCCCCATGGAATCTTGACAGTTGGATCAGACGCTATCGAATGCAACGGCACCGTGACGGTCAGCACTGTTACCTTCGCCTTTACGGCCGCAGCGAGAGCTGCGCCATGGGCGACGGCCTTCTCCGATCGTTCGAAGCCGTCAGTCGGGATTAAAATGTGCTTGTACATAACGGAACCGCCGTGTCCGACAGTCGGAGCGGCATCATCAACCCCGTAGCACTAGGGTTGATTGTGAGGTCGCCTACAGGCGACCCGCCAATTGGTTAATCGTTTCGGTGTCGACTACATCCCAGAAGCGCTTCCGGAGCTTGTTCCGCTCCGAAAGGGCAACGTCGCGGCTCGTCCAGAAACGCGTCCACTCAACGTAACGCTTGCCGCGGCCAGGGTCTGTGACGCAACAGTTCCACGTTTCAACACGATCTGGCGGCGGGGTATCGCCCACCACCCACCCCTCTGGTGTCAGATGACAGGTCGCATTTTTGAGATTGGTCGCCATGTTGTCACACGTTCGGCTATCCATCAATGGGCGACCATAGCGCGGGGGAAACTGCCCGCGTTGACGTAGATCAACTTCCTCGATTGTGGGCGAACAGCGCGCGCATGTGCAGGACGTTCCGGACGGCCGTTTGCCCTGGATCAAAGAGGAGGGCGTTGTGTCTCGGAACTTGTTGAGCGCCTCATCGCCGGCCCGATGTCGTCGAACGCAGCCGACAGCTGCGCGAACCGCATAGCGCCAGCGTCGGTTAGCGAAACGCTTTGCGTTGTGCGGTTCAGCAGGCGGATGCCAATCAGCGAGTTCGGTCGCTTAATTGATGAACCTCATTCAATATTTGTCACGAGAACAATCACGTCCCGGTTCACACGCCCAACCTCGAGTCCGCCAAGCGCTTCTATGTCGAGAAGCTCGACTTCCTGTCGTCGCGGGATGGGATCATGCAGACCAGAAGCTCCCTTATCTCGCGCCGCCAACCGACGATCATTTCTTAGTAGAGGTGCCGGGCGGCGGCGACTCCAAGCCGCAAGACATGCGCCGACAGCCTGCCGGTTACCACCATTTCTGCCTCAACGCGGCAAGCGTCGACGCGACCGTGCAAAACCCTTCTGGAGGAGCCGGCCGAGCGGCCTGCTTTCCTGGCTGACGCTAGCCGTCACCGTTTTCGCCGTCGCAGTCCCCTATCTGCCGGGCGCAGATTGGTTCGGTTTTGTGCCCCTGCCAATGCCGGTCATGGCCGGGCTGATCGCGATCACCTTCGCCTATCTCGCTGCGTCGGAAGCGACGAAGCGCTTTTTCTTCGCACAGGAACTCCGCCGCGCCAGACACCACCATCCTTGACTGAGGTCAAAGCATCCAAGTGAAGGCTGTCTAACGTGTGTCGAGGAAAGTGGAGAATTTTGCATGCCACGCCGCATTCTCGTCATTGTCGGTCATCCCGACAGCAATCCGAAACGCCTGTGTCGGGCACTCGCTGCGAGCTATGTTGAGGGAGCACGCTCGGCCGGACATGAGGTTCACCAGATCGAAATCGCAAGGCTCGACATTCCCTTGCTGTGCTCAATGGAGGAGTTCCAGCACGGAATGATCCCACCCGACTTGCGGGATGCTGCCGAGGCGATCAAATGGGCGGAGCACATCGTCTTCGTCTTCCCGCTGTGGCTGGGCATGATGCCGGCTATGCTCAAGGCATTCCTTGAGCAGGTGATGCGCCCGGGTCTGGCGTTTGCCTATCCAGATACGGGCAAGGACGGCTTCGCTAAAACGCTGCTGAAGGGCCGCTCGGCGCGTATCGTGGTGACGATGGGCATGCCGGCCCCGGTCTACCGGCTCTGGTATCTCGGCCATGGCGTTGCCGGCATGCGCCGCAATATCCTCAATTTCGTCGGCATCAACCCTGTGCGGGAAACCCTGTTCGGACTGGTGGAGGGCGTCAGCGACACCAAGCGAAAGAAATGGATTGCAACCGTGCGTTCCCTCGGAGAACGGGCCAGCTGAACGCCATGTCAGGGCACGAGCACGGCAGCGCCGCCAAGGCGCCCGACGGAAAGGGGCGAACCTCGATTTCCTGCGCGATGCCTTTGACACCTTTCACCCTGCGCACGACATTCTCGACGGTCACCTTTTGGGCGTAGGTAGGGACGTGCCCGGTCAAGGTGGCGATGCCATTTTCCACCGCCACGCCGATGTCGGCCGCATCGATACTCGGCTCGAATTCAAGCTCGTCGATAATGTATTGTCTCAACGTGATGTCGCTCATGCTCGCTTACCTCGCTGCTCGACTCCGCCCGCCTGTAGATAACATCCACGGGACAGGTGTGCTGGTCCTTGATCCGGGTCAAATCAGATAGGAACCGAGGCCCCTGACCGATTCTGGTGAGGTGCCGGATTCTATGAACGCAGGCGCTCGCTCCACACAGGCTTGAGCAACTCAAGCATGACGAGTGCGATCAACCCGGTCACGACAGCCAAGGTTACGTTGTCCCACTGTAAGGGCGCGAAACGGAACAGCGCGCTCAGCGAGGGAATGGACAGACTCAGCGTCATGATCGCGGCGACTGCGAGCACGATCCAGGCCAGCATGGGATTGGGGCTGCGGAAAGCGGTGATCAACGAGGCGCTGAAGGATCGGTTGATCAGAATCAGACTGACGATTGAAACCACCAGGGACAAGAAGGCGACTGCGCGCGCTTCGTCTTCTGGCATGCCAATCTGCAGCGTCGACACGAAGATGCCGGCGACGAGCACGAGGACCAGCGTGCCCTGCAGCAGGCTCCATCCGATCAAAGCCGGCGAAAACAGCCGATCGTTCGGAGGCCGTGGATGTCGGTCCATCACGTCCTTTTCTTCCGTTTCAGCCTCGAAAGCCAACGAGCAGACCGGGTCGATGATCATCTCCAGAAAGGCGATGTGGATCGGGGTGAAGATAATGGGCAGCCCGAAAATCAGACGTAGCAGCGCCAACCCGGCAATAGGCACGTGGACGGCAAAGATGAAGCCCATCGCTTTGCGGAGATTGTCGTAGATGCGCCTGCCCAAACGGACTGCTTTCACGATGGAGCCGAAGTCATCGTCGAGAAGCACGAGGGACGAGGCTTCCCGCGCGACGTCTGTGCCGCGGCCACCCATGGCAATGCCGATATTGGCTGCCTTCAGCGATGGCGCGTCGTTGACGCCGTCTCCGGTCATCGCGACGATATGGCCGTCGGCCTTGAGCGCCTGAACGATGCGCAGTTTCTGCTCAGGCATGGTCCTTGCAAATGTGCTCGTGTTGCGCAGGAGGCGCATCAATCCGGCATCGTCGATGGATTCGAGGTCACGCCCCGTAAGCACTTCCTCGGCGTCGAGCCCAGCCTGACGAGCGATGGCGATGGCGGTCGCCGGGTAGTCGCCAGTGACCATGAGAATTCGGATGCCGGCCGAACGGCATTGGCGCACCGCTGCGGGGACGCTGGGGCGCACGGGGTCGGCAAGGCCGACGAGGCCGAGGAACTCGAAGCTTAAATCCCGCGGAGACTCTGGCAGGGCGGCTTTCGGACAGCTGACTTTTGCCACGCCCAGGACCCGCAACCCATCAGCCGCCATGGTCTCAACCGCTTCCTTCACGCCAGACACCTCTTTTGGTCCGAGGCGGCAGAGTTCGGCGATGGTCTCGGGCGCTCCCTTGGCAGCGCCGAAGACGTTGGAGTTCCCATCGGCAAGTGCCCACACGTTTGTCACTGCGAGAAGCTCCGGCCGGAGCCCATAGGTGCGCACCAGTTTCCAGTGCGGCGACAAAGACGCTCCTGCCATGCGATCGCGCGCAAGATTGTGAAAAGCCTTCTCCATCGGGTCGAAGGGCTCTGGCTCGCTCGCCAAAAGGCCATATTTGACCATTTCGCGGAACTCGTCCGCCAAAGGTTCGTGCGGTTTCTCCCGCGCGTGCAGGGCACGCCCGCGCCTGGTACGCAGCACGGCAACCGACATGCGGTTTTCGGTCAGCGTGCCGGTCTTGTCCGTGCACAACACTGTCGCTGATCCGAGTGTCTCGATTGCTGTAGCCCGGCGGGTAAGGACGCGCGCTTGGGAGATCCGCCAAGCTCCCATCGCCATGAAGACAGCCAGCACCAGCGGGAATTCCTCAGGCAGCATCGACATGCCGATAGTGATTCCAGCCAGGAAAGCGTCCAGCCATCCGCCGCGGAGCAGTCCGTAAAGCACTACCGCCAAGGTGCTGACGATGCCGCCCGCGGCGGCCGAGAGCCATACCAAGCGGCGCGTCTGGGCGAGAAGCCGTGGCGGCTCGGTTTCAAGCTGGTGGAGCGACTGGCCTATCCTCCCGATCTCGCTGCGCGGGCCGGTCGCGATCACCTCTCCGAGACCGCTGCCGCTGACCACCAGCGAGCCGGCGTAAACGTAGGGCAGATCATCACCGCCTGGACGGGCCCCTGCCGTATGGGTTGCGTCGGCAACAATCTTGCGCACAGGCATCGATTCTCCCGTGAGCAGCGATTCGTCGGCCAGAAGATTGCGGCTTTCCAGCAGGCGGGCATCAGCGGGTACGCGGTCCCCTTCGCCCAGCAGGATAATGTCTCCGCGCGCGACTTCACGCCCGGCGATACGTTTCTTCACTCCCTCGCGGATGACCAAGGCCCGCGGACTGGTCAAGTCGCGCAACGCCTCGAGGACGCGCTCGGTTCGCGCCTCCTGCACCAGCGTTATCGTCACGGACATGCCGGCGAACACGATCAGAATAAGGGCCTCTTTCAGGTCGCCGAGCACGAGATAGACCGCGCCGCCAGCCAGCAAGAGGGTGAGCATCGGCTCCCGCAGGACATCGATTGCAATATCCAGAGGCGTTCGATGGCCCGAACGGGGCAACTCGTTGAAGCCTTCCGATCTCAGCCGCTCATCGGCTTCTGCGTCGTCGAGGCCGGGCAATTCAGAACTGAGAGCTCTCGCCATAGCTTTCGGTACCCCAATTGCGCGTTTTCGGCATTGATCGGCCGCAAAGGCGCGGCTTCTTGAGCATGCGAGCGGCATCGGGCGAGGAGGTCGCAACTCCTGGATCGGGCGATGGGTCACCCATGGCTGGCAAAGCGGCGTTTTCGACAGGTCTACGGTTGATGGCATCAGGGCCAAAACTCGTATCCACGGTCACTCGCCTTGAGAAGGCTGGCGGCCGATGCTATTTTTCGAGCGTCGGTCCTTTCGCAAGGCGTATAGATCTCCTACAGCACGCACCGACAGGAACCCATCGGGGTGTCCACCGCCCTGCATTGGATAGGAACGACGAATGGCGTTCACCCTAGAGCTTGAAGTATGGACAAGCTGATCGCGCGTCTGAATATCGAGCATTTTCAAGAGCGTCTGGCCGAAGAGAAAGACGAGGCGACGCGCCGGGTTCTGATGAAATTGCTTGCAGACGAGGAAGAAAAACTCAGACGAATTCTGCGCAGGGAGGCCTTGAAGGAGCCTGAGAACAAGGAGGCATAGCTTCAGACAAGATCACGTGGCGGCACCGTTCCAATCACGCCAGTGCGTTGGTGAGACCTCGATCTTGTCACTCGTGTTCGCACGCACCCAGCCTTCTGACATGCGCCGACAGGGGAAAACGAGTGCATGTATGCCGTCGCGGTTGATGACGGCCAGTTCCAGGTCCGCGCCGTGGGGGGCGGTGGTTATCGGCTGCCAATTCTGCTGTCGGGTAAACATGGAGGATAGGGGCGCAACAGGTTCGCGAGGAGTCAGATCCATGATTGTTAATCGATCATGTGCTGTAAGGCCTGCCATTTCATCACCTCCACGGTGCGCAGGCCTGTCAGTCTGATGACACCCTGCTGCCTGAGCCTGGAGAAGACCCGGGATACGGTCTCGATGGTCAGTCCGAGATAGTCCGCGATATCCATCCGCGACATCGGCAATTCAATGTTGCCCAGGTCATCTTGGCGCTCGGACATTTCCGTCAGGAACGCAGCCACACGCTCCATGGCATTTTGACGCCCCAGCACCAGAAGATGCTCCTGCGCTCTTACGAGGCTCTGGAGAGCCATCGACAGCAATTCGCCGGAAAGTTCATTTTGACGGGACGATGTGCGCAGCACGCGAATGTTCGTGGCGCAAATCGCTTCCGCAAAGAAGTGATGTATGGCATCAGCCTCAAACCCGAACACCTCGCCAGCAAAATGAAAGGCCGAAATCTGGCGGCGGCCGTCGGCAAGCAAGCGATACACACGCACGGCCCCAAACTCGATCTTGTAGTGACTGTCGCTTCTTTCACCTTGAGCATAAATCTCGGCCCCAGCCGGAAAAAAGCCAACCGCTTGCAAGCTGCCCAGTGTTGAGGGTGCTGTTGAGCGAACGATCCGTGGATCGCGGGAGTAAGCTGAAGTTCGGGACGTCTCAATCAGTGCCATGACGATCTCCCAATGCCATTGAGGCATTTTGGCTCAAACGGGCGCGGCCTGGAATCCGGTGACAACCGTAGAGGAATCTACGTAGCGGCTCTTACTCGAGGTCGGTGATTGCATTCCGCACCGCCGCGATGAGCGGCGCGCCCAGATACGGCTTCATCAAGGGCGTTATGGCAGGTAGCTCCGGTGCTTTGCGGAACTGGTCCACAAGCAGGATGACGGGCTTCGCGAACCGGCTGAACTGCTCCTGGACTTGATCCCAATCGCTGACGGCATCGTCGTCGATGACGGCACACGCAGCTTTATGAACGTAAGCGGACACAAAGGCGTCTTCTGCATACCTAAAGGCATGCACGCTGTAGTCGTCGCTTTCCAATGCGAACACTAACGAATGTCTGAAGCTCGCATCCGGCGCGGCGACCAGGATGAATTTCGTGCCACGCAGAACCATTCGCTCATTTTCCTGCATGCCGACGCCAGCATCCGCCGATCGGTGGTGGGAGGCATTGCGCAGGATCAAACGGGAACCAATCGCGAGGAGAAATCGATGTCAGGCGATGATCGAAGTGCGATCACAAGCGTTATCAGAGCTCGCTATGGCTTTATTCGGCAAGACCCAGGGCAATCGCCATGCGGACGAGCTCAGGCAGGCTGCGGGCCCGCATCTTCGACATGATGTTGGCGCGATGGACTTCCACAGTCCGCGGGCTGATGTCGAGGTCGTAGGCGATCGTCTTGTTGGGGAGCCCGGCGACGATGGCGTGCAGGACCTGTCGCTCCCTATCCGACAGCCCGCTGAGCCGGGGCCGCAACGCTGCAATGTCCTCGCCTGACCCGGCAATCTTGTGCAGTCTCTCCGCGGCCCGTGTGATCGAGCTGATCAGGACTTCGTCTTCGAACGGCTTCTCGATGAAATCGACCGCACCCGCCTTCATAGCTGCCACCGCCATCGGGACGTCTCCGTGACCGGTGATGACAACCGCCGGCACCAACGCACCCATTTCGTTAAGCTTCTCCAGCAGTTCAACCCCATTCATATCCGGCATCCTCAGGTCAGTAACCAGACACGCCTTGCTGACGGCTGATGGTGCGACAGCAAGAAAGCTCGTCGCGCTGTCATGGACGCGTACTGTGAAACCGGTTGCGGTCAGTAGAAATGCAAGCGACCTGCGTACCTCTTCCTCGTCGTCCACGATGTGAACAGTGTAATTATCGATCTGCATTGTCTGCCTCCCTTGGGACGACAGGCAGAGAAATGCGGAAAGTCGCTCCGCCTTCGCTGTTGCGGTTTGCCGATATGCTGCCGCCGTGGGCTTTTACGATGCGCCTGGAGATCGAGAGGCCGATGCCCATGCCATTGGCCTTGCTGGTGACGAACGGCTCAAACAGGCGGGCCGCGATTTCGTCTGGAATCCCTGATCCCGTATCGGCAATCTCAATTATGACATGGCTGTCGCCGTCGCTGCTCGTCCGCACGGTCAACTCGCGGCGGTCGCCATCGCGCATGGCATCCATGGCGTTGCGGATCAGATTGATGATGACCTGCTGAATCTGGACCCTATCGACCAGCACGTCTTCCGTATCGGCAGCAAATCTGAATATCGACCGCACGCCTTGCTCGCGTGAGCCAATGAGAGCCAGTGCCCCGGCCTCTTCGATGAGCTTGCGGATATTTACCAGCGACCTCTCGCTGTCCTCTCGCGTGACGAACTCGCGCAGATGCCGGATGATGCCGCCCGCACGCAGAGATTGCCGGGCCGTTTCCTCAAGCGCCTTTCTCATCTGATCGGATGAGGCCCCGGTCGGCCGGTCCAAAAGCCGCACGCAACCTTGCGTATAATTAGCGATTGCTGCCAGTGGCTGATTGAGTTCGTGAGCCAGCATGGACGCCATCTCCCCAAGCTCGCTCAGGCGAGCGAGCCTTGCCAGTTCGTTCTGAACCCCTTGAAGACGCTCCTCGGACTGTTGGCGCTCAGTGAGGTCGCGGATGAACCCGGTAAAGAAGGTTCGACCCCCGGACCGCATTTCGCCGACTGCGAGTTTCATTGGAAATGTCGAACCATCCTTCCTTCGGCCCACGACAACGCGATCAATGCCGATTATTCGTTTCTCTCCGGTGGTTAGGTATCGGTTCAGATAACCCTCATGCTCGCTATGGTATGGTTCGGGCATCAATATATTTACATTGGATCCGCTGACTTCCCCTTCCGTGTATCCGAATAGCCGAACCGCGACCGCGCTGAAGGATGTGATTAGCCCCTGCTCGTCAATCACCACTGTCGCGTCGGGAACGGTGTCGAGGATCGAACGCAAATGCGCCTCGCTGGCCCTCAAAATATCTTCTGTTTTGTCGAGGGCTCGGCGCGCTTGGTGCAGCATCTCGCCCATCCAGGCGATCACCAGGCTGACGAGAGTGAAAACCGCGACCTGCAGCCAAAACGTAGGATCGGTGCCGACAAGATAGAAGGCGCTCGCCAGCGCGAGGATGAACGCGAACAATCCCGGACCGATGCCGCCTGTAATCGCCGCTGCGAGGACGGCGGGAACGAAAAGAATGAAGACGGCGGCATTTCCGAGGGAACCCTGCAGTGGAAACCTGATGAGAAAGGCGATGGCAACCGCCGCTGCCGCCAGGAGATAGCCAATCCACCCTTCAAAGCGGCGCGAGAGGACCGCGTGAAGAAAGCGCCCTTTTAGTCCAGGCATCTCTTGGGCTGGCATAGCCTCTCCCGTCCAGATCGTAGCAGACAGGTCTGCCACGTCGCCAGCAATTGCGAACCGCAATGTATGCCCGCTCCGCAAGGCCACGACGTTGTTGGCCATCAAGGATATATCTGAAGAGGTGTGAATAAAAGTTGGTAGAGTGCCGCAAATTTGTCGAGTTACGAAGCGATGGACTGAAAGCCTAGCTCCAAAACCGTCTACTTCGTTCTCGCCTTGTCCCGGCTTGGGAACTTCCAGTGGCTGGCATCCCGCGATGTCATCCAGGTTCCTTATAGCGACCCGGGGGTCGGCGAAGATCCCTTCGCTCTGCGTTGCGGAGGTGGAAGCATTGCGATCATCGTTTCATCGGTGAGCTGGGGAAAGTCCCGGTAATGGTATGTCAGCGCGAAAAAGCGGGCAGGCTGGCTCAGACAGACGACCCGGTCCGCCTCGCAAGCCAGTTCCTCGATGGTCTCAGGCGGCGCGACAGGAAGAGCTACGACGATCTCCCGGGGCGATCGCCGCTGCAGGGCGCGGATCGCCACCTTCATCGTGGTCCCCGTGGCCGCACCGTCGTCGACGAGGAGGGCTGTCTTGCCGGCGATCGGAACAAGCGGTCGCCCTGCCCGGTATACGCGCCGCCGGCGCTCCAGTTCAGGACGCGCGCGAGCAACAAGATCGCGCAGCGCGGCATCATCGAGCTCGTAAGCTTCCACGATCTCACGATTGAGAACGACATCCGGAGGGTCGCCGTCGACGATGGCCGCGACCGCCAGTTCCGGGTTTCCCGGCGCACCGACCTTGCGCACAATGACCAGGTCGAGCGGAGCCTTCAATGCCCTGGCGATCTCGGCAGCGACTGGCACGCCGCCGCGTGGCAGCGCCAGCACGACGGGATCGGCAAGGCCGAGCTTCTCCAGTTCGCCCGCCAGCTTGCGCCCCGCATCCTGCCGGTCACGGAACATTGCGTCAGTCCGCCGGCCACAGATCGCGCAGCGTCTTCTTCATCGAGTTCCTGACATCTTCGATCTCGCCGGGGGAGACATGGCGATCAAGCAGCCGGAAGACGGCCGTCACGGCCGCATCGGGGTCGTTCAGCAGGTCGTCGGAGAAGGCTTCCTGGATGCGCGCGATGAACTCTTCCTTGCTGCGATCCCAAACCGGCGTTTCCAGCGGCTTCCAGCCCTCGAAATAGATGCCGCGGATGAGGGCGGGAAGCTGCGCCGACAGGTCGGCCATCTCTTGCTGCGGCAGCCAGTCCCGGAGCGCCTGCAGGACGCAACGCAAGAGGTGATACGAGCGCCGCTCATCCCAGTTCAGGCCGCCGGCGAGTTCGTTGACCCACTGCTGCGCCTGTTGCGCTGCATGCGTGAAATTGGGAATCGATGTGCCAACCATGCGATTTCTCCATGGCTCTGGATCGTTACCGATCCGATTGGAAACAGGGCCCCTCGCAGGAACTCCGAAAGAAAGCACTCGCGACGAAAGCTCATGGCACCAGCGCGTCATACGCCTCGATGCCATGAGTTGCTCACGCCGACTTGACCGAGATCTTCTTTTCCGCATTCTTCGCCTCGGCACTCTTGGGCAGGTTCACCGTCAGCACGCCTTTGGTGAAGGTCGCCTCGATCTTGTCGACATCAATGCCTTCCGGAAGCTGGAAGCTCCTCTGGAACAAGCCGTAGCGCCGCTCGGACAGGTAATAGTCCTTCTGCTTTTCTTCCTTCTCTTCGCTCTTCTCCCCCTTGATAGTCAGCGTGTGGTTGGAAAGCTTGATCTCGATGTTTTTTTCATCGATGCCGGGAAGCTCGGCGGTGATCTCGTAGCCGGTGTCCTTCTCGACCAGGTCCACGGCTGGCGCGAGCTGCCACTGTGCGCGGATGCGAGGCGCTTCGAGGCCGAATACTCTCGACGGTAGGCGCCAGCTGAATGGGCGGAAGTCATCGAACAGACGGTCCACCTCCCGGCGGAGGCTCTCGAACGGTGTCCACTCTGCGGCCTCGGTCGGGGACGGAGATTTCTCGATAGGAAGTTTGGTTGTGGCTTCGGCCATGGCTGATCTCCTTGCGTTTGACGTTTCTGCAGAACGCCGTGGCTCCCCCCTCTTACGCCTCTGAGCTACCCCAGAGGAACTCAAAGCCGGAGGACGGCGGACCGCCTGCCGGACGTCATTGCCAATCTCGGTTCATCGCAACGCCGATAGTGCTTTCGAACGTCTCGTTCGCGCCGCTTCACCTGGTCTGTCTGATCCGACAAGGACTTCAGCAAACCCCTTCCGCCAATTCGTCTCATTGATGAGGATCAAATCCCACAAAAAACGTTGCGGCGAGCCAGCTCAAAGATGCTCGCTCGCAAAATCGGTGCAGGAGGCCGATGGTATCGAGGGCCCGCGGTCAGATGGCCCAAGCAGCCGATCGCCCCTACACAGGGATCGTCACCGTAGTACTGAAGGATGGAAGCATCGTTGTCGTCAATGTGACCTGCCACTGAGTTTATCCTCCACTTAGAGTTAGAGTCCGACCTCGACTGAAGGACCGACAGATGAAGCGGAAGCGATTTACGGAAGAACAGATCATCACGGTTTTGCGGGAGCACGAGGCGGGCGCGAAGGCGGCCGATCTGGCCCGCAAGCACGGGGTCAGCGAGGCGACCCTTTATAACTGGAAGGCGAAGTATGGCGGGATGGACGTATCGGATGCCAAACGCCTGAAGGCGCTGGAAGACGAGAATGCGAAGCTGAAGAAGCTGCTCGCCGACCAGATGCTGGAAGCCTCGGCGCTGCGCGAGCTTCTGTCAAAAAATGTATGGTCCGCCGCCAAGCGCGAAGCCGTCGCGCATCTGCAGGCCGCGATGGGCCTGTCGGAGCGTCGGGCCTGTTCCTTCGTCAATGCCGATCGCAAGATGATCCGCTACCAGTCCTGGCGTCCGCCAGAGACCGAACTGCGCGGCCGGCTACGCGACCTTGCCAATGAGCGCCGGCGCTTCGGCTATCGGCGGTTGTTCATCCTGCTGCGGCGGGAGGGTGAGCCATCTGGAATCAACCGCATCTATCGGCTCTACCGGGAGGAAGGCCTCACGGTTCGCAAGCGCCGGGCACGACGGCGAGCGGTAGGCACACGCGCGCCGATCCTGGTCGAGGCTCGGCGCGCGTGTGCCCGGCAGGGGGATGCGCCAGTCCCCGAGAGCTGTCGTCGATCCGCATGAAGATGCCGTGCTTGCCGCCGCCTTCAAAGCTCGCGACATCGTATGCATTGTAAGCGGCAAGGTAAGGCCGTTGAAGCGCTTCCGGTGGGATGTCGTCGATGCCGAGAGACCTTGCAGGATGCTCCTCTCTCGGCGGCTGAATTGATGCCGATCAACGCGGCACGTTCCCGAAGGAGCCAGTTATCTCACGTAGGTTATGGAGGTCGAGCAAATGCGCATCCGTTCGCTGAGCACGCTCGAATGCACTGAGGTGTTGAACCTGAACCGCCTTGGACGCTTAGGGTGCGCCAAGGACGGGCGTCCTTATGTCGTGCCATTCTATTTCGCCCATGACGACAATTATCTCTACGCCTTTTCCATGGTTGGCAAGAAAATCGAGTGGATGAGGCTCAATCCGCGAGTGTCAGTCCTCGTCGAGGAGCATGTGCAAGGACGGGAATGGAAAAGCGTCATTGTCGACGGACGTTACGAAGAGCTGCCGGACCGGATCGGCCACATACGCGAAAGGGATCATGCCTGGTCGCTGCTCAGCCGGCATTTCGACTGGTGGGAACCTGGATCCCTCAAGCTAGTGACCCCGCCCCTTTCTGATCATTCCGATCACGTGTTCTTCCGTATCTGGATAGAACAGTTGTCTGGGCGTGAAATCAAGGAAGATGAGTAGACAGGCTTGGGTACCGATTTGATGCAACTCAAAGACTGCATCGGCGTATGTGTTAGTAAGAATACTCAACCGCAGCATGGGGTAGGCCAATGACGATCAAGACAGTGCTCACCGTGACAAGCCCCGACCTCGGGGAGGCCGACCTGAAATTGGCGGCCACGCTTTGCGAGGAAATCGAGGCACATCTTGCCGTGTTGATCGTCGCTCTTGCCGCACCGCCGCCGATAGGCGAATACGCGGCCGTAGTGTCAGATATTTGGCTTCAAGAACGGCAAGCCGATCTTGCGAAGCTCAAGGAGCGTAGCGATGCAGTATCAACGTGGCTAGCCTCAAGCCGCGTCTCAACCGACATCTCGAGCGAATATCAGGAAATCACGTGGTCTGACGAAGCGATCGGCCGACGCGCACGCTATGCCGACATCACTTTGCTCGGACCTGACATGCTGTCCCATGACACGCTGAAGGAAAAGGTGGTCGAAGGCGCGCTATTCCATTCGGGAAAGCCGCTGCTGCTGATTCCGGACGGCGCTACCGCGACGCTGAAGCCCAAGCGGATCATGGTCGCCTGGGATTCCCGCGTCGAGGCGTCCCAAGCCGTCGCGCAGTCGCTGGACTTGCTGACCGTCGCCGAAGAAGTTCGACTGGTGCTCGTCGATCCGACTGAGGGCGAGGACGCTCATGGCGCCGAACCGGGCGCGGATATGGCGACCTTCCTGGCTCGCCATGGCGTCAAGGTCACGGTCGATCGCTTGCCCAGCCAAGGCAAAGCGGTTGCATCGGTCCTTCGCCAGCACGCTGCTGACATGGCCGCCGAACTCCTGGTCATGGGCGCATACGGCCACTCCAGGCTGCGGCAGAAAATCTTTGGCGGTGTCACCAGTTCAATGCTCGGTGAGCCACCAATCCCGATCTTGATGGCACGCTGAAATACCCGATCTCTTTGATCACTAGCCAAAGCACATGTGATGCGGAAGTATTCCGGTCGGCCGGGTCGACCAGCGATCCAGCCGCACGTTTTCCCCTGTCCCTGCTTGCGGTCGCCCGCACCGGATAGATCGTCACGCTAGTTTGAACACGCGGTTATCGTCTCATCGTTTCGGCAGTCGCCGAGATTGATGCGTGTCAATGACATCGGTGCCGGCCGTCAGAAAATGTCCTCCTGAGCCGAAATTGAAAGATGTTCAATGCAAGGTTTAACGAGACGACTGTTCCTGGCCTCCGCTACTCTTGCTAGCGGGTTGGTTTCTCGTGCCAGCCTTGCCGGTGGCTCTGGGCTGCCTCCGGCCGCGACGACTGCAGACGGAAGCCTGATCGACGCCTTGTCGCGCCGACGTTCGACGCGGCTCTATTCCGACCAGTCGATCGATGCCGCGACGCTCTCGACGTTGCTATGGTTCGGCATCAATCGTCCGGAGAGCGCCGGACATACTGCTTCCTCCTGGCATACCTCGATGGAAGCGGACATTTATGTCGCCGACGTTGGTGGGGTCGGAAAATTTGACCCTGCCACTCATCGGCTTCTGCCCGTATTGGCTGAAGACATCCGCGGCAAGGCAAGCTTGCAGCCCTTTGTCGGGACCGCACCACTGGTGCTCGTCAATATCGCTGATAGGGCGCGCAATGAGGAGCAAATCCAGGCGGCGCACGTGGACGCGGCGATCATCCCAGAGAACGTCTATCTCAACTGCGCGTCCGTCGGACTCGGCACCTGTCTCGTTGGAGGCGCCGACAAGGCCGGTCTGACGCAAATCCTGAAGCTCCCGGATTCTCAGATGGTCACCTTCTCGCAACCGGTCGGCTATCTGAAACAGGCGGCCTGAGCCCAGCCCTTATTCAAATTGTGGACACTTAGAGTCAGGAATTATTGATCAGAGCCAGAAGATGACGACGGCAGCGATGTAGATTGCGGAGAAGAAGGTATGGGCCGGCGAGTTCCGACGGCCTGTAGTTGCGCCATGGACACGCTACTCGCCCGACTTGGACTAGCACTGGCTATCGGCCTGCTGGTCGGCGTCGAGCGTGGATGGCGTGAGCGCGACTCGCCTGATAGAAGTCGAACGGCGGGCATCCGGACCTATGGGATTTCCGGCCTGCTAGGCGGTATTTTCGCGGCACTCGCCGATACCTTCCACGCGCCGGCTGTGCTCGTTGCAGGTTTCCTGGGGTTCGCGGCCATCCTCGCCTTCTACAAGGCGCGCGAGGCAGCTCATGACGAGGATTTCAGTGTCACTGGCGTGGTCGCGGGGCTCTGCGTATTCGCCCTCGGCGCGATGGCAGTCGTGGGCGACTTCCAAGCTGCGGCTGGAGCTGGGGCGGCCGTCGCCGCCCTGCTCGCCAGCCGAGAAGTCCTCCATAAGCTGCTGACGCGGCTGTCGTGGCTCGAGCTGCGCTCGGCCCTAAGCCTTTCGGTAATGACGGTGATCGTATTGCCACTTTTACCTAACCGAGCCCTCGACCCTTGGGGTGGGCTCAACCCTTGGGAGATATGGTTCTTCACGGTCCTGACCGCAGCGATCTCATTTTTGGGATACATCGCCGTGCGCCTGTTCGGCGCTACGCGCGGCCTTATGGTCAGCGCCCTGACGGGAGCTGTGATCTCGTCGACTGCAGTCACAGTCTCGCTTGCTCGCAATGCGAAATCGGGCGAGAATCCATTTTCACTTGCAGGCGCGGCTGCGCTTGCTGCGATGGTCTCAGTCGTNTTTCGGCTTCGGATCTTGCGGAGCGGTGCTGCTGCACCGGCATGGTGGTGATGGCGATGTTGTCCCACCCGCGCGAAGCCCTTTCGACCTCGGTCCGCTGCTGGTCTTCGCCATTCTTTTCGCGATCGTGGCGACGGCGAGCGCGGTTATAGCTACTTATGTCGGAGTACAGGGCTTGTTGGCAACCTCGGCGATTTCCGGCGCGGTCGATGTCGACGTCGCGGTGCTGAGCGCGCTGAGATTGGTGGGAACCTCCACAACCGCGGCGATGGCTGCGGACGCGGTGCTCATCGCCCTTGCAGCCAATGCGCTGTCACGGCTCGTCATTGCGGCTGCCTCTGGAAAAGTGCGCTTCTGGATGCCGCTAGTCGTCGCCACAGGAATTGCCGCCGGCCTCTCGGCGTTTGTCTTCTCCTTGGCCCCAGGCTTCTAACATCCGTGTCATGGGCAAATCGCGGGTGGGGTCCTCCCCGACAGCACGCCGAATAGCGATAGGGAGCAGTTCGTTGTAGTCAGATTACTTCGGCCTCGTAATTAACTGATAACTTCAATCGTACCTGCAGGGCCAAGTTGTTGGAATGGATAAGCGCCTCGGCCGGTTGAATGGCATTTCGCACCTTTTGTCGCTCATCCCAACCTTCCTCAAGACGTAGTCAGGCGTATCCAGATAAATGCTACTGAGTGTTTTTGTTTTGGGAGCACTGCTTGCAAGGTTCAACACTTTCAAACGGATCTCAAGCTCCCTCAAACTCGTTTCATCGAGCGCGAACTTCAATTCGATTTCGCTCATGGTGACCTGCCACTGAACTTTCATCCAGCGGCGGTTAGAGCCTCGGCCGTTTCTGTTACGCCGCAGGGCGCGGGTCGAGCAACCGGTGGAGACGCGAAGCCCTTATCGAGCGAAGCGCCGAAGACGGTTGCGGTGAGAGTTCCGGCGAAAGCCACCGGGGTCTGGTAGCCGAGCGAGGAATGTGGCCTCGCATTGTTGAAATCCTCCCTCCATTCGGCGATGGCGCTTCGGGCGTGGTCGAGGCCGAAAAACAGGCTTTCGTTCAAAAGCTCGTCGCGAATCCTGCCGTTGAAGGATTCGACATAGCCATTCTGCATCGGCTTGCCCGGCGCGATGTAGTGCCACTCGACGCGATGATCCTTCGACCAGGCGAGGATCGCGTTCGAGGTGAACTCGGTGCCGTGGTCGGAAACGATCATGTCCGGCTTGCCGCGACGACCGATCAGATCGGTTAGCTCACGTGCCACCCGACGACCGGAGATCGAAGTGTCCGGGATCGCGGCCAGACACTCCCGGGTCACGTCATCGACGATGTTCAGCACACGAAAGCGCCGCCCGCAACCGGCTCGACCTCAGCGTCAGCATCGCGCTCGGAAGCGCCTCGCAGATAGCGCTGTTCGTCGCGCCGCTGCTCGTCATCCTCAGCTATTTCATCGGCCCCGCCCCGATGAGCCTGCAGTTCTGGCCGGGTGCGATCGGGACGATGCTGGTCGCCACGCTGGCTGCAACGCTGATGGCCAGTGGCGGACGCTCCGCATAGTTCGTCGGCATGATGATCCTGATGGTCTACGCCATCTTCGCCATGATGCTTTTCCCTCTGCCGCCCGCCGCATGACAAGCCACGCGTCATACGGAACAAGCGTGAGCGCCACGGCCGAGAAAAGCGTGCCCCGCAGAATCCTCGATCCGCTGGATCGCGCCAGCGAAATCCTTTTCGGGCTGATCATGGTGCTGACCTTCGAGCCGGGAGGATGTCCGCACCCGTGCTGATCGGCGCTTTAGGCTGCAATCTCGCATGGGGGATAGTCGACGCCGTGACGTACCTGATGGGGTGCAGGGCGAGCGACGGATCGGGGCCACAGAACTTGCCGCGATCCGCAATGAGAATGACCCGGTCCTGGGACGTGCGCTCGTTGCGGATCCAGCTGCCGCCGGTAGTTCTTCCGGCGTTTGGCGGTGCTTCCCTTCATCCAGCCGCGCGCAGCAGGGCCATGACCATCGGTCAGGTCGGGAATTTCCCTTCCCGCCTTCAGTCGCACGCGTCATCGTCATCGTTGCGGTCGTGCAGCCTGGTGTCCTTGCCGTTATGGGGCCGGCGGCGCTCGCAGCAGCTTTCGGCTTCGGATCTTGCGGAGCGGTGCTGCTGCACCGGCATGGTGGTGATGGCGATGTTGTCCCACCCGCGCGAAGCCCTTTCGACCTCGGTCCGCTGCTGGTCTTCGCCATTCTTTTCGCGATCGTGGCGACGGCGCACGCGGTTATAGCTACTTATGTCGGAGTACAGGGCTTGTTGGCAACCTCGGCGATTTCCGGCGCGGTCGATGTCGACGTCGCGGTGCTGAGCGCGCTGAGATTGGTGGGAACCTCCACAACCGCGGCGATGGCTGCGGACGCGGTGCTTAGCTTCAATCGAACCTGCAGGGCCAAGTTGTTGGAATGGATAATCCAGACGGCAGCTTCGTCGCAACATCGCCGCAAGCGGCATCGATTTGCGGTTGCTGCAGACCCCTTGCGTCCGAGAGGTCCAGTCCCTCAATCCTGGTCAGGAATAGGAAAGCGCGGTCGAATTCTATTGGGCCTTTGATAATTGCGCTGCTGAAATCGGCGCGTGAAAGATTGGCGAACGAAAATCGGGTGTTCCTCAACACAGCTTCGTCAAAATTGGCGCGCCCGAGTTCGGTCTTTTCGAAATTGGCCCCGGTTAAGCGCGCCCGACTAAAGTCAACGCGCTGTAGTTCTGCACTTGCAAACGAAGCACCTTCCGCTGAGACCTCCGCAAAGTTGGCCCGGTACGCTTCAACCCGGGCGAAGTTGGCCATGACGACATTTGCGCCGGTGAACCAGGCGCGCACCAGGGTCGCCTTTTCGAGATTCGCTGACTTGAGATTGGCATCTCGAAGATCAGTAAAACTAAAATCGGTGCTAAAAAGGTTGGCACTTTCTAGGTTGCTGCCATCGAGCATGAGACGGCTCTTATTGCAATGGCTCCAGTCCAACCCAGCCACTGGCGAACTCTTGCAATGCACGGCCTCCGCCCAGCCCGCAAAAATCAGGGTAAAAAAGGCAAGGCCAAACGCTAGGGTAAGCGTTACTGGAACCGAAACTTTGCGAGCTGCGGCAGACACCGAGCCGACAGGGCAACTTCGCAGCATGAGGCTAACTCCAAATGCTTTCAGCCTGCTGTTGGAAGAATTTAGAATAGAGCATTCCCACCGCCATGGGTTGACTCAGATCAACGGTCGATACCCACTGGATGGGAACCCCCTGACAGGGGACTGTCAGGAATTTCGTGCGTGAGGCCATGATTGATGGAAGGAGAATCATCACATGGCCATTGAGAAGGAACTGCTGGATCGGTGCTTGCGGGACGCGATCCGAACGAGGACTTCGCCAAGAACGGCCTCGTTGACGATCTGAAGAAGGCGCTTTCGGAGCGCATTCTGAACGCCGAGCTGGATGAGCATCTGCATGATGAGCGCGAGGCTGACGGCCCCGCCAACCGGCGCAACGGCGTTTCGAAGACGTTGGTGCTGATCGGCACCTCGAAGATGGCGCTTTCGATCCCGCGTGATCGGGCCGGCACCTTCCATCCAAAACGGATCGCCAAATACCAGCGCCGCTTCCCGAAGTTCGACGAAAAGATCATCTCCTTGTATGCGCGCGGCATGACGGTGCGCGAGATCCGCGGCCACCTGGAAGAGCTCCATGGCATCGACGTGTCGCCCGACCTGATCTCGGCCGTGACTGATGCGGTGCTTGAGGAGGCCGGCGAATGGCAGAACAGGCCGCTCGACGCGCTCTACCCACTGGTCTTCTTCGACACCATCCGGGACGTGATTGTGACTGAAGGTCCGTCAAAATATGACTAGCCGCTCCGGACCAATATATTCCATTTTCAGGCCCTCAGCGCGCGCGTTATGGACCAGGAGATTCACGCCAGCCAAATCGGTTCGAATATAGCGGCCAGTGTTCTCGAACAGAAATGGATCCGTCCTCTTTTGTGTCCACTCGTAAGCGCCTCTGGACACGATCTCGACCATCCAGCCTATGCGCTGGGAATATCTCACACGAAAGTCTGGCGGCGTATCTGCTTCAATTCGAAGCTCTCCCGGCTGCAACCGATCCCTGGGTTTTTGCTGTTCCTTCATAGCCACGTCATCCACTTGCTGTGCTCCGCCCGAAGCTCAAATCACTAAGGTAACTCGTTTGGGCCGTAATTGATCTTCATCAATGACTGCTTTTCGGGCCTGCAACGCCTCGCCGCCAAATAAGATGCAGGTGCCGGCCGGAAACCACTGAGCTATGCAAGCCTGTCGATTCACTGCCGCGGGTGCATGCCGGACTAGCCGTGGCTAGTGCATGGATACAACCTCTTGGCCGCGCTCGCGATTTTTGGCGCTGAATGCATGATGGTGCTGCTGGGGTGGCGGCCAACCAGGCCCTCATTCCGTGGTCGGCCATCCAGGGACCGCCTAGCTCGCACCACGCTGTGGAGGGGCCAGGAGATTCTGCAGGTGCTGGCGAAAAAGCTCGGTGACGCCCGCGCGGTTCAGATGATCCGTATCGGCGTAGAAACGTGGCTCGGCGATCGCATCCGAAAGGTCGGTAAAATCGGCGCGTTGACTGGCGGCGAGTGTTCGCAGAGCAGCATCGAACTAGGCTTGGCCCGCTTCCGAGGTGCTTCGCATTAGATCAAGCGTAAGCGGGTAGCCGCGGCCGTTCAGGCTTTGAAGTTCCAGGGCATGAGATCGTCGATCCGGGAGATCGGCCAGCCCTGGGCAATGCGCTCGAGGGTCTGGGCGAGCCAGGCGTGT
>NZ_ML133512.1 GCF_003934165.1 Borborobacter arsenicus | reverse complement strand
CGATGCCGGCAACACATTCCGGCGTCCAAACGTGGTCCGTCAACCGACCGCGAACCCGCAATCCGGCTTCAAACATGGCCGTCGGCTCAATCCACAAGGGTTAATGCGGGTCTCCAGCTGGCGGATTTCGTGGTCCTGTCTGACAACCCGCTGTCCGTCGGCCACCTTGATCCAATGAAGATCAAGGACATCAAGGTTCTGAAGACGATCGTCGGCGGTGAGACCGTGTTTGAAGGCGAAACTTCATCCATCGTCGCAAATCACTTCGCCGAGTAAAATCATTGGACCCGGCCGGCGAAAGCTGGCCGGGCCTTGCTTCTGGACGAGGGCCGCAACGGCATTCTCCGACCCGCCCGGCATCGCGCTTGTGGTCACGCGCCCGGCAAAACCTGAGCGCAATCGTTCACTTTGCCGTGACACACTGTTTAGAGTTGAACAATTTGCGTGCTTTTCCCGGTTTGTTCCTGTATAAGGAGTGGCATATGCGGAGTGCAGAATGCATCCGCGCCATTCGCCCGCCTTTATCAGGGGGCATTGTCTCAAGCAGGGAGGGTGCTTTTCATGGCCCAGACACTACCCAGTATCGTTTCCGGGGAAGGCGGTCTCAGCCGCTATCTGGAAGAAATCCGCCGTTTTCCGATGCTTCAGCCGCAGGAAGAGTACATGCTCGCCAAGCGGTATCAGGAGCATGAGGACACCGGCGCCGCCCACAAGCTCGTCACCAGCCATCTGCGTCTCGTGGCCAAGATCGCCATGGGCTATCGCGGCTATGGCCTGCCGATCGGCGAAGTCATCTCCGAAGGCAATGTCGGCCTGATGCAGGCGGTGAAGAAGTTCGAGCCCGAGCGCGGTTTCCGCCTGGCGACCTATGCCATGTGGTGGATCAAGGCGTCGATCCAGGAATATATATTGCGCTCGTGGAGCCTGGTTAAGATGGGCACCACCGCCAACCAGAAGCGTCTGTTCTTCAACCTGCGCAAGGTCAAGGGCAAGATTCAGGCGCTGGATGACGGTGACCTCAGGCCCGACCAGATCAGCGAGATCGCCACACGGCTGAACGTCTCGGAAGAAGAGGTGGTTTCGATGAACCGCCGGCTTTCGGGCGACGCCTCGCTTAACGCACCCATCCGTGCCACGGAAGGCGAATCCGGTGAGTGGCAGGACTGGCTTGTCGACGACAGCGACAACCAGGAAGAAATGCTGATCGAGCAGGACGAGCTGGAAAATCGCCGCGGCATGCTTGCCGGTGCCATGTCGGTGCTCAACGATCGCGAGCGCCGCATCTTCGAGGCGCGCCGCCTTTCCGACGAGCCGATGACGCTCGAGGAGCTTTCGGGTGAATTCGACATCAGCCGCGAGCGCGTGCGCCAGATCGAGGTTCGCGCCTTCGAGAAGGTGCAGGATGCCGTCAAGGCCGCAGCCAAGCGGCAGGCACAGGCCCTGCGCACGATCGATGCGCAACCAGCCGGCTGAGCACCAGCTGATCGATAGACACTGAAAACGCGTCGGCTTTCGCCGGCGCGTTTTTACTTGGCGGATCGCAGCCCAGAATGCGGAGGCGGCGGCCTCCTCAGGCAGCCAATCCGCGATTCCATGTTTGGAACGGCGCGTATCAAGTCTCCGACGTCATCCCGGAACGCTGCGCAGCGTGAGCCAGCAGCGTATCCGGGACCCATTCCGGTACGCTGGCCTGCCAACCTACCCGCGCGGCCGGCACCTGGCGCCCTCAGCGCTCCGTCAGCTTCAATTCGATACGGCGGTTCCTGGAGCGCGCCTCCTCACTGTCGGTCGTGTCCAGCGGCTGGAACTCGCCGAAACCGGCGGCCACGAGGCGATTGGCCGGCACGCCGTTTTCGATCAGGAACTTCACCACCGAGGTGGCGCGCGCAGACGACAGTTCCCAATTGTCGCGATAGCGGCCGGTGCCTGAAAGCGGCCGGTCGTCGGTGTGGCCATCGACCCGCAGCACCCAGTTGATCTCGGGCGGGATTTCCTTCTGCAATTCGATGATCGCGTCGGCGAGCTTCTTCATTTCCACGCGGCCAGCATCGTTGATCACTTCCGAGCCGACCGGAAACAGCACTTCCGACTGGAAGACGAAGCGGTCGCCGACAATGCGGATATTTTCCCGGTCGGACAGGATTTCGCGCAGGCGCCCGAAGAAGTCGGAGCGGTAGCGGTTCAATTCCTGCACCCGCTGGGCGAGCGCCACATTCAGCCGCTTGCCGAGATCGGCGATCTTGGCGTTGGATTCGCGGTCCTTGGTCTCGGAGGCCTCCAGCGCCTGCTCCAGCGCACCGATCTGCTTGCGCAGGGCGGCGATCTGCTGGTTGAGCAGTTCCACCTGCGACAGCGCCCGCTGGCTGATCTGGCGCTCGCTGTCGAGTTCGCCGCTGAGCGAACCGATGCGTTCGTCGGCTGCTGCACCAGCGCCAGCCCCCTGCGCCAGAAGCTGTTCGAGCCGGCTCTTCTCGGCCTCGGTTGCCGAAAGCGAAGCCTGCAGATTGGCGAGCGCGTCCTGCGCGTCCTGCGAGTTGGATTGCTCCAGCGCCAGAAGCTGGGTCAATTCGTTGATCTGCGAATTAAGCCGGTTCAGCACCTCGTCCTTGCCGGTGATCTCGCGGCTGAGCAGGAACTGCGCCAGCACGAAGACCGACAGCAGGAACATGATCGCGAGCAGCAGCGTCGACAGCGCGTCGACGAAGCCCGGCCAGTAGTCGATGCGTCGGTCGCTGCGCCGGCGAGCAAGCGCCATCAGTCGGGCTCCCGCTGCTTGAGCGCGTCGGCGATACGGTCGAGCGTGTCGCGCATGGCCCGCTGCTCCTGCGACTGCGCCTCCACCCAGTCGCGCATGATCTGCTGCTCGCTGCGCATGTTCTTCACCAAGCCGGAAATGCCGTCGGCCAGATTGGCCATGGCTGTCGCCACGCGCGGGCTGGAGCCGCCGCCCTCCTGCAGGCTGCGCAACTTTTCCGACAGCGCGTTGATCTCGTCGGCGGAGGCGCCGCGCGAGGCATCCGCCACCACGATGTCGGAGGAGAGATCGGTCACCGAGGACAGCCAGTTTTCCAGCTCGGTGTAAAAGCGCGTTTGCGCGCGGCCCGATTGCAGGTCAAGGAAGCCCAGAACCAGCGAGCCGGCAAGGCCGAAAAGCGAGGACGAGAAGGCCGTGCCCATGCCGGCCAGCGGTGCCGAAAGTCCCGACTTCAGCGAATCCAGCACAGCGGCCGTGTCGCCGGTGCCCGGATCGAGCGACTGGATCGTGTCGCCGATCGAGCCGATCGTGCCGAGCAGGCCCCAGAAGGTGCCGAGCAGGCCCAGGAACACCAGCAGGCCGATCAGATAGCGCGAGATGTCGCGGCTTTCATCAAGCCGGGTGGCGATGGAGTCGAGCATCGTACGCATCGAGCTGGTCGACAGCGCCATCGCCGAGGAGCGGCTGAGCAACCCCTTCATCGGCGCCAGCAGCACCGGTTCTGTCTCTTCCGAGCCGGCGCGGAAGGAATTGACCCAGCGTACCTCGCGAAACAGCCGCGCCACCTGCAGGAACGCCAGCAGGATGCCGATCAGCAGCACGCCAAGGATCAGGCCGTTGAGACCCGGATTGGTCGAGAAGGCGGACGATATCTGGCGCGTTAGGATCGCCGCGATGAAAGCCACGATCGCCAGGAACACCAGCATGGACAAAAGGAAGACCTGCGGACTCGACAGCCGGTAGGGGTCGTATCCGTCGTCGGCCGCTTCGTCCCGTCCGAAAAATCTCAGCAATGCCATTGGTGTCCCGATTCGGATGCCCGCAACAAACTCGCCGCGACTCTAAACGGAAATGTGACGAAATTGAAAGACGGCGGACATAAGGCCGTCAAGTCATGTCGCACACACAGTATGTCTACGGTCCCGAGAGATCGTTTGATAACTCGCCCTGCCGAGACATATGGTGCGGATTTCGAGAACCGGAGCGGAGCGGACATTGGTCCGTGAGCACCGGAAGCGCAGAAAGCCACATCAGATGGCCGGCAGGGTAGAGTTTGCAAGCGATCTAGCGCGGCGTCACCGGCTTCTTCAGGGTCTTGACGAGCACGCGGTGGATGGTCTCGTTGCCGGCCACGATCGCGCCGCTGTCGAGCATGCTGTTGCCGCCGTCCTTGTCGGTCACGAAGCCGCCGGCCTCGCGGATCATCAATATGCCTGCCGCCATGTCCCAGGGCGAAAGCGAATCCTCCCAGAAGCCATCCAGGCGGCCCGCCGCGACATAGGCAAGGTCGAGCGCCGCTGAGCCGAAGCGGCGCACGCCGGACGCCTCGCCCATGATGTTGCGCAGTTCCACCAGATAGTTGCCGTGATGGCCGCGCCCCAGATGCGGGATACCGGTGCCGATCACGCAATCGGTCAGCTTGCTGCGGCCGGCGACCCGCAACCGGCGGTCATTCATGAAGGCGCCGCCGCCGCGCTCGGCCGTATAGAGCTCGTCCATCGCCGGATTGTAGATGACGCCGGCGACGAGCTGGCCCTGGCGTTCCAGCGCGATTGAGATGGAGAACACCGGTAAGCCATGCAGGAAGTTCGTCGTGCCGTCGAGCGGGTCGACGATCCAGCGGTGCTGGTCGTCCTCGCCGCTCACCTCGCCGCGCTCTTCCATCAGGAAGCCGTAGCCGGGGCGGGCGCGCGCCAATTCGCTGTAGATGATGTCCTCGGCCTTGCGGTCGGCCTGGCTGACATAGTCGCCGGGGCCTTTCAGCGAGACCTGCAGGTTCTGCACCTCGCCGAAATCGCGCGCCAGCGAGCGGCCGGCCTTCATCGCCGCCTGCACCATGACATTGAGGAGAGCCGAACGGGCCATCAGTGCGTCTTTCCTTGGTTAGCTATTGGCGGCAGTCGGCAGTAAGGCGGCGGTTAATTTTTCCGACTGCCGACGTCCTACTGCCTATTGCCCAATCAATCCGCCCGGCGAACGTAAGTGATCTCGTTGGTATCGACGACGATCTTTTCGCCAGACGAGATGAAGGGCGGCACCAGCACGCGCACGCCGTTTTCCAGCACCGCCGGCTTGTAGGAGGAAGCGGCCGTCTGGCCCTTCACCACCGGGTCTGCCTCGGTGATGATCAACGTCACCTGGTCGGGCAGCGAAATGCCGATCGGCTTTTCCTCATAGAGTTCCACCGTCACCATCATGCCGTCCTGAAGGAAGGCGGCGCGCTCGCCGACGAAATCCTTCAGCAGCTCGAGCTGCTCATAGCTTTCGGTGTCCATGAACACCAGCGCATCGCCCTGCTCGTAGAGGAAGGAAAAATCCTTCTGTTCGAGCCGCACCTTCTCCACCGTCTCGGCCGAGCGGAAGCGTTCATTGAGCTTGGTGCCGTTGATCAGGTTCTTCAACTCGACCTGGTTATAGGCGCCGCCCTTGCCGGGCTTGACGTGGTTGGTCTTGACCGCCACCCACAGGCCGCCATCGTGCTCAATGACATTGCCGGGACGGATTTCGTTGCCGTTGATCTTCATTGTCTGCTTTTTCCGGAAAAAAGAATGGGTTTGCCGCAACGCGGTTTCGGCGTCTCCAAGACCACAATTTGCGTTTCGAGGCAAGAGAGCGGCCCAAAACAGGGCAATCCGGCCACCGGATCCCGGCCGATTTATCTTAGCCTGTTGGCCCGTTGCAGCGCCTGCTTCATCTCCTCGTCGGTCAGCCCGTCGAAGAAATCCTCCATCACAGGGTCGAAGAGGCCGGCGCGGCGGGCAAGGATGAACCAGGCTGCGGCGCTGATCGAGTCCGGCTCCGTGCCAATACCGTTCATATAGAGCTTGCCGAGCCGGTTCTGGGCCGCGGCATTGCCGCCCATGGCGGCGCGGTGCAACCAATTGAAGCCCTCCTTCTCGTCGCGCTCGCCGCCGCGCCCATTGATCAGCCAAGTGCCTAGATCGAGCTGCGCGGTATCGTAATTCTGCTTGGCCGACAAAAGCAGGAAGCGGCGCGCCTCGGCCTCGTCCAGCTTCTTGCCCCCGGCGCCATTGGCATAGAGTTGCGCCATCGCATATTGCGCATCGGCCAGCCCGCTTGTCGCCGCCCGCTCATAATAGGGCACCGCCTTTTCCAGCCCCTTTTCGCCGGGGTTGCGCTCCACCAGCATCTGGGCGAAGTTGAACTGCGCGAGCCGGTTTCCGGCCTCTGCCGCCGCCTGCATCAGCGCATAGGCGGCCTGCGGGTCGCGCTTGGTGTAATTGCCGTCGATCAGCATCAGCGCATATTGGAACTGCGCTTCCGGCACGCCCTGCTCGGCGGCGAGCGCATACCAATTCGCGGCCTCCTTCTCGTTGCGCGCCATGCCGAGCCCGCGCGACAGGATTTCGGCGACCAGCGTCTGCGCGGCCGCATTGCCGTTTTGCGCGCGTGGCAGCGCCAGATTATAGGCGGTGATATAGAGGCCGCGCTGGAAGGCGCCGAAGGCCGGGTCCGACCGGTCGCCGAAGCGGTCGGGATCGATCGCCCCGTCGCCATTGCCGCCACCGAAGCGCTGCGGATCGACACTGTCGGTCGGCGCCGGCAACGGCTTCATCGGCTTGGGCGCCGGCTCGGGTCCGGGCAGGATCGTCGTCTCGGCGACGGGCTTGTCGGCCTTGCCGGCAGTCTCGACCGCACCAGCCGCCGCCGGCGTCATCGCCAGGGCAAGTGCCAGTAACGCCGCAGCGCCATATCCGGTCGATACCGCCATCTTCTACTCCTCGAAGCGCGGCGCGGTTTCGTCGAGAATGGCATTCGCCCGCCGGATCGCTTCCTCCGGATCGACGCCATCGCCGAAGACTGCGCTCGATAGCGCGACAAATTCGGCGCCCGTCGCCCCCACCGCCTCCACCGAGGCGATGTCCGAACCGGCCATCACGATGCAGGGAATTTCGATCATCTCGGCCCACCACGCCCCAAGCGACAGGTTGCGGTTATGCGGTTCGGGCTTGGTGTCATAGCCGAAGCGGCCAAAGAAGATGTAGTCCGGCCGTGCCTCGCCCAGCTCCAGCGCCTCGTCACGCGTCTTGGCGCCGCCAACGCCGACCATCATCTTGGGCTGATAATTGTCGATTGCCTCTTCCAGCGCCTCCCTGGTGCCGTCCAGATGCAAGCCGTCCGCCCGGACACGGCCGGCAATGCGCGTGTCTTCGGCAATGATCACGGCGATGCCGGCTGCCTGCGCCACCGGCACGACGCGCTGCGCAAATGCCTGGAAGGTGGCCTCGTCCATGCCGTTTGCCGGCAGGATGAGGGAGGCGATGTCGCCGCCCGCGATCGCCTTGCGCAGGCGCGCCTCGAACGCCTCCGGTGTCCCGCCTTCAGGCGCGATCAGGACGATACGGCAGCGGTTCGGGGCTTGTGCTTCGTTCATCTCGACAATTCCGGGGTTTGCGACCCATGCAGGCCGATCATGGTTGCAATGGGGCATAGAGCATGTTGCAGCCAAGTGGAATCACTTGGCGTCGCATACATGCGGCTAAATCAACTGGAAGACCATGATGTCGTCCGAAAACCGGTGCCCACTTTTCGGCATCATGGTCTAGAGGAAGACGGCGCGTTTGAACAGCCGACGCTATCGCTGGCCCGGGTTGCGACCTGCGATTGTTTCAGACCCATAACATATCTTGACGGGAGGAAGGTGAACCCTGCCTTCATTAGCGCATTTTGCCTCCATAGGCATCGGGGCCTCGCGACACGCATGGCCTGTCGCAAATCCGCAATGTCCCTCCAGTTGAATCGGCAGCCATGACGACAAATGCACCAACCCTGCGGGATACCCGCATCGATGTGTTCCGAGCGCTTGCGCTGCTGACGATCTTCATCAACCATGTGCCGGGCACGATTTTCGAATATGCCACCCACAAGAATTTCGGCTTTTCGGATTCAGCCGAAGCCTTCGTGCTGATTTCCGGCATTGCGGTGGGGCTCGCCTATGGTCCGAAATTCAAGCCGGGCAATCGCCTGTTGATGACGTTGAAGATCTGGCGGCGCGCCGGCGTGCTCTATATTTCCCACATCATGACAACAGTGGCGACACTGGCGATCTTCTCGGCCGCCGCCCTGCACTTCTTCCGGCCCGACCTGCTCAAGCTGATCAACATCCGCATCATCATCGAGGATACACCCGAGGCGCTGCTGGGCATCGCAACGCTGGGCCACCAGATCGGCTACAACAACATCTTGTCGATGTATGCGGTCGTGCTCTTGATGGTGCCGCTGTTCCTGCTGCTCGCCAATATCAATCTTGTGCTCATGGTCGCCGTCTCGGGCGCGCTCTGGCTTGCCGCGGGAATTTTCCAACTCGCGCCCGGCAATTTCCCCGGCGACGGCTTCTGGTTCCTCAACCCGCTGTCCTGGCAGTTCCTGTTCGTCATCGGCATTGCCGGGATGCTGCATGTCAGGCGCGGCGGCGAAATCCGCTTCAGCCCATGGTTAGCCGCACTGGCCGGCTCCTATGTCCTGCTTGCGCTCGCCTGGGTGCGTATTCCGCTCTGGGGCATCGATGCCTCGCTCGGCCTGCCTGCCGTGCTCACCGGCTTCGACAAGACCTTCCTGTCGCTGCCGCGGCTTTTGCATGTGCTGGCGCTTGCCTATCTCATCGTTACCATTCCGGCGCTGTCCAATCTCGCCCGCACCCGCGCTGATCACCCGCTGGCGATCCTCGGCAAGCATTCGCTGCCGGTCTTCATCGCCGGCACGCTGCTCGCCATGATCGGCCAGGTGATGAAGACGGTAAGCCCCGGCGGACTTGCCTATGACGCGATCCTGATCTCGACCGGCATCGCGCTGCAATTCGGCTTTGCCTATTATCTGGAATGGCTGCCGAAGATCGGCTGGGGCAGCAAGAAGGCGGCCCAGACGCAGCCACGCCCGCAATCCCCTGCCCCCTTGCGCGGCGGCAAGCTCGCCGCTGTTCCGGTTACGCGTGCGCCGGAACGTTAGAAGCAAGCGCTTCACCTAAAAGCGCAATGTCGCCGATGGCGAATCCCCTTCACAGGCTTGCCCCTCCCGCTTTACTATCTCCCGCAACATTCTTGCCCGGGAGATAGCGTGGCCAGCATCTATGACAGCGGACTCGACCGCAACCCAGCCAACCACCAGCCGCTGACGCCGCTCACTTTTCTGGAGCGCGCGGCTGCCACCTATCCCGACCACACCGCCATCATCCACGGCAGCGCCCGCTGGTCCTATCGCGACTTCTGGCGCCGCTCGCGCCAGCTCGGCTCGGCGCTGGCGCAAAACGGCATCGGCAAGGGCGACACGGTCACCGTGATGCTGTCCAACACGCCGGCTATGCTTGAAGCGCATTTCGGCGTGCCGATGGTCCAGGCGGTGCTGCATTCGCTCAACACCAGGCTGGACGCCGCCGTCATCGCCTTCCAGCTCGACCATGCCGAGACGAAGCTTTTGATCGTCGACCGCGAATTCTCGCCCGTCATGAAGGAGGCGCTGGCGCTGGCAACAGTCAGGCCGCTGGTCATCGACTATGACGATCCGCAGCACGGCGCTGACGCCCCCTATCCGAAGGGCGAGCGCATCGGCACGCTGGATTACGAGGCCTTCGTCGCTTCCGGCGATCCGGACTTCGCCTGGTCGATGCCCGACGACGAATGGGACGCCATCGCGCTCAACTACACCTCCGGCACCACCGGCAATCCCAAGGGCGTGGTCTATCACCATCGCGGCGCGGCGCTGATGGCCTATGCCAACACCGTCCATGCCGGCATGGGCAAGCACTGCGTCTATCTGTGGACGCTGCCGATGTTCCACTGCAATGGCTGGTGCTTTCCCTGGACGCTCGCGGTCCAGGCCGGCACCCATGTCTGCCTGCGCTGGGTGCGGGCAGGAGCCATCTACGACGCCATCGCCGATCACGGCGTCACCCATCTGTGCGGCGCCCCGGTGGTGATGTCGGCGCTGATCAATGCCGGCGACGCCGAAAAGCGCAGCTTCTCCCAGACCGTCACCTTCAACACCGCCGCCGCCCCGCCGCCGGAAGCGGTGCTGGCGGGCATGGCCGATGCCGGCTTTGCCGTCACCCATCTCTACGGCCTCACCGAGACCTACGGCCCGGCCGTGGTCAATGAATGGCACGGCGACTGGGACGCGCTCGACAAGGGTCCACGCACGGCGAAAAAGGCGCGGCAGGGCGTGCGCTATGCCGCGCTCGAAGGCCTCACCGTGATGGCGCCCGAGACCATGGAAAAGACGCCGGCCGACGGCGAGACCATCGGCGAGGTGATGTTTCGCGGCAATATCGTCATGAAGGGCTATCTGAAGAACAAGCCCGCCACCGACGAGGCCTTTGCCGGCGGCTGGTTCCATTCGGGCGATCTCGGCGTCATGCACCCGGACTTCTATATCCAGCTCAAGGACCGCTCCAAGGACATCATCATCTCCGGCGGCGAGAACATCTCCTCCATCGAGGTCGAGGACGCGCTCTACAAGCACCCCGCCGTCGCCTCCTGCGGCGTGGTCGCCCGCCCCGATGAGAAATGGGGCGAGACCCCGCTCGCCTATGTCGAGCTGAAGCCCGGAAAGGCGGCAACGGAAGCCGAGATCATCGCGCATTGCCGCACGCTTCTCGCGCGCTTCAAATGCCCGAAAGCCATAATCTTCACCGAAATCCCCAAGACCTCCACCGGCAAGATCCAGAAATTCCGCCTGCGCGAAATGGCGCGCAAATCGTGAGGCGGTTCTGGCGGGTGGTAGCCTCAGCACCCGTTTGGCCAGCTATCGGCCCATTTTCGGCCATGCTAATGTTGCGCCCGCGCTCGAGGGAGCGAGCGCAGACAGGACGTGCCGAAGCATAGGTCAGTGAGAGCCGAAAAATAACGGTTTCGTGGCACCGGCGCGGCAAACCTGACGGCGCAGATCCGATGCCGCAAGCCATTGCCCGCCCCGACCGCCCCTCGACACTTCCTGCCAGGAATTAACCTTGTCGGAGGAGCCTGCCATGCAGGGCGTAGCGCGCAATTTCTTCACTTTGGCCATTCTCTATGCCATTGGCGGCATGATGCTGGGGCTGGCCATGTCGATTTCGGGCGATCACGGACAGATGCCCACCCACGCCCACACAATGGTCGCCGGCTGGCTGATGTCATCGGTATTCGCCTTTTTCTACCATCTCTTTCCCGCCGCTCGGGCTTCGCGGCTGGCGCCGGCCCATTTCTGGCTGACGGCTGTCAGCGGCGTGGTGCTGGTGGTCGGCCTTTATTTCCTGCTTGCCGGCAATGCCTCGATCGAGCCGCTGGTGGCGCTCGCTTCGATCGGCTTCTTCCTCGGCATGCTGCTGTTCGCCTTCATCGCGCTGCCGGCGGTGTGGAAGGTCGAAAGCCTGTCGGGCGTGATGCCGACCCCAGGTGCCGCGCCGCGCTAACGACAATTTCTGCAAGGCCGTTAACCAGCCATTAAGCTTTACGGCTGTTTACTATGGATATCCAGTGTTCTGGATTCTTACCGAGTGGCTGGAGCCACTTCGTTTGACGCCTCCCTGTTAACTTCTGAGAGCCGCTTCCGCGGCTCTTTTTTTGTCAGGGCAACGTCCATAGCAACGACACCTGGCGTCCGTGTTCATCGCCGTGCCGACGCCTCGCTGAGCCGGACGACGTTTATATGCGCCCCCTCGGCTTCCAGCAGCACCGACAGGCCCGCAATGGCATAGCCGTTCCGGCCCTTGGCCTTGGCTCGATAAAGCGCCTCGTCCGCCTGTGCCGTCAGGTCGCCGGCAATCAGCGACATGTCGGCCGACCATTCCGCCACCCCAACGCTGATCGTGAAGCCGTCCGATCCCTCCTGCGAGGCACTGCGGTTGCGCACGGCAACAACAAGCGCTGCAGCCACCTTCTCGGCTTCCCTTGCAGTGGTTTCCGGCAGGAGGATCGCAAACTCGTCGCCGCCGATGCGAAACAGCACGTCGCCGCTGCGGATGCTTTCATCCGCGATCTGGGCGAAATGGCGCAGGATGCGATCGCCGAAGGCATGGCCCTTGCTGTCATTGATCCCCTTGAAATGGTCGATATCGATCAGCAGCAGCGAGAATGGGCGGTTGCTGCGCCGCGACCGCTTGTCCTCGGCCTCCAGCACCGCCAGGAAATGCCTTCGATTGGCGACCCCGGTCAGTTCGTCCTTGATGGCGAGCGCGGCCAGTTCCTCGCGCAGCCTTTCGATCGACATGACCGCGAAGCCGAAATTCCAGACGACGCCGCTGAAGATGACGCAAAGCAAGGCGTAGCTTTCGATCATCGTATAGAAGTCGTGATCGACATGTCCCATCATCAGCCCGATATTGAGGCCGCTTTCGATGGCATGGCCGACAATGCCGACGATCATCGCGCTCGCCGCAATCCAGGCGCCGAGGTCATGGCGCTTCCAGCGCAGCAGGTGATAGGCCGCAAGCACCAGCGGCACGGACTGCCCGCCCGCATAGACCAGATTGCGCCCCTGCAGGCTGTCGAACAAAAGCACCAGAAGCAGCAGGCTGCCTCCCGTCACGATGGCGCTCAGCTTCCAGCCGCCGGGGAGGCCATAGAAAACGCGAACCCCGACCCAGAACAGGCAAAAACCGTAGATGACGAAGCCGTTTCCCGCCACCGCCAGCACGAAGCTGCCTTCATTACCCTGTAGCGCCAGCACGCAACCGCCGACCGTCGTCAGCACGCAACCGGCCAGCCAGACGCGCGCCGCCGCGAAATTGCGGTAGCGATAGGCGATCGCCCCCCAGATGATGGCGACCGTGATCGAATTGAGCAGGATGACGATGTAAAGCGTCAAGAAATCGAGTTTCATGGCAATTCCAAGGAGAAGACCCGGTCTCCTTGGGCGCCAACTCTTTAGTAGATGTTAAGAAATACTGGCGGTTTGCAGTTATCACCAGACTCTGTGTGGCAGCGATGCAGCCAGGCCGGACTTTTCCGTCCGACCCGGTGTCCACAGAAGGTCAGGCGCTGAGCTTGGCCAGCGTCGCTTCGTCGACGTCGAAATTGACATAGACATTCTGAACGTCGTCGTCGTCCTCGAGCGTCGCCACCAGTTTCAGGATCGACTGCGCGCGGTCCTCATCCACCGGCACGGTGTTCTGCGGCTTCCAGATCGCCTTGACGGATTCAGCCTCGCCCAGGGCCGTTTCCAGCGCCTTGGAGACATCGCCGAGATTTTCGAAGGCGCACAATATGGTGTGGCCGTTCTCGTCGGATTCGACATCGTCGGCGCCTGCCTCGATCGCCGCTTCCATCACCTTGTCGGCGCTGCCGGTGCCTGCCGGATAGACCACCTCGCCGACGCGATCCCACATGAACGCCACCGAACCGGTTTCGCCGAGCGCACCGCCGGCCTTGGTGAAGGCCGCGCGCACATTGGAGGCCGAGCGGTTGCGGTTGTCGGTCAACACTTCGACGATGAGGGCGACGCCGCCGGGGCCATAGCCCTCATAGCGCACTTCCTCGTAATTTTCCGCATCGCCGCCCGACGCCTTGTTGATGGCGCGCTGGATATTGTCCTTGGGCATGGACTCGGCCTTGGCGCTCTGGATCGCCAGCCGCAGGCGCGGGTTCATCGCCGGGTCGGGCAGGCCCGCCTTGGCCGCGACGGTGATTTCGCGTGCCAGCTTGGAAAACATCTTCGAGCGGACCGCATCCTGGCGGCCCTTGCGGTGCATGATGTTCTTGAATTGTGAATGGCCGGCCATGGGACCCCTTTTTGTCTTTTGCGCGCCCCCGCTCGAAGGCGCGATACTGTCATCTGGAAATGGCGGGCTTATAAACCGGATTGCCGCCCGGCGTCCAGAAGGGCGCCTCGGCCCGGTGCTCGCGAAAACGTTACTGCGCAGGCGCGCCCTTGTGCAGGCATAGTAGAGTGGCCATCCCGCCTCGACGGAGACCGCCATGCCCGCATTGCGTCCGCTGTTGCAGCTTGCCGCCCTCTTCGCCGCCTTCCTCCTGTGGACGGCACAGCCGCTCGCGGCCCAGACCGCACAGGAGCCTCCCGTCGCCGGGCGCTGCCTTGCCGTTGCCGGGCTCCTGCCGCAGGTCACCTATGTCAACTTGACGCCGGTCCAATCCGCCGCCGGAGGCGAGGTCACGATCACCTATGCCGGCCATTCCACCTATGTCATCGAGACCCCGGCCGGCGTGCGCATCGCCACCGATTTCAGCGGTGTGTACGGCACCGAGCCGCTTCCGCGCGTCGTCACCATGAACAAGGCGCACCGCACCCACTACACCGACTTTCCCGACCCCGGCATCGAACATGTCCTGCGCGGCTGGAACCCGGATGGCGGGCCGGCGCGCCATGCGCTCACCGTGGACGACGTCCACATCCGCAACGTGCCGACCGATATCCGCCATTTCGGCGCCATGGAGCGTGACGGCAATTCCATCTTCATCTTCGAGATGGCCGGCCTGTGCATCGGCCATCTCGGCCATTTGCATCACCGGCTGGAGGATGCCCATTACAGCGCCATCGGCCGCCTCGACGTGGTGATGGTGCCGATCGACGGCGGCATGACGCTGTCGCTGGACACGATGAGCGAGATCACCACGCGGCTTTATTCCTCGACGATCCTGCCCATGCATCGCCACGCAACGCCGATCAACGCCTTCCTCGCGCGCATGGGCGAGGAGTTCGCCGTCGATTTCCGTGCCGAACGATCGCTCAAGGTCTCGTTGCGCTCGCTGCCGCAGCGCCCGACCATCGTCGTTCTGGAGGGGGTGTGAGATGAAACCGTTCTGGCAACGCGCGGCGTCGGCCGTTGTGGTGGCATTGCCGCTGTCGATGCCCCTGCTCTCCCCTTCCTCCGCCATCGAGATCATGCCAGCCGGACAGGTGGACGACACCTATCAGCAGCGCCTTTTCGAAAGCCTGAAGAATGCGCGCACCGAGGTCGAGGGCCGGGCGATCGAAAACGCCATCTGGGAGATGTGGATGGCGCAGGCGCCGACGCAAGACATCGCCCGCAGCGTCAAGGACGCCATGGATGCCCGCGAGAGCTATGACTATGACCGCGCGCTTGCCCTGCTCGACGCCGCCATCGCCGCCGCGCCCGACTATGCCGAGGTGTGGAACCAGCGCGCCTTCATCCGCTTCCTGAAGGAGGATTTCGACGGTGCACTCATCGACATCGAAAAGACGCTGACACTGGAGCCCCGTCACTTCGCCGCCCTGTCCGGCCGCGCGCTGGTGCTGATGCGGCAGGGCCGCATGGAACTGGCCCAGCAGGCGCTGCGCGAGGCGGTCGCCATCCATCCCTGGCTGAAGGAACGCTCCATGATCATCCCTGAACCCGGCGAGGTCGTGCCCGCACCCGGCGGCCGCGATATCTGATTGGCGTCCTACTCCAGATCGGCTTGCAGCCGGTCGAGGATGGTCAGCGCGTGGGTGGCATATTCGCTGATCCAGCGGTCATGGATCTGCTTGATCGGCAGCGAATTGAGATGGTTCCAGCGTTCCCGCCCCTCGCGCTCGGCAACGACCAGTCCGGCCTGCTCCAGCACTTTCAGATGCTGCATCACCGTGCAGCGATCCATCTGCGCGAATTCCTCGCACAGCATGCCCGTGGTGTGCGGGCCTTCCTTCAGCCGGTCGAGCATGGCGCGCCGGGCCTTATGGGCCAAGGCCTTGAAAACCAGGTCTTCTTTCGATTCGCTTGACATGTTATATTTTTATAACATAATTACCGCAAACTCAACCAGAGGAGATACCCATGTCTTTGGGATTCAGGGTTTCGGGCCGCATCGGCAAGCCCGTCGCAGAGGTGTTCGACGCCGTCGTCAACCCCACAAAACTCAGCGGTTATTTCACCACGCTCGGTGGCGCCAGCGCGCCGCTTGTCGCCGGCACCACGGTGACGTGGTGGAAGACCGTCCCCGTCGAGGTCGATGAGGTGGTGGCGCCGGAGCGCATCGTGTTGCGCTGGGACGCAACCGATGCGGAAGGCAAGCCGGCTTACAAGACCAAAATCGAGATGACCTTCAAGCAGCTCGAGGATGGCGGCACCTTCGTCACCATCGCCGAGACCGGCTGGCGCGAGGACGAGACCGGCCGCAAGAACTCCTACCTCAACTGCGAGGGCTGGTCACAGATGCTGTCGGCCATGAAGGCCTATGTCGAATATGGCATCAATCTGCGCGAAGGCTTTTATCCGAGCGAGATGCGCGGCGAACTGCCCACCGGCGAGGACAAGTAGCAGGGTTTGCCTCGCCCTACGCCTCGTCGGCCGGTCGGGCAGCCTTTGCCTTGCGGTTTCTCGCCAGCATGTTGAGCCCTTCGACCATCGCCGAGAAGCCCATCGCCGCGTAGATATAGCCCCTCGGCACATGGTAGCCCATGCCGTCGGCGATCAGCGTCATGCCGATCATCAAAAGGAAGCCCAGCGCCAGCATCACGATGGTCGGGTTCTTCTCGATGAATTCCGACAGCGGGTTGACGGCCACCAGCATCACCGTCACCGCCACGATCACGGCGATATACATGATGGCGATCTCGTCGGTCATGCCGACTGCGGTGATGATGGAATCGATCGAAAACACCAGGTCGAGCAGCAATATCTGGAAGATGGCGCCGGCCAGCGACACCTGCAGTGCACCGCCGAGCAGATTGTCCTTGGAGTCCTCCGGGTCCACCGTGTGATGGATCTCCTTGGTCGCCTTCCACACCAGGAACAGGCCGCCGGCGATCAGGATGAGGTCGCGCCAGGAAAAGGCATGGCCGAATGCCTCGAACAGTGGATTGGTCAGGCGCACGATGAAGGCGATAGTTGCCAGAAGCAGCAGGCGCATGATCAGCGCCGCGCCGATGCCCAGCCGCCTTGCGGCGACGCGATGCTGCGGCGGCAGCTTGTTGGTCAGGATGGAGATGAAGATCAGGTTGTCGATGCCGAGCACGACTTCCAGCACGATCAGCGTCAGCAGCGCAACCCATGCGGTTGGATCGGCGAGCCAGACAAAGTGCTGCGCAAAAAACTCAACCATCGATGTCCCCGGATCTGATTAAGGATAAAAAGTCCGCATCAGGTAGGAGCGCGGTTCCCCTCCGTCAATGTCAGGCCCAGAAATTAGGCGCGGTTTCTTCCAGGCGCGGCCCCAGACGCAGCGGCGCGATCTTTTCGGTCAGGCCCGTGCGGTCGGAAATCTCCACCGCCAACCCGCAGATCGTCGCCGGTCCGCTCGCCGCCTCGAAGCGCCCCTTGGGCACTTTCGACAGGAAGCGGTTGAGCGGCTCCTCCTTGTCCATGCCGAGCGAGGAATCATAGTCGCCGCACATGCCCGCATCGGTGAGATAGCCGGTGCCGCCGTTGAGGATCTGGTGGTCGGCGGTCGGCTGGTGGGTATGGGTGCCGACGACCAGGCTGGCGCGCCCGTCGACGAAATGGGCAAAGCACATTTTCTCGCTCGTCGCCTCGGCATGGAAATCGATCACCACCGCATCGGCCTGTTCGCCAAGCGGACAGGCGGCAAGCTCGCGCTCGCCGGCCTGGAACGGATCGTCCAGTTCCGGATGCATGAACACCCGGCCCATGATATTGGCCACCATCACGCGCGCCCCGTTCCTGGCGAGATAGACGCCCGAGCCGCGCCCCGGCGTGCCTTTGGGAAAATTGGCCGGCCGCAGGAAGCGTTCCTCGCGCGGCGCGAAACTAAGCGCCTCGCGCTGGTCCCACACATGGTTGCCGGTCGTCACCACATCGGCTCCGGCATCCAGCGTCTCGCGAAAAATATCCTCGGTTATGCCGAAGCCGCCCGCCGCGTTCTCGCCATTGACGATGACGAAATCGAGCCGGTAGTCCGAGATCAGTCCCGGCAGCCTTTCCCAGACGGCGGTGCGGCCGCTCTTGCCTACCATGTCGCCAAGGAAAAGAAGTCTCATCGGGTTGCATCCTGAACAGGGATCGCGAAGCAGGAAAGCACCAGCGGGCCGGTTGCTTGGTGAAGGAACCTCCTTCTAGGCCCCGTCCTCGAAGCCGCGCAAGCCGCTTTCCGTCAGTATTTCGTCGAGTACGACATCATGCGGCTCTTCGGGAACCAGCGGCACCTGCTGGCATTCGAAGGCAACTCCGATCAGGCGCGGCTTCAGCCCCCTGCCGTGCAGCCGCTCAATGGCGCGGTCGTAATAGCCCGCGCCATAGCCGATGCGGTGCCCGCGCGCGTCGAAGGCCGAAAGCGGTATCAGCATGATTGCGGGGTCGAGCACCGCCGCCTCCTCGCCCGGTCCAGTGGTGCCGTAGCCCATCTCGACCAGTTCGGCGCCGCGCACCAGTTCGCGGAAAACGATGGTGGTCTTGTCCAATATGGCTGGCAGGCAGAGCCGCGCGCCCTTCTGGCGCAGCGCATCCATCAGTGGCCGCAGGTCGGCTTCCGAGCGCATCGGCCAGAACCCGGAAACCGCGGTGCCTGGATCGAAGTCGATCCGTTCCGCAGCCCTGGCCATGTCGAGTGACACCTCGATGCGCCACGTCACCGGCAATGCGTCGCGACGCGCCAAGGCCAGCTGCCGCAACTGTTTCTTCTGTTCTTTCAAGGGGATCATGCGCGCGAAAACAGGTGAATCGGACAATCCGGCCGTGTTCCGTTCCAGGACGGACAGCGGCCATGCCCGCGAACATGGCATGAAACGGCGTTGCGGCACAATCGCCGCGCCTGCGGTTTATCGCGAGCGCGCGGGCGAGATGGCCGCCTTCGGGCAGCCCTATATCGGCTCCGCAGATGGGAAGTGACGATCCACGCAACCGGTGGAGAAGCGATCCCGGGAACCTACATAAGTAGGTGGGCGCCGTATGAGAAAACCCACGGGTCTTCCCAGGGACAGCTCCCTGAGGATCGTTAAGGCCCCGGGGAATATGTCTCCTGTCGCGAGGCGCAGACCGTCGCGGATGAATATAGAGCCTCCGCGCCGCCCATGCCAGTGGCATAGACCGACCTGGCATACTGTCGGCGCATATTTTTCCAAGCACAAAAAGCGTGGACAGAATCCATCCACCCCGGCCCGCAACCCCTTGCCACACCTGCCTGTGCCCACCCACGCGGCACTTTCTCATCCCCGCCTTGCGCTTGTGCGCTCATAATCCCCGCATCGCCCTCGCNGCATCGCCCTCGCGGGAACACGGGTCATGAACCGGATGAGCGTGGAGGGGACGGTGCCGGATCGGTGACGCGATGGTGGCGTTGCTGGGTGATGAGCCCTCAGGTCCGGGCCTTGGAGGGCGGCTTTGCCGGCAGGAGCCGGCATCCCGAACTCAAGGCAAGAACACCGGCGGGGCGCGAAGGTCGCGCCACATAACACAACTTAGGACGGCAAGGCCCTCGCGCCCCGCTTCCCATGTTCTTTGACAATGGCCAGACGCATTTTGCGGGCGTGGCAACGGAAAACCGTGGCCAAGACCTTTCAGAACCTGGGTTCCTCGCCCCTCTGGGGAGAGGTGTCGAGGCGAAGCCGAGACGGAGAGGGGCGGAGCGAGATGGAGAGGGGCGGAGCGAGATGGAGAGGGCGGGGCAAAGACCACCAGACGCATTTGCGGGCGTGGCAACGGAAAACTGTGGCCAAGACCTTTCAGAACCTGGGTTCCTCGCCCCTCTGGGGAGAGGAACCTTTATCCTGCGAGGGCACACCCGACGCAAGACCCTTGCCCCCTCGCTTTGCCATCCCTACTGTCGCGCCGGCAGGAAACTGGAGTCTGGAATGCGTTTTGAAGGCACCTCGGCCTATGTCGCCGAAAAGGATCTGATGGTGGCGGTCAATGCCGCGATCGCGCTAGAGCGGCCGCTTCTGGTCAAGGGCGAGCCCGGCACCGGCAAGACCGAGCTTGCCCGCCAGGTGGCAGCCGCCCTTGGCCTCGAACTGATCGAATGGAACATCAAGTCGACCACCAGGGCGCAGCAGGGCCTATATGAATATGACGCCGTTTCGCGCCTGCGCGACAGCCAGCTCGGCGACGATCGCTTCAACGACATCCACAATTACATCAGGCGCGGCAAATTGTGGGATGCCTTCGCGGCTGGACGCAAGGTGGTGCTCCTGATCGACGAGATCGACAAGGCCGACATCGAATTCCCAAACGACCTGCTGCAGGAACTCGATCGCAACGAATTCTTCGTCTACGAGACCGGAGAGACGATCAAGGCCTCGGTGCGCCCCATCGTCATCATCACCTCCAACAATGAGAAGGAACTGCCCGACGCCTTCCTGCGCCGCTGCTTCTTCCACTATATTCGCTTTCCCGACGCCGACACGCTGCGCCGGATCGTCGAGGTGCACTATCCGGGCATCAAGCAGAAGCTGGTCAGCGCGGCCCTGACTCAGTTCTACGAAATCCGTGACGTGCCGGGGTTGAAGAAGAAGCCGTCCACCTCCGAGGCACTCGACTGGATCAGGCTGCTCGTCGCCGACGACGTCGATCCGGCCGATCTGCGCGCCGACCCCAAGAACGCCCTGCCCAAACTGCATGGCGCGCTGCTGAAGAACGAACAGGACGTGCATCTGTTCGAGCGCCTCGCCTTCATGGCCAGACGCCAGGGGTGAGGACCGGCCTCGCACGGCGGATGAAAGCCATGTGACGATCTGCTCGTTTGAGCCACCCGGCTTCAATCCCCAAATGAAGGCTGCAACCCGGCACCACCAATCGGAGACATCGAATGACTGAATTCACCCCCGTCGCATCGCTTATCGGCGGGGCGCTCATCGGCCTCAGCGCCGTGCTGCTGATGGCGCTGGAGGGCCGCATCGCCGGCATCAGCGGCATCGCTGCGCGCTTGCTGCCGCCCTATCACAAAGGCGGGGTGCTATCGCGGCTGGGCTTCGTGCTCGGGCTCGTCCTCGCTCCGCTGCTTGACGCCCTGGTGTCCGGCGCGCCGGTCGTCCAGACCGTCTCGTCCAACCTGCCGCTGATGCTCATTGCCGGCCTGCTGGTCGGTTTCGGCAGTGTCTATGGCAGCGGCTGCACCAGCGGCCATGGTGTCTGCGGCCTGGCGCGCCTGTCGCCGCGCTCACTGGTGGCCACGCTGGTGTTCATGGCGGTGGCCATCGCCACCGTCTTTGTCGTCCGTCATCTTGCCTGAAGGACCGGCCATGAGCTTCATCGTCAACCTGCTGCTTGGCCTGCTGTTCGGCGTCGGCCTCGTGATCTCCGGCATGGCCGATCCGGCCAAAGTGCTCAATTTCCTCGATCTTGCCGGCACTTGGGACCCGTCTCTGGCTTTCGTCATGGGCGGCGCGGTCATCGTCGCCTTCTTCGGCTACCGCGTCGTGCTCGGCCGGAAGCGGCCGTTGCTGGCGCCTGACTTCCAGCTGCCTAAGCGCAGCGCAATCGATGGCCGCCTCGTCGCGGGTGCTGCGATCTTCGGCCTTGGCTGGGGTCTGGGCGGCTTCTGCCCCGGCCCGGCGCTGACCTCGCTGGGCTTTGCCGAAACCGGCACGCTCATCTTCGTGCCGGCGATGTTTGCCGGCATGCTCGCGGCAAAATGGCTGGCCCGCGCATGAGGGTCTGAGACGGAAGCAGCCCCGCCGTCAACCGCGCGTCCCCGATGCCCAGCGGTGCCACTCATCCTCGCTGCCATGGAAGGCGTTGAGGTCGATGCGGCCGGTCACGCCATGCGACAGGCCGGAACCGGAATATTGCCAGAACAGCCATTTGCGGCCGGGATAGACCTTGGACGGATGCGCGGCCACCGAGCGCAGCCAGAAGTGATGGTTGGGGAATGCCCCTTCCAGATTGTCGCTATAGAAATCCGGGGCGGTGTAGATGATCGGGCGCTGGCCGTAATGCCGCTCCAGCCTGTCCATAAAGACCTGCATTTTTTCAAGCACCTTGGCGCGCGACAGGCGTCGCTTGCAGCTTGACTCGCCATTGTACTCGACGTCGATCACCGGCGGCAGCGCGCCTGGAACCTTCGGCACATTGCGGATGAACCAGTCGGCCTGTTCGCTGGCCACGCGGCACCAGTAGAAGAAATGATAGGCACCGCGCTTCAGCCCGGCCTCGTGCGCCGCACGCCAGTTCTTCCGGAACATCGGATCGAGGTGGTCGCCGCCATCGGTGGCCTTGATATAGGCGAAGTTCGCGCCCTGGCTGCGCAGCTTCGGCCAGTCGATCTCGCCTTGCCAGCGCGAAACGTCAACGCCGTGAACTGGCAATGAGCGCGGCGAGCGCGAGCCGAAATTGATCGGCTTGGCATCGCGAAACTGGCGGCTGTAGATCTTGCCGCGCATCCGCGGTGCGGTCCCCACCGCCGGCATGTCGGGCGCCAGCATCGCCACCGGCCTTGCCGCCGGAACGGGCATGCCCGCCAGCGGCATCGATGCCTCGAAAGGCTCGGGCACGGCGGGCTGGGGCATGAGTGCCGCGACCCCGACCGCCGCCGCAGCCTCCACCGGCTTGACCGCGCCCACCGCAACCGTGGGGGTCGGCACGTCCGGCCGGCTGATCGAACTGGTCGTCTCCGACGACGGCGAGAGAATCTCGTCCATGCGGCTGGAGGTGCAGCCGGCAACAACAAGGCAGATGGACAGGACAAAAGGCACGTTGAAACGATGCATGGCAACCCGTACGCAAAACAATTCGCCGCGGCGATGCCATCGCCCCCGGCCCGCTAGCGGAAGTCCTAACGATAAATTACCAAGAAAGACTGAATCCTAAGTTTCCGTTTACATCACGCCGCCGCCGGCCTTGCCCCGGACGCCGATGCAAAGCAAAGTGCCGCCCATGTTCATTCCCTTCTTCCTCGAACTGAAGGCAGCAAAGGTCCCCGTTTCGCTCAGGGAATATCTGTCGCTGCTCGAAGCCATGGAGGCCGGGCTGGTCGATTACGATGTCGAGGGCTTTTACTATCTGGCGCGCTCCTCGCTTGTGAAGGACGAACGCCATATCGACCGCTTCGATCAGGTTTTCTCCCATGTCTTCAAGGGCGTTGAAGCGGTGTCAGGCGAAGCCGCCGTCGATGTCGCCGGCCTGCCGGAGGAATGGCTGCGGCGGTTGGCCGAAAAGCATCTCAGCGAGGAGGAGAAGAGACTGGTCGAGGCGCTGGGCGGCTTCGACAAGCTGATGGAGACGCTTAAAGCACGGCTGGAGGAGCAGAGGGGGCGCCACCAGGGCGGCTCCAAATGGATCGGCACCGCCGGCACCTCGCCCTTCGGCGCCTATGGCTACAATCCCGAGGGCGTGCGCATCGGCCAGCATGAAAGCCGGCATCGCCGTGCGGTGAAGGTCTGGGACAAGCGCGAATTCCGCAATTTCGACGACGGCGTGGAAATCGGCACCCGCAACATCAAGGTTGCTCTAAAGCGGCTTCGCCGCTGGGTGCGCGAGGGCGCGCAGGAAGAATTCGACCTGCCCGGTACCATCCACGCCACCGCCGAGCATGGCTATCTGGACGTGCGCACCCGCCCCGAGCGGCGCAACGCCGTCAAGCTCTTGATGTTCTTCGATGTCGGCGGCTCGATGGACGACCACATCAAGGCAGTCGAGGAACTGTTTTCGGCCGCGCGCGCCGAGTTCAAGCACATGGAATATTTCTACTTCCACAACTGCCTTTACGAAGGTGTGTGGAAGGACAATCTGCGCCGCCATTCGCAGACCATCCCGACCTTCGACGTGCTGCACAAATATGGCCACGACTATCACGTCATCTTCGTCGGCGACGCCGCCATGAGCCCTTACGAGATTGCCTATGCCGGCGGATCGGTCGAGCACTGGAATCCCGAGCCCGGCGCGGTCTGGCTGCAGCGCGTGCTTGCCCAGTGGCCGAATGCCGTCTGGCTCAACCCGACGCCGCAGAAACACTGGGGCTACACCCACTCCATCGGCATGATCCGCGACATCTTTGCCCAGCGCATGTATCCGCTCACGCTTTCGGGGCTGGAAAGCGCCATGCGCGAATTGTCCCGCAAGCACTGAGCGCCACCCCCAAGAAAATCCGTGCGCGATGGCTCCTGAATGCCTATCTTGACGATAACAGACTGGCAGCCGGGCACGATCCGCTCAAGCCGCCGAAGGAGGCAAAGCATGGACGTACAGACCTATCCCGTCACCCGCACAGAGGCCGAATGGCGCCAGCGCCTGACGCCGGAGCAATATGCCGTCATGCGCAGCCACGGCACCGAGCGGCCGGGAAGCTGCGCGCTGCTGCACGAGCATCGCGCCGGCACTTTCAGTTGTGCGGGATGCGACCAGCCCTTGTTTGAATCCAAGCTGAAATTCGAAAGCGGCACCGGCTGGCCGAGCTTCAACGATCCGATCGACGGGTCCGTCGCCACGACAGTCGATCGCAGCTACGGGATGGTGCGCACGGAGGTTCACTGCGCAAACTGCGGCAGTCACCTCGGCCACATCTTCGAGGATGGCCCGCCGCCGACCGGCCTGCGCTATTGCGTCAACGGCGTGGCGCTGAATTTCCAGCCGGCATAGAACGCAGTCCCCGGACGGCAGGAGCTCTTTTTCGCCGTCATTGCAGGTCGCCCCAGACGATATTCCATCCGCCGCCAGCGGCGCGGCTGAACCGCGCGTCAACGGCTTCGCCGCTGCTCATCTGCCGGGCCATCTGCGAGAGCGTGTTTCCGCCATAGGCCTCGCCACCCGGCATGTTGATCTGGATTTCCTGCGTGAAGGTGCAGCGATACTGGATGTCGGACACCTCGGGAACGCACCCGATCTTGCGCACCGCAATCAGGCGGGCGCCAAATCCCTTCTGCCCGGTGTAGAGGGCTGGAGACGTCAGGCACAACATTGCCTGGACCGGGTCCGAAACCTGACCGGACAGACAGGCATCGTCCTTGGCCGCCTGCTGCGCATTGTAGTCGCGCACCCTTTGCAGGGCGAAACGCGCGATTTCCTCGGCCGTCGGTTCGCCGGGCTGCGGGCTGCCGGAATCGTCCACGATCGAGATCGCACGAACTTCCGCCACCAGCGCGACCTCATCGATGAGGGCGGCATATTCGGGGTATCGGTGAGTTTCCTCAGGTTCGACATAGGCTGCCGCCGTGTTGCGTACGATGGCTTCGGCATCCGGTCCTGTCGCCACCTCCAGAAGCTTCTCGCGAAAGGCCGACTTCACCCCGGCATCGTTGCGGATTTCCTCCAGCCGCGAATAGAGCGGATGCAGGACGCCGGCGCCATCGATCGTGCCGAACCACTCCTCCATCCCCCGCCGGTAGGGGCGGAACCGGCCCATCGCCTCGTTTCCAAGCCTCATGCCCTCAAGCGACATCGGAAGCGTGGCGGCCAGGCCGGCAGCCTCCCGCAGTGGCCCGTCAAGCAGGCTGCGGGCCTTCGCTTCCGCACCCTCGCGCAGCTTGCCCAGGCTCTGATTGTCCAGCCCGGATGCCTGCGCCCGTTTCAGCAGCGCAAAGACGCGGTTGAGGTTCCCCTGCTCGAAGCCGGTTTCCGGCAAGGCTGCCACCTCCGCCAGCAGCATGGCGAGTTTCACATCGTTTTCCCGCCTGGCGATCGCCGCCTCGACCTCCTTGGCCTGGGTATCGGTCAGGTCGCGCCTGCGCTTGGCCATATCCGCGCGCATCCCGTTGATACGATCGAGCCCGGACTGATCCTGGGGCAAGTCGCGCAGTTCCTCCTGCAGGCGCGCCATCCATCCGCCTGTTTCGGTCCGGTCGGCCATCAGCGTGGTCATGCCGGTGAACTGGTGCTCGGTGCTCAGCACGAAATCACCCACCACGCCAACCATCCGCATGCGCATCGCGCTACGGCACGTGTCGCGGATCAACCTCGCCACCGCACCGCGCTCCTCCTGGATGGTCAGCAGGAAGGGCAACCCGAACACCGGCTCGAAAGCCTCGTCGGCGAACGCACCGATCAACCCCGCCAGCACGGCGTCCAGGCTCATGCGGTCGATATTCAATCCCCCCTCGAAGGGTTTGAGCCATGTTTCAAGCACACGGCACTGCGCCTCGCGGGATGGTGCGGCGGCAAGCGCCCCAGCGATCGAGCCGCCGAAATCGATGGGCGGTGCCTCGCCGCTCGCCACGGCTTCCTGCTGCTGTTTCGTCGGCCGCGTGAGCCGGATCGTGTTCTGCAGCGCTTGCGGGCTTCCGGCCGCAGCCGCAACATCGCTCTCGCGCGCCAGCCCCCGCAATTCGACGCTCTCGTTTGAGCCGGCAGACACCAACACCCCGCGCCATTGGCCAAGGGCGTGTCTTACCGGCCCCGAACCGGTGCCGAAGACCCCTGTCGCCTCCCGCCTGGAAACAGGCATCAACAAGAGCCGCCCGTCCTGCTCGACGACCGGCACAAGCGCGAGCCGCAGCCTGTCGCGTTCGGCATCGGGCAGATTTGCTGGATAAGTCGCCTGCAACTCGAAGAAGGGCGGATCGGCATCAGGCATGGCATGCAAGATCACGGAGGTTTCGTTCTGCCGTCCCGCAGTCCCCATCCAGGTGCCGGCCAGCGTCGCTGGCACGGCAACCTGCTGCAACGCACCCTTTCGCTTCAGCGAAACGGTCTCGCAACCGCTCATGCTGACCTGGCCTTCGATGGAGTCCGTTCCGATGTTGCCCGCAAGGCCCTTGAGCTGCGCCTGTGCGCCACCCCGGTCGACCATGAGCGGATTTTCGAGGGTGAGCGAAGTGCCGTCCTGGCGACCGGAAAGGAGCATGAATTGATCGAAGGCCGGGCCTGCTCCGCTGTTGCGCTTCTTGTATATCCGGATATGCCCGAACGCGCCTACGCCATCGCCGTCCGCAATGACCTGCAGTTCCAGCGGGTAGGTTTCAGTGTTGCCGCGCCGGTTCATGCGGCAGCCGATGCCGCCGGCCCAAATGCCGCTCAGCGCCCCGGTCTGGAGCGGCTGCGGCGGCGCCATGGCAGCCGAGCGCTCTGCCTCGGGCATGGCGCGGGCAGCCTTGAAATCCCCCGGCATGCAGGGCGACAACCGGCCTTCGATCAGCCGGTTGTTCTCATTCAGGATTCCGGTGATGCCAAGCGCGGTGAAGCCGTCCGGCCGCTTAATCCATTCGCGCGGAACGAATGTGAAGCGGCGATCCGGCTGGAGGCGGCCAGCCATGCGATAGCTGCCGCTTTGCCCCTGCGCATCGAAAGAGAAGACGCCGTCGAGCAGCCCATCCTTTTCTGAAACCTCGAGCGTCATCGTCGTTTCGATGCCACAATTGTAGTTGCCGCTCCAGCGACCGGCGAGGTCGCTTTCAGCCCGCGCGGGCGTGCTGAAAGCCGATACCGCCCCGGCAATCAGGGCGGCCATTGTTGCGAGGAGACACCCTTTGCCTGGCAGCATGCGAACAAACCCCGAAGCTTGCACGAATGAGACGGACTATGCCGCGCTCTCTAGCACGCGAGCATCGTGCCCGGTCGGTGCTTTTGGCAGTAAAGCCATCATCAAATCGGTCGATGCCGAATCCAGCATCACGCCTTGAGAGCCGAGGGTGTGACTGGTGGTGAAAGCTGGACATCGCCCGCCAACTGCATCTCCACGAAGGAAATGAACTCGCTGGCCAGGGGCGTCTGCCGCCTTGCATCCCAGGCGATGCCGATATCGAACGCCGCCTGCGGATCGCTGACCGGAACTGCAACGACATCCGGCGGCAAGGTTGCGGTGATCGCCGATCCGTAGAGGGTGACCCCGCGCTGCAAGGAAACGAGTTGCAGCAAGACAGGCACGTCATCGGCCTCCTCGACGATCGTCGGCAGGAAGCCGGCGGTGAGGCAGGCGCTGTTGACGAGGGTACGAAAGGTTTCCCAGCGCTTGTTTGTACCCATGACGAATTGCGCATCCTTGACCTCGCTGAGGGCAACGGAACCGCGGTCGGAGAACGGATGGTATCGCGACACCAGAAGCACGAAGCGCTCGGTGACGACACGAAGATGGCTCAAGGGTGGTTTGCAGGCGGCCGACAGCATGAAGCCGAGATCGACCTGACCGCTCTCGATGGCCTGCAACTGCTCGTGCGAGGCCATCTGGTAGAGGCTTACCGACGCCGAAGGCAATGCGTTCCTGAACCTGATCACGATGTCTGCCATCGGGCCATGCGCTGCCTGGGCCGAATAGGCCGCGATTATCTCGCCGGCCTTGCCTGACGCGAGCTGTCGTGAATGGCGAACGGAGCGCTCGAGAAGCTGCATCGCCTGCCTTGCATCGCGCGCCAGAACGGCACCTGCTTCCGTCAGGGTGACCCGACGTGTCGTCCGGGCCAAAAGCTTGTAGCCCAGCTCGGCTTCAAGCATCTGGATGGCACGACTGACCGCCGGCTGCGCGATATTCAGCAGTTCCGACGCCTGGCGGAAGTTGAGCGTATCTGCCACCGCAACGAAATAACGCAGACGGGTAAGGTCAGGAAGCCGCATACATAAATGCTCTGTAGTTATCAATTACGCGCAATTTGATCTTAGACTCCGATAGGGCGTTTCTGTCAAATCCGCCGAATTTGAACAGTTGGAGGATCGTGGCTTCATGACCAGTACAGGCAATCGGGTGACGGTGGCGGCGGCGCAAGTCGCCGGAACGGCGGATATCGACAAGAACCTGGCCGCGATCGAGGCGCTGGCGGCGCAGGCAGCCGGCAAGGGGGCCGAACTCATCGTGTTCCCGGAAGCCGTGATGTATGAATATTCAGCGTCCGCCGAACGTCTTGCCCGCATGGCCAATGAGCACGGCGAGCATTGCGAAAGCCGCCTTGAGGCAATTGCCCTGCAGCACAAGATCGCCATCGTCGCCGGCACCTACAGCAAGGGCGAAGGCCATCTGGCGAGGAACATGATGGTCGCCGTCGGTCCGGATGGCGCCTGGCTCGGCCGTTACCAGAAACTCCATCTCTACGACGCCTTCCATTACAAGGAGTCGGAAAAGAACGAGCCGGCGAAGCTCCAGCCCGATTTCGGCGAACTGGTTACCTTCGATCTCGCAGGTTTCCGCTTCGGCCTGCTCAACTGCTACGATATCCGCTTTCCCGAGATGAGCCGCGCCCTGATCGACCGCGGAGCGGATGTGCTTCTCGTCTCATCCGGCTGGGTTCCGGGTCCCCTGAAGGAATTCCATTGGGAAACCCTGCTGAAGGCGCGCGCGATCGAGAATACCTGCTTCGTCGCCGCATCCTGCCAGCCGGCTCCGTCTTCGGTGGGACTGAGCATGATCCTCGACCCGAACGGCATCCCGGTCAGCACGGTTCCGGCCGGCGAGGGCCTTGCCATCACGACAATCGATACGGATCGCCTCGCCAAGGTTCGGGAAGTCCTCCCCTGCCTTGGACATCGCCGCTACGCAATTGCGCAGCGCGCATGACCGCTGGCAACAACGAAAGAACTGGAGAAAATAAATGTCCGGCAACATAGGGATGGCATCGCCTCAAATGACCGCCACCGCTCAATCATCGGCAATGCGCAGAGTGCTCGGCTCTGCCGCGATCGGCCAATTCGTCGAATGGTACGACTTCGTGATCTACGCCTATTCGGCCGCGATCATCGCAAAGCTTTTCTTCCCCAACACCGACCCCGCGGCGGCGCTGCTGTCGACATTTGCGGTCTATGCCGTCGGCTTCATCATGCGGCCGCTCGGCGGCTTCGTGTTCGGCAGCCTCGGCGACCGGATCGGCCGCCGGCAGGTCCTGTCGCTGGTGATCCTGATGATGGGCGGCGCAACCGTCGCCATCGGCCTTTTGCCCACCTATGCGCAGATCGGCATCATGGCGCCCATCCTGCTGGTGGTCTGCCGCCTGATCCAGGGTCTGTCGGCCGCTGGCGAGACGGTCGGCTCCAACTCCTTCGTGGCCGAGCACGCGCCGGCCGAGAAGCGCGGCCTCTATGTTGCCTTCACCTATTCCTTCGCCAATATCCCGCCCATCGTGGCCGCGCTGTTTGTGCTGTTACTGACCAACATCCTGAGCGGCGACGACTATGCTTCCTGGGGCTGGCGTATCCCGTTCCTGATCGGCGGCCCTCTCGCGCTTATCGGCCTCTATATCCGCAACAAGGTCGATGAATCCCCTGCCTTCAAGGCGACGCAGGCGGCAAAACGCGTGGCTTCCACGCCGCTGCGTGATGCCGTCCAGAGCCAGAAGCAGCAGATGGCCTTCAGCTTCGCGCTGGCCGCCTTCTCCAGCCTCGGCTTTTATACGCTGTCCGGCTATTTCGTGAGCTATCTGACCACGACCGTCGGGCTCGACAGCAACTCGGCCCTGATCTCCAACAGCATTGCGCTGTTCGTCGCCTTCCTGGTGATGATCCTGGGTGGCCGCCTGTCCGACACTTTCGGGCGAAAGCCCCTGCTGCTGGCAGGCGTCATCATCAATGCGCTGGTTTGCATCCCGGCCTATCTGCTGGCATCGCAAGGAAGCCTGCTGTCGGCGGTTCTCGGCCAAAGCCTGCTTGCCTTTGGCTGCGGCCTGTTCTGGGGCCCTGTCGGGATTGCACTCCTCGAGCTCTTCCCAACCCGCACCCGTTTCAGCGCCTCGGCCGTCAGCTACAATATGGCCTATACGATCTTCGGCGGCACCGCGCCCTTCCTCGGCGTGTGGCTCGTCATGCAGACCGGAAGCAAGATCGCGCCGGCAGTCTATATGGCGGTGATTTCGGTGGCTGTGCTGCTCGTGGTCCTGTGCATGCCGGAAACGTCGAAGCGCAGCCTCATTCATGAGGAAGATATCCGCGCCTGATTGCGGACCAGACATTTGAAAAAGGCTCGCCGGTGGCGAGCCTTTTTTGTTGCGGAACAGGAAATCGCCGTCCTGGGCGAAACCTACCCGATCTGAAGGCAGGCGAGGAGGATCACTCCATGCCGAGGGCGGCCTTGTAGAGATCGAGGATCGCCTCTTCTTCCTGGCGCTCGGCCTGGTCCTTCTTGCGCAGCCGGATGATTGTGCGCACCGCCTTGGTGTCGAAGCCCGTGCCCTTCATTTCGGCAAAGACTTCCTTGATATCGTCGGCGATGGTCTGCTTTTCTTCCTCCAGGCGCTCGACACGCTCGATGAAGGCGCGAAGCTGGCCTGCGGCTACGGTCTGGCTGGTTTCGGTGATCTCGTCGGCCAATTTTCGTCTCCGGATGATGGGCCGCGACTCGGGCGGCAGATGGGGTCGGCGTTCGATGCCTTACCGAGGCCGAACGGTCAAGCGTTCAGATGAACAGCGCCCGCGCCTGTTCCACTTCCTTGGTGATGTAGCCGGCCACTGTCTGAATGCGGCGCAGCGGGCGCATCGATTCATGGTAGACCAGCCAATAAGCGCGGCGGATCGGCGCGGCGGCCGGCACCGGCACCAGTTCGGGAATGGAGCGCGCAATGAAGGTATGCAGCATGCCGATGCCCGCACCGCAGCGCACTGCCTCCGTCTGCCCTAGGCTGGAAGAGATCGAGAACCGCGCATCCCAGCGCGGGCTGAATTCTGCGGCATAGTCGAGCGAAGGACTGGCGACCAGGTCTGGCACATAGCCGACGAGGCGATGCGCGGAAAGATCGGCAACCGTCTGCGGCAGGCCGTGCTCTTCGACATAGGCGCGCGCCGCAAACAGCCCCAGCGTGTAGTCGACCAGCTTTGCGGCTACCAGCCGCCCCTCCGTCGGCCGCTCGACTGTGATGGCGATATCGGCCTCCCGCCGCGACAGCGAAAACGAGCGCGGCACCGGGACGAGCTGGATCTTCAGATCGCGGTGAAGTGCCGTCAGCCGGCCGAGCCGCGGCGCCAGGAAGGCCACCCCGATGCCGTCGGGCGCACCGATCCGCACCGTGCCGGAGACCTCCTCGCCTTCTCCCGATATTTCGGCCCGCGCGGTGATCATATCGGCTTCCATGCGCTCGGCGACCTCCAGAAAGCGCTCGCCGGCGGGAGTAAGCTCGCTTCCCGTTGTTAGCCGGCGAAACAGTTTTGTCTTGAGAGAGTCTTCGAGCGCGGCTACCCGGCGCGACACAGTGGCATGGTTCAACTCCAGCCGGCGCGACGCGCCCAGGATCTGGCCGGCGCGGGCGACCGCGAGGAAAATGCGCACATCGTCCCAGTTCATCGGCATCCCCCCAGCCAATATCCAGTTTGCGGCAAATAAAGCGCGATAATGCCAGTATATGATTTTTTGCACAACGGGTGCTTGTCGTCTGGCGTTGCAATAGCCGGTGCAAAGCGGGAGAATGCGACAACCCAATCATCATCCCAGGGAGAAAGCCATGGTCGAATACGGTCATTATATTGGCGGCAAGCACGTCGCCGGCACGAGCGGACGAGACGCCGACGTCTTCCAGCCGCTGGACGGCACGGTGCGCGCCAAGGTGGCGCTGGCCTCCAAGGCCGAGCTTGATGCTGCCGTCGCCAATGCCAAGGCGGCCCAGCCGGCCTGGGCGGCGACCAACCCGCAGCGCCGCGCGCGCGTCTTCATGAAGTTCCTCGAACTGGTGGCCCGCGACAATGACGCGCTCGCCGAGCTTCTTGCCCGCGAACACGGCAAGACCATTCCGGATGCCAAGGGCGACATCCTGCGCGGTGTCGAGGTCGTCGAATTCGCGCTCGGCATCCCGCATCTGATGAAGGGGGAATATACGGAAGGCGCCGGCCCTGGCATCGACCTCTACTCGATCCGCCAGCCGCTCGGCGTGGTGGCCGGCATCACCCCGTTCAACTTCCCGGCAATGATCCCGATGTGGAAGTTCGCCCCGGCGATCGCCTGCGGCAACGCCTTCATCCTCAAGCCGTCCGAGCGTGATCCGGGCGTGCCGATGAAGCTCGCCGAACTGATGACCGAAGCCGGTCTGCCCGATGGCATCCTCAATGTCGTCAATGGCGACAAGGAAGCGGTCGACGCCATCCTCGACCATGAGGATATTTCCGCAGTCGGCTTCGTCGGCTCGTCCTCGATCGCGCAGTACATCTATTCGCGCGGCTGCGCCAACGGCAAGCGCGTTCAGTGCTTCGGCGGCGCCAAGAACCACATGATCATCATGCCCGACGCCGACCTGGACCAGGCCGTCGACGCACTGGTAGGCGCCGGCTACGGTGCTGCCGGCGAACGCTGCATGGCCGTCTCCGTTGCGGTGCCCGTCGGCAAGGCAACGGCTGACAGGCTGGTGGAAAAGCTTATCCCGCGTGTCGAAAGCCTGAAGATCGGCCCCTCGACCGACCCGTCTGCCGATTTTGGCCCGCTGGTGACCAAGCAGGCACTGGAGCGCGTCAAGGGATATGTCGATCTCGGCATCCAGGAAGGCGCCAAGCTCGTTGTCGACGGCCGCGGCTTCAAGATGCAGGGCTATGAAAACGGCTTCTATATGGGCGGCTGCCTGTTCGACGACGTTACGCCTGACATGCGCATCTACAAGGAAGAGATCTTCGGCCCCGTGCTTTCGGTGGTGCGCGCGCATGACTTCGAAGAGGCGGTGCGGCTGCCTTCCGAGCATGAATATGGCAATGGCGTTGCCATTTTCACCCGCGACGGCGACGCTGCCCGCGACTTCGCTTCCCGCGTGCAGGTCGGCATGGTCGGCATCAACGTCCCGATCCCGGTGCCGGTCGCCTATTACACTTTCGGCGGCTGGAAGAAGTCGGGCTTCGGCGATCTCAACCAGTACGGTCCGGACTCGGTTCGCTTCTACACCAAGACCAAGACGGTCACCTCGCGCTGGCCGTCGGGCGTCAAGGAAGGCGCCGAGTTCGCCATGCCGACCATGAAGTGACGCCTGACGCTTCTTAGGTCTGCGCGTCCTCGCCTCCGGCTGCGGGCGCGCGGCAAGGCGCCAAGGAAGGCGCCGAGTTCGCCATGCCGACCATGAAGTGACGCCGCTGGCATCATAAGCTGGCGATCCAAAAGGTAATCATTTGCAGCCGCGGGCCCATCAGCCCGCGGCTTTTGTTTGCTGCTTGCGGCGAACGAAAGCCGTCACCATATAGAACATAGTGGGAACACATATCGTTCCCACTCGAACGACCCGGAACACGGAAAAGGAGCGACGCTATGACGACGTCGAAACCTGAACCGTACCGGTGAAGCGAGGCGGCCGCATGTGCCTTCCTTTGCCGGGACGCGACGGTAAAGGAGGTGCCTCATGGCACGCAAATCACTGATCGTATGGATGAAGGGTGTGCTTGTTGCCGTGTTCGCGGCGGTAAGTCTCAATGTCGCAGATGCGCAAACAGGACCCTGCGTCGACCATTCCGTCCTCGTGGCGCGGCTGGTTGAAAAATATCAGGAACGGCAGTTCGCCTTCGGCCTGATCGGCAATGTGGCGGTGATGGAGATATTTGTCGCCGAAAGCGGCACCTGGACCATCATCGTCACTGACGTGACCGGAAGAAGTTGCATCGTGGCTGCCGGCAACAATTGGGAAAGCACGATGATCGCCGGCGTCGAAGCCTGAGCATAAGCCATTGTCTTACCGTCAGGCATGAGTCCGCTCGGACGAACGGCGGCCAGCAGCAGTTCAGCGCATCGCCGCGGCCTGGGCATGCAGCCGCAGCAGCGACATCAGCCGGTCGGCCTCCACCCCGGCCGCCTCTTCATCCCGCGAAAGGATCGCCCGGATCAATGTGACGTGGTTGCCGGCCGATTCCGCAAGCCCCGTGCCGCTCTGGAAGCGATACCAGAAGCGCCGGCTGTGGGTCTGCAGCGGGGCCGCCACCCGGACAGCGAAATCATTGTCGGCGGCGCGCGCCAGTGCCTCGTCAAGCGACTTGTCCGCTTCCAGGAAACCCAGAACGTCGTTTTCAAGCACTGCATTGTGCATGGCCACAGCCGTCACCTGGAACGGAGCGGCAGCCTCCGCCGTCAGGAACCGCGCGGCCGAACGCGCCAGCACGATCTCCACCCCGCGCCGCGCATCAAGCACCCGCAGCCAGTCGGCCGCATGCAGCGGCGCAATCTCCAGGCCGGCGCGCGGGCGCACATTGATCAACCCCTCCCAGGCAAGCCGCTGGATTGCCTCGCGCACGGGCGTGCGCCCCAGCGACAGCCTCTCTATCAACGCGCCTTCCGTGGTCAGGCTGCCCGGCGCCAGTTCAAGCGTCACGATCATCCGTTCCAGCGCCCTATAGGCCCGAGCCGCCACTGGCACGGCCTGCTCGGCGGCACCGTTAGCCTCGGTTTCCTTCGTTTCCAATGCTGCAATCCCTGACATGATTCATGATATATCAGCTTCGAAAGCCAATTGACATAGGGGATCTAGCTTGATATATCAGTGATATATCAGAGGAGGAATCGTTATGTGGTCCGGAATTTTTCCTGCTGTCACGACCAAATTCACCGAAGACGACCAGCTCGACCATGCCGAGATGGAGCGCTGCTTTGCTCTCCAGCTGAAAGCCGGCTGCGACGGCATCGTCGTTGCCGGATCGCTCGGCGAAGGCCCCATGCTGTCCGCGGATGAAAAGCTCGCCGTCCTGAAGACAGCGCTGTCGGTCGCCGGCGGCAAGCCGGTTCTGATGACCATCAACGAGGCCGCCACCCGCGATGGCGCCGCCATGGCCAGGAAGGCCGCAGCGGCCGGTGCCGATGGCCTGATGGTGGTGCCGAGCCCGATCTACCACACCAACGGCCAAGAAACCGTCGCCACCATGAAGGCGGTCGCGACCGCCGGTGGCCTGCCGGTGATGATCTATTCCAATCGCGTCGCCTACCGGGTCGACGTGACGGTCGACGTCATGGAGGAACTGGCGGAAGATCCGCTATTCGTGGCGGTCAAGGAATCCTCCGATGACATCCGCCGCTCCACTGAGATCATCAATCGCTTCGGAAACCGCTTCGATCTGTTCACCGGCGTCGACAATCTCGCCTTCGAGGCGCTCAGCGTCGGCGCCATCGGCTGGGTCGCCGGTCTGGTCACCGCCTTCCCGCGCGAGACGGTCGCAATCTACCAGTTGATGAAGCAAGGCCGCCGCGACGAAGCGCTTGCCATCTATCGCTGGTTCCGGCCGCTGCTCGATCTGGATGTGTCGACCTATCTGGTCCAAAACATCAAGCTTGCAGAAGTCCACGCCATCGGCACCAATGACCGCGTGCGGATGCCGCGCCTGCCGCTGACCGGCGCGCGCCGCGAGGCGGCGGAAAAAATCATCAGGCAGGCACTCGCCACAAGGCCGGAGCTGCCGGCCTTCTGACGGGAGCGGCACCCGGCATCGGCCAAGGGGAGGGGCGATGGAGTTTGGGAAGGATCGCGCAAATGACATCGCGGTGATCGGCGCCGGCATTGTCGGCATCGCCATCGCAGCGCATCTGGCTGAGGCGGGGCTGCGGGTGGAGGTCATCGACCGCACCGGCATCTGCGAGGAGACAAGTTCGGGCAACGCCGCCGCCTTCGCCTTCTCCGACGTTCTGCCGCTTGCCCAAAAGGGCATGCTTGCCCAGGTTCCCAAATGGCTGGCCGATCCGCTCGGGCCGCTTGCCATCCCACCCGCCTATCTTCCCCGCCTGCTACCCTGGCTCTATCGCTTCTGGCGCGCTGGCGCCCCCTCTCAATATGAAGGCGGCCTCAAAGCCCAGGCTGCCCTGATGAAGCTCGCCGAGGCGGAATGGGCGGAACTGATGGAACGCTCGGGCACCGGGCACATGCTGCGCCAGGACGGCTCGCTGGAGCTTTACGAGAGCCAGGCCGAATTCGAGGCATCCCTGCCCGGCTGGGCGGCCCGCGACCGGTTCGGCATCGAATACCGCCATCTTAAGCAGGAAGAGCTTGCAGCCCATCAACCGGGCCTGTGGTCGGGCTTCGTGCGCGGCACCTTCGTTCCGGGCTGGAAGACCGTTACCGACCCCAAACTGCTTGGGCAGGCGATCTGGCGCCACGCCGAGCAACATGGCGCAAAATTCACGCAGGGCGATGTCGCGCTCGCAATGCCCGCCAAGGGGCATATCGCCATCCAGCTTCGCCAGGGACGCACGATCGCCGCACAGAAGCTGATCATCGCCGCCGGCGCCTGGTCGCATCTGCTGGCGCGGCAATTCGGCGACCTTGTGCCGCTCGAAACCGAGCGCGGCTACAACACCACCCTGCCCGCCGGCGCCTTCGACGTGAAGCGCCAGCTCATCTTCTCCCGCCACGGCTTCGTCGTGACACCGCTGGCGACGGGCTTGCGCATTGGCGGCGCGGTCGAACTTGCCGGCCTCAAGCGCAAGCCCAATTTCGACCGCGCCAAGGCGATGCTGGCCAAGGCAAAGACCTTCCTGCCCGGCCTCGACACCAGCGGTGGGCGCGAATGGATGGGCTATCGCCCGTCACTGCCGGATTCGCTCCCTGTCATCAGTCGTGCCAGCGGCCGCAGCGACGTCTTCTACGCCTTCGGCCACGGCCATCTCGGCCTGACCCAATCGGCTGCAACAGGCGCTTTGATCCGTGACCTCGTTCTCGGCCGCAATCCTGCGATTGACCTCGCACCCTTTTCACCGCAACGTTTCTGAAGTGGCAGACATCATGGCAAGGCATTCCTTCTTCTGCATCGACGGGCACACCTGCGGCAATCCGGTCCGGCTGGTCGCGGGCGGAGGCCCACGGCTCGAAGGCGCCACCATGATGGAGCGGCGCGCGCATTTCCTGGCCGAATATGACTGGATCCGCACCGGGCTGATGTTCGAGCCGCGCGGTCATGACATGATGTCGGGCTCGATCCTCTATCCGCCGACACGCGAGGATTGCGATATCGCTATCCTGTTCATCGAAACGTCGGGCTGCCTGCCGATGTGCGGGCACGGCACCATCGGAACGGTGACCTTCGCCATCGAGCACGGTCTGGTGACGCCAAGGACACAAGGCGTCCTTCGCCTCGACACACCGGCCGGGCTCGTTGTTGCCGAGTATAAGCAGGTCGGCCAGCATGTGGAGGAAGTGCGCATCACCAATGTGCCGTCCTTCCTCTATGCCGAAGGACTGACGGTCGAATGCCCGACGCTGGGCGAACTGAAGGTGGACATCGCTTATGGCGGCAATTTCTACGCAATCGTCGAGCCGCAGGAAAATTATCGTGATATGGTCGACCATTCGGCCGGCGATCTGATCGCCTGGAGCCCCGTCGTCAGGCAGCGGCTCAACGAGAAATACACATTCGCGCATCCGCAGAACCCCGGCATCAACCGGCTGACGCATATGCTGTGGACCGGCGCGCCCGAGAACCCGCAAGCCCACGCCCGCAACGCCGTCTTCTATGGCGACAAAGCCATCGACCGCTCGCCTTGCGGCACCGGCACCTCGGCGCGCATGGCCCAGCTCCACGCCAAGGGACGGCTGAAGGCCGGCGAGGATTTCGTGCATGAATCGATCATCGGCTCGCTGTTCAAGGGCCGCGTCGAAAGCGAAACGATGGTAGCGCAAAAGCCCGCCATCATTCCCTCGATCGGCGGCTGGGCGCGCATGACCGGGCTGAACACGATCTTCATCGATGACCGCGATCCCTTCGCCCATGGCTTCGTGGTGATCTGACAGTGCGGCCGGCAGAAGAGAAACAAATGCCGCCTCACACCATGCAAGTTTTCGTCGTTTTTGCCCCGAAAATCGAGATATTCGTCCATCGGCCACGAAAGTTGTGTTGATTTGTCAAAGACATTGCGCTGTGCCAATGCTAGCTTCCGCGCCGATCCAGCTACCGGGGGAGGAGCATGATCGAGCGATCTGAAGCAGTCTGGACATTTCGTCGGGCGCTCGAGTCAGGACTTTGCAATCCCGTTGCGGGACTTTACGACTAGGGGCAATACGAGAAGGAATGCGCCTGAGAGGCGACATTCCAGGGGAGCCGCATCCATATGGAATATTTCATCCAGCAGCTTATCAACGGGCTGACGCTGGGGTCCATCTATGGGCTGATCGCGATCGGCTACACGATGGTCTACGGCATCATCGGCATGATCAACTTCGCCCATGGCGATGTCTTCATGGTTGGTGCGTTCGGTGCGCTGATCACCTTCCTGCTCCTGCTTGGGCTGTTCTACTCAGTGCCCGTTGCGGTAGCCCTGCTGATCATGATGGTCGTGGCGGCACTGCTGACCAGCCTTTACAACTGGGCCATCGAAAAGGTCGCCTATCGCCCCTTGCGCGGCTCGTTCCGCCTGGCGCCGCTCATCACGGCCATCGGCATGTCGATCGCGCTGTCCAATTTCGTTCAGGTGACCCAGGGCCCGCGCAACAAGCCCATCCCGCCCATGGTCTCGAAGGTCTACACGATCGACACAATCAGCATCTCGCTGAAGCAGATCATCATCGTGGTGGTCACGGCGATCCTGCTGGCGATATTCTGGTATGTCGTCAACCGCACCTCGCTTGGCCGCGCCCAGCGCGCCTGCGAGCAGGACATGAAGATGGCCGCCCTGCTCGGCATCGACGTCGACCGTACCATTTCCATCACCTTCATCATGGGCGCAGCGCTTGCCGCCGTGGCCGGCACGCTGTTCCTGATGTACTACGGCGTGGTGGTCTTCTCCGATGGCTTCGTGCCTGGCGTGAAGGCTTTCACGGCCGCCGTTCTCGGCGGCATCGGCTCCATCCCCGGCGCTGTGATCGGCGGATTGCTGATCGGCTTCATCGAATCCATGTGGTCGGCCTATTTCTCGATCGACTACAAGGACGTGGCCGCCTTCTCGATCCTGGCGATCGTGCTGATCTTCCTGCCCTCGGGCATATTGGGTCGGCCGGAAGTGGAGAAGGTCTGACACCATGGAACGAACCATTTCCAGGAACTCGGGCGAATCCAGCCTTTTCGCCGCAGCCATTCGCGAGTCGCTGTTTGCCGGCCTGATCTCGCTTGGCCTGTTCATCATGCTGGTCGGTCTCAAGACTGACCAGAACATCCGCAACGAGCTGGTGATCGAACAGCGCTGGGGGCTGCTGGCCTCGCTGGTCGCGCTCACCATGGTCGGCCGCTTCCTCTACGTGCTGTTCGTGCGTCCGGCGCTGGAGCGCCGTAAACTCCAAAAGGCGCGTGTCGCGCCCAAGGCCGCCGAGAAGAGCTATCTGGCGCGCAACTGGACCAAGTTCGCGGTGCTGTTCCTGTTCATCTACCCCGTCCTGATGGTGCTGATGTTCGGCCTGCAGGGCTCGCTGAAATGGGTGGACAATTTCGGCATCCAGGTCCTGATCTATGTGATGCTGGCCTGGGGCTTGAACATCGTGGTCGGCCTGGCCGGCCTGCTCGATCTCGGCTACGTCGCCTTCTACGCGGTCGGCGCCTACAGCTACGCGCTGCTTGGCACCCAGTTCGGCTGGTCATTCTGGATATTGCTGCCGGCCGCCGGCCTGATGGCTGCCTTCTGGGGCGTCATCCTCGGCTTTCCGGTGCTGCGCCTGCGCGGCGACTATCTGGCGATCGTGACGCTCGCCTTCGGTGAGATCATCCGCCTGGTGATCATCAACTGGCGTGAGGTTACCAATGGCGCAGCCGGCGTCTCGGGCATCCCGAAAGTGACGTTTTTCGGCCTGTTCGATTTCAACATCTCATCGCCCTATTACATCGCCAAGGTGTTCGACATCGCCCAGTCGGGTGTCTACTACAAGATATTCCTCTATTACCTCATCCTTCTACTGGCGCTGCTGACAGCTTTCGTCACCATCCGTCTGCGCCGCCTGCCCGTGGGCCGTGCCTGGGAAGCTTTGCGCGAGGACGAAATCGCCTGCCGCTCGCTGGGCATCAACACCACCAACACCAAGCTGACGGCCTTTGCCATCGGCGCCATGTTCGGCGGTTTCGCCGGCGCCTTCTTTGCCGCGCGCCAGGGCTTCGTCAGCCCCGAATCCTTCGTCTTCCTCGAATCGGCGATCATCGTCGCCATTGTGGTGCTCGGCGGCATGGGGTCCCTGACGGGCATCGCCATTGCAGCCCTCGTCACTATCGGCGGCACGGAAATCCTGCGCGAAATGCAGTTCCTGAAGGTCATTTTCGGACCTGACTTCACGCCGGAACTTTATCGCATGCTGCTGTTCGGCATCGCCATGGTCATCGTGATGGTCTGGAAGCCGCGAGGCTTTGTCTCCAGCCGCGAACCGACCGCCTTCCTGCACGAACGAAAAGCCGTATCCAGTGCCTTCACCAAAGAGGGGCACGGCTGATGACAACGGGGACTGATATGAACAAGCCGATCCTCGAGGTCGAGCATCTGTCGATGAAGTTCGGCGGGCTGGTCGCGATCGGCGACCTGTCCTTCCAGGCCAAGCGCGGCGAGATCACCGCGCTGATCGGACCGAACGGTGCGGGCAAGACAACTGTGTTCAACTGCATCACCGGCTTCTACAAGCCGACCGAAGGCATGATCCGGTTGAATGGCCGCAACGGCAACGAATTCCTGCTGGAGCGTATGCCGGATTTCCGCATCACCGCGAAGGCCAAGGTTGCCCGAACGTTCCAGAACATTCGCCTGTTCTCAGGCATGACGCTCTTGGAAAACCTGCTGGTTGCGCAGCACAACAAGCTGATGCGGGCCTCTGGCTTCACGCTGCTCGGCCTGTTCGGCATCGGCGGATACCATTCCGCCTCCGCCCAATCGATCGAACTGGCGAAATTCTGGCTTGAGAAGGCCGATCTGATCGATCGCGCAGACGATCCGGCAGGCGACCTGCCCTATGGTGCTCAGCGGCGGCTCGAAATCGCCCGCGCCATGTGCACCGAGCCGGACCTTTTGTGCCTCGACGAGCCGGCCGCCGGCCTCAACCCCAAGGAGTCGCTGGCCCTCAACACGCTCCTCAACGACATCAAGGACAACAGCGGCACCTCCATCCTGCTGATCGAGCATGACATGTCGGTGGTCATGCAGATATCCGACCATGTCGTGGTGCTCGAATATGGCCGCAAGATTTCCGACGGAAACCCGGAAACGGTGCGAGCCGACCCGAAGGTCATCGCCGCTTATCTCGGCGTCGACGACGAGGAGGTCGAGACCGTGCTGACCGAGGTGGGCGACGAGCAGGTCATCCATGAACTCGACGCCGAGCCGGACCCCGAGCACGGGCCTTCCGCCTCTTCTTCGCTCATGGCCGGGCCGATCAGCGACACGATCGGCCACAGCAACGGCCACGGCGAACTCGTGCGGGTAACCCCCGGCGCATCCAAGGCAGAGCAGGTGGAAAAACAGGCGGCAAAGGCTGCGGCTGCCCCATCGGCTGCTCCCGCAATGAAAAAGGCCCCTTCCCCGAAACCGGCAGCGAAATCGGCGACGGCCAAGGCCGCGCCGGCAGCAAAGCCGGCCGCACCTGCCAGACAGCCGAAGGCTGCTTCTGTGAAAGCCGCCGCAAAACCGTCAGACGAGCCGAAAAAACTGTCCAACACCCTTTCGGCGCCGCGCGGCGGGGTGCCGGACCAGCTCACCCAGATCAAGGGCATCGGTCCGGTGAACCAGCGCAAGCTCAATGAGCACGGCATCTTCCACTTCGATCAGATCGCAGCCTGGAAGAAAGCCGATGTCGCCGCCGCAGAGGCCTATCTGGCTTTTGACGGGCGCATTGCGCGTGAGGATTGGGTCGGGCAAGCCAAGACACTGGCCAAGGCGGCGGCAAAGGCCGCCAAGAGCGGAGGGCGTAAATAATGGCCGCAAAGCCTTTGCTCCAGGTCGAGGTAGTCGAGACCTATTACGGCAATATCCGCGCCCTGGGCGGCGTCGATGTAGCCGTCAATGAGGGCGAGATCGTCGCGCTGATCGGCGCCAATGGTGCCGGCAAGTCGACATTGATGATGACGATCTTCGGCAACCCGCGCGCACGCGCCGGCACCATCACCTTTGCCGGCACGGACATCACCCACATGCCGACGCATGAGATTGCACGGCTGCGGATTGCCCAGTCACCGGAAGGACGCCGCATTTTCCCGCGCATGACGGTGCTGGAAAATCTGCAGATGGGCGCGAGCCTGGACAATCTGCAATATTTCGATGAGGACGTGGAAAAGGTCTTCACACTGTTTCCCCGCCTCAAGGAGCGCATGTCCCAGCGCGGCGGCACGCTCTCGGGCGGCGAACAGCAGATGCTGTCGATCGGGCGCGCGCTGATGGCGCGGCCCAAGCTCCTGCTTCTGGACGAACCTTCGCTTGGCCTTGCGCCTCTCATCGTGCGCCAGATTTTCGATGCCATCCGCCAGCTCAACAAGACGGAAGGCCTTACCGTCTTCCTGGTCGAGCAGAATGCGTTCGGTGCACTGAAGCTGGCTGACCGGGGTTATGTCATGGTCAACGGGCGCGTGACCATGAGCGGGTCGGGCCGGGATTTGCTGGCCGATCCAGAAGTTCGTGCCGCCTATCTGGAAGGCGGGCGGCATTAGGCAACTGGCGGCCTCCATGTCGCGAGGCCGCATTGGAGCATGATCCCAAAGCGGGCCGATCTCATGCTCCCACGGAAAGAGCGGAGCGCGGTGACCCAGGCAACAGTCACTGCGCCGGAACATGACAAAAGGGTCGCAGGATCATCCTGTCAGGCCCCATCGGGAGGAGCATAAAATGCAGGGCATTCTGTACGAGGAACCGTCAATCTGGCAGTTCTTCTTCGTCACCTGCCTGCTTGGCGGCGGAGCGGCCTGGATGACCGGGCGCGCCTGCGCACAGACCTGGCGCAGCTATGTCAGCCTGGTGCTCTATCTGCTGTTGCTTGGCATCGCGGTGCGCTTCATCCATCACGCCCTGTTCAATGGCACGATGTTTTCGCTGCAATATTACATCGTCGACACCATCGTCCTTATGATCATCGGTTCGCTCGGCTTCCGTTACACACGAACGAACCAGATGGTCACGCAATATCACTGGCTTTACGAGCGGGCATCCCTGCTCAATTGGAAACCAAAGGGCTGATTTTCCTCCAAGTCACCGCTCCTGCTTAGGGCGTGACAAGTGTCGGAAAATCGGCAAACTGGCCTTCTGCGATTGGGGGTGGGCATCGCATGAAGACATCATTCACGCCTGCTCAGTTAGTCAATTGGGAGTGTTCTATGAAAAAATCACTGTTGTCTGCAGTTGCCCTCAGCGCAATGCTGGCATTCAGCGGCAGCGCCTGGGCTGACGTTATCGTCGGTGTAGGCGCCCCTATCACCGGTCCCAACGCCGCGTTCGGCGCCCAGATCCAGAAGGGAACGGAACAGGCCATCGCCGACATCAACGCGGCCGGCGGAATCAACGGCGAGCAACTGAAGCTCGTCATCGGCGACGACGTTTCCGATCCCAAGCAGGGCATTTCGGTTGCCAACAAGTTCGTGGCCGACGGCGTCAAGTTCGTCATCGGCCCCTATAACTCCGGCGTCGCCATCCCGACCTCGGAAGTCTATGCCGAGAACGGCATCCTGCAGATCACCCCCGCGGCGACCAACCCGGTCTATACCGAACGCGGCATGTGGAACACGATCCGCGTCTGCGGCCGTGACGACCAGCAGGGCATCATTGCCGGCGCCTATATCAAGGAGCATTTCCCCGACGCCAAGATCGCGGTGATCCACGATAAGACCCCCTATGGTCAGGGCCTTGCCGACGAGACCAAGAAGGCGCTGAACGGCGCGGGCGTCAACGAAGTCATGTATGAAGGCGTCAATATCGGCGACAAGGACTTCTCCGCGCTCATCGCCAAGATGAAGGATGCCGGCGTGACGCTCATCTATTGGGGCGGCCTGCACACCGAAGCCGGCCTGATCATGCGCCAGACCGCCGACCAGGGCCTGAAGGCCCAGTTCTTCTCGGGCGACGCGCTGGTCTCCAACGAACTGGCCTCCATCGCCGGCGACGCCGTCGAGGGTGCACTCAACACCTTCGGCCCGGACCCGCGCAAGAACCCGAACGCCGCCGAAATGGTCGAGAAGTTCCGCGCGGCCGGCTTCGAGCCGGAAGCCTACACGCTCTACGCCTATGCCTCCACGCAGGTCATGGCCCAGGCCGCCAACGCCGCCGGCTCCAACGACCCGCAAGAAGTGGCCAAGGCCATCCGCGAGAAGGGTCCGTTCAAGACCGTCCTGGGCGACCTCTCCTTCAACGAGAAGGGCGACCGCTCCGACGCCGACTATGTCGTCTACGAGTGGAAGAAGGGCGACGACGGCAAGTACAACTACAGCCAGATCGACTGATCCACGCTTCGATCAAACGATGCCCGGCGCTCGCGCCGGGCATTTTTATTTGCGTGGACGCGGTTCCGGCGCTAAGCAAGCGGGCCAATTTGCCTCCCCTTGCGTTACCGGAGACTGCTTTGCCGATTACGAAGATCCTCGTCGCCAACCGTTCTGAAATCGCTATCCGCGTTTTTCGCGCCGCCAATGAGCTCGGGCTCAAAACCGTGGCGATCTGGGCCGAGGAGGACAAATATTCGCTCCACCGCTTCAAGGCGGACGAGTCCTATCAGGTCGGACGCGGCCCCCATCTCGCCAAGGATATGGGGCCGATCGAGAGCTATTTGTCGATTGACGAGATCATGCGGGTGGCGAAGCTCTCGGGCGCGGACGCCATCCATCCAGGCTACGGCCTGCTGGCGGAAAGCCCGGAATTTGCCGAAGCCTGTGCCGAAAACGGCATCATCTTCATCGGGCCGAAAGCGGAGACGATGCGCCGGCTGGGCAACAAGGTGGCCGCACGCAACCTTGCTGTCGAAGTCGGCGTCCCGGTGGTGCCGGCAACCGGTCCCCTGCCTGACGACATCGAGGCCGTGAAGAAGCTCGCCGCTGACATCGGCTATCCCGTCATGCTCAAGGCCTCATGGGGCGGCGGCGGACGCGGCATGCGCGCCATCCGATCGGAAGCCGACCTTGCCCGCGAGGTGACCGAGGGCAAGCGCGAAGCCAAGGCCGCCTTCGGCAAGGACGAGGTCTATCTGGAAAAGCTCGTCGAGCGTGCCCGCCATGTCGAGGTGCAGTTGCTCGGCGATGGCCAGGGCAATGTCGTGCATCTGTTCGAGCGTGATTGCTCCATTCAGCGCCGCAACCAGAAGGTGGTGGAGCGCGCGCCCGCTCCCTATCTCAGCGAAGCCCTGCGCCAGGAATTGTGTGGCCATGCGCTGAAGATCGGTCTGGAGACCAATTATATCGGCGCCGGCACGGTGGAGTTCCTGCAGGATGCAGACACCGGCAAGTTCTACTTCATGGAGGTCAATCCGCGCATCCAGGTCGAGCACACGGTCACCGAGGAGGTGACGGGCATCGACATCGTCAAGGCGCAGATCCACATCCTCGACGGCCATGCCATCGGCACGCCGGAATCGGGTGTGCCGGCCCAGGCCGACATCAGGCTCAACGGTCACGCCCTGCAATGCCGCATCACCACCGAGGACCCAGAGCAGCATTTCATCCCGGACTATGGCCGTATCACCGGCTACCGCTCGGCCGCAGGCTTCGGCATCAGGCTGGACGGCGGCACCGCCTATACCGGTGCCATCATCACCCGCTTCTATGATCCGCTGCTGGTCAAGGTCACCGCTTCCGGCCGCTCGCCGGAAGAAGCCATCCAGCGCATGCACCGGGCGCTGCGTGAGTTCCGCATCCGCGGCGTATCGACGAACCTCACCTTCCTGGAAGCGATCATCACGCACCCGAAATTCAGGGACAATTCCTACACCACCAACTTCATCGACACGACGCCGGAACTGTTCACCCAGGTCAAGCGCCAGGACCGCGCCACCAAGCTGTTGACTTATCTCGCCGACGTCACCGTCAACGGCCACCCCGAAACACGCGACCGCGCCCTGCCGAATGCGGATGCCGCAGCACCCGTGATCCCCTGGTTCAGCGGTCCGATCCAGGACGGGACGAAGCAGCGTCTCGATGCGCTCGGCCCGCAGAAATTCGCTGCCTGGATGCGCGAGCAAAAAGAGGTGCTCGTCACCGACACCACCATGCGCGATGCTCACCAGTCGCTGCTGGCGACCCGCATGCGCACCTATGACATCGCCCGCATCGCTGGCACCTATGCGCGCGCGCTTCCACAGCTACTGTCGCTGGAATGCTGGGGCGGCGCCACTTTCGACGTCTCCATGCGCTTCCTGACCGAGGATCCCTGGGAGCGGCTGGCGCGAGTGCGCGAGGCGGCACCCAACATCCTGCTGCAGATGCTGCTGCGCGGCGCCAATGGCGTCGGCTACACCAACTATCCCGACAATGTGGTGCAGCATTTCGTCAAGCAGGCCGCTGCGGGCGGCATCGACCTGTTCCGTGTCTTCGACTGCCTCAACTGGGTAGAGAACATGCGGGTGGCGATGGATGCCGTCGCTGCGGAAGGCAAGCTGTGCGAAGCCGCCATGTGCTACACCGGCGACCTGCTCGACCCGGCGCGCTCCAAATATGACCTGAAATACTATGTCGGGCTGGCCAAGGAACTGGAAGCGGCAGGCGCGCATATCATCGCCGTCAAGGACATGGCCGGCCTGCTCAAGCCGGCAGCCGCGAAGGTGCTGTTCAAGGCGCTGCGCGAGGCGACCGACCTGCCCCTCCATTTCCACACGCATGACACGTCCGGCCTGTCGGCCGCGACCGTGCTGGCGGCGATCGAAAGCGGCGTCAGCGCCGTCGATGCGGCGATGGACGCCTTTTCCGGCGGCACCTCGCAGCCCTGCCTCGGCTCCATCGTCGAGGCGCTCAATGGCGACGAGCGCAGCCCCGGCCTCGATCCGGAATGGATCCGCCGCATTTCCTTCTATTGGGAGGCGGTGCGCAATCAATATGCCGCCTTCGAGAGCGATCTGAAGGGGCCGGCCTCGGAAGTCTATCTGCATGAGATGCCGGGTGGCCAGTTCACCAATCTGAAGGAACAGGCGCGTTCGCTCGGGCTGGAGACGCGCTGGCACGAAGTGGCTCAGGCCTATCACGACGTCAATCTGATGTTCGGCGACATCGTCAAGGTCACGCCGTCCTCCAAGGTGGTGGGTGACATGGCGCTGATGATGGTCAGCCAGGACCTGACGGTCGCCGACGTCGTCAACCCCGGCAAGGACATCGCCTTCCCCGATTCTGTCGTCTCGATGTTGCGCGGCGATCTCGGCCAGTCGCCCGGCGGCTGGCCCAAGGCGCTGCAGAAGAAGGCGCTGAAGGGCGAGAAGCCGATCACCGTGCGGCCGGGTTCGCTGCTGGCACCCGCCGATCTGAAGACTAGCCGCAAGGCGGTGGAAGAGAAGGTCGGCCGCGAGATCAACGAGTTCGAATTCGCCTCGTCGATGATGTATCCGAAGGTGTTCTCCGATTTCTGCAGCGCGCAGGAAAACTATGGTCCTGTCAGCGTCCTGCCCACGCCGGTCTATTTCTACGGCATGAAGCCGCAGGACGAGATCATGGTCGACATCGAGCGCGGCAAGACCCTGATCATCCGCTGCTTTGCGGTCAGCGACGTCGACGACAAGGGTATGGTCACCGTCTTCTTCGAACTCAACGGCCAACCCCGCCGCATCAAGGTGCCTGACCGGGCGCATGGCGCGTCGGCATCGAAGGCAAGGCGCAAGGCCGAACCCGGCAATGACGCCCATATCGGAGCACCGATGCCCGGCGTGGTTTCGACGTTGGCAGTGGCAACCGGACAGAGCGTCAAGGCCGGCGACGTCTTGCTGTCGATCGAGGCCATGAAGATGGAAACCGCCCTTCATGCCGAGCGTGACGGCACCATCGCCGAAGTGCTGGTGAAATCGGGCGACCAGATCGATGCCAAGGACCTGCTGATCGTCTTTGGCTGAACTGTTCCCTGGACGGGCGGGAAAGGCTCCCGCCCGCCTGCCAGTCAGGGAAAGGCAAGTCCGCGGCTGCACCTCAACTTTCGGCCGCTGGCTGCTTGACAGGCGATTGAACCGATTTAGCTTCCGCCGCGTACTGAAACCCGGATGCGGACCGTTTCATGGATGCGACTAACAAGATTGCCGTGGCACGGCGGGGCCGCTGGGCGGTCGCAGCGATGTTCTTTGCCAACGGCTTCCTGACCGGCAGCTGGGCGCCGCAGATACCGGTGCTTCTGACCCGGCTTGGCGTCAGCGAATTCACGCTCGGCCTGCTCATTCTCGCCTTCGGCCTCGGCGCGCTTTCGGCGATGCCTTGGTGCGGCTATCTCGTCGGGCGCCACGGCTCGCATCTGGTTCTGCGGGTCTTCGCGCCTGCGGCCACGCTCGGCCTTCTCGCGGTGGCGCTTGCTCCCAATGTCGCGGTCGCAGCGCTTGCCATGTATGCCTTCGGCGGCGTCATCGGCGGCATGGACGTCACCATGAATGCCAATGCGGTGGCGGTCGAACGAAAATTGTCGCGCGCAATCATGTCGTCATCGCATGGCTTCTGGAGCCTCGGCGGCTTCGCCGGCGGCGGGCTCGGCGGCATCGCCATCCAGAATTACGGGCATTTAGCCCATGCCGTGGCGGTAACGATCGTCGCAGCGGTAATCGTAGCGCCGGCGCTTCGCCATCTGGTCGCCGAGGACAAGCCTATCGTGCATAGGAAACGAAAATTCGCTCTGCCCGACAATCCGATGATCTATCTGATTGGGCTCATCGCCCTGTTTTCGATGGTCCCGGAAGGAACGGTGCTGGATTGGGCCGCGCTCTATCTGCGCCAGGAACGTGGCGCCGACCTTGCGACCGCCGGCTTCGCCTTTGCCGGCTTCTCGGCGACCATGGCCTGCATGCGCTTTCTGGGCGATGGCGTACGCAACCGGTTCGGCGCTGTGCGCATCTTGCGGATTTCAAGCCTGATCGCGGCGGCCGGCATGCTGACCGCCGGTCTCTCCACGTCGCCATGGCTGGCGATAGCCGCCTTCACCTTCGCCGGGCTCGGCATCGCCAATATGGTTCCCATCGCCTTTTCCGCGGCCGGTAATCAGAAGGGCATGTCGGCGGGTGCCGGCATGAGCGTGGTCACCGTCATGGGCTATTCGGGGATTCTTGTTGCCCCTTCGGCGATAGGGTTCATCGGCGAGCACACAGGCTTTGCGCCGGTGTTCGTCGCCATCTCGCTATTGCTGGTTATCGTCTGCCTGATGGCCGGGATGGCACGCAGCGCCGATTTCGCGTCGTCACCAGCCACCGCCGAATAGCCAAAACGTGCTACGATCGCTTCTAGATCCGCCCCATCAGGAGCAGCACCAAAAGCACGATCACGACGATGCCGACGATACCCGAGGGGCCATAACCCCAGTTACGCGAATGTGGCCAGGCAGGAACCGCGCCGATCAGGATCAGGATCAGGATGATGATCAAAAGTGTTGTCAGGGTCATTGAGCAGTCCCTCGCGTAAGATGCTGTAATAACCTGACAATGCACAATCCTCGGCTGTTGTTCCCGAGATGCGAAGATTCCGGGCGAAAACGGATCGTTGGCAGCTATTCAGCCGCCTTGGGATAGGAAATCGCTTCAGCAGCCGCCTCAGGCTTCTGCGTAGGTGTCTCCGGCGGCATCGCCTTCTTGCCTCGCCTGAACAGGCGGCTCACCCAACTGCCCTTGCTGTGCTTTGCGCGCGTGAACACCATCAGCATCGACGGCGTGACGATCAGCGTCAGTACGGTGGCGAAGGACAGGCCGAAGACGATCGCCGAGGACAGTGAAATCCACCATTGCGTCGAGGGCGCATTGATCGTCGTCTCGTGATGGAAGATTTCTAGGCCAAGCCCGAAGGCAATGGGGAGAACGCCGAGGATCGCCGAAACCGCCGTCAGCACCACGGGGCGTGCCCGCTCGCGGCAGGTCTGCAGCACGGCTTCCGTCTTGTCCCAGCCCTCTTCGCGCAGCCTGTCATAGGTATCGATCAGCACGATATTGTTGTTCACCACCACGCCCGCCAGCGCAATCACGCCGATGCCCGACATGACGATGCCGAAGGTTTCGCCGGTGACCAGCAGGCCGAGGAACACGCCGATCGTCGCCATGACCACGCAGGACAGCACCAGCCACACGCTGGTGAAACTGTTGAACTGCGACAAAAGCACAATGAAGATGAGGAATATGGCCGCGCCGAAAGCCTTGCTCAGGAAGGCGCTTGCCTCCGCGCTGTCCTCATTGGAGCCGGCAAGCTTCCAGCGTATCCCGTTGCCGAGATCCATTTCGCTGACCTGCCTGGAGACTTCCTGCTGCACGGCCGCCACCTGCTTGTCGGCGGCGACATTCGCCTGCACCACCACCGTGCGCGCACCGTCGATACGGTTGAGCGTGCCAACCCGCGGTTCTGCCTTGCGCCGGACGAAATTGGAGATCGGCACCGCGCCCTGGCTGGTCTGCACACGCAACTGGTCCAGCGTCGACAGCGTGCGCTGGTCCTCTGGCAGGCGCAGCCTTATGTCGACGGCATCGTCTGCCCCGGCGGGCCGATACTCGGAAAGCTTCAGGCCGGTGGTGACCAGTTGCACCACGGTGCCGACGGAAGTCGGGCTGATGCCATATTGCGCTGCCTTGGCGCGGTCGACATCGAGCGCCCAGTCGACACCGGGCGGCGGCAGCCCGTCGGAAACGTCGATGACGCCCGGAATGGTGGCGATATGCGCGGCAACCTCGCGAGCCTTGTCATTGAGGCCGGCGGGATCGGCTGCCGACAGCCTGATCTGGATCGGCTTGCCGGTCGGAGGGCCGGCTTCCGGAACGCGCACCTCCACGTCTATGCCGGGAAGGCCGGCCATCACCTTGCGCAGATCGTCGAGAATCTGATTGGCGGACTTGCGCTCGCGCCAGTCCACGAACTCATATTGGATGACGCCGACCACATCCTCGGGAATGTCGGCGCCGCCACCCTGCGTCTTGCCCACGCGCGTATAGACCGACTTCACGCCGGGCCATCCAAGCAGCCGCTTTTCGGCTTCCTTCGTTGCAGCGTCCATCTCGGCCAGCGAAAGATTGCCGCGTGCATGCACGTAGAGCAGGCCGTAATCGGGCTCCACATTGGGGAAGAATTCGACTCCTGCGCCGAACTTGCTGTAGGAAAACTGCACGCCGACCAGAAGGACCACGGTAAGCACCAGCACCGTCTTGGGGAAGCGCACGGCCTGCTTGACCAGCCCCATATACCAGCCGTCGCGATGGTCGTCTTCGTGATGCTCGGGCGCCTTGGCGAAGATCGCTCCCAGCGTGGGGGCAAAGATCAGCGCATAGAGCATGGAAGCGGCCAGCGTCACGATGAGCGTGATCGGCAGATATTTCATGAAGTCGCCGATGATGCCGGGCCAGAACAGCAGCGGCGAGAAGGCGGCGATGCGCGTCATGGTTGCCGCAATGACCGGACCTGCCATGCGCCGTGCGGCAAGCGCAAAGGCTTCCTCCTTGGGCATGCCTTCGCTCATGCGCCGTTCTGCGAACTCGGTGACGATGATAGCGTCATCAACCAGCATGCCTACTGCCAGGATGAGGCTGAACAGCACGATCATGTTGATCGTGTAGCCCATCAGGCCCAGCATCAGGATGCCGATCAGGAAGGAGGACGGGATCGCCAGCCCGATCAGCAGCGAGGCGCGACCCGACAGCGCATAGAGGATGACGATGAACACCAGGATGACCGCAATCATCACATGGTTCTGCAGGTCGGCGAGGAGCTGATTGACGAAGACCGACTTGTCTTGCGTGTAGGTCACCTCCATGCCCTCGGGCATGGTCTTGACGAAATTGTCGGCGACCGTCTTCACCTGCGCGATCGTGTCGATAAGGTTTGCGCCGATACGCTTCTTCACCTCGATGGCGATGGCCGGCTTGCCATCCAACCGCGTGACCGTTTCGGCGTCCTTGAAGGTCGAGCGGACCGTCGCGATGTCCTTGGCCTGCACGACGGCATTGGGGCCGGTCACCACGGGAAGGTCGGCAATATCCTCCGGCGTCTCGATCAGCGATGGTACCTTGACCGCATATTTGCCTTGCGACCCCTCAAGGTTGCCGGCCGCCACCAGATTGTTCGACGCTGCCACACCTCGGATCAACTCGTCGAGCTGCAGCCCGTAGGACGACAGTTTCACCGGATCGATGACGACCTCGACCAGATCGTCTCGCGCGCCCTGGAGCGCGCCTTCCAGAACGCCCGGCACCTCCTCGATGCGGTCGCGCAATTCGCGCGCCGCCGCCGTCAGCCCGCGCTCCGGCAGATGGCCCGAAAGCGTCACCACCAGAACCGGAAATTCCGAGATATTGACCTCGGTGACTGTCGGCTCCTCGGCCGCCTGCGGCAGGTCAGCCTTGGCGTCCTGCACCTTGGAGCGTGTATCCTGCAAGGCCGAGGCAAGATCGACCGATGGCTCGAATTCGACCAGCACATAACCGCCGCCCTGGAAGGCGGCCGAGCGCATTTCCTTCAGACCCTTGAGATTCTTCAGCTTGGTTTCCATCGGCCTGAGCAGCAGGCGTTCGGCATCCTCAGGCGAAATCCCCTGATAGGCGAGACTGACATACATCATCGGGATGGGAACGTCTGGCTCGGCCTCCTTGGGCAGAGACTGATAGGCGACAGCCCCTGCCAGGACGAGAAACAGCAGGATGGAGATGGTGAGCCGCGCGTTGCGGATCGCAAGCTTGACGATATCCATGTCTATTGCGCCCCGGAATTCGCCTCGCCCGCCAGCTTCCTGATCGTTTCCGGATCGGCCACGACAGGCTCGACCACATCGCCTTCCGACACCAGTTCCTGGCCAGATACGATCACCCGGGCATCAGCCGGAATGCCTGCAAGCACCAGGCCGGCCGCCGTGTCGTCGATCAGGTCGATCGGGAAGAAAACCACTCTGTTATTCTTGTCGGCGGCCCGGATTCCGAGGTCGCCCGCCTCACTCAATGTCACCACCGAGCGCGGCAGCACCACCGAATCCGCCGGTTTGGCGCGCACGGTGATCTCTGCCGTCATGCCAGCCGGAATGAGGCGCTGTGCATTCGGAACGGCGACTTCCAGGCGGAACGTCCGCGTCGCGCTGGAGGCCTCGCGGCTGATATAGCGGATAGTTCCCTTGACCGTATCGCCGCTGACCAGTCGGACATCCGCCGTATCGCCGATCTTGACGTAACGCAGGTCGCGCTCGCTGATCTCGCCCTTGGCTATGATCGGATCGAGGCTGAGGATGGTGGCGACCTCGCCGCCGGCCATGATCGCACTGCCGAGTTCGACGGGCACACGATCGACAATGCCGTCGAACGGTGCCTTGATCTGATTGCGCGCCAGTTCGGCCTGGGCGGTCTCCAGTTGCGATTTCGCCAGCGCCAGCGCCGAGCGGGCAATATCGGCCTGCAGCTTCGGCGAATTACCGCTCTCGACCAGCCGCTGCGACGCGGCGGCTTCCGCCTCGCGCTGTATCAGCACCTGGCGCGCTGTCTCGACGGCGGCGGCTTTCTCCTCGGCATCCAGCATCAGCACGAGATCGCCCGCCTTGACGCGCTGCCCCTGCTTGACCGGCAGTTCGGCAATGACACCGCCGACGCGCGTGGCGAGCACAGCGCGCTTGTCGGCCTCGGTCACGCCGGAAATGCGGATCGCGCGGGCATGGCTGACGCGCGGCGGCGTCACCACGGCAACGCTCCGGGCCGGGGGCTTGGGCTGTTCGGCTGCTGCCGGCGCCTTGGCGTCAGTCGCCGCGCTCCCGACCGAGGAAAACTTGCCGGTTCCCATCCAGGCCGCGAAGCCGACGAGCACGATCAGAGCGGCGAGCTTGTGGAGCCTGAACTTTCGCATGAATGCTTCCAATGCAAGGGTCCTGGCTGGACCGGCGTGGCTGGCGCATTTCGATATGGGTGCGCAGATCGCGAATTCAATCGGTTTGTTTGGATCAAACCACATTCAGGCGGCGTTCTACAGCAAAGTCGGTCCGCTAAACAGTCACAAAAATTCATCGACCGACCAATCCTGACAATAGGTTGTCAGCAGCGGGGTCGATACACGTCTGCCGATCAGGCTGCCGTCCAGCCACCATCCACGGAAATATGCGTGCCATTGATCTGGGCCGCGGCCGGCGAACACAGGAAGACGACCGTGGCCCCGATCTGCTCCACAGTGGCGAATTCACGGCTCGGCTGCCGGTTCAGCATCACTTCGCGGATCACCGTTTCCCGGTCCATCCCATGCGCCTTCATCTGGTCTGGAATCTGTGCCTCCACCAGGGGCGTCAGCACATAGCCCGGACATACCGCGTTGCAGGTGATGCCATGCGTGGCGACTTCCAGTGCCACGGTCTTGGTCAGTCCCATGATGCCGTGCTTGGCCGCGACATAGGCGGATTTGAACGGCGAGGCGACAAGGCCATGCGCGGACGCGATGTTGACGATACGGCCGGACCCGGCCGTCTTCATCAGCGGGATCGCGGCTGCGATGGTGTGGAAGGCCGACGACAGGTTGATGGCGATGATAGCATCCCACTTCGCGACGGGAAGCTCCTCGATCGGCGCGACATGCTGGATGCCGGCATTATTGACCAGTATGTCGACCGAGCCGAATGTCCCGGCAGCCTTTTCCACCAGCGCGCGGCACTCGTCAGGCCTGGCCATATCGGCCTTGAGATAGACCGCCTCGACCCCATGCCGGCCTGCGATCTTCCCGGCGATGCTCTTGTCCTGCTCCGTGTCGGTGAAGGAATTGACGACGATGTTGCAGCCATCCGCCGCAAGCGCATTGGCGATTGCCAATCCGATGCCTGAAGTCGAGCCGGTGATGATTGCTGTTCTGGTGCTGGCCATGTCCATGCCCCTGTCCGTGACGGTGCCTCCCCTTGTTATATTGCATTGCAACAAACTTGCGAAGGGCTTGCCGCCGCTCTGCGATCAAGTGTTAGCATCGGCGCAACAGGGCTTTCTGGGTTGAGTTTGCGCCAGCGCAAATTCTGGCTCCAACCGAGCCGCTAAACAGCGGCGACGGAGGATGAAACTTGCCAAAGCAGAAAGGATGACCCCCGATGAAACCCGCAATTCACGCCCTCGCCATTCTCGCCCTTTGTGCCTTCACCGGCGCGGCGACCGCGGCGGAGCATGTGGTCGAAATGCTGAACAAGGGGGAGAAGGGCGCCATGGTGTTCCAGCCTGATTTCGTGAAGGCTGCGCCGGGCGACACGATCAAATTCGTGCCCACCGACAAGTCGCACAATGCCGAGACCATCAAGGGCATGATCCCGGAAGGCGCCGAGGCCTTCAAGGGCAAGATGAACGAAGAAGTGGTGGTGACCCTCGACAAGGAGGGTGTCTACGGAGTGAAATGCGCGCCGCATTACGGCATGGGTATGGTTGCCCTGGTCGTCGCCGGCCAACCGGCCAATTCTGAAGAGGCCGGCGCGGTGAAACAGACAGGCAAGGCGAAGAAGGTTTTCGCCGACCTGTTTGCGCAGGTCGCAGCCGCCCAATAGGCGCTGCGGCCCCCTCTGAGCCGCGTCCAGGGATAGGATGGCGGCAGGCCGGGCGAGTCGGGGGCTCGCCCGGTTATCCTTGTTTGTGGAAGGCACTCGACAATGGCAATCCCGCGACTTCGCGACTACACCGGTCCGGCCATTCTATGCTATGGCTTTCGGCCATTCTTCCTGCTTGGCGCAGCCTATGCCGGCCTGTCGATCCTGTTCTGGATTCCGGCCTATATGGGCCATATCGAAACTTTCAGCGCCTTCGCGCCGGTGGACTGGCACATCCATGAAATGCTGTTCGGCTATCTCACAGCAATCATCACCGGCTTCCTGCTCACCGCCATTCCCAACTGGACGGGCCGCCTGCCCGTTCTGGGCCTGCCGCTGCTGGTATTGATAGTCATCTGGATCGCCGGGCGCTTCGCGGTGTTCTTCTCCGCTTCGATCGGCTGGCAGGTGGCTGCCGTCATCGATGCCGCCTTTCTGGCGGCGGTGGCGGTGGCTGCGGCCCGGGAAATCATCGCGGGCAAGAACTGGCGCAATCTGAAGGTCCTCATCCCCGTCGCCATCCTGCTCATCGCCAATATCTGCTTCCACATCGAGTCTCACGCAGCAGGCCTGTCCGACATCAGCCGCCGCTTAGGCATGGCTGCCGCCATCGTGCTGATCATGATCATCGGCGGCCGGATCATTCCAAGCTTCACCCGCAACTGGCTGGTCCGGGAAAATCCTGGCCGGCTGCCGATCCCCTTCAATCGCTTCGACGGCGCGGCAATCGCCATTTCCGCCGTCGCGCTGGCGAGTTGGTGCTTCCTGCCCGACCATGCCGGCACTGCGGCGGCGCTGAGCCTTGCGGCTCTGTTTCAGGCGCTGCGCCTTGCCCGTTGGGCCGGCGACCGAACATTTTCCGATCCGCTCGTCCTCATTCTCCACATCGCCTATGCCTTCGTGCCGATCGGGCTTGCCCTGCTTTCACTCTCCATATTCATTCCCGAAACCGTGCCATTGGCCGCCGCCTATCATGCGCTTGGCGGCGGGGCGATCGGCGCCATGACGCTTTCGGTCATGACCCGCGCCACGCTCGGCCATACCGGGCGCGACCTCAAGGCGGATACCTCGACCTGCATCATCTATGTCGCCGTGGTTCTGGGCGCGTTGACACGCATCATCGCTGCCTTTCTCCCCGCGGAAACGACCCTGCTGCATGTGGCGGCAACATCGTGGTCGGGAGCCTTCCTCTACTATGCGCTGTATTATGGCGGCATGCTGGTCCGGCCGCGCCTGAAGGCGCGCCAGCCGAATCCAAGCCCGTCGTGATCGCCAGGAGTGAGCAGCAATGAGCGCACGCCAGGACGAAGCTCATCAGAAGCGGATCGAGGAAATTGCCCGCGCAGCCTATGACCGCTGCCACCCGCAAGACAGTTTCAAGGATCTGAAACACCGCGCCGGCTTCTCCAAGGAAGACCGCATGCTGCTGCGCGACTGGCTTGCCGCGGCGAGTGCGCAATTGTCGAACGGCAAGCACCGGTAGATCCGGTAGATCAGGAAGCGATCCAGCCGCCACGGAACCACCGCGCCATGCGCATGCCGAGCGAATTATCGCGCACCAGCCGGAAACCGAGATTGTCGGGCGGCAAGCCCACCGCGCAGCCGCCGCTCTTGCCATCGCGGATGAAGTTGGACATGTAGGTGCGGTGGAAACCCTGGACCACACGCACGCCGCAATTCTCGATGGCGCTCTCGATCGCCTTGCCGTCCGGTCCCAGCGTCACCCGCATATAGCAGCTCGAGGTCCACTCCCAGATATTGCCGGCAAGATCGGCAACGCCCTTTTCATTGACGCCGAATGATCCGGCCGGCTTGGGCTGCGGATCGGGCTTGCGTGCCAGATCGACCTCGCGCCGGTAGCTTGAAAGCCAGCCGCGCGCCGGATTTGCCGTATCCACTTCGAGCGGCTCTATATCGCCTCTGAACCTGGAACCGGCGGCAAAGGCCCATTCCTCATCGGTCGGAAGCCGCCAGTCCTCTCCGGTCGCCTCGGAATACCACTTCGCATAGGCCAGGGCGTCGCGGTAGCTGACGCCGGTCACCGGCACCTCGCCAGCTTCGCGCGCATCTGCCGGCTTGCACGCGCCCGCCGCGACACAGCGCGCGTAATCGTCGAGCCGGACCTGATATTTCATGATCTCCAGCGGGCGACGGATGCGGACCGGCACGCGCGGCGCTGCCGCCGGGCGGCTGTCCTGCAGGAACTCGCCCGGCTGCATATGCGTGAACGAGCCCGGCTCGATCCGCACCGTTTCCGCCATCCGCACGCGCGGATCGGCAGGAAGCTGCATGCCTTGCGAAAGGCCGATCAGCGCGGTGGGGATGGCAAGGGCTACGAGAGCAACGCCGGCGAGCTTGGTCGTTGTGGGCTTCATTCCAGCTCTCCTTGGAGGAGCATGACCCGAAAACCGGTTTCGACTTTTCGGCATCATGCTTGAATGAAAAAGCGGCCTGGCGGAGGTTTCCGACAGGCCGCTCGCGTCTTTCCTGATTGATCGCCTCTAGTTGGTGGCGATCGGCCTCGGCGCGTCGACCTGCGTCATCAGATCGTCGTTCCACTCACCCTCGACGGTGAAGTGAGCCGTCGCCCCAAGTTCCGCCGCCTCGATCAGGTTGTGGTTGACATAGGCATACACACCCGGCTGCAGGAAAGTGTAGAGCGCCGCCGCCGCAGATCCGCCGCGCACGAACCAGGTCTCCAGATCCTTGGCGGGCGGGTTGGCGAACTTGCCCTCTTCCCAAACATAGTCGCCATGTCCGCCGATCAGATGCGGCCGCGTATCGCGATTGGCCTGAGAATGGACGATCAGCACGGTCTCGCCGACCTTCGCCTTCATCGCATTCTCGCCGGTCAAAGCGCCAACCTTGCCGTTGAACACGACATGGGTGGGAACCAGCCCGCGCATCACCGCAAGCGTATCGTCATAGCTTTCGCCGAGCGATTCATAGGTCTTGAAGTTCCCGGCCTCGTCGCGGGGGATGTAGAACTCGTTTTCCCCGACATAGTAGATCCGGTCATAACGCACCGGCTCGCCCTTGTCGTTCTTGAGGCCCCCGCGCGGCAGCACCATCACGGTGCCGCTCATACCCGACACCACGTGCCACGGGATCATGCCTTCCGGCGCGCAGTGATAGACGAAGGTCCCGCTCCGCGTCGCCTTGAAGCGCAGCGTCACCTGCTCACCGGGATTAATGTGGGTCAGCGCCCCGCCGCCCAGCGCGCCCGTTGCCGCGTGGAAGTCGATATTATGCGGCATCTCGTTTGTCTCGGGATTGACCAGCGTCAGTTCGAGATAGTCGCCTTCATGGACCACCATCATCGGTCCGGGAATCGAGCCGTTGAAGGTCATGCCCCGCAAGGCGGTGCCCTCGTCATCGATGACGACCGGCTTTTCCTCGATCTTCATGGTGAATTCGACGATCTTGGGTCCGCCTGTGGCGACCTGCTCATGGTCATGCACGAAGGGTGGAGCAACGAGCGACACCTTCTGGCGGGGCAGCGCGCCGACATCGGCCTTCACCTCTGCCATAACCGGGGTTGCGGGTATCGCGGCCGCCGCGGCAGCCGCCCAGGCTGCTCCGATGAGGGCTTCGCGTCGCGTCAACATTTCGATCTCCTTTGATCTACCGTTTCGACAGGGAGAACCTTATGTGCGCTGCAACAATCGCTCTTTGCGCAAGAGCAAAAATGCTGACCTTTACGGAAACTGCGACAATCTGGCCTGCAAGACGCGAGCGGTCAGCCTTGGGAGGGGGCAAAGCGCGCCACAAGCTCGTGGCCCTCGCCCGGATAGGTCAGGCGGACATGGGTGATCGGCTGCTCGGCGCTCCAGGTGCGCCGCTCGATCAGCAGGCAGGGCGTCCCCCTGGCGATGTCGAGTGCTGCGGCAGTGGCGGCAGTCGCACCGATTGCCTGGATGCGGTGCTCGCCCGTGCTCCAGGGCACCTGCTCCACCAGCCAGGGGCTGGGCGCGCGCTCGGCAAACGTCTCCGCGTCAGCCTCTGGAACCGCGTCGAGATTGATCAGCCTTTCCTCGAAACAGAATGGCTGGTCGCCGCCGAAATGGCGGCAGGCCAATTCCAGAACCGGCACGGATTTGTCGAGATGCAGCCGGTCGAGATCGGACCGATTGGCCTGGCGCCGGGTTCGCTTCACGATATCGAAGCGGTAGGCAAGCCCGAGCGCCTGCACCTCGACCATGATGTCGCGGATTTCCAGCACGGCCGATTGCGAATGCGGCCGCAGAACGAAGCTTCCGCTGCGGCGCCGGCGTTCGATGAGGCCGGCCCTTGCGAGCTGGTTCAGCACCTTGCTCACGGTCATGCGCGAGCAGCCATATTGCGCCGTCAGTTCGTGCTCGAAGGGGATGCGGTAGCCGGGCGACCACTCCCCCGACAGGATGCGGCCTTCTACATCACTTAGAATGCGCTGATGCAGCGAGCGCCTGTCAGGATTTGCCCGCGCCTCCATTTTATTCCTAGACCAGCATGGCGGCGCCGCGATCCAGATAGGTGTCGAGGAACTGGTCGAGGCGCGGGTGGCGCGGCTTGCCGAATATCTGTTGCGGCGTGCCTGTCATCAAAAGCTTGCCGTGGTCGAGAAAGGCGATCTGCTGGCAGACCGCCGCCGCAAAGCCGATCTCATGCGACACCACCACCATCGTCATGCCGTCTGCCGCCAGCGAGCGCATGACGTTCAGCACTTCGCCGGTCAGTTCCGGGTCCAGCGAGGAGGTCGGTTCGTCGAACAGCATGATCTTCGGCTCCAACGCCAGCGCTCGCGCGATCGCCACGCGCTGCTGCTGGCCACCGGAAAGCTGCGAGGGATAATGCCCTGCGCGCTCGGCCAGGCCGACCTTCTTCAACTGAATCATGGCGCGCTCTTCGGCTTCGTTCTTGCGCACGCCATGCACCGTCTTCAGCGCCTCGCTGACATTACCCAGCGCGGTCATATGCGGCCACAGATTGAACTGCTGGAACACCATGCCGATCTGCGAGCGCACCGCGCGGATGCGGGCGGCAGGCAGGCGCACCGGTTTTCCCTGCGGCCCGGGCGCAAAGCCCAGCGGCTCGCCATTGATGAATATCAGGCCGTCTGTCGCCTCCTCCAGGAAGGCCATGCAGCGCAGCAGCGTGCTCTTGCCCGAACCGGACGGACCGATCAGGCAGGTGACCTGTCCCTGCGGGATGTCGAGGTCGATCCCGTGCAGCACCTCGGCTTCGCCGAAACGCTTGATCAGTCCTTTGACGGAAATGGCTGGCGTCGTCATGCAGTTGCAAACCTGTATTTTGAGAGGCGGGCTTCCATGTAGCGTCCGAGCCTGCCGGAAAGCTCGACCAGGCCCCAGTAGAACAGGGCAAGCAGGAAGAGCGACTCGACGAAAGCATATTGCTGCGAACCGATGGCGCTGATCACCAGCGTCAGTTCCGGAACGGTGATGATGGACAGAACGGCGGTTTCCTTGAGCAGGATAATGGCCATGTTGACCGAGGCCGGCAGCACCAGCATGGTCATTTCCGGTATCAGGATGCGACGGACGATCTGGCGCCGGTTGAGGCCGACGCATTCGGCCGCCTCGACATGGCCCGGCGGCACGGCTTCGAAGCCGGCCCGGAAGATTTCGCTGAAATAGGCGGCGCCATAGACGGTGAGACCCAGCAGGCCGGCGGGGATAGGCTCCAGCGAGAGACCGACGAACGGCCCGCCATAATAGAGCAGGAAGAGCTGGATCAGGAACGGCGTGCCGCGGATGACCTCGACGCACAGCCACAGCGGATAGCCCAGCCAGGCGCTGCCATAGCGCCGCCCGACGGCGACCAGGAAGCCGAGGATCGCCGCGCCGATCACGCCCACGCCCCATGTCAACAGGGTCACCCCGAACGCCCGCGCAAGTTCGGGCATGATGCTTACGATCAGGTTCGTATCGAAATTCATGGCCGCCCCCAGCGGAAGGAGCGTTCGAACAGCGAGCCGCCCGAGGCGATCAGCCAGTTGATGATGAGATAGAGCAGGCCGGCTGCCGAAAACAACTCGATCGGCCGGTAGGTGCTGGCGGCGAGGTCCTGCGCCATGCGCGTCAGCTCGACGATGCCGACCACCGAAACCAGCGACGAGGCCTTCAGGATCATGATCGCTTCATTGACCAGCGAAGGGAAGGCAAGCCGCAGGGCAATCGGCGCCCTGATGCGCCGGAACTGCTGGAATGCGCTGAGCCCCGCCATGTCGGCGGCCTCCAGCAGTCCGCGCGGCACGCTCTGGAAGCCGCCACGCAGGTTCTCGGCCTGGTAGGCTGCCGTGCACAGGGAAAGCCCGGTGATCGCCGCAACCACGCTCGGCACGTTGAGGCCGAGCGCCGGCAGCAGATTGTAGATCAGCAGAAGCTGCACCAGAAGCGGCACGCCGCGGAAGAAGCTGACGAAGGTCCGTCCCGGAACGGACAGTGCGCGGCTCGGCGAAAGGGCCGCCGCCGACACCACCATGCCGATCGCTAGGCCGATGGTGATGGAGATGAAGCTGATGAGCACCGTATAGAGCGATGCCTGGACCAGCAGTTCGAACAATTTCCAGGACATAAAGCGGCTTGCCCGTCTGGGTTGGCTGGGTTGGAATGCAGCACCGCCGCGCCCTCCTTTACGAGAGCGCGGCGGATTTGTTCAATCAGTTAGAGTGCCGGTTCGTTGACCAGGTCAGGCGTCTCGAACTTGGCGCCGAACCACTTCTCCTGAATTGTGGCAAGACGGCCATCGCCCTTGATCTTGAGCATGGCCGCTTCGATCGCATCCATCAGGCTCTTGTGGTCGTCGTCTTTCAGGCCGGGATAGGCGAAATAGGCCTTGGTACCGAAGGGCGGCTGGACAACCTCGAACGTGTCGGGACGCTGCTTGGCCACAAAGGCGATGTTGGGCAACGAATTACCCACCGCCACGATACGGCCGGCGGCCAGATCGGCATAGGCCTCGTTGTTGCCCGGATATTCACGCACATCGGCCTTGCCAGGCAGCGTATCGACAAATGCCTTGAGCTGTTCGAGTTGGGCCGAAGCCTTGCCGCCGCCAACCACCTTGCCGGCCACATCTTCGGGCTTCTTCACGCTTTCATCACCAGCACGCTTCAGCAGGGCAACCGTTGCCTCGGCGACCGGCGGCGTGAAGCGATAGCGCTCCATGCGCTGCTTGGTAACCGTTGCCGGCCCGCCGACGATATCGAACTTGCCGGCTTCGAGGCCAGGCAGCACGCCTTCCCAGGGCAGCAGGACCCACTCGATCTTGACGCCGAGTTCCTTGGCGATCTCGTCATATAAATCGACATTCAGGCCCGTATGCGTTCCTGCATCGATGAAATCGAACGGCGCGAAGGCGGTCTCCGTGCCGACCTTGAGCGTTCCGGACTCCTTGACGCGGGCGAGCGCATCCTGCGCATAGGCCCCCGCCGTCGCACCGACAAGGAACGCCGCACCGACCAGCGCCTTGAGGAAAAACCTCTTCTGCATTGACATCTCCCATTGAGTTTTTGCCCGCTGCGGGGCTCACAAGCTTGCGAAACTATCGACCCTGGACCGCCTGAAAGTCGATATGACTATACATATAGGCAGCGTTTCAAAAGCGAGTCAACGCATCATCTGGATGACATGAGCTGCACGGATCAATGCTGGGTTGCATCGGCTGCGATGAGACCCCCATCGCTGCCGGCAGCGCAAAAGCCGCTGACAACCCGCTTGCATGGCGTTTAATTATGTATATACATATTATGAAAGCTGCGAGGTGGCGGCACCTTTCGCCGCCGCCTTAATCCCCGACCGGCAACCGGAGAAAACGAATGCCCGAAGCCCCTCCCCAACCGGCCGCGTCGCGCCCTCTCGCCGGCATACGCGTACTGGATTTCAGCCGTGTGCTGGCCGGCCCCTACTGCACCGCCCTGCTGGCCGATCTGGGTGCCGACGTCATCAAGGTCGAGCCGCCAGCCGGCGACGACTACCGCCATGTGGGTCCCTTCATCGAGGGCGAGAGCGCACTTTTCCTGGCCATCAATCGCGGCAAGCGCAGCATCGCTCTGGACCTGACCAAGCCGGAAGATCTCGCCATCGTCCAGGCGCTGGCGGCGAAGTCTGATGTCGTGGTCGAGAACTTCCGTCCCGGCGTCGCCGACAAGCTCGGCATCGGCTGGAAGCAACTGTCCACGATCAATCCCAAGCTGGTCTATGCGTCCATTTCCGGTTTTGGCCAGCAGGGCGAACTTGCCGCTCGTCCGGCCTATGACATCGTCCTCCAGGCGATGAGCGGCATCATGTCGGTCACCGGCTCGCCGGACGGCCCGCCGACACTGGTGGGCGAATCCATTGCCGATGTCGTCGCCGGCCTGTTCGGCTCATGGTCCATCCTCGCGGCACTGGTCGAGCGCCAGAGCACCGGCCTTGGCCGCCAGATCGACCTGGCTATGTTCGACGCGATGATCGCCCTCCAGCCGCTGGTTGTCGCCCGCTACCTTGCTTCCGGTCAGGCGCCGCAGCGCGTCGGCAACCGTCATGCGCTCTCCGCACCCTTCGGGGCGTTCCAGGCGCGCGACGGCATGTTCGTGCTGGCCGTTCTCAACAACAAGCTGTTCGGCATATTGGCTGAGCTCATCGGCCGGCCGGAATTGAGCCAGGACAGCCGCTTTCGTTCCGATTCCGACCGGCTTGCCAATGAACAGGCCTTGCGCGAGGCGATCGAAGCATGGTCGCGCGGGCTCACCGCCTCCGGCGCGGTCGAAGCCCTGGTGGCCGCCGGCGTGCCGGCCGCCGAAATCCAGGACATGGCCGAGGCGCTGACCTCGCCGCATGCGCTTTCGCGCGGCATGCTGCAGCAAACGGCGCATCCGCTGCTCGGCGCCATGCAGGTGCCCGAACAGCCCGCCCGTTTCGGCGGCGCGCCACGCGGCGGCATAGCAGCCGCCCCCGCCCTCGATGCGGACCGCACCACCATATTGGCCGAACTCGGCCGGGAGGCATGACCATGATCACGCATAATGAAGACGACAAGGCGCTGCTGGAAGCGATCCGCCGCTATTGCGCCGAGGTGCTCGTGCCGGCGGCGGCCGAGATCGATGAGACCGGGCGCTCGGCCACCTGCCATCTCGAAAGCCTCGCCGAAATGGGGCTGATGGGCCTCAACATTCCCGAGGCCTATGGCGGCCTTGGCCTGCGCGCGACCGCATTGTTCGACGCGGTGGCGCTGATTGCCGGGGCCTGCGGCTCTACCGCTTCCATGATCACCGCGCATTGGCTTGCCACCGATTCCATCCTCTATGGCGGCGACGAGGCGCAGCGGCATCGCTACCTCACCGGCGCGGCCGACCGGAGCCTCGGTGCCTTTGCCCTGACCGAACCGGGCGCCGGCTCCAATCCCGCCGACATGACGACACGCGCGATACGCGAAGGCGACGGCTACCGCATCACCGGTACCAAGCACTTCATCTCCAATGCCGGCGAGGCCGATTTCATCGTCGTCTATGCCAAGACCGACCCTGCGGCGGGCGCGCGCGGCATCTCCGCCTTCGTGGTCGACCCCAAGGCCGGCGGCCTGCGCTTCGGCTCGCCCGAGCGCACCATGGGCCTGCGCGGCGGCCATGTCTTCGAAGTGTCGATCGATTGCCTGGTTGCGGAAGAAGACCGCCTCGGGCCGGAAGGCTCCGGCTTCCGTACCGCACTCAAGGTGCTCGACGGCGGCCGCGTCGAGATTGCCGCCTGCGCCGTCGGCATCGCCGAGGCGGCCCTTGGCGCTGCGATCGAATGGGCAAAGCAGCGCAAGATCGGCGGCGCGCCGATCGCGACCCTGCAGGGGCTGCAATGGATGTTCGCCGACATGGCGACCGATATCGAAGCGGCCCGGCTGCTCGGCATTTCGGCGGCGACCAAGCGCGAGGCCGGCGAGCGCTATTCGCGCGAGTCGTCCATGGCCAAGCTCTTTGCTTCCGAAATGGTCGGCCGCGTCACCGACAAGGCGATCCAGATCCATGGCGGCTATGGCTATACGCGCGACCTGCCGCTTGAACGCTATGCCCGCGACGCGCGCATCTTCCGCATCTATGAAGGCTCCTCGGAAATCCAGCGCAATATCATCGCGCGCACCATACTGGGCTGACCAGCGATGATGGCAGGAGGGAGGGACGGGCTGGACGTCTGCGGCTCAGCCCAGCGCGACCGGCGGCGGCGCCCAATTGTTCGACAGCGCCTCCTGCCGCTTGGAAATGGCGGTGATCCATGCGCGCAGTTCCGGTCCGTAGGGCTTTTCGAGCGCAGCCCTGTCCCATGCCAGGAAATAGGCATCCGACAGCTGCAGCCGCTGATTGAAGGGCACCACCAGCCGGCCGGTCGCGATCTCGTCTGCCGCCATCGCCAGTTGCGCCAGCACGAAGCCGCGGCCATTGACGGCCGCATCGATCGCCGCGCTCGACAGCGACAAGGTAAGTTCGCCCGGGGACTTGCTGTAATGCGCGCCGATGCTTGCCGCCCATTCCGGCCAGCCGGGCGGCGAGCCATGGGCGCGGTCCCATTCGATGCCCAGGAGCGGCAGGTCGAGAATATCCGCGGGTCTACGCAGACTGTGCCTGGCCAGCAGCGCCGGCGAGCAGGCCGGCACCACCCAATCGGTGAACAATTCGACATAATGGTCGAAGGCGCGGATCTTGGCACCGTAGGAAATGCGGAAATCGACCTGGTCCTTGCCAAATCGCGGCTCGAACTCGGTGCCTTCCAGGCGCACCGCCGCGCCCGGATGGTCGGCCTGCCAGTCGAAAAGCTGCGGCGCGACCCATTTGATGGCAAGCGAAGGCAGGCAGGAAATGGTGAACCCGCTTTCCAGCCGCCTGCGGGCCAGCATGTCCTGCGCCTGCCTTATCTGGTCGAAGCCGACGGAAATCTCGGCATGATAGATTTTGCCCCAGGAGCTCAGCGCCACGGTCCTGCCGCGCCGCTCCAGAAGCCGCAGGCCAAGCGCCTCTTCAGCCTTGCGGATCTGCTGGCTGATCGCTCCGGCCGAAACGCCAAGCTCCTCGGCGGCTGCGGTCACGCTGCCGTGCCTGCCAAAAGCTTCGAAGGCCTGTATCGCGCGCAAGGGAGGCAGTTTGCTGGTCAAGCGGTGTCACATCCACTATCGAGGTTTGTTTTAGGTTTTCTAAAACAGAACACATTTGCAAGCTCTTTATACGCTGCTGGCGGCGGCGTATCGTCAAAACGATAGAAAGCCACCCCTAGGAGGAAGCCATCATGTTCCTGAAAAACGCCTGGTATGTCGCCGCATGGGACCATGAGGTCGGGCGCGAGCTTAAGCCGGTCAAGATTCTCGGCGAAGATATCGTCCTTTACCGCAAGAGCGACGGCACGCCGGCCGCATTGGAGGATGCCTGCCCGCATCGCAAGCTGCCGCTGTCGATGGGGCGCATCAAGGGCGACGACGTCGAATGCGGCTATCATGGCCTGACATTCGACTGCACCGGCACCTGCACCCGTGTTCCGGGCGCCGAAAAGATTCCGCATGTGGCGCGCGTCCAGTCCTATCCGATCGCCGAGCGCTACGGCCTGTTGTGGATCTGGATGGGCGAGGCCGAAAAGGCTGATCCGGCAAAGATCTTCGAAGTCGAGCATTGGGGCGACCCGGCCTGGGGCGTCAACAGGGGCGAGTCCATGGTGCTGGACTGCAACTATCTCTACATGACCGACAACCTGCTCGATCCGTCGCATGTCTCATGGGTGCACCAGTCGTCCTTCGGCGGCGTCCAGGCCATGGAAGGCGCCCCGCTCGAAACGACGGTCGGCGAGGATGGGGTGACGGTCTGGCGCTGGATGATCGACGTCGAGCCGGCTCCCTTCTATGCGCCCTTCCTCAAATTCTCCGGCAATTGCGACCGCAAGCAGCACTATGAGGTGCGCTATCCGAGCAATGCCATCATCAGGGCGATCTTCGTGCCGGCAAATACCGGCGGCGAAGGCAAGCCCTTCCACGAAGACGTGTTCCTGATGGACAGCTACAATTTCATGACGCCGGTCGATGAGAACCAGACGAAATATTACTGGTTCCAGATGCGCAATTTCGCGCCGAATGACGAGGAAGTGTCGAGCCAGTTCGCCAAGTCGGTGCGCGGCGCCTTCGAGGAGGACCGCGTGGTGCTCAATGCCGTGCACAAGGGCATGGCTAACAAGCGCACCCCCAATCTCGATCTCAAGATCGACGTCGGCCCGCTGCGCTTCCGCCGCAACCTGGCCAATCTGATCGCCAGCGAGAACCCGCAGCTCGCGGCCGCCGAATGAACGCTCCGGTCGCACAGTTGGCGCAACGCAAGAGCGGTTTTCGCGACCTGAAGGTGGTCGCGAAAATCCGTGAAAGCAGTGTCATCACTTCTTTTCATCTGGAACCCGCTGACCCGGACGGTTGGCGGGCGTTCCAGCCGGGGCAATTCCTGGTGTTCCGTATCCCGGTTCCCGGACGGGACGATTTTGTGTTGCGCAATTACAGCGTCTCCTGCTCGCCCGCTCGCGAGGGCAGCTACCGCATCACGGTGAAGCGGGAAGCCGCGCCGCAGCCCGGCCTGCCCGACGGCGTCAGTTCCTGCTATCTGCACGATGCGATCGAGGTCGGCGACGTGCTTGCAGCCGAAGGCCCGCGCGGCGAGTTCGTGCTTGACCGCACCAGCACGCGCCCGGTCCTGCTGCTCAGCGGCGGCGTCGGGCTGACGCCGATGGTGTCTATGCTGCATGCGCTTACTGCCACCGACCGCCGGGTGCATTTCGTCCATGCCTGCGACAATGGCGATGTGCATGCGCTGCGCGATGAAGTGGAGGCGCTTGCCGCCTCGCGCCCCGGCATCAAAACGCATTTCTGCTACCGCTTCCCCACCGAACGGGACAAGGCAGACAAACGCCATCACAGCGAAGGCCTCATCAGCCGCGAATTGCTGCAAAGCCTGCTGCCGCTCGACGACTACGAGGTCTATCTGTGCGGGCCACCGCCCTTCATGCAGGCGGTCTACCAAATCCTGCGCGGCCTTGGCATCGAAAGGCACCGCATCGCCTATGAATTCTTCGGCCCTGCTACCGTTCTCGAACAGGCCCCTGCCGCGCCCGTCCCGGCCGCCGCTCCGCCATCTGCGGACAAAGCCGTTGCAGGCGATGGTATCACGGTCGAGTTCCGCAAATCCGGCCTGACCGCAATGTGGGACGAGGAAGCAGGCTCGCTGCTCGATTTTGCCGAGGCGCAGGGACTTTCGCCGGACTTCAGTTGCCGGGCGGGCATCTGCAGCACCTGCAAGTCACGCCTGGTCGAAGGCGAGGTCGCCTATTTCGAGGAGCCGCTGGACGAGCTCGGTGCCGGCGAAATGCTCTTGTGCTGCTCGAAGCCCCAGGGGCCGGTCGTGATCGACATCTGACCGCCTGTGTCATTACTCTCTCAAAACGGAAGCTGAACTTGGAACAATCGGTCGAGGCGAAATTGGAAAGCAGCCTGCCCTTCAACCCGCATGTCGCCTCGCTGCCGGCCTATAATGCCGGCATGAACATCGCCGCCGCCCGCGCCGCCAGCGGCCGACATGACATCGCCCGTCTCGCCAGCAACGAGAACCCCGATGGCTGCTCGCCGGCGGTGATGGCAGCGCTGGCCTCCTCCGCATTCGAGCCATGGCGCTATGCCGACCCTGCCTGCTCGGCACTGCGTGCAGCACTCGGCGAAAGACTGCGGATCGAGCCATCCCGGATCGTCGTCGGCAACGGCTCGGAAGAAATGATCGCCGCCATCTCGCGGGCGCTGCTCGTCCCCGGCACTTCCGTGGCCACTGTGGTTCCGAGCTTCGGCCTGCATGAAATCGAGCCGCTTGCCGCCGGCGCCAGCGTGGTCAAGGTGCCGATGAGCGCATCGCTCGGCTTCGACCTCGATGCGCTCGAACAGGCGATCGCTGCTGGCCCGCGCGTCGTCTTCCTCTCTTCGCCCTGGAACCCGGTCGGCCCCGGCCTCGACAGCCAGGCACTTGAGCGCCTGGTCAGTGCGGTGCGGCCCGGCACGCTGTTCGTCCTCGACGAAGCCTATTTCGAATTCGCAGATCCGGACGCGCCGGACGGGATCGAGGTGCTGCGCGAGAGCGGAATTGCCCATGTCGTGCTGCGCACCTTCTCCAAGGCCTATGGGCTGGCCGGCCTGCGCGTCGGCTATGCCGTCTGTTCCGATCATGAGGTCGCGCGGGTGATCGCGGCTGCCAAGACGCCCTTCAACGTCAATGCCGCCGCCCAGCTCGCAGCCATTGCAGCACTTGAGGACGAAGCCTGGATGAAGGCATCGGTCGCACGCATCCGCGCCGAGCGGTTGCGTGTTGCCGCCGCGCTGGAAAAACTCGGGCTTCGCCTCGCCCCGTCGCAGACCAATTTCCTGTTCTTCGATTGCGGTGGCGACAGTTCCGCTCTGGCGGCTTCGCTCCTGCAGGAAGGCATCATCGTCAAGGCCTGGCGTGAAAAGGGCTATGAATGCTTCCTGCGCGCCACCATCGGCTCTCCGGCCGAAAACGACCGCCTGATCCAGGCCCTCGCCCAACTGGTGCCCGCAAAATGACCCCGGATTCCGCATCGCCTGAAAAACCAGTTCCTGACGCCCTGCTCGATGCCTTGCGAATGGTCGTCGGCGGGGGAAATGTCCGGACCGGCGAGGTGGTGACCGCTGCCGATCCCGGCTGGAACCCGGACAATTTCGGCGCCGGCATTGTTGTTGCACCTGGCTCGACCGAGGAAGTCGCCGCCGTCATCCGCCTTTGCCGCGACCATCAGGTCCCGGTAGTGCCGCAGGGCGGGCGCACCGGCCTCGTCGGCGGCAGCGTGTCGAGCCCCGGCCAGATCGTGCTGTCCCTGGCGCGCATGAACACGATCGAGCGGCTCGATCCGATCGAGCGCGTGGCCGTGGTGCAGGCAGGCGCCACCCTGGAGGCACTGCAGATGGCCGCCGCCGAGCATCGGCTCGAGCCCGGCATCGATCTGCCCTCGCGCGGTTCGGCGACCATCGGCGGCATGGTTTCCACCAATGCCGGCGGGATCATGGCCTTCCGCAACGGCGTGATGCGCCATCGTGTGCTCGGCCTGGAAGCGGTGCTGGCCGACGGCTCGATCCTGTCGGATTTGACCCGCGTGGTGAAAACCTCAGCCGGCTACGACCTGAAGCATCTCTTCATCGGCGCGGAAGGAACGCTTGGCATCGTCACCCGCGTCGTGCTGAAACTCGATCCGCTGCCCAGGGCCACCGCAACCGCGCTTTTCGGCCTGCCTTCCGTCGGTGCCGCGCTGGAAACGATCCGGCTCGCCCTCGACACCGAGGCCGGCCACCTGCGCGCTGCCGAGGCGCTATGGCAATCCTATATAAGGCTGGCGGCTTCCGCGCATGGCTGGTCGGAACCGGACTTTCCGCTTGACCAGCCGATCTGCCTGCTATTGTCGCTTGGCGGCGCCAATGAGCAGGCGCTTCATAGTGAATTCGAACGGCTCTTTGCCGAAGTGCTCGACCGCTTCCCCGAAACGACCGGCATCATCGCCAGTTCCAAGCAACAGGAAATCGACCTGTGGCGGCTGCGCGAGGATACGGATGTGATCTATCGCACCCATCCGGCCTCGCCATCCTACGACGTTTCTGTGCCGCTGTCGGAAATCGACGCCTATGTCGCCCATATCCTGCAGGGCCTGTCCGCCATCGAGCCCGATCTGGAGCCCTATCTTTTCGGGCATCTGGCCGATGGCAACCTGCACATCGCGCTCAACCGGCGCGGGCCGCTGCCGGAACGTATCGCCGGTGCAGTCGAAACCGTCCTCTATGACGGGCTGCGCCAACGTGGCGGCTCGTTTTCAGCCGAACATGGCGTCGGCTCCAAGCGTATCCATTCCCTGTTGACCACCGCCGATCCGACCAAGCTCGAGGCTATGGCGCGGGTGAAGGCGACGCTGGACGGCCAAACGATCATGAACCCCGGCAAGGTGCTGCCCCAAAAGCCCCAAATTCAGCCCAGGCTACGCCGCCGCAACGCGTAGCCGCAGCCGATCCAGGGTGCGGGCGAAAAGCCCCTCGTCGCCGGTCGCACGCGAAAGAACAAGCGCGCCCTGGATTGCCAGGACCGTTTCTTCGGCGTCGCGTGCAGCCGTCTCCTTGTCGCGCCCCGCGCGCAGAAGGGCGTCCTGCAACGCCTCTATCCAGCGGCCGAAATAGCCTCGGATGGTTGCAGAAAAGCGGTCCCGGGTCTCATCAAGCGCGAAGGCGCCGACAAGACAGATGCGCTGGCCGGAATGAAAATAAGCGTCGACCGCCTCCCACATGGCAGGAATTGCCCGTTGCGGTTCTTCAAGCCGCAGCGGCTGGAAGACAGAACGCTCGAACCAGGCATCGACATCAGCGAGCACGACCGCCGCCATATCCTCCTTTCCTCCGGGGAAGAAGTGATAGAGGCTGCCCTTCCCCAGGCCGGTCCTTTCGGTGATCCGGCTGAGGGTCGCCCCCTCATAGCCGAGATCCCGAAAAATCTCGGCCAGAAGCGGGATGACATCAGTTCGCTCATGAACCATTCGCGCCAATGCAGTTCTCCATTGCTCAAAGGCCAAGCTCGGACAATCCGGGGTGATCATCCGGCCGGCGGCCGAGCGGCCAATGGAACTTTCGATCGGCCCCCGCAATAGGCAAATCATTGATGCAGGCGAAGCGTCGCTGCATCAGGCCGGCCGCATCGAATTCCCAGTTCTCATTACCGTAGGAGCGAAACCAGTTTGCACTGTCGTCATGCCATTCATAGGCGTAGCGCACCGCAATCCGGTTTGGTGAAAACGCCCACATTTCCTTTATCAGGCGATAGTCCAGTTCCTTTGCCCATTTCCGTGTCAGAAACGCGATGATCTCGGCGCGCCCGTTGACGAATTCGGATCGGTTTCGCCAGCGGCTGTCTTCCGTGTAGACGAGCGCAACCTTTTCAGGATTTCTGCTGTTCCAGCCGTCTTCGGCAAGACGGACCTTCTGGGACGCGCTCTCATGGGTGAATGGAGGGACAATAGGCACTGATTTTCTCCTTCTGTACTGATTTAGATACTCTGTACCTAACAGTACAAAAATGGCAAGTGCCGGCACAGAAAAGGTCATGATGGAACAAAGCCAAGGGTTCTGCGTTGAGCCTCTCGTTGTGATGTTCGCCGGCAATCTGCCTTGCCTGCAGATGCGTGCCGGCGACAGGAGCGAGGGTTTCGAGTTGGCGCCGAGAGCGAACTGGAAGGGCTTTCTGAAAGTCGCCGAGCTGGTCTGTCCGGTAGCACTCTACACCGCCGCCTCCACCTCCGAACGCATCACCTTCCACACCATCAACCGGGCGACCGGCCATCGCGTCAACCGGATTTTCATCGACGGAGACAGCGGCAAGCCGGTTGAAAAGGAAGATCAGGTCAAAGGCTACGAGGTCGGGCCGGGCGACTATGTCGTGCTGGAGCCGGAGGAGGTGGCCGCCGCCGTTCCCGAAAGCGACAAGACGCTGTCCGTCGATGCCTTCATCCGTAATGACGACGTCGACGACCTCTATTTCGACAAGCCCTATTATCTTGCGCCGTCGGACCGGCACGCCGAGGAAGCTTTTGCGCTGATCCGCGACGGCATGAAGGCAAAGAAGGTCGCGGCCCTTGCCCAGACGGTGCTGTTTCGCCGCGTCCGCACGCTGCTCATCCGTCCCCATGGCGACGGGCTGGCCGCCACCACGCTGAATTTCGACTATGAGGTCCGCTCGGCCAAGGACGCCTTCGACGAAGTGCCCGATATGAAGATCAAGGGCGAGATGCTGGAACTGGCCGAACACATCATCGAAACGAAAAAGGGCAAGTTCGATCCATCGGAATTCCATGACCGCTACGAGGCCGCCCTTGCCGATCTGGTCAAGGCCAAGCTCGAAGGTCGCAAGATCGAACCGCGCAAGGAGCCGAAGCGCGAGAAGGTGGTCGATCTCATGGCGGCGCTGCGTGAAAGCGCCAGCCTTGCCAAGAAGACCGCATCCGGGTCCACGAAAGCACGCGCCGAACGAACCGCCGCTCCACGTCGCAAGGCGGGTTAAAGGATGGCGCTCGAAACCTACCGCAAGAAGCGGGATTTCGATGCCACCCCCGAACCCAAAGGCGCCCGCGCCCGCAAAGCCGGCAACAGCTTCGTCATCCAGAAACACGACGCGACCCGGCTGCATTATGATTTCCGGCTGGAGATGGACGGTGTCCTCAAGAGCTGGGCTGTCACCCGCGGGCCGAGCCTCGTGCCGAGCGAAAAACGGCTGGCCGTTCACGTCGAGGACCATCCCCTCGAATATGGCGACTTCGAAGGAACCATTCCGAAAGGGGAATATGGCGGCGGCACCGTCATCATCTGGGACCGGGGAACCTGGACGCCGGTATTCGATGCGCACAAGGGCTACGCCAAGGGGCATCTGGAATTCGAGCTGCACGGCGAGAAACTGGACGGTCTCTGGCACCTGGTCCGGATGCAGCGTAAGCCGCGCGAGAAGCGCGAGAACTGGCTGCTGATCAAGGGCGAGGATGATGCCGCGCGCAGCGAGCGCGATCCCGACATCCTCGAGGAACGCCCGGAATCGGTGAAGACCGGCCGGGATATCGCCGACGTCGAGGGCGAGGAGCCCGGCTGGTCGTCCCGGACAGGCAGGATCGACAAGAAGCGCCGCAAAGCGTCGAAGGCCAGGACGAAGCAGGCGGATGAGCCGCCAGCGCCAGTATTGCCGGAGCCGGCGAAGATCAAGGGTGCGAAAAAGGCCGCCCTGCCCGATTTCATCGAGCCGATGCTGGCAACCCTCGCACCGTCCGCGCCCACCGGCGCGCGCTGGTTACACGAGATCAAATTCGACGGCTATCGCCTGCAGGCACGCATCGAGGTCGGCCGCGTCAAGCTGCTGACGAGAAAGGGGCTCGACTGGACGAAGAAGTTCGGCAAGCAGGTCGTGACGGCATTGCAGGACTTGCCGGTCGGAACCGCCCTGATCGATGGCGAACTCGTCGTCGAGACCAATGCCGGCGCCTCCGATTTCTCGGCTCTGCAGGCGGATTTGAGCGAGGGCCGCGCGGATCGCTTTATCTTCTACGTCTTCGACCTCCTCCATCTGGACGGCTACGATTTGAACGAACTGAAGCTGATCCAACGCAAATCGCTGCTGGCACAGCTTGTCGGCCACGGCAACGGGATCATCCGCTACAGCACCCATTTCGAAGAAAACGGTCGCACCGTTTTTCACCATGCCTGCCAACTCGGGCTTGAGGGCATCGTCTCCAAACTGCGCGACGCACCCTACCAGTCAGGGCGCGTGAAAAACTGGATGAAGGTCAAATGTTCGGAGCGCCAGGAATTCGTCATTGCCGGCTATGTCCCCTCCACCGCCTCGCGCAAGGCGATCGGCTCGCTTGTGCTTGGCATCTATGACGGCGGCGAACTGCGCCATGTCGGCCGCGTCGGAACCGGCTTTTCCACGGCAGTCGCCGAGGATTTGTGGCGTCGGCTGGAGCGTTTGCGCATCCCTTCGAGCCCTTTCGCCAAAAAACTGACGGCCGAGGAAGCAAGGCAGGTGCGCTATGTGCGACCCGAACTGGTGGCAGAAGCGGAATTCCGCGCCTGGACTGCCGACGGCAATCTGCGCCACGCTTCCTTTCGCGGCCTGCGCGAAGACAAGCCAGCGCAGGAGATCGTGCTGGAAACGCCCAGGGCGGCAGCAAAGGAGGCTGCGAAGGTGCAGAACCACACCGTGAAGCTCACCCATCCCGATCGCATCTACTGGCCGGATACCGGCGTCACCAAGCAGGGGCTCGCCGACTATTACGCGGAAATCTGGCCGCATATCGAGCCCTTCATCACCGGGCGCCCATTGGCGCTGCTGCGCTGTCCGAGCGGCATTGTCGGCGAGAAATTCTTCCAGAAGCACGCCTGGAAGGGGATCAATCCCAACATTGTCCTGATCAACGACCCGAAGGAGCCGGACGACGAGCCGCTGATCAGCATCGACAGTCTCGACGGCCTGATCGGGCTGGTCCAGTCGGCCGTGCTGGAAATCCATCCCTGGGGCTCGACCGTGGCCGACTGGGAAAAGCCCGACATCATCATCATGGATCTCGACCCCGGCGACGGCGTTCCCTGGGACCGGGTGATCGAGGCTGCCGAGGAAACTCGCGACCGGCTAAAGGAAGCCGGGCTCACCGCCTTCGTCAAGACTTCCGGCGGCAAGGGGCTGCATGTCGTCGCCCCTCTGAAGCCGAAGGCCGAATGGCCGGCGGTGAAGGACCTGACCAAGGCGATTGCCGACGCGATGGCTGCCGACAGCCCTGACCGCTACGTCTCGACCATCGCCAAGGCCAAGCGCGGCGGCAAGATCCTCATCGACTATCTGCGCAACCAGCGCGGCGCCACGGCGGTCGCCGCCTATTCAAGCCGCGCCCGTCCCGGCACCGCGGTATCGGCGCCGCTGACCTGGGATGAACTCGGCCCCGGCATCGGCCCCGCCTATTTCACCGTGGAAAACATGCCCAAACGCCTCGCCTCGCTTCGCCGCGATCCATGGGAGGGCTTCCGCAAGGAAGCCGCCCCGCTCGAACAGCCGAAGCAGCGCCGCCGCAAATCGGCATAGGGAGCGATGCAATCCGCCCCTCATCCCCTGACGGGACCTTCTCCCCGCAAGCAGGGAGAAGGAGGATGGCCTCAACGCTAACGCCCCCCTCTCCCCGCTTGCGGGGAGAGGGTAAGGATGAGGGGCTGTTTAGCAAAAGCCTGAAACGATCGAGCGCAGTTATTTGCGCTTTCCCGGCTTCTTTTCCGAGGCGATGCTCTTCTTCAGCGCGTCCATGATGTTGATGACATTGCTGGGCTTTTCGGGCTCGCTCTTGGCAGACGCGGCAGGCCGCTTCCTGCCCTTCTTCTTTGCCGCGATGATGTCGAGCAATCGGTGCTGCACCGGGTCGTCGACCATCTTGGGGTCCCATGACCTGGTGCGCTCGTCGATCAGCGTCTTGACCAGCGTCATCAGTTCGGGGTCGGCCTTTTCCGAGCCGATGCCGCCAAAATAGTTCTCCTCGTCGCGCACCTCGTCGCCATAGCGCAGCGTCCACAAAACGATGCCCTTGTCGCGCGGCTCCAGCATCACCGCACGCTCGCGTCGATACATCACCAGCCGCGATACGCCGACCATGCCGGTCGACGCCATGGCGTCGCGTATGACGGAAAACGCCTCCTCGCCGACCGGATCGTCAGGCGTAAGATAGTGCGGCTTGTCGTACCAGATCGGGCCGATACTGTCGGCCGGCACGAACATCTCGATATCGATAGTGCGGGTGCTTTCCAGCCCGACGGACTCCAGCTCGTCATCCTCGAGCAGCACATATTCGTCTTCGCCGCGCGGATAACCCTTGACCTCGTCGTCTTCATCGACGGGCTTGCCGGTGACGGAATCGACATATTGGCTGACGACGCGGTTGCCGGATTTGCGGTTGAGCGTGTGGAAGCGAACCTTCTCGGTCTCGGAAGTCGCCGGCATCATCGCCACCGGGCAGGTGACGAGCGAAAGTTTCAAATACCCCTTCCAGAACGGGCGCGGCGCCATCGGACAGACCCTGCTGCAACCGTTCTGAACGCAAGCGGCCGGAATTTGTTCCGGCCGGCCTTGTCATATTGGTTTCGCGAACACCCCGGCGCGGCAAGCGAGCCCGCCCACCGGGGCGTGGAATGAAGGGGGTCAGTCTATTCCGCCACCGGTATTTTCTTCGTCATCCACGCTGTCCGGCGTCACATCCAGCACGGCGGCATGCTTGGTGATCTCGGCCTTGCCTGGCTTGCAGTCCTTCATGCAAGGCTCGATATTGGCGGCATAATGCGGCTCCGAAAGCCGGTCGTCATCGATGAAATTGTCCTCATTGGGCAACCGGATCGAGGTGAAGTTCTCCTTGGAGAGCTCGAAGTCCTCTTCCGTCACGATGTCGTTGAGATAAAGCACATAGGCCGTCAGCGCATAGACATCGTCGTCGCTCAGCGAGCGCGCATTGCCGAACGGCATGGCGCGACGGATATAGTCATAAACCGTCGACAGATAGGGCCAGAAGGAGCCGACCGTCTTTTCCGGACGCTCATTCATCAAGGTGCCCTGCCCGCCGGCCAGAACCGGCCAGCGCCCGACCGCCTCGCCGAAATCGCCATGGCAGGATGCGCACTGATCGGCAAAAAGCGTCTCGCCCTGCGCGACCGTGCCGCGCCCTTCGGGCAGTCCGGCGCCATCCGGCCTGATATCGATGTCCCAGGCCGCGACCTCATCCTCGGTCGCAGGCCGCCCGAGATGGAAGACGCCATGGGACGGAACTTCCTCGGAAACTTCGGCCGCTGCCTCTGCGGGAGCGGCTTCGGTCGCAGCCGCCGCCTTCGTTTCAGGCGCATCGGGAGCGGCTTCCGACTTCTTCTCTGCCGGCGCTTCAGGGGCATCGGATGCCGGGGCAGCAGGCGTAGCGGCTCCAGATGCCGCATTCGCCGAGAAGGTCTTGAGATAGGCCGTCAGATTGGCGATCTCGTCTTCCTTCTTCAGGCCGGCAAAGGCCATTTTCGTGCCCTTCACGAGGTCCTTCGGCTTGGCCAGGAACTCGGCAAGCGTCTCGTCCTCCCAGACCAGGCCACCCTCGCCGGCCTTGGTCATGGCGGGCGAATATTTGAAGCCCTCGATCGAACCGGCCGTGCGTCCGAACAGCTCGTTCAGATGCGGACCGACGCGGTTCTCGGCACCTTCGCCCACCGCATGGCAGGCCTTGCATCGGGCAAAGACCTTTTCGCCCAGGGCCGCATCCTGCGCAGAGACCGATGTGACAGCGGCAAGCAGCGCTGCGGCAGCCACCAGAACGGCATTAGGAAATCTCGACATTTTCAATCACTCCGTCTGGGTTCACATGCCAGGTCTGGATGCCGTTATTGTGATAGATCGAGTTGTCGCCGCGCGCGGCGCGCAATTCATCCTTGGTCGGCTGCACGAACCCAGCCTCATCGATCGCGCGTGACTGCAGGAACAGTTCCGAGCCGTCCCAGTCGAACTCGTAGTAGAAGCGGTGCAGCGATTTCGACAGGCTCGGCCCGTCCAGCCGTGCGGTCACCCAGTTGCGGCCACCGTCCAGCGTCACGTCAACGCGCTTGATGGTGCCGTTGCCCGACCAGGCCAGGCCGGTCAGCACCGTGCGGCCGCGCTTGTACTTGATCGGGGCCTGCGGGCTCGGATTGGTGATGACGGACTTGACGTCCATGACCCAGGTGAACCGGCGCGCCTTGCCGTTCGCCAGGAGGTCGGTATATTTCGACGTCTCCTCGCGCTGGTGCCATGGCTCGTCGCCGACTTCGATGCGGCGCAGCCATTTGATCCACATATTGCCTTCCCAGCCGGGAACGACCAGGCGCAGCGGGTAGCCCTGCTCGGGGCGCAGCGCCTCGCCATTCATCTTGAAGGCGACCAGGCAATCCTCGAGCGCCTTTTCAAGCGGGATCGAGCGCGTCATGGCCGAGGCATCGGCGCCTTCCGGCATGATCCACTTGGCGCTGGTCTTCACGCCCGCTTCCTCGAGCAGATATTTCAGCGGAACGCCCGTATACATGACGCAATGCACCATGCCATGCGTGAACTGGCAGCCATTGAGCTGCGAGCCGCGCCATTCCATGCCGGAATTCGCCGCGCATTCCAGGAAGTAGACGCGGTTTTCGCGCGGGAAGCGCATCAGGTCGGCCATGGTGAATACCAGCGGCGTATCGACCAGCCCGTTGATCATCAACCGATGCTGTTGCGGATCGACCACGGCGATGCCGGCATGATGGCGCTCGAAGCAAAGCCCGTTCGGCGTGATGATGCCGTCAAGCTCATGCAGTGGCGTGAAATTGATGGATGAGATCGAGTCGGAGGTCAGCCACGGCACGTTGCGACGCACCACCTCGCTCTCGAACTGCGAGGGCTTGCCATAAGGGAATGCGTCGACACCGTCGCCGGGATAGCGGTTCCAGTCCTGGATCTCGGTAATCAGCGGATCGCCCGCGGCCAGCGCGCCGCCGGCCACCGTGCTTGCGGCCGCTACCGCCCCGCCCGCCAGCCCGGCCTTCAGAAACTGCCGTCGCGAAGCCGATGCCACGGCCGCGCCGCCCTTTTGAACAACACTCATGAATGTCTCCCGGTCATATAGGAAAAACATTATATGCAGTTTTTTCTATATATCAAGGTGCAATGGACCCCTCGATGACGAGGGGCCTGCCCGGAATTAGCCCGCCAGCTTCACTGAACGGTTGGGTTCCAGCTTCACGACTGGATTCTTCGCCAGATAATCCTCGACGACATCCCAGATCGCCGGACCTTCGGTAGCCTCGTTGATAGAGGCCCAGCCAGCGACGACATAGTCCTTGCCGGGGTCGATCGCCTCGCCGGTCTTGAGCAGCGTCATTTCGGAGATACGCCCGCCCATGTCGCCCTGCGGGTCGATCGTGTAGCCCATGCCGCCGACGCGCACCATGTCGCCGCCCTGCTGGTAATATGGGTCCTTGTTGAACAGATTGTCGGCGACGTCTTCGAGTATGTCCTTCAGCGCCTGCCCGCTCATGGTCGAGCGATAGGCGGCCGGATAGGTCATGGCGCAGGCATTGTGGAGGTCTTCCACAGTGATCTTCTCGCCCGGAAGCACCGATGTCCCCCAGCGGAAGCCGGGCGACAGCGCGATGTCGGCCTCGCGCACATCGATCAGCGCCTGGCAGATCAGGTCGTCGAAGGTGCCGTTGAAATTGCCGCGCCGGAACAGCAGCGATTCCGTCGTTGCCAATTCGCGCTTGAGTTCCTGTTCATAGGGCGCGCGCAAATCGCCGATCAGCTTGGCCATATCCGCATCCGGTGTGATCACATCTGAGAACACCGGGATCAGGCGATGGCGGAAGCCCTTCATCTCGCCGCCCTGAACGTCGAGATCCAGACGGGTGACGAATTTGCCGTGCGAGCCGCTGGCGATCAGCAGGGTCTTACCCACCAGCACCGGCTCGGGCAGCGCGTCATGGGTGTGGCCGGTCAGGATGACGTCGATGCCCTCGACGCGCGAGGCCAGCGCCCGGTCGACGTCGAAACCATTATGCGACAGAAGCACGATGACATCAGCGCCCTCTTCCCTTGCCGCCTCGATATTGGCGACGATGTCTTCCTCGCGGATGCCGAAGGACCAGTTGGGGAACATCCAGCGCGGATTGGCGATCGGCGTATAGGGGAAGGCCTGACCGATGACGCCGACCTTCACGCCGCCTTTCTCGAAAATCTTGTAGGCTTCGAAAGCCGGTTCGTTCCACTCGGCATCGTAGATATTGCCGCCTAGGAAAGCGAAAGGCAGGCTGTCGACGATCTCCTTCACCCGGTCGGCGCCATAGGTGAATTCCCAATGGCCGGTCATGGCATCGGGCGCCAGCGCATTCATGGCATCCACCATGTCCTGGCCTTTGGTCATAAGCGACGTGTAGCTGCCCTGCCAGGTGTCGCCGCCATCCAGCAGCAGCATGTTGTCGCCGCGTTCGGCGCGGATACGCTTGACGATGGTGGCAATGCGGTCGAGCCCGCCCATCTTGCCATAGGACTTGGCCAGGCTGCTGAAATCCTCCGCCGTCAGCGCATAGGCATGCGGCGTACCGGGCGCGATGTCGTAAAGCTTGAGGAAATCCGCGCCGGTGACATGCGGCGGCAGGCCGGCGACGTCACCGGCCCCCAGATTGACGGAAGGCTCGCGGAAATGCACCGGCATCAACTGGCCATGGATATCGGTTATGTGGACAAGCGTGACATTTCCGAAGCTGTCGAAATCCAGCAGATCGTTCTCTGAAAGCACCTGCTGGGCAGCAGCCCGCGACCATTTGCCGACCAGACCGGGACCAGCGATCGCGCCAAGCGCTGCCGTGGCCATCAGGAATTCGCGTCTTGAAAACATCTTCACTCCAGGGGAAACCTGCGGCCCCTCCGGCATATGGCCGGATCGCTCAAAGCAAGGGAGAACGGGCCCGGCCCGCGCCGCAATGAAAGCGCCCACGTCCGGCGGACGCACGCGATACTCTTATCTTATCGTCTGGACACCGACATCGTGACGAAGCCGGTGTCCGCTTCGGGTAGAGCATCGGTGCGAAAACCGGCTAGCGGTTTTCGGATCGTTCCGATGCCCAGTTCAGGGCTCTTTGTGCGTCCGCCTGGACGCGCGACGATCAGTGCCGGACAGCCGGCGTCTCGACAGCAAGTCCGGTGCCGCGCCAAGTCACGTACAGCTCCAGTGCCATCAGGTCGTCGGAGAAAGCCTTGGGCGTTTCGGCGCGGGTGTCACGCACGCAGCCGCGGAAGCGCTGATGCAGCGAAACCAGGCCGTCCTTCAACCGGTAGGTGGGAAAGCCGTTGGCCTGTCCCTGGCTCAGATGGTCGGCGCGGATCATCTTGCCGGCATTGGCCTCATGGCAGGAGGCACAGGCGAGATTGAGCTGGCCGGTGCGCGTATAATAGACGTCCTTGCCGCGGTCCCACCAGCTTTGCAACTCGCCCTGCGTCAGATCGAGCGAGACCGGTGCGCCGAGCGACTGATGCTTGATATAGGTTGTCAGCGCCACCTGTTCCTCGGCGTTGAACTTGTAGGCCTCCGCGCCCATGTTCTCGATGCGGCACTTGTCGATCTGCAATTCGATATTGATCGGGCGCTTGGCATCGACATCCCACTTCGGATAGTTGGCGGCGATGCCCTTCATCGTCTCGGCCGCATCATTGTGGCAGGAGGCGCAGGACTTGCCCTGACTGCCATCGACCGTGTTCCAGACCTCTTCGCCACGCTCCACCGCCAGCATGCCGGGATTCTCGAAGGAATCCTCCTCGAGCGCCCGGGTCTCGGCCTCGCGGTAGAGCCAGCCGGACAGGACCTCGTCGAAGGGAAGGCCTTCCGGTGCCTTGGCACGGCTGACAATCTCGACATCGTCGATGACAAGCTTCTCGTCGACCGGATCGGCCGTGGCCGGCGACAAGGCCGCCGATGCCATGGCCACGCCGAAAGCGACTGCGGCAAATTTGTTTCTCACGGCCTTCCTCCCCCTTTTCCGAGCCGCGGGCGCAAGGCCCGCCCCCGTTTACTTCACGTCGATCTTCTGTTCGTCGGTATAGACCGAACCGTCGTCGTCGACCCAGGTGAATTTGAACGTCCCGCCTTCGTTGACCTTGGCGTTGAACTCGAAATACGGGTTTGCCGAGACCGCCGGATCGATATCGCAGGAGAACACCGGCGCGCCGTTGAACTCGCAGGTGAACTTGTTGATGATCTTGCGCGGGATGGTGTTGCCATCCTTGTCCTTGCGCTGGCCGGATTCCATCTCGTGACTGATCAGCGTCTTGATGGTGATGACCTCGCCGGCAGCAGCCGACTTGGGCAATTTTACGCGTGGTTTCGGAGTAGCCATGTGAATAATCCTTCCTGAGCGCTCAGCCGCCGCAGCCGCCGATGGTCACCTTGACCTGCTTCTTGTCCATGAACACCGAGCCGTCGGCCATCTTGGCCACCGCGATCACATTCTGGGTCTTGGCCAGGCGCATGCGTGTTGTGGCGACGGCCGCACCGCTTGCCTCGGTGAAATTGAAGGTCGCAACCGCCGGATTGGGGTTGCCGTCGGCCAGGATGATCACCGACTGCACCAG
>NZ_RKST01000022.1 GCF_003934165.1 Borborobacter arsenicus | reverse complement strand
GCCGGGCGCGGTTCACGCCTCATGGAATCTAAAGCCGAAGATAACCCTCCACCCGCGCTTGGCCTACCCTCTGCAACCCCGGCCAGCGCCGGGCAGGCCAAGCGCTGATCTACAGAGCAGAGCAAGGGGGTCAAAATTGGGCGCCGATATGGGGTCAGTTTTGGGTGCCGATTGACAAATACCGCCGGAGAGAGAACGAAATAGGTGTTATGGCTGGTTAGCACAGTCAACAGCTTTGGCCCGAAAACCCGCAGTTCTGCGCCATTCCGGGCGTCAACATTGGCAAGGGAGAATGTTGGGGCAGGGGCTGTTGGCGGAGGGAGTGGGATTCGAACCCACGGTGACATCGCTGCCACGCCGGTTTTCAAGACCGGTGCCTTAAACCGCTCGGCCATCCCTCCATCGCAATTTTTCAATCACTTAGGAAATTGCTCGACCATCTTTCGCTAGTCGGCACCGAATTGGCACCGGAGCCTTCCGCGAATATTCGCACTTCAATCCTGTAGTGCGGCAGTTAGGTCTAAGTCAACCACCGCTGCTGCGGCTTCCTGCTGACCACGCAGAAGATGCGCATAGATATTCAGCGGCACCGATGGGTTGGCGTGGCCGACCCGGGCAGACACGACATGGACAGGAACGCCGCTGCGCAACAGGGGGTGATCTGAGTATGCCGTAGCCCTTGGAAGGCGACGTGCGGAACAGGTCCTGACCCTAGGCGACGGTCGCCGAAGGGGCCGCCTCGCATGAGCATTCTATCTTACGATTAAGACAGGCACAGGGCTGCTGGAGACAACTTCAGCGGCTTGGCTGCCAAGGAGCAGTCGCTTCACACCGCGACGGCCATGGGATGCCATGACAATCAGGTTGCATGAGGCCTGCTGTGCCGTTTGCAGAATGGCCGCTGCGGCCCTGGCATCAGGTACATGGACCGTGTCGGCCTTGATGCCCATCTTCTCTGCCTTCGCCTTAATCGAAGCAAGCAACTCTTCTGCTTCCTTCTTGCGATCCGCCGTATAGCCGGCGATATCATTGGGCGTGACAACCCAGGCAGCCGTGCCAGTCGGTACCGGAAATGGTTCGGTCGCCGTAATGATCGTAATCTTGCTGCCGAGCGCCTTTGCCAAGGAAAGGCCGTGGTCGACGCCTTTTTGGGCCAGTTCGGAGCCATCTGTCGAGATAAGGATATGCGTGTACATGCGCTGTCCTCCTTAATTGTCAAAGGAGCATAACAATTTATGCCGGCACTGGCTTGCGATAGGTCAAACAGGATCAGGACGGCACTCAGCCGAGCAAAGGGTTGGGGGACCGGACCGGAAAGTAACGCTGTAGCGCCGCTCCATTAGAGACAGCAGCCTCAGGAGAGTGAGCGAGCCGGTGGGAATGGACAGCGTGATAACGGTCCGCCAGCCTCCCAAGGCATTTATGTAAGCCAGGAGACCCTGCCGCTTGTAAGGTCATGCATTGCAGCGGCTATGGTGAGCTTTCCAGCATCGGCAAGGTGCCGGATGATCGGGCTGCGGTCTGTGAGACTGGCTGCTGTTTGGCGGGCGTTCTCTTCAGCGATTTTCTGCACCAAAAATTGATTGTCCGATTTCCGTGGCCCGTCGGACTTATCGAGGACGGAAAGTGCCGGCTTAAGATTTTTGAGCATCGCGGTGATGTTGCCCACCTCAACATCATCGATCGCGGCCTTGATAGAGCCGCAGGAGTTATGGCCAAGAACGACTACCGCTTTCGCGCCTGCAACTTCATCATGTAAGCACGGTGCCCCTCTTTGAAAAAAATCAAAGCTAATAAAACGTGGCTCGCCGTGGCAAGCCGTGTAGTGCAGCGCAGGTGCAAGCGGGTGCGGCCTATGATAGCTGATCGATCTCATTCTCCAGTCACAAGAAATTCGCTATCCTCGCAGAGGTTTTGGAACCCATCGAACGGGTCACGTTCTGCGTCCTCATCGAATTCGGCTCTCAGATCGAAGGTGCAAGCTGGCTTCCCATCGGGGATCACCAGATAGGTGCTTTCACCTGGCAGCAGGACTTGATTTCCATACGTGTCGCCGTCGAAGTCGTTTACGCCCCGCTCTGAGAACAGAAAGCTGACTACCGGCGTCTCGGTTCTGTTGGTAATTCTGAACTCAATGTCGTTCGGGTTAAGCGGCGCTTCGCAGGCTGCCACGAGCACGCCGACCTTATCGTCTGCGCCAGCAAGCGGAATTTCCTGGGTCTCGCCTTCGATTGATACTTGCAGAATATCACCGGCTGACAGGATGCGCACGAGTTTCTGATCCAGCCTGGCTTGCGCTTCAAGATGGAACAAATCGTCTATCTCTTGGAATTGCCCGATGGCAGTGAGCTCAACCGATCCCGCATCTGACGACAGCCTGATATTCATTTGCTGGCCGTCTTCGGCGTCCGGCGCATCGTGGGTTACGAACACGCGAGCACTCTCATCGCCCATGTCGCAGTTGAATACGATGGGGGCATAATCTGTATCGGGCATCCCGTAGGCGAGAACGGTTGTCTCGTCATACTGGTTACTGAACCATTGAAGATTTTCAGAATGTGCGCTGCTAACCGCCGCGAGGAGGGCAACAACAGCGCCCGACCATACGAGATTGTTCATCATGCCCGTCCTCCCAAATGAGAAGCTGGCCCAAGCCCCTGAGAAAGGCAAGTGAGCAGTGTCTATGGCCAGTTGAAGACCATAAAGCCTCTGGTTGGCAAACTTGCTCGCGAGACGGGCGTTAGCGCAGCCGCTTCCGGGATCATGCATAGGAATGGCGCCGCCGTTACAAGACCAGCAGATGGCAGAAGCTACGCTGGTCCATCCTCGTCCGCGGCCGGTGGAAGACATTGCCACGTTGAAGGAACGGTCGAAGGCGTCGATCGATCGACCGCGAGGCCCACGACGATAGGCGCGCGAAAAGCCCCAGGCGGGCTAAAGACGTGCGAATACTCGGTTGCGATGCTAGTTCACCGCGACGACGAGCAGGGCTGAAAAAATCGCGGCAGTAGCGGCCATAGCGCAAAAGATCAGTGCTTGAATTGGTGTATTGCTGACGGTGACGACGGCGGTGATCGCCGCCACGACAGCCAACAGCATTATCACCAACATGGTTTTTGTTCGAGTTGTCTCAGTCAACATGGCGTATCTCCTTACCGACCAGGACGATCTAGCTGATCGGCGAAAGGCTTCTTTGCGCATTGTCAAAGAGATGGCTTCGGCTGGGCCGAATTGTTCCAACCTGTCCGCCGGGGCGGGTTTATATTCGGCTTCGACGATGCAACTGGCCTTCAGGGCCGCAATCCGTCGAAAAGCGGGAGCCCAACCAGGGCCGAGATAGCGATCAACATGAAGCAGATGTGGCGGAAGGCCGTTTCATTCGCCACTGTAAACATTTTGGATCCGATGAGCACTCCAATGCCGTAGCAGGGGCCGACGAAAAGCGAGATGAGCAGCACCTGGGCCGTGAGCAACCCCCCAATAGCATAGACAACCGCAGAGACAGCGCTGGAAATGCCTAGGAATAGAACTAGGTTTGCCCGAACGGTGAGGGGCCGATCCCCGCCGCCAAGCCAATATGCCACGATAGGCGGCCCTGACATCTGTGCGGCTCCCCCGAAGAGACCAGACAATCCTCCGACGCTGATCGTCAGGTGTGGCTTGGGGCGATGTCGATAGCGCCAGCCGGATATCAGGAAGGCAAGAAGGCACAGCACGACTATCGAGATAATCCATCTCAGAGGAACTGAGGGAACGAAGGCAAGAACTGCAGTGCCGAGGGGGATTCCAACGAGTGCCCCGATCACCATCGTAAAGACTTCTCGTCGATTGGCTCTCTTCCAACCTTCCGGCAACATGCCGAGCGACATAGTTCCATCGATGACCAGCAGAAGTGCAGATGCAATTTTTGGCCCCATAATGGCCGAAGCCATCGGAACAAATATCAACGCACCGCCGAAGCCGGAAAATCCACGAGCCAAGCCTGCAACCAAACCAGCAAGGCCGACAAAAGTTAACTCGGTAGGCGAATGCACGATTATCCTGTCTCATAATGGTAAAGCTAGCGCGATTTGCCCTACCATGAGGCGAAGCGCAATGCCCGCCTCCCACTAGAGCCTTTCAGGATCATACGGAAACGGTTCTGTCGGCGGGAATTTGGGATCAAGGTCGAGGGCTTCGGCGCCGGGCGTACCAGGGTCCGAAGCCCGAAGGATTTGGCCCGAATTCACCCGGTCCGCAGGGTTTGCCGCTGGCGGGCGCCCGCTTCGTCGGCCGGACTTGGCCGATGGCCCACACCGGCCGGCGCCGCCTGGCCGATCGCCTCGCCATCGGACAAACAGCCCGGTTCCGTATGATCCTGAAAGGCTCCAGGACCGTTATCCCATCCCAGGCCGCCGCCTTTTGCGGGTTGCAAAGCCTCGGCCGGAACGGATCGTTTCAGCGGTTCTGCGGGTGCGCCGGGCGATTGAAGATCGATCAAGAGACGAAGGGCGCTGTAGCGGACTCTCAATTCATGCCCGCTGCCTTACCCGAGACAGCGGGCTTTTTTCGACCTCGCCGCTTATTCGCTTGCGGCCATCGACTCGCGAACCTCATCGATCTTGCCGTAGGCGTCACCAACGCCGAGCAGATCCTTGGCCCAGTCCATCATTTCATCGTCGACATAGTCGTCGCCATATTCTGAAACGCGATTTTCGTTGGTCGCGTCAAGCAATGCGGCCTTGAGCGCTTCGTCGTCCGTGCCGACTTCAGCGGCAGCGGCGGCCAGTTCCGCTTCATCAAGTGATGTCTCCGCGCTGGTCACGGCGTCTGCTTCCGCACTGTCCAGCAACGCCTCGACTGCCGAGACCTCGGCCTCCCAGGCAGCAAGATCCTCAGGCGCCACAGTCGCGGCATTCAAATCCGCCAATCGTGCTGTCAGGCTCTCCACCGTCGCATTGTCGTAGACGCCAACGGCATCGTCGTAAGGTGTGAGGGCTGCCATCTCGACCGCGGCGGCAAAGCTGGCTTGTGCCTCTGCCAGTGCGGCGGCCGCTTTGGCGGCATCCTCCTGCGCCAAGTCGAGGTTAGCCGAGGCCGTCACGAAGGCAGAAATAGCGGCCATCCGGGGCGACTGGCTGTTCAGATAAGCGTGATAGTTGCGTTTGAGCGAGTTAAGGCCGGCCAATTTGGCATGGAAATTCTTCGGCTTGACGTCGGGTAGGGGGACCGTTGCCGGAAGCGCCGCCTTGTTATGTGATCCGACCGTTTTGGCTCGAGTTGCCGATGTGCTCGCGGTGGCGTTTTTTACGCGTGACCGCTCCGTGCCGAAGACAGAACCAAACATGTTGCCAACCGAGCGCGAGACTGACTTGCCGCCAGGCGACGATGATTTCGTGTGGCCGCGAGCATCGGCCGACTTGCCATGTTCGGCGGCGCCAGCTTTTCCGTTCCCGCCACCATGACCATTGCCGCCGCCGTTACCACCCCCGTTTCCGCCACCATTGCCGCCGCCTTTTGCATAAGCTGCGGCCGGGCCGAGATCGCCCGTCAAGACCGAAGTGAGATTGATCGGCAGTGCAGCAATGGCCAATGCCGATACCGCACCGAGCAATAAATTCCTGACTCGCGTCATCTTAATGTCCTTCCGCAACCCCGCCGCGCGTTAGAACTAGAATGAACCGCAATGATGTCCAATAAATTTTCGTGTCAGGGACGGCCGTCAAATAGGAGCCGGCAGCCAACGGGGCACCGGAGCTACACTTTCGAGGCGCGATCGATACACGCACGATCTTCCGCATCGAGGGCGATCGTGTAACGCTGGGTGGCGTTCTTCGTGTAGATATCGTCTGCAATGATGGACAGCTTGAGCTCCCCGTTTTCCACGACAATGTCGCCATCATCGATCGCGGCATCGAAGATCAGCCTCGGGGGACGTTCGCGCTTTCCGGGGCGAACGAATACTTTCATCAGCATCCCCTCCCAGAAGCGAAGGAAAGCACAATTCGACGTCTAGGTCACCCGGAGACCGTCGAAATCCTTCGCTTGCAACTGGCCGGCGCGCGGGCGGGGGCTTGGGGTCTCGCGCCGGCCAGCGCGGTTTTCCGTTGGAGGGGTCTGCCGCACTTCAAATGTGGCACAGCTGCCAGGTCGATGATACGGCGCATTAGACGAATGGGTATCATCCGAATGGAGTATCCGGTGCGCGTCGCGTCGGCCCTGCATTCCGCCGGCGCCGCTTTGTCGTCACGCCTGGCCATACCCAAAGGGGTGATGCGCAAGGTTTCGCCATCCTTTCACCTCCGAAAAACCCTCTCGGGGGCAGGTTCCCGGCTTATTCGTCAGGTGACCTTGGTGGGTCACCCCAGGACGGTGCATCAATGGAAAGGAATGGACATGCGCAAGTTAATGATTCCAATGGCTGCGGCCGCGATGATATTTGCCGCCGCTGCCAGTGCTCAGGAACAGCCGGCGCAACCGCCTGCGGCACCTGCGCCCACCACGCCGGAGGCGCCCGCCGCCGCGCCAAGCATCCAGAGCGTCACGGTTGTCGACATCAAGGAATTGCCGGAAAACACCCAGACGCAAATCGACCAGGTGGTGGCACAGAGCGGTGAGGCGGAACTCCAGAAGCTGCGCAGTTCGGTGGATTCATCGCCGCAGGCCAAATCGGCGCTCGAAGCCAAGGGGCTCACTTCCGCACATGTTATCGCAGCCAGCATGAGTCAGGATGGCGCACTGACGCTTATCACCAAGAAGCCAAGCTAAAGGCGGCGGCCGACCCAGTGGGCGGGGACACCGGGGACGCACAACTCCAGGAGAGCTTACAAATCCGCCTTGCGGCTTGCGGCTTCGATCGAGTTCAGCGGCGCGTCGAGCGTCCAGACGATGCCGCTCGGCCGGTAGCTGAGGTGGCCGACGCCATTGACTGCAGACGGTGCGACCCGCTCAAGCACCACCCTGCCAAAACCGCTGCGCGAGATCTTGCCCACCACCGGGCCGCCGGTTTCCGTCCAGGTCAGACGAAGATGCGGGGCCTCGCCCTCCGAGATCGTCCAGGTGATATCCACCTTGCCGGTGGGGTTGGACAAGGCCCCATGCCTGGCCGAATTGGTGGCGAGTTCATGCAGCGCAATCCCGAGATATTGAACCGCCGCCGTCGAGAGCACGATGAGTTCGCCCGACGCCCGTATCCGGTTCTCGTCGCTGAAAGGCTGGACCTGGGTGACCACCAGATCGTGCAATGTGGCGCCGCGCCATTCGCCGTCGACCAGCAGGTCGTGCGAGCGCGACAATGCCATGATACGCTCCCTGATCTGGCGTTCGAATTCGGCGGCGGTTCCGGCTCGCTTGTTCGTTTCCCTGATCATGGAAAGGATCACGGCGAACTGGTTCTTCACCCTGTGGTTCACCTCGCGCATGAGCATGCGGATGCGATTCTCACTGTCCTTACGCTCGGTAATGTCCCGGGCAATCTTCGAGGCGCCGATAATGGTGCCATAGGCATTCCGGATCGGAGACACTGTCAGGGACACTTGTACGCTGGTACCGTCCTTGCGTCGTCTGACGGTATCGAAATGGTCGACGCGCTCGCCGCGCCCGACGCTGGCCAGGATCGTTTCTTCCTCGCTCTCCCGGCCCTTGGGAATGAGCAGAGTGATATGCTTGCCCACGGCCTCGTCTGCCGAATATCCAAATAGCCTCTCGGCCCCACGGTTCCAGCTTGTGATGACGCCGTTCAGATTTTTGCTGACGATCGCATCGTCGGAAGATTCGACGATGGCAGCAAGGCGATAGGTCAGTTCTTCAGCCTTCCTGTGCTGGGAAATGTCGATGAGCAGGTTTACTCCGCCCTCGACGGCACCTGATTCGTCCCTGAGCGGTGCGGGAAAGGCGAGAAACGGGATGCTTGTTCCATCAGGGCGAACGGCAATCGCCGGCGCAGCCTGGATTGCGCGGTTCTCCTTGATCGCGATCGCCATCGGGCAGTCCTGATGGGCCAATGGATGGCCGTCAGCGCTTTGCAACTGCCAGGACCCGCACCATTGGGCTTTGCCGAGCGGCGGACGATAGCCCCAGAGTTCTGCTGCGGCATCGTTGAAGTAGGTGAGTCGTCCTTCCGCATCCGTCATGTAGATTGCAGCCGGAAGCGCATCGAGCGCCCGAGCGGACTTCTCCTCGATGATCGAATCTGCCGTCAGCAAAGGTAATTCACGCCTCGACAAGACAACGACGTCCTCTCTCGGGAACCGTCATGCCGCTCCCAAACCCCATGACAATATTAGAAGCATATGGAACAACTGTCACGATTGACCAGTCCTAAATAGCGCTGGCGTGCGCGGTGATGCGCCACATTCTCGCCCGCTTGCAGACACATTCGGTTAATAGCGTGCTAAGCAATTCCTGCGATGGAGAAGCGGGGTTGAAGCGCCGGCCATGTGCTTTCGGCATATTGGCGGCGTTCACTTTTGTGTTTTGTGTGGCGTTTGAGTTGCTAGGGGACAATCGTTAATGCTGACTTTGGCACGCTGGCGTTTGCGCCACGTTTCCACGATTGCCGTTTTTGCGCTGTCTGCCGCCTTTCTTGCCGCCTGCGCATCCCCTGCACCCAAGACTTCGTCCAAGAAGCGGTCGAAGGAATATTTCGCCGAGTCCGAATATGGGGTCAAGGCGAGTCCTCGCGTTACCACCGCGCGCTCGAATCTGAAGCGTGGTGGGGGGCGCGACCAGCTTGGCCAGCCCTACAAGGTCCGCGGCAAGATGTATTACCCCAAGGAAGACAAGAACTATAAGAAGGTCGGTGGCGCATCCTGGTATGGCGATGCCTTCCATGGCCGGCTGACTGCGAATGGTGAAATCTATGACATGACGCATCTGACGGCGGCGCACCCGACGATGCCGCTGCCGAGCTATGCCCGCGTGACCAATCTGGAAAACGGCAGTTCGGTGGTTGTGCGGGTCAATGATCGCGGCCCGTACCACGATGGCCGCTTGATCGACCTTTCACGGCGTGCAGCCGAGATGCTCGACTACACCCACGCCGGAACCGCCAAGGTGCAGGTGGAATATGTCGGGCGCGCGCCGCTCGACGGCCGCGACGAGCAATATCTGATGGCATCCTACCGCCCTGGCAACCGCGCGCCCGATCCTTCCGATGGCCTGCCGACCGGCGTGATGATTGCCATGAACGGGCCGACGCCAAGCGTGGGTCTCGGATCGGCATCGGCGCCGTTCCCCGGCACAATGACCGATGCGGTGCCCGTGCCGACGAACCCGGAAATGGTGGCCTTCGGCAATTTCATATTGCCTGAATTCGGCCCCCTGGTGCCGGAGCGTCCCGCGGACACGCTGGCACCGACGCAGTTGGCCCTTGCCACCATGTCTTATGCCGATGATCGCGTCCGCAGTGCCGCCACCGCTTTTGCGGCCTTGGACAATGGCATGACTTCGGCCGATATCGCCCAGTCTTGGAAGCGCCTCAACCCGAATGGTGGCGTGGATGCTGTGTCACAGCCTTACGTGGCGGTTGGAACCTTTGAGAGCGAAGCTGAGGCCAAGCGTCATGCCCGCACGCTTTCAAATATCGGCCGGACAGCAATCGAGACATCCGAGATCGATAGTGCCCGACTCTATACGGTCAACCTTTACGGCAATGGCCGCGCCTCCATTGATGAGATGCTGGAGGCAGCATGGTCGAACGGTGCTTCGGATGCCATGACGGTGCGTAATTGAGTTGTTGCGCACGGGTAACGGCTCATCCTTTTGCCACACGGCCCGGTTGATCCCCGGTCGAAAATCCTGATAGCGTTTCGGCAGGTGAGCATCGCCTGAAAGACCACTCTGCGGACGGGACGATGCGCGGACAGGCAGAAACGGCAGGATTTCCGCCGTTTCTGAATTCAGCGGGGCAGGGCAACATGAAATCTCGTCTATCGTCAGCGCTCGCCTGGGTTTTCGGGCTGCTGCTGTTCCTGTGCACGGCGCAGGCGCAGGCGCAGCTCTTCGAAACCAGGGCCAAGGCGGCCTTCATGGTCGATGCCGAGACCGGTTCAATCCTGTTTTCCAAAGATCCTGACATGCTGATCCCGCCGGCATCGCTGGCCAAGCTGATGACCATGGAAGTGGTGTTCGATGCCATCAAGGCAGGACGTTATACGCTCGACGACACCTTTGCCGTCAGCGAGAACGCCTGGCGCACGGGCGGGGCGAGTTCAGGCGGATCGACCATGTTTGCCGCGTTGAAGTCGGAAATCCGGCTGGAGGACCTGATCCAGGGCGTCATCGTCCAATCGGCCAATGACGGCTGTATCATCATCGCGGAAGGCATGGCCGGCAGCGAGGAGAACTTCGCTGCCCTGATGACGGAGCGCGCCCGGCAGATCGGCCTGCCCAAGTCGGTGTTCAAGAATTCCACCGGCCTGCCGGCTGATGGCCAATTCGTCACGGTGCGCGAGCTGGTCCAGCTCGGCATGCATATCTGGAAGACTTATCCGGAATTCTACCGCTACTATTCACAGCGCGACTTCACCTGGAACAAGATCACGCAGCGCAACCGCAATCCGCTGTTGTCGATGGATATCGGCGCCGACGGCATGAAGACCGGCTACACGGAAGAATCCGGCTACGCCATCGTCGGCTCGGTCAGCCGCGACGGCAAGCGCGTCTTTGCAGCGCTGAGCGGCATGACCAGCGAACGCGAGCGTGCCGAGGAGGCTCGCAAGCTACTCGACTGGGGCATGCGTGCCTTCCAGAAGTCCGAGCTCTTTGCAGACGGCGAGGTGGTGGTGGAAGCCGGCGTCTATGGCGGTGCCAAATCCGGTGTCGCCCTGAAGGCAAAGGGACCGATTTCGATCCTGGTGCCGATCACCAACCGGGACCGGTTGATTGCGCGGGTCGCCTATGAGGGCCCCATCATCGCGCCGGTAGAGGAAGGCACGCCGATCGGCACGCTGAAGGTGTGGGTGGGTGACACGCTGAGCCAGGAGACGCCGCTCTATGCCGCCGAAAGCGTCGCTTTGGGTCCGCTTCACCGACGCGCGCTCGATGCGGTCGGCGAATTGCTGGTGGGTTGGCTACGTTGATCGTGGACCTTTCGGCCCGTGCGACATAAGACGGGCGCAGATGGCTGAGCGCCCGGCCGCTCTTGAGCAGGAACCACGGTTTGACGCGCGGACTTTTCATAACGTTCGAAGGTGGAGAAGGCGCCGGCAAGTCGACCCAGATCCGGCGGCTTGCCAACAGGCTTCGAGAAAAGGGCTACAACCTGACCCTTACGCGCGAGCCAGGCGGCTCGCCGGGGGCTGAGGCCGTTCGCCATGTCATCCTGTCGGGGGCGGCAGAGGTGTTCGGTCCTGAGATGGAGGCGCTGTTGTTTGCGGCCGCTCGCGCCGACCATATCGAACAGGTGATCCGCCCGGCGATCGAGCGTGGCGACATCGTGCTTTGCGACCGCTTCGTGGATTCCTGGCGCGTTTATCAGGGTGGCGCTGGCAATCTCGATCCGGCCTTCCTGGCGATGGTCGAGCAGGTTTCAGTCAATGGCATGATGCCGGACATGACCATCATTCTCGACATCGATCCCGCCGAAGGGTTGCGACGTGCCACCGAGCGCCGGGGCGATGACAGCGTCGATCGCTTCGAGAGGGAGACGCTGGCCGTTCATCAGAAGCGGCGCGAGGCTTTTCTGAAAATTGCGCAAGATGAGCCGGAACGCTGTATTGTGATCGATACCTCGCAGGATCGCGACATTGTCGAGAATGCAGTGACGGAGGCGGTTTTTGGCCTGCTCGCCGCGAATGCCATCGCGCCCGACACGGGGAGGGGATGATGTTCGAACGCCTGGCGCCTGAACAGCATGACACGCTGGAAGGCGTGCCCGAGCCGGCGGAAAACGCTAATCTGGTCGGGCACGGTGAAACGGCTGACCTTCTGGCCGCCGCATACCGCGCCGGAAAGCTGCCGCACGCCCTGCTGCTGGCAGGCCCGCGCGGCATTGGCAAGGCGACATTGGCCTTTCACTTGGCGCATCACCTGCTGAAATATCCGAACCACGCCGATGCGCCGCCCAGATTTGACGTGCCGGACCCTGCCTCACCGCTTTTTCGCCAGATCGCCATGGAGGCGCATCCGGCGATCCTTCATCTGACCCGGCCGCTGAACGAAAAGACCAAGACCTTCAAGACGGTGCTGACGGTCGATGAGATTCGCCGCGTGAACCGCTTCCTGTCGATGACGTCGCACGATGGCGGCTATCGTGTCGCGATCGTCGACCCGGCCGACGACATGAACACCAATGCGGCCAATGCCCTGCTGAAGAACCTCGAGGAGCCGCCGGCGCGCACCGTATTCATTCTGATCGTGCATTCGCCGGGCAGCCTGCTGCCAACCATCCGCTCCCGGTGCCAGACGATCAGGCTGGCGCCTCTGTCCGCGCAAGAGCTGTCGTCAGCCCTTGTCGGCGCGCACGCGCCGCTGCCTGATAGCGAGGCCGCGCGCGCTGCCCTGGCCGAGCGGGCAGGGGGCAGCGTCAGGACCGCATTGCTTCTCACTCAATATGGCGGCCTGGAAGTAGCCGATGCCATCGACAAGCTCGCTGCCGCGCCGAGGCTGGATGTCGCCGCCGCGCACAAGCTTGCCGAGGTCGTCGCCGGGCGCGACCAGGCAATCCCCTTCGATCTTTTCAACAAGCATATATTGGACCTGCTTTCGGACGCCGCCGCCTCCGCCGGGCGCGCCAATGATCTGGCGCGGGCAAAAACACTGTCGGATGCTTGGCAGGACGCATTGAACACGGTATCTGAAACGCAGACCTACAATCTCGACAAGAAGCAGCATGCGCTGACCATGATCGACCGCCTGAATGCCGCAATGCGAATGTGACGCTGGTTGAGCGTCGGGATGGTAATCACCAGTCCGATGCGTTATCTCACCGCGACATCTTTTCATCTCGACATTCTGACGGTGCAACCATGGCACGCGAAAAATTCTATCTCACGACAGCTATTTCCTATCCGAACGGCAAGCCGCATATCGGCCATGCCTATGAACTGATCGCATCCGACGCGCTGGCGCGGTTCCAGCGGCTGGACGGCAAGGACGTTTTCTTCCTGACGGGCACCGACGAGCATGGCATCAAGATGCTGCAGACGGCGCGCAAGGAAGGCATCTCGCCCAGAGAGCTGGCTGACCGTAATGCCGCTGAGTTCCAGCGCATGGGGGCGGCGCTCAACTCGTCCAATGACGATTTCATCCGCACCACCGAAAAGCGGCACCACGAGTCCTCACAGGCGATCTGGAAGGCGATGGCGGCCAATGGCGACATCTACAAGGGCGGCTATGCCGGCTGGTATTCGGTGCGCGACGAGGCCTATTACGGAGAGGAAGAGACCGAACTGCGCCCCGATGGGCTGCGCTATGGGCCGCAGGGCACGCCTGTCGATTGGGTCGAGGAGGAGAGCTATTTCTTCCGCCTGTCGGCCTATCAGGACAAGCTTCTGGCGCTCTACGAGAAAAACCCCGGCTTCATCGGACCGTCCGAGCGGCGCAACGAGATCGTCAGCTTCGTCAAGTCAGGGCTGAAGGACCTTTCCATCTCGCGCACCACCTTCGATTGGGGCATTCCAGTGCCCGGCGATGAGGCGCATGTGATGTATGTCTGGGTCGATGCGCTGACCAACTACATCACCGCCGCCGGCTATCCCGACACGAATGCCCAGCGCTGGCACTACTGGCCAGCTGATGTGCATGTGATCGGCAAGGACATCACCCGTTTCCACGCCGTCTATTGGCCGGCCTTCCTGATGTCGGCGGGCATCGAATTGCCCAAGCGGGTGTTCGGGCATGGCTTCGTGTTCAACCGCGGCGAGAAGATGTCGAAGTCGGTTGGCAACGTGATCGACCCGCTGGCACTGGTCGATCATTACGGGCTCGACCAGTTGCGGTATTTCTTGCTGCGCGAAGTGCCCTTCGGCCAGGACGGCAATTACAGCCACGAGGCGATCGTCAATCGCACCAATGCGGATCTCGCCAATGATCTCGGCAATCTGGCACAGCGCTCGCTGTCGATGATCGCCAAGAATTGCGGCGGCGTGGTGCCGAAGCGCGGAGCGCTGAGCGAGGCAGACAAGGCAATGCTTGCCCAGGCGAACGCGGCGCTTGCTACGGCACGCAAGGCCATGGCCGAACAGGCGATTCATCTGGCGCTGGGCGCGATCTTCTCGGTGGTTGCGGAAGCCAACCGCTATTTTGCGGGCCAGGAACCGTGGGCACTGAAGAAGACCGATCCGGAGCGCATGGAAACGGTGCTCCACACCACGGCCGAGATCATCCGCCGCGTCGGCCTTTTGTGCCAGCCCTTCATTCCGGGTTCTGCCGCCAAGCTGCTGGACCTGCTGGCGGTCCCGGAAGATGCGCGTGACTTCGACCGTCTGTCGGACGAGCATGCACTGGTGGCGGGAACCGCCTTGCCCGCGCCGACCCCGGTCTTTCCGCGCTACGTGGAGCCGGAAGCGGCGGAGGCCTGAGGCGTCAACATGCTGGTCGATAGCCATTGCCATCTCGACTTTCCGGATTTTGTCGAGGAGCGCGCCGCCATGGTGGCGCGCGCCAAGGCAGGCGGCGTCGAGCGCATGGTGACGATCTCGACGCGCGTGAAGCGATTTGCCCAAGTACTTGCCATCGCCGAGGAATTCGAGGAGGTCTATTGCTCGGTCGGCACGCATCCGGACCACGCCGATGAGGAACTGGATGTGACCGCCGAGGAATTGGTGCGCTTGGCGCGACATCAAAAGGTGGTGGCGATCGGTGAAGCCGGGCTGGACTATTTTCACGACAATGCGCCACGCGACGCGCAGGCCAAGAGCTTCCGCGCCCATATCGCGGCGGCGCGGCAGACCGGCCTGCCGCTGGTGATCCATGCGCGCAATGCCGATGCCGATATGGCCGCAATTCTTGAAGACGAAAGCGGGAAGGGCGCTTTTCCATTCGTCCTGCACTGCTTTTCTTCAGGGCGCGCACTGGCCGAAACCGGTGTCAAGCTCGGTGGCTATGTCTCGTTTTCCGGCATCCTGACCTTCAAGAAATCCGAGGAATTGCGAGCGATCGCTGCCGATCTGCCGCATGACCGGCTTCTGGTGGAAACCGATGCCCCCTTTCTCGCGCCGATGCCGTTTCGTGGCAAGCGCAACGAACCGGCCTATGTGGCGCACACGGCAAGGGTGCTTGGCGAGACGATCGGTGTGGGAGCGGACGAGATCGCTGCCCTCACCACCGATAATTTCTTCAGACTATTCAACAAGATGCCCAGGCCGGCATCACGGAAAGCCTGAGGCATGGCGGACCGCCTGCGGCTCACCATCCTGGGCTGTGGCTCTTCGCCCGGCACGCCGCGCATAACCGGCGACTGGGGTGACTGCGATCCGGCCAACCCGAAGAACCGGCGCATGCGCGCCGCCGCCATGGTGGAGCGTATCCGTGCCGACGGCGCCACTACCCGCGTGGTGATCGATACCGGTCCCGACTTTCGTGAGCAGATGCTGATGGCGGGTGTGAAGCGGCTCGACGCCGTTCTTTATACCCATCCCCATGCCGACCATATCCACGGTATCGACGATCTGCGCGGTTTCGTGCTGGAGCAGCGGCGATTGGTGAATATTCACGCCGACCAGCCGACTCTGGATCGGCTTCACGAGGCCTTCGGCTATTGTTTTGAAACGCCGATGGGCAGTTCCTATCCTCCGATCTTGCGGGCGCATGAGATCGAACATTCGGATCCGGTGGTGATTGAAGGCGAGGGCGGTATTCTGACCTTCGAACCCTTGCCGCAAATCCACGGCGACATCATCTCGCTGGGCTTCCGCGTCGGGCCGATCGCCTATTGTCCCGATGTCAGCCATTTCCCGCCCGCCACTGCCGAGCGGCTGCATGGGCTGGAGGTGCTGGTTATCGATGCGCTGCAATATCGCAGCCATCCGAGTCATCTGTCGTTGGGCGAGGCGCTCGAATGGATCGGCCGCCTGCAGCCGAAGCGCGCAATCCTGACGCATATGCATATACCGCTGGACTACGCCAAGGTCGCTGCCGAGACACCCGACCATGTCGAGCCGGCCTATGACGGGATGCAGGTGGACGTCTCTTTTCAGGCAGGTTGAGGGGAAGGATCAATATGTCCGGAAGCATTGAGCGTGTGACGCAAGCGGCACAGACGGCCGGCCTTGACATCACTGTCCGGCGCATGGGCGCATCGACCCGCACGGCTGAAGAAGCCGCCGCTCAATGCGGGTGTGACGTGGCGCAGATCGTCAAGTCTTTGATTTTCCAGGGCGAGCGAAGCGGCAGGCTCTATCTGTTTCTCGTATCGGGAACGAACCAGCTCGATATCGGCAAGGCGGCCGCATTGGTTTCAGAACCGCTGAAGCGGGCGGACCCGCGCCAGATACGCGACGAAACCGGCTTTGCCATAGGCGGCGTTTCACCCATAGGTCACCGCATTGCCCTTCAGGCCCTTGCGGATGAGACGCTGCTGTCCTTCGACCAGGTCTGGGCCGCTGCGGGTGCGCATGATGCGGTGTTTGCAGCCGAGCCGAGGGCACTGTTTGCCGCGGCAAGGGCGCAAGCAGCCGATCTTGCCGCTCGCAGCAATCCACTTGGTCAATTCAATGTTCAGCCGACGGCATAGAGAGGGCAGGCCCCGCCGGATGGGTGAAAGGTTCGTGACAGGAGCGCGGCCTTCGGCTAATTCGAGGCCGCATCGGCAGGCCGTCGATTGCGATCAGAGACTGCCGTAACGAGGACTATGCATGGGTGCTCCCGAAACGATCGAAACCCTGGACACCATCGCCGGCCGCTACGCAGCGCTTTTGTGTGATGTGTGGGGCGTGGTCCACAATGGCGTGGAGGCTTTTGCCGACGCCGCCGCTGCTTTGCATCGTGCCCGGCAAAGAGGCATTGCGGTGGTGCTGATCACCAATTCACCGCGCCCGCGTGAAGGGGTCGAGGCCCAACTCTCGGCAATCGGGGTGCCCGAAGATGCCTGGGATCGGGTCGTCACCTCCGGCGATGTCACTCGCGACCTGATTCGGGCGGCCCCGCGCCGGCTGTTCCACCTCGGACCCGATCGTGATCTGGCCATCTATGACGGTATCGATTGCGAACTCGTCGAGGAATTCGAGGCGGATGCGGTGGTCTGCACTGGCCTGTTCGACGACGAGACCGAGCAGCCGGAAGACTATGCCGACATGCTGCGGCGTTTCCGCTCACGCAACCTGCCCTTCATCTGTGCCAATCCTGATATCGTGGTGGAACGGGGAGACGATCTGCTCTGGTGTGCGGGCGCGCTGGCGCGCGACTATTCGCAACTGGGCGGTCGCACGCTGATTGCCGGCAAGCCGCATCGCCCGATCTATGACTCTGCGCTGAAAGCGGCGTCGGAGGTGTCTGGGCGCGAGATCGCTGCTGAACAAGTGCTTGCGATCGGCGATGGCATGCTGACTGACGTGAAGGGCGCGGCCGACAATGGCTGTGACGTGCTTTATGTTTCCGGTGGCATCCACTCGCGCGACTATGGCGATCCCCTTGACCCGGATATCGAGCGCCTGTCGGAATTTCTCGAAAAGCACGGCCATCGCCCGGTGGCGGTCATCCCACGACTTCGGTAAGAACACACGATGCAGTCCTTCCAGCGCGTTTCCGGCTCGCAGAATCTGCCCGCATATCTGCGGGGCGGCGTGGTGGCGATCGGAAATTTCGATGGCGTGCATCGCGGCCACCAGCTTGTGCTGTCAAAGGCGCTGGAGGAAGCGGCAAGGCTCGGTGTCCCGGCCCTGGTGCTTACTTTCGATCCGCACCCGCGCAGCGTGTTCCAGCCGAAACTGCCGCTTTTCACGCTGACATCGGCATCGATGAAGGCCCGGCTCTTTTCCGAACTGGGTTTTTCCGCCGTAGTCGAGCAGCCTTTCACCCCGGCCTTTGCCCAATTCGACGCCGACCGGTTCGTCAACGATATCCTGGTGAAGCATCTTGGCATCAGCCATGTCGTGACCGGATTCGACTTTCATTTCGGCAAGGATCGTCAGGGCAGCCCGAGCTTTCTGGTCGAGGCGGGCAATCAGCATGGTTTCGGCGTTACCCAGGTTGAAGCTTTCCGCGATGAGGGCGGCCAGATCGTCTCCTCCAGTCGCATTCGCACCCTGCTGTCAGAAGGGGAGATGGTGGAAGCCGCCGGTCTGCTCGGCTATCGCTTCACAGTCGAAGCCGAAGTGACCCACGGCAAGAAACTGGGCCGTACATTGGGGTTTCCGACTGCGAATATGGCCCTGCCGGCCGGCACCGCGCTCAAGCACGGCATCTATGCCGTGCGATTTCGTGGCGCCGACGGGGTTTTGCATAATGGCGTGGCGAATTTCGGGCGCCGTCCGACGGTGGACGACGATGGCGCGCCGCTTCTGGAAACGTTCCTGTTCGATTTCTCCGGCGATCTCTATTGGCAGAAATGCCGCGTGTCGCTGTTCGGCTACCTGCGCGGTGAGGAGAAATTCGAAAGCCTCGATGCGCTCGTCGTGCAGATGAAGCGCGACGAGGAAGAGGCTCGCGCCCTGCTTGCGGGCGTTGTACCGCTGTCGCCGCTCGACAGGGCGATAGGCTTCGCCTGAACTCTACCTTCTCAGCGCCAGCCCGAAGGCGATGAAGGTCCAGCCCTGGAAGATCAGGTCTATCGCCAGGAACAGGCCAAGCACCCACAGGCTGTTGACTGGCCAGCCCAGCGCAATCACGAGGCCTGCGAGCGTGGTGACGACGCCGGCGGCCACGATCCAGCCCCAGCCGCTTGCCTGCCTGTTCTTGAAGCCGACCCACAGGCGCAGGATGCCGGAGGCGACCAGGCTGACAGCCAGGAGGAAGGTCAGGACGGCGGAAGCGAGCAGGGGGTTGTAGAAGGCAAGGAAGCCCGCAATCGCATAGAGCAGACCGCTCAGAAGCCACCAGAAGAAATTGCCCCAGCTCTTGACGCCGAAGGCGTGGGCGATCTCGATGATGCCTGAAACCAGCATCATTGCGCCGACCACATAGACGGAGGCGACGGTGGCGATGAAAAGATTGCCGAAGGCTATGCCGCCGAAGATCAGCAGGATGACGCCGAGGGCGACGAACCACCCCCATTTCGCTCTCGTTTCGCCGATGGCGTTGCGCAGCGTGTCCGGCATTTCGGTTGGTTGTGTCATTGCCACCCCCTCCGTAAACCTCGCATAAAGCGTATTGCAACTTACCGCACTCCAGCCTGCCCGTCCAGCGGCTATGCGCCAACGCCTTGTTTGGTATGGGGAAGCTCGGCACAGCCGCTGGGAATTGAAACAGATCACCCATCGCGGGTGAGAACTGTCCGCAACGAGTGATTGTGTCGACCAGCAGGGTTTTAGGCAGCCGTCGCTTGGAGTTTCCGCGACCAATCGCTTCACTTTCGCGATGTGATGCCCCGGCGGTGGTTTATCCGCTTTATTCTGCCGCGCGCCTCGGCTAAAAGCGCCATCATGAGATTTTCGGCGCTCGTCCTTGGTATTGCTATACGAATTACCGGCCCGGTCTTCCGGGCGGCTTGACGCTGCCCGAAAGCCCGGGACTTCTCAGGCGCGCTCGCGCGCTTCATCCAATTCCGATGGTTGAACGCCCAAGGCACGGGTTGCCGGGCAATTCGATGGCAAGACAATGACCGATACGTCCGAAAAACTAGATTATTCCAAAACACTCTATCTGCCGCAGACGGATTTTCCGATGCGCGCCGGCCTGCCCGAGAAGGAGCCGGTGACGGTTGCGCGCTGGCAGAAGATGGACCTCTACAAGCGCCTGCGCGAAAGTGCTGCGGGCCGCCCGCTTTACGTGCTGCATGACGGCCCGCCCTATGCCAATGGCAACATCCATATCGGGCATGCGCTGAACAAGATACTCAAGGATGTCATCACCCGCTCCTTCCAGATGCGCGGCTACAATTCCAACTATGTTCCAGGCTGGGATTGCCACGGCCTGCCGATCGAATGGAAGATCGAGGAAAAATACCGTGCCGCCGGCAAGAACAAGGACGAGGTGCCGGTCAACGAATTCCGCCAGGAATGCCGTGAATTTGCGGCACATTGGATCAAGGTACAGACCGAGGAATTCCAGCGTCTGGGCGTAATCGGGGATTTCAAGAAGCCCTATACGACGATGAATTTCCATGCCGAGGCGCGCATTGCTGGCGAGTTGCTGAAATTCGCCGCATCCGGCCAGCTTTATCGCGGCTCCAAGCCGGTGATGTGGTCGGTGGTGGAGCGCACCGCGCTGGCTGAGGCCGAAGTCGAATATCAGGACTATGAGTCCGACACGATCTGGGTGAAGTTTCCGGTCGAAAGAGGCGTGCCCGCGCTGGAAGGCACCCATGTCGTCATCTGGACGACGACGCCCTGGACCATCCCTGGCAACCGCGCCGTCAACTATTCGGCGCGCATCTCCTACGGCCTCTATGAGGTCACGGGAGCCGAGAACGACTTTGGCCCGCAGCCGGGCGAGAAGCTGATCTTCGCTGACGCTTTGGCGGAAGAGGCTTCGGCCAAGGCCAAGGTGACCTTGAATCGTCTTCGTAAGGTCGACGCCGAAGAGCTTGGAAGTCTTACGCTTTCTCATCCCCTGGAAGGTCTCGGCGGCGGCTACGAATTCCCCGTGCCCATGCTTGCCGGCGATCACGTCACTGACGATGCCGGCACCGGCTTCGTGCATACCGCGCCCGGCCACGGTCGCGAGGACTTCGACGCCTGGATGGATGCGGCTGCTGCGCTGGAAAAGCGCGGCATCGACACGCGTCTACCCTTCACGGTCGATGATGCCGGTTTCTTCACCAAGGACGCGCCCGGCTTCGGCCCGGATCGCGAGGGCGGGGCGGCGCGTGTCATTGACGACAACGGCAAGAAGGGCGACGCCAACAAGGCCGTCATCGACGCGCTGATCTCAAGGAACGCGCTGTTTGCGCGCGGGCGGCTGAAGCATTCCTACCCGCATAGCTGGCGTTCGAAGAAGCCGGTGATCTTCCGCAACACGCCGCAATGGTTTGTCCATATGGACAAGGAGTTGGGCGACGGCACGACGCTGCGCTCGCGCGCACTCGCCGCCATCGACGCTACCCGCTTTGTGCCAGGGGCGGGACAGACGCGGCTGCGCGCCATGATCGAGGAGCGCCCGGACTGGGTGCTCTCGCGCCAGCGCGCCTGGGGCGTGCCGATCTGCGTATTCGCCGACGAGGATGGCAATGTGCTGGTCGATGAAGAGGTCAACGCCCGCATCCTCGGTGCCTTCGAAAAGGATGGCGCGGACGCCTGGTTTGCCGAAGGTGCGCGCGAGCGTTTCCTTGGCGGCAGGGCAGGCGAGCCCTGGGTGATGGTGAAGGACATTCTCGACGTCTGGTTCGATTCCGGCTCGACCCACACCTTCACGCTGGAGGATCGTCCGGACATGAAGTGGCCGGCCGACGTCTATCTGGAAGGCTCCGACCAGCATCGCGGCTGGTTCCATTCCTCGCTGCTGGAAAGCTGCGGCACACGCGGCCGTGCGCCTTATGATGCTGTCATCACCCATGGCTTCACCATGGACGAGGACGGCCGCAAGATGTCCAAGTCGCTCGGCAACACGGTGGTGCCGCAGGATGTGATGAAGCAGTCCGGCGCCGATATCCTGCGGCTCTGGGTGATGACCACCGACTATTGGGAAGACCAGCGCCTCGGCAAGAACGTGCTGCAGACCAATATCGATGCCTACCGCAAGCTGCGCAACACCATCCGCTGGATGCTGGGCACGCTCGCCCATGACGAGGGCGACATGGTGCCGGTCAAGGACATGCCGGAGCTGGAGCAGCTGATGCTGCACCGCATCGCCGAACTGGATGAGGTCGTGCGCAAGGGCTACGACGCCTTCGACTTCAAGCGCATCACCCGTGCGTTGATCGACTTCATGGTGGTTGAACTCTCGGCCTTCTATTTCGATATCCGCAAGGACGCACTCTACTGCGAGGCGCCGTCGAGCCTGAAGCGCAAGGCGGCGGTGCAGGTCGTGCGCCACCTGTTCGACCATCTGGTGACATGGCTGGCACCGATGCTGCCTTTCACCACGGAAGAGGCGTGGCAAGAACGCTATCCTTCGGCCGAGTCCGTGCATCTGGAGCAGTTCCGCGATGTGCCGGCCGATTGGAAGAACGATGCGCTGGCGCAAAAGTGGCACAAGCTTCGCCAGGTGCGTAGCGTCGTCACCGGTGCGCTGGAACTTGAACGGGCGAAGAAGACCATCGGTTCGTCGCTGGAGGCAGTCCCGGTGGTCTATATGAATGACGCCGTGCTGGAGGCCGCCGTTGCCGGAATTGACATGGCCGAGATCAGCATCACCAGCGATCTGACCGTTTCGCGTGACGAGGCCCCGGCGCAGGCATTCGCGCTGCGGGAAGTTCCGGGCGTGGCTGTGGTGGTGAAGAAGGCCGAGGAATGCGGCCTGCGCAAATGTGCGCGTTCCTGGCGCTATACCGACGATGTCGGCTCGGATTCGGAGTTTCCGGATGTGTCGGCACGTGACGCTGCGGTGTTGCATGAGTTGCAGGCGCTGGGCCGCCTTTGAGCGTCGGCAGGCGCTTCCGGCAGGGGCGTCGGCCGTGCGGTCGTTGCCCTCGCGGGGCGCTTACGCTAAAAGCGCGTAACTTCCGCCGACAAATTGTCGCCGGATTCTGATCGGATGAGCAGTGAAGGCCGGGATTCCCAATCCCTAGCGAGAGGCGGTTCATAAGTGAAATTTCCCCGCATGACTGAAAAGGCGCTGTCGCGCGTGACGTTTGCTGCGCCGCTTGTGGTGTCCTCGCTCGTGTTGGCCGGCTGTGTCAGTTCGCCAACCTACGGCACCGACAAGACCTCCACCGAACAGCTTGCGGGGGATTTGACGGGCATCCTTTCCGTTGCGCCGAAGAACCGTGCACAGATCGACTACAAGCCTCGCCCCGAGCTTGTTAAGCCGAAAGCCGGCGAAAAGCTCGCCCTGCCGGCGCCGCAGGAAAGCATCGTCACGGCTGAAAGCACACAGTGGCCGGAATCGCCTGAGCAAAGGCGTGTCCGCCTGCGCGCTGAGGCAACCGAAAACCGCAATAACCCGGGTTGGCGGCCGGAGATTCAGGGCGACGTTAATGCTCCGTCGTCCGCTCCGACCCTTCCCATGGGGGCTTCCCAGCACTCGGTCGATTCAGGCGTGCAACGGGTCAGCGCCAAGGTGGATGAACGCAAGGCCTTCAATCAGCGGCTGGCAGAAGTCCGGCAAGGCAGCGATACTCAACGCAAATATCTCAGCGAGCCGCCGCTTACCTATCGCCAGCCCGCGGACACGGCTCCGGTCGGCGATATCGGCGAGGATGAGTTGAAGAAGGAGCGGCGTCTCAAGGCCGAGGCGCGCAAGAAGGGCGGGTCTAGCCGCTGGTACGACGTGCTGCCCTGGTAAAAGGCTGGTGACTGCTTTCGGCCTTCAAGGTTCGCGGCGTGCCTGAAAGAAATCCTTGAGAAGTGCCACCGCACTGCTTTCGGCGATGCCGGAATAGGTCTCCGGCACATGGTGGCAGGTTGGCGAAGAAAAAAAGCGCACGCCGTTGACGACCGCGCCGCCCTTTTCGTCGGCGGCTCCGAAGTAAAGTCTCCGGATGCGGGCGAAGGAAATGGCGGCTGCGCACATTGCGCAGGGCTCCAGCGTCACATAGAGATCGAGATCGGTCAGCCTTTCAGATGAGAGCTTTTGCGAGGCAGTGCGGATCGCCAGTATTTCGGCATGCGCAGTGGGGTCGTTCAGTTCCCGGGTGCGGTTTCCGTCGCTGGCAATGACCTGGTTACCCGCCGCCACCACGGCGCCGATTGGGACTTCGCCACGTGCTGCTGCAGCCTTCGCCTCGCTTAACGCCAACGCCATGAAATCCGGACGTTTCAAGCCGTTATTCCCCTCGCAACTCCACAATGTTCCTGTTATCTAGCGCCCCGGAAAGGCAAACGCCACATGGATGACGATCGCAAGAAATTTCCGCGCAAGGGCGCTTCGAAACCCGCAGGTACACGCGCCGGCAGCAATGCGCCGCGCAAGGGCGGCAAGCCGGGCTTTGCCGCAAAGCCGCGTTTTGAAGGCGGGAAGCCTTTCAAGCGCGACGACGAGAAGTCCTATGCAAAGCGGCGCGACGCAGCCGATTCAGGCACTGAGGCCCGTTCGGAGCGGGGTGACGCGCCGTTCCGCAAGGGGCCGCGCCCGGAGCGCAAGCCCTATGAAAAGCGTGAAGGCCAGGGTGCTCCCCGGCCTGGCCGTTTCGAGCGCCAAGCAAGCAGGGACGAGGGACGCTTCTCGCGGGAAAGAAGCGGCGACGAGCAGCCCGCACGGAGCTTTGACAAGCCGCGCCGAGAAGGTTTCGAGAAGCGGGGCAGGCGTGACGATTTCAAGCGTGGCGAGGGCCACGCCAAACCGTTCTCCCGGCCAAAGGGAACTGAAGACGCACCCGGCGAACGCATAGCCAAGCGGCTGGCGCGGGTCGGCATTGCCTCGCGCCGCGACGCCGAGGAATTGATTGCGGCTGGCCGTGTCAGGGTCAACGGCAAGGTGCTGGAATCGCCTGCCTTCAACGTGATGCCCGATGACCGGATCGAACTCGACGGCACCCTGATCCCGCCGGTCGAGCGAACGAGGCTTTTCCTGTTCCACAAACCGGCAGGCGTGGTCACCACCAATCGCGACCCGGAAGGCCGCAAGACGGTTTTCGAAATGCTGCCGGCAGAACTGCCGCGCCTGATGACTGTCGGCCGGCTCGACATCAACACCGAGGGCCTGTTGCTGCTGACCAATGATGGCGGCTTGTCGCGGGTTCTGGAATTGCCGGCGACAGGCTGGTTGCGCCGCTACCGGGCGCGCGTCCACGGCAAGGTTGACGAGGCCCAGCTTGCCGGCCTGAAAGACGGCATTGCGGTCGATGGGGTTTTCTATGGTGCGGTGGAAGCTTCGCTCGACCGCGAGCAGGGCAGCAATGCCTGGCTGACGATCGGCCTGCGTGAGGGCAAGAACCGCGAGGTCAAGAATATTCTCGGGGCGCTGGGGCTCGACGTGACGCGACTGATCCGTATTTCCTTCGGGCCCTTCCAGCTTGGCGAGCTTCCCGAAGGGCATGTGCAGGAACTGAGCGGACGCACGCTGCGTGACCAGCTCGGCGAGCGGCTGATTGAGGAGTCCGGCGCCAATTTCGAGGCTGACATCCAGAAGCCATTCAGCAACAAGCCGGTGCGGCGCGAATTTTCCAAGCCCAAGGACGTCGCCGTTGCCGAACGCGCGCCGCGCAAGTCACGGCCTTTGCCTATCGGCGAGGGCGGCCTGATCAAGAAGCGCAGGCGCGACGAGTCCCAGCATCGTGAGGAGATGCGCGATCGTCTGCAGACGAAGCCGGAGCGGGGCGCCAAGCCCGGCTTTGGCGATAGGCCAGCGCGCGGTGGAAAATCCGATGTGCGCGAGTCCCGTCCCATCGATCCGCCGGGTGCGCGCAAGGCCAATGTCTGGATGGCGCCCGGCGCCCGCCCGATCGGCAAGGGGCGTGCCGCCGCTGAAAAAGCGCAAGCCGAGGCAGGCAAGGCCGGCAAGGCCAAATTCGGCAAGCATGGCAGCAAGCCGTTCTTCGACAAGCCAGGCGGGGGTAAATCCGGTCTGGGCAAGCCGCGTCGCGAGGGCGATGATCGCCCCGCAACTCCTCGCAAGGGCAGGGACGATGCGGATCGTCGGCGGTGAGTTTCGCGGCCGGCCGCTGGCCACGCCGCGAACCAATGCCATACGCCCCACCACCGACCGCACCCGCGAAGCGCTGTTCAATGTCCTGACCCACCGCTTTGCCGACAAATTGCGGGGAGCGCGTGTGCTCGACCTGTTTTCGGGCACCGGGGCGCTGGGGCTCGAAGCCCTGTCGCGCGGGGCGGCATTTTGCATGTTCATCGAGGAGTCGGCCGAGGGCAGGGGCCTTGTGCGCACCAATGTCGAAGCCTTCGGCCTGCAGGGGCGCACCAAGATTTTCCGGCGCGACGCAACCAGCTTGGGTCCGGCAGGAACCGTCCAGCCCTTCGGCCTGGTGTTTGCCGATCCCCCCTATGGCAAGGGTCTTGGCGTCGCTGCGCTTCAATCGGCGCGGACGGGCGGATGGCTGCAGCCCGGTGCCCTCTGTGTGGTGGAAGAAGCCGCCGCCGCGCCCTTTGACCCAGGTGTGGGCTTCTCGGTCATCGATGAGCGCAATTACGGTGAAACCATCATCCGGCTGATCGAGTTTGCCTGATCTTGCGGTGACATGTCCTGCTTCGGCCTTTTTTCGATGGCAGATGACGCATGACTGATTTCTGAGCGATCTTCGGGTTATACCCGATACTTCGCAGCATGCTTGAACTTTCCGGGAGCAGAAAATGAATCTTGAAGCCGGCTGGGTGGCCCGATGCGGCCGGTGTCTGCTGCTGGCGTCCCTTGTGCTTTTTGCTGCCGCCTTCTCACCAATGCAGGCATCGGCACAAAGCGGCAATGGCGACAACGGCACAGTTGCGGACTTCCTGCTCGACAACGGCATGGAGGTGGTGGTCATTCCCGATCATCGCGCGCCGATCGTCACCCATATGGTCTGGTACAAGGTCGGCAGCGCCGACGAGCCGGCGGGCAAGTCCGGCATTGCCCATTTCTTCGAACATCTGATGTTCAAGGGCACGACCAACCACAAGGCCGGGGAATTCGGTGCCCGTATCGCCGAGATCGGCGGGCGGGAAAACGCCTTCACTTCCTATGACTACACCGCCTATTTCCAGACCGTGCCGCCGGATGCGCTCGAAACGATGATGACATACGAGGCCGACCGGATGCGCAATCTGGTGCTGACCGATGCGGTTATCGGCCCCGAGCGCGACGTGATCCTCGAGGAGCGGCGCTCGCGCGTGGAAGGCAGTCCTGATGCTTTGCTGGATGAAGAGGTACAGGCAACGTTGTTCCAGAACCATCCCTACCGTATTCCGGTGATCGGCTGGATGCAGGAGATCAAAGAGCTTAACCGGGCGGAGGCCGTGGATTTCTACAACCGGTACTATGCTCCCAACAATGCGGTTCTCGTGGTGGCGGGAGATGTCGACCCGGATGACGTGCGGGCCATGGCTGAGCGGACCTACGGCAAGGTGGCGCGCGGTCCTGACCTGCCGCCGCGTATGCGCCCGCAGGAACCTGAGCAGAATACCAAGCGCACCGTGACCCTGACCGACCGGCGCGTCAGCGTGCCGAGTTTTTCCAAGGCCTGGGTGGTTCCCTCATACCATAGCGATCAGCCCGGCGAAGCCGAGGCCATCGACCTTCTGTCCGAAATCTTGGGCGGGGGAACCCAAAGCCGCCTCTATCAGGAACTGGTGGTCAAGGCAGGCATCGCCTCTGGTGCCGGCGCCTATTATGATGGGACGATGTTCGACGACACCAGCTTCACCGTCTACGGATCGCCGCGCGGAGAAGCCGATATCTATGCGGTTGAGAAAGCGGTGGATGTCGAAATCCGCCGCATCATCAAGGATGGCGTGACCGATATGGAGCTTGAAAAGGCGAAGAAACGGTTTGTTCGCAGCATGATCTTTGCGCGCGACCGCCAGTCGAGCATGACCAATATCTATGGCAGCACGCTTGCCACCGGGGGAACCGTTCAGGAGGTTGCCGAATGGCCGGACAAGATCAAGCAAGTCACGGCCGCGCAGGTTCAGGCCGCCGCTGCCAAATATCTGAACCCGGATATTTCGGTGACGGGTTACCTGCTGCCGGCGGCTGAGCCAGCCGTGGCAACCGAGGCCGCTCCCATGCCGAGCCCCGGTGATCCTGCAGAGACGGAAAGCGGACTTCCTGATCCTGTCCAGGCCGATCCGGCCCACACCGCTCCCGCCAACTGATCCGGATCGATCCCATGAACCCAACTTTGGATTTCCGCGGCCGGATTATCACCTCGGCGACTGTCTTTGCGCTGGCGGTGGTGTTTCTGGTGCTGCCCTGCATTGCTCCAGCCCGTGCCGAGATGAAAATTCAGGAGGTGACCTCGTCGCAGGGCATCACCGCCTGGCTGGTTGAAGACTATTCCGTGCCGCTGATCGCCATTCGCTTTGCCTTTGACGGCGGCTCGTCACAGGACCCGAAAGGCAAGGAAGGGCTGGCCAACCTGATGACCGGCCTGTTCGATGAGGGGGCAGGCGAACTCGACAGCGAAGCGTTTCAATCGCAACTCGATGATGCCGGTGCAGAAATGCGGTTCAGCGCCGGTCGCGATACGATCTACGGTTCGATGCGGCTTCTGGCCGAGCAGAAGGACGACGCTTTCAACCTGCTCCGGTTGGCGATCACCGAGCCGCGTTTCGATCAGGCCCCGATCGACCGGATCAGGGCACAGATCGTATCCGGCATCATTTCCGGCTCGCGCGACCCGGAAGTCGAAGCGCAGTTCAAATGGGCCACTGCGCTCTATGGCGATCACCCTTATGCGCGGCGCAGCGAGGGAACTGAACAAAGCCTCGCGACCATTACCGCGGATGATCTTCATGCTTTCCACAAGGCTATGTTCGCCCGCGGAAAACTCAAGGTCGCAGTCGTCGGCGCCATCGATGCCGAGACTTTGAAGGGGGAGTTGGATAAGCTTTTCGGCGCACTTCCGGGGAAGCCGGAACTCACTCCGATAGCGGATGTTCGGCCGAAACTGGCGCAGACGGTGAGCGTCGAATACGAGCTGCCGCAAACGAGCCTTCAGCTTGCCTATCCAGGAGTCCGCCGTGACAGCCCGGAATTCTTTGGCGCCGTGGTGATGAACCATATTCTGGGTGGCGGCACCTTCACCTCGCGGCTGTTCGAGGAGGTGCGCGAGAAGCGCGGCCTGGCTTACGGAGTCAGTTCCTCGCTGGTCAATTATGACCATGCCAACGCTCTTGTGGTCAGCACCTCCACACGCTCCGACAAGGCGGCCGAAACCCTGGACCTCGTGCGCGAGGTTGTCCGCAAGATGGCGGATGAAGGGCCGACCGAGGCGGAACTGGCGGCCGCGAAGAAATATCTGACCGGCGCCTATGCGATCAACAATCTCAACTCCTCGGGCGCTATTGCCAGCACATTGGCGGAACTGCAATTGCAGCATCTTGGCATCGACTATATGGAGCGCCGCGGAGCGCTGATCGATGCGGTGACGCTGGAAGACACAAAGGAAGCGGCAAGAAAACTCTTGGCTGCCGAGCCCGCAGTGCTGGTCGTCGGCCCTGCCATGGCTGGAACGGACAAGGAGTGAGCCCGACATTCGCCATAGCCTTCGGCGGCGGCGGGGCTCGCGGCCTGGCGCATATTCATGTCATTGAGGCGCTGGATGAGCTCGGCATAAAGCCTGTTTCCATAGCAGGATCGTCGATCGGCGCGATCATGGGCGCAGGCATGGCGGCCGGCATGACCGGTCGGGAGATCCATCAATATGCCCGTTCCATCCTTGGACGCCCTTCGGAGGTGGCAAGCCGCATGTGGCATGCGCGGCCCGGCACCTTGTCCGAAGTGATGGCGACCGGCTTCCGCATCAGCCAGTTCAACATCGAACGCATTCTCAAGGCTTTCTTGCCGATTCAGGTGCCGGACGATTTCTCGGAGCTGAAAATCCCGCTTCAGGTCACGGCAACCGACTTCTTCGGCCATCAACTTGTGGTCTTCCGGAAAGGAGAGCTGCATTCGGCTCTCGCCGCCTCCGCCGCCATTCCGGCGGTGTTCGGTCCGGTCAAGCGTGAGGGAAGACTGCTCATCGATGGCGGCATCTACAATCCCGTGCCTTTCGACCTGATCGAAAGTGACGCTGACATCACCATAGCAATCGATGTGGTCGGCGCGCCGACCATGGCCGGACGCAGGAAGCCGGGTTCCCTCGATCTGGTTCTTGGCGCCAGCCAGTTGATGATGCAGTCGATCGTTGCCGGCAAACTACAGCAGAACCGGCCCGATATCTTCCTGCAGGCGCCGGTCTCGCAATTTCGGGCGCTGGACTTCCTCAAGATCGACGCGGTGATGGCCGAGACCGCGCCGCTGAAGGATGAGTTGAAGCGCGCGGTCGATAAGGCGCTGCAAAAAAGCCGCCGCAAGGCGTGAATTCAGTGCGCAAAGACCTGGTCGAGCGAGCGGAAGCCCTTGAATTCCAGCGCATTGCCGGAGGGGTCGCGAATGAAAAGCGTCGCCTGTTCGCCTGGTTCGCCGGCAAAGCGGATCATCGGCCGCTCCAGCCATTCGACATCGCCGCGGGCTTCAAGACGGTCGGCAAGTGTCTGCCAATCGTCCATTTGCAGCACCACGCCGAAATGCGGGATCGGCACCAGCTTGCCGCCGACCTTGCCGTCATTTTCGGCAGTGCCGGTTCCGGGGCGTAGATGCGCCGACATCTGATGACCGAACAGGTCGAAATCGACCCAGGTTTCGGAAGATCGTCCGATCGCGCAGCCAAGCGCATCACGATAAAAGGCACGCGTCTCTTCGAGGTCGCGGACAGGAAAGGCGAGGTGAAACGGCGTCATGCTTGCTGGTCCCGTTGCTTCTGGCGCATATGTGACTTTTGTATCCGTCCTGACCCATTGCACAAGGCAGGATCGAACAATAGATGGTTAAGCGTAAAGCCTGCGCATTCGAGCAGGCATAATGGAACGGTTTTCAGGACAATCCATATGAAGGACGAGGCGGCAAGAGACGCTCAAAAGCTGACCGATCGCGTCGCCGCGCTGGTGGAGGCTGCCAGAAAAGCAGGCGCCGATGCTGCCGATGCGGTGGCCGTGCGCGGGCGCTCGGCAAGCGTTTCTGTGCGGCTCGGCAAGGTCGAGGGCACTGAAGCCGCCGAGAGCGAGGATGTGTCCCTGAGGGTGTTCGTCGGCCAGCGCGTGGCCAGCATTTCGGCAACGGCCGCGTCCGATCCGACCGCCTTGGCCGAACGGGCAGTTTCCATGGCGAAAGTTTCGCCGGAGGACCCTTTCCAGGGGCTGGCTGACCCGGCGCTACTGGCAAAGAGCGTGCGCGATCTCGATCTTTACGACGCTACCGTGGTTTCGGCCGAACAATTGAAGGCCGATGCGCTTGCCATGGAAGAAGCGGCGCTCGCGGTTCCGGGCGTCACCAATTCCAGCGGCATTGGTGCAAGTGCCGGTCTCGGCGGCATGGTTCTGGCCACCTCGCATGGCTTTGTCGGGCACTATGTCGGCACGCGCTTTTCGCGCTCCGCAAGCGTCGTTGCCGGGGAAGGCACGGGCATGGAACGCGACTATGATTTCTCCTCGCGCCAGCATTTTGCCGATCTGGATGCGCCGGAAGCGATCGGCCGCAGTGCGGGTGAGCGCGCGGTGCGCCGCCTCAATGCGCGCAAGGCCAATACCGGTCAGGTTACGGTGGTGTTCGATCCACGCGTGGCTCGCGGCATAGCCAGCCATCTGGCTGGCGCCATCAACGGCGCTGCCGTGGCACGCAAGACCAGCTTCCTGCGCGATATGATGGGCAAGCAGGTGGCCGCAGCCAAGATCACCGTCATCGACGAGCCGCTGCGCGTGCGCGGCCCGGCCTCGCGGCCCTTCGATGGCGAAGGTGTTGAAGGCCAGAAACTGGTCATGGTCGAGAATGGCATTTTGAACCATTGGTTCCTGTCCAGTTCGGCGGCGAAGGAACTGGGATTGCAGACCAATGGCCGCGGCTCGCGCAGCGGCTCATCCGTGTCGCCAAGCTCTACCAATCTGTCGATCGAGCCGGGCGAGGCTTCTCCTGAAGCCCTTATCCGTTCATTGAAAAGCGGCTTTTATGTCACTGAAGTGTTTGGCCAGGGCGTCAATATGGTCACCGGCGAATATAGCCGGGGCGCATCCGGCTTCTGGATCGAAAACGGCGAGCTTGCCTATCCGGTTTCGGAGGTTACGATCGCCTCGAATCTGAAGGATATGTTCCTGAACATGGTGCCGGCCAACGACATTGACCGCAATTTCGGCACCGCCGCTCCGACATTGATGATCGAAGGGATGACGCTTGCCGGAAGCTGAGAGATCCGGCGCATCAGGCGCGGAAGACGATCTGCTGCTGTTGCTGGAGGCCGCGCGCGAGGCCGGTGAGATCGCCATGCGCTACTTCGGCAAGGCTCCTGAAGTCTGGATGAAGGCTGGACAGTCGCCGGTCAGCGAAGCCGATTATGCCGCCGACACATTCCTGCGCGAAACCCTCGGTGCCGCGCGCCCCGATTATGGCTGGCTGTCGGAGGAGACTGTCGATACCGGCGCGCGCATGACGGCACGCCGTACCTTTGTCGTCGATCCGATCGACGGCACGCGCGGCTTTCTTGAAGGCAACAGCGCTTGGTGCGTCAGCGTCGCCGTCGTCGAATCCGGCCGGACGATTGCCGGCGTTCTCGACTGCCCGGCGCGCGGCGAAATCTATTCTGCGCTGCCTGGGAAAGGTGCTCACAAGAACGGCGTGCCGATTGCCGTGCGCGAGGCAGGCGCGGATCTGGAGATCGGCGGCCCGCAGCGATTTGTCGATCTCTTGGCCGAGGAGTGGCGCCGGCGGACCCGGCGTATGCCCCATATTCCTTCGCTGGCCTATCGCCTGGCGATGATTGCCGAGGGCTCGATCGATGCGACCTTCGTCAAGCCGAACGCGCATGACTGGGATATTGCCGCGGCCGATCTTATCTTGTCCGAAGCAGGCGGGCAGCTTCTCGACTCCCATGGCGGCCGGCCGGCCTATGCCGGTGTTGTGCCAAGGCATGGGGTTCTTGTCGGCGGCAGCGGCGAGCTGCTGAGGGCGATGGCCGGAGCGATCGCGACGGCTGATTGCTGAGGCGCGTCGCGGCGGTTTAAAACCGCCTTGATTTCAATTAGACACATGGCAGTTTGCCAAAATGATTCAGGGACCGATATGGCCGCGAAGAACGGAAAAAAACAGCTTTTGCACCTGGTTTTCGGTGGCGAGTTGACGGAGCTCGGCTCTACCACCTTCCGCGATCTTGATGCGCTGGATATTGTGGGCATCTTCCCCGACTATGAATCCGCGCACAGGGCATGGAAGGCCAAGGCTCAGGCGAGCGTCGACAACGCGCATATGCGCTATTTCGTTGTTCATCTCCACAGGCTTCTCGATCCGGAAAACAAGACGACCGGTCCGGCCTGATGACCGAAGGACCCATGGTGCCGCGCGTCTTGGACGATGCGCACCGAAAACAACGCAGTACGGGCCATGTGAAGACTTTCTGGCGCAAGATACGCAAGCCCTTGGCGCAGTCGCGTTTCGCCAAGAACGCGATTGCCAGCCTGCTGGCACAGGTCCTGCGCTTCGTGCGGCTGACCAACCCGATGGTCGAAGGCTCCTCCAGCGTGGAGGCGGTGAATGCGGCATTGGCGCCGGCAATCATCGCGCTCTGGCACGGGCAGCATATTCTTGCGCCTTGCCTTTATCCGAAGGGGCAGGGGTTGACGGCAATGGTGTCGCGCAGCGCCGATGCCGAACTCAATGCATTGGTGCTGGAGCGGTTTGGCCTGGAGGCGGTACGTGGCTCGGGCGGGCGCGAAACCTCCCGCAATGCCGACAAAGGCGGCGCGCGTGCGCTGATCGCCTTGAAAAGGGCGCTCGATAGCGGCAAGAACGTTGCCATGATTGCGGATATTCCTCACGGTACGCCGCGGCAGGCGGGGCTGGGCATCATTACGTTGGCACGACTTTCGGGCCGGCCGCTGGTTGCCGCGGCCGTGGCGACAAGCCGCCGCAAGGTGCTGGAGAAGAGCTGGGACAAGACCACCATCAACCTGCCCTTCGGACGCAGTGCGATCATTCTCGGCGATCCGATCTATATTGCCGCCGACGCTGGCGAAGAAGAAATGGAACTCAAGCGCCAGGAATTGACGGCTGCGCTCAATGAGGTGACGAAAGAGGCATATCGTCTGGTGGACGGTGGATCGAAATGAGCGAACGCTGGGCGCGCGCCGTTTTATCGAGCTATCGCATGGCGGGCTCGCTCGCCTTTCCGGTGATCGGCGCCTATGTCGCCTGGCGCTCCAGCCGCGGCAAGGAGGATCATGCAAGGCGGCGAGAGCGCTATGGGCTTGCCGGCCGTCCGCGGCCCGATGGCCCGCTGATCTGGGTCCATGCGGCGAGCGTCGGCGAGACGATTGCCGTCGTGCCTCTGGTCGAGAGCATTCTAGGCTATGGCATGCATGTGATCGTTACGACCGGGACGGTCACATCGGCCAAGGTTGCCGAGGAGCGGCTTGGCGACCGAATAATCCATCAATATGTGCCGCTCGACCTGAAGCCGGCGGTGAGCCGCTTCCTCGATCACTGGCAGCCCGATCTGGCGATCATCGCGGAGTCGGAAATCTGGCCGATGACGATCCTCGAACTCGGCAGTCGCCGCGTGCCGCAGGTGCTGGTCAATGGCCGGCTGTCGGATCGCTCGTTCAAGTCGTGGCGCAAGCGGCCCTATCTGGCGGAGGCACTGTTCGAGAATCTCGCCCATGTCATCGCGCAGTCTGAACTGGACGGCGAACGGTTTGCCGCCCTTGGTGCACGTCCGGTCACCGTCTCGGGCAATTTGAAGGTCGATACCGGCCCGCCGCCGGCCGACCCGAAGGCGCTCGAGGCGCTTCGCATCCAGATCGGCAGGCGGCCGACCTGGGCGGCGGTTTCGACGCATGACGGCGAAGAGACCGTGGCGGCACAGGTCCATTCGATGCTGAGCGCCCGCCATCCCGGCCTGCTGACGATCATCGTTCCGCGTCATCCCGAACGCGCCGAAGCCCTGCTTGCCGAATTTTCCGCCCTCGGGCTCAATGTTGCGCGGCGCAGCGTCGGCGACAAGGTGACCGCGCAGACCGATATCCTGCTCGGCGACACCATCGGCGAAATGGGCCTTTATCTGCGGCTGACCGAGATCGCTTTTGTCGGCCGCTCTCTGACCTCCGATGGTGGCCAGAACCCGATCGAGCCGGCAATGCTGGAAACCGCCGTTCTGGCGGGGCGGAATGTCCAGAACTTCCGCGATTCCTACCAGCGCCTGATAGAAAATGGCGGTGCCAAGCTGGTGCGCGATCGCGACATGCTTGCTGGCGCGGTCAATTTCCTGATGGTCAATGATGCCGCGCGGCACCGCATGATGGCTGCCGGGATGAGGACGGTAACCGAAATGCGGGGGGCATTGGGCAAGACGTTGAAGGCCCTGGAACCCTTCATCCAGCCGCTGATCGTGAAATCCCGCCTTAACGGAACGAACGGGCGCTGACAGTGACGAGCGAAGCGCCTCCATTCTGGTGGGAGTCGCCCGATTGGCGCGCCTATGCGTTGTTGCCCTTTTCCATGCTGTACGGGCTGGTTGCCAGCAACCGAATGTCGCGAGCCAAGCGAGTACAGGTGGAATTGCCGGTGCTGTGCGTCGGCAATTTCACCGTCGGCGGCACCGGCAAGACGCCTGCTGCCATCGCCCTGGCAAGGCACGCAACAAGCATGGGCCTCAAACCGGGATTCCTGTCGCGTGGCCATGGCGGCAGCTTTTCGCATCCGCGCCTGGTGGATATGCAGCACGATAGCGCCGCGCATGTCGGCGACGAGCCGCTGCTTCTGGCTGCCCATGCGCCGGTTGCGGTGACGCCCAATCGTGCTGCCGGCGCGCGTCTTCTGCAGGATCACGGATGCGACTTCATCATCATGGATGATGGCTTCCAGAGCGCCCGCATCCATATCGACTATGCGCTGATCGTGGTCGATGCACGCTATGGCGTCGGCAATGGCCACGTCATACCGGGTGGACCCTTGCGTGCCCCGCTCATCGAGCAGCTTCGCTTTGCCGATGCCGTGTTGAAGGTCGGGGAAGGGGTGGCCGCCGACGAGATCGTGCGCAAGGCATCACGCGCCGGCAAGTCCGTCTTCGAGGCGCATGTCAGACCGCGCCAGGCCGAGGCCCTGACCGGCCGCCGCTTTCTGGCCTTTGCCGGCATAGGCCATCCCGAGAAATTCTTCGATACCGTCGATCGTGCGGGCGGCGAGGTCGTGATCAAGCGCCCCTTTGCCGACCACCATCCCTACCGGCCGGACGATCTTGAAGAACTTGCCATCGCAGCCGAGACGCAGGGGCTGGAACTGGTGACGACAGCCAAGGATGCCGCGCGAATGCGTGATGGCGAGAAAGCCAAGGGATTTCTTGAGCAGTTGCATGTCCTGGAGATCGACATGATCTTCGATCTCGACCGGGCGCCGGCGCGTATCATCGACGAGACGTTGGAGGCTTGGCGTCGCCGTCGGCTGGAAGTTAGTTGCTGAAGCCGGGGGTCGGGCTGCTACCGGTTCGAAGACCGCACCCGCAACTCGGGATTCATCTCGATCTCGCGAGCGAGCGAAACGGATGCGCTGATATAGGCTTCCTGGCGCGCCACGCTCCAATATTTCAGTTCGTCCAGCGGGATCGATTCCCCGGTGACGGCACAGCGCACGAATGCGCCAGGGCTGGTGACCTGGAAGTCCCCATCAAGATAGCGGATGCTGGCTTCCCTGGCGCCGGGACCCTCGAAGCGGTTCATCATCTCTGTTCCAAAGCAAGTTCGTTGAAATCTTCCGCCACAAATCGGCTGCAAGGTCAAGCGGCGGAAAGGCGAGGCGGCAGGCGTCAGCGCCGGCCGAACAGGCGTTCGATGTCGCTGAGCTTCAGTTCTATATAGGTCGGACGACCGTGATTGCAGGTGCCGGAGCCGGGGGTTGCTTCCATCTGGCGCAGCAGCGCGTTCATCTCTTCAGGCCGCAGGCGGCGTCCCGAGCGCACCGAGCCGTGGCAGGCCATGGTGGCGGCGATCTTGTCCAGCCGCTCCTTCAACGTATCCGCGGTGTCTGAGTCGGCGATCTCGTCGGCAAGGTCACGGATGAGTTGGCCGACATCGGTTTCGCCAAGCATCGAAGGCGTTTCCCGGACGGCCACCGCACCGGGGCCGAACCGTTCCAGGCCAAGGCCGAAACGGTGCAGCACATCCGCATGCGCGGCAAGGCGTGATGCGTCATCTTCGGATAGATCGACGATTTCGGGGATGAGCAGCATTTGTGCCGGCACCGGACGGGCATGCAGCGCCTGTTTCAGCGCTTCATAGACCAGCCGCTCATGCGCGGCGTGCTGGTCGACGATGATGAGTGAATCTTCTGTCTGCGCAACGATGTAGTTTTCATGGACCTGTGCGCGGGCAGCGCCCAACTGCGTTTGCAGAAGTTGCGCCGGGATCTCGACAGTGCCGGCCCGTGCATCCGCACTTACGAGCGGGCCGGTGTCGAAATTGGCTTGCGCCGCTTCCCCAAAACCACTCTCCAGCGGACGGTATGGCGAGTGGGTGGCATCGAAGCCGCCCGGCACCGATGCGCGAAATCCGGCATTGAAGGCGCGATGCCCATTTGCCGGTCCCGGGTGGCCATAAGGCGCCGGTCCGGTCCTGAAAGCATTCATCATGCCGGCAGCGCCGGTGGTGGCGGAGCGAAGGCCGGCTTTGGCCAGTGCCTCGCGGATCGCGCCAACGATCAGCCCGCGCACGAGGCCGGGGTCGCGGAAACGCACATCGGCCTTGGCCGGGTGGACATTGACATCGACATGCGCCGGATCGAGCGTCAGGAACAGCACTGTCACCGCATTGCGGTCACGCGGCAGCACGTCCGCATAGGCTCCTCGGATCGCCGCACCGATCAGCTTGTCGCGCACCGGGCGGCCATTGACATAGGCATATTGCTGCAGCGCGTTGGCCCGGGAATAGGACGGGACCGAGACATGGCCCGCCAGCCGCACGCCCTCCCTTACGGCGTCGATGGGGATCGAGTTCTCGGGAAATTCCGCGCCCATGACCTGGGCGATGCGCTGTAGGCGTCCGCCTGCCGCGTCGTCGACCTCGGGAAATTCCAGAGCTGTGCGGTCCGAACCTGACAGGCTGAAGCGGACGCCGGGAAAGGCAATGGCGATACGCTTGACGACATCGTTGATTGCGGTCGTTTCGGCGCGTTCGCCCTTCATGAATTTCAGCCGTGCGGGGGTAGCGAAGAAAAGATCGCGCACTTCCACCGATGTGCCGCGATTGGACGCCGCCGGGCGCGTTGCCGAGACAGTGCCGCCTTCGACACGGATTTCGACCGCGGCATCCGACGAAGCCATGCGCGAGCGGATCGTCAGGCGCGAGACCGAGCCGATCGAGGGCAGTGCCTCGCCACGGAAGCCGAGCGATCTGATGTCGTGGATGTCGGTTGAGAGCTTGGACGTGCAGTGGCGCGAGACCGCCAGTTCAAGCTCGTCTGCCGCAATGCCTGAGCCGTCGTCGCTGACGCGGATGAGGTTGAGCCCGCCGCCGGCGGTGACGATTTCCACTCGCCCAGCGCCTGCGTCGAGCGCATTTTCCACCAGTTCCTTGACCACGCTTGCCGGACGTTCGATGACCTCGCCGGCGGCGATCTGGTTGATCATCGTTTCTGATAATTGGTGGATGGCCATGCTGTGATCATACGCGGATTCGATTGCCGCGGGAAAGCCAATCCGCTTGGCGCAGCAAAACTCAGCCGCGTCCGCGATAGGGCGGAACGCCGGTGTCGGGCAACCATGCGCCTTCGGGCGGCGTGCCTGTCTGCCAGAAGACGTCGATGGGAATGCCGCCGCGCGGAAACCAGTAGCCGGCGATGCGCAGCCATAGCGGCTTCGTCGCCTCGACCACGCGCTTGCCGATCATGATCGTGCAGTCTTCATGGAAGGCGCCGTGATTGCGGAAGGAGGTCAAGAACAGCTTCAGCGACTTGGATTCAACCAGCGCTGCCTTCGGTGCGTAGTCGATGACGATATGTGCAAAGTCAGGTTGGCCGGTTACCGGGCAGAGCGAAGTGAACTCGGGGCAGGTGAAGCGCACGATGGCAGGCGGGCCGCCGGGGCGCGAATAAGGCACCGTCTCAAGCACCGCCGTTTCGGGTGAAGTGGGCGTTGCGACATGCGTGCCAAGCTGGGTGAGGCTGTCGGTTATGGTCATTGGTTTGCTCCTCGGCGGCGCCATGTATTCATGCATGATCAATGCGCCGTAACATGTTGTATCGACTTATGAACCCTTTCGGGTTATCGACGTCGATGTCGTCAGGATTGCATTAGCTGGTGCTTATAGGGGCATTTTGTGAGAACCAGAAGGAGCATCTTGTGCGAGCTCTTTCCTATCTGGCCAACAATGGGCAGGAAAAAGGCTTTTGCGCCGAGATGAAATCCACGCTAAGGTGATATTTCAAGCTTCAAGTAAATTCGGGAACTTAATGAATATGGAAAAAAAGGCGACCAGCGTCACCTCCTTTGTGTGGGACGATCCGTTCCTCCTCGAGGATCAACTGACCGAGGACGAGCGGATGATCCGCGACGCGGCGGCCGCCTTTGCCGCCGACAAGCTCGCGCCACGGATCGAAGAGGCCTATGCGGAGGAAAAGACCGATCCGGCAATTTTCCGTGAGATGGGCGAGGCTGGCCTGCTTGGCATTACGGTTCCAGAAGAATATGGCGGGCTTGGCGCCGGCTACGTCACCTATGGGCTGGTGGCGCGGGAAGTCGAGCGGGTCGATTCCGGCTATCGCTCGATGATGAGCGTGCAGTCCTCGCTGGTGATGTATCCGATCCATGCCTATGGTTCGGAAGAACAGCGCAAAAAATATCTGCCGAAGCTGGCCTCGGGTGAGTGGATCGGCTGTTTCGGCCTGACCGAGCCGGATGCCGGTTCCGATCCGGGCGGCATGAAGACCCGCGCCGAAAAAACGGCCGACGGCTGGCGCATCTCGGGCTCCAAGATGTGGATCTCCAATGCGCCGATCGCCGATGTGTTCGTCGTCTGGGCCAAGGTCAGGGGCGAGGACGGCAAGGATGTCATCCGCGGCTTCGTGCTGGACAAGGGCATGAAGGGCCTATCGGCGCCGAAGATCGAAGGCAAGCTGTCGCTGCGCGCCTCGATCACCGGCGAGATCGTCATGGACGGTGTCGAAGTCGGCGAAGACGCGTTGCTGCCGAATGTCTCGGGCCTCAAGGGCCCCTTCGGCTGTCTCAACCGCGCCCGCTACGGCATCTCCTGGGGCGTGATGGGGGCTGCGGAGGATTGCTGGCAGCGCGCCCGCCAATATGGCCTGGACCGCAAGCAGTTCGGCAAGCCGCTCGCCGGCACGCAGCTCTACCAGAAGAAGCTTGCCGACATGCAGACCGAGATCGCGCTTGGCCTTCAGGGCTCGCTGCGGGTCGGGCGGCTGATGGACGAGCACAAATTCGCGCCCGAAATGATAAGCCTCGTCAAGCGCAACAATTGCGGCAAGGCGCTCGATATCGCCCGCCAGGCACGCGACATGCATGGCGGCAATGGCATCCAGATCGGCTACCATGTCATGCGCCACGCTCAGAACCTGGAGACCGTCAACACCTATGAGGGCACGCATGACGTGCACGCGCTGATCCTTGGACGGGCGCAGACGGGTATCCAGGCGTTTTTCTGACGATAGTTTCATCTTCCCCCTCTGAAGTCTCGGAGGGGGAAGTGCACAGTCAGATTGCGGTGGATTTTCAGTCCGCAAGGCGCGACAGTGCCGCGCATGACCCAAGCGTTCCTTTCCCATCTCAATTCCGAACTTGATGGCCTCAAATCGGCCGGACTCTACAAGTCGGAGCGCATCATCACCTCGCCGCAATCGGCCGAAATCGCGGTCGGCGGCAGGAAGTTGCTGAATTTCTGCGCCAACAACTATCTCGGATTGGCCGACAATCAGGAACTGCGCGAGGCGGCCAAGAAAGCTCTCGACCGCTATGGCTATGGCATGGCGTCGGTGCGCTTCATCTGCGGCACGCAGGAAGAGCACAAGCAACTCGAAGCGAAGATTTCCGCCTTCCTCGGCATGGAAGACGCGATCCTCTATTCCTCCTGTTTTGATGCCAATGCGGGCCTGTTCGAAACGCTGCTGTCGGAGGAAGACGCCGTCATCTCAGATGCGCTCAACCATGCCTCGATCATCGACGGCGTGCGCCTGTCGAAGGCCAAAAGACTGCGCTATGCAAATAACGACATGGTGGATCTGGAAGCGCGGCTGAAGGAGGCGCAGGGCTGCCGCTTCCGGCTGATCGCCACCGATGGCGTGTTCTCGATGGACGGCATCATCGCTAACCTGAAGGGTATCTGCGATCTCGCCGAAAAATACGATGCGATGGTGATGGTCGATGACAGTCATGCGGTCGGCTTTGTCGGCAAACATGGGCGCGGCACGCCCGAATATTGCGGCGTGGAAGGTCGCGTCGACATCATCACCGGCACGCTCGGCAAGGCGCTGGGCGGCGCTTCTGGCGGCTATACCGGCGGCAAGAAGCAGATGGTGGACTGGCTGCGCCAGCGCTCACGGCCCTATCTGTTTTCCAACACGCTGATGCCGGCCATCGCTGCTGCCTCGCTGAAAGTGTTCGAACTGATCGACGCTGGCGACGCCTTGCGGAGCCGCCTCTACGCCAATGCCGACCGCTTCCGCTCCGGCATGGGCAAGCTCGGCTTCACGCTTGCCGGTGCCGATCACCCGATCATCCCGGTCATGCTCGGCGACGCCGCACTGGCGCAGGAGATGGCGGCGAGACTGCTCGACCATGGCATCTACGTAATCGGCTTTTCATTCCCGGTGGTGCCGAGGGGCCAGGCGCGAATCCGCACGCAGATGTCGGCGGCGCATTCGCCCGATGACATAGATAGGGCGGTGGATGCGTTCGGCGTCGTAGGAAAAGAGTTGGGCGTGATTTCCTGAGTTCTCCTTTGATTGTTTGCAGGAGGCTGTAGGGGTAAAATCAAAACGGCGGGATTTTTCGTTTCCACGAGCTATGGAGATGTAAAATGCGCGAAATTCCTGTCGTCCTGATCGCCCTTTTCCTGACAAGCACCGGTGGGGCGTATTCCTTCGCCCAGACGGCGCAAAGCGGCGTGGAAGCCGCCAACAAGGAGGTCATGGACAGCTTCAAGAACAAGGATGCGGCCGGTGTTGCAGCCCACTACACCGAGAATGGCGCGATGTTGCCACCCAACCAGGAGCGGATTGAAGGCCGCGAAAACATCCAGAAACTGTGGCAGAACTGGCTTGATGGTGGGGTAACCGACCTGACGCTCAAAGCCATCGAAGTCGAGGAAAGCGGCGATATGGCGGTCGAAGAGGGAGCCTATTCGATCAAGGCGCCGGGCGCCGATGGCAAGACCATGGAAGAGATCGGAAAATATATCGTGGTGTGGAAGAAGGCGGCGGACGGCAAGTGGCAGCTCCACCGCGATATCTGGAATGCCAACCAAGCTGCGGCACCACAATAGGAAAGACGATTTCTGCCGGCAGCCCATCGCCGATCACTCGCGCTGATGCTTGACTGGAAGCGGATCGCGAGGGACACAAGCTTGTGGCCTGAGTGATAGGAACAAGATCATGTCCGACATGATGCGCGCGCTGGTGAAGGCCAAGGCCGAGCCGGGAATCTGGATGGACGAGGTGCCGGTGCCGGAAATCGGCCCCAATGATGTGCTGATCAAGATCAGGAAAACCGCGATCTGCGGCACCGATGTCCATATCTACAATTGGGACCAGTGGGCGCAAAAGACCGTGCCGGTGCCGATGGTCACGGGCCATGAATTCGTCGGCGAGGTGGCGGATTTTGGCGCGGCCGTGACCGAATACAAGGTCGGGCAGCGGGTTTCCGGCGAGGGCCATATCGTCTGCGGCCATTGCCGCAACTGCCGGGCGGGCAGGGGGCATCTGTGCCGCAACACGCTTGGCGTTGGCGTCAACCGGCCCGGCGCCTTCGCCGAATATCTGGCGATCCCCCAGCACAATGTCGTGCCGATCCCCGACGATGTAACCGACGAGATCGCCGCCATTTTTGACCCGCTCGGCAATGCGGTGCACACCGCACTGTCCTTCGACCTCGTCGGCGAGGATGTGCTGGTTACCGGCGCCGGCCCGATCGGCATCATGGGCGCGCTGGTCGCGCAATGCGTCGGCGCGCGCAAGGTGGTCATCACCGACATCAACCCCGTACGGCTGGAGCTGGCGCGCAAGCTCGGCGTCCAGCATGTGGTCGATGCCTCGAAGGAAAAGCTTCGCGATGTCATGCGCCAGGAAGGCATGACCGAAGGCTTCGATGTCGGGCTGGAAATGTCGGGAGCTGCCCCTGCATTCCGCGACATGATCGACACGATGAACAATGGCGGCAAGATCGCCATCCTCGGCATCGCGCCGACCGGCTTCGAGATCGATTGGAACAAGGTGATCTTCAAGATGCTGACCTTGAAGGGCATCTATGGGCGCGAGATGTTCGAGACCTGGTACAAGATGATCGCGCTGGTGCAGGGGCCGCTCGACGTGTCGGGCCTCATCACCCATCGCATCGGCATCGACGATTACCGCGACGGCTTCGAAGCCATGAAAAGCGGCAATTCCGGCAAAGTGGTGATGGACTGGTGAGCCGTTCCGGGCGCTGACGCCGCACCCGAGCCGAGTAATCCGGCTTCCAGCGCGGTCAGCCCCTCCATCAGAGCGGTAGCCTGCGCGCGCTTCAGCCGCCGCAGAAGCTCTTTCTCGAACGCCTTGGCGAGCGGCACCATCTCCCGATAGGCGGTAACGCCCGCCTTGGTCAGCGCCAGATGTTCTATGCGCCGGTCGGATGCATCCGGCGTGCGCATCAGCCATTTGCGTTGTTCAAGCGCAACGACGGCACGCGAGACCTTGGTCTTGTGCATGGCCGAATGTGCGCCGATGGCCGTTGCCGTCATGGTTCCGAACTGCCCGAGCGTGGCGAAGACCCGCCATTCCGGACGGGTCAGGCCATGGCGATCGCGATAGGTGCCGGCAAATTCGCGGCTGACCGCATCCGCCAGCCGGTTGAGCCGGTAGGGAAGAAAACTCTCAAGCGCCAGAATATCGTCGGCCACTATCGCACTCATAGTTGATGGTTACATTTTCGATGGTTACGTTTGAAACAAATTTACGTCAACCAGGGAGCATGGCCATGGCCTATGCCTATATGCCCGGCTTCGGCAATGATTTTGAAACGGAAAGCCTGCCCGGTGCGCTGCCGCAGGGGCGAAATTCGCCGCAAAGGCCGGCTTACGGGCTCTATGCCGAGCAATTGTCCGGCTCGCCCTTCACTGCCCCGCGCGGCACCAATGAGCGCTCCTGGCTTTATCGCATCCGACCGAGCGTCAAGCATACCGGGCGCTTCAGATCGGCTGCCTATCCGCTGTGGAAGACCGCGCCGAATGTCGGCGATCATGAACTCGCGCTCGGCCAGTATCGCTGGAACCCCGCGCCGATGCCCGATCAGCCAACGGATTTCCTCGCCGGCATCCGCACCATGACCACGGCGGGTGATGCGCTCGGCCAGAGCGGCATGGCGGCCCATGTCTATGTCGCCAACCGCTCTATGACGGACGACCACTTCTTCAATGCCGATGGCGAACTTCTGGTGGTGCCGCAGGTCGGCCGGCTGAGCTTCGTCACCGAAATGGGCGTGATCGAACTGAGGCCCGGCGAGATCGCCGTGCTGCCGCGAGGCCTGGTGTTCAAGGTCGAATTGGTCGATCCGGAAGTGCGCGGCTATATCTGCGAAAACTACGGCGCAAAATTCACCATGCCCGATCGCGGGCCGATCGGCGCCAATTGCCTGGCCAACCCACGTGACTTCAAGACGCCGGCGGCATGGTTCGAGGAGAAGGAGACGCCGTGCCGGCTGATCGTGAAATGGTGCGGGCAGTTCCATGTCACGGAGCTTGATCACTCGCCGCTGGACGTGGTCGCCTGGCACGGCAACTATGCCCCCTACAAATATGATCTTGCGACCTATTCGCCGGTCGGCGCGATCCTGTTCGACCATCCCGATCCGTCGATCTTCACCGTGCTGACGGCGCCGAGCGGCGAGGAAGGCACGGCCAATGTCGATTTCGTCATCTTTCCGCCGCGCTGGCTGGTGGCGGAAAATACCTTCCGGCCACCCTGGTATCACCGCAACATCATGAGCGAGTTCATGGGGCTGATCCACGGCCAGTATGACGCCAAGGAGGAGGGCTTCGTGCCCGGTGGTGCCAGCCTGCACAATATGATGCTGGCGCATGGGCCGGATGCCTCCGGCTTCGATAAGGCGTCCAGGGCGGAGCTCAAGCCGGTGAAGCTTGAAAACACCATGGCCTTCATGTTTGAGACGCGCTTTCCGCAGATGCTGACGCGCTACAGCGCCGAAGCCGAAACGCGGCAGGACAATTACATTGACTGCTGGAAGGACCTCAAAAAGCGCTTCAATGGCACGCCGGAAGGCGATTGGTCGTGACGATGTCTTGACCTGCGCGAGCAATGGGCTTGTTGTGAGTGCAGGCGGCCGATGTGGTCGCATTACGGGAGGACTGCATGAAACTGGCGACACTGAAGAACGGTTCGCGCGACGGAAAGCTGGTGGTGGTGTCGCGCGACCTGACGCGCTGCACCGATGCGTCTTTCCTGGCCCCCACCTTGCAGGCCGCCCTGGATGACTGGCAGCGCATAGCCCCGCATCTGGAAGCGCTTGCCGAATCGCTGGAGACAGGCGCGGTTCCTTCTGAGCGCTTTCACGAAAATGACGCGCATTCGCCGCTGCCGCGCGCCTATCAGTGGGCGGATGGCTCGGCCTATGTCAATCACGTCGAACTGGTGCGCAAGGCGCGTGGCGCCACCATGCCCGAAAGCTTCTGGACGGATCCGCTGATCTATCAGGGCGGCTCCGACAGTTTCCTTGCCCCCCGCGACCCGATACCGCTTGTCGACGAAGCCCACGGCGCCGACATGGAAGGCGAGGTCGCGGTGATTGTCGGCGATGTGCCGCTCGGCGCGAGCGTGGAGCAGGCGCGTGATGCGATCCGGCTCCTCATGCTCGTCAATGATGTTTCGCTGCGCGGGCTCATTCCGGGCGAGCTTGCCAAGGGCTTCGGCTTCTTCCAGGGCAAGCCCTCTTCGGCCTTCTCGCCGGTCGCCGTCACGCCGGACGAACTGGGCGAGGCCTGGGACGGCGGCAAGGTTCACCTGCCGCTCAGCGTCGACTTGAACGGCAAGCCGTTCGGCCGCGCCAATGCCGGCATCGACATGACCTTCGATTTCCCGCAGCTCATTGCCCATGCCGCAAAAACAAGACCGCTGGCGGCGGGAACGATCATCGGCTCCGGCACGGTTTCCAACAAACTCGATGGCGGTCCCGGCAAGCCGGTCGGCGAGGGCGGTGCGGGCTATTCCTGCATCGCCGAAATCCGCATGATCGAGACGATTGCCGATGGCGCGCCGAAGACGCCGTTCATGCGCTTTGGTGATACGGTGCGCATCGAGATGAAAGATACGGCCGGCCATTCGATCTTCGGCGCCATCGAACAGACGGTGCAACGACACGAGGCTTAGAGCGCCGTGCATCTTTTTGGACGCACAAAGGACGCTCTAACACTTGATTGAGCATCGGAATAATCCGAAAACCGAGTACACTTTTCGGTCCGATGCTCTAACCAGCGGGGAAAAATGGACCTGCTGACCCATAACCGCCGCATGGCGCGCAACAATCGCTGGTCCAACGACCGGCTCTACCATGCCGTGCTGGCGCTGCGGCCGGGTGAGTTCGAGGCGGAACGCGTCAGCTTCTTTCCTTCGATCAAGGAAACGCTCAACCACATTCTGGCGGTTGACCATCTCTATCTGGATTTTCTCGAAGAAGGGCCGCTCGGCGCTGCGGCGTTCGATGATTTTGGTGCATTCGACAATGCGGCCGCACTCTCCCAGGCGCAGGCCGATTTCGATTGGCGATTGATCCGCTTCTGCGACGGTTTCATCGAAACCGATCTCGATCGTTACGTGCCCACCGACCGGCGCGAGGACGGCATCATTCCGGAACGTATCGGCGATCTTCTGGCGCATCTTTTCCTGCACCAGATTCATCATCGCGGGCAGGTGCATGCGATGCTGTCCGGCACCTCGGTCAAGCCGCCGCAACTGGACGAATTCCTGCTCGACTACGATCTGCCGCTGCGCCGGGATGAGCTGGAGCGGCTCGGCCTGTAGTCGAGCCGCACGCGGATCATCTGGGGCGGAACCTACTCCGCAGCCTGGACCTTGATCACGCCGCGGCGGATCTGGTCTTCCTCGATGGATTCGAACAAAGCCCGGAAATTGCCCTCGCCGAAGCCTTCGTCGCCCTTGCGCTGGATGAACTCGAAGAAGATCGGCCCGATGACGGTCTTGGAGAAGATCTGCAGCAGGATTTTCGTCATGCCGCCATCGACCACACCTTCGCCGTCGATCAATATGCCGTGCTTCTTCATCCGCTCGATCGGTTCGTCATGGCCGTGCACGCGGGTCTGCGATTTCTCGTAATAGGTGTCGGGCGGGCCCGGCATGAATTTCAGCCCGTTGTCGGCGAGCTTGTCGGTACCGTCGTAGATGGCCTCGGTGCCGACCGCGATGTGCTGGATGCCTTCGCCCCGATACTTCTTCAGATATTCGGCGATCTGGCTGGTCTCGTCCTTGGATTCATTCAGCGGGATGCGGATCTTGCCGCAAGGCGAGGTGATGGCGCGGCTGACCAGGCCGGTGATGCGGCCGTCAATGTCGAAATAGTGGATCTGCTTGAAGCCGAACAATTCACGGTAGAAGGCCCACCACTTGTCCATATTGCCGCGATAGACATTGTGGGTGAGGTGATCGAGATAGTAGAAACCGACACCTTCGGGCTTGGGGTCGCGTTCGCCGAGCCATTCGAATTCCGCGTCATAGGCCGAGCCCTTGGCGCCGTATTTTTCGACGAAATAAAGCAGCGAGCCGCCGATGCCAACAATGGCCGGCACGTCGAGCGTCTTGTCGTCGCCGTCATAGGGGACAGCGCCCTTGGCCACGGCATGGTCATAAGCATGCTTGGCATCCACCACCCGCCACGCCATGGAGGGCGCGCAGGGGCCATGCTTTTCCACGAACTTCATGCCGTAGGAACCGGGCTCGGCGTTGAGCACGTAATTGATGTCGCCTTGGCGCCAGACGGTGATGTTCTTTGTCCGGTGCCTGGCAACCGGCACATAGCCCATGCGGGCAAACAGGTCCGACAGCTTTTCCGGCTCGGGATGGGCGAATTCCACGAATTCGAATCCATCGGTGCCGGCAGGGTTGGCCTTGCTGATCGTGGCGGGCGGGGCATCATGTGGGAAAGGGCCCATGAAATCCTCCTCTCGGTTTAAAAAACCGGAATTTTCACATGACTGAATTATACCTCCCGCAGCGTGCATTTTGCTTGCATTCGAGTGCTGGGAACGACGAAAATGCGCACAGCCCATGCATGGAGATAGGGAAAGTCATGAATTACGAGCGCTTGGATCAGTTCGATCGCAAGATACTGTCATTTCTGCAAAACGACGGGCGCCTGACCAATGGCGATCTTTCCGAGCGCGTGAACCTGTCGCCGTCGCAATGCTCGCGGCGACGCCAGAGGTTGGAGGAGGAGGGCTATATTCGCGGCTATCGCGCCGTGCTCGATCGCGACCGGCTGGGTTTTTCGCTCGTCAACGTCATTTCGGTGACCCTTGCCACCCACAATCGCGACAATGCCCAGCGCTTCGCCGATCTTCTTGCGCGCCTGCCCGAAGTTCAGGAGGCGCACGCGCTGACCGGCGAAATGGACTACATATTGAAGGTGGTGACGCCCGACCTGCGCTCGCTTGCCGATTTCGTCAACGGCGTGCTGCTGCCGCATGAATCCGTACAGCATGTGAAGACGGCGATCGTCCTGCAGACGCTGAAGGAAACGTCGTCGCTGCCGCTGTGACCTTCCGGGCCGTTGGCAGGTGGCTACGCCTGCTGCACGGCAATGAACAGATTGGTCGAGCGCGCGCCGGAGCGGCAATAGGCGAACACCGGACCTTCCAGTTCCTCCAATGCCGCCGCCATGGCGGCAACGTCGTCCGGCGTTGCCGGCTGCCCGCTGATCACCGGAACATAGCGAAAGCCGAGGCCGGCTGCTTCCGCCGCCTTGCGGATTTCGGCCGCCGATGGTTGCCCGGGCTGCTCATTGTCCGGGCGGTTGCAGATGATGCTCTTGAACCCGGCAGCCTTGATGGTGGAGATCTGGTCGGCGCTGATCTGCCCCGACACGGAAAATTCATCGGAAATCGGACGGTATTCCATGGTGGTCCTCATGGGTTCGTTCGCGCTTGCGGCCGAAATTGTCCGGCCGTTGTCGGGGAGCCTTTGCCATGCCGTGGCATCGACCGCAACGCGGCCAACGACTGTGACATGAAAAGGCCGGCGGATCAGTCGTCACTCAATTTGCCGGTCCGAGCTGCCTTCTTCAGCATTTCGGAAGGGCGGAAGACGTCCTTGCTGGTACGTCGATGCCAGTATTCCAGCCGCTCGAGAATCTTGCCGAAACCTTCCAGCCCAGCCCAGAACATAGGGCCGCCCTTGCCGACCGGAAAGCCATAGCCGTTCACCCAGACGATATCGATATCCGAGGCGCGGGCGGCAATACCTTCCTCGAGGATTTTCGTGCCTTCATTGATCATCGGGTAAAGCGTGCGTTCGGTGATCTCATCGGCGGAAATGCTACGGCGTGTGATTCCGGCCGACTTGGCTTTCTCTTCGATCAGCGCTGCGACTTCCGGGTCCGGCACGGGCGTGCGCGAGCCGCTTTCATAAAGATAGATGCCGCGCCCGGTCTTCTGCCCGAAACGGCCCTGCTCGCAGAGCGCATCGGCAATGACCGCCGTCTTGCCCTGTGCCTTGCGGTTGCGCCAGCCGATATCGAGCCCGGCGAGGTCCCACATCTGGAACGGCCCCATCGGCCAGCCGAAATCGGTGAACACCTTGTCGATCTGCTGCGGCGAGGCGCCTTCCAGAAGCAGGTTTTCCGTTTCCTGGCCGCGCGCCCCCAACATGCGATTGCCGACGAAGCCGTGACAGACGCCGACCACGACCGGCACCTTGCCGATCTTGCGGGCGAAAGCCAAAGCGGTTGCCAGCGCTTCCGGCGAAGTGCGCGTGCCGCGCACGATCTCCAGAAGCTTCATGACATTGGCGGGCGAGAAGAAATGCAGCCCGAGAAAATTTTCCGGGCGGCTGGTGGAGCCGGCTATCTCGTTCACGTCGAGATAGGACGTATTGGTGGCAAGGATGGTGCCTGGCTTCACGATCTTGTCGAGCTTGCCGAAGACCTCTTTCTTCACCGCCATGTCCTCGAACACAGCCTCGATCACCAGATCGCAATCGGCGAGATCGGCATAGTCGGTGGTGGGCTTGAAAGCCGCCATGCGTTTGGCCTTGGCGTCTTCGCTCAGAGAGCCGCGAGACACCGAGATCGAATAGTTCTTCTCGATCGTGGCAAGGCCGCGATCCAGCGCCTCGCGGTTCATTTCCAAAAGGGTCACCGGAATACCGCCATTGACGAAGGCCATGGCAATGCCGCCGCCCATGGTGCCGGCGCCGATGATGCCGACGCGGGCGACCGTGCGAGGCTGAACCTCCTTGCCGATACCGGGCACTTTCGCCGCTTCGCGCTCGGCGAAGAACAGATGCCGCTGGGCGCGCGACTGGTCGCCGGCAACCAGCTTCGCAAACAGTTCGCGCTCCTTGGCCAGCGCTTCATCGAAGGGCAGGGTGATGGCGTTACGCACCGATTGCGCACAGGCAAGCGGCGCTTCCAGCCCGCGCGCCTTCTTGGCAAGCTCTGCCGCTTGGTTGTCGAAGGCAGCGAGATCGGTGCCGGTCAGCCGGTCCGTGCGGTCCCGCACGGCGATCGGTTTATGGCCCTCCGCCACTTTCTTACGGGCAAAGCCGACTGCATTGGCGACGAGGTCGGCATCGAACACGGCATCGGCGAGGCCAGATGATAGCGCTTCGCCCGCAGAGACAGGCACGCCGGAGACGATGAGTTTCAGCGCCTTCTCCGCGCCGACAAGGCGAGGCAGGCGTATCGTGCCGCCGCCACCCGGAAGCAGTCCGAGCTTCACTTCGGGCAGGCCAAGCCGGGCCTTCGCATCGGCGACGCGAAAATGGCAGCCGAGTGCCAGTTCCAGTCCGCCGCCCAGCGCGGTGCCATGAATGGCCGCGACCGTCGGCTTGTCCACAGTTTCAAGCGTCGCGATGATGTCGCGCAATTCAGGCTGCTGCATCGGCTTGCCGAACTCGGTTATGTCAGCCCCGGCAACGAAGGTGCGGCCGGCACAGGTAATCACGATGGCGGCCACCGCTGCGTCGTCGCGCAGTGTGGCGATTGCCTGCTGAAGCGGCTGGCGGACGTGAAAGCTCAGCGCGTTCACCGGCGGGTTGTCGATCGTTACTATGGCGATCTCGCCTTCGCGGGTGACGGTGACGGCTTCAGTCATGCAAACCTCCTCAATGCGGTATGGTCGGCTGCCATGAACTCAGCCCCGCTTTCCTCTGCCTTGTTGGGTAGGGGAAAGCGGGAGGCTCGGTCAACTGCCTTGGGAGGCTTTCTGCGAAATCTTCTCAGGAGCCGAGGATCGCGCCCTTGATGGTGGCGATATTGCTGCGCATCAGCTCGATATAGGTCGCGGCCGGGCCGCCTTCCGGCGAAAGCGCATCGGAATAGAGCGTGCCGCCGACCTTCAGCCCGGTTTCGGTGGCAATCTGCTCGATCAGTCTTGCATTGGTGATGCTTTCCACAAAAATGGCCGAAGCCTTGTCTTCCCGGACCTGCTTGATCAGCGCGGCGACATCGGCAGCCGATGCTTCGGCTTCCGTCGAAATGCCTTCAGGCGCCAAGAATGTCAGGCCATAGGCGTTTTCGAAATAGCCGAAGGCGTCGTGTGAGGTGATGATCACCCGCTTATCCGCCGGAATGGAGGCTACCGCTGCCTTGATCTCCTCCTCGGTGGCGGCCAGTTTTTCGCTATAGGCGCTCGCATTGGCGCGATAGGTGTCGCAGCCGGCGGCGTCGGCAGCGCAGAAGGCGTCTTCTATGTTCTTCACATAGATTTTCGCATTGGCGACCGACTGGAATGCATGTGGGTCAATGTCGCCGTGGTGATGATGCTCATGCGCATCTGCATGGTCATGGCCTTCCTCGCGGTCATGCCCTTCGTCAGCATGTTCATGCTCTTGTTTCATGGTGATAGGTTCGATGCCCTTGGTCAGTTCGACAACGGCGGCCTTGGTCGCACTGGCATCGACCAGCCGCTGCAGGAAGCCTTCGAAATTGAGGCCATTGACCAGCACCACATCGGCTGAGGCCATCGCCACGGCATCGGCAGGCTTTGGCTCATAGACATGAGCATCGCCATCCGGTCCCACCAGCGTGGTCAGTTCGATGCGGTCGCCCCCGACATTCTTCGCGAAATCGCCGATGATGGAAAAACTGGCGACTACCTTGAGCGGCTCGGCCACGGCATGGGAGATCGCAAGAGGGCTTAATATTATAACATTCAAAATGGCGGCAAGACGAAGGGCTTTGAGCATTGGCGTCTCCTTGGATGGTTAGGCAGTCCGGTGCCGGTGATGGCGCACGCGGGTGTTGAAGATGCCGCGCGTACCGAAAATGGTGGAAAGCAGATAGATTGCGCCGGCCGACAGGATGATGGCCGGGCCCGAGGGCAGGGCGGCGTGATAGGACATCAGCAGGCCGGCAACGCAGGATGCGATGCCAATCACGACAGCAATTGCACACATCGGCCCGACCCGTGCGGTCCAGAATCGGGCGGCCGCTGCCGGCAGGATCATCAGCCCGACCGATAGCAGCGTGCCAAGGGCCTGGAAGCCGCCAACCAGATTGAGCACGACGAGGCCCAGGAAGATGAAATGCACCGGAGGGCCGAGCCGGCTAACCGACCGCAGGAACAGCGGATCGAGGCATTCGGCGACGACGGCGCGCCAGAAGATCGCCAGCACGACAAGCGTGATGGCTGAAATCAACGCAATCAGCGTCAGGGCGTCATTGCTGAGGGCGAGCACAGTGCCGAAAAGCACATGCATCAGGTCGACGCTGGAACCGCGCAACGATACGATCAGCACGCCGAGTGCCAGCGAAATGAGATAGAACGCCGCCATTGAGGCGTCTTCCCTCTGGACGGTGAAGCGTGAAATTGCACCCGCGCCGATTGCGACGATGGCGCCGGCGACCAGCCCGCCGATGGTCATCGGCACGATCTGCAGTCCGAACAAGAGGAACCCCGCTGCAGCGCCCGGCAGGATCGCATGCGCCATCGCGTCGCCCGTCAGGCTCATGCGCCGCAGCATCAGGAAGACCCCGACCGGGCAAGCGCCGAGCGACAAAAGCAGCGAACCTGCCAGAGCGCGCTGCATGAAGCCGAACTCGACAAAGGGGGCGATCAGGAAATCATACATCTCGTGACTCAAGCCACCTGTGAATCGGGTCGCTGGGAGGCGGGTTCTTCGACATGATGTCCGTGATGGTCATGCCCGGCATGATCGTGCTGGTGGTCTTCCGGCTCGCACCAGGGCGCATCCTCATGCCAGGCTTCGTCGAAGCGGCGCGCCCGCATCATGTTTTTCGTGCTTAGCGCCTCTCTTGTATCGCCCCAGGCGATCGGCTGGCGCGCCAGAAGCAGGGCTTCGGGAAAATGCGTCCGCACCAGGTCGAGGTCATGGGCGACGACCATGACGGTTCGCGCTTCCGCGTGCCAGTGCTTGATCAGTTCGATCAGGTCACCGACTGTCCTGGCATCGACAGCGTTGAAAGGTTCATCGAGCAGGATCAGGTCGGCATCCTGCACCAATACGCGGGCAAAAAGCGTGCGCTGCAACTGGCCGCCGGAAAGCGTGTCGAGTGCCCGGTTTTCGAACCCTTCGAGGCCGACGGCCTTCAGGGCGCTTACGACCTTGTCACGGTCCTCCCGTGTGTGGCGGCCCAGAAGCCCACGCCGCGGCCAAAGCCCCAGGGTAACCAGATCGATGACGCGGGTGGGAAAGGAGCGGTCGAGCTCGGACTGTTGCGGCAGGTAGGCGATGCGTGCGCCACTCGCATTGATGCAGGAGCCGGCCATCGGCTTGAGCACGCCGACGATGCCCTTCATCAAGGTGGATTTGCCCGAGCCGTTGGCGCCGACAATGGCGGTGAGAGAGCCGGTCCGCACGGTGCCGTTTAGATGGTGCACGGCAGGGTGGCTGTTATAGCCGAGCGTAAGGTCATGAAATCTAAGGCAGGCATCAGCCATGAAACGGTCCGCTTGACGGATGTCGGGAGTCGATCGTCCGTTGCTGGATATGTGATGTTATTACATTAGTCAATCGGGGCGCCTGCGCCGATGACGCAGCTTTCCTCAGATTTATAAGTTTGCAACCTAAAGATGGGGAGATATGGCGCCTTTTCGCTTGACGGTCTTGCCGGCTAACGCTTCGAAACCTAAGGAAGGCCAACAGCAACCGGAAGGGATCAATCATGACCATTCGCCGTATCGATGTCGGTGCTCGCATGAGCGATATCGTCATCCACAACAATACCGTCTATCTCGCCGGACAGGTCGGCGCGCCGGGCGCCAGCGTGACCGAGCAGACCAAAGCTGTCCTGGCCTCGGTAGATGCGCTGCTCGCCAAGGCCGGCACGGACAAGACCAAGATCCTTCAGGCCATCATCTGGCTGGCCGACATGAACACATTTGCCGAGATGAATGCCGTCTGGGATAGCTGGGTGCCGCAGGGCAATACGCCCGCGCGCGCTACCGGCGAAGCCAAGCTCGCCACGCCTGACTACAAGGTCGAGGTCATCATCACCGCCGCCATCTAGGCGTCGAGCCGGAAGCGGGAGCTAAATAAGCTCCTCCGAATTACCTTGCGCCGCCGTATTTCCACGGCGGTGCAGTTTCGCGCATCTCACATGAACCATGCTGCCCCGCCCCCGCCGATAATCGGTCGCGGTCACAATATGGTCGAGAATGGCCGATAACACGAAAAAGCCTAATTTGAAGCCTTTTCGTCTATTTTGATCCACTTCATTTCAGCGGAAACTAAATAACGGATTTCCACCGAATTGATATTGCATCGCGAAGTGACTCCACTGTCCATGTTGCGATGCAACCAATCGTGTGCGGAACGGTTCTGGCTTCATGGTTGCCGCGCTGGTTGCGTGGCTGAATGTTGTTGAGCGGAATTAATACTGATGAATGTTCAGACTGATCCGGCCCAGTTGAAAAGCGCTATTGCCAGTTTTCCCGCGATCGCAGAACAGCCAATCCGCTCGAATTTCCTGCCTGAAGATCGCCTGAGGGCACTTGGCGCTTGTCTGGCACGCAACGAGGTCATCCAGTTCCATGGGCTGGAGCCGTTCGATTTCCAGGCGCGAAACCGGGAAAACGCCGAAAAGATTCTCGAAGTCTACCGCGCCACCAATGCCGCCCAGGCACGGGGCGATGCCATCACGCCGGCTGCGCAATGGCTTCTGGAAAACAACTATCTGGTTGAAGAGACCATTTTCCAGATCAAGCGTGACCTGCCACGCCGCTTTTACCATGAATTGCCGACAGTCAAGCTGGCGGACGGCCAGACTGTCCCGCGCGCATTGGCGCTGGCCTGGATTTATGTCGCCCATTCCGACAGCACCGTGGCGGCAGACCCGTTCAAGGCGCTTGTCGACGGCTATCAGTCCGTCGAGCCTATGCGGATCGGCGAATTGTGGGCACTGCCCTCGCTGCTGCGCTTCGTGCTGATCGAAAATCTGCGCCGCCTTGCCGTGCGGGTGAAGCGTGCGCATGAGATGCGCCAGATCGCCAATGACGTTGCCGACCGGGTGTTGGCCGCCGGTGATGGCCAGGATCGCCACACCATTCTTGCCGGCTACACGGAGCATGCCGGCGACACGACATTTGCCACGCAACTGCTCTATCGGCTGCGTGACGGCTCGCAGAATTCCGGCAAGGCACTGGTCTGGCTGGAAAACCAGCTCGAACGGTCCGGATCCGACGCCGAAGAGATCATCATTCGCGAGCACCAGACGCTGTCGAGCGGCAATGTCACGACCGGCAACATCATTCGCGGGCTGCGGCTGATCAATGACGTCGACTGGACGCTATGGTTCGAGTCCGTCAGCCCGGTGGATGCGCTGCTGCGGCAGGAAACCGATTTTGCGGAACTCGATTTCCAGTCGCGCGATCAGTATCGCACGGCAATCGAGGATCTGGCGCGCCGCTCCAAGCTCAGCGAGTATGAGGTGGCCGAGCGGGCGATAGGAATGGTGGAGGAGCCGCGGCCGGCGAGTGCCGCCGCGGTCGTCGGAGAGCGCCGTTCGGGCTACGACAATGTCGGCTTCTTCCTGGTCGGCCAGAAACGGCCGGAATTCGAACAGGCGATAGGCTATCGCCCGAATTTCGGGCTGCGGCTGTGCCGCGCATTCCGCAGCACCGGCTGGACCGGGATCGTCATTCCCGTTTTTGCGCTGACAGCGCTTTTGCTGACCATGACCGGTCTGGCTCTTGCCAATATCGGCCTGTCATCCGCCGCAATCACGCTGATGCTGGTGCTTTTTGCCGTACCGGCAAGCGAAGGCGCCATGGCGTTCTTCAACACCATCGTGCTGCTCTTTCTCAAGCCGACTCGCCTGGTTGGCTATGAATATAAGGAAGGCATACCGGCGGAGGCGCGAACCCTCGTCGTGGTGCCGTCGCTCATCGGCTCGCGCGACGATGTCGATGAGAATATCCGCCAGTTGGAAATCCACCACCTCGCCAATATGCACGGCGAAATCCACTACGCCCTGCTGTCCGACTGGCCCGACAGCGACATCGAGCAGAGTGCGGGCGACAAGGAAATCCTCGATTATGCCAGGGCCGAGATCGCCGCGCTGAATGCGCGCTATCCGGCGGAGGGCTCTCCGCTTTTCCATCTCCTCCATCGGCGCCGGCTCTATAATCAGGCGCAACGCAAATGGATGGGCTGGGAACGCAAGCGCGGCAAGCTGCATGAGTTGAACATGCTCCTGCGCGGCGACGCCGACACGACGTTCCTGCCGTCCGGCCAACCGCTGCCCGAGGGCATCGTCCATGTGATGACACTCGACGCCGACACCAGGATGACGCGCGGTGCCGTGGCCCGCCTGGCTGGCAAGCTACGCCATCCGCTCAACCGTCCCGAATTCGACGCAAGGCAGCGGTTGGTGACGACGGGCTATGCCATTCTCCAGCCGCGTGTCACCCCCTCGCTGACCACGGGCGACGAAGCCTCGTTCTTCCAGCGGGTCTTTTCGGCAAATCGCGGGCTGGATCCTTATGTCTTCGCGGTCTCCGACCTTTATCAGGATGTGTTCGGCGACGGGTCCTTCACCGGCAAGGGGCTCTACCACATCGATGCGATGGAAGCGGCCCTGAAGGGGCGGATCGCTGAAAATACAATTCTCAGCCACGACCTGCTGGAGGGCGCATTGGCCCGCTCGGCGCTGGTGACGGATGTGGAGGTGGTCGAGGACTATCCGACGCGCTATTCCGTCGATGCCTCCCGGCAGCACCGTTGGGCGCGGGGCGATTGGCAGCTTCTGGGCTTCATATTCGACCCCAAATCCGGGGTGCCGGCCCTCTCGCGCTGGAAGATGACCGACAACCTGCGCCGCTCGCTGACGCCGATCTTCTGGGTGCTCGCCGCGATTGCCGGCTGGACCCTGCTCCCCTTTACCCAGGCTGCCCAGTGGCAAGCGCTGCTGACGCTCAGCCTGTTCATGGCCCCGACCTTCGATATCGTCAATTCCCTGCTGCCGAAGAGCCGGGACATGACGGCGCGTGGCCATTTCAGCGCGTTGACGCGAGACGTTGCTTTCGGCACCGCAATGGTGGCGCTGCGTGTCGTGCTGATGGCGCATCTGGCCTGGATGATGGCCGATGCGGTGGTCCGCACGCTCTACAGATTGTTTGTGAGCCGGCAAAACCTGCTCGAATGGCGCACGGCATCGGATGCGCATAAAAGCGGCGGCAACGACCTTCTTTCCTATTACCGCCTGATGAAGGGCGCGGTGGTGATCGCGATCGCCGGCCTTGCCATTCCGGTCGCCGCAGACTCGACGGGCAGCTTCGTCGCCTTCTTCTTCGCGATCTTCTGGGCGGGTTCGCCCGCTTTTGCTTGGCTGATCAGCCGTTCGGCCGAGACAGAGGACAGGCTGCGCATTTCTAAGGAGGACGTGAACAGGCTGCGCACCGTGGCGCGCCGCACATGGGCTTATTTCGAAACCTATGTGACGGCCGAAAACAACATGCTGCCGCCCGACAATTTCCAGGAGACGCCGACGCCCGTGGTCGCCCGCCGCACTTCGCCGACGAATATCGGCGTCTACTTGCTTTCGGTGGTTTCGGCGCGCGATTTCGGCTGGATCAGTCTTGCGGAGGCCGCGGACCGCATCGACCAGACAATCGGCACCATCGAGCGCATGGGGCGCTATCAGGGGCATCTCTACAATTGGTACGACACTGCGACCCTGCGGCCGCTCTATCCGCTCTATGTATCGAGCGTCGATAGCGGCAATCTGGCCGGGCATCTGATTGCGGTTGCCGCCGCCTGCGCCGAATGGGCCGAAGCACCTTCCGTCCACCTGCAGGGCGACTTTGACGGATTGCTCGATGCCGTTGCGATCCTTGGTGAAAACCTCGCCGACCTGCCTGACGACCGGCGCCAGTTGCGGCCGCTGCGCCAGCGCTTGCACGACCGTATCGAAGGGATGCGCAGGGCAGTCGACGCCATCAAGGCGCAGCCTGAAATGGCCTCGATCCGCACCATCAACCTGGCCGTGCTGTCGGGCGAGATCCGCAAGCTGGCGGGTGCCATCCACACCGAGGTCGGCACGGCACGCAGCGAAATGCTGATCGAGTGGGCAGCCAAGCTGGAAGCTGCCTGCGAGGCGCATGTCCACGATGCGCATAGCGATGAAAAGTCGATCGAAACGCTGCGCACGAAACTGGAGGACCTGCAGGAACGGGCGCGTCGTTTCGCCTTCGAGATGGATTTTTCTTTCCTGATGCGGCGTGAGCGCAAGCTGTTGTCGATCGGTTACCGTGTTGAAGAGCACCAACTGGACGAAAGCTGCTACGACCTTCTGGCGTCTGAAGCCCGTCTGACCAGCCTTTTCGGCATCGCCAAGGGCGATATCCAGACCGAGCACTGGTTCCGGCTTGGCCGGCCGATCGTCGAGATCGGCTTCAAGGGCGCACTGATGTCGTGGTCCGGCTCGATGTTCGAATATCTGATGCCGCCTCTGGTCATGAAGGAGCCGCAGGGCGGTCTGCTCAACCAGACCAGCAAATTGGTGATAAGGCGGCAGATTCAATACGGCCGCTCGAAGAAGGTGCCGTGGGGCATTTCGGAAGCCGCCTATAATGGCCGCGACCGGGAGATGACCTACCAATATACGAATTTCGGCGTGCCTGGCCTCGGGCTGAAGCGTGGCCTGGGGCACAATACGGTGATTGCGCCCTATGCGACCGCGCTGGCGGCTCAATTCATGCCGCAAGAGGCTGTGCAGAATTTGCAGAGGCTGCGCACGCTCGGCGCCATGGGGCGTTACGGCTATTATGACGCCGTCGACTTTACGCCCCAGCGCGTGCCTGAAGGCCGCAGCTATGCCGTCGTCTACAATTACATGGCGCATCATCAGGGCATGTCGATCGTCGCGATCGCCAATGCGATTTTCGAAGGGCGCATGCGCGATCGTTTCCACAGCGATCCGGTGATCGAGGCGGCCGAATTGCTGCTTCAGGAAAAGGCGCCGCGTGATATTCCGGTCGCCACTGTGCGCACCGAAGCCGATGAGCGCGGCAAGACCGATCTGATCGAGCAAAGCGCCGACACGCGGCTGATCATCGAGCCTGAAAAGGCGCTGCGTTCGACCAATCTGATGTCGAATGGCCGTTATTCGGTCATGGTGACGGCAACGGGCTCCGGCTACAGCCGCTGGAACGATCTGGCGGTGACCAGATGGCAGCCCGACCCGACCGAGGACAGGCTGGGGACCTATCTGTTCCTGCGCGACACCGACACCGGCGAGTGGTGGTCGGCCACGACCGAGCCGAAGCGCGCAGAGTCCGAGCATGCGCAGACACTGTTCTGCGATGACAAGGTCACCTTCATCAAGATGGTCGGCACGCTGCGCACGGAAGTCGAGTGCATCGTTGTCTCGGAAGGCAATGGTGAGGGCAGGCGTATCACCCTTATCAATGACGGCAATTCCGACCGCCATATCGAGGTGACGTCGTTTGCGGAGCTTGTGCTGGCGCCTGAGGCTGCCGACAGCGCCCATCCGGCCTTCTCTAAGATGTTCGTGGAAACCGAAATCGCTGCAAACAACAACGCGATCTTTGCCAGGCGCCGCAAGCGGGCCGCCCACGAGCCGGATATCGAACTTGCCCATTTCGTGACCGATGCGTCCGGCTCGAAACGTGACAGCGAAGCCGAGACGGATCGGCGAGCCTTTATCGGTAGGGGCCGCACAATTGCCAATGCCGCTGCCTTCGATGCGGGCGCCAGGCTCGGAGGCAATGCCGGCTTCGTCCTCGATCCTGTAATGGCATTGCGCCGCCGCGTGCGCGTTCCGGCCAATAAAAAGGTATCGCTGACCTTCTGGACGATCGTCGCGCCGGATCGCGACGAGATCGAAACCACCATGACCAGGCTCGACCATGCCGAAAGCTTTGCGCGCCAGGCGATGCTCGCATGGACCCGCTCGCAGGTGCAGACGCGTCATTTCGGCCTGAGCCTTGCCGATGCCGCCAATGTCCAGAAGCTGGCATCCTACCTGCTTTATCCGGACCCGTTCCTGCGCATGCCGCCTGACATGATCGCTTCCAGCCTTGGCCGACAGTCAGCGCTGTGGCCCATGGCGATCTCTGGAGATTTCCCGATCTTCGCCGTGCGCATCAGCGATGTGGCGGATCTGGAAATCATTGCCCAGGCATTGCGGTTCCAGGAATACATGCGTGCCCGTGGCCTCCTGGCCGATCTGGTCATCGTCAACGAGCAGGCCTCGTCCTACGTTCAGGATCTGCAGCAGGCCATTGAATCGCTTTGCGAAAACAGCCGCCTGCGCGGCAAGGAACTCGGGCCGCGCCAGCATATATTCGCCGTGCGCCGCGACCTCATGGACGAAATCTCCTACAAGACGCTGCTGGCTGTGGCACGCATTGCGCTCCATACGCGAAACGGCACCATATTCGACCAGGTCGAGCGTGCCGAAGCGGCGGCGCTGCAGGCCAGGGATGCGCTGGCCATCGCCGAGGCAGAGGCCACCGCTGATACGGACGAGCCTGACGTCGTTTTTGCGTCTACTGGGCGACCGCAGACCGCCAAGGGCACCGGGCTGGTTGCCTGGAACGGCTTCGGTGGCTTCGATCGCGACGGGCGCGACTATGTCGTGCGTCTCGGTGGCCAGCGCACGACGCCGCATCCATGGATCAACGTCGTGTCTAACCCGTCTTTCGGTTTCCATACCTCGGCTGAAGGCGCCTCCTTCACCTGGAGCCGCAACAGTCGTGATTTCCAGCTTACGCCGTGGTCGAACGATCCTGTTTCGAACCGGCCGGGCGAGGGAATCTACATATTCGACAAGACGACCGGCCGCAGCTTTGCGCCGGTGGCAGCCTTGTTGCGTAATCCGGAAATCGTCTACGAAACCCGCCATGGCCAGGGCGTCTCTACCTTCTCGGCAAGCCACGGGTTACTGTCGACGGAATTGACGCAGGTCGTCGATCCGATCGACCCGGTCAAGATTTCACGGCTTCGCATCCGCAATTCGGGCCCCGCCGTCGCACGGTTGCGTGTCTATGCCTATGCGGAATGGGTGCTGGGCAACAACCGCGCCCGCTCCGCACCGACAATCGTGCCTTCGCTGGACCCGGCGACGGGTGCGCTTCTGGCGACAAATGCCTACAGCCTGGAATTCGGCGAGCGTGTCGCGTTCCTCGCCACCGATGGCACGGCGCAGTCCGTCACTACGGATCGCCACGAATTCATGGGGCGCGACGGGACCAGCCAGGAACCATACTGCGTGGTGAAAGGGCTGGAGCTATCCGGGCGGATCGAGGCAGGCACGGACCCCTGCGCGGCAATCGCGCGCGATGTGGAAGTGCCGGCGGGCGGCGAGGTGTCGATGCTGTGGCTGCTTGGCGATGCCGGCTCGTCCGAAGAGGCCGCCAGCCTTGTTGCCGATCACCGCCTGCGGGATTTCGAACTGCGGCTTGCCGAAAACGAGCAGAGCTGGCGCGGCTTCCTCGACACGCTTCAGGTCGAGACGCCTGACAAGGCGCTTGATGCGATGGTCAACCACTGGCTGCCCTATCAGAGCCTGGCCTGCCGCATCCATGCGCGTTCTGCGTTTTATCAGGCAAGCGGCGCTTTCGGCTTCCGCGACCAGTTGCAGGACACGTTGGCATTGCTGCTGCACGATCCGAAGCTGGCACGCGACCAGATCGTCAATGCAGCTCAACGGCAATTCCCCGAAGGCGACGTCCAGCATTGGTGGCTGCCGCGCAGCGGCGCTGGCGTCCGCACCATGATTTCAGACGATGTCGTCTGGCTGGCTTATGCCACGGCTCGCTATGTGTCGGTCACCGGCGATGCAGCGCTCCTTGATGAAAAGATACATTTCATCGAGGGCCAGGCCCTTAAACCGGGCGAGCATGACGCGTTCTTTGAACCCGAGAAATCCAAGAAATCAGCGAGCCTTTACGAGCATTGCGCCCGCGCGCTCGATCTTGCCATTGCCCGCACGGGCGCCAACGGCCTTCCGCTGATGCTGGGCGGCGACTGGAACGACGGCATGAACCGCGTCGGTGAGGAGGGCAGGGGCGAAAGCGTGTGGCTGGGCTGGTTCCTGTTGAAGACGCTGGGTGATTTTTCTGCCATTGCCCGCAGCCAGAACGACAACAAGCGTGCAACCGCCTGGGCAAAACACGCCCGCGGCCTCAAGCAGGCGCTGGAAAATGCCGCCTGGGACGGCGAATGGTACCGCCGCGGCTCCTTTGACGACGGTACGCCCCTTGGCTCGCGGGATTCCGACGAATGCAAGATCGATTCGATCGCCCAATCCTGGAGCGTATTGTCCGGAGAAGGGGACCCGGTCCGCTCGAGGACGGCGATGGAATCGGCCATGAAAATGCTGGTCGATGACGATGCCCAGATCATCAAACTGTTCAGCCCGCCCTTCTCGGGCACGGAAAAAGACCCGGGCTACATAAAAAGTTATCCGCCCGGTGTGCGCGAAAATGGTGGCCAATACACGCATGCCGCGACGTGGTTCGTCATCGCTCTGGCCGAAATGAGGCAGGCCGACGATGCCTATCGTTGCCTGCGGATGATCAATCCGGTCAATCACTCGCTGGATGAACAGGCTGCGGAACACTATCGGGTCGAGCCCTATGTGGTGGCCGCCGATATCTATTCAGGCGCAGGACAGGCCGGCCGTGGCGGCTGGACCTGGTACACAGGCTCCGCCGGCTGGTTGTACCGTGCCGCAGTGGAGAGCATTCTTGGCATTCGCCGCGAAGGCATGCGCCTGATTATCGATCCTGTCCTGCCTAGCAGTTGGAGCGGCTACAAGGCCACGCTCAGGCTTTCCGGCAGCACGTATCGCATCAGGGTGAACCGTGCGAAGGGCGCAAAATCCGCCAGTGTGGAAATCGATGGCAAGCGCTCGCGCAAAGCCTATATCGAGCTCAATTCTGGCGGTGACTACGAAGTAACGGTGACTATACCGGGCTGAGAAAAGAATTATTATTTTTTCCAGAATCCCGATCTGGGTCACCGGCTGCCATTATTTTGCCGCAACGGTGCCATTTTTCCTTAAATCTCAATCCGTTAACTGATCACGGCAAATTACGATGCGTGTTCGTATGTTGTTCGAGAAATCGGAACCGAGACTGTATGTGAGCATTGTCGGTACGGTCTGGCAGGCATGAATCCTGCATTGGCGTGCTGAGAAAATTATAGTCCTTACGAGGTGGGTTCCGTGTCCTTGCTGGAAGTTTACTTTCGGGCGCTTCGGTATCTGGCAGCCCAAAAGCAGCGCGTATTTTTCATCTGCGCTGCCAATATCGTACTTGCCATCGTTACCATCGCAGAACCGATCCTGTTCGGCCGAGTCATCGATTCCATTTCGGATAAGCGCGAGGTCCTGCCTACGCTTGCTTTGTGGGCAAGCCTCGGCGTCTTCAACATCGTGGCCTATGTCTTGGTTGCCCGTGGCGCCGACCGGCTGGCGCACGCTCTCCGCGCCAGCGTCCTGTGCCAATCCTTCGAGCAGGTGATCACGATGCCGCTGTCGTGGCATCATGAGCGCGGCACCTCCAACGCGCTCCACACCATGTTGCGGGCGGTGGAGACGCTGTTCAGCCTGTGGCTGGAATTCATGCGCCAGCATCTCACCACTGCGGTCGCGCTGATTCTGCTGGTGCCGACCGCAATATCGCTCGATCTGCGCATGTCGGCGGTGCTTCTGGCGCTGGGCGCGCTTTACCTCCTTATCGGACGCGTGGTCATGCACAAGACCAAGGACGGCCAGGCTCGCGTTGAAAAGCATTACCACGACGTGTTTTCGCATGTGACCGATTCCGTAAACAACGTCGCGGTGCTGCAGAGCTATAACCGCATCGGCGAGGAGACCCGGAAGCTGCAGGCGCATGTGCGCGACCTGATCCAGGCGCAGTATCCGGTGCTGGATTGGTGGGCTCTCGCCAGCGCGCTGCATCGTCTGGCCTCTACCATCTCCATGATGGTGGTGCTGATGATCGGTGCATGGCTGGTCTCGCGCGGCGAGTTGCGGATCGGCGATATCGTGGCCTTCACCGGATTTGCATCGCTGCTGATCAGTCGCCTGGATCAGATTTCGAACTTCGCCAATCAGATCTTTGATGCGCGTGCCAAGCTCGAGGCCTTCTACGAACTGGAAGACTCCGTTGCCGACCGCAACGAAGCGCCGGACCTGCGCGAACTGGAAAACGTCACCGGTCATATCCGGTTCGAGGACGTCAGTTTCGAGTTCCCGAATTCCGGCCAGGGCGTGCAGAACATCTCGTTTGAGGTCGGCGCCGGCCAGACGATCGCCATTGTCGGCCCCACGGGGGCCGGAAAGACGACGCTGATCAATCTGTTGCAGCGTGTCTATACGCCCCAGCAGGGACGAATCCTCATCGACGGCGTCGATACGCGCACGGTCACGCGCAAATCGCTGCGTCAGTCCATCGCCACGGTGTTTCAGGATGCAGGCCTGTTCAACCGCTCGATCGAGGAGAATATCCGTATCGGGCGTGAGGACGCGAGCTATATCGATGTACATGCGGCTGCCAAGGCAGCCGCTGCCCAGGAATTCATCCTGTCGAAGAGCGAGGGCTACGACACCAAGGTCGGCGAACGTGGCGGCCAGCTTTCCGGTGGCGAGCGCCAACGCATCGCCATTGCCCGTGCCATCCTGAAAGATGCACCGATCCTGGTCCTGGACGAGGCGACCAGCGCCCTCGACGTCGAAACCGAATCGCGTGTCAAGGAGGCGATCGACGGTGTTCGCCAGGGCCGCACCACCTTCATCATCGCCCATCGCCTGACCACCGTTCGCGATGCCGATCTGGTCGTCTTCATGGATCAGGGGCGCATCATCGAGATGGGCGGCTTCAACGACCTCTCGGCGACCAATGGACGCTTTGCCGCCTTGCTGCGTGCCGGCGGCCTGCTGAACGACGAGGAAGTGCGGCGCCTCAGCCATGTTTCGATGCACAACGAGGCGGCCTGACGGGCAGGTCCCACGGCTGGGGAGGTTGCCGCCTGCGGCGACCCCCCGCATTGCGCACACATCGCAGGCGGTTTAATTAGATCGCCATGAGCGACATCAGCACGCGGCCCGGCCGCTGGATCGACATTGCCAATCCGACGCGCTTTCTGGCGTTGGCCGACCGGCTGGTGCCGTGGCTGGCTGGCATGGCAGCGATCCTGCTTGGCGCGGGGCTCTATATGGGCTTCACAGCGCCGCTTGATTACCAGCAGGGCTCGACCGTGCGCATCATGTATATCCACGTCCCTTTCGCGTGGATCGCCATGATGTGTTATTCGCTCATGGCGGTTTCTGCCCTCGGCACGCTTGTTTGGCGTCATCCGCTGGCTGACGTCTCGCTGAAGGCAGCCGCCCCCATCGGTGCCGCCTTTACCGCACTGGCGCTGGTGACCGGCTCGATCTGGGGCAAGCCGATGTGGGGGACCTGGTGGGTCTGGGATGCCCGGCTGACTTCGGTCTTCGTCCTGTTTCTGATGTATCTCGGCATCATTGCGCTGACGCGCGCGCTTGACGATCCGGCCCGCTCAGCACGGGCGGCGGCAATCATCACGCTGGTGGGCTTCGTCAATATCCCGATCATAAAATTCTCGGTCGAGTGGTGGAACACGCTGCATCAGCCTGCATCCGTGTTCCGGCTCGACGGCCCGACCATCCACCCCAGCCTGCTTTGGCCGCTGGCCGTCATGGCGCTCGGCGTCACCGTGTTGTTCTTCACGATGCATGTGATGGCGATGCGTACCGAGATATTGCGCCGCCGCGTGATGGCTATGCGCTATGTTGCGGCGCGGCGTGCCGATCGGAAAACGGTGTAAAGTCAATCGCTTGGTCGAGCGCCTTGACTCAAGTCGCAAAGTGCCTGCTCAAAAGGCCTTGAAGGTCAGCGTCGTCAGTGAGCGCATGATGCCGGGCACATTGGCGACATTCTCATTGATGAATTTGCCGATATCGACATCGTCCTCGATATAGATCTTCATCAGCAGATCGTAGTCGCCGCTCGTGGAGTAGAGTTCGGACACGACCTCGCGCTCATAGAGTTCGTCAGCCACCTGATAGGTCTGACCCGGCTTGCACTGCAGCTGGACGAATACGGTTTGCATAAAACCTCCGGTCACTCTCGGTAATGGCGGCGCTTGATGCGCCTTCTACAGCTTGAGCAATGTGCGTACCAGCCCGTGGTTGGGATCGGTAAGCCCATCCATGATATTGTAATGGTGGCGGGTAGGCTCCTCAACGGTCGACACATGGACGTCGAAGCTGCTCCAGAGATTTTCCGGCAAAGCATTCTGCCGCAAGAATTCCGGGCGTTCATCCTCCCCCACCCAGCAGGAAAGGTCTGTGCCGGGCATCGGGTCGAGCAGGGCCACGCTCTCTGCGCGCGCCGTATCGGCGTCAAGTCGCAGTAACTCGTTCATCTTGGTATTGCGTAGCGGCCGCAGGTCATGCAGGCCCGAAATGGATACCGTTTTTTGGATCCGCCCGGCAGTTTCCATATCCAGCGGCGTGGTGACCGTACTCATTCGCGTGACCAGATGCCCGCCGGCCGAATGACCGGCAAGATGGATCGGGCCGGCGATTTCATCGGCTGCAGTTGTTATCGCCGCGGCGACTTGGCGGGTGATTTCCGGAATGGAGGCATCGGGGCACAGCACATAGGACGGCATTGCCACGGCATAGCCATGGGCCAGCGCCCCCGAAGCCAGATGCGACCATGTGGATTTGTCGGTCGCGATGAAATAGCCGCCATGGACGAAGACCGCGAGGCCTTTGGGCTTACTTTCGGGCAGGAAAAGGTCGTACCGGTTTCGCTCATGCTCCCCATAGGGGATGTCCAGTCGCATGCGCTTGGTGCCGAGAAGCTTTTCACGAAACGCCGCAGCTTGTGCGGTCCAGCGCCCGGCATAGGAGAGGCCGTCTGGAATGTGCGCCGCATTCGAATAGGCGTCGTCCCAGTCGATTGCCGAAGTTCTCGTCATCCTTGCTCGCTCCCGCCACGCGCCATGATGCGTGGATGCATCTTGCCAATGAGCACATGGATCGATGGCAACGCAAGGCGTATTCCAATAATTTCAAGCATGAAATTTCATGCTTGAAATTATCCGGATGCGGTGCCATCCTTCGAGCAATCATAGGGAGTTTGCTGATGAAGATCGCCTGTCTCGGAGGCGGGCCTTCGGGCCTCTATTTCGCGATCAGCATGAAACTGCGCGACCCCGATTGCGAGGTCGTGGTCATCGAGCGCAACAAGCCTGACGACACGTTCGGCTGGGGAGTGGTGCTTTCCGACGAGACCCTGACCAATTTGGCGGCCAATGATGCGCCGAGCGCTGCCGCTATCCGATCGCATTTTGCCTATTGGGACGACATCGCTGTCCACTTCAAAGGCACCAAGACGGTTTCCACAGGCCATGGTTTTTGCGGCATCGGCCGCAAGAAATTGCTGCTTTTATTGCAGCAAAGGGCGCGGGAACTTGGTGTGGAACTGCGTTTCCAGACAAATATCGAGCAAATCGCTCCGTTTTTGGACGAATATGATCTGGTTGTGGCCGCAGATGGCCTGAATTCGCGGGCGCGGACGGAATTTTCGGCGCAATTCGAGCCGGATATCGACGTGCGCACCTGCAAATTCGTCTGGCTTGGCACGCATCAGAAATTCGACGACGCCTTCACCTTCATTTTCGAGGAGACCGAGCACGGCTGGGTCTGGGCGCACGCCTACCAGTTCGACAACGACACGGCGACCTTCATTGTCGAATGCAGTACCCCGTCCTGGGAGAAATTCGGCTTCGGCGATATGAGCCAGCAGGAGAGCATCGAGGTCTGCCAGCGCATCTTCGCCAAATATCTCGACGGCCACGAGCTGATGACCAACGCCAACCATATTCGTGGGTCGGCATGGCTCAACTTCCCGCGTGTTCTGTGCAAGCGCTGGTCGTACAAAAACATGGCGCTGCTCGGCGATGCGGCGGCGACCGCGCATTTCTCGATCGGTTCGGGCACTAAGCTCGCGCTGGAAAGCGCAATCGCACTTGCTGAACTCGTCCACACGGAAAAGACGCTGGAACAGGCTTTTGCACGCTACGAGGACGAGCGTCGCACCGAGGTGCTGCGCCTGCAATCGGCGGCGCGCAACTCGCTGGAGTGGTTCGAGGATGTCGAGCGCTATTTCGATCTCGATCCGGTCCAGTTCAACTATTCGCTGCTGACGCGCTCGCAACGCATCAGCCATGAAAATCTGCGTCTGCGCGACAAGGCGTGGCTGGAAAGTGCCGAGGCGTGGTTCCAGGAACGTGCCGGCGCGCCCGAAGGCACCCAGCGCGCCCCGATGTTCGCACCCTTCCGCCTGCGCGAAATGGAGCTGAAGAACCGCGTCGTCGTCTCGCCCATGGCGCAATACAAGGCCGTCGACGGCACGCCGACTGATTGGCATCTGGTGCACTATTGCGAACGCGCCAAGGGCGGGGCGGGGCTTCTTTATATAGAGATGACATGCGTCAGTCCGGAAGGCCGCATCACGCCGGGCTGCCCTGGCTTTTATGCGCCTGAACACGAGGTCGCCTGGAAACGCATTGTCGATTTCGTACACAACGAGACGCAGGCGAAGATTTGCGCGCAAATCGGCCATTCCGGCCGCAAGGGCTCCACCCGCGTCGGCTGGGAAGGCACAGACAAGCCGTTGCCGGCGGGCAACTGGCCGGTGCTGTCCGTTTCCGAGATTCCGTGGTCTTCTGAAAACCAGACGCCGAAGGCGATGACCCGCGCCGACATGGACATGGTGCGCGACCAGTTCGTCGCGTCTGCCGAGATGGCCGACCGCTGCGGCTTCGACATGCTCGAAATCCATGCTGCGCACGGTTATCTGCTGTCGTCCTTCATCACGCCGGTAACCAATAACCGCACGGATGATTATGGCGGATCGTTGGAAAACCGCATGCGCTATCCGCTGGAGATCTATCATGCGGTGCGCGAGGTCTGGCCGCGCCACAAGCCTATCTCGGTGCGCATCTCGGCCAATGATTGGGTCGGCGCCGATGGCGTCACCCCGCAGGAGGCCGTCGAGATCGCGCGTATGCTGCAAGAGGCTGGCGTCGATATTTGCGACGTCTCTGCCGGTCAGACGACGGAATTGGCCAAGCCGGTCTATGGCCGCATGTTCCAGACGCCGTTTTCCGATCGTATCCGCAACGAAACCGGCATGGCGACGATTGCCGTCGGCAATATCTACGAGCCGGATCATGTCAATTCGATCCTGCTGGCCGGCCGTGCCGATCTGGTCTGCCTGGCGCGGCCGCATCTGACCGATCCTTATTGGACCTTGCGTGCCGCCGCCGCACTTGGCGACACCGTCGAAAAATGGCCCGATCCCTATCTGCCGGGGCGCGACCAGTTGCGTCGTTTGGCAGAGCGGGCGGCTGAAATGGCAGCACAGGACAGGGTGGTATGACCGACCTTTCGGGCCAGTGCGCATTGGTGACGGGTGGCGGCTCCGGCATGGGGGCGGCAATCGCGCGCGCCTTGTCGGAAGCAGGGGCAACCGTGGTCATTTCCGGCCGGCGCATGGAGCCGCTGGAGGCGGCTGCTGCCGCCTTGCCGGGTGTCAGGGCAATGACGGCGGACGTCACCGATGAGGCATCGGTGCGCTCTCTGTTCCAGCGCATTTCGACTGAGGTCGGTGAACTCGACATCGTCGTAGCCAATGCCGGCGCCGCCGAAAGTTCTCCCTTCCACCGCACCGGCCTTGAGCTGTGGCGGCAGATGCTTGATGTCAACCTCACCAGCATCTTCCTCACCTTCCAGCAGGCGCTCACTGGCATGAGGAAGCGTGGACAGGGGCGGCTGATCTCGATTGCCTCGACGGCCGGGCTGAAGGGCTATCCCTATGTGTCGGCCTATAGCGCCGCCAAGCACGGCGTCATCGGGCTGACGCGCTCGCTGGCGCTCGAACTTGCCGAGACGGGCATTACCGTCAACGCCGTCTGTCCCGGCTTCACGCTGACGCCGATGCTTGAGCGTTCAATTGAAAACATCATGCAAAAGACCGGCAAGAGCCGCGACGAGGCGGTTGCGGCCCTGACTGCCGCCAATCCTCAGAAGCGGTTCGTGCTGCCGGAAGAAGTGGCTGAAAGCGTGCTGTTCCTGTGCGGCCCGCATTCGGGTTCGATAACGGGGCAGGCGCTATCTGTCTCCGGGGGTGAAATATGAGCGGCGAGGAATTGGCGACGGCGGGTCACCCGCAGATGGTCAGGCAGCGCCTGCGTCTGTGGCTGAAGCTGCTGAAGGCAACGAAGCTGGTGGAGGCAACGATCCGCGAGCGGCTGCGGGAGGAATATGACACCACCTTGCCGCGCTTCGATGTTCTGGCAGCCCTCTACCGCTTCGACGAAGGCCTGAAGATGAGCGAGCTTTCGGCCGCACTGCGCGTTTCGAACGGCAATGTGACCGGCATTGTTGAAAGGCTGGCGCTGGATGGGCTGGTGCTGCGCGTGCCGGTAGAAGGCGACAAGCGGGCCACGCTGGTGCGCCTGAGCAAGAAGGGGCGTGATCGCTTCTCGGTGTTGGCCGATGCCCATGCCGGATGGGTGGGAGCCATTCTGGAGGACCTGCCGCCGAGCGACTGCGAACGCATGATCGCAATCCTCGATGCGGTCGGACATTCCCCTAAATTGACAGGCAAGGTGAGTAAAGAAAATGACTGACATGGCTGGCTATGAGGCAAAGCACTTCCGATGGCGTGCCGAGGATGGCATTGCCGTCATCTCGCTCGATCGCCCCGAGCGCAAGAACCCGCTGACCTTCGACAGCTATGCCGAACTGCGCGATGTGTTCCGCGCGCTTGCCTATGCCGACGACATCAAGGCCGTGGTGTTCGGCTCCAATGGCGGTAATTTCTGCTCTGGCGGCGATGTCCATGACATTATCGGGCCGCTGCTTGACCTCGATATGAAGGGCCTGCTGAAATTCACCCGCATGACCGGAGACCTGATCAAGGCGATGGTCAATTGCGGCAAGCCGGTCATCGCGGCTGTCGATGGTGTCTGTGTCGGCGCCGGTGCCATCATCGCCATGGCGTCTGACATGCGGCTTGCGACACCGGAGGCAAAGACGGCATTCCTGTTCACCCGCGTCGGCCTTGCTGGCTGCGACATGGGCGCCTGTGCGATCCTGCCGCGTATCATCGGCCAGGGGCGCGCGTCCGAGCTTCTTTATACCGGCCGCACCATGAGCGCGGAGGAAGGAGAACGCTGGGGTTTCTTCAATCGGCTGGTTGGTGCGGATTCGCTCGATGCCGAAGCCTTGGCATTGGCAAGGCGTCTGGCCGACGGTCCGAATTTCGGTCATATGATGACCAAGACGATGCTCAACCAGGAATGGTCGATGTCGATCGAACAGGCGATCGAGGCCGAAGCGCAGGCGCAGGCGATCTGCATGCAGACGCTTGACTTCAAGCGCGCCTATGATGCCTTCGTCGCGCACCAGAAGCCAAAGTTCGAAGGCAACTGATATGGCCGACCGCAGCTTCCTGGATTGGCCGTTCTTCGAGTCGCGTCACCGCGAACTGGCGGATGCGCTGGAGGATTGGGCGTCGGCCAATCTGGGCAATATCGACCATGGCGACGTCGATAGCGCCTGCCGCGAACTGGTTGCAAAGCTGGGCGAGGGTGGGTGGCTGCTGCATTCGGCCGTCGATCCGGAGGATGAGACAAGCAGGCTCGACGTCAGGAGCCTGTGCATCATCCGCGAGACGCTGGCCCGACATGATGGGCTGGCCGATTTTTCCTTCGCCATGCAGGGGCTGGGCACCGGTGCTTTGTCGCTGTTCGGCACGGCGGAGCAGCGGCACGCATGGCTGGCGAAGACGCGACGCGGTGTGGCTTTGTCGGCCTTCGCGCTGAGCGAGCCCAAATCCGGCTCCGACGTCGCCAATCTCGATCTTGCCGCGCGCGCTGACGGCGATTTTTATATACTCGACGGCGAGAAGACCTGGATTTCCAACGGCGGCATCGCTGATGTCTACACGGTTTTCGCACGCACCGGCGAGGGACCGGGGGCAAAGGGCATATCGGCCTTTATCGTGCCGGCCGACACGCCGGGCCTTGAAATCGCCGAGCGGCTGGAGGTGATCGCGCCGCATCCGCTGGCGCGCCTTTCCTTCGCCAACTGCCGCGTGCCGAAATCGGCGCTGGTCGGCAGGCCGGGTGAGGGCTTCAAGATCGCCATGTCGGTGCTCGACGTGTTCCGCTCGACTGTTGCGGCGGCCGCCCTCGGCTTCGCGCGCCGCGCGCTGGACGAGACGCTCGCGCGCGCAGCCTCCCGCGAATTGTTCGGCGCGCCGATGTCCGAGCTGCAGATGGTGCAAGGCCACATCGCCGACATGGCGCTCGATATTGATGCTGCGGCATTGCTGGTCTATCGCGCCGCCTGGCTGAAGGACAAAGGTGCTGCCCGCGTCAGCCGCGAGGCGGCGATGGCCAAGCTTTATGCCACCGATCGCGCCCAGAGCGTGATCGACAAGGCCGTGCAGATTCATGGAGGCGACGGCGTACGAAAGGGCAGCGTCGTCGAAAGCCTCTACCGCGAAATCCGGGCGCTTCGAATTTATGAAGGCGCTTCGGATGTGCAGAAAGTCATCATCGCCCGGCAAACCCTTGGGAGGGGGTGACAGATGCTTGGACCATCGGCGCATATCGACACATTCACACGCGACAACCTGCCTCCGGCCGACCAGTGGCCCGACCTGCTGCTCGACGGTTTCGACTATCCGCAGACGCTGAATGCCGGCTACGAATTATCGGATGCCTTGGTCGCCAAGGGGTTTGGCGACAATACGGCCCTGATCGGCAATGGCCGCCGCCGCACCTATAAGGAACTGGCCGACTGGTCGAACCGTATCGCCCATGCGCTGGTGGAGAATTACGGCGTCAAGCCGGGCAACCGCGTATTGATCCGCTCGGCCAACAATCCGGCTATGGTTGCCTGCTGGCTCGCCGCCACCAAGGCAGGCGCGGTCGTGGTCAACACCATGCCGATGCTGCGCGCCGGCGAACTGACCAAGATCGTCGACAAGGCCGAGGTCGAGTTCGCCCTGTGCGATACGCGCATCAAGGATGAACTCGTCGCATGCGCCAAGGAAAGCCGCTTTCTCAAAAAGGTGATCGGCTTCGACGGCACCGCGAACCACGACGCCGAACTGGACCGTATAGCGCTCGACAAGCCGGTGAAATTCGATGCCGTGCCGACAAGCCGCGATGATGTGGCCCTTCTCGGCTTCACCTCCGGCACCACTGGCGAACCCAAGGCGACGATGCATTTCCATCGCGATCTGCTGATTATCGCCGACGCCTATGCCAAGGAGGTTTTGTCGGTGACGCCGCAAGACGTGTTTGTCGGCTCGCCGCCCCTGGCCTTCACCTTCGGCCTCGGCGGCCTTGCGATCTTTCCGCTGCGCTTTGGCGCGGCCGCGACGCTGCTCGAACAGGCAACGCCGCCCAAGATGATCGAGATCATCGAGACCTACAAGGCAACGGTCAGCTTCACCGCGCCGACTGCCTATCGCGTCATGCTGGCGGCGATGGACGAGGGCGCTGACCTGAGTTCACTGCGCGCCGCCGTGTCGGCCGGCGAAACCTTGCCGGCGCCGGTCTACGAGGCGTGGATGAAGAAGACCGGAAAGCCGATGCTCGACGGCATCGGCTCGACCGAAATGCTGCATATCTTCATCTCCAACCGGTTCGGCGACTCGGCTCCGGGCTCGACCGGCAAGCCGGTCGGCGGCTACGAGGCAAGGATCGTCGATGAGGAGATGAACGAGGTAGCGCGCGGCGAGATAGGCCGGCTCGCGGTACGCGGGCCGACGGGTTGCCGTTATCTCGCCGACAACCGCCAAAAAACTTATGTGCGCAATGGATGGAACCTGACCGGCGATTCCTTCTGGCAGGACGAGGAAGGCTATTTCCACTTTGCTGCCCGTTCAGATGATATGATCGTTTCGGCCGGCTATAATATTGCCGGACCGGAGGTCGAAGCGGCTCTTCTGGCGCATGAATTCGTCGCCGAATGCGCCGTCATCGGCGCTCCCGATGAGGCGAGGGGGGAGATTGTCGAGGCCCATATCGTACTGGCCGAAGGCGTCGAGGCAAATGACCTGACTGCCAAGGCGCTTCAAGACCACGTCAAGCAGACGATCGCGCCATACAAGTATCCGCGTTCGGTCAGGTTCATCGAGGCACTGCCCAAGACTGCGACCGGAAAGATCCAGCGTTTCGTGCTCAAGCAGAAAAGGCCGCTCTGACGCCAGTAACCAAGGCTTCGCCACGCTTGTCCGGCTGGAAGTCATGACCGGAGGAAGAGACACCGGCTTAGGCTGGAAATTGGATTTATTGCACGAGATCAGAGCCTTCGAAGTCGAGCTTTGAGTCGTTGCTGGAGCTGCGTTGAGCATATTAAATGACCTCTACCTCAAGGCTCTTGTTCGAAACGATGCAGTTCTCTAAGAACTGATCAGGGTCGGGAGCATACGCCTATTTTTTTCGTCTGACTGGCGCCTGCGAACGAAGCCGAGCATAGTTGCATGCAGGCACGAGGGGTCGTGCCGAGCTGCGCTGTAGCGTCTCGTAAATACACAGGGAGTGAGAGAAAAATGAAATCCATCACCAGACGGCTGCTGGCGTCTGCCACGCTTGGTGCCGCATTGCTGGCCGGCACCGCCTACGCCAATGCCGATGTCAAGGTCGGCTTCCTCGGTGGCTTCACCGGACCGATCGAAAGCCTCGTGCCGCCGATCTTCGCTGCTGCCGAGCTCGCAATGAAGCAGGTCAATGAACAGGGCGGAATCCTGGACGGCCAGAAGGTCGACTTCATTTCGGCTGACTCGACCTGCGCCGACGCAACGGCGGCTTCCAATGCTGCCGACCGCATGGTCAATTCCGAAAAGGTGACCGCACTTGTCGGTCCGCTCTGCTCGGGTGAGACGATTGCGGCTGCCAACAACGCCGCCATTCCAGGCGGTGTGCTTCTGATTTCGCCTGCCGCGACTTCGCCGGCGCTGACGGGCCTCGACGACAAGGATCTGGTGTTCCGCACCACCTCGTCGGACGCCTATAGCGGCGAGGTCCTGGCCAAGATCCTGAAGGATCAGGGCAATGAGAATATTGCCATCACCTATGTCAACAACGACTATGGCAAGGGTTTCGCCGACGCGCTGGAAAGCTCTTTCAAGGCGCTTGGCGGCACGGTTTCGGCCAAGGAAGCGCATGAGGACAACAAGGCTGATTATCGCGCCGAGATTGGCTCGCTTTCGGCCTCCGGTGCCGAACTGCTGGTCGTGCTGGCCTATGTCGACGGTTCGGGCTCGACCATTATCCGCCAGGCGCTCGAAGGCGGCGACTTCAACAAGTTTGCCGGCGGCGACGGCATGGTCGGCGATGCGATCGTGACCAATATCGGCGAAGGCAAGCTGGACGGCATGGTCGGCGTGCGTATCGGCAACACCACCAGCCCGGGCACCGAGGTCTATAACAAGCTCGCCAAGGATGCGGGTCTCGACCCGAATTCCAGCTTCGGCGCGCAGTCCTACGACGCGGCATTCCTGATCGCGCTTTCCATCCAGAAGGTCGGCAAGGATACGCGCGAGGGCCTTAGCGCGGCCCTGCGCGAGGTGTCGTCCGAGCCGGGCGAGGTCATTCTTCCCGGTGAGTGGGAAAAGGCCAAGAAGCTGCTCGCCGAAGGCAAGGACATCAACTACGAAGGCGCCTCCGGAAGCCATGAATTCGACAAGAATGGCGACGTGCCGGGCAACGTCATTCACATGGTTGTCGACGGCAAGGGCTTCAAGGACGCCAAGACCCAGTAAAAAAGATACCAAAAGCAGGAGGTCCGGCAACGTCCGGGCCTCTTGCCATCGCAGACGTGCAAGGCGCCCGCTATGGGGATATCGGGAAACAAGCCTGCGGCATGTCCAAGAAACAAATAATCCAGCGGGGGTGGCGTGACGACGCTCATCGAAGTCAAAAATGTCAGCAAGCGCTTTGGACAAGTGCTTGCGGTGGACAACTGTTCCCTGAAAGTCGAGCAGGGGACGATCACCGGCCTGATAGGCCCTAACGGTGCGGGCAAGACCACCATGTTCAACATGGTGGCCGGTGCATTTGCGCCGACATCGGGCACCATATGGCTGAACGGCAAGAATGTGACCGGAATGCCGGCACATGAACTGTTCGAGTGCGGCCTGTCGCGAACCTTCCAGATCGCTCAGGAGTTCTCCAGCCTCACGGCACTTGAGAATCTGATGGCGGTGACTGGCAGCAGGTCGGAAGAATCGCTGTTCGACGCCTGTTTCCGGCGGGCAAAGGTGGTTCGCGATGAACTGGCCGTGCGGCGCAAGGCCGAGGAAATTCTCAGGATCCTGCGTCTTACCCATGTCCGCAACGAATGCGCCGGCAACCTCTCGGGTGGCCAGAAGAAGTTGCTGGAGCTTGGGCGCGTCATGATGGCAGACCCGAACGTCGTGCTTCTTGACGAGGTGGCGGCGGGCGTCAACCGCACCCTTCTCAATGATCTCGCTTCGGTCGTCGAATCGCTCAATCGCGACAAGGGCCTGACGTTTTTCGTCATCGAGCACGACATGGACCTGATCGCGCGTCTGTGCGATCCCGTCATCGTCATGGCGGCCGGAACCGTGATGGTGCAGGGGCCGATGGCTGAAATCCGCAAGAACCCGGAAGTCATCGAAGCCTATTTCGGCGGCGGCACGGCGATGGGGCGCGCATCATGAGCCTGTTGAGCATGCGCGACATCCACGCCGGCTATGGCGGCGCCAATATCCTCAATGGCGTCACCATCGAGGTCGAGGCCCACGAGATCGGCGTGATCGTCGGGCCGAACGGTGCGGGAAAATCCACCACCTTGAAGGCGTTGTTCGGGCTCCTGAACGTTTCACAAGGCAGCATATCCTTTGACGGCAAGGAGGTTACCAATGCCCGGCCGGAAAATCTGGTGCGGGCCGGCCTTTCCTTCGTTCCGCAGGAATTCAATGTCTTCCCGACCATGAGCGTGCGCGAAAACCTCGAAATGGGCGCCTATACGCGCCGCGACGATTTTCGCTATCTCATCGAAAAGATCTTCGAATATTTCCCGCCGCTGCGCGACAAGCACAAGCAGCCGGCCGGCGAGCTTTCCGGCGGCCAGCGGCAGATGGTGGCGATCGGGCGCGCCCTGATGATGGAGCCGAAGCTGCTGCTGCTCGATGAGCCGACGGCGGGACTTTCGCCGCGCTATATGGGCGAAATCTTCGAGCGCGTCATCGCCATCAACGAGGCGGGCGTGGGCATTTTGATGGTCGAGCAGAATGCGCGCCAGGCATTGGCCATCGCGCATAAGGGATTTGTTCTGGCCGGAGGCAAGAACTCCTTCACCGATACGGGCCAGGCGCTGCTCGACGATCCCGAGGTGGCCGAAAGCTTCCTAGGCGGCGGGACGAAACACTGATGGACACTATTGGCCTGCTGTCGGCATTGCCGATCAACGAACTCGTATTCTTCATCAATAAGGTGGTAATCGCCGGCCTGATCATCGGCTCAATCTATGCGCTCGGCGCTGTCGGCATGACGCTTGCCTGGGGAATTTTGCGCTTCGCCAATTTTGCTCATGGCGACCTGATGACGCTTGGCGCCTTCATCGCCTTCATGCTGACCATGGCGATGCCTGGTCTCGGCGCCTATGTCGGCCTGCCGACGGCGTTCGTCGTGCTGCCCATCGCCATGGCGGTTACGGCGCTCGTCACCATCCTCATCGACAAGACATTTTATGTGCCGGTGCGCAAGACAAACCCCAAGCCGATCACACTGGTGATTGCTTCCTTCGGCGTCATGCTGATGCTGCAGGGGCTGATCCGCCTGTTTTTCGGCACCGCCCCGCGCCAGATGTATGTCGGCTCCAAGGATATCTACCGCATACCCTTTGCCGGGCGTGACATCGTCATCACCGAACCGCAGGTGCTGCTGATCGTCTTTACGGTGGTGGCCATCGTGGCGCTGCATCTGTTCCTGACACGCTCGCGCACCGGCAAGGCGATGCGGGCAATGTCCGACAATGCCGATCTCGCCCGCATTTCCGGTATCGGCACCGCGCATGTGGTGCGCGTCACCTGGATCATCGCCGGCAGCCTTGCCGCTGCGGGCGGCACGCTGCTGGCAATGGATGTCAGCCTCAAGCCCGATCTGAGCTTCAACCTGCTTTTGCCTATCGTTGCCGCCATCATCGTCGGTGGCATCGGCCAGCCCTATGGCGCGATCGTCGGAGGTCTCATCGTCGGCTTCACCGAAACGGTTGCGGTGTTCAACTGGGCGATCTTGCTGCGACCGCTCAAGCCGCATATGCCTGACTGGCTGGAACTGCCGGCAAATCTCACCTTCGTGCCGACCGAATACAAGATCGTGGTGCCCTTCGTCATCCTGGTCGCTGTCCTGATCTGGCGCCCGAACGGGATCTTCAAGGGAAAGGTGCTGTGATGAAGGTGTTGGAACTGCGCACGGCCTCGCTGCTTGTCGGCCTTGCCGTCATCGTCGCACTGATCTTCATCTGGCAGGGCAATGCCTATGCGCTGCGCATGCTGGCCGAAGCCGGCTGCCTGGCGATCGTGGCGCTCGGGCTCAACGTGCAGTGGGGCTATGCCGGCTTGTTCAATGCCGGCATCATGGGCTTTATCGCCATTGCGGCCTTCGGCTCGATGCTGATCTCCTATCCCGTCAATCCGGTGTTCTGGCAGTCGGAAGCGCCGGGATGGCTTCTGCGCATGGCGCTGATCATTGCCATCGGCGGCGCGGTCACAGTGCTTTTGAGCCGCATCGATCGCTACGGCGTGCCCAGGCGCATCCGCACCATGCTGACCATCATCGCTGCGCTTGCCACCTATATGATGGCGCAGAATGCGCTGACGCCGGCAGCCGCTATCATCGAGCAGAATTCCGGCTTCATCGGCGGCTTCGGTCTTCCGGTCGGGCTTGGCTGGCTGGTGGGCGGCGTCTTTGCCGCGGTGCTCGCCTGGTTCATCGGGCGCATCACGCTCGGCCTGCGGTCGGACTATCTGGCCATCGCCACGCTCGGCATTGCCGAGATCGTCAAGGCCTTCCTGAAGAATGCCGACTGGCTGACCCGTGGAACGCTGACCGTTTCGCCGCTGCCTTGGCCGGTGCCAACACCCAATGAAATCGGCTTTGTGGTGGCTCGCGCGGCCTATCTGTCGATAACGGCGGTGCTGATCGTCATCATCTATGTGCTTTTGCAACGTGGCTGGGCCTCGCCCTGGGGCCGCATGATGCGAGCTATCCGCGACAATGAGCTGGCGGCCGAGTCGGTCGGCAAGAATGTCAACCGCCGGCTGCTCGAAATGTTCGTGATCGGCAATTTCATCGTCGGCGTCGGCGGTGCCGCATTGATCACTTTTGGCGGCATTTTCGATCCGAGCGGCTTCCTGCCGATCAACCACACCTTCCTTGTGCTGATCATGGTGGTGCTGGGCGGTTCCGGCAACAATCTCGGCTCGATCTTCGGGGCGCTGCTGGTCTATGTCATTTGGACCATGTCGGAGCCGGCAGCGCTGATCCTGTTCCGCTACGGCGCCGACTGGTTGCAGAATGTGTTCAACATCGCGCCGCCCGACGATCTGGCTACCCGCGCGCTGCAGATGCGCGTCTTCGTCATCGGCTTGACGATCATTCTCGTGCTGCGCTTTGCACCCAAGGGGCTGCTGCCGGAGAAGATCGTGAAATATGAGTGAGGCTGGCGAAGCCTTGCCGCCGCTGGCAATTCCCTGATTGCGCCGCAAATGAAAAGGGCCGCTTTCGAGCGGCCCTTTCCATATTCGCGACGTACCAAATGCCCTGCTTAGGGGTTGGTGGTGTCAAGCTTGGTGGAAATGGCCTTGAACTTCGTGTCCAGGCTGGTGCCGACGAAGCCCGCGCCGGTAATGATAGCCAGAGCGATGAGGGCGGCAATCAGGCCGTATTCGATGGCGGTTGCGCCGGACTCATCCTTCAGAAAGCGGTTCATGAGGTTCGTCATTTCGTTTCTCCGTTGCCCGTTGTTTTAGAGCGTCTACCCGTGTGATCAGGCTTTCGTTGAAGCCGACCTCACCTTACGAAGCGCTGATTTCAGGCGCGTTAAGGAGTTTGGTGAACAAATCATTTCCCTTTGTTTGGTTACCGAATGCTCAAGCGTTCGCAGTCCAACTAGCGCGCTCCGAGGGCGGGTTGCGGCAATCTGTTATCACCAACCATCCGGTGTGCAATGAATGCCGAGACGGCAAAGACTGCAAAGCCCGCCGGAATATCGACAAGGTGATGGCCGCCATGCACAAGAACGGCGGGCAGGACGATCAGATTGACGATAAGAAAGAACGGGAACGCCCAAGAAACCTTGCGCGAATAATAAGTCGCCGTGGCAGCCAGAACGGTGTGGTAGGAGGGGAAGGCGATCAACCCGCGGATCTCGTCGGGCGAAAGGTGTGAAGGGCCATCGTGCAGTAGTCTTGTGATGTCTGCACCATATTCCGGATCAACGACGGGGCGAACCGTGGCAAGTATTTCGGGTGACACCGCATAAAGCGTGCTCGGCCCCAGCGAAGGAAATACACCCCAGAACATTACCGTCAGCATGCCCGATATGGCGATCGATCCGATCAGCGCCTGCAAGGTCCTGATGCGTCCCGTCAGTCCCAGCACAACGACCAGTATCGCCATCTGTGGCAGCGTCGACAGATAGGCGAATCTCATGGCCTCGTTGAACAGCGGATGCCGGGCACTGAGGGCGAGGGCGTCGGGCCAGTGGTAACCGAATAGGCCATCGATCGCTGTGAGCCAGGCGTCGATGACCGGGCGCGGATTCGGTAGGAGAAGATAGCTGAACTGCGACATGGAACTGGTGAAAAGGACAAGCAGCCCGGTGCATATCGCCGTCGATGCAATGGGTTCACTTCGTCCCGTACGGCGATAGGCAAAGCCAACCGCGAACAGAACGACAGCCAGGCCGATGACCGCCCCATAGCTTGCGATGTCAATATTGGAGCCGCGCAGCAGGATCAAACATGCATCGAGCGCCATCAGACTTGCGCTGAGCTTCAGGATGAACAATTCGGCAGGCCAAAGGCGAAATCTACTTTGTGTCATGTGAGTATTGAACGCGACAAACCCTGAAAATGAATGAATTGTTGCGCATCCGTGAGAGGCGAGCCCAAGGTTTGCGAAGGCTGCCGCTCACCATCTTCCATGACCCGCCCTTAAGCTGCCTCGCTTCGCTCGTCGCTGGCGGGGACCCGGATGGCCAGACGCAGCCAAGGGCACAGTTTTCCATTGCCACGCCCGCATAATCGCGTCTGGCCATTGTCAAAGAGCCGGGAAGCGGGGCGCTGGGCCGTGCCTTCCGAATAGATATTACGTGGCGCGACCTTCGCGCCCCGCCGGTGCCTGTCCCGAAGTCGACCGGTCGCAGCGCCCCTGAGTCCCGTCGCCATGACGGGCAAAGGACGCCGCGGCGTTCTCCGCAAGCCTTGAAGTCGAGCATTTTGCGCCCGACCCTTCGACCCGCCAGCCTGTCTCGGGCCCCTGCATGCCCGCGCTTACCACGGCGCGGGGGAGGGTCACCGCCGCCCTTCCTGATCCCGGTTCTAGACCCGGTTCCCGCAAGGGCAGTGCGAGGGATTATGAGAGAGGTGGCAGAGGGGGGATGGTTTTTTTTCGCCGCGTCACAACTTCGTCGCCGAAGCGTCATTGGCGTGCCGACTTTGGCTGCTTAAATGAGCAGCATGACGAAGGCAGGAGGAATGGAAGCATGGAAAAGCACGCCACCACCCTGGACGACCTGTTAAGCGATCCGATGGTCAAGCTCGTCATGGCGAGCGACGGCGTGCGGCCGCAGGAAATCCGCCTCCTGTTCAAACAAGCGCGGGAGCGCAGCGGCGAGCCGATGGTGCCCCCGCATATGATCCGCCAGGAATGCCCGCACGGGCACTTGTGCGTGTGAGGCGGCGACGGGCTACAATTGCAGAAATAGCTGAATAGGATGACTTAGACAGGCGTGCAGGTCATGCCATGGCGCTGTGCGTTGGCGACGCAATCGCTCCTGTTCGAATAGCCTTGGGAGGATGCGCCGACGATCCTGCCGTTGGAGGCCGTGCGCCTCCAGCGCCAGCCGTCTGCGGCTGAATAGATTTCCCAGGTGTCACCGTTTTGATTGCAACTAGCCATTGTATTTCTCCTGTTGAGGAACAATGTCTATGGCGAGTCGAGTGCATAGCTCCACGAACCGGGTACAACTGAAAGGTGGTGATTGAGGAGAGGGCGGTTGTGGATGTGTGCATTTGGGGTGATACGGATTTCGGCTCACGCACCGCTTCAGCAGCACCCTCATCCGTCTCGACGCTGCGCCGATCCACCTTCTCCCACAAGGGGAGAAGGCAACGCCTGCCTCGACCGCTCTGCAAATCGGCAGCATTGAGCATAGCCAAGCACAGATGCGCGCATGCCTTCTCCCCTTGTGGGAGAAGGTGGCTGACCCCGGACTTGATCCGGGGGAGGTCGGATGAGAGGTAATCGATGACTCAGCCAATACAATTTCGGCCCGATCTTGCGACCGGGCCGATGAAGTTTCCTCAAGTTTTCAATTCTGCTCAGCTGCACCCGCTGGTCGCCCCGCAGGTGTCGCACTTCTCGCAGGTTCCGTTGCGGACCATAGTGAAATTCTGGCATTCCGAGCAGCTATTGCCGGTATAGCCCTGCAGCATCGATTTCATGCGGCGGTCGGCGGCGAGTGCCTTGGCCTCGGCTGCTTCTTCGGCGGCCGCATCGGTGAACAGCGCATCGCTTTCCGGTTCCGCCTGCGGCCTGGCAGCCTCCTCGAAGTCCCGCTTGAAGGCGGTGGCGCCTTCCGAGAAGGCCGGCGCGGCGACCTGCAGGGCGGCAGCGCCCGAGGCCGAGGCGATGGAGCGCACATTGGAACCGGCATAGGCGGTGGGTGTCGTCGCCTTCGGGCTGGCGCCCGGCGTGCCGGCAAAGCCCTTCGGGTCAGAGGTGCCCATGGTAGAGACCAGCTTGACCGGCGAGGCGCCGCGCGTCAGCCCCTTGGAGAAGGGCAGTGCCTTGCCTTCGGTGATGCCCTTGCCGAGCGAGGTGTTGGAAAAGTCGGTCTCGACATGGGCGAGATCGGTGCGGCCGAGATAGGATACGGCCAGTTCCCGGAACACATAGTCGATGATCGAGGTCGCGCTCTTGATGGCGTCATTGCCCTGGACCATGCCGGCCGGCTCGAACTTCACGAAGGTGAAGGCCTCGACATATTCATCCAGCGGCACGCCATATTGCAGGCCAAGCGAGATCGCGATGGCGAAATTGTTCATCATGGCGCGGAAGGCGGCACCTTCCTTGTGCATGTCGATGAAGATCTCGCCAAGGCGGCCGTCGTCGAACTCGCCGGTGCGCAAGTAAACCTTGTGGCCGCCGACGATCGCCTTCTGGGTGTAGCCCTTGCGGCGGTTCGGCAGCTTCTCGCGGTCGCGGTAGAGGCGCTCGACCACGCGCTCGACGATCTTTTCGGTGACAGTGGCGGCGCGCGCGGCGGCCGGCTGGGCGATCAGTTCCTCGATCAGATCGTCCTCGTCCTCCTCGTCATCAGCAAGCAGCGAGGCGTTGAGCGGCTGGGAGAGCTTGGAGCCGTCGCGGTAGAGCGCATTGGCCTTCAGCGCCAGCTTCCAGGACAGCATATAGGCTTCCTTGCAGTCCTCGACCGTCGCCTCGTTGGGCATGTTGATGGTCTTGGAGATGGCGCCCGAGATGAAGGGCTGGGCCGCCGCCATCATACGGATGTGGGATTCGACCGACAGATAACGCTTACCGATCTTGCCGCAGGGATTGGCGCAGTCGAAGACGGGCAGATGCTCGTCCTTCAGGAAGGGCGCGCCCTCCAGCGTCATGGCGCCGCAAGCATGGATATTGGCGGCCTCGATGTCCTTCTTCGAGAAGCCGAGCGCCGTCAGCATCTCGAAGGAGAAGTCGGAAAGCTGCTCGTCGGTGAAGCCGAAGGTCTGCTTCACCCAGTCGGTGCCAAGCGTCCACTGGTTGAAGACGAACTTGATGTCGAAGGCCTGCTTCAGCGCGCCATTGATCGCCGCGATCTTCTCGTCGGTGAAGCCTTTTGCCTTGAGAGTTGAAGGGTTTACGCCAGGCGCTTGATTCAGATTGCCATGGCCGACGGCATAGGCCTCGATCTCGGCGATCTCGTTTTCGGCATAGCCGAGCGTGCGCAGCGCTTCCGGCACGGCGCGGTTGATGATCTTGAAATAGCCGCCGCCGGCAAGCTTCTTGAACTTCACCAGCGCAAAGTCCGGTTCGATGCCGGTGGTGTCGCAATCCATGACCAGGCCGATCGTGCCTGTCGGCGCGATCACGGTTGCCTGCGCGTTGCGATAGCCATGCTGCTGCCCAAGCTCGATGGCGCGGTCCCAGGCAGCGCGGGCATGGGTGACGAGCTCCTTCTGCCAGACATGGTCGGCATTGAGCGGCACCGGGTTGACCGACAGCTTTTCGTACCCATCGCGGTCACCATAGGCGGCGCGGCGATGGTTGCGCATGACGCGCAGCATGCTGTCGGCATTGCGGTCATAATCCGGGAAGGCGCCGAGCTCGGAGGCCATCTCGGCCGAGGTGGCATAGGCGACGCCAGTCATCAGCGCGGTGAGCACGCCGCCAAGCGCGCGGCCCTCGTCGGAATCGTAGGGGATGCCGGCGGTCATCAACAGGCCGCCAATATTGGCGTAGCCGAGGCCGAGCGTGCGGTATTCATAGGAGAGCTTGGCGATTTCCTTCGACGGGAACTGCGCCATCATGACGGAGATTTCCAGCACGATGGTCCACAGCCGAACGGTGTGCTCGTAAGCCGCGATGTCGATCGTGCCGTCCGCATTGCGGTAGGGCAACAGGTTGATCGAGGCGAGATTGCAGGCCGTGTCGTCGAGGAACATATATTCCGAGCACGGATTGGAGGCGCGGATCGGACCGGCGGCCGGCGAGGTGTGCCAGTCGTTCATGGTGGTGTTGAAATGCAGGCCCGGATCGGCAGAGGCCCAGGCGGCGTGGCCGATCTTTTCCCACAGGTCGCGCGCCTTCAACGTCTTCATGACCTTGCCGTCCTTGCGGGCGGTCAGGTTCCAGTCGCCATCGGCCTCGACGGCGCGCAGGAAATCGTCCTTCAGCGAGACGGAATTGTTGGAGTTCTGGCCGGAGACGGTCAGATAGGCCTCCGAATCCCAATCCGTGTCATAGGTCTTGAAGTCGATCGAAGTGTAGCCCTGGCGCGCGAACTGAATGACGCGCTTGACATAGTTTTCCGGAACGGAATTCTTCTTGGCCGCCTTGATCTCGCGCTTCAGCGCCGGGTTCTTCAGCGGGTCGAAGCAATCTCCATTGTCGGCCTCGCAATTGACGCAGGCCTTCATGATCGCGGTGAGGTGGTTGCGCACGATCTTGGAGCCGGTGACGAGGGAGGCGACCTTCTGCTCCTCCTTCACCTTCCAGTCGATGTAATCTTCGATATCGGGATGGTCGATATCGACCACCACCATCTTGGCGGCGCGGCGGGTGGTGCCGCCCGACTTGATGGCGCCGGCGGCGCGGTCGCCGATCTTGAGGAAGCTCATCAGACCGGACGAGCGGCCGCCGCCTGAAAGCTTCTCGCCTTCGCCGCGCAGATAGGAGAAGTTGGAGCCGGTGCCGGAGCCATATTTGAACAGGCGCGCCTCGCGCACCCACAAATCCATGATGCCGCCCTCATTGACGAGGTCGTCGGCGACCGACTGGATGAAGCAGGCATGCGGCTGCGGGTGCTCATAGGCCGATTTCGACTTGGTGAGCTTGCCGGTGAAGGGGTCGACATAGAAATGGCCTTGGCCGGGGCCGTCGATGCCATAGGCCCAGTGCAGGCCGGTGTTGAACCATTGCGGCGAGTTGGGCGCGACGCGCTGGGTGGCGAGCATGTAGGACAGTTCGTCCTTGAAGGCGCGGGCGTCGTCCTCGGACTTGAAATAGCCGCCCTTCCAGCCCCAATAGGTCCAGGTGCCGGCGAGCCGGTCAAAAACCTGGCGGGCGTCGGTCTCGGAGCCGTAGCGCTGGTCTTCCGGCAGCTTGGCAAGCTCGGCCTCGTCCGGCACGGAGCGCCACAGGAAGGAGGGGACGTCGTTTTCCTCTACCTTTTTCAGGCGCGCAGGCACGCCGGCCTTGCGGAAATACTTCTGCGCGAGAATGTCGGCGGCGACCTGGGAGAACTGTGCCGGCACGTCGATATTGTCGAGACGGAACACCACGGAACCGTCGGGATTCTTGATCTCCGACAGCGCCTTGCGGAATTCAATCTCCGCATAGGGTGATTGTCCGTCCTTGGTGAAACGCCGTTTGATGCGCATCGGTCTTGTCCCTTTTGTCTATATATAGCGTCTTTCGGTGGAAATTTCAGCTTCCATTTCGAAAGGCGCGGGTCCGCTCTTTCCTGGGCGTCAGCAACGCACAGGCTCTCCTTGCGCGGTGTCCGATCCGGGCAGGGCGCCTCACCTGTATGGAGGCGCTGCCAGCCTGTCGGTGAACCCCGCGGGTCCGTTGGTCATGAATACTCTTGCGATTCCCGGTGCCGGGAAAAATCACACTATCTAGCGTTAAGCCTGCACGCAAACACTAAATATAGTGTTAACAGACAATTTACGCCAGCCCGAAACTTGTCCCTGCCTACCCCACAAACGCAACGCATCCGCCTGCCTCGTAACCGGGCGGAATGCGATAAAACACGCGAAATCCGAGAAAAAAGCCGGGCTCGAAACTTACCGGCCACACTCTGAACAAGAGCGCACGGCCCATAAAAGACGACTCGGATTTCGCCGTCAAGGATTCGTTTCTACAAGTTTTGCGGCCCCAACATCTTGTGTGTCACTTATGTGGATAATGGGGAGAAAGGAAGCCGGCAAAATCGCCCCGCCGCCGGCGGCAGCGCTCTATCGCCGATCAGGCGAACGCTTCCAGGGTCAGGAAAATCAGTGCCGCCAGCAGCCCGGCAGCGGGAACGGTGGTGGCCCATGCGGCAAGGATGGTGACGACATGGGCCCGGCGCACGAGCCGCCGGCGCTCGAGTTCCTTGGCCGAAACGCGTTTTTGCGGAAGACCGTCATCCTCCGCATCTTCTTCGTCCTCATCCTTCAGTGGCGAGGCCGAGTTGCGGATGGCAGCCTGCTGCCGGCGTTGCAGATAGGCCTGGCGGTGGGCGGAATTGGCAATGTACCATTCACGGAATAAGCCGACGCCGAATACCGCACCGACGGCGGTGTGGGTCGAACTGACCGGCAGGCCGAACCATGAGGCGGCAATGACGATGATGGCGACCGCCAGCGCGACGCAAAAGGCGCGCATCGGATTGAGCTTGGTGATTTCGCCGCCGACGATGCGCACCAGCTTGGGCCCGTAGAGCAAGAGGCCGCAGGAAATGCCGAAAGCGCCGATCGCCATCACCCAAAGCGGGATGTCGACGATCGCCGCGGCCTCACCGCTTCTGGCGGCATGGACGATGGCTGCCAGCGGGCCGACAGCATTGGCGACGTCATTGGCGCCATGCGCAAAGGACAGCAGGGCGGCCGATCCGATCAGGGGCATGCGAAAAAGCCGACGCAGCGACCGATTGCGGTTCTCCATGTTTTGCGATTGCCGGGCGATCGAGCGTTTCGAGCCGATCCAGGCGAGAGAAAAAAACAAGCCGCCGATCAGCGGCGCGGTCAGCCATCCCGCTCCGGGGAAGAGCTTGACCGTGAGATAGGTCGCAAAACACCCGGTCATGAGGGCGACCAGCACGGGTATCCAGCGCCGGGCTGCTGCGATCTTGTCGTCCTGATAGATGATCGCCGTCTTCACGAAAGCCAGGAAGGCGATTGCGACCGCCGCACTCAGAAAAGGTGTTGCGATCCAGCTAGTAGCGATCATGGCAACGGACGCCCAGTTGACGGCGCCGATGCCGACAGCCGCCGCACCGGCGCCGATGACACCGCCGACGATCGAATGGGTGGTGGAAACCGGCGCGCCGATAAAGGTGGAGAAATTGATCCAGAGGGCAGACGAGATAAGGCCGGCAAGCATCAGGCGGGCCATCACTGCCGGCTGGGAAATCGCGCTGGGCTCGATGATCTCGGCCGATATGGTGGCAACCACGGTCTCGCCGGCAACGAGTGCGCCGACCGCCTCGAAGATGGCGGCGAGGGCAAGGGCGCCGACCATGGTCATCGCCTTGGCGCCAACGGCCGGCCCGACATTGTTGGCGACGTCATTGGCGCCGATATTCATTGCCAGATAGGCGGCAATGGCCGCAGCCAGAACGACGAAAAGCGCATGCGGCTGGCCGAACACGTAAAGAGCGGCAGTCAGGGCGGCCAGGATGAGGAAGAGCAGCGCAAGGCCGGGCGCCATCAGCCCCCGCGCGACGAAGCCCGATGCTTCCTCAATCTGTGCCAGCCGGCCGAGATCCTTGTCGAGCGTGTGCTTGGAGCGGACGTTGTCACCCATGGCGGCGGCGACCGGCAGCAATCAGCACTCGCGCTGCGGAGTTCGAGCCGGTGAGGGTGTGGAAGCCGAGGCGGTGCGCGAAGGGAATCATCGCCAAGGAGATAAAGCGCTCAGGCAGCAACTTTATGTCGGCTGTGGCCAAACCGCTCGATCAACTCGCCAAGATCCTGTTCCTGTACCAGGCGGGCCGCCTGCGAGGCGGAAAACCACTTGCGCTTGCGTTCACCCTGTTCCGGCCATTTGGCGGCGATGGCATCGACCTTCATCGGAAAGACCAGGACCTGGCAACGCCGCTCCATACCGGAAGGCATGCGCTTGCCGTAGAAATAACGGCCGAATTCGAGCTGCGCCATGGTTCCGCGCACCCCGGCTTCTTCTTCCGCTTCGCGTGCGGCCGACTCAAAAAGCTGCTCGCCGCCCTCGGGCCATCCTTTTGGCAGGACCCAGCGGCCGGTATCGCGGCTGGTGATCAGCATCACCTCGATGGCTCCCGCGTGCTCGCGCCAGGGAAGGGCAGCCACCTGCACACGGCTCGGCATGCCTCCAAAGAGGCGCCGTATCTGTTCGGCAATGCGGTTGCGCGTGGCGTGGCTGAGAAGCATTGAGGCTGGTCTTTCCAAGGGTCTCCGAATCGTTTGCCGTCTCACGAATATTACGGTTAATTATCTGCAATAATAGTAAAAAATCAGCGAATCCCGATCACATAGAGGCCATGCCGCTACACGTTTGAGGGGGATCAGCCGGTCTTTTGGCTATGTCTGGGGTCAGGACCAGATTAACAGGTCCTGACCCCAGACATATAGGTTCTGGCTCGGCAATTTGCCAGGCGAGAGCATCGCCCTCAGCCGACGTGGTCGTCAGCTATCGGCTTCTGGTAGCTGAAACCCATATCCCAAGGGAAATAGATCCAGGTGTCCTGCGAAACCTCGGTGACGAAGGTGTCGACCAGTGGGCGTCCCTTGGGCTTTGCATAGACGGTGGCAAAATGCGCCTTGGGCATCATTGCGCGTACGATTGCCGCGGTTTTGCCGGTATCGGTCAGGTCATCGATGATGAGCACGCCCTGACCGTCATTTTCGAGCAGGCTGGGGGTTATGTCCTTCAGCACCTGCAACTGCCCCTGCGATGTGTAGTCGTGATAGGAGGCGACGCAGACCGTTTCGATGAGCCGGATTCCCAGTTCGCGCGAAATAATGGCTGCAGGAACCAGCCCGCCGCGCGTGATGCACACAATCGCCTTCCACTGTCCGTTGACGCCGGCAAGCCGCCAGGCAAGCGCCCGCGCGTCGCGGTGGAACTGATCCCAGGAAACGGGAAAGGCCTTTTCGGGAAGGGACATCGTGACCGCACTCCAGGGGCGCGCCGATTACGCGCGAAATTCAGGGAATGCCGGCGGAATTAGCCGGAAAGCCTTGGGTTTGGCAAGCCTTTCGAAAGCCGTAGCGTCAATTGCTTATAATGAGCCAGCGGTTCGGTTTCTGACGGAAACAGCCCCTCACCCTTACCCTCTCCCCGCAAGCGGGGCGAGGGGGGCGTCAGCGTTGCGGCCAACCTCCTTCTCCCCGTGCCACGGGGAGAAGGTCCGGCAGGGGATGAGGGGCGATTCTAGCGGTCTGATTCTGACATTTTCATCCCGTTGATACGCGCCGGGCAGGTAAAGGTCAGAATCCAAGGCTCTAGGTGACCGACTCATAAGTTCGCAGCCATATGCGGATTGACGCGAGCTGGACGGATGCGAGGAAATTGTCGTCACGCTTGTCGTATCTTGTGGCCACCGCCCTGAAGTGTTTGAGT
>NZ_RKST01000021.1 GCF_003934165.1 Borborobacter arsenicus | reverse complement strand
GATGCTCCGAAAGCCCGAATAGCGACCTCTGTTCCATCGTCCCGCCTCCAAATCATGACGGCCAGATTGAATCACGAAATCACCAACCGCGCGAGGTTAATGCGGGCGTCCAGCTTCGTCCACTTTGTGCAGCGCACAATGAGTCTCGATTCGGCAGGTCGCCTATAGCGCGCGCTCCGGTCAAGATACGGTCATCACCCGCCGCGTCTATGTCATTCCGAAGGTATTTATAGCGGTTTTCTGATAAATTCAGTTGTCCGATTTCGTCGGACATCTCATTCAGGCCCGCGTGTCTCAGGATGCGCGGGCTTTTTTGGCGAAGCGTTGAATGAGGCCGCAGCTAAGACATGATAGGTGCAGGGTCGGTGATTGGGGGTCGCTTTCTCTGACGGCGCTCGGATGGTGATCCCATCACCATCAGCACCACGAGCGACGCAAGCATGCCGTGTGTGAGAAACATAGTTAAAAAGTCTGTTCCGGTGAACATAGTCATCATCTGGACGGAGAGCATCGCCGCAACCAAGGGCAGCCCCAAATATCGCCCGTAAGCGTCAAGGAAAGCAATCACCAGTCCTACGCAGATCGAGTAGGCGATCATCCCCCAAAAACCCGCTTGGGCGAAGCCGTTTCCAATGAAGCCGGTATTTGCAGAAGTAGCGGGATTCTGAAAGAATTCCTTACCTATCAGATTCGCTGGCGGCAGTTCGTAGGGAGAGGGAATCATGCCCATGGTCAGTCGTGAGGCAGACCAATAGTATCGTGGGTTGTCCCAGAAAAACTCTATATGATTGAAATCCAGAAGGGCGGGCAACATAAGCCCTCTTCTCACGATTATATCAACGAACCATCCCCAAATGGATCCGGCTCCTACCATGAAGTACATGGCCGCATCTATGAAGCCGATTAGAAATATGATCATAAGAACGATCAGGACCCTGGAAAACTGGGGTGATTTGGCCAATACGATATAAATCCCGGCAGAGATAAAGGGATAAATCAACACTCCCCGATGGCTGATAAATCCAAATAACAATATTGATGAGACAATCATTAAAAATGTTGTTATATATTTTCTTGTCATTAGGCTAATTACAATACCAATTGGTATTACAATCTTTGAAAATACCGTAGATATGTAAGCAAAAAACGATGGGATGCTTTCTGCCGCTGCGTCACGGAAATCGTACACGCGAGAAATATTAAGGTTGAAGTTTGCGAAGCCCGAAAATTTTGCGAGAACAATAATGTAGCCAATAGTCAACAAAAGCGCGAGTCGCATGAGTGCCGTAGGGCCAATTTTGGTAATTCTGACTCTCGGAAATTTTAATGCGCTGACAGAATACACGACCAGACATGCAATCCATATACAGTAGGCAATATAACTCGGCTTATCTGCAAACGAGTACAGGACAAGAGATGGGATAATGCAAATTGATAGAATAATATTAAGGAGAAATCCTCTAACATTCCTATCTATTGGTGTTATCAACACAAATATAAATAGAATTAGAGTTGATGAAAATATTCTATATATATCCAGATTAAAGGAAAATCCTAAGTACTCATTTACTGGAGAAACGTAATACGTATAAAGCCCAGAGAGCATTATGAATACAAAAAAGTAGGGGATAAACATCCTCATCCGCCCAAATTTTAGCATTATCCGATGCCTCTATTAAGCTTTTGACGGTGGCCGGCGGGTGGCATATTCAGTGATTTTGGTAGCGTTTCTGCTCACCTCAGCATGACCGTGTCGTGAACTTCGCGTGATGTCTATCAAGCACAGTGATCCACTACCGCTTTGCTGACAGTTCGGAGAACATTTGTCGCGCCTGATCCTTGATCGAACGAGGCGCGACATGGACGATCTCAGATTTACTCAAATCCTGCGGGGTAGGCTGTGACTTACATTCGACGTATTCAATCGCCGCCTCTGCCAGTATGTCAGCTTGCCTATCAACAAGTCTGGCAGCGAAATCATCGAACGTTTCGCCGGGATTTGGTGATACCTCTTCTGTCTTGAGGACATCGCCGGCATCAACTGATGGCACAACCAGGTGGGCGCTAACACCTGTAGGCCGTCTTTTCACAAGACTCCATTCCAGCACGTCCACGCCTCTTATTCCTGGCAAAATCGCCGGGTGGGCATTGATGCATCTACCACCAACAGCTCCAATAGTCGCTGAATCTGCCAAACCCGCGCCAGCCAAGACAGCTACCGATCCGCGCCACCCCCGCAAAGACGCGAGGATGATTCCGGAATTCATAGCATCGAAGGTGCGCAAGTCGAATCGATACTTGCTCTGGAGATCGGGCATGGACGGCTCAGGCTCTTGTGGACTTTTTGCACCCGAGCGCGAGCGGATTAGACGGCGAAGCGCTTCCAGCAAGCCGATTTGAGACCTGATGCGTCTGAAAGATTGAAGTTTGAACAGTATTCGTTGCGCCCTTGAACCGACGAGCACGATGTGCGGCGGGTGTTTTTGCTCGCATAGTCTACGAATGACGCGCCTGACGTAGCGATTATCTGAGGATGCGATTACAACAAAGCGCCTCATGCTGCCTCCCCAACGAAGCAGCGCTTTGCATGCTCTCGCCACGCATCGCCAACCTCAGCCATTGTCATGAATTTAGCGGACCCATCCGCCTTAACTGCATTCAGAATTTCAACCAAGGGAGCCATGTATCCCTTCCAGGCCCCTGCGTTGCAGAGCGTGCGTGCATGCCAATCCAGCACCACTAGGCCTCCAAACCTCCTTGCATTGTCTAGGATTTGTGTGGCCTGCGCCCTGGATTCTGACCGAGAGAGACCAGATGATCGGGGCACAATGTAGGCATCCATGATCGGCGTCGGCATTGCAACGATTCCGTCGAGATCGGAGCGCCATCTATAGGACGGTAACACAGGCATCATTGCCCCGCCTCGATACCCGATCGCCTGCGGCGACAAACTGGCGTCAGTTTTCAGTCCTGCTTCGTCCATATTCTTCCATGCGGAAAGAGGATGCTGCATGCCTGACCAATAGTGCGTCCTGACGGAAACAGGGCGGCGCCAGCAAAGATTGTGCACGCGCTCGATTGACTGCTTGTAGCCATCGACGCTGTGGCCATTGATTCCGATGTGAGGACCGACTTCCCATCCTGTATCTTTCAGAAGGTGCATCGTGGCGCGGAAGCGGCCCTTGAGAGGATTGTAGTGTGGGTCCCGGGCATGCCGTGAGGCGGCAGGCAATTCCCCCATATAAAAAAGGAAAGTAGACCTCGCGCCGTAACTTTGCTCCAGTTCCTGCCAAAACTCGAAAGACCAATATGGGTCCGGCCGCCTAAGCACCTTGGTTAAAAGGCCAAGCTCGAAAGATTCGCGTTCGTATTTATCGCCTTTCAGCGCGTAGGCGAGTGAACGTCCAAGCGCGAACCATGAATGAAGCCGCGGCCCATCCACGTCATGCGTGATGCAGACTGCATATTGGCCCTCACCAAATGGCGTTGATACCTGGGGAACAGTTGCCCCGTGCTTTTCTATGAGCCTTTTCAGGTACTCGGCATTGTTCTCGATCAGCGGTTCCCTTAGCCAAGGAGTAAGAGGGTTCGCAGCTGGACCAATTCTGCCCATTTTGTCACGGCTTCTGCCCATTCTGGATTCATGTCGAAATTCGAGTAGGTCGGCAGTTCCCTGAAAAATGTCCGGTGTATCGGCGGGGCTGGCGTACAGCCAGCGGTCATCGACCTGTATCGGCGCCCCCGGCTTTGGGGAGATAGGGACAACGACTGCTGCGGCATCTGCATCGCCGTATGAGACCACGATCCCGCCCGACGGAACGGTTGATGCAGCCCGATGAATGCTGAACCGCGTGTTTAGCCTGCATCCCAACTCGAATGCCGCATGCGAAATCGTATTGAAACTCTCGAGCGGCAGGCCCTCAAGCAGGAAATGTATCATCCGCGATCCCTGTCTCTGATGTTGCCGGAACCTATCGGCGCTCCTTATCCATGACAAGGTGTTTCCGAACGCATCATATCATCCATAAGCGGGTGAAATGCTTTCTTGGTCTCGTCGTCCGTGACGCGGCGGCCAAACAGTGTGCTGGAAGACAAATGTTGCGAGCGGTAACGCAAGCCAACAAAAACAACGACTTGCCATTAAGGCTGCATTAACCATGGAGACTTTCCCCCATCACCCGCATCCGATCGGGCAACCCGACCGGCGGCAAAGCCAAGCGGTGCGCGCAAGAGGCTACGGATACTGCAAGACTCCGGCGGAGCGAGGCTTGCATTGGCTGCGCGCCCTCTTCCCAAACGAGGCCTTCGCTCCATTGAACAGGGGCATCCAGAGTCATCGGTATGGAGTTGAACAACTTCCGGCTGCATGGATCACGACGTCCAAGCCGGTGTGCCGCTCCAGCGGGAGGCTTCTTTGCCCGGCGTCAGGCAGTTTTCGGCTTTCGGCCTCGTTTGGCGGGTGCCTTTTCAGGCTCCGACGTTACGGCCGGCTTGCGTCCGAGGCCCATTTCCTTCGCCAATGTCGAGCGTGCGGCCGCATAGGCCGGTGCCACCATCGGATAGTCGCGCGGGAGATTCCACTTCTCCCGATATTCCTCTGGCGTCATGCTGTGATGGGTCATCAAGTGCCGCTTCAGTGACTTGAACTTTTTCCCATCCTCCAGGCAGATGATATAGTCGTTGGCAATCGACTTCTTTACGGAGGTTGCCGGCTTTTGTTGCTCTTCGGCCGGCTGGGCAGCCGCCGACAAGCTAACCAGCGCAGCATTCACGCGGTCGATCAGCGCAGGAAGTTCCGCAACGGGAACTGCATTGTTCGAAACGTAAGCAGATACGATATCCGCCGTGAGTGTTAAGGTGGGGGACGCTGGGGTTTCTGTTGAGTTTGAGTTCTCGATTTCCATTACTTATTCCTCGCAACCAACCCCCAACGCAGATGTATTTGAAACGGACCGATCTATCAATCTCAAGGAATTGGAAACATTGAAAATTCCACTGCTGAGCCTGACCGGCCGCGCTATGTGCCCCGATTGGTCTTCAGGTGTGGGCTTGGGAATTCGAGTATCTTGGCGACGTGGGTCGGCCGCCTGAATTGCTCGGCTGCGATCGCCTCGATTATCAGGTCGAGCGCTTCGCGCGTTTTGACGCTGAAATCGTCATTGCCCTGGAGATGATGATAGGCCTGCTCCAAGAGCGGCCGGGCAGCGGAAAAATCACTGGTCATTGGTCCCTCGAAAACGCCGCCCGTAATCCTGTTGTCTACGAGCCGAGAGTGGCAAAAGCCTCAATTTTTATGCGTCGATTTGATTCAAGTTGCGCCGATCATGGATGTTGCGCCTTGGCATTTTCAGGCGATGTGCCACGGTGTCGGATATAAGGCCTTCTTGTGGGAGGCTGTGCGGCAGCTTCGGTAGGATGGTAGAAAATGGCGATGATTGTGAAAGAAATGAGCCGGCAGGACTGCATTTCCGTTCTGGCGGCATCCCGTGTCGCGCATCTGGCGGCCTGTTCGAAGGAAGGCCAGCCCTATGTCGTGCCGATCCACTACGCGTTTGCGGACGAGCACCTCTACAGTTTTTCGATGCCCGGCCAGAAGATCGACTGGATGCGTGAAAACCCGCTGGTGTGTGCCCAGATCGGCGAGCTCAGGTCCAGCCGGGATTGGCGCAGTGTGGTCGTATACGGCCATTATGAGGAGCTGCCGGACCGGATCGGATGGAAACGCGAGCGCGATCACGCCTGGTCGCTGCTCGAAAAGCACGCCAATTGGTGGGAACCCGGTGGGCTCAAGCCTGTCCCGCAGCCGGTCGCAACCGCCTCGACGCATCTGTTCTATCGCATCAGGATCACGAGCGTGACCGGGCGGCAGGCTATCGAGGAGGGACCTTGATGACGCGAGACAAGGATACTCCTCAGATCGACGTCAAGCTTCTGGAGCTTCTGGCCTGCCCTTTGACAAAGGGCCCGCTGGTCTGGGATGAAAAGCGCCAGGAATTGGTGTCGCGTTTGGCGCGGCTGGCCTATCCGGTACGCGACGGCATCCCGGTCATGCTGCCTTCCGAGGCACGTACGATCGATCCGGAAGATTATAAAAAATAGTATCGTCGAGGGCTCACTGAAAATTGCGGCCCTTGGGCATGACGCTGCCCACCTTGCGCGCCAGGGCGGCACGCGCATGGCCGTGGTCGCGTGGCTGACCGGCTGCCTGTTCCGGCAAAGGGGCGCGTTGAGCCATCGGGGCTTCCTCGGAAAGTGCCGCCAGCCATGGCGTCAGATCCTCGATCCTGTCGGCAACGATGTGGATGACGTCGGATTCCGACTGCAGCTTGCCGCTGACGCGCACAAAGCGCGAACCCATGATGACCGAACGAAAGCGGTCGAACACCCTTGGCCAGATGATGACATTGGCGATGGCTTTCTCGTCCTCGAGGGTGAGGAAGATGGCGTTGCCATTGCCCGGCCGCTGGCGCACCAGCACCAGGCCGGCGACGCAGACGCGCTGTCCGTCCGGAACATTCGGTAGCCGCCAGTTCGGGGTGATACCGGCGCGATCGAGCTTGTCGCGCAGGAAGGACACGGGATGCGCCTTCAGCGAAAGGCCGAGCGAACGGTAGTCGTGGATGACATGCTCGCCGAGCGGCATTGCGGGCAGCTCGGTCTTGGGCTCCAGTTCCCGCAGGCGGATTTCCGGCCGATCAAACAAGGGCAACTGGCTGGTCGCATTGCCGCTGCCCAGCGCACGCACGGCCCACAGCGCGGCACGCCGGTCGAGCCCCAGCGAGCGGAAGGCGTCGGCCTGGGCAAGCCGCTCCAGCGCATCCACGCGCAAGCCTGAGCGCAGCCACATGTCGCGCACCGATTCATAGCCTGTCCCGCGCGCGGCGACGAATGCCTTCATGGCGTCTTCGCTCAAGCCCTTGATCTGGCGAAAGCCGAGTTGCACCGCATGTCTCGTGCGGATCACGCCGCGCATCCCTTCATGCCGCGGAATGATCCGCACCGGATTGAACGGCGCTTCCTCCAGCTTGCAATCCCAGTCCGATGCATTGATGTCGACGGGCCGGACCTCGACGCCATGGTCCTGCGCGTCACGCACCAGCTGAGCGGGGCGATAAAACCCCATGGGCTGCGAGTTCAGGATCGCGGCACAGAAGACGTCCGGATAGAAGGTCTTGAACCAGCAGGAGGCATAGACCAGCAGCGCGAAGGAGGCGGCGTGGCTTTCGGGGAAGCCATAATCGCCAAAGCCTTTTATCTGGTCGAAACAGCGCTGGGCGAATTCGCGCGGATAGCCCTTTGCCACCATCCCTTCGACCATGCGCGTTTCATAGTCCTTGATCGTGCCATTGCGGCGGAAAGTGGCCATGGCCCGGCGCAGCTGGTCGGCCTCGCCCGCCGTGAACCCGCCGGCCTCGATGGCGATAGCCATCGCCTGTTCCTGGAACAGCGGCACGCCGAGCGTGCGCTTCAATATCTTTTCCAGTTCCGGCTTGTGATATTCCACCTTTTCCTTTTTCATGCGCCGGCGCAGGTAAGGATGCACCATGTCGCCCTGGATCGGGCCGGGCCGCACGATCGCTACCTCGATGACCAGGTCGTAGAATTTTCTCGGACGCAGGCGCGGCAGCATCGACATCTGGGCGCGCGATTCGATCTGGAAGACGCCCAGCGTGTCGGCCCGGCAGATCATGTCGTAGACGGGTTCTTCTTCCGGCGGGATGGTCGCCAGCGTCAGCTTTCTGCCGTAGGGGTCGCGGACGCGATAATGATCTTCCAGAAGATCGAGGGCGCGCCTGAGGCAGGAGAGCATGCCGAGCGCCAGTACGTCAACCTTGAGGATGCCGACGGCGTCCAGATCGTCCTTGTCCCATTCGACCATCTTGCGCTCGTCCATCGCCGTTTTCATGATCGGCACGATCTCGTCCAGCCGGTCCCTGGTGATGACGAAGCCGCCGACATGCTGCGACAGGTGGCGCGGGAAGCCGAGGATATCGTTGGCACGGGCAATCACATGTTTTGCGGCCGGGTCCGATTTGTCGAGGCCGCCGGCTTTGGCCTCCTTCTCGCCCAGCGTGCTGGACGACCAGCCCCAGATCGAGCCCGACAAGGCGCCGCGCACATCGTCCGAGAGCCCCATCGCCTTGGCGACCTCGCGCAGGGCGGAACGGCCGCGATAGCTGACGACGGCGGCGGCAAGCGCGGTGCGCTTCTCGCTGTATTTTTCGTAGATGTAGGCGATGATCCTGTCGCGTTTCTCATGCTCGAAATCGACGTCGATGTCGGGCGGCTCATTGCGCTCGGTCGAGACGAAGCGCTCGAAAAGGACTTCGGCACGGCCGGGATCGACCTCGGTGATGCCGAGGCAATAGCAGATCACCGAATTGGCGGCCGAGCCGCGCCCCTGGCAAAGCACGTTGCATTGTTGCGAGCGGGCATAGCGGACGATGTCGTGGACGGTGAGGAAATAGCGGGCATATTTCTTCTCGGCGACGATCCCGAGTTCGTGCCGGATCAGGCCCCGAACCTTGTCGGGAATGCCTTCCGGATAGCGGTTTGCCGCACCCGCCCAGGTCAGCCTTTCCAGTTCCTCCTGAGGGTCGACGCCTTCCTGCGTCGTTTCCTCGGGATAATTGTGCTGCAATTCCTTCAGAGAAAAATTCAGGCTTTCGGCAAAGCGCAGCGTTTCGGCCAGCGCTTCCGGATGGTTGCGGAAAAGCCGCGCCATTTCCGTCGGCGACTTCATATGGCGCTCGGCATTGGCGGCAAGTTCGAAGCCGGCCTGGGCGACAGGCTGGTTAAGCCGGATTGCCGTGAGCACGTCCTGCAAGGGGCGCCGTTCGACTGAATGGTAGAGGACGTCATTGGTCGCCATCAGCGGCACGCCCGCAGCCTTGGCCATCGCGGCCGCCTGTTCGATGCGGAAACGATCATTGCCGAGATAATGAGGCGCAACCGCGAGCCGCAGGTTCGGGCCGAACCGGTCCTTCAACTGGCGGATGAGGGCCAGTTGGTCCGATGCCGGCGCCGAGAGGTCCGGCAGCACGGCGAGCGACAGGAGATCGCCCCATTCCAGCAGGTCTTCCCGCTTGAGCAGCGTGGCGCCCTTTTCGGTTTCAGGCCGTAGATTGGCCCCGGTGAGCATGCGGCACAGATGCCCCCAGCCCTCGCGGTCCTGCGGATAGGCGAGCACATCGGGCGTGTCGTCGCCGAAGACCAGCCGGCAGCCGGGATGATAGGCAAGCGACACCGGCTCGGCATCGTCCGAAAGCCTGATGCATTTGGACTGGGTCCAGGCGCGCACGACGCCGGCCACCGTGTTGCGGTCGGCAAGGCCCATGCCGGCATGGCCGAGAATACAGGCCGCGACCACCAGTTCCTGCGGCCGCGAGGCCCCGCGGAGGAAAGAAAAATTCGACTGCACGCCGAATTCGACATAGGCCGGCGAGACGATGGGGGTGCGGGGAAAGACCTCCTCACTCATGCGAACAGCCCCTGCATGAACCAGCGCGGGTTGCCTTGCCTGGCGCCATAGAGACCCTGGCGGAAAAGCCAGTAGCGGCGGCCATCGGCATCCTCGACATGGAAATAATCGCGCGTCGCCTCCTCCGGGCCGGCGCGCCACCATTCAGGCGCGATGCGCTCGGGGCCTTCCGCCCTGGCGACTTCATAAAGGGCCCGCCGCCACCGGAAACGCGCCGGGGGACCCTCCGGTATTTCGGCCGCTATCACCTCGACCGGCTCGGGATGCGCAAAAAGGCGGATCGGGCGAGGCGACCGTGCCGGCATTCGCGCAGCGAGGATTTCGGCCTTTCCTCCAGCCTCGGTAAAAGGCATGAAGGAAACCGCCCGCTCGGGAATATGGCTTTCGGCCGGCTGGCATCGCATGATCGCCCTGTCGCCATGTCTTGCCCGGACACGGTCGGCAAAGAGCGCCAGATCCTCGCTTTTATCCTCCATGGAGCTGGCAAGATCGGCCTGCTGCCCTTCGAAAGGGACGGATGAAAGCACCGAAAGGCGGATGAGGTCGAAGCCGCAGCCGGCGTCGAGCCCATGTTCCATGGCTGCCAGCTTTTCATGAAAGAGCCTGCCGATGAGATGCGGCTCGCGCAGGGGGCGCGACGTGCTCACCGTGATGCGGCTGACCATGCCGTCGACCCGGAACAGCAGGAGCTGCAGGATGCGGGCGCCCTCGTTGCGGCGTTCGAGATCGGCTTTCAACGAGCGGGCCAAAAGCAGAGTCAGGCTTTCGATGCCTTCCATGAGCAATATGGGCTCGGCCAGTTGCCGCTCCACCGACAGGGGGGCAACCGGCAGACGCGGCGAAATCGTCTCCTCCAGTTGTCCCAGAGCCTGGTCGAGGCGGATCAGGAGCGTCTTGCCGAAGCGGCGGGCAAGTGGCGCGCGAGGCGCTTGCATGAGCATGCCGACAAGGCGCAGCCCGACGCTTTCAAGCTCCGACCGGGTTGCCGGATCAAGACGCAGGGCGGCAAGCGGCAGGGCAGCGAGCAGGCCTTGTTCGCCGCCCTCCGCAACGATGCGGTTTCCGAGAAAATGCGCTGCCGCCCAGGCAGCTCCCGGCGTGGAGGCAAGGCCGGCCCGGACATCGAAACCTTGCCGGAAAAAGCGCGCGTGAAGGTCGTCAAGCAGCGGTTTTTCGCCGCCCAGGAGGTGGGCGCAGCCGGTGATGTCGAGAAACAGGCCATCCGTTCCGTCGAAGGCCACCAGCGGCGTGTAGCGATCGCACCAGTCGGCCAGGATTTCCAGCAGGCGGCGGTCCGCGGCCGGATCGGCTTCGACGATCTCTATGGCCGGATGCATGGCGCGGGCGTCGGCGATGCCCATGCCGGGTTTGAGCCCGAGCCGCTCAGCCTGCGCGTCGAGGGCGGCGATGCGCTGCGTGTTCTTCTCGCGATGACTTATCAGGAGAGGCGGCCTTGCCGCCGCCGGCGCGGAACGCCAGGAGGGTCCCAGGCGCTGGCGCAGGGTCCGCTCGGTGCTGAGATAGGGAAACCACAGCGCCATGATCCTGCGGCGGGAGAGCTTGCTTCCGTCTGTCTGTGAAGATGTGCTCATCGGCGTTCCATTCCAATGTGAACTGCCGGGGCGGGGCAGTGCGGCTCTTGTCGATCCTGACCTTGAAGCCGGGCGGGCCGATGGAGCCCGCCAAGGGCCCGTTCAGCGTCCAGCGCGGGGATGCGGATGCCGGCGAAACGACCAGCCGCACCGGAGCGGCCGTCGGCTCGGCCATGGCTGCCTGTCGCAGCAGGAAAACCGGCCGCCCTGCCGCCTGGGCGCGACGGTGCAGGCGGCGCGTGGCCGTGAGGTCGAGTTTCGATGGATAGCCCTGTATCTCCAGCAGCACCGCCGAAAGCGCCTTCAGCCCGGCGGCTTCCTCGGCGATCCAAAGAGCATCGACCAGCTTCGGCACCTCGGCGACCAGCAGGTCCCCGGAAGCGATGCCGAAATGCCCGCACAGCCCGGGAAGATAGGGGAGCCCGGTTTCCCGAAAGATCTCCGTCGTGCCGATCCACAATATCGGGGCGCGCGCAGCACCTGTTCTCTGCAGGATGGGCCCGGCGAGCGACAGGGCAAATCCGGTTGCGGCCCCGGCATCGCGAATCTGTGCGCCATGGATTTCCGTCAGTGCCGCCCCTGGCACTCCGCCGCCCAGCGCATCATCGAAGGCCTGCGCGCCGGTGGGCAGCAGAAGTCTCTCCGGCCGGGCGGCCCCATGGCGCCGGAGCACCACGGCATCTGCCGTATCCGTCGGCGCCGCCAGCCGTTCCGGCAGCGTAGCTTCCAGCCGTGCAATTTTTCGGCGCAGGGCCAAAACGGTCTCCTGCGCCACGGCCGATAGTGCCATGACGGTATGCTCTTCCGAGAATGTTCCTGTTATGTTCTTATAGATTCCAGAGCGCACCTGAAGAGTCAAGCACGTCTTTTCAAGAATTTATTCCTGTCTGGCCAGGCCCGGCAGATGCCCAAAACCAGATTTTTTGCAGCCGGATGCAAAAGGCTCGAAAGCCCGCCGTCAAAAGGCTATATGCGGTCAAAAGGAAAAAGAATGGCCCGCATCTACAAGACCCGCGCATGGCACGACCAGCTTTCACCGTCGATGGAAGAAATGGAACTCATGGCGATCGAGGCCTATGCCCATCTGCCGGAGGAATTCCGTCGCCTCACCGGTGAGATCATCATCCAGATCGCGGAATTCCCGACCGACGAGATCATGGACGATCTGTCGATGGAAACGCCATTCGACCTGCTCGGCCTGTTCGAGGGGCGGGGGATCGCCGAGCGCTGGAACCCGCAGACCGGTGAGGGTCCCAACCGGATCACGCTCTATCGGCGCGCCATCCTGGACTATTGGGCCGAGAATGAGGAAACGATGGGCGACATCGTCACCCATGTGCTCATCCACGAAATCGGCCATCATTTCGGCCTGTCGGACGACGACATGGAGCGGCTCGAAGAAGAAGCCGACCAGAACTGACCATCGGCCGCATCCGCGTTGAAAGATGCTGCCTGCCGGGCGGCAGTCAGTAGTCGCCGAGCTTCATTTCCGGCTCGTATTCGACCCCCTCGACATCCTTCACCACCGCCTGGCCGCAGCGCATGGTCCTGGTCTCGACGTCGAACGCATAGGTGGGTGAACCGAACAGGTGCCAGCCATTGTTCAGCGCCGCCGTCACCTTGTGGCAGAAGCTCGCATCATCGGGGCCGGTCAGGAAGCGGAAAAGTTTCATGGCATCATTCCCGTCGCGAAGGGGTCATGCCGCAGATTGACGCCTTTTGTGCCTACTTGGCAATCATCGCCGCCTTGGCAAGCAGGTTTTGCGCCTGGGCAAGATGCAGCAGTTCCACCATGCGCCCGTCAAGCGCGATGGCGCCCTTGCCGGCGTTCTGAGGAAGCGAGAAGGCTTCGACGATCCTGCGCGCTTCAGCCAGCGCCGTTTCGGATGGCGCAAAGGCGGTGTCCGCCGGTTCGATCTGTGCGGGATGAATCAGGGTCTTGCCGTCGAAACCCATGGCGGCACCCTGGGCGCATTCGACTGCGAAGGCACCCAGATCACGAAAATCATTGCTGACGCCGTCCAGTATGTCGAGGCCGCCGGCGCGGGCGGCAAGCAGCATCTGCATCAGCCATGGCACCAGATGGCGCCGGTCGGGCGTGGCAAGAATGCCGGTGGCGGCGACGAGGTCGTTGGTGCCGGCAACCAGGCAGGAAAGCCGCGAGGCGGGATCGCGGCCGAGCTCGGCAATCGCCCCGATATTGAGCAGCGCGCGCGGCGTCTCGACCATTGCCCATAAAAGCACGCTGTCCGGCGCATCCTGCTCGTCGATCAGGTCGCCGGCTTCCAGCAGGTCGCGCGGCGTTTCGACCTTGGGCAGAAGGATGCCGTCGGGCTTGCAGGCCAGCGCAGCGGCGAGATCGTCGCTGCCCCATTGGCTGGAAAGCGCATTGATGCGCACGATTATCTCGCGGATGCCGGAAGGGCGGCTGGCGAAGATCGCGGCAAGTTTTTCGCGCGCAGCGGGTTTTTCCGATGGCGCGACCGCGTCTTCCAGGTCGATGATGATGGCATCGCAGGCAAGCGCGGCGATTTTCGCCAGGGCCCTGTCGTTTGAGGCTGGAATATAGAGCACCGAGCGGCGCAGATGGGGTGCGGCTTGCGACATTGTGTGGTCTTCTTTGCCCGGCAATGCTGGCTCTTGCAAGAGCCGGAAACGGCAAGCTTGATAGGGCTCTGCACTTCCACCTGCGATTCGATCATCAAGGAAAGACACATGGCGCGCTATGACGTCATCATCATCGGCGGGGCCATCGTCGGCAGTTCGATAGCCTATTATCTGCGCGAGGAAGGGTTTTCCGGGTCGATCGCGCTGATCGAGCGTGATCCGCAATTCACCCATTCGGCGACGACGCTCTCCTGCGCCTCGATCCGCCAGCAATTCTCGATTGCCGAAAATATCCGCCTGTCGCAATTCACGCTCGGCCTGTTCAGGCGGCTGAAGCAAGAGTTCGGCGAGGAAGCCGATATCGGTTTCCGCGAAAACGGTTATCTCATCCTTGCCGGCGAAAGCGGCCTGCCGATCCTGAAACAGAACCATGCCGCGCAGGTTGCCGAAGGCACCGACATCGTGCTGGAGGATGCGCAGGCCCTGTCGCGGCGCTTTGCCTGGCTGTCGACGGAAGGCATTTCGGCCGGCGCCTTCGGGCGCTCGGGCGAGGGCTGGTTCGACGCGCATGCGCTGCTCATGCTGTTTCGCAAGACGCTGCGCAGCCGGCAGGTGGATTTCATCCACCAGACGGTGACCGGCATCGAGCGGGCTGGCGACAGGGTCAGCGCCGTGATGCTTGACAATGGCGAGCGGCTCGAGGCGGGAACCATCTTCAATGCGGCGGGGCCTTCGGCCGGCATGGTTGCGGCTATGGCCGGGCTTTTCCTGCCGGTGGAGCCGCGCAAGCGCAGCGTCTTCGTGTTCGAGGCGCGCGACCGCTTCGCCGACATGCCGCTGATGGTCGATCCCAGCGGCATCTATGTCCGCCCCGAAGGCAGCGTCTATATCACCGGCGGCGCGGAGATGGAGGAGGGCGAGCAGGCTGCCGACCCGGCCGATTTCGATCCCGACTGGCCGCTGTTCGAGGAAGTGATCTGGCCGGTGCTGGCGACCCGTGTACCGGCCTTCGAGGCGATCAAGCCGACGCGCGCCTGGGCCGGCCACTACGACTACAACACGCTCGACCAGAACGCCGTCATCGGCCCGCACCCGCGGTTAAGCAATTTCATCTTTGCCAACGGCTTTTCCGGCCATGGCCTGCAGCAGGCGCCGGCGGTGGGCAAGGCGCTCGCCGAACTCATTGTTCATGGCGGCTATCGCAGCATCGACTGCTCGGCCTTTTCCTATGCCCGCATCGCCGAAAACCGGCCGTTCCGCGAACTCAATGTGATTTGACGCCGCCTCTTTGATTCACCGCGCCCTTTGTGTAAAGCAGGGGCGAACCATCCCCGGAACCGCAAACGGGCAAAAGCCATGGATAAATTCACCAAACTCACCGGCGTCGCCGCCCCCCTGCCGATCGTCAATGTCGATACCGACATGATCATCCCCAAGGACTATCTGAAGACGATCAAGCGCACCGGCCTCAGCAAGGGCCTGTTCGCAGAGATGCGGTTCAATGAGGACGGCTCGGAAAATCCGGATTTCGTGCTCAACAAGCCGGCCTACCGCAACGCGCAGATCCTGGTTGCCGGCGACAATTTCGGCTGCGGTTCCTCGCGCGAGCATGCGCCCTGGGCACTGCTCGATTTCGGAATCCGTTGCGTCATCTCGACCAGCTTCGCCGATATTTTCTACAATAACTGCTTCAAGAACGGCATCCTGCCGATCACCGTCAGCCAGGAAGACCTCGACAAGTTGATGGACGACGCTTCGCGCGGCGCCAACGCCACGCTATCGGTCGATCTCGAGGCCAAGGAAATCCGCGGGCCGGATGGCGGCGTCATCACCTTCGACCTTGACGATTTCAAGCGCCATTGCCTGCTCAACGGTCTCGACGATATCGGCCTGACGATGGAAAAGGCCATGGCAATCGACAGTTTTGAAAAGCAGAACGCCGAAAGCCGGCCCTGGGCCTGATCACTGGAGCATGTTGCAGTCAGACGGAGCCGTCTGACGTTGCACGGGCGGCTTGACAACAGGCTGCCCGACGCCGACCCTCCGGCCGACTTTCGATCGAGGGAGCCACAGATGCGAGTGATGCGGATATTGGCGACGGCATTGTTCGTCGTCGCCGGCGTAGCTTCGGCCTCCGCGCAGGAGGACGAAAAGCAGGAAATCCCCTTCGAGGGCGGCACCTTCACCATTGTCGAGACTGAGGATATGGACAAAATCCTCGCCTATGACGGCAAGCAGATTGCCCGCGACTATGTCGTCTATCTAAATCGCATCCTCGAGGTTTCCGATACCCGTGTGGCGCTGTTCGATGTCGGACAGGGCGGCAATGCCTGCGGGCCCGCGACCATCATCGCCTGGAAGGACGAAGCCGGCCTGCAAACCGACATTGTCGGCGAGGATTGCGGCGCGCCGCCCGTCGCCGCCGCGGCCGGCAAGCTCTATTTCGTGCCTTATCTGCTACCGGGCGCAACTGCCGCGGTCCAGGCCTGGTCGCCGCTGGAGCGGCTGACAACTGCCGGAGAGCTTGCCTATACGCCGCAACCCGGAACGAAGTGGGCTGAGCTAGAAACCAAAACGCCTACCTATGTCGTGGATGCATTCGCCAATGAGGATGTCTATCACGCCGCGCAAGAACTGCTCGGCGACAGGCTCAACGATGTGGCCCTTGGGCTGACGGTTGGCAGTGGCTTCGAGCGCACTTCATCGGGCGTTCTTTTTGGAAATGGCTGCGTGCCCCATGCCTGCGGCAGCGCCGACGCGTTCATGGCCATCGATCCGCGCGGACAAAAACTCTATTTTGCCCAGCAGGGCGAAAATCCACCCATTACGACCTGGCCCGCCGAGGCGCAGTGGCCGCAGGAACTGCGCCGGATCATGACCGAAATCCTGGGTAGAAATTGAAGGCAAACGCCATGCGAAAACTCATCTCCACCGGCTCGCCCTTTGAAAAAACCGCCGGCTATTCGCGCGCGGTGGTACAGGGCGACTGGTGTTTCGTGTCGGGAACGACCGGCTATGACTATGCGACCATGACCATGCCGGATGCGGTCGAGGACCAGACCCGCAACTGCCTTTCCACCATCGCAGCGGCACTGGCGGAGGCTGGCTTCTCGATGGCCGATGTGGTGCGGGCGCATTACCACATCACCGACCAGGGTTTTGCCGACATCGTCTTTCCGATCCTCGGCGAAGCGTTCGGCGACATCCGCCCGGCGGCAACCATGGTGGTGAGCGGGCTGATCAAGCCCGAAATGAAGATCGAGATCGAAGTTACGGCGCTGAAGCGCAATTCCTGACCGCCCTGTCTATGTTCGGCCTTGCGCGCCGGCGGCAGGCCGTTTAGCAACGCGCCTGTCCACGCTTTCCTGAAAGGTTCCTTCTATGGCATCGCGCAAGCTCTTCCTCCTCCCCGGCGACGGGATCGGCCCCGAGGCAATGGGTGAGGTCCGAAAACTGATTGCGGCGATGAACGAGAAGTTCGGCACCGGCTTCGAGACCGACGAGGGTCTGGTCGGCGGCTCGGCCTATGATGCGCATGGCCAGGCCATTTCGGATGCCGATATGGAAAAGGCGCTTGCAGCCGACGCCGTGCTGTTCGGTGCCGTCGGCGGCCCGAAATGGGACCCGGTGCCCTATGAGGTGCGCCCCGAGGCGGGTCTGCTGCGCCTGCGCAAGGACCTGGCGCTCTTTGCCAATCTGCGCCCGGCAATCTGCTATCCGGCCCTTGCCGCCTCATCGTCGCTGAAGCCGGAAGTGGTGGAAGGGCTCGACATATTGATCGTGCGCGAACTCACCGGCGGCGTCTATTTCGGCGAGCCGAAAGAGATCATCGATCTCGGCAACGGCCAGAAGCGCGGCATCGACACGCAGGTCTATGACACATTCGAGATCGAGCGTATCTCGGGCGTCGCTTTCGAGCTTGCGCGCACCCGCAAGAACCACGTCACCTCGATGGAAAAGCGCAACGTCATGAAGTCCGGCGTGCTGTGGAACGAGGTGGTGACGGCGCTCCACAAGGCGAAATATTCCGACGTCAAGCTCGACCACATGCTGGCCGATGCCGGCGGCATGCAGCTGGTGCGCTGGCCCAAGCAGTTCGACGTCATCGTCACCGACAATCTGTTCGGCGACATGCTGTCGGATGTGGCGGCGATGCTGACCGGCTCGCTCGGCATGTTGCCCTCGGCATCGCTGGGTGCGCCGGATGCGGTCACCGGCAAGCGGAAGGCTATGTACGAGCCGGTGCATGGCTCGGCACCCGATATCGCCGGCAAGGGCGTGGCCAATCCGATCGCCATGATCGCCTCCTTCGCCATGTGCCTGCGCTATTCCTTCAACATGGTCACCGAGGCCGACAAGCTCGAGGCAGCGATTGCCGCCGTGCTCGACGATGGCCTGCGCACCAGGGACATCATGTCGGAAGGCAAAACCGAGGTCGGTACCAGCGCCATGGGCGACGCCATCTTGGCGAAGTTCCTCGCGCTCTCGAACTGAGGACGGCGAAAAGCATGGATCATTCCTGCCTCTCTTCTTGTCGCAGGAATGATCTACCTTTTGTTTTTACGCAATTCCTGGCGCAAAACCGCTGCACACTTTTGCTGGAATTGCTTTAGAGAAAGCCGATAAAGCGTCCGGCAAGAACGACGCCGGACCATAGGAAGATGGAGAGGACGGCCGGAATCCGGATTTTGCGGCTGTCCTCCCCCTTGCCATCCTTGCCGCCGAGCCTGAGGAACAGCAGGAAATTGGCGGCAGCGAGCAGGATCAGCGCCATCTTGGCGAGAAACACCGGCATTGCCGCATATTCCGTGGCCTTGATGGCGAACATGCTGAAGCCGGTGAGGACAGCGCCGCAGAAGGCGATCAGCGCCACCCGGCGCAACAGCCTTGTAAAGGGCTTGTAGGGCAGTTCGGAAAATGCGCCGAGGATGCGCAGATCCATCAGCAGAACGCTGCTCCACAGCGTGCCGATCGAGACTATGTGCAGGGCGTTGACGACCGGATAGGCGAAGAAGGAGCTTTTCAGCGCCTGGACCGGCGGCAGTTGCTGGAGAAGCGCGAGGAATTCCACGATCTCAGTTCGACGGAACGCGGTCCGGATAGACGTCGTAGGTCTGGTCCCTGACGATGATGCGTACCGCCTTCATGCGCCTTTCCGTTTCGTCCAGCGACCGGTGGCCGACAGCCTTCACCTCGTCACCGACGCGGGCGACGTCTTCGGTGAAGCCTGCATTGACGGTGGCGCGCGGTGGCGCCAGTTCCACCCGCCAGGTCATGCCGTCGACATCGACATCAAGCGTGGCATGCGGATTGCCGATATAGATCGCCGTTATCCTACCCTCGATCTCGAAGAACTCGTCCTCGGTCCAATCCCAGCCGTGATGGGCGAGCGCCGGGCCAGCCCAGGCGGCGGCGAGGATACAGGCAAACAGGGTTCGTCTGGTCAGGCGTTCTGCAGCGTGGTCCATTGCCGGCTCCCTTCGCTTTTGCGGTTGCAAGGATAGGAGGTGGGAGATGGCGGTCAAATCAATTCGCATCCCGAAGTTTCCCGGCTGGACGGCCCCTCCATCCGGCCAGCCATGCGGGTGCCACAAAGCTCCCTTTGGGTAGCGGGGATTTCGAGACTCAATCGACCCGCGCCAGCGGTGTCCATGCGCGGGAACGAGCAAGCCTTGACTGCCCAACCCTCTTCTTCCGCGCTGCTCGGCATTGCCCTGATGGCGGCGGCGATGCTTCTGGTGCCCACCGTCGATGGCATCGCCAAGGCGCTGAGCGCGACCCATTCGCCGCTTTATATCAGCTTCGCGCGCTACGCCTCGGCCTGTCTCTTTGTGCTGCCCTGGGCGATTGCGCGGCGTGGCAGGCATTTCCTGCCGCGCGAAGAACTTCCCGCGCACGCATTGCGCACTTTCTTTGCCGCAGCCGCGATGTGCTGCTTCTTCGCCGCCATCTCCTTTGCGCCGCTGGCCGACGTGACCAGCGCCTATTTCGTCGGCCCGATCGTGGCCGCGATCCTGTCGGTGCTCCTGCTGGGCGAAGCACTGACCTGGCGCAAGATTGCAGCGCTCGCCTTGGGCTTCATCGGGGCCGTGATCGTCGTCAACCCCGGCGGCGGGCTGAATGCCGGGCTTTTGCTCGGGGTCTCAGCCGGCGTGCTCTTTGCGCTCTATATCATCGCCACGCGCATGACCTCGCGGGCGAGCGATCCGGTCGGCACGCTTGCCTTCCAGTGCCTGTTCGGAGCCGCCCTTCTGGCGCCGCTGGCGATCTGGCAATGGTCGTTGCCGTCGGCGGGCGAGCTATGGCTGTTCCTGCTTATGGGAGCCGTCTCGGCGCTGTGCCACTTCATGACGATCAGCGCCTTCCGCCATGCGGAGGCCTCGCTGCTTGCGCCGCTGTCATATCTGGAATTGCTGGGTGCCGTGGTGATCGGCTATGTGATCTTCCACGAATTGCCCGACATGCGGATTGCGGCTGGCGCGACCCTGATCGTGCTTGGCGGGCTCATCCTGCTGCAGCGCCGCCATGCGGCCAAAGGTGCAAGCGCGGCGCATTGACTCTTCGACTGCTTCGCGCCATATGCCTAGCCCGTTACGGAGACCTTTCATGCGCGGCCTTTTATTGGCGCTTTTTGCATTCGATTTTCCTGGCCACAAGGCCGGGCGCGAACGCGCGTCCTTCCGTTCCATCAAAACTGCGGCCAAAACGACCACTAAAACGGTCTGAGTACCCTTGGCCTGCTCACCCTCTCCCGGGTCCGGCCGGGGGGTGAGGCCCGCACTGGCCGGCGGGCCTTCTCCAGGAAGCGAGCGGAGAGGGACAGGAGAAGAACAGATGGGTTTCAAGGTTGCGATCGCCGGCGCCACGGGCAATGTGGGCCGGGAAATGCTAAATATCCTCGAGGAACGCGGCTTTCCGGCCGATGAGGTGGTGCCGCTCGCATCGCGGCGCAGCCAGGGCACCGAAGTGTCCTTCGGCGACAAGACGCTGAAGGTGAGGGCGCTCGATACCTATGACTTCTCCGATACCGATATCTGCCTGATGTCGGCCGGCGGCAACATCTCCAAGGAATGGTCGCCCAAGATCGGCAAGCAGGGCTGCGTCGTGATCGACAATTCGTCGGCCTGGCGCTACGACGCCGAGGTGCCGCTGATCGTGCCGGAAGTGAACCCCGACGCCATTGCCGGCTTCTCGAAGAAGAACATCATCGCCAATCCGAACTGCTCGACCGCCCAACTCGTCGTGGCGCTGAAGCCGCTGCATGACAAGGCGAAGATCAAGCGCGTCGTCGTCTCCACCTATCAGTCGGTGTCCGGCGCCGGCAAGGAAGGCATGGACGAGCTCTTCACCCAGACCCGCGCCGTGTTCGTCGCCGATCCGGTCGAAGCCAAGAAGTTCACCAAGCGCATCGCCTTCAACGTCATCCCCCACATCGACGTTTTCATGGAGGACGGCTACACCAAGGAAGAGTGGAAGATGGTGGCCGAGACCAAGAAGATGCTCGATCCCAAGATCAGGCTGACGGCGACCGCCGTGCGCGTGCCGGTGTTCATCGGCCACTCGGAAGCCGTCAATATCGAGTTCGAGACGCCGATCACCGCTGATGAGGCACGCGAAATATTGCGCGACGCTCCCGGCTGCCTGGTCGTCGACAGCAGGGAGGATGGCGGCTACGTCACCCCGATCGATTCGGCCGGCGAGGATGCCACCTATATTTCGCGTATCCGCGAGGATGCCACCGTCGAGAACGGCCTTGCGATGTGGGTCGTCTCCGACAATCTGCGCAAGGGCGCGGCACTCAACACGGTGCAGATTGCCGAGCTTCTGATCGCGCGCGGCCTGATCACGCCGAAGAAGAAGGCCGCCTGACCGACACTCGTTATAACCGCCCGCCCTGCGTGACTGCCGGCGGGCGGTTTTGTATTTGCAGCGACATTTGCTACGCCGACGGTTAGATCGAGATGACTTTTCCTTGAATCACCATCTCGATCTAAGCCTTTATTATTGAAGCATGATCTTGTCCGAAAAGTCTGCAACTTTTCGGGATCATGCCCTAGCCGTATCGAGTGGGAGCGTTCTTTCATGATCGTTCGACCCAAGCCGGGCGTTCTTGCGCTGTTTTTCGTGATGCGCGGATCGGTGGTGCCGCGTATCCTGCCCCATATTCTGGGTTTCGCCGCCTATGCCGCTATCATCGTCGGTGTGGTGCACATCACCCGGCTCGACATGAGCGGCTTCAGCATCGCCCCTTTCGGGCTGCTCGGCGTGGCGCTCTCCATCTATATGGGTTTTCGCAATAATGCCGCCTATGACCGCTGGTGGGAGGCACGCAAGCTGTGGGGCCAGCTTGTCTACGAGATCCGCAACCTGGCGCGCGCCACCAATGGATTGATCGAAGATCCGGCCGAACGCCGTGCGCTGCTGATGGAATCGCTGGCCTTCTGCCATTTCCTGCGCGGGCAGTTGCGCAAGGTCGACGTGGTGGCGGAAGCCGGGAAATTCATCGGCGAGGAAGCGCACGCGGTTGCCCGCGCCCTGAATGGCCCTGACGAGCTGGTACGGCGGATGGGGCGACGGGCGGCAGAGTTGCGCCGGAATGCTGCGATCGACGCGATCGGCTATCGCATCATCGACGAGCGGCTCGCCACGATCGCGGCCGTGCAGGCCGGCTGCGAGCGCATCAAGGGAACGCCGCTGCCTTTCGCCTATACGCTGCTGTTGCAACGCACGGCCTATATATTTTGCCTGCTGTTGCCGATCGGACTGGTGTCTTCCGCTGGCTGGTCAACGCCGCTGTTCACGGCCCTGGTCGCATACACTTTCTTCGGCCTCGATGCACTGTCGGAAGAGCTGGAGGAGCCGTTCGGCATGGAGGCGAATGATCTGGCGCTGGATGCGATTTGCCGCGTCTGCGAGATTTCGATCTTTGAGGCGCTTGGTGAAAAGGCGCCGCCGCCACTCGCGCCCGAACGCTATTTCTATTCCTGACAAATGAAAAAGGCGGGCACCATGCCCGCCTTTCCAATTCCGATGAAGCCGAAGATTACTCGGCGGCCGCACCTTCGGCAGCCGGCTCGGCGGTCGCAGCGGCGATTGCGGCTGCAGCCTCTTCCTGGGCCTTCTTGATTGCGGCGGCGCGTTCCTGGGCCTTCTTGCCGGGCTCGCCCTTGTTCGGGTTGTTGCGGGCTTCGCGCTTGGAGATGCCGGCGGCATCAAGGAAGCGGGCCACGCGGTCGGTCGGCAGCGCGCCGTTGCCGAGCCAATGACGGATACGGTCTTCGACCAGCTTCACGCGGTCGCCATCACGCGGCAGGAGCGGGTTCCAGGCGCCGACGTTCTCGATGAAACGGCCATCGCGCGGGTTGCGCGCATCGGCAATAACGATGTGGTAATAGGGGCGCTTCTTGGAGCCCGCACGGGCCAGTCGAATTTTAAGGGACATTGTCTTTCTCCTAGAGGTCGGTTCGTTTCGGTCTGTTGCGTTCATTCACCGCGTCAGGCGGGCGAATTCTTGTCGAGGCCTGGGGACTGGTTGCCACTGTTCGAAGCGGCTTGGGTATCGCCACTGCTCGCGGCGGCGATGGCCTCATGATGGCGGATGACTTCGCGGATGATGAAATTGAGGAATTTCTCCGCGAAATCGGGGTCGAGATGCGCTTCGTCGGCCAATTGCCGCAGCCGCGCGATCTGGCGCTGCTCGCGGGCGGGGTCCGCCGGCGGCAGGCCATGTGTGGCCTTCAATACGCCCACCGCCTTGGTGCAGCGGAAGCGTTCTGCCAGCATGTGGATCAGCGATGCGTCGATGTTGTCGATCGAGGCGCGCAGTTCGGCAAGCGTCACTTGTGGGTCGCGTGTGTCCATCGTCCCGCTCATTTCTTCTTGCCCAATCCCGGCAGTCCACCGCCGCCAAGGCCTGGCAGCTTCATGCCGCCGGGCAGGCCGGGCAGACCGCCGCCACCACCGCCCAGACCGGGCAGGCCGCCGGGCAAACCTTTGCCAAGGCCGGCGGCTTCCGCCTGTTTCTTCAAGGCTTCCAACTGCTTGGGATCCATCTTCGACAGGTCGGGCATGCCGCCCATCCCTCCCATGCCTCCGGCCAGGCCGCCGAGCCCCATCTTCTGGGCCATGCCGCCCATCAGGCCGCGCATCATGCCGCCACCCTTGCCCTTGCCGCCCATGGCCTTCATCATGTCGGCCATTCCACGATGCATCTTGAGCAGCTTGTTGATTTCCGCCGCGTCGGTGCCGGAACCGGCTGCGATGCGCTTCTTTCGCGAATGTTTCAAAAGATCGGGATTGGCGCGCTCGGCCTTGGTCATCGACGAGATGATGGCAAGCTGACGCCCGAACATCTTGTCGTCCAGGCCGGCTGCGGCCATCTGGTCCTTCATTTTGCCCATGCCGGGCATCATGCCCATGATGCCGCCCATGCCGCCCATCTTCTGCATCTGCTGCAATTGGGAGGCCAGATCGTTCAGGTCGAACTTGCCCGACTGCATCTTCCTGGCCATCGCCGCGGCTTTTTCGGCGTCGATGGTCTCGGCGGCCTTTTCGACCAGCGAGATGATGTCGCCCATGCCGAGGATGCGGTCGGCGATGCGCTTGGGGTGGAATTCCTCCAGCGCATCCATCTTTTCGCCGACGCCGACCAGCTTGACCGGCTTGCCGGTGACGGCGCGCATGGAAAGGGCCGCACCGCCGCGGCCGTCGCCATCCATGCGGGTGAGCACGAGGCCGGTGATACCGACTCGCTCATCGAAATTGCGCGCCAGATTGACCGCGTCCTGGCCGGTCAGGCTGTCGGCGACCAGCAGGATCTCATGCGGGTTCGAAGCCTTCTTGATGTCGGCCATTTCGGCCATCAGCGGCTCGTCGATATGGGTGCGGCCGGCGGTGTCGAGGATGACGACGTCATGGCCGCCGAGCCTGGCAGCCTGCACGGCGCGCTTGGCGATATCGACCGGCGTCTGGCCGGCGATGATCGGCAGGGTCGCCACCTTGGTCTGCTCGCCGAGCTGGCGCAATTGCTCCTGGGCAGCAGGGCGACGGGTGTCGAGCGAGGCCATCAGGACCTTCTTGCCCTGCCGCTCGGTCAGCCGCTTGGCGATCTTGGCCGAGGTGGTGGTCTTGCCGGAACCCTGCAGGCCGACCATCATGATGACGACCGGGGCAGGCGCGTTGAGGTCGATGGTCTGACCTTCGCTGCCCAGCATCTCCACCAGTTCGTCATGGACGATCTTGACGACCATCTGGCCGGGCTTGATCGACTTGAGCACGGCCGCACCGACGGCCTTTTCACGCACACGGTCGGTAAAGGAACGCACGACCTCAAGCGCCACGTCCGCTTCGATCAGCGCGCGACGCACTTCGCGCAGCGCCGCCGAGACGTCGGCCTCCGACAGCGCGCCACGGCCGGTCAGGCCATTCAGGATCGAGCCAAGGCGCTCCTGCAGCGATTCAAACATTCACCATCCTCATTTCCCGGATCATCCAATCCGAGAAGTAGTACGTTCAAGAGCAAGCGCCAAGCGATAGCCAAAGCCAAAAGGCACCCGGGGGCGCATCGCGCTGCCGGGTGTTGGCCTCCGGGATCGATTTATACCTCAACGGGTCCCGGTCGGCGGCTCGGAGTTGTTACTCGTCGCGGAATTTCGGCTCTGTAGACAGGAAAAAACGGCGAGAGTCAAGGAAAAGCGACGATATTCGTGGTTGGCAAGGCCACCGGCGGGCCGGTGGCCTCCGTTTTTACCCTCGGTCAGCGCACGATATAGACGACCTTGCGCGTGCCCGGATCGACCAGCACAGGCTGGCCGTTCACATAGACATAGCGATACTCATAGTCGGGGATTTCCTGCAGCTGCACCGTTTCGGGCAGGCCCGAGCCGACCACCACCTCACCATCCAGATAGACCGGGTCTACCCGATGGCTGGTGACATAGGTGCGGACCTCAGGCGAAGGTTCGGCTGCGGCGCCTGCAGTGCCACCGGCGGCCACACCGGCAACCCCGCCGACCGCAGCGCCGACCGGACCGCCGATGATGGCGCCCGCGACCGCACCGGTGGCACCGCCGACCAGCGCACCTTCGGCCCCGCCATTACCCTTGGGAGCTTCCACCACCGTCACCTCGGAGGTCGCGGGGCGCTGGCTCAGGACGACGGTGGTGCCGCCGAAATCGCCGGTCAGATAGTCGGAATAGACCCAGCCCTCGCCGCCTTGCGTGGCTACCGAGCACCATTTCGAGTTCTGCAGGCAGCCATTCAGTGTTGTGGACTGGCTGGCTCCGATGACACCGACGACCGGGTATTGCGGGCCGGGACCTGCCCGGACATTGAGGTCGGTTGTGGCGGTCACCGAAGTTTGCGCGAAGGCGGCTCCGCTGAAAGCGAGAAGCGCGCCAATGGTGGTACAAACGAGATAATTCCGTCTCATGATCAACTCCATATCCAATACCCCATCGAGCGTGGAACGGGTGGGCTGCTGCTTTAGTTCCTGCTAAAGGAGATCACGAGGGCTGACGGCCTGTTACAAGATGAGGCTCGGCCGACGCCTGAACTGCGCCTGATTTTGCGGTCAAAGGGCTGCTTCCCGGGTGTTCGACCCTTGCCATAATACCTGCTTGATCGTAGGAGTTTCCCGACTTTTGCCGGCAGAGCGGACGGGTTGCTTGGTCACATCTCGCAAACCGGGGGAGGCCTTTGACGGCATTTGCATTTGATTCACCAAAAGTGGAAAGACTTGTGGTGGATCGTGCAGCCCGCAGATGTGATTCATGTCACCAGGAGAACCATATGGCGTTTCTTGCCAAGAAGACGTTTTTTGCCGCAACCGTCCTGGCCCTGCTCGGGCTGACCACCCCCAGCGTCCTGGCTGCGCAATGCGGCAATGATGGCAGCGGCTTTGGCGCCTGGATGGAAGCCTACAAGGCCGATGCTGCCGCGCGCGGTATCGACACAAGCCCGCTTGCAGGGGCGAAATACGATCGCGGCGTCATCAAGATCGACCGCAACCAGCATGCGGCATTCAAGGGAACGGTGGAACAGTTCCTCGCCCGTCGCGCCCCTGCCTCTTACGTGAAGAAGGCAAAGGGCTTGTTGAAGTCGAATGCCGGCCTGTTCGGCAAGATTGAGCAGCGCTATGGCGTCCAGCCGGAAGTCCTGCTCGCCATCTGGGGCATGGAAACCGGTTTCGGCGCCAATTCGGGCAACAAAAGCGTGTTCCAGCCGCTGGCGACGCTGGCCTATGATTGCCGCCGCTCGGAATTCTTCACCAATGAGCTCGATTCCGCGCTTGAGATTGCCCAGAAGGGCTATATCTCGGCTGCCCAGATGAAGGGGGCCGGTTTCGGCGAACTCGGCCAGACGCAGTTCCTGCCGTCCAAATATCTGCAATATGCCGTCGATTTCGATGGCGACGGCAGGCGCGACCTGATCCATTCGCGCGCCGACGTGCTGGCTTCGACGGCAAACTTTCTGAAAGGGCATGGTTGGAGCGCGGGCGGTGGCTACGGGCCGGGCGAGGTGAACTACGCCATATGGAACGATTGGAACCGCGCCACGATCTACCAGAAGGCATTGGCCGAATTCGCGCGCCGGATCGCTAACTGACGCTTCGACCATAGCTCAATAAAAAAACCCGGCGAAATGCCGGGTTTTTTATTAGGCCGATAAGTGGCGTCTTGTGCCGTCTACCGCTTGCGGTCGCGCGCTGCCAGCGTGCGCAGACGGAGCGCATTGAGGCGGATGAAGCCGGCGGCGTCCTTCTGGTCATAGGCGCCGTGGTCGTCTTCGAATGTAACCAGTGCGTCGGAATAGAGCGACTTGTCGGAGCGGCGGCCCGAAACGATGACGTTGCCCTTGTAGAGCTTAAGCCGGACCTCGCCTTCGACGTTTTCCTGGCTCTTGTCGATCAGCGCCTGCAGCATCTCGCGCTCGGGCGAATACCAGAAGCCATTATAGATCAGTTCGGCATAGCGCGGCATCAGCTCGTCCTTGAGGTGCGCGGCACCCCGGTCGAGCGTGATCGACTCGATGGCGCGATGCGCCGCAAGCAGGATCGTGCCGCCGGGCGTCTCATAGACGCCGCGCGACTTCATGCCGACGAAGCGGTTTTCGACCAGGTCAATGCGGCCGATGCCATTGTCGCGGCCGAGATCGTTGAGGGCCGCAAGCATCGAGGCCGGCGACAGCGCCTTGCCGTTCAGTGCCACCGGATCGCCCTTCCTGAATTCCAGGGTGATCTCGGTGACGGCGTCGGGGGCATCCATCGGCGAGACGGTGCGCTGATGAACGAATTCCGGCGGCTCCTTCCACGGATCCTCAAGCACCTTGCCCTCGGAAGACGAGTGCAGCAAATTGGCGTCGACCGAAAAAGGCGCCTCGCCCTGCTTGTCCTTCGGCACCGGAATCTGGTGCGCTTCGGCAAAATTGAGCAGGTCGGTGCGCGACTTGAACGCCCAGTCGCGCCACGGCGCGATGACCTTGATGTCGGGGTTGAGTGCATAGGCCGACAGTTCGAACCGCACCTGGTCGTTGCCCTTGCCGGTTGCGCCATGGGCGATGGCGTCGGCACCGGTTTCGCGGGCGATGTCGACCAGATGCTTGGAGATCAGCGGCCGTGCGATCGAGGTCCCGAGCAGATAGGTGCCCTCATAGACGGCATTGGCGCGGAACATCGGAAAGACGAAATCGCGGACGAATTCCTCTCGGACATCCATGACGCGGATATCCTTGATCCCCATCATCTCGGCTTTTTTGCGTGCCGGCTCAAGCTCTCCGCCCTGGCCGAGATCGGCGGTGAAGGTCACCACCTCGGCGCCGAGTTCGGTCTGCAGCCATTTCAGGATGATGGAGGTGTCGAGCCCGCCGGAATAGGCAAGGACGACCTTCTTGACGTCTTTCAACTTGGACATTTCTACCTTGGGCTCCGCGAGGCGGCTTGGCATGATCCCGGCTAGCCATCGGCTTTGATCAGGATATGCGCCAAACGACAGTTTCGGGCATCGCGGCGAGGACCGGCCTGTCTCAGCTTCCCCTCTGCCGCCGGGCCGGACTTTTAGCAGGAATGCGGTTCAGGGCAAGGCGCACCAGTCCGCAGGATGGCCAAAATACGAGAAAATTGCGCCAGCGACAATGTGCTGGTTGAGAAATGTATCGATTTCGTGCAATGGCTGCCCCTCATTTTTTTATCTGACCCCGAAGAACAGGAAATATGATGGCAGAGGACAGTCTTCTCGATCACGCATTGGTCCGCCTCGACGAGGCCGCAACCCATCTTACCGTCGACCCCGACGTGATCGAGAAACTCAAATATCCTCGCGAAACGACCAAAGCGCGTCTGATGATCCGCATGGACGACGGCTCGCGAAAGAGTTTCCTTGCCTGGCGCTGCCGCTATGACGACACACGTGGGCCGACCAAGGGCGGCATCCGCTATCATCCGGAGGCTTCGGAAGCGGAAGTCGAGATGCTCGCCTTCTGGATGACCTTCAAATGCGCGGTCATGAACCTTCCCTATGGCGGCGGCAAAGGCGCGGTGCAGGTCGATCCGCGCACCCTGTCTAAGGCGGAGCTGGAGCGCCTGTCGCGCTCTTATATCCAGGCTTTCGCCCGCATCCTGGGCCCTGAGCGCGATATTCCCGCGCCTGACGTCTACACCAATTCGATGATCATGGGCTGGATGGCCGATGAATATTCGCAGATCATCGGCCAGTCGTCGCCGGCTGTCATCACCGGCAAGCCGATCGCCCTGGGCGGCTCGCTCGGTCGCGGCGATGCCACGGCGCGTGGCGGTTACTACCTCGTGCGCCATCTCGCTTCCGAGCTTGGGCTCACCGGCGTGAACCGGGTCGCGATTCAGGGTTTCGGCAATGCCGGGCAGCATATCGCACGCCTGCTCGCCGCCGACGGCCACAAGATCGTTGCCGTCTCGGATTCGAGCGGGGCCGTTTATTCGTCGCATGGCCTCAATCTCGACGTGCTGCTTGCCGCGAAGGACCACAACCTCTCGGTCAGCTCGACCGCGGGCCAGGCAGGGCACCAGAACCTGCCGGGCAACGAACTGGTGACGGTCGACTGCGACATATTGGTTCCGGCCGCACTGGAGAACATGATCACCGCGCGCAACGCCGACAAGGTGACGGCCAAGCTCATCCTGGAACTCGCCAACGGGCCGGTTACGGCGGAGGCGGACGCTATCCTTGCAGCCAAGGGTGCCGTCGTCCTGCCGGACATATTGGCGAATGCCGGCGGCGTGACCGTCTCCTATTTCGAATGGGTCCAGAACAAGCAGGGCTATTACTGGACCCTGGAAGAGATTCACGATCGGCTGCGTGCGATCATGGAGCGGGAAGGCCGCGCCATCTGGGAGATATCGAAGGAAAAGAAGATCACGGCGCGGACTGCTGCCTATGTGCATGCGCTGAGCCGGCTTGCCGAAGCCATCGAGGCGCATGGCACGCAGAACTTCTTTCTCAGCTGAGAATCGGTCGCCCGGAGTTCCGGGCAGGCAATAGATTGAGGGGCGGCTCCGAACTCAGCGGAGCCGCCCCTTTTTTCGTCTGGGACATTCAGCCCGTAAACAGGGAGAAGGAGAATGGCCGCAACGCTGACGTCCCCCCTCTCCCCGCTTGCGGGGAGAGGGTAAGGGTGAGGGTGAGGGGGCAGAGACAAAGCGTGAGGGGCCGTTTCTGTCAGAAACCGAAGCGCTCCAAAAAGCGGATTTCACTTTTTGAGCCGATGCGTTAGCTTGCGCCGTCCTCGAGCATCGGACCGAAAGTGGATCCGGTTTTCGGATCACTCCGATGCTCAACCACGACCCAAGAGCCCGGCGTCAATGAATTTCATTCCTGATCTGGCGATCATCCTGCAATTTGCGATCGCGACCTTCATCATCTCGATAACGCCGGGTCCCGACATGACACTGTTCGTCGGGCGTGCCCTGTCAGAGGGCAAGGCGGCGGGATTTGCCTGTATGTTCGGCGCGTTTACGGGAATTCTTATCCACACCACGCTGGTTGCGCTGGGGCTTTCGGCACTGATCGTCGCCTCGCCGCAAGCCTTCCTGGTGCTCAAGATCGTCGGTGCGCTTTATCTCGTCTGGCTGGCGGTGCAGGCGGTCCGCCACGGATCGGCCTTCTCGCCGGAAAAGCGTGGCGGCGCCTCACATAGTCTGTTCCAGAACTGGATGACGGGGCTTGGCATCAACCTGCTCAACCCCAAGATCATCCTGTTCTTCATGACGTTCCTGCCGCAATTCGTGTCGGCGCATGATCCCCATGCGCCCGGCAAGCTGTTCTTCCTCGGATTGCTGTTCATCCCACTGGCGCTGCCGATCGTGGCGCCGATGGTGATTGCCGCCGACAAATTCTCCCGGCTGCTGCGGAAGAATCCGACCGTCACGCGCATCGTCGACTATCTGTTTGCCGGCGTGTTTTCCGTCTTCGCGCTCAAGATCCTGACGGCACAGGCCAAGTGAATTTCAGCAGGCTCAGGCTTCGCCGTGGCCTGCAATCATCATGGCCTCGAGCGCCAGCCGCTCGCTCTTCTTCATGCGCTCGGATTCGGATTTGAGCTGACCACAGGCGGCGAGGATATCGCGGCCGCGTGGCGTGCGGATCGGCGAGGCGTAGCCGGCGGCATTGATATAGTCGGCGAATTTCTCGATCTGCTCCCAGTCCGAGCACTGGTAGTTGGTGCCCGGCCAAGGATTGAACGGGATCAGGTTGATCTTGGCCGGAATGCCCTTGAGCAGCTTGACCAGCGCCTTGGCGTCGTCGATGGAATCATTGACGTCCTTCAGCATCACATATTCGAAGGTGATGCGTTTGGCGTTCGACAGGCCCGGATAGGCGCGGCAGGCGGCGATCAGTTCATTCAGCGGGTATTTCTTGTTGATCGGCACGAGCAGGTCGCGCAGATCGTCATTGGTTGCATGCAGCGAAATCGCCAGCATGACGCCGATCTCCTCACCGGTGCGGACGATCTCCGGCACGACGCCGGACGTTGAAAGCGTGATGCGCCGCTTCGACAGCGACAGGCCGTCGCCATCGGAAGCGATCAGCAGCGCCTTCTTGACCTCCTCGAAATTATAGAGCGGCTCGCCCATTCCCATCATGACGATGTTGGAGACCTTGCGTCCCTCGGCCGGAACGATAGCGCCATCCGGCGTGTCGCGGTCGGGAAAGTCGCCGAGCTGGTCGCGCGCCGACATCAGCTGGGCCAGGATTTCCTCGGCGGTCAGGTTGCGCACCAGCTTCTGCGTGCCGGTGTGGCAGAAGGAACAGGTCAGCGTGCAGCCGACCTGGCTGGAGATGCACAGCGTCCCGCGGCCCTCCTCGGGAATATAGACCGTCTCGATCTCGACCGGCCTGCCGGCACCACGCGGCGGAAAGCGGAACAGCCATTTGCGGGTGCCGTCATTGGAAATCTGCTCTTCGACGATTTCCGGTCGGGCAATGGTGAAATGCCGGTCCAGATTGGCGCGCAGTTCCTTGGAGATGTTGAACATATGCGCAAAATCGCTGACGCCGCGCACATAAAGCCAGTGCCACAATTGCTGCGTGCGCATCCTTGCCTGGCGTTCCGGCACGATGCCGGCGCTCACCAGCGCCTCGGCCATCTCGGCTCGCGTGAGGCCGATCAGCGATTGCTTCACGGGTGTAGAAGCACGGGCGCGCAGCGCCTCGCGGGTCTTGTCATCGGTGATGTCGAAAGAAAGCGTCATGGTCCGTGAGGTCCGGCCGGGGTTTTCTGCTGGATAGGATTGCGAGGCGACATATCACAGGCGGGAAGCCGCGTCACCTTGGCGTCATTCCGGCAAGGTGTCATTGGTACGTCATTGGGGGCTAAAAGATCGAATCAGGCCCGGAAAAGCAAAAGCCGGACCCGCCGGCCCGGCTGTTAAGGCTTGTAGTTGAAGCATGATCCCGCACGGGATCATGCTTCGTTCGGACGCTCATTTGCAGTTGGCGATCGAGGTCAGCGCCGCCGAAATGCCCTTCAGCGAGAAGGTGTAGTTGGTCGGGTTGCCGCGCCCGGACTTGGCCGCCACCTTCATGTCGGCGCCGGCCTTCATGGCTGCGATCAGGACCGGCTCCTCGGCGGCGTTTTCCACCCAGGCGGACTTGCCGCGGGTGAACATGGAAAACGACTTGTCGCCCACGGTGACCGACACTTTGGAATTGGCCTGGAAGTCGTAGGAGGCGATGAATTGCGGCTCATAGGACACGGCTTGGCCGGGCCGCTGGCTGACGAAGAAGAAGATGTCGCCGTGGTCGAGATTTGCCGGCTGCTTGTCGGTCGGAACCGTCAGCACATAGCAGACCTTACCATTGTTGGCCTGGTAGCTGTAGGTGCCCCACGCGTTGTGCTGGCCGATCTTGGTGGCTGACTGGGCAAGCGCCGGAGCGGCGCCCGCAACCAGGATCAGGCTCGAAAAGAAGACGATCAATCCGCGCATGGTTTTCTGGTTCCCTGTAATTCGCATGATGTACGAAAGCAGGTCTGATCCGCCCTGCCCGCTCGGTTCATTTTGATTTAATCTGGGTTACCAAAGGGTGAATGCGCTTTGAGAAAGAAGCATTTACGCCAAGGTCCCCGCCACCGTCTGCGCTTCGATCCCGGTGAGGATTTCCGTGCATAGTCCCTTGCGGACGTTTCAGACCACGAAAAAGGCGAGAATTTGTCAGGCCCGGTTGCTAGGCTCAGTCGAGGTCCTGAAGCGCCTGCCTGGCCGCGAGACGATGGGCCGGGGTGACATGGGCACGGATTGCGGCAATCGCCGCGGTCAGCACGGCGATATCGTCGGTGAAGCCCAGGCCGAAGATTATGTCCGGGATGGCGTCGGTCGGCAGGACGAAATAGGCGAGTGCGCCGAAAAGGATGCCCTTGGCGCGCAACGGTGTCTGCCGGTCGAGCGCGCAATAATAGGCGGCGACAACATCCTCCATGAAGGGGATGTGGCGCGCGGCGCACTTGGCGGTGCGCCAGAAGCCCTCGCGGACGCTTGCCTCGTCCTGCTCGAAACCATGGTCGGATTTGCTCGTCCGGGCCATCATTGTCTCCTTTTACCTGGAGGCAATGTGGGCATAAGGAGGGCCGGCTGCAAGATCGGAGCCGTGACGCCCTGTCTGCCCCCCGGTAATGGATCGGTCCTACCGCGCCATCCACATCGCTTCGATATCGTGCGTGGATGTGCCGGTGCGCAGATCCGCGCCCGAGAGCGGCCAGGCCTCCTCGATGACATAAGGGCCGCCGCCGACCGAATCGCGTGAAGACATCAGCACGAACCGGCCGACCTTGAAGGGGGCAGTCGAAAAATTGCCGCGCGCGGAGAGATAGCGGGCAACTCCCTCCGGCGCTGTATTGCGCAGCCGCGCCAATGTGACATGCGGCATGAATTTGCGCGGATCGGCCGGCAGGCCCAGCCGCTGGCAGATGCGCTCGATTTCGGCCTGCAGGGCGGCGAGTTCCGGCGAGGGTGCGAAGCCCGCCCATACCGCATGCGGCTTCCTGGAGCCGAAGGCGCCGACGCCCGAAAGCTGGAGCTGGAACGCGTGCCGGCGCACACGGTCAAGCCCATTGGCGATCTCGTCGGCGACATGGCCTTCGACGTCGCCGATGAAGCGCAGGGTCAAATGGTAGTTTTCGACGTCGATCCACCGGGCACCCGGCAGACCACCACGAAGGAGAGAAAGGGAAAGCGCTGCATCGCGCGGAATTTCGAGGGCGGTGAAAAGTCGCGGCATCGCTGCCTCCCCGAATCGAAATCTTGTCCTAGCGAATCACCGATCCTTGCATGGAGCAAGTTGTTTGTTGCTTATGAACAGGCAATGACAGGACATCATGAATTGTCTGCCCCGGCGATAATGATTTTCTCGACTGCCGGCACTATCCGTTCGACCATGCGGTCGATCCCGGCGGCATTGGGGTGCATGCCGTCTTCAAGCAGCAGCGTCTTGTCGGCCGCCACCCCGTCGAGGAAGAACGGATAGAGCGCGACATCGTATTTTTCTGCCAGACGCGGATAGATGGCGTCGAAAGCGGCGGCATAGTCCGGGCCGAGATTGGGTGCGGCGCGCATGCCCATCAGCAGCACCGCAATGTTGTTGCGTTGCTTGAGTTGCGACAGCATGGCATCGAGGTTCTTTTCGGTGATCTCGGGCGAAATGCCGCGCAGCATGTCGTTGGCGCCCAGTTCCAGCAGCACGAGTTGCGTGCCGTCGGGGATCGACCATTCCAGCCGCGAAAGGCCGCCGCTGGTTGTGTCGCCCGACACGCCGGCATTGGCGATCACGACATCGTGACCTTTGGCCCGTAGCGCCGCCTCGAGCTTTTCGGGAAAGCTCTGCCCGGCATCGAGACCGTGGCCGGCCATCAGGCTGTCGCCGAAGCCGACGATTTTTAGAGGCTCGGCCCGTAGTGGAGCGGAGCCGGAAAAAAGGGCCAGGCCCGCGGCAAAAAGAAAAAAGGCCAGATATTTGAATGCCATGGTTCAAAGCCCATATGACGACGACGATCCTGCTTGTGCTCCATATAGGATAGAAACGCCGTGACAGAACCCGTCATCGACCTTTCCGACATATCGTTGACGCTGGGCACCGGCGCGTCTTCCGTGCATGTGCTCAACGGTGTCAGCCTGAAGGTGGCGACCGGCGAGGCCATCGGCATCGTCGGGCCTTCGGGGTCCGGCAAGTCGACCCTGCTGATGGTTCTGGCCGGGCTTGAAGGCGTCGATGCCGGAACCGTGCGCATTGCCGGCGAGGTGCTCAACGGCAAAAGCGAAGACCGGATCGCCGCATTCCGTGGCCGCAATATCGGCATCGTCTTCCAGTCCTTCCACCTCATCCCCAACATGACGGCGCTGGAAAATGTCGCGGTGCCGCTGGAGCTTGCCGGAAAGCGCGATGCATTCGAGATCGCCACGCGCGAGCTTGAAGCGGTCGGCCTTGCCGATCGCGTGACACATTATCCCGGCGAATTGTCGGGCGGCGAGCAGCAGCGCGTGGCGATTGCCCGCGCGCTGGCGCCGCAGCCGCGCATCCTCGTCGCCGACGAGCCGACCGGCAATCTCGACCAGGCGACCGGCCGCCAGATCGCCGACCTGCTCTTTGCCAAGGCGGCCGAGCGCGGCATGACCCTGGTGCTGGTCACGCATGATCCTATTCTAGCTGCCCGCTGTACGAGGCAGGTGACGATGCGCTCGGGGCGGATCGACGCCACACCATCCCTTTCGGTCGCGGCGAGCTGATCCCCGATGCCATTGTCCCGCACGCTATCGCTAGCTTTACGGTTTTCGCTGCGCGAGATGCGTGGCGGTCTTTCCGGTTTCCTGATCTTCCTCACCTGCATCGCGCTTGGCGTGGCGGCAATCGGCGGCGTCAATTCGGTCGCACGCTCGATCACCGCGGGCGTTGCCAATGAAGGCCAGATGCTGCTCGGCGGCGATCTGCGCTTCCAGCTCAACCAGCGCGAGGCGAGCGCCGAGGAAAAGGCATTTCTGCAAGGACTCGGCTCTGTGTCGGAAAGCGCCAATATGCGCTCCATGGCGCGGCTGCCGGACGGTTCCGATCAGGCGCTTGCCGAAGTCAAGGCGGTGGATGGCGCCTATCCTTTGTTCGGTGAGCTTGTCACCGAACCGGCGCTGTCCCGCCCCGCACTTTTCGATGAACAGGACGGCGCGTTCGGCGCGGTGGCATCCAGCCAGTTGTTCGAACGGTTGGGGATCAAGCCGGGGAGCCTGATAAAGCTCGGCAGCGCCACGTTCCAGTTGCGCGCGACGATCCTGACCGAACCAGATGCCGTGTCGGAAGGCTTTGGCTTCGCGCCACGTCTTCTGGTGTCGTTGGAGGGGCTGAGGGCTTCGGGTCTGATCCAGCCGGGAAGCCTGGTCGAGCACGCCTACAAGATGCGCCTGCCCGACGGTACGAGCGAAACGCGGCTTGCCGGCATCCGCGCTGAGGCGGGCGAAAAATTCCCGCAGGCCGGCTGGAGCATCCGCACGCGCACCAATGCAGCCCCGGCGCTTTCCTCTAATATCGAGCGCTTCTCGCAATTCCTGACGCTGGTCGGGCTGACGGCGCTGGTGGTCGGCGGCGTGGGCGTCGCCAATGCGGTGCGCGCCTATCTCGACGGCAAGCGCGGCGTCATCGCCACCTTCAAGAGCCTTGGCGCCTCGGGCGGTTTTGTCTTCACCGTCTATCTGGTGCAGATCCTGATGATTGCCGGCATCGGCATCGTGATTGGCCTGTTGCTCGGAGCGCTGATGCCGTTTGCGGCGGGGGCCGCACTCTCCTCGGTCATCCCGGTTCCGGCCGAGGGCGGCCTCTATCCCGGTGCGCTGGCGATGGCGGCGCTGTTCGGCGTGCTGGTGACGCTCGCCTTCGCCCTGCTGCCGCTCGGCCGGGCGCGCGAGGTGCAGGCCACCGCGCTGTTTCGCGAGATGGGTTTTGGCGCTGGCGGCCTGCCGCGCCTTGCCTATGTCGCTGCGGCTGCCGGCATTGCGATCCTTCTGGCGCTGCTGGCCATCTGGTTTTCCGGCGACCGCCGCATCGCGGCGATTTTCGTCGCGGCTACGATCTTTGCCTTTGCGGTGCTGCGGGGTGTCGGCCTCCTGGTGCAATGGCTGGCGCGCAAAAGCCCACGGGTGCGCTCTACCGCGCTGCGGCTGGCAGTCGGCAACATCCATCGGCCCGGCGCGCTCACCCCTTCGGTCGTGCTGTCGCTCGGCCTGGGGCTCACGCTGCTGGTGACACTGGCGCTGATCGACGGCAATCTGCGCCGGCAGATTACCGGCGGCCTGCCGGAACAGGCGCCCAATTTCTTCTTTGTCGACATACAAAGCGCCGATGTCGATGCCTTCGCCGATCTTGTCCAGGCGCAGGCGCCAGACGGCAAGCTTGTGCGAGTGCCGATGCTGCGCGGGCGGGTGATGGCGCTGAACGGCGTGGAAGTACAGAAGATCAAGGTGCCTGCCGAGGGAGGCTGGGTGCTGCGCGGCGACCGCGGCCTGACCTATGCCAGGAACGTTCCTGAAAACTCGACGCTGAGCGAAGGCAAATGGTGGCCGCCGGACTATGACGGGGAACCGCTGGTGTCGTTTTCCGCACAGGAGGGGCGCGAACTCGGCCTGAAGCTCGGCGATACCGTGACGGTCAATGTGCTTGGTCGCAATGTGACGGCCACCATCGCCAGTTTCCGCGAGGTGCAGTGGGAATCGATGGGCATCAATTTCGTCATGGTGTTTTCGCCCAACACCTTCGCCGGCGCACCGCATAGCTGGCTGGCGACATTGATGACGTCTGATGCCACGCCGGCCGAGGAAGCACGGGTCCTCAACGCGGTGACACGCGCTTTTCCGGCCGTCACCACGGTGCGCGTCAAGGATGCGCTGGATGTCGTCAACCGCATCGTCGGGCAGATCGGCACCGCCATCCGCGCCGCCGCCAGCGTGGCGCTGATCGCCTCCGTGCTGGTGCTTTCGGGGGCGCTTGCGGCCGGCAACCGGGCGCGCGTGCATGATGCCGTGGTGCTGAAGACGCTCGGGGCAACGCGCAACACGCTGATAAAGGCCTTTTCGCTGGAATATATGCTGATCGGGTTCGCAACGGCGGTCTTCGCGCTCGCTGCGGGGGGCATCGCCGCGTGGTTTGTCGTCACACGAATAATGAAGCTGCCCTGGCATTTCCTGCCTGAGGTCGCGGTGGCGACGCTGCTGGTCGCGCTGGTGGTGACGGTCGGGATCGGGCTTCTGGGAACCTGGCGGGTGCTCGGCCAGAAGGCCGCGCCGGTGCTGCGCACGCTCTAAAAGCAACTCCAGCAAAAGTGCTTAGCGGTTTTGCGTCCGGAGTTGCGTAGAGATAACCTGCCTGCCGGGTTAATAAATTTTAACGTAATCACAAGGCATTTCGCGACGTAACGGGTCTTGTTCTCGCCTGAAAGAATCATCATATTCTGCCGCAGGCATGCTGGAGTCCCGCCAGCGGCGCCTGGGTTCATGGTAAAAAGGCCCGACACCGGACGGGGCAGAAGCAAAGAGGAATACAATGGCTGACCTCCGCAACTACCAGACACGTGTCGCGCCCGCGGGCACCCGCGCCGACGCTGTCATCGACGAGGGCCTGCGCGCCTATATGCTCAAGGTCTACAACCTTATGGCGCTTGGCCTCGCAATCACCGGCGTGGCCGCTCTTGCCACGATGATGATGGCCACCACCAACGATCCCGCCAGCGCGGTCGCAACCCTTGCCAATGGCAAGATGCTGACCAATGTCGGCGTTGCGCTCTACGGTTCGCCGCTCAAGTGGCTGGTGATGCTCGCCCCGCTCGGCATGGTCTTCTTCCTGAGCGCGCGCGTCCATACCATGAGTGTTTCCGGCGCACAGACCGCGTTCTGGGTCTTCGCCGGCCTGATGGGCCTGTCGCTGTCGTCGATCTTCCTGGTATTCACCGCCCAGAGCATCACGCAGACCTTCTTCGTCACCGCTGCCGCCTTCGGCGCACTGTCGCTGTGGGGCTACACGACCAAGCGTGACCTGACCGGCATGGGCACCTTCCTGGTGATGGGCGTGTTCGGCCTGATCATCGCCATGGTCGTCAACATCTTCCTGCAGTCCTCGGCGCTGCAGTTCGCCATCTCGTCGATCGGCGTCCTGGTGTTTGCCGGCCTGACCGCCTATGACACGCAGAAGATCAAGGAAATGTATTTCGAGGGCGACGACGTTCTGGTCGCCGGCCGCAAGGCCATCATGGGTGCGCTGACGCTCTATCTCGACTTCATCAACCTGTTCACCTTCCTGCTGCAGTTCCTCGGCAACCGCGAATAGCGGTCGGGATCGAACAGAAAAAGATCGGGGCGGCCTTCAGGGCCGCCCTTTTCTTTTACGGGATCGGCTGCTTTATTCGGGCGGAACCCGAAACTCCCGGACAGGCCCGACATGAGCGGCATTGCTGTAAGACCCGCCGAAATTGCCGATCTCGATGCAATTACGGCGATCTATGATCATGCCGTGCGTCACGGCACGGCCAGTTACGAGCTTGAGCCGCCTTCGCGCCAGGAGATGGAGGCGCGGTTCAGCAGGCTTCGCGACGGCGGCTTTCCCTATATCGTTGCCGAGCTTGGCGGCGAGGTTGCCGGCTACGCCTATGCCGGACCGTTCCGGCCGCGCCCCGCCTATCGTTTCATCGTCGAGGATTCGATCTATATCGCGCCCGATCGCCAGGGGCAGGGCCTCGGCCGGGCTTTGCTGGAACGGCTGATTACCGATACGCGCGCGCTCGGCTTTCGCCAGATGATGGCGGTGATCGGCGACGGCGGCCCGCACAGTGCATCGGTGAAACTGCATGAGGCGCTGGGCTTCCGCCATTGCGGCATGCTCGAAGGTTCCGGTTTCAAACACGGACGCTGGCTCGACACGGTTTTCATGCAGCTTTCGATGAATGGCGGGAAGACAACGCTTCCCGATGGCGAGACTGGTAATTCGCCGGTGTTTCCGCCATATAGGCCGCAATGAGCACCAATGCGCCTTTCGCCAAGATGAACGGGCTCGGCAACGAAATCATCGTTGCCGATATGCGTGGCCGTGCCGATCGCATCGCGCCTAAGGCGGCCGTTGCGCTCAATGCCGATCCGGCGACCAAGTTCGACCAGATCATGGCAATCCACGATCCGCGCACGCCCGGAACGGCGAATTATATCGAGATCATCAATTGCGACGGCTCGATGGCGCAGGCCTGCGGCAACGGCATGCGCTGCGTGGTGCAGGCGCTTGCCGCCGAAACCGGCGAGAAGATATTCACCTTCGAGACGATCGCCGGCATCCTCAATGCCGAGGAGCATGAGGATGGGCTGATTTCGGTCGATATGGGCGAACCGCGCTTCGGCTGGCAGGAGATTCCGCTTGCCGAGGAGTTTCGCGATACCCGCATGATCGAACTCCAGATCGGTCCCATCGACGCCCCGGTACTGCACTCGCCTTCGGTTGCCTCGATGGGCAATCCGCATGCGATCTTCTGGGTCGATCAGGACGTCTGGTCCTACGACCTCGAGCGCTTCGGACCGCTGCTTGAAAACCATCCGATCTTTCCAGAGCGCGCCAATATCTCGATTGCGCAGGTCACTTCGCGCGATGCGCTGACCTTGCGCACCTGGGAGCGCGGCGCCGGGCTGACACGCGCCTGCGGCTCGGCCGCATGCGCCGCAGCCGTCAGCGCCGCCCGCACCAACCGCACCGGCCGCCAGGTCACCGTCACGCTTCCGGGTGGCTTGCTTGCCATCGACTGGCGCGAGGACGACCATGTGGTGATGACCGGCCCGGCCGAATGGGAATTTTCCGGGAGCTTCGACCCGGCCACCGGCCTGTGGCGGCGTGACCGGCAGGATGTCGCCTGATGGCCATCGACGTCGTTACTTTCGGCTGCCGGCTGAACACCTATGAATCCGAGGTGATGCGCCGCGAGGCGGAGGCTGCAGGGCTCGGCGCGCTGAAGGACGGCGCGGTGATCTTCAACACCTGCGCGGTGACCGCCGAAGCGGTGCGCCAGGCCAAGCAGTCGATCCGCAAGGCGCGGCGGGAAAATCCGAACGCGCGCATCATCGTCAGCGGCTGCGCGGCGCAGACCGATCCGGAGGCCTTCGCGCAGATGGCCGAGGTCGATCTGGTTCTCGGCAATGAAGAGAAGCTGAAGGCCCATAATTACCGCGCTTTGCCCGATTTCGGCGTCAACGACACCGAAAAGGTGCGCGTCAACGACATTATGAGCGTGCGCGAGACCGCAAGCCACATGGTCGATGCGATCGAAGGCCGGGCGCGTGCCTTCGTGCAGGTGCAGAATGGCTGCGACCATCGCTGCACCTTCTGCATCATCCCCTACGGCCGCGGCAATTCGCGTTCGGTGCCGATGGGTGCAGTGGTCGAGCAGATCAAGCGCCTGACGGGCAATGGCTATGCCGAGATCGTGCTGAGCGGCGTCGACATGACCAGCTATGGCGCCGACCTGCCGGGCGCGCCGAGGCTGGGCAAGCTGGTCAAGACGATCCTGCGCCAGGCGCCGGATGTGCGCCGGCTGCGGCTGTCCTCCATCGACTCGATCGAGGCCGACGATGATTTGCTGGAAGCCATCGCCACTGAGAAGCGGCTGATGCCGCATCTGCATCTGTCGCTGCAGGCGGGCGACGACATGATTCTGAAGCGCATGAAACGCCGCCATTTGCGCGACGATTCGATCCGTTTCTGCGAAAAAGTGCGCGAAATTCGTCCAGAAATCGTCTTCGGCGCCGACATAATCGCCGGATTTCCGACCGAAACGGAAGAAATGTTCGAAAATTCTCTGAGAATTGTCGCCGAATGCGGCCTGACGCATCTGCATGTCTTCCCGTTCTCGCCGCGTGAGGGAACGCCGGCGGCGCGCATGCCACAGGTGGCCGGACAGGCGATCAAGGAGCGCGCGGCAAGGCTGCGCGCGGCCGGCGAGGCCGCCTATCGACACCATCTGCAAGTGCTGGTCGGCACCAGGCAATCCATCCTGATCGAGCGCGACGGGCTCGGCCGCACGGAAGGCTTCACGCTTGCGGCAATTAAGGGCGGTGCACCGGGCAGCATCGTTGCGGCCGAGATCACCGGCCAGGACGGCGCGCGGCTGATTGCCAGCCCTGTCGCCCAGATTGCGGCCTGAGGAAAGCGGACCGCATGGCATTCGGTTTCATCAAGAAAGTCTTTTCCTTCGGCAAGAAACAGGCCGAGGAACAACCCGCCGACACGCCACTGCCGGCCGATATCGAGGCGCTGAAAGCGCTGAAACCGGCCGATGAGGCTGCGGCAATCGCCGAAACGCCGTCCGCCCCGGCCGAGGGGCCCGCGCCCGAGACCCCGCCTGCACCGCCTGCGATCCCCGAGCCGGAACCTGCGCCGCAGCCGGTGCCGCCGGAAAAGCCGAAACCGGAGCCCGCGCCGGAAGTCCCGGAAACCGAGCCTGAAAAACCCGCCGAACAGCCGGCGCCCACGCCGAGCCCGGCGGAGCCGGAACCTGCGCCAGCCGAGGTGCCTGTTGCGCCGCAAGAGCCGTCGGCGCCTGACCTGCCCGAGGAAATCCCCTCGCCGCCTGAGACGCCGGCAACTGCGCCGACCATGCACGCAACCGCACCCGAGGCTGCAGCCGCCGAGCCTGAATCGGAAGGGCAACAACCTGTCGCGGACGCGGCGGATGATGTGCCGCCCGCCGAAATTCCTGCGCCATTGCGCCAGCTGGAACCCATAGCCGCCGAGCCGCTGCGCGACGAGATCGCGCCGGAGCCTTCCGCCGTTCCGCAGCCGACACCTGCGCGAGCCGCTGGCAAGGTCACGGTGTCGAAGAAGGTCGAGCAGAAGGCCGAGCCGGCAGCACCCGCCCCGCAGGCCCCCAGGCAAAGCTGGTTCCAGCGGCTGAAATCCGGCCTGGCGCGCTCATCGAAGGAACTTGGCGACAATATTTCCGGCGTCTTCACCAAGAGCCGCCTCAACGAAGATATTGTCGATGATCTGGAAGAGGTGCTGATCCGGGCCGATCTCGGCATGGAAACGGCAATCCGCATCACCGACACGTTGACATCCGGTCGCTATGGCCGCCAGACGACGGAAGCCGATGTGCGCCGCATCATGGCCGAGGAGGTCGAGAAGGTGCTGGCGCCGGTGGCGATGCCGCTTGAACTCGACCTGTCGCACAAGCCGCATGTCATCCTCGTGGTCGGCGTCAACGGCACCGGCAAGACGACGACGATCGGCAAGCTGGCCGCCAAACTGACCGAGGGCGGGCTGTCGGTGATGCTGGCCGCCGGCGACACCTTCCGCGCGGCGGCTATCGAACAGCTCAAGATCTGGGGCGAGCGCACAAATTCGCCGGTGGTGGCCTCCAAGCTCGGCGCGGATGCTGCCGGTCTTGCCTGGGACGCCTATGAGAAGGCCAAGGAAGCCGGTTCCGATGTACTGATCATCGATACGGCCGGCAGGCTCCAGAACAGGGCCGAGTTGATGGCGGAACTCGAAAAGATCGTCCGCGTGCTTGGCCGGCACGATGCGGATGCGCCGCATACCGTGCTGCAGACGGTCGATGCCACGACCGGCCAGAATGCGCTGAACCAGGTCGAGATCTTCCGCAATGTCGCGGGCGTCAACGGGCTGGTCATGACCAAGCTCGACGGCACGGCGCGCGGCGGCATATTGGTGGCCATCGCCGCCAAGCATAGATTGCCGGTCTATTTCATCGGCGTCGGCGAACAGGTCGACGATCTGGAGCCATTCTCAGCCGGCGATTTCGCCAAGGCGATCGCAGGAGTAGAGTGAAGCGCAATGACCGAACCGATCCTCGAACGCGACCCGTCCGACCCGAAGAAGAAGGACATCAATCCGCTGCTCAAGCTGGTCCTGGAGCTGGGGCCGCTTATGGTGTTCTTCTTCGCCAATGCGCGCGGTGCGTGGCTGGCCGAGAAAATCCCGGCCCTCAATGATTTCGGCGGGCCGATCTTCATCGCCACCGGCCTGTTCATGATCGCCACCGCGATTGCGCTGGTTGCGTCGTGGATTTTGACGCGCACGCTGCCGATGATGCCGCTGGTGTCCGGCGTGGTGGTTTTCGTATTCGGGGCGCTGACGCTCTATCTGCAGGACGACGTCTTCATCAAGATGAAGCCGACCATCGTCAACACGCTGTTCGGCGGTGTGCTTTTGGGCGGGTTGCTGTTCGGCAAGTCGCTGCTCGGCTATGTGTTCGATTCCGCCTTCCGGCTCGATGCCGAGGGCTGGCGAAAGCTCACCTTGCGCTGGGGGCTGTTCTTCCTGTTCCTGGCAATCGTCAATGAGGTGGTCTGGCGCTCGTTCTCGACCGACACCTGGGTGGCCTTCAAGGTCTGGGGCATCATGCCGATCACGCTGGTCTTCACCTTCTTCCAGATGCCACTGATCATGCGGCACTCGCTGGATGAACGGCTCGGCAAATAAGCTCCAAGGTCACCGTTAGATCGAGATGACCCATCTCGATCTAAGCCTTTGTTATTGAAGCGTGATCTTGTCCGAAAAGTCTGCAGCTTTTCGGGATCGTACCGCATATGCAATGCCCGCATTGCTGCATTGCAGCAATATATGTTGCAATGCAGCGCATCTATGCCGATCTTTGTGGGGTCAGGGAGGAGCCTTGCGCCGGTTCAGGCGCGTTTTGAAAGGAGCCTGCCATGATCCTGTCCAATGCGGTCAATCGCATCCGGGAGCGCGTCGAAAAGCGCCGCCGCTACAATCGCCTCATCGCCGAGATCGAGAGCATGACGCATCGCGACCTTGCCGATATCAACGGCAATCGCGACGAAATGCTGCGCGGTGCCTATCGCGAGATCTACGGCTAAGTTCAATACGCCTCACGGCGTTGCCGCGAGCGCCTTTTCGATCTGCGGCAGCACGACCGTCTGGACCGACTGCACCGTCAGCGGTCCGACATGCTTGAACAAGACCTTGCCATCCTTGCCGATGATGAAGGTTTCCGGCACGCCATAGACGCCCCAGTCGATGGCGCTGCGGCCGGCCTCATCGGTGCCGACGGCGCCGTAGGGGTTGCCGAGGTCCCCCAGGAAACGGCGGGCATTTTCCGGCTTGTCCTTGTAGTTGAGGCCGGCAATGGCAAAGCGCTTGTCCTGCGCGAGCGCCATGAGGACCGGGTGCTCTTCGCGGCACGGCGCGCACCAGGATGCAAAGACATTGACCAGCGTGACCTTGCCGGCGAACTGCCCGGAGTCGATGCCGGGCAGCGAAATGCCTTCAAGCGGCGGCAGCACGGTCTTCGGCGCCGGTTCGCCGATCAGCGCCGAAGGCACAGCCGAAATGTCGCGGCCGGACAAAAGCTGCATCAGGAAGATGCCGGCCAGCACCAGGAAGATCGCCAGCGGCAGCAGCACGATCAGTCGCGGACCGGATTTCCTGGCTTCGCTGTCTGTCGTCATTTCTTGATACTACCGCGATCCGACCGGCGGCGGGCACCGCTTGCTTCCAGTTCGGCCATCTCGCGCCGCCTGCCGCGCTGGTCGGCAAGGATCCAGATGACCAGACCTGCAAGCACGAGCGCGGATATCGCATAGGCCGCCGAAACATAGAGGGCATGCGCCGTCATGCGAGCCTCCGGCAAGATGGTTTTGCCAGGCATTTGAGGTGTTGTGCGCGCAACGGTCCTGCCTTGTTCATGGCACTTTCATACAAGTGGCGCACCGGCTACGCAATCGAGCGCCGGTGCGGCGGATTTGCAGATCGGCCGACAGCCTGGCCTTGCATCCCCATCAATCCACGCCCGATTCCAGTGCGAGCGCAGCGGCAACCGGACCGATCACCGCCAGAAACAGCGTCAGCGCGCACAGGATGAGAAAGGGCGGCAGGAACGGGTCGGGATCGGCGACCGCGCCATAGCTTGCCGAGACGCCGAAAATCAGCACCGGGATGACCAGCGGCAGCACCAGCACGGAGACCATCAGCCCGCCACGCGGCAGGGCAACCGTCACCGCAGCACCGGCCGCGCCGATGAAGGTGATCGCCGGCGTGCCTACGAGCAGGGTCACGGCGGCGGCGCCGATGCCGATAGGCTCGATATTCATGAAAAGGCCGAGCAGCGGTGTGGCGATGACCAGCGGCAGCACGCATGCCGTCCAATGCGCCAGGCATTTGACGAATACGGTCAGCGCCGGCATGTGCCGGTCGCCGGCGAGCATCAGGAGATCGAGCGAACCGTCCTCGCGATCGGCCTGGAACAGCCGGTCGAGCCCGAGCAGTGAGGCGAGCAGCGCGCCGATCCACAGAATGGCCGGGCCGATGCGCCCAAGCAGGTTGAGATCCGGGCCGACGCCGAAGGGGATGGTGGCCACCACCGCCAGGAAAAACAGGATGCCGGTCAGCGCGCCGCCACCGGCGCGGATGCCCAGCCGGACATCGCGGAGATAGAGCGCTAGCATGCGGTGCCCCGCGAGTTAGTGTGGCGTTCTACGTTGCCCCCCTCTGTCCTGCCGGACATCTCCCCCACAAGGGGGGAGATCAGCAGCTTTGGTGACGCCGCCCTTTCTACAGCCGGTGCGAGGAGCGAAAATCGACGTGTAGGCCAATCTCCCCCCTTGTGGGGGAGATGTCCGGCAGGACAGAGGGGGGCGCGGAGGAATGCAGTCATTTCAGGTGAGGCCCAACCTCAACTCTTTCACCTCGTCGAGGCCGAGCGGCAGGTGCGTCGCGGCAATGATGATGCCGCCGTCTTCGAGATGCGCTTTCATCAGGGCGATGAACTGGATTTCGGAGTGTTTGTCGAGGCCGGCAGTCGGCTCGTCGAGAAGCCAGACGGGACGGTAGCTCACCAACAGCCGCGCAATGGCGATGCGCCGCTTCTGGCCGGTCGACAGATAGCCGAACGGCAGATGGCCGATCGTGTCGAGCCCGACCATTTCCAGCGCATCGATTACCGGGAGATGCGGGCTGCCGAGGAATTCCTGCCAGAAGGCGAGGTTTTCCGAGACGGTCAGCGCCTTCTTCATCCCGTTTTCATGGCCGAGATAGTGGCAGGCGGAGGCAAGCGTGGGAAAATCGGCGCCGGCCGCCTCGAAGCGAATCGCCCCGGCGCCGGTCGGCAGGAGTCCAGCTACAGTCCGCAGCAGCGTCGACTTTCCGGCACCGTTCGGGCCGGTGACGATCAGCCCGTCGCCTTGCCCAAGTGCAAATGAAACGTCTGAAAAGACTGTCTCGCCACCACGTTTTCCGCCAAGTCGGTCGGCGATCAGCCGCATTCGTCCCCCATAATCCTGATATTGGCACCGCCAAGCGCGGGCCGACAAAATAGTCCTTCAGTAGCCTAGAACTATTCCAGAAAATTCTCTATATGCCAGCCAACCACGCCAGCGGTCGGCGCGGTAACAGAATTTTGCGCCGAACCAGCACGCGCGCCGCCTTGAACGGCCGGGTCGCATGGGAGCGGACAGCGGAAATGGCCGTACCCGCACCTTTGCGCGTGATATGCATGCCCACTGGCGTCCGCCCCCATATCGGCAAACCGACTTTAGGGGATCGTACGTGTCCAAATCACTCGACAGTTTCAATTGCCGCCGCACGCTCAGCGTTGCCGGAGCGGAGTATGTCTATTACAGCCTGCCGGAAGCCGAGAAGAACGGCCTGACCGGCATCGCCCAACTGCCCTATTCGATGAAGGTGCTGCTGGAAAACCTGCTGCGCAACGAGGACGGCCGCTCCGTCACCAAGGAGAGCATCCAGGCGATTGCCGGCTGGCTCACCGACAAGGGCACTGCGGGCGTGGAAATCGCCTATCGCCCGGCCCGCGTGCTGATGCAGGATTTCACCGGCGTGCCGGCCGTGGTCGACCTTGCCGCCATGCGCGACGCCATGGCCAATCTCGGCGGCGATCCGCAGAAGATCAACCCGCTGGTTCCGGTCGACCTGGTCATCGACCACTCCGTCATCGTCGACGAATTCGGTACGCCGATGGCCTTTGCCCGCAATGTCGAGCTTGAATACAAGCGCAACCAGGAGCGCTACAAATTCCTGAAATGGGGCCAGCAGGCGTTCCGCAATTTCCGCGTGGTGCCGCCGGGCACCGGTATCTGCCACCAGGTCAATCTCGAATATCTCGGCCAGGTGGTGTGGACCAATAGCGAGAGCGGCGAGACGGTCGCCTATCCGGATACCTGCGTGGGCACCGATTCCCACACCACCATGATCAACGGTCTTGGCGTGCTCGGCTGGGGCGTCGGCGGCATCGAGGCGGAGGCTGCCATGCTCGGCCAGCCGGTCTCCATGCTCCTGCCCGAGGTCATCGGCTTCCGCCTGACCGGCAAGCTCAAGGAAGGCGTCACCGCCACCGACCTTGTGCTCACCGTCACCCAGATGCTGCGCAAGAAGGGCGTTGTCGGCAAATTCGTCGAATTCTTCGGCCCGGGCCTCTCCAACATGACGCTGGCCGACCGCGCCACGATCGGCAACATGGCGCCGGAATATGGCGCGACCTGCGGCTTCTTCCCGGCCGATACGGAAACGCTGCGCTATCTCACAATGTCGGGCCGCGCCGAAAACCGCATCGAACTGGTCGAAGCCTATTCCAAGGCGCAGGGCATGTGGCGCGACAATTCCTCGGCCGATCCGGTCTTCACCGACCTGCTCGAGCTCGATCTCGGCGACGTGGTGCCGTCCATGGCCGGTCCGAAGCGGCCTGAAGGTCGCCAGGCCCTGCAGGACATTCCGGCCGGTTTCGCCAAGGCGATGGAAACCGAGTACAAGAAGACCGCCGACATCGCCAGGCGCTATGCCGTCGAAGGCGCGGACTACGATATCGGCCATGGCGACGTGGTCATCGCGGCCATCACCTCCTGCACCAACACCTCCAATCCGAGCGTGCTGATGGCCGCCGGGCTGCTGGCACGCAATGCCAACCGGCTTGGCCTCAAGCAGAAGCCTTGGGTGAAGACCTCGCTTGCACCGGGCAGCCAGGTGGTCGCCGAATATCTGGAGAAGTCGGGCCTGCAGAAGGAACTCGACCAGATCGGCTTCAATCTCGTCGGCTTCGGCTGCACCACCTGCATCGGCAATTCCGGCCCGCTGCCGGGTCCGATCTCCAAGACCATCAACGACAAGGGCCTGATCGGTGCGGCGGTGCTTTCGGGCAACCGTAACTTCGAAGGCCGCGTGTCTCCGGACGTGCAGGCCAACTACCTCGCCTCACCGCCGCTGGTCGTGGCCTATGCGCTTGCCGGCACGGTGACCAAGGACCTGACCACGGAGCCGATCGGCGAGGATCGCAACGGCAAGCCGGTTTATCTGAAGGACATCTGGCCTTCGACGCAGGAGATCGACGCCTTCATCGCCGAAAACGTCACGCGCGAGCTGTTTGCCCGCAAATATGCCGACGTTTTCAATGGCGACGACAATTGGAAGGCGGTGCAGGCGCCCGAAGGGCAGACCTATACCTGGGACGACGCCTCGACCTATGTGCAGAACCCGCCCTATTTCGTCGGCATGGGCCTGAAGCCGGGTGCGGTCGGCAAGATCGAGGGCGCGCGCGTGCTCGGCCTGTTCGGCGACAAGATCACCACCGACCACATCTCGCCCGCCGGTTCCATCAAGGCGGCTTCGCCGGCAGGCAAGTACCTCACGGATAACGGGGTCGGCGTGGCCGATTTCAACCAGTACGGCACGCGGCGCGGCAATCACGAAGTGATGATGCGTGGCACCTTCGCCAATATCCGCATCCGCAACCACATGCTGGGCGAAAACGGGCGCGAGGGTGGCTACACCATCCACTACCCGTCCAAGGAAGAGATGCCGATCTATGACGCAGCCATGCAGTACCGGGCTGAGAACGTGCCGCTGGTGATCTTCGCCGGCATCGAATATGGCAACGGCTCCTCGCGTGACTGGGCGGCAAAGGGCACCAACCTGCTTGGCGTGCGCGCCGTCATCGCCCAGTCCTTCGAGCGCATCCATCGCTCCAACCTGGTGGGCATGGGCGTCATCCCCTTCGTCTTCGAGGAAGGCACGTCATGGGCCTCGCTCGACCTGAAGGGCGACGAGACGGTGACGATCGAGGGGCTGGAGACCATCCGCCCGCGTCAGAAGATGCATGCCAAGGTGACGTTCGGCGACGGCACGGTAAAGAATGTCCCGATCATCTGCCGCATCGATACGGTCGATGAACTCGACTACTTCAAGAATGGCGGCATCCTGCAATATGTGCTGCGCGACCTCGCGGCATAAGCAGCTAACCCTGTTTAGACGAAAAGCCCGCCGCCCCTGTCGCGGCGGGCTTTTTCATGTGCGTTGAGCCGCCTGTCACCGCAACGTGACTTTTGGTTGATGGCGTCACTGCCTATTGTTTCGGGAAAAGAAGAGACCGGTTACGCCGGGCAGTGTTTGTGGAACGGCCATGAAATATCGATTCTTCCTGTCACAGGCAGTAGCCCTGATGCTCCTGCCGGTTTTTGCGGGAACAGCTTTGGCCGACGACACCTCAAGGCCCGACGGCGTGATTGAATTGTTCACCAGCCAGGGCTGCAGTTCCTGCCCGCCCGCCGACGCGCTTTTCCAGGAATTCGCCAAGAATCCGGACTTCGTGGCACTGGCCTATCATGTCGACTATTGGGACTATCTCGGCTGGCGCGACAAGATGAGCAAGCCCGAGAGCACCGAGCGCCAATATGGCTATATGCGCTCCTTCGGTTCGCGGTCGGTCTACACGCCGCAGGTCGTGATCAATGGCCGCATTCATGTCAATGGCGCCAAGCGCGCCGATATCATGGACGGGCTGGCGGAACTGGATGAGGCCGGGCAGGGCATGTCGGTCAGCGTGAGCGTGGAGCGATCGGGAGATAGTCTGATGATCCAGGCCGGTCCTTCGCAGGATGGATCGGGCAAGGCTCATCTGGTGCTGGTCTATTTCGATCCACCGACCCCGGTGGGGATCGGCACGGGTGAGAATAAGGGTCGTACCGTTACTTATTGGAACGCCGTCTCGGATATCCAGACAGGGGGCATGTGGCACGGCGAGGCCGCCACCTATGAGCTGCCGGCGAGCAAGATTGCGCGCAATGGCGGCTGTGCGGTGCTTCTCCAGTCGGTAAGCAAGGAAGGCGAGCCCGGACCTGTGCTCGGGGCTGCCGTGCTGCGCTATTCGGATTGAGCCGTCACCACTTGTTTTTGGAAGATCGGCTTTCGCTCTATCTGTGCAACGCCAGACGATTCCGTCTGGCTGCAAATGCTCCAGGCGTTAAAAAACCGGCGCCCACAGAGTGTCGACACCGGCAAATTCGCTTCTGGATGTAACCCATATCCTTGGGGAAGCCGAGGTTGGTTCGATCCGACTCCGACCCGTGGGCGGGGGGCTTGGGGTTTACAGGCCAGTGCCGGACCGAACCGTCTCAGGCAACACCCATAAAATCGTCCGACAATGGGGCGGGAGGTTGGGTAAAAAGTGTCAGAAATGTGGCGACGCATCACCAATGAAAACAGTTTGTGCCTGTTTGTGACCAGCATCCACTGTTTTGATCGTTGACGGGCGCCCCTTGCAGGATAACCGGGCGTGATTGCGGCTTGCTTTTCATGCGCGATCGGGCGACGCTTGACCCTAGTCAACTGTCACGGAAGGTTCATCCGAATGACCGATCGCGCAGAGGAGGGTGGGGAAGAATCCGCCATATTGATTCCCCTTCATGAGGCAAGACGGGCGCGACAGGCCCTTATCGTCTCCTTCGATCGACGCGAACTGGACCAGATTCTTCGGGTCTATGGCCGGATGGTGGCGGCCAATGAATGGCGTGACTATGCCATCGACCATCTTTCCGATCGCGCCGTCTTCTCGGTTTTCCGGCGGTCGCGCGAGCATCCGCTGTTCCAGATCGTGAAGAACCCGAAACTCGCGCGCAAGCAGGGGGCTTTCAGCGTGGTCGCGGCAGGCGGCCTGATCCTCAAGCGCGGTCATGAGCTTGCCCGTGTGCTCAGCGTCTTCGACAAGACGTTGCGGCTGGTGGAAGCGTAGCGGATTCCCGATCCTGTATCATGGTGAAGAAGCGAACCGGGCAGCCATGGATGGCAGCAGAGGATTTTGGACGGTCGCTACCGCGTGGCGTCGGAGTGAACCTGCTGGTGCGTGAAATCGCACCGATGGAGGAGTTCTGCCGCAATGTGCTTTGCGCCACTATCGTGTATGCGGACGAGGATTTTGCGGCGGTCGAACTCCTAGAGCGGCGGGCGCCCGGATAAATCCGGGCTGCCGCTCTATCTGTTTGTTTTTGCCGCATTTGTGCGACGCCAAGTGATTCCACTTGGCTGCAAAATGCTCTAGGCTCCGTCTTCATGCTGCATGCCGACCATTCCTATCAGGACAATCCGATGAGCGGCGTGATCAGCGAGGTGGAAACGCGCGGTGCCGGGCTGGAAATCCGGCTCTATGGCGCCGATTCGGACCGTGTCGAGGCCCTGGCGCGAAAACATGACCACACCGTGCTTTCCGGATCGATCGACAAGCCGCATGGGCTGCGTGAATGTCACATCATCGGTCCGGATGGCTATGTATTCGTTCCCAGCCTGGCAATCCCGGTCCGGCGCGGATAATTGCTGCTTGTAAAAGCCGGACTACTCGGCACTCTGTCGATGCTGCTATAGAGATATTTTTGCAACAGTTTTAGCAACAAACCCTATTTTAACCATATCTGGTTGAAATACCGCCAACATCACCATGTTTACCGGGGGGTGATGCATTGATCGGACGCGCATGTCGGCTCCGACGGAGGTGTGGAATGAATTTTTCGAAAACCGGCCTGTTGGCCTTTTCGCTGGCAGTGCTGACAATCGGCGGTTGCCAAAGCTCGCGCATGTCGTCGCTGGACACGCAGCCTGCGCCGCTTACGCCAGCGCCCGCCGGCCAGGTGACGACCGGGCAACTGCCCCCGCCTGCCGCCCCCGGCACCGCCGCCGATCCGTCGCAGTTCCCCGCTGCGCCCGGCGGCACGCAGATGGCGGCCCTGCCGCCGGAACCGGCAGCAAATGCGCCGGATCTGACGGCCGGCAATGTCGCGGGCGTGTGGAATGCCTCCGTCGCCGGTCAGAGTTGCCGGGTTGCCACGCCGCAGACCAAGTTCGGCCAGGGCTTTCGTGCGGGTCCCCTGCGCTGCCCCGCTCCGATCGATGGCGTGAAGTCGTGGAATGTCGCCGGCAAGCAGCTTACGCTCTATGACGAGAGTGGCGGCACGCTGGCGCGGCTCTATTCTTCGGGACCGGAGAAATTCGACGGCCAGACCGAAAGCGGCGTGCCGATTTCGCTCAGCCGTTGAGGTGACGGGCGGCTGCGTCAGCCAGATGAGCGGCCGGAAAGACGATGACCTTTTTCTCCTGCGGCCGAGTGCAGCGCAACTGCCGGCCCAATTGCGGTGAAATGATCGATGCATCTGCGTGACGGTATCCAGACGAGGGCAACCGTCATGCAGCGCTATGCCCATCTGGCCGAAACCGGGGCGCTGCAGCGTGACCCGGCGCAGGAGGCGGTGGCAACCGCACTGGACCATTTGATCGATGAGCTATGCGCCAAGCGGCTGGCAAGCAAGGCGAGCGCATTGGGCTGGCTGTTTGCCCGCAAGCGCGAGACATTGGCGCCGGTCAAGGGGCTTTACATCCACGGCGATGTCGGCCGCGGCAAGACCATGCTGATGGACATGTTCTTTGAACTGGTTCCGGTGCGCCGCAAGCGCCGCATCCATTTCAACGACTTCATGGCCGATACGCAGGACCGCATCCAGAAGCACCGCCTTGCCCGCAAGAATGGCGACACCAGGCAAGACGACCCGATCCCGCCGGTCGCCAAGGCCCTTGCCGAAGAAGCCTGGGTGTTGTGCTTCGATGAGTTCTCGGTGACCGACATTGCCGATGCGATGATCCTGTCGCGCCTGTTTTCGGCCCTCTTCGCGCAAGGCGTGGTGCTGGTGGCGACGTCGAATGTGGCCCCCGACGACCTTTATCGGGACGGGCTGAACCGGGCGCTTTTCACGCCCTTCATCGGCCTGCTCAAGCGCCATGCCGATATTCTCGATCTCGATTCCGACAAGGACTATCGCCTGGAGAAGCTCGACCGCATACCGGTCTATCTCACGCCTGCCGGGCCGCAGACCGACCGGCGCATGGACGAGGCATGGCAGGCAATGACCGGCGGTGCGCCCGCCACATCCACCACGATCAGCGTCAAGGGCCGGCACATCGTCGTGCCGCAGGCGGTGGGCGAGGCCGCGCGCTTCACCTTCGCCGATCTTTGCGAAAAGCCGCTCGGCGCGCGCGACTACATGGCGCTTGCGGAGCGGTTCGACACATTCTTCATCGATCGCGTGCCGGTGCTGGACCAGACGCTGCGCAGCGCCACGAAGCGCTTCATCCTGCTGATCGACACGCTCTACGACAAAGGCAAGCATCTTATCCTGAGCGCCGATGTTTCCCCGGACCGCCTCTATGCCGGACGGCCGGGGGTGACGGAGGCTTTTGAATTCGATCGCACCGTGTCGCGTCTGATGGAAATGCAGAGCCGCGAATGGCTTGAAAGCTGGGAGCGGCGGCGGGCATTCCTGGCCGCCGAGGCGAAGCTGGCGCAAACCCAGGTTCGTTGAAGGCAACTTGCCTTAAAACTTTGACGTTTACGTAAATCCAACTTGTTCTAACCGTTTGAAATCCTTGATGGTGAAATAATCGGTTGAATTTCCAAGGCCATAGGGGTATCCCATCGGCGCAAATTCTGGCTGCATAGCCACATCCATCTGGCCTAACGTTCTCTTCCGGCAGCGTCACCGCCCGGTCAAAGACAAAGGAAAAAATCCTAAAATGGCACGCAACAAGATAGCCCTCATCGGCTCCGGTATGATCGGCGGCACGCTCGCCCACCTGATCGGTCTCAAGGAACTCGGCGACGTCGTTCTGTTCGATATCGCCGAGGGCATTCCACAGGGAAAAGGGCTGGATATCGCCCAGTCCTCGCCGGTCGACGGCTTCGATGCGCGCTTCAGCGGTGCCAATGACTATGCCGGCATAGAGGGCGCGGATGTCTGCATCGTCACCGCCGGTGTGCCGCGCAAGCCCGGCATGAGCCGCGACGATCTGCTCGGCATCAACCTCAAGGTGATGGAACAGGTCGGCGCCGGCATCAAGAAATACGCGCCCAACGCCTTCGTCATCTGCATCACCAATCCGCTCGATGCCATGGTGTGGGCGCTGCAGAAATTCTCCGGCCTGCCCAAGACCCATGTCGTCGGCATGGCCGGCGTGCTCGACTCGGCCCGTTTCCGCTATTTCCTGGCCGAGGAATTCAAGGTTTCGGTCGAGGATGTCAGCGCCATGACGCTTGGCGGCCATGGCGACGACATGGTGCCGCTGACGCGCTATTCGACGGTGGCCGGTATCCCGCTGCCCGACCTGGTCAAGATGGGCTGGACCTCCAAGGACAAGCTCGAAGCCATCGTCGAGCGCACCCGCAAGGGCGGCGGCGAGATCGTTGGCCTGCTCAAGACCGGCTCGGCCTATTATGCCCCGGCGGCGTCGGCCGTCGCCATGGCCGAGAGCTACCTGAAGGACAAGAAGCGCGTGCTGCCGGCGGCCGCCTATCTGTCGGGCCAGTACGGCGTCAAGGACATGTATGTCGGCGTGCCGACCGTGATCGGTGCCGAGGGCGTCGAGCGCATCATCGAGATCGACCTCAACAGCGCCGAGCAAAAGATGTTCGACAAGTCGGTGGCCTCGGTTGCCGGGCTGTGCGAGGCTTGCGTCGGCATAGCACCCAATCTCGGCAAGAAGTGAGGGTCCGCGATGAACATCCATGAGTACCAAGCCAAGCAACTGCTGAAGGGCTTCGGCGCGCCGGTGGCCGAGGGTGTGCCGGTCTTCAAGGCGAATGAAGCCGAAGCTGCCGCCAAGGCCCTTCCCGGCCCGCTCTATGTGGTGAAGAGCCAGATCCATGCCGGCGGACGCGGCAAGGGCAAGTTCAAGGAACTGCCGGCGGATGCCAAGGGCGGCGTGCGGCTGGCCAAGTCGATCGAGGACGTCGTCGCCAACGTCAATGAGATGCTTGGCTCGATCCTGGTGACCAAGCAGACCGGAGCTGCCGGCAAGCAGGTCAACCGCCTCTATATCGAGGACGGTGCGGACATCGACCGCGAGCTTTATCTGTCGCTGCTGGTCGACCGCAGCGTCGGCCGTGTCGCTTTCGTGGTTTCGACCGAGGGCGGCATGGACATCGAGGCGGTGGCGGAAGCCACGCCCGAAAAGATCATCACCGTGGCCATCGACCCCGAACAGGGCGTGACGGCGGACGATGTGAAGAAGCTCAATGCGGCGCTGAAGCTTGACGGTGATGCGGCGAGCGACGGCGAGAAGCTGTTCCCGCTCCTCTACAGGGCCTTTGTCGAAAAGGACATGAGCCTGCTGGAGGTCAACCCGCTGATCGTCATGAAGAACGGCCGGCTGCGCGTCCTCGACGCCAAGGTGTCCTTCGATAATAATGCGCTGTTCCGTCACCCGGACGTGATTGAACTGCGCGACACCACCGAGGAAGACGAGAAGGAGATCGAGGCGTCGAAATACGACCTCGCCTATGTCGCGCTCGACGGCAATATCGGCTGCATGGTCAACGGCGCCGGCCTTGCCATGGCAACGATGGACATCATCAAGCTCTATGGTGCCGAGCCGGCAAACTTCCTCGATGTCGGCGGCGGCGCCAGCAAGGAGAAAGTGACGGCGGCCTTCAAGATCATCACCAAGGACCCGGCGGTGAAGGGCATCCTGGTCAACATCTTCGGCGGCATCATGAAATGCGACGTCATCGCCGAAGGCGTGGTCGCGGCGGTCAAGGAAGTGGGGCTCCAGGTGCCGCTGGTCGTGCGGCTCGAAGGCACCAATGTCGAGCTTGGCAAGAAGATCATTCGCGAAAGCGGGCTCAATGTGACGTCGGCCGACGATCTCGACGACGCCGCGCAGAAGATCGTCAAGGCCGTGAAGGGGAACTGAGCCCAGATGTCCATTCTCATCAACAAAGACACCAAGGTTCTCGTTCAGGGCCTGACCGGCAAGACCGGTACATTCCACACCGAGCAGGCGCTGGCCTATCACGGCACCAAGATGGTCGGCGGCATCCATCCCAAGAAGGGTGGCGAAACCTGGGCCGGTTCGAAGGGCGAAAACCTGCCCATCTTCGCTTCGGTTGCCGAGGGCAAGGAAAGGACGGACGCCAACGCCTCCGTCGTCTATGTGCCGCCGGCAGGTGCCGCTGCCGCGATCATCGAGGCGATCGAGGCGGAAATCCCACTGATCGTGTGCATTACCGAAGGCATTCCGGTGATGGACATGGTCAAGGTCAAGGCGCGGCTCGACAAGTCGAAGTCGCGGCTGGTCGGCCCGAACTGCCCCGGCATCGTCACGCCTGACGAATGCAAGATCGGCATCATGCCCGGCAACATCTTCCGCAAGGGCTCGGTCGGCGTTGTTTCGCGCTCCGGAACGCTTACCTACGAGGCGGTGTTCCAGACCACCAATGCAGGCCTTGGCCAGACCACGGCGGTCGGCATCGGCGGTGATCCGGTCAAGGGAACGGAATTCATCGACATGCTGGAGATGTTCCTGGCCGACGACGAGACCAAGTCGATCATCATGATCGGCGAGATCGGCGGCTCGGCGGAAGAAGATGCAGCCCAGTTCATCATGGATGAGGCAAAGCGCGGCCGCAGGAAGCCGATGGCCGGCTTCATCGCCGGGCGCACGGCTCCGGCCGGCCGCACCATGGGGCATGCCGGCGCCGTCATTTCCGGCGGTAAGGGCGGGGCGGAAGACAAGATTGCGGCGATGGAGGCGGCGGGCATCCGCGTTTCGCCTTCACCGGCACGACTTGGCACAACACTGCTTGAGGCAATCAAAGGTTAGGCAGTCGGCAACGGGCGGTCGGCAGTCGGAGCAGACTCTTTACCGATTATCGACTGCCGAGGACCGGCTGCCCGAAAACAGGAGACGGGGCTGAAGGCTCCGGTGATAAGATGGCGCGACAGGATCAGGCCAACGACCAATTTTCCCTGACGTCATTCCTCTATGGCGGCAATGCCGACTACATAGAGGCGCTTTATGCCGCCTATCAGGAGGACCCGTCTTCGGTCGACCAGCAGTGGCAGGATTTCTTCGCGTCGCTGAAGGACGATGCCGGCGATGTGAGGAAGAACGCCGAGGGCGCTTCGTGGAAGAAGCCCGGCTGGCCGCTGGTCGCCAATGGCGAACTGGTTTCGGCGCTCGACGGCAATTGGGGCCTGGTCGAAAAGCATATCGAGACGAAGGTCAAGGACAGGGCGAGCGCAAAGGGCGTGGCGCTGACCGAAGCGGACGTGCATCAGGCGACCCGCGATTCTGTTCATGCCATCATGATGATCCGCGCCTATCGCATGCGCGGCCATCTGCATGCCAATCTCGATCCGCTCGGTATCGCCAAGCCGCTCGAGGACTACAACGAACTGTCGCCGGAAAATTACGGTTTCACCGCAGCCGACTACGACCGCCCCATCTTCCTCGACAATGTGCTGGGGCTGGAATTCGGCAGCATCCGGCAGATGCTGGAGATCCTCAAGCGGACCTATTGCTCGACGCTCGGCGTGGAGTTCATGCATATTTCCGATCCTGAGGAAAAGGCCTGGATCCAGGCGCGCATCGAGGGTCCGGACAAGGGAATCGCCTTCACCGCCGAGGGCAAGGTGGCGATCCTGCAGAAGCTGGTGGAAGCCGAGGGCTTCGAGCAGTTCATCGACGTCAAATACAAGGGCACCAAGCGCTTCGGCCTGGATGGCGGTGAATCGCTGATCCCGGCGCTGGAACAGATCGTCAAGCGCGGCGGCTCGCTGGGCCTAAAGGAAATCGTGCTCGGCATGGCCCATCGCGGCCGCCTCAACGTGCTGTCCCAGGTGATGGCCAAGCCGCATCGCGCCATTTTCCACGAATTCAAGGGCGGCTCCTATGCGCCCGACGATGTCGAGGGCTCGGGCGACGTGAAGTACCATCTCGGCGCTTCGTCGGACCGCGAATTCGACGGCAACAAGGTGCATCTGTCGCTGACGGCCAATCCCTCGCATCTGGAGATCGTCGATCCGGTGGTGATGGGCAAGGCCCGCGCCAAGCAGGACCAGCTCTATGGCCGCACGCCGCGCGACGAGATCGTGCCGTTGGAGGTGCGCTCCAAGGTGCTGCCTCTGCTGCTGCATGGCGATGCCGCCTTCGCCGGCCAGGGCGTGATCGCGGAAATCCTCGGTCTGTCGGGCCTGCGCGGTCACCGCGTTGCCGGCACGCTGCATTTCATCATCAACAACCAGATCGGTTTCACCACCAATCCACGCTTCTCGCGGTCTTCGCCCTATCCGTCGGATGTGGCCAAGATGATCGAGGCGCCGATCTTCCATGTGAATGGCGACGATCCGGAAGCCGTGGTCTATGCGGCCAAGGTGGCGACCGAATTCCGCATGAAGTTCCGCAAGCCGGTGGTGGTCGACATGTTCTGCTATCGCCGCTTCGGCCACAATGAAGGCGACGAGCCGGCATTCACGCAGCCGATCATGTATCGCAACATCCGGGCCCATAAGACGACGGCCCAGATCTACGCCGACAAGCTGCTGGCGGAAGGCCTTGTCAGCCAGGGCGACCTCGACCGGATGAAGGCAGACTGGCGCGCCCATCTGGAATCGGAATGGGAGATCGGCCAGCAGTACAAGCCCAACAAGGCCGACTGGCTGGATGGCGCGTGGTCGGGCCTGCGCACCGCCGACAACCAGGACGAGCAGCGGCGCGGCAAGACCGCCATGCCGGTCAAGATGCTGAAGGAGATCGGCAAGAAGCTGACGGAAGTGCCGGAAGGCTTCGAGGCGCACAGGACCATCGCACGCTTCATGGAAGCGCGGCGCAAGATGATCGATTCGGGCGAAGGCATCGACTGGTCGACGGCCGAGGCGCTGGCTTTCGGCTCGATCCTGCTCGACGGCAATCCGGTACGCCTGTCCGGCCAGGATTCGGAGCGCGGCACCTTCTCGCAGCGCCATTCGGTGCTCTATGACCAGCGCGACGAGACCCGCTATATCCCGCTCAACAATCTGAGCGCGGCCCAGGCTCCGTTCGAGGTCATCAATTCGATGCTCTCGGAAGAAGCGGTGCTCGGCTTCGAATATGGCTATTCGCTGGCCGACCCGAAGGCGCTGACCTTGTGGGAAGCGCAGTTCGGCGACTTCGCCAACGGCGCGCAGGTGGTGTTCGACCAGTTCATCTCGTCGGGCGAGCGCAAATGGCTCAGAATGTCCGGCCTGGTGTGCCTGCTGCCGCATGGCTATGAGGGCCAGGGACCGGAGCATTCGTCGGCTCGCCTCGAACGCTTCCTGCAGCTTTGCGCCGAGGACAATATGCAGGTCGCGAACTGCTCGACGCCGGCTAACTATTTCCACATATTGCGCCGCCAGCTGAAGCGCGACTTCCGCAAGCCGCTGATCCTGATGACGCCCAAGTCGCTGCTGCGCCACAAGCGGGCGGTGTCGACCATTGCCGAGCTGTCGGGCGAGAGCTCGTTCCACCGCCTGCTGTGGGACGATGCGCAATATCCGGGCAAGGACACGGTCAAGCTGGCTCGTGACTCCAAGATCAGGCGCGTCGTGCTGTGCTCGGGCAAGGTCTATTACGACCTCTACGAGGAGCGTGAGAAGCGCGGCATCAACGATATCTATCTGCTGCGCGTCGAACAGCTCTACCCGTTCCCGGCCAAGGCGCTGATCACCGAACTGTCGCGTTTCCGCAATGCGGAGATGGTGTGGTGCCAGGAAGAGCCGAAGAACATGGGCGCCTGGTCCTTCATCGATCCCTATCTGGAGTGGGTGCTTGCCCATATCGAGGCCAAGCATCAGCGTGTCCGCTATACCGGCAGGCCCGCTGCGGCATCGCCCGCCACCGGCCTGATGTCCAAGCATCTGGCGCAGCTCCAGGCCTTCCTCGACGACGCGCTCGGCGAATAACCCTCAGATCAGAAACGGATAGGCAAGAAAATGGCTACCGAAATCCGCGTCCCGACCCTCGGCGAATCCGTCACGGAAGCAACCATCGGCAAGTGGTTCAAGAAGGTGGGTGATGCAATTGCGGCCGACGAGCCGCTGGTGGAACTCGAAACCGACAAGGTGACGATCGAAGTCCCCGCGCCGGCGGCCGGAACGCTGGCTGAAATCACCGCGCAGGAAGGCGAGACCGTCGGCGTCAGCGCGCTGCTCGGGTCGATCGCCGATGGTGCTGCTGCCACTGCGTCGAAGCCTGCGGCCAAGCCGGAGGCAGTGGCCCAGGCAGCCGGTGCTTCGGGCGCATCCTCTACCAAGGAGGCCGCGGAAAAGACCGCAAGCATTGCCGGCGAAGGCCCGGTCGAGGAGCGCAAGATGCCGCCGGCCCCGGCGGCGGCCAAGCTGATGGCCGAAAGCAATATCTCGGTCGATCAGGTGAGCGGCAGCGGCAAGCGCGGCCAGGTGCTGAAGGGCGATGTGCTGGATGCTGTCGCAAGGGGCATTTCCGCCCCGGCTGCGGCGCCGGCCGCACCAGCCGCAGCACGCGCGCCGTCTTCCGCTGACGACCAGGTGCGCGAAGAGCGCGTGCGCATGACCAAGCTGCGCCAGACGATTGCGCGCCGCCTCAAGGAAGCGCAGAGCACCGCTGCCATGCTGACCACCTTCAACGAGGTGGATATGAGCGCGGTGATGGCTCTGCGCAGTAAATACAAGGACGTCTTCGAGAAGAAGCACGGCGTGAAGCTTGGGTTCATGGGCTTCTTCACCAAGGCTGTCACGCATGCGCTGAAGGAAATCCCTTCAGTGAATGCCGAGATCGATGGCACCGACATCATCTTCAAGAACTATGCCCATATCGGCGTGGCGGTCGGCACCGACAAGGGCCTTGTCGTGCCGGTGGTGCGCGACGCCGATGCCATGTCGATCGCCGAGATCGAAAAGGAGATCGGCCGGCTGGGTATCGCGGCGCGCGACGGCAAGCTGTCGGTCGCTGACATGCAGGGCGGCACCTTCACCATCTCCAATGGCGGTGTCTATGGCTCGCTGATGTCGACGCCGATCCTGAACGCGCCGCAGTCGGGCATTCTGGGCATGCACAAGATCCAGGAGCGCCCGATGGTGGTCGGCGGCCAGATTGTCATCCGCCCGATGATGTATCTGGCGCTCTCCTATGATCACCGCATCGTTGACGGCAAGGAAGCCGTCACCTTCCTGGTACGGGTCAAGGAAAGCCTGGAAGATCCGGAGCGGCTGGTTCTGGACCTTTAAGGGCGCGAGGCTTGGTGGCTGGGCGCATGATGGCTTTGTCGGCTGCCCTGCTGGGCGCTGGAACAGCCCATGCCGCCTGCCCGATGGAACTGTCCGTCTATGGCGATCGTGACAAGGTTGCAGGCATCGACTTCCTGCCGCGCGGCGAGGCTGTGGCCGTCACCAACCGCTTCCGCATGGTGTTCGACAACAGCGTGATGCTCGACGGCATCGTCATGTGGAGCGAGGGCGTCGAGCGGCCGAACGGCATGCTCACCTATAACTGCCCGGAGGGCGACGTCACCGGCGAGGAGCTTGAAAGCTGCACGGTGTGGCAGGGGGTCATCTATACCAGCGACAAATCCGGCACGATCGGGCTTTTGCCTGTCGAGCGCTCGGATGCGCCCGAGACGCTGATCTTTCCCGACCTCGCCTATTCGCTGCGCTATTCGTCAGCCTATGGCGAGGATGGGCTGACGATGCTGCCGGCGGATGTCTTTGCCTTGCAGGGCTGCCAGGAATGAGCAGCCGGACGTGGATCATGTTTGGAACAGCGGCATCATCGGCCGCATGGAACAGGGATATGAGAAATGGCTTATGATGTCGTTGTTATCGGTAGCGGTCCCGGCGGCTATGTGTGCGCCATCAAGGCGGCGCAGCTTGGCCTGAAGACGGCCGTGGTCGAAAAGAACGCCACTTTCGGCGGCACCTGCCTCAATATCGGATGCATCCCGTCGAAGGCGCTGCTGCATGCCTCCGAAATGTTTGCCGAAGCAGGCCACTCCTTCGACGCGCTCGGCGTGGAGATCGGCCAGCCGAAGCTCAATCTCAAGAAGATGATGGCGCATAAGGACGCGACGGTGACGGCCAATGTCAACGGCGTGTCCTTCCTGTTCAAGAAGAACAAGATCGACAGCTTCCAGGGTGTCGGCAAGGTGCTGTCGGCGGGCAAGGTTTCGGTGACCGGCGAGGATGGCAAGGAACAGGTGATCGAGACGAAGAACATCGTCATTGCCACCGGTTCCGACGTTGCCGGCATTCCCGGCGTCAAGGTCGATTTCGACGAAAAGGTGATCGTGTCATCCACCGGCGCGCTCGAACTGGCGAAGGTTCCGGCGCAGATGGTGGTCGTCGGCGGCGGCGTCATCGGGCTGGAGCTCGGCTCGGTCTGGGCACGGCTTGGGGCCAAGGTCACCGTGGTCGAATATCTCGACATGATCCTCGGCGGCATGGATGGCGAGGTGGCCAAACAGTTCCAGCGCATGCTGGCCAAGCAGGGCTTCGAGTTCAAGCTGGGCTCCAAGGTCACCGGCGTCGCCAAGTCGAAGAAGGGCGCCACGGTGACCTTCGAGCCGGTCAAGGGTGGCGAGGCACAGACGATCGAGGCAGATGTGGTGCTGGTGGCCACCGGCCGCAGCCCCTATACCAACGGTCTGGGACTGGCCGAAGCGGGCGTGGCGCTTGATGAGCGCGGTCGCGTCAAGACCGATGGCCATCTGCGGACCAATGTGCCCGGCATCTATGCCATCGGCGATGTCGTTGCCGGTCCGATGCTGGCCCACAAGGCCGAGGACGAGGGCGTGGCGGTTGCCGAGATCATCGCCGGCCAGGCCGGGCACGTGAATTACGACGTCATTCCGGGCGTCGTCTATACCAGCCCCGAAGTGGCCTCCGTTGGCAAGACCGAGGAAGAACTGAAGAAGGCCGGCATCGACTACAAGGTCGGCAAGTTCCCCTTCACCGCCAATGGAAGGGCGCGTGCCATGCAGCACACCGACGGTTTCGTGAAAATCCTGGCCGAAAAGGCAACTGACCGGGTGCTGGGCGTCCACATCGTCGGCTTCGGTGCCGGCGAAATGATCCATGAAGCGGCGGTGCTGATGGAATTCGGCGGCTCGTCAGAGGACCTTGCCCGCACCTGCCACGCCCATCCGACCATGTCGGAAGCGGTCAAGGAGGCGGCGCTCGCCACCTTCTTCAAGCCCATCCATATGTGATCGGTGGAGCAGGTACCTGCTCCACCTCATTGTTCGACCAGCCCGGTTTTGCCGGAAACGGCCCGCCGAAGCGGGGCCGTTTCTCGATATTGTCCTTACTGCGCCGGAGCCGGAGCCGTTTCAGGGGCCGGCGCTGTCGGGGCTGGCTCAGCCGGAGCCGTTGATTGAGGCTCAGGCGTCGCCGGTGCGGGAGCCGGTTCTGCCGGGGCCGTTGCATCCGGAGCAGGGGTCGCAGGCGCCGTTGCATCAGGCGCTGGCGTTGCTGGTGCCGTGGTATCGGGCGCCGGAGTTGCCGGCTCGGTTGCTGTCGGCTGCTCACCCGGAGGGACGCTGGTGGTATCGGTGCCGCCCGGAACAAACAGGAAATAGGCGATTATTGCCAGGATCAGCACAACGGCGGCGATCAATACGCTTGAGCCGCGATTGGATTGGACGACCACGCGGTTATCAGGGCCGCCGGGTTGTGCATTGGCCGGATTGAGCCGCGGATCGGCAGGATCGCTGCCAGCCGGCGGCATGGGATTCAGCGGATCATTGAGGCGCGGATCCGGAACGCGATCGGGGTTGGCCATGATGGTTCTCCGTCAGTTGCACCGACATTGAACGCATCAGTCCCGTTTAGGTTTCATCGGGGTAAAGTGATGCACGCCACATTAAGGCAGTGGGGCGCTCAGTTTGAAGCTGTCAGCGTGTAGCCCTGCTTGCGCAGCAATTCGACGAGGCCGTCGGCGCCGGGCAGATGCAGAGCACCCACCGCGACGAAAGCATTGCCGCGTGCCAGGATAGGACCCGCCCGCTCGGCCATGACGCGGTTGCGTGCGGTGATCATGGTTTCCTCGAAGGCCGCATAGCCGTCCTCGCCGTCGCTCGGCAGCACGGCGTCGAAGAGAGGCCAGATCATGCCGGTCTCGCCGCTGCCATAGAGCACGATCATGGTTTCGACCACATCGTCCATGCGCTTGCCGAGCTTCAGCGTTTCCACCAGCCCGTCCATGTGGAAGGCGAGCGGCAGCGAAGCCATGGCGCGCAGCTGGTCGGCGATCGTTTCCAGCCCCTCCAGCGACTTTCCGGCCGCCTTTGCGTCTTCGGCAAGCTTTATGTCGAGCACCGGCGCGCCGCCGGCCTTGCGGGCCAGTTCGCAGGCCGGAAGCGCCACCATGGCCGAAAGCATCCACGGTTTCATCTTGGCGACGCTGTCGGCTGGAATGCCGCGTGCGTCGAGCGCCTTCCTCACCATTTCGGCATCCTGCGGCGACAATAACGACATCAATGTGGTGTCGTCGGTGAACATGGTCAGTTCCGGCTCGCGCATGATCGCAGCCATCATCTTGCTCTGGTCGAGGATTTCCGTGGTCTCGATCACCACCGTGCCGGCCGTGTCGAAGGCCTGTTTTGCCGCCGGCGTCAGCGAGACGACGCGCGGATCGGTCATGTGCATGGTGCCGAACAGGAAGGACGGCGCCTGTCCCGGCTTCTCGACCTTCCACAGCAGGCCCTTGCCGTTGGGCGTCGCCTCTGCCTCCGCCTTGATTTTGTCGAACAATGCCGGATCGCTTTGCTGGAGACCTGCCAGCAGGTCGCTGCCGGTGCAGGCCGGCACGTCATCGGCCCGCGCCTGGCTGGTGGCCATGAAAGCCACGACCACGAAAGAGACGAGGAAAAGCAGGTTCAGCGCCACCATAAGGGCAAGCGCGGTCGTGGCGGTGCGGTCGGCGATGGCAAGGACACGTTTCATGGCCGGAAGCCTAGAAGCAAAAAGCGGCAAAACGGTTAATCGGGGCCGATAAATTGCACCGGATCAGGCGCGAGGATGAGCCTTCTCGTAAATGTCGAGCAGCCTTGCGGTGTCAATGCCGGTATAGACCTGCGTGGTCGACAGGCTGGCATGGCCAAGAAGCTCCTGGATGGTGCGCAAATCGCCGCCCCGGCCCAGCAGATGGGTGGCGAAGGAGTGGCGAAGCGCATGCGGCGTGGCGGTGTCGGGCAGGTTGAGCGCTGAGCGCAGCTTGCGCATGTCGCGCTGGATGATCGCCGGGTTGAGCGATCCGCCGCGCGCGCCGCGAAACAGCAGCGTATCGGGCGCGATGGCAAAGGGACAGAGCCGGCGATATTCGGCGACCGCTTGGAAAGCAACGGCAAGGACGGGCACCAGCCTCGTCTTGCCACCCTTGCCGGTGATGCGCAGCACCGTATCGCCAGGATCGGACAAATCCGCGCCCGTGAGCGCAAGCGCTTCGGAAATGCGCAGCCCCGCGCCATAGAGCAGGATCAGCACTGCGGCGTTGCGGGCGGCGATCCAGGGCTCCTCGGCAAGCTGCTCGTCGCCGGAAACCACGCGGCGGGCGTCAATGGCGGTCAACGGCTTGGGCAGCGATTTCGGCTGGCGCGGAGCACGCAGCGCCGCAGCCCCGGCGGCATTGGCCAATCCGCGCCGTTCGAGGAAATGCAGAAAGGAGCGGATGCCGGCAAGCCCGCGCCCCAGCGTGCGCGCGCCGGCTCCATTGGTACGGCGGAAGGCGAGAAAGGATCGCAGATCGGCCGGGCGAAGCTCCCTGATGTCGGCAATTCCGGCCGGTCCGCCGATATGGCCGGTCAGGAACTGGAAGAACTGGCGCGTGTCGCGCTCATAGGCCTCCACGGTCAGCGCCGAAACCCGGCGCTCCGTTGCGAGCATCTTCAACCAGTTTTCCCGTGCCGACTGGAGATCGGGTTTCACCGAGATGAGGAATTCCTGCATTGGCAGCCATCACGCAATTGAATAAGTCAGTATTGATTGATCGAAGTTAGCAACCAGTGAAGCGCGCATGCCCAAGCTTGAAAACCCTGTCCAACTGGCCGTGATCGGTGCGCCCCACGGCGTCAGGGGCGAGTTGCGCGTCAAGACCTTTACGGCTGATCCGCTGGTATTGGGCGACTATGGTCCGCTCCATGCCCGCGATGGCCGGATATTCGAGATCGTCGATATCAGGCCGGCCAATACGGTGGTGGTCGTGCGCCTCAAGGGCGTGAATGATCGCAATGCTGCCGAAGCACTCAATGGCACGGAGCTTTTCATCGAGCGCTCCGCCCTGCCGGAGGAGGACGACGAGGACGATTTTTATCACGCCGACCTTATCGGGCTGGAGGTGCGGGACGAGACCGGCGCCGCTATCGGCACGGTGACGGCGGTGCAGAATTTCGGCGGCGGCGATATTCTGGAGATCACCCATCAGGGCCGCAAGGGCGTGCCGATCCCCTTCACGCGCGCCGCAGTTCCCCAGGTCGATGTCGCGGCGGGCTTCGTGCAGATCGACAGCGTTGCGGCCGGACTGGTCGAGGACGAGGAAGACGAAGAAACCGGAGGCGGGCAATGAGCTTCCGCGCCAGCGTGCTGACGCTCTATCCGGAGATGTTTCCCGGCGCGCTCGGCCTGTCTCTTGCCGGCCGCGCGCTGGAGGCGGGGGTCTGGTCGCTGGAGGCCGTGCAGATCCGCGATTTCGCCACCGACCGGCACCGGACGGTGGACGATACGCCGGCCGGCGGCGGGGCGGGGATGGTGATGCGCGCAGACATCCTGGCCAAGGCGATCGACCATGCCGCGCCGCAGGGCGATCCGCGTCCGCTTCTGCTGATGAGTCCGCGCGGCCGGCCATTGACGCAGGCGCGGGTGCGCGAACTGGCGGCCGGGCCGGGCGCGGTCATCCTATGCGGCCGCTTCGAGGGCGTCGACCAGCGGGTGATCGAGGCGCGCGGGCTGGAGGAAGTCTCGATCGGCGATTTCATCCTCTCGGGGGGCGAGCCGGCAGCACTCGTGCTGCTCGATGCGGTGGTGCGCCTGCTGCCGGGCGTCATGGGCAATGACGCCTCCGGTGACGAGGAAAGCTTTGAGAACGGCCTGCTTGAGCATCCGCATTATACGCGACCGCAGGAATTCGAGGGCCGGCCCATCCCCGACGTGCTGATTTCGGGGAATCATGCGAAAATCGCCGCCTGGCGGCGCGAGCAGGCGCTGAAACTGACGCAGGAACGCCGACCCGACCTGCTTTCCGGGCGCGAGCAGGCGGCAAGCGGCAAAAAGAACGCCCCCGAGGCGTGACAAGCGCTTCAGAAGCGTGTATGTGCGCGCTCGCAACCGGAAACGATTTCCGGACCCGTCAATGAAAGATGGTGAATCCGCCCCTGCCTCGGCTTCTCAGGTGAGAAGAAAGGCATAGCCCAGCGGTCGTGGAACTGAAGGGTGAGCGCTGGGCGCTCTGGCTGTTGAGAAGCAAGAAGAGGTTATTGCGATGGATATCATCCGTCAGATCGAAGCCGAACAGGCCGCCAAGATCGAAGCGAAGCGCACGCTTCCCGAATTCCAGCCCGGCGACACCGTGCGCGTGCTGGTGCGCGTCACCGAAGGCACCCGCACCCGCGTGCAGGCCTATGAGGGCGTGGTGATCGCGCGCTCGGGCTCGGGCTTCCAGGAGAATTTCACGGTCCGCAAGATTTCCTACGGCGAAGGCGTGGAGCGCGTGTTCCCGGTCTATTCGCCGATGGTCGAAGGCGTCGAGATCGTGCGTCGCGGCAAGGTGCGCCGCGCCAAGCTCTATTACCTGCGCGACCGCCGCGGCAAGTCGGCCCGCATTTCGGAAAACACCGGCGTGCGCGCCCGCAAGCTCAATGAAGCCGAGCGCGATGCGCTGAACGCCGAAAAGGCCCGCACCGAGGCCGAGCGCGTTGCCGCCGCCGAGGCGCTGGCTGCCGAGAAGGCCGCCCAGGAAGCCGCCGAAAAGAAGGCTGCCGAGGAGGCTGCAAAGGCGGCCGAAGCGTCCGCCGAATAAGCTTCGCGGAACTCCAATCAGCAAAACCCGCCGATGCCTTCGGCGGGTTTTTGTTTTTTCTGATCCCTTTGACAAGTTCGGGGCTGGCCGGTCATCATCCCGATATGAGAACCGACCCGCCCGGCTGTGGAGAGACGGAATGATCCTTGAAGCCGCACGCGCCGCTGCCGGCCAGGTGCTGTCGCCGCCCTTCCGCCAGGTGCTGTTCAAGTCGATCGGCCTGACTATCCTGGGGCTGATTGCACTGTGGTTCGGATTGCGGTGGGTCTTCGATACGCTGGCGTTGCCATGGATCGACGTACTGCTGCCGGGCTTTCCCGAATGGGCCGGGTGGATCAGCCTGATTGCAGCCATCCTGTTCGGCATGGTGCTTGCGCTGGCCCTGGCCTTTCTGGTGGCCCCTGTCACGGCCATCGTTGCCGGGCTGTTCCTGGACGATATCGCCGAGCGGGTCGAGAGCGAGACCTATCCCGATGATCAGCCGGGCAGCGCGCTGCCGGCGTTTGCGGCGCTGGTCATGTCGCTGAAATTCTTCGGCGTCGTCATCCTCGCCAATCTCTTCGCGCTACTGTTGCTGTTCGTTCCGGGCGTCAACATCGCCGCGTTCTTCGTCGTCAATGCCTACCTGCTCGGCCGCGAGTTCTTCGAATTCGCTGCCATGCGCTTCCGGCCGGAAGCTGAGGCCAAGGCGTTGCGGCGAAAGCATGCCGGCACGGTCTTCCTGGCCGGGCTGGTTATTGCGGCACTCCTGTCGGTGCCACTGGTCAACCTGCTGACGCCGCTTTTCGCTGCAGCCATGATGGTGCATCTGCACAAGATGATCTCGGCACGGGACGACGCCGGTCAGGTTACCAGGAAGCCGCGTCCCAACTCGTCATCGGCCTCGACGACGAATTCGGCCTTGCCGGAATAGTAGGCGCGTCCGCCCACGCGTGCGATGATGGCGTCACGCCCGCCGGCTTTCGCCGCCCTCGCCACCGATCCGGAAAAGCGCGAACCGACGATGCTTTCGAACGTCCGGGTCTGGTCGAGCCCGATCTGGCCCTTGGCGTGCATTGCCGCGAGCCGCGCGGTGACGCCCGATCCGGTCGGCGAACGGTCGACCTCGGCTTGCGCGAAGACGCAGACATTGCATGCCGGTTCGTCGGAGAACACGTCCTTGCCGTCAGTCAGGATCGTTCCGTAGAGAAAGGCAAGATCGTCATGATCGGGATGGGTGAGCGCAACATCCCGCTTCACCCGCTCTGTCACGGCGGTTGCGGCATCGACGAAGTCGCGCGCCCGGCTGCGGCCGAATTCCAGCCCGAACTGGCGGCAATCGGCCAGCGCGTAGAAGGCGCCGCCATAGGCGATGTCGTAGGTGACAAGGCCGTGGCTGGGCAATTCGATCTGCAGGTCTCGTGCGAATAGGAAGGCCGGGACGCTTTCGAAGGAGACAGCACCGGTCTTGCCGTCCTTCACCTCGACGGAGGCCGTTACCATGCCGCAGGGGCATTCGATATTGACCGTTGTCACCGGCTCGCGCGCCGGCACCAGCCCCTGGTCGATGGCGTAGCGGCCAAGCGCGATGACGGCATGACCACACATGGTGGAATAGCCCTCATTATGCATGAACAGCACGGCGAGGTCGGCGCCGGGCAGGTTCGGCTCGACCAGCAGCGCGCCATACATGTCGTAGTGGCCGCGCGGCTCGAAGATCAGGATTTTGCGCAAATGGTCGAGGTGCTCGCGCACATAGGCGCGCTTTTCCAGGATCGTGCCGGAGGGTATCGGCGGGTAGCCGCCGGTGACGATCCGAAGCGGTTCGCCTCCCGTATGCATGTCGGTGACGGTAAGAGCGGCGGCGTTCATGCGTTATCCGGGGAGAACATGTCTTGAAGCATGCCATATGGCATGCAGTCGCGCGAGAATTCGAACGTTCCCTGGTCGAGCATTTCGTGCGAGGCCCGCTGCAGCATCCCGAAGGCATAGGTGGTGAGCTTGGAGCCGAGCGAGATGCGGCTTGCGCCCGCATCGGCAAGCGCGGCCACGGTGAAACCGGGGATCGCCAGCACATTCACCGGTTTGGAGAGCGCCGAGCAGACCTTGCGAACCGTCGCGAGGTCACTGAGCCCCGGCGCATAGAGCACGTCGGCGCCCGCCTGCTCGAAGGCCTGCAACCGGGCAATTGTGTCGTCGAGATCGGGGCGGCCATGCAGGAAATTTTCCGCGCGCGCAGTCAGGACGAAGTCGTTATGCAGGGCGCGGGCGGCCTCGGCTGCGGCTGCAACACGTTCGACCGCGAGTGAAAAATCATAGATCGGATTCGACGGATCGTCCGTATAGTCCTCGATCGAGCATCCGGCGAGCCCTGCCGCCTGCGCAGCAAAGATGGTTTCGCCGGCACTTTCGGGACTGTCGCCCTTGCCGCGTTCGAGATCGGCCGAAACCGGCAGGTCGCTCGCCCCCACCACCGCCTTGCAATGCGAAATCATCATGTCGAAGGGGACGCCGCCATCCGGCAGGCCGTGGGAAAAGGCAAAGCCGGCGCTGGTGGTGGCCAGCGCCTTGAAGCCGAATGAGGCGAGCAGCTTTGCCGTGCCGACATCCCATGGGTTGGGAATGACGAAGGCGCCCGGCGCCTCGTGGAGTTTGCGGAATATCGCGCCCTTGTCCATCGCAACAACCTCAGCCCGAGTGGATTTCGGCCGATCCTACGCCGGCCCGAGAGGCGCGGCAAACCCAATTCAGGCTGGCCTTATCGATGGCGGGTTTGTGCTCCTGACATCAAATGACGGGCGCTGATTTCGTCCTCAATGGCTGCCGGTCGAACCGAAGCCGCCGGAACCGCGCGTGGTGGCGGCGGCAAGGCTTTGCTCCACGATCGGCAATTGGGTGACGGGGGCAAACACGATCTGGGCAATCCGCATGCCGCGGGTCACCGAAAAGTCCTCATCGCCAAGATTGATGAGCAGGACCTTGACCTCGCCGCGATAGTCGCTGTCGATCGTGCCGGGCGTGTTAAGGCAGGTGACGCCGTGCTTGAGCGCTAGACCCGAGCGCGGGCGGACCTGGCCTTCGAAGCCTGCCGGTATTTCGAAGATAAGGCCGGTCGGCACCAGTGCCCGCCGTCCAGGCAGGATCAGCAATGGCCGGTCTTCCGGCACTGCCGCGCGCAAATCCATGCCGGCGGCACCCGCCGTCTCATAGGCGGGCAGGTCGAGCCCATCGCTATGTGGAAGTCGCACGATGCCGAGTGAGGGGGTGATTTTCGAAGCCGCTTTCATGGCCGCGTTCTATCGGCCATCAGACGCTGTTTCGTCAATCGCACAGTCGCTGCCTGTCAGCGAATTTCCACCGGAACGACCGTTGTGTCCTTGATCTCCTCCATGACGAAAGAGGCGGAGACATCCGTCAGCGGCACCTTGGCGATTAGCCGCTGGTAAAGCCGGTCATAGGCCTTCACGTCGGCAACGCGCGCCCGCAGCACATAGTCGAGGTCGCCCGACATGCGATAGACGCCGGTGATCTCGGGGAAGGAGACGACCGCATCGCGGAACCTAGCCAGCCAATGCGGATCATGGTTGGAAGTACGCACCAATATGATGACCGAAAGCCCCAGGCCAAGCTTGTCGGCATCGACCAGCGCCACCCGCCCGGTGATGATGCCGTCCTCCTCCAGCCGCTTGACCCGCCGCCAACAAGCGTTGCGGGAAAGGCCGACCCGCTCCGACAACTGATCGACCGACAGCGTGCCGTCGCGCTGCAGTTCGGCCAGGAGTCTTCGATCAACCGTATCGAGATTAACGCTCATATTGGTATGGTATCCCGCATATCTCCTGAAAGTAAGGATCATTTGGGATAAAGTCGCGGCGACTTCGGGCGAGATTCCTACCATTGGAAAAAGGGGAATCAGATGAACCGCATCGCCAAGCTCTTCACCGCTCATCCGGCTGCCGTCGACGAGACCTATTTCGAGCACATGGCCTTTGCCGGAAAATTCTCTGGTCGGCTGTTCGTGGCTGCCTTCGCAGCGCTCATCCATGCCGTCCTGCCGTTCTTATGCGAGACGACGGCAAGCCGCACCGTGCGCCAGCTCTATGAGCGGACGCATAATCGCGGCGCGTCGGCCGCTGCCACCCATGCATCTGCCGAGCGCGCCTGACCATCCAATTCCTGTTCGACAGTTCGGCCGCGCGCTGGTAAAAGCCGGCGCGGAAAAGGACTTCACGACATGGCCGAGACTATCAAGCAGGCGGTCGCCCGCCGCCGCACCTTCGCGATCATCGCGCACCCGGACGCCGGCAAGACCACGCTGACCGAAAAGCTGCTGCTGTTCGGCGGCGCCATCCAGCTCGCCGGTGAGGTCAAGGCCAAGAAGGACAAGATCCAGACGCGCTCCGACTGGATGAAGATCGAGCGCGAGCGCGGCATTTCGGTCGTCACCTCGGTGATGACCTTCGAATATGGCGACAATGTCTTCAATCTGCTCGACACGCCGGGTCATGAGGACTTTGCCGACGACACGTATCGAACGCTATCAGCGGTTGATAGCGCCGTCATGGTCATCGACGCGGCGCGCGGCATCGAGCCGCGCACGCTGAAGCTGTTCGAGGTCTGCCGGCTGCGCGACATCCCGATCGTCACCTTCGTTAACAAGATGGACCGCGAGGCGCGCGACACTTTCGAGATACTCGACGAGATCGAGCAGAAGCTGGCGCTGGACACGGCGCCGATCACCTGGCCGATCGGGCAGGGCAAGACCTTTGCCGGCACCTATCATCTGGCCGAAAACGCGGTGCGGCGCGGCGACGCCGAGGTCGAGCGCACGCCGGTCCACGGTCCGGATTCCAACCGCGCCGCCGGGCTTCTGCCCGCCAATGACCGCCCGGCCTTCATCGAGGAGCTGGAGCTGGCGCGCGAGGCCTGCCGGCCCTTCGACCTCGAAGCCTTCCGCCAGGGCCATCTCACCCCGGTCTATTTTGGCTCGGCGCTGCGCAATTATGGCGTGCGCGACCTGATCGAGGCGCTCGGCGCCTTCGGGCCGGCGCCGCGCGCGCAGGAGGCCGACAGCCGCAAGGTCGAGGCGACGGAGGAGAAGATGACCTCCTTCGTCTTCAAGATCCAAGCCAATATGGACCCCAACCATCGTGACCGCATCGCCTTCGTGCGGGTCTGTTCCGGCAAGCTGGAGCGCGGCATGAAGGCCAAGCTGGTGCGCACCGGCAAGCCGATGAGCCTGTCGGCGCCGCAATTCTTCTTCGCCCGCTCGCGGATAACGGCGGATGAGGCATATGCAGGTGACGTCGTGGGCATCCCCAACCATGGCACGCTGCGCATCGGCGACACGCTGACCGAGGGCGAGGAGATACTGTTCCGCGGGGTGCCGAATTTTGCGCCGGAAATCCTGCGGCGGGTGCGGTTGGGCGATGCGATGAAGGCAAAGAAGCTGAAGGAAGCGCTGCACCAGATGGCCGAGGAGGGCGTGGTGCAACTGTTCCAGCCTGAAGACGGCTCGCCGGCCATCGTCGGCGTGGTCGGCGCTCTCCAGCTCGACGTGCTGAAAGAGCGCCTCAATGTCGAATACGGCCTGCCGGTCGATTTCGAGGTGGCGCGCTTTTCGATCTGCCGCTGGATCAGCGCCGACGATGCGGCCGATGTGCATCGCTTCATCGAGGCGCATCGCGGCGATATTGCCCGCGATCTGGATGATGATCCGGTGTTCCTCGCCCAACACGAGTTCTCGCTGAATTACGAGGCCGAGCGCTGGAAGGCGATCCGCTTCGCCACGATCAAGGACTATCAGGTGCGCGACAAGGCGGCGTGAGCCTACCTCCCCCTCGATAGGGGAGGTTGCCGTGTAGCGGCGGGTGAGGGTGATCCCGCGCTTTCGCGCACTGGCTATTGCCACCCCACCCCGATCCGCGTGGCGGATCGACCCTCCCCATCCAGGGGAGGGTAAGGTGCTAGCCGTCTTCGCTCTACTTTTTCCGTGCCGGTCCCTCCCGCTCGGCCGAGCGGGCCCAGATATTGATATTGGCATCGCGGGCGAAGCGGTCGATTTCGGCGAGTTCGGCCTCGCTGAAATCAAGCTTGTTCAGCGCGCCGACGCAATCCTCGACCTGTTCGGGACGGCTGGCGCCGATCAGCGCGGAGGTGACCCGGCCGTTGCGCAGTACCCAGGCCAGCGCCATCTGCGCCAGCGTCTGGCCGCGCCTTTCGGCAATGGCGTTGAGAGCTCTTATATTGGCGAGCGTGGAATCGCTGAGGAATTCCTGGCGCAGCGATTTTGCCTGTGCGGCGCGGCTGTCCTCGGGGATGCCGCCCAGATATTTCGTCGTCAACATGCCCTGCGCCAGCGGCGAAAACACGATCGAGCCGATGCCGAGCCCGTCGAGCGTATCGAGCAGGCCGTCGTCCTCGACCCAGCGATTGAGCATGGAATAGCTGGGCTGGTGGATCAGGCAGGGCGTACCGAGGCTCTTCAGAATGTCGGCCGCCTCGCGGGTGCGCTGGGAATTGTAAGACGAGATGCCGGCATAAAGCGCCTTGCCCGAGCGCACCGCCTGGTCCAGCGCCATCATCGTTTCTTCCAGCGGCGTTTCGGGGTCGAAACGGTGCGAATAGAAGATGTCGACATAGTCGAGCCCCATGCGCCTCAGGCTCTGGTCGAGGCTGGCGAGAAGATATTTGCGGCTGCCCCATTCGCCATAGGGGCCGGGCCACATGTCATAGCCGGCCTTGGTCGAGATGATGAGCTGGTCGCGATAGCCCGAAAAATCGGTACGCAATATCTCGCCGAACGCCCTTTCGGCCGAACCGGGGGGCGGGCCATAATTGTTGGCGAGGTCGAAATGGGTGATGCCGAGATCGAAGGCCTTGCGGCAGATCGCCCGTTTGGTGCGATGCGGCGTGTCCTCGCCGAAATTGTGCCAGAGACCGAGCGAGATCGCCGGCAATTTCAGCCCGGAGCGCCCGCAGCGATTGTAGCGCATGGTTTCATAGCGGTTTTCGGCCGGGTGCCAGGTCATGTCATATCCCTGCTTTGCGATAATCCTTCGGCGCTATAGGTGTCAGCCACTCTGCGTCCACGGCCCATGGAATGCGCCCTTGCCGTCGTTGCGCTCGAAGCCATGCGCGCCGAAGAAATCACGCTGCGCCTGGATCAGGTTGGAGGTGCCGCGCCCCTGCCGGTAGAGGTCGAAATAGGACAGTGCGGACGATAAAGCCGGCATCGGCAGGCCCGCTTCGGCCGTGCGCGCCACGATGCGGCGCAGGCTCGGATGGGTCTCCTTCATCATCTCGATGAAGGCCGGTGCCATCAGCAGATTGGCCAGTTCGCCGCCGGCTTCAAAGGCTTCCGCCAGCGTGCCGAGGAATTGCGAGCGGATGATGCAGCCGGCGCGCCAGATCTTGGCGATGGTCGGCAGCGGCAGGTTCCAGTGATATTCCTTCGATGCCGCCGCCATCACCGCAAAGCCCTGCGCATAGGCGGCGATCTTGCCGGCAAACAAGGCCAGTTCCAGGTCGCGCAGCACCACGTCGCGTCGACCTTCGAATTTTGGCAGGCCGCCTGATCCATAGGCCTGTTCGGCCGCCAGCCTTTCATCCTTCAGCGACGACAGGATGCGCGCCGAAACCGCCGCTTCGATCGCCGTTGCCGAAACGCCGAGCGTCTGTGCCTCGATCGCCGACCATTTGCCGGTGCCCTTCTGGCCGGCCCGGTCGATGATGACTTCGACGATCGGCCGGCCCGTCTGCCTGTCCTGTGCGGCGAGCACGGTCGCCGCGATCTCGATCAGGTAGGAGTTCAGCCGGCCCTTGTTCCATTCTGCGAATACGCCTGCCATCTCGTCCGGGCTCATGCCCAGCCCGTCGCGCATCACGCCATAGATTTCGGCGATCATCTGCATGTCGGCATATTCGATGCCGTTATGGATGGTCTTGACGAAATGGCCGGCGCCGTCCGGCCCGAGCAGGGCAACGCAGGGCTCGCCTTCGAATTTGGCCGAAATCGCGGTGAGGATGGGCTCCACCCGCGCATAGGCCTCGGGCGTCGCCCCGACCATGATCGAGGGACCATGGCGCGCGCCTTCCTCGCCGCCGGACACGCCCATGCCGATGAAGGTCAGGCCGGAGTTTCCGAGCTCCGAGAAACGGCGCACGGTATCGTGGAAATTGGCGTTGCCTCCGTCGATGACGATGTCGCCGGGAGACAGCACGTCGCGCAGCATGGCGATCTGCTCGTCCACCGGCTTGCCGGCCGGCACCATGATGATGATCGGGCGCGGCGGGCGGATTGCCTCGGCCAGTTCAGCCAGCGTCGTGCAGGGCACGATCCTCGGCTGCAGCGCGCCCGCGCTCTCGAAAAACGTGCCGACGCGCGCGGTGGTGCGGTTGAACACCGCAATCTTGTGCCCGTTCTCGGCGATGTTCAGCGCCAGGTTGGAGCCCATCACGCCAAGGCCGATCAGGCCGATTTCGGCTTTGCCCATTGCTCTTGTCCCGTGAGGTTTCAGTGGAAGGATTGGCGGATCATGGCGGGATGATCCTCCCGCGGTGGCGCCCAGTCAACATCGGCGGGCGGCGGACGAGCCGCGCGCAGGCGTGGGATTATCGCTTGCGCCCGTACAGTTCCAGCCGGTGGTGGATGATGTCGTAGCCGAGCGCTTCGGCGATCTCGTTCTGCAATTGCTCTATGCGTTCGGACTTGAATTCGATGACGTCGCCGGTATCGAGATCGATCAAATGGTCGTGATGCTCGCCCTGCGCCTGCTCGAAACGCGACGGCCCGCCCTCGAAGGCGTGGCGATGGATGGCGCCTAGCCCTTCAAGCAGCTTGGTCGTGCGATAGACGGTTGAAAGCGAAATGCCGGGATCGACGGCCGAAGCGCGGCGGAAGATCTCCAGCGCATCGGGATGATCGTCGGTGCCCGCCAATATATCCACGATGACGCGGCGCGGGCGCGTGATGCGCACGCCTGCCTTGCGCAGCATTTTCTCGTAATCGGGCTTCTGATTCTTCTTTCCGGCCATGGCGCGACTATGCGCCAGATGACAATCAGTTGCAAAGAGGGGGAGGGCAATCCCTGTGGGAGAAGGATGGCCAAGCCGTGGTAGGATAAAGGTTCCTCACGCCGCGAAGTGGGGCGAGGGCCAAGTGGCGAAGGGCTCAATTTTCTTCGCACCCCCCTCTGTCCTGCCGGACATCTCCCCCTCGAGGGGAGATCACGCTGTCGTCTGCGCGGTGGTTCCTCCCAGGCTGAAACGCCGCTACCGGCATTTTCTTTTTGCAAACGATTTGCAATTGCATTGACAACCGGCAGGCGCCACTTTATCTGGAGGCGGAATGGCACCCATCCAACTCGTTTTCAGACAGGATTCCCGTGACCCGCCTTCGAATTTTCCTTGCCCTGATGTTTTCCCTGATGCTGGCCGCATGTTCCGCCGAGAGCGGTGCCGCCGATAACGCCAAGCTCAATGTCGTCACCACCTTCACGGTGATCGCCGATATCGCCCGCAACGTCGCCGGCGATGCCGCCACGGTGGAGTCGATCACCAAGCCCAATGCCGAGATCCACAACTACCAGCCGACGCCGGGCGACCTGATCAAGGCGCAGAAGGCCGACCTCATCTTGTGGAACGGGCTCAATCTGGAACTGTGGTTCGAGAAATTCTTCGCTAATCTGAGTGAGGTGCCGGGCGTCGTCGTCTCTGAGGGCGTCGAGCCGATGGGGATCGCCGAAGGTCCCTATACCGGCAAGCCGAACCCGCATGCCTGGATGTCGCCGCAAGCAGCCCTGATCTATGTCGAGAATATCCGCAAGGCCTTTGCCGCGCAGGACCCGGACAATGCCGAGGTCTATGCCAGGAACGCCGCCGCCTATTCGGAAAAGATCAAGGCGACGATCGAGCCGATCCGCGCCGAGATCACGACCATTCCCGAGGAGCGGCGCTGGCTGGTGACGAGCGAGGGGGCATTCTCCTATCTGGCGCGCGATTTCGGTCTCAAGGAGCTTTATCTGTGGCCGATCAACGCCGACCAGCAGGGTACGCCGCAGCAGGTGCGCAAGGTGATCGACGCGGTGAACGCACATAATATTCCGGCGGTGTTTTCCGAAAGCACGGTTTCGGCAGCCCCGGCCGAGCAAGTGGCGCGCGAGACCGGCGCCAAATATGGCGGAGTGCTCTATGTCGACTCGCTGAGCGATGCAGGAGGGCCGGTGCCGACCTATCTCGACCTTTTGCGCGTCACCACCGAGACCATCACCAAGGCGTTGGTCCAATGAATCTCGCCGTACCGCACGCCCCCGTGAACGGTGCCGAGGGCAGCGGCCTGCGCGTCGACAACATCACGGTCGCCTATCGCAACGGCCACACCGCGCTGCGCAATGCCAGCTTCGCCATCCCCACCGGCACCATCACCGCGCTGGTCGGGGTCAACGGCAGCGGCAAGTCGACCCTGTTCAAGTCGATCATGGGCTTCGTGCCGCTGGCGGCGGGCAAGGTCGAGATTTTCAACGAGCCGGCGGCGAAAGCATTGAAGCGCAATGCGGTAGCCTATGTGCCGCAAAGCGAGGATGTCGACTGGAATTTCCCGGTTCTGGTCGAGGACGTGGTGATGATGGGCCGCTACGGCCACATGAATTTCCTGCGCATGACCAGGGCCATCGACCGCCAGGCCGTGGAAGAGGCGCTGGAGCGGGTCGGCATGACAGACTATCGCAAGCGCCAGATCGGCGAGCTTTCCGGCGGCCAGAAGAAGCGCGTGTTTTTGGCCCGCGCACTGGCGCAGGAGGGCAAGATGATCCTGCTCGACGAGCCCTTCACCGGTGTAGATGTGCGCACCGAGGAAGCGATCATCGCGCTGCTGCAGGATCTGCGCGCAGAAGGTCGGGTGATGCTGGTTTCCACCCACAATCTCGGCAGCGTGCCGCGCTTTTGCGACCGGGCGGTGCTGATCAACCGCACAGTGCTTGCCGCCGGACCAACGCAGGAGGTCTTCACCCAGGCCAATCTGGAAAAGGCCTTCGGCGGCGTCTTGCGGCAGTTCGTGCTCGGCGGGGCGGAACTTCACGCCGACGCCGACCCGCGCACCGTCACCGTGCTCAGCGACGACGAGCATCCCTTCGTCATCTATGGCAATGGCGACGAGGTGCACGAGGCGAAGCGCGGCGGAAAGGCGAAGAAATGATCGCCACGCTGACCGAGCCCTTCGCCTATGGCTATATGCTCAACGCCATGTGGGTTTCGGCCCTCGTTGGCGGGGTCTGCGCCTTCCTGTCGGCCTATCTGATGCTGAAGGGCTGGTCGCTGATAGGCGACGCGCTCTCGCATTCCATCGTGCCGGGCGTGGCGGGCGCCTATATGCTGGGCCTGCCCTTCGCCCTGGGTGCGTTCCTTTCGGGCGGGCTGGCGGCGGGGGCGATGCTGTTCCTCAACCAGCGCACGCGGCTGAAGGAAGACGCCATCATCGGGCTGATCTTCACCTCCTTCTTCGGGCTTGGCCTGTTCATGATCTCGCTGTCGCCGGCCTCGGTGAACATCCAGACCATCGTGCTCGGCAATATCCTTGCCATCACGCCGGGCGACACGCTGCAACTTGTCATCATCGGCGGCGTGTCGCTGGCGATATTGCTGGCCAAGTGGAAGGATCTGATGGTCGCCTTCTTCGACGAGAACCATGCCCGCTCGATCGGGCTCAATCCGGACCGCCTGAAGGTGCTGTTCTTCACGCTGCTGGCAGCCTCGACGGTTGCGGCGCTGCAGACCGTGGGCGCCTTCCTGGTGATCGCCATGGTGGTGACGCCGGGCGCCACCGCCTATCTTTTGACGGATCGCTTTCCGCGGCTGATTGCAATCAGCGTGGCGATTGGCGCGCTGACCAGCCTTACCGGCGCCTATAGCAGCTATTTCCTCGACGGCGCCACCGGCGGCATCATCGTGGTGCTGCAGACGCTGATCTTCCTAGCCGCCTTCGTATTTGCGCCCAAGCACGGCATGTTGGCCTCGCGCCGCCGGGCGCGCGAAGCCCTGGAGGCAGGGCTGTGATCGAAACCCTGCTCCTACCCTTCACCTTTCCGTTCATGCAGCAAGCCTTCGTCATCGCCGTGCTGGTGGCGGTGCCGATGGCGCTGCTTTCCTGCTTCCTGGTGCTGAAGGGCTGGTCGCTGATGGGCGACGCCATCAGCCATGCGGTGCTGCCGGGCGTGGTGCTGGCCTATATTGCCGGGCTGCCGCTCGCCACCGGCGCCTTCGCGGCCGGCATGGTCTGCGCGCTCGCTACCGGCTTCCTGAAGGAAAACAGCCGCATCAAGCAGGACACGGTAATGGGCATCGTGTTTTCGGGCATGTTTGGCCTCGGCATCGTGCTCTACACCAAGATCGAGACCGACGTGCATCTCGACCACATATTGTTCGGCGACATGCTCGGCCTGACCTGGGGCGATGTTGCCCAGAGCGGCATCATCGCGGCAATCGTGGCGGGCGCGATCGGCATTTTCCGGCGCGACCTGCTGCTGCACGCCTTCGACCCGCAGCATGCGCAGGCGATCGGCCTGCCGGTGCGCCTTCTGCATTACGGGCTCCTGGCGATATTGTCGCTGGCCATCGTCGGCGCGCTGAAGGCGGTCGGCATCATCATTGCCATCGCTATGCTGATTGCGCCCGGCGCCATCGCCTTCCTGCTCACCAACCGTTTCGAGCGCATGCTGCTTGCGGCGGTGGCGATTGCGGTGACGGCCTCGTTGCTCGGCGTCTATCTGAGCTTCTTCATCGATTCGGCGCCGGCGCCGACCATCGTGCTTTTGATGAGCATCGGTTTCGTGGCGGCCTTCTTCCATTCGCGGGCAAAGATCGCGCGGGCGGAGCGTGCCTCAGGCGCTGCTTGAGACGGCAGAGACCTGCCTGCCGCCGATCCAGACGCCGCGCACTTGGCTGGAATGCGGGCGGCAGCGTCAGCCATTGGTGCCCTCGCTACTTGTATTGACGAGGCGCGCCGCCCTGACCGCAGTCTGCCAAACGGCCGAATGGCCATGGAGAGAAGACGCCGAGCTTGCTAGCCCGCAACAAAAAGGCCGGCGCTCGATAAGGTCAGAGCGCCGGCCCAGGGGGGAAGGAGTGTCAGAGCAGGCGGGCCGTATTCCGGCCGCCAGCTCGATCTCCACTGCATCATGATCCCGAATGCACTGCTGGCGTCCAGGATCGCGCCATTCAGCCCAGCGGATGGTGGATGGCGATGTTCTTGATCTGCTGATAGGCGCCGAGCGCCTCCAGGCCCTTTTCGCGGCCGAAGCCGGACAGCTTGTAGCCGCCGAAGGGGAACTCCACGTCGAGACCGACGCCGAAGGAGTTGATCCAGACCTGGCCGACGCGCAGCTTCTCGCCGACGCCGAGCGCCTTGTTGATGTTGGAGGTGTGGATGCCGGCGACCAGGCCGAAGGGCGAGTCATTGGCACCGGCGACAGCTTCCTCGGCGGTGTCGAAGGGGATCACCGTCAGGACCGGGCCGAAGATCTCCTCGCGGGCGATCTGGGTGTCGTTGCTGGCGCCGACCACCAGGGCCGGGCGCACGAAGGCGCCATTGGCGAGTTCGGGCGACGTCGGCACATCGGCGCCGAGCAGCAGTTCGCCGTCCTTGCGCGCGATCTCGAAATAGCGCTCGACATCCGCCTTCTGCGCCTTGCCGATGAGCGGGCCCATGTCGGGATCGTCGACGCCGGCGCCGAGGTTCATCGCCTTGATGCGGGCATGCAGCCTGTCCACGACATCGTCATGGATCGAGCGCTCGACGAACAGGCGCGTGCCTGCGTTGCAGACCTGGCCGCAATGGGTGAGGAAGCCGCCGGCGATGATCGGCAGCGACTTGTCGAGGTCGGCATCGGCAAACAGGATCTGGGGCGACTTGCCGCCGAGTTCCATGTTGCAGGGGATGGCGTGCGAGGCGGCGGCGACCAGCACGCGCTCGCCGGTCGGCACTGAGCCGGTAAAGGTGATCTGGTCGACGCCCTTGTGCTTGGCCAGAAGATCGCCGGCGACCGAACCGCGGCCATTGACGAGATTGACCAGGCCATCAGGCAGGCCGGCCTCCTGGCAGATCTTGACGAATTCGTAAGCCGTGACGGGCGTATCGGCCGACGGCTTGATGATGACGGCGCAACCGGCGGCAAGGGCGGGCGCCACGCCGCGGGCGATGAGCTGGAACGGATAGTTCCACGGAATGATGTGCAGGCTGACGCCGATCGGCTCCTTGACGGTCCAGTCCGACCAGTCGGGGCCGAGCGGGATGGATGCGCCGTGCAGCTTGTCGCAAGCGCCGCCGTAGAATTCGAAGAAGCGCGCCGAGCAGTCGACTTCCCAATAGGAGTCGCGCAGCGGCTTGCCGCTGTCCATGCTTTCCTTGCGGGCGATCTCGTCACGCTTCTGAAGCATCAATTCGCCAATGCGGTGCAGGATGCGGCCGCGCTCAAAGGGGCGCATGCGCCGCCACGGGCCATTGTCGAAGGCCTCGCGCGCGGCGGCCACCGCCATGTCGACCTCGGCGGCACCCGCGCGGGCGAATTCGGCCACGACCTGCCCGGTTGCGGGATCGATGGACTGGCCGACGCCGTCCGAGCCCTCGCTCAAAACCTTGTTGCCGACGACGATGGGAATAAGGACGCGTTCGCTCACGACTTTGTCTCCGGTGATTGGGGCATCTGACGCTATGCCGGGGAATGACTACCGACTAATGTTGTATGCAAATCAAAAAAGATTGTCTACATAAATTGACAATGTGCTTACACGTTGGTAGCCAGAATCCAACTCAGAATGGGGAGTGTTTGCCAGATGGAACTTGGTTTGAAGGGTAGGCGCGCACTGGTGACGGCGGCGTCGCGCGGCTTGGGGAGGGCATCTGCCCTTGCGCTTGCCGCCGAAGGCGCCCGGGTGGCGGTTGCCGGTCGCAACAAGGCTGCGATGCAGGACCTCCTGGCCGAGTTGAAGCAGGCCGGCGCCGCCGATGCCATCGCCGTGCAGATGGACCTCACCGACCGCGCGACGCTGAAGCCAGCGGTGGACGAGGTGGTGGCCAAGTTCGGTGGCCTCGACATTTTCGTCGGCAATACGGGCGGCCCGGAGGCGGGGCCTTTCCTCAGCGTTTCGCGCGAGGGGTGGGAGCGGGCGCTCAATGAAAGCCTGCTGCCGCTGGTCGATCTCTCGCATGCCGTGCTGCCGCATATGCAGGCAGGCAAGTGGGGGCGCATCATCTTCGTCACCACCGTCGGCGTGAAGGTGGTTCAGCCCAATATGGTGCTGTCGGATTCGGTTCGCCTTGCCGTGGTCGGCCTGGCGAAGTCGCTTTCCATCGAATTCGCCCATGAGGGCATCATGGTCAACTGCCTGTGCCCCGGTCCGTTCGCGACCGACCGCATGGAATATCTTGTCAAATCCAGCATGGAAATCGAAGGCCTCGACCGGGCCGCGGCCGAGAAGCTGTGGCTTGAGGAAGTGCCTGCTGGAAAGTTCGGCAACCCAGATGATTTCGGCGCGATGGTCGCCATGCTCGCATCCGAGCGGGCCGGTTTCATAACCGGCACAGCCATCGCACTCGATGGAGGAAAGTCTCGTGCATACTGATAACAAGCCCATGAAGAACGAAGGCATGGATGGCGGCGGCGCCATCGTTGCCTGGCTGAAGAGTGCCGGCGTCGAGAACGTATTTTCGGTCTCGGGCGGCCCCATCAATTCGATCTACCGCGCCTGTGCCCTCCAGGGCCTGCCGCTGATCCATGCCCGCCATGAGGCGGCGGCCTGCTTCATGGCCGAGGCGCAGTCGCGCGTGACCGGTAAGGCCGGCGCAGCGGTTGTCACGCTGGGGCCGGGCGTCACCAATGCGGTGACCCCCGGCCTGGTCTCGATGCTCGCCGGAACGCCCATCCTCATCGTCGGCGCGCAGGCCGGCACCAAGTCGGCCGACCGTGGTGCCGGCATGGCCTATGACGTGCTGCCGATCATGAAGAACGTGACCAAATGGGCGGCGCGCTGCACCGATCCGAACCGGTTGCAGGAGTATCTCGACATGGCCTGGCGCAAGATGTGGGCCGGGCGCCCCGGACCGGTATTCCTCGAAGTGCCGACGGACATATTGTCGATGCCGCTTAAGGCAGAGGCGACCGGAACCTGCCCGCCGCTGCCGGGTGCTGCCGGCGTGTTGGCAGCGCAGGCGGACGAAGCCCGCAAGCTGCTGTCGGGCGCGAAGAAGCCGCTGCTGATCCTCGGTGACGAGCTGTTCTTCAATCGGTCCGAGCGTCTGGTCGAGGCGATCGAGAAGCATGATCTGGCCTTCGCCACGATGCGGCTAGCGCGCGGCATCGTCGATGAGCGTCATCCGCGTTGGATGGGCCCGGCCTATGCGCCGTGCAACGCCACGCTGCGGCGGGCGATGGCTGAAGCCGACTGCATCATGCTGCTTGGCCATCACTTCGAATTCGACCTCGAATTCGGCGACACCGTCGGTGCCGGCGCGCGCATCATCCAGGTCTGCTCGGACCAGGAGCTGCTGCATCGCAACAAGCGTTCGGACATCGCCATTACGGCAACGCCTTCGGCCTTCGTCGAGATCCTTGCCGACCTGCCGGAACTCAATACCGACAAGGGCTGGAGCAACGGCCTGATCGAAGCGTGGAACAAGGAGCGCGCCGCGCAGCTCGGCGAGGGCGATGCCGCCGGCCTCCATCCGATCGCCGCGGTCGATGCGGTGAGCGAGGCTGCCCCGGACAACACCATCTATGTGACCTCGCATGGCAATATCGACTTCTGGGCGGATGCGCGCCTGCGCATTTCCGCGCCCGGCCGCTATCTGCGCGCCGGCCAGTCGGGTGCGCTCGGCGCCGAGGTGCCTTACGGCGCCGGCGCCAGCTTTGCCGACCCAAATGCGCCGGTGGTGGTGTTCGTCGGCGACGGCGGTGTGGGCTTCCATGTCGCCGAACTCGATACGGCCGAGCGTTACGGCCGCGCCTTCATCATCATGGTGCTCGACGACGAGATGTGGGGTGCCATCGCCCTGCCGCAGGAGCAGATATTCGGCGAGACCTATGAGATGAAGCTGCCGCGCCGCGACTGGACCAAGGTGGCGGAAGGGCTGGGCGGGCGCGGTTATTTCGCCCGCGATGCCGAAGAAATCAAGAAGGCGCTGGCCGACGCCATCGCCAGCGGCAAGCCGGCCATCATCCAGGTGCCGGTGCGCAGCGTCATCAGCCCTTACATGGCCTACATCTCCTAACCGGAAAGAAATCGAGGAAACGACATGAACATCTGGAAGAATGGCAATGCCACCGGCGTCACCCCGCCCAACCATTTCGGCGGTCTGAACGTGCTCGACATCGTGCCTTTCGCCGGCAGCAATTTCTGCGTGCAGGTTTCCAAGGCGCCGGTGGGCGGCGGCGGCGAACTGCACCACCATGACGACTGGTCGCAGGTGTTCTATGTCCTGGAGGGCCAGATGACCTTCGATACCGGCAAGGAACGCTTCACCCTGACAAAGGGCGAGTCGGTGCTGTTCGAGCCGGGCGACCCCCACTACACGATCAATGAGGGCAAGGACCAGAGCATGTGCATGGTGATCACCGTCAAGCAGTAATTGCCGACGGGGACTGTATGAACGACGCTTGCATCAAATCTGACAAGGATGCATCTAACATCAGGATGCGGCAGATCCGGGAGACAGCGGTGAGCGAAGTCATAGAAAGCGAAAGAGAGACCAGGCTGTCGGCCGACGGCCTGATCAGGCTTCTCGAGGACGACATCCTCAACAGTGTCCTGAAGCCGGGTGACCGGCTCGACGAGCAATCGCTGGCCCGACGCTTCGAGGTTTCGCGCACCCCCGTGCGCGAGGCCCTGCGCCACCTTGCATCGAGCGGGCTGATCGACATCCGCAAGAACCAGGGCGCGACGGTGAAGCGCCTGACCACCGCCGAACTCATCGAGATGTTCCAGGTGATGGCGGAGTATGAAGGGCTTTCGGCCCGGCTTTCGGCGCGGCGCATGACGACGGCCGAGATCGCCGAAATGCGCAACTGGAACGAGGAATGCAGGGTGCGGGCGGACAAGGAGGACCATGACGGGTTCTACGCCGCCAACAACATGTTCCACGAGGCGATCTTCCACGGCTCGCGCAACGAATTCCTGCAGGAAGAAAGCCGCAAGCTGCGCAACCGCCTCAATGCCTATCGCCGCCATATCACCACGCAGCCGCGGCGGATGCAGAAATCGGTTATCGAGCACGGCCGGATCGCCGATGCGATCGTCGCCGGCGACGAGGATACCGCCCACAGCCTGATGCGCCAGCATGTCGACCTGCTGGCCGGCACCGCAGCCGACGTGCTGCTGGCGCTGGAGAGCGAGACTACGGAATAAAGCTTTCAGTCCGAGGTAGGCTTGGAGCCTCTCCAGGTGCCGACAGGCTGGCTGCAGCATATGTCACCACCGCCCAGAGAGGAGAGTCCATGGGTAACCTGTTTGCTACCGAGGTCGCCGACGCAGATGTCCATCGGCGCGCCACCACCCGCTTTCGTGAGGCCGGCATCCGCCTGCCGAAGATAGCGGAGCTGGCGCGCCCGGAGACGATAGACACTTCCGTGAAGAAGGCGCTGGAAGCGATCGATCCGGATGAAGCCCATCCGCTCAATCTCTTTCGTGTCCACTGGCACAATGGCGCAGACCGCCGCCAGGCTGCCGAAACTCCCCTCCATCTGGTGCTGCCGCAGGAACTGACCGGTGTGCGCGCCAAGATCGTGGTCGCGCTCGGCGACCGCTTCCCGATGATCGGCGCCCATAAGGTGCTGGCCGCCTATGGCTGCCTGGTGCCCCGGCTTGTCACCGGCCAGTTCGACCTGGAAAACCAGAGAGCGGTATGGCCGTCCACCGGCAATTACTGTCGTGGCGGCGTGGCGATCTCGACCATACTCGGCGCGCGCAGCGTGGCCGTGCTGCCCGAAGGCATGAGCCGGGAGCGTTTCAGCTGGCTGGAGAAATGGGTGGCCGACAGGCGGGACATTGTGCGCACGCCAGGCAGCGAAAGCAACCTCAAGGAAATTTATGACGCTTGCCATGAACTGGCCAAGGACAAGCGCAACGTCATCCTCAACCAGTTCAGCGAGTTCGGCAATTACATCACCCACCGTGCGGTGACTGGCCCGGCGCTGGAGCGGGTGTTCAACGCCGTGCAGGCGGGCGGTAGACTGAAGGCACGCGCCTTCGTGGCGGCTTCCGGCTCGTCAGGCACGCTTGCCGCCGGCGACCATCTGAAGGAAAAGCTGGGCTGCCAGATCGCCGTGGTGGAAGCTACCGAATGCCCGACCCTGCTCAATAACGGCTATGGCGAGCACAATATCCAGGGTATCGGCGACAAGCATGTGCCGCTGATCCACAATGTGTTCAACACGGATTATGTGATCGGCGTTTCGGAGCGCGCGCCCGACAGCCTCAACCTGCTGTTCAACCTGCCGGCCGGCCGCGACTATCTGGCCAAACGCAAGAAGCTGACTGCAGAAACGATCGAGGCCTTCTCGCATCTCGGCCTGTCGTCGATCGCCAATATCGTGGCGGCGATCAAGCTGGCCAGATATCTCGATCTCGGCCCGGACGATGCGATCCTGACCGTCGCGACGGATGGCGCGGCGATGTATGAATCGCAATTGTCGAAGGTGCTGGACGCTTCCTTCGACGGCGCTTTCGATGCGCTGTCGGCGGCGGAAGTGTTCGGCGAACATCTGGCCGGGGCGGGCACCGACGCGCTGCTGGAGCTTTCTCGCGTGGAACGTGAGCGTATCTTCAATCTCGGCTATTACACCTGGGTCGAGCAGCAGGGCGTGTCGCTGGAGGATTTTGCCCGCCGCCGCGATCCGGCATTCTGGGACGGGCTGATGGCCATGGTCCCTGTCTGGGACAGGTTGATCGAGGAATTCAACGCGGCCGCCTGAGCACAGACGCGCAAGCGATAAGCAAAAAAGCCGGCGAGGGGAAACCTTCGCCGGCTTTTTCATTCGGATGCGAAACGGCTCAGGCCGTTTCGCGGATATGTTGCGAGAGCTTCCACACCGCATTGGTGTTGAGCGGCGTTTCGGCCACGCCGGTACCGAGCGCATTGCCCACCGCATTGGCGATCGCGGCCGCCGGGCCGATCGCGCCACCCTCGCCCAAGCCCTTGGCGCCGAGCGGCGTCAGCGGGGTCGGGGTCTCGATATGGTGGACCTCGATATTGGGGATTTCGGGCGCCAGCGGCATCAGATAGTCGGCGAAATTCGTCGTCAGCGGCTGGCATTCCGAATCATAGATGAAATGCTCCAGCATTGCCGAACCGATGCCCTGGACGACGCCGCCGCGTACCTGGCCATCCACAACCAGCGGGTTGAGCATGGTGCCGCAATCCTCGATGACGACAAAGCGGCGCAGCTTTGTCTTGCCGGTCAGAATGTCGATTTCGACAACGGCGGCATGGACGGCATTTGCGTAGGTTCCGTCGCGAGGGCCGTCGCAGCTTGCATGGGCTTCCAGACCCGGCGTCATGCCGTCCGGCATCTGCTCGACATTGCGCTGCGCGATGCGGGCGATCTTCTTGATCTCGATGAAGCTGCCGGGATTGTCGCGGACCTGCGCGCGGCCGTCGACCAGGTCGATCTGGTCCGGTTTGGACTGCAGCAGATGGGCGGCAATAGTGCGCAGCTTGTCGGCGATGCGGGTGGCGGCGATATGCACGGCGCCGCCGCCCAGCGCGCCGCCGCGGCTGCCCCACGTGCCGACAGAATAGGGCGTCGTCATCGTGTCGCCGTGGCGGACATAGACGTTTTCCGGCTTCATGCCGAGCGCATCGGCGGCGACCTGCGCCATGGTGGTCTCGAGGCCCTGGCCATGGCTCTGCAGGCCCAGATCGATGGTGATCTCACCATCGGGCGACATGTCGACCCGCGCGGCGATGTAGCCGGTCTCGATGGGTGTGCGGCGGCGGGTGAAGTCGGGCGTGCCATGGGCGGTCTGCTCGATGAAGCAGGCGATGCCGACGCCGACGCGCCGGGTAGCAGAGCTTTTGGAGACTTCCGCCTCGGCGATGTCCTCGGCCAGAAGCTCGCGCATCTGTTCGAGCGACTGGGCATAGGAGCCCTCGTCATAGGTAAAGCCGAGCACGTTCTTGTAAGGGAATTGGCGGATGATGTTCTTCAGCCGGAACTCGAACGGGTCGATCCCCAGTTCGGCGGCGATGTCGTCCATCAGCCGTTCCTGCGAGAACACCGCCGAAGGACGCGCCACGCCGCGATAGGTGCCGATGGCGCATTTGTTGGTTGCCACCGCCCGGAAGGTCGCCTCATAGGCCTGGAAGTCATAGGGGCCGGGCAGCACCTTGCCTACCATGCCGGGCTCGCCGGCGGAGGTGAAGGGATAGGTTGAATAGGCGCCGTTATCGACGGTGATGTCGGCCTTGAGGCCGAGCAGGCGGCCGTCGGCCGAGACATAGGCCTCCAGCGTGTGCTCATGGTCGCGGGCATGGATGGAGGCGATCAGATGCTCGCGGCGGTCCTCGATCCACTTGACCGGGCGGCCGGTCTTCATGGCAAGCCACGCAATCAGGATCTCGTCGGCATAGACCTGGCCCTTGACGCCGAACCCTCCGCCGACATCGGGGGCAACCACACGGATGCGCGATTCCGGCAGGCCGAGTTCCTCGGAAATATAGGTGCGCACCAGATGCGGCATCTGGGTGGACGACCAGACGGTCAAAACCCGGTCGGCCGGATTGTAATGGGCAACGACGCCACGGCCCTCCATCGGCACACCGGCCTGACGCTGGGTACGGTAGGTGCGGGTGATGATATGGGCGGCGGCGGCCCTGGCGGCAGCGAGGTCGCCACCCTTCATCTGGCGCTCGACGATGACATTGCCCTTCCAGCCATCGAAGAGCGGCGGCATCTCGGGATCGCGCGCCTGCTCCATGGTGCCGACGACGGGGAGCGGGTCATAGTCGACGAAGACCAGCTCGGCGGCGTCCTCGGCCTTATAGGGGTCTTCGGCCAGAATGACCGCGACCGGCTCGCCGACAAAACGCACCTTTCCTTCAGCCAGGAAGGGCTGTTCGGAATATTGCATCTCCGGAACGTCCTGATGCGCCTTCATCGACAGGCCGGCGGTGTCCTTGCCGGTGAACACCCAGGTCGGGAAGTCGAGATCGGCGAGCGCCGAGGTGTCGATGTCGAGAATGGTGGCATGCGCGGTTTCGGCGCGCAGGAAATTCAGATGCAGCATGTTGGGCAGCACGATGTCGTCGATGTAACGAGCCGTGCCCGAAAGCAGCCTGGTGTCTTCAAAGCGCTGGATGCGCGCGCCGATAAATTTGGGTCTCTCCGCCTTCATGTCATGCTGCTCCCGCGTCCAGGCCCACCGTGACCGCCTTGCGGACGGCGGCGACGATGCCCTGATATCCAGTGCAACGGCAGATATTGCCGCTCATGGCTTCCCTGATCTCTCCCTCTTCGGGCATGCGCTTTTGCGCCACCATCTCCTCGACGAAGGGCGCCAGCGTCATCAGGAAGCCGGGTGTGCAGTAGCCGCATTGCAGCCCGTGCTCGCTCTTGAAGGCCTGTTGCAGCACATGATCCGCTTCCGACCCGCCGAGGCTCTCGACCGTGCGGATGGAGGCGCCGTCGCATTGCACCGCGAAGGTGAGGCAGGACAGGCGCGGCGTGCCGTCCAGATGCACCGTGCAGCAACCGCAGGCGCCGTGGGCGCAGCCGATATGGACGCCGGACATGCCGAATTCATGGCGCAGGACGTCGGCGAGCAACCGCCGGGGCTCGACGCTGAGCGTCTTGCTCGCGCCGTTCACTTCAAGAGTAATGTCGATCATGATTTATCCAGCGCTCTGGTGCAGGCCGCCTCGATGGCGCGGCGCGTAAGTTCGGCAATCAGCCCGCGGCGATAGTCGGCCGAGGCGATGTGGTCGTCGACCGGATCGATCGAGGCGGCGAAGATGCGTCCGGCCTCGGCTGCACCGGGGTCGGCCAGCGCCTTGCCGACGAGGAATTCCTCGATCTCGGGCGCGCGGATCGGGAACAGGTCGGCGCCCGAGCACACCATTGCCGCCTTGCCGATCTTGCCGCCGGCAAATTGCAGCGTGATGCCGATCGATGCGGTGCCGAAATCGCCGCTGCGCTCGCTTTGCTCGATGAAGCTTCCGGTAGAGGCCGAAGGCGGCAGCGGAAATTCCAGCGCCACGACCATCTCGCCGGGTTCGATCGCCGTGACATAGGCGCTGAGGAAGAACTCGACGGCCTTGATCTTGCGCGTGCCTTGAACCGAACGCACTACGATGTCGGCGTCGTGCAGCACGGCCACCGCCGGCAGTTCAGCCGTGGGATCGGCATGCGAGATGCTGCCTCCGATCGAACCGTTCCGGCGGATCGTCGGGTGGCCGATATAATGAACGGCATCGAGGAAGGCCGGGAAGTGCCGGGCGATCAGCGGATCGTTGAAATAGGCCTCGTGACGGGTAAGCGCGCCGATGCGCAGCACCTGCCCGTCGATCTCGATGCCGCCGAGCGGAAGCCGGTTGATGTCGACCAGGTGGCCGGGGCGGGCCAGCCGGAAATTCATCATCGGCACCAGGCTCTGTCCGCCGGCAATGGGACGTCCCTCCTCGCCGAATTCATGGAGGAGTTCGAGCGCGTGGTCGAGCGACGTTGCGCGGTGGTACTCGAATGATGCAGGTCTCATCGGTTCCTCTCAGTCAAAGACGAAGACCCGATCGTGCCGTCGCCCTCAATCTGCCCCATGCGGCAGTGCCGCAGCATCGGCAACCTAGTCGAGACCGTATTTGTATGCAATGGAAAAAAAATTGTAGACAAACATGATTGCCGCGCATTAGATGCACGGTGCCGGGCATGGGGCACCCCTTGCGAAGGTGAGGTAGTCTAGCTGGCGTGGCCGCGGCTGCGCCGATGGGAGAGAGAAATAATGTTTGCGATGAGAAGCTTTTCGCAGGGCTGCGGGGCGCTTGCCCTGGGATTTGCCCTGTTCGGCAGCGCTGCGGCCTATGCGCAGGAGACGGTGACGCTCAAGATGGTCGGCGCATGGGCGCCCTCGGTGTCTCCAATGGCCGAGACCGGCCATCATTTCATGAAGGCCGTCGAGCGTCTGTCGGAAGGGCAGATCAAGATTCAATATATGGGCGCGGAAGACGTGCTGCCGCCCTTCGATCAGCCGGAGGCGCTGGTCAATGGCGTGTTCGACGTCTGGTATGGCGCGCCGAACTACTGGGCCGGCATCATTCCCGGCGGCTATGTCACCGAACTCTCGCAGCATCCGGTCCCCGATAACGGACCCGGCTCTGAACTCTTCGATTTCATGGTCAAGATGTATGCCGAGCACGGCGTGCGCTATCTGGGCCATTATACCGGCAAGCCGGGGGTTGGATCGCATTTCCTGATTTCGCAAAAGGCAATCAAGGGAATCGAGGACATCGAGGGCATCAAGCTGCGCGTGCCGCCGCTGACCCGTTATTTCGTCCAGTCGGCGAAGGCTGAATCGATCACCCTGCCGCCTTCGGAAATCTTCCTGGCCATGGATCGTGGCACCGTTGACGGCTTCACCTGGCCGATCTCCGATGGCTTCACCAATTATGGCTGGCAGAGCGTCAGCAAATATCTGATCGATCAGCCCATGTACCGCTCCGGGACCGGCATCGAGATGAACCTCGCCAAATGGGACAGCCTGTCGCCCGAGCATCAGGAGATCATCCTGAAGGCTGTCGCCGAGACGCAGGCCTGGACGCATGACTGGCTCGACCAGAACCAGAGCGAGCATCTGACCAAGATGAAGGAAGCCGGCATGCAGGTCGTCGAGATTGCCGACGACAAGAAGGATGCCTGGCGTGATGTGGCCCAGGAGTCGCTGTGGACCTATCTGCAGGGCGTGATGCCGGCTGAGCAGTTTGCCGACGCTGAAAGGCTTCTGGAACGCAAGAAGTAACTGGCTGGCGCCGCCCCCATCCCTGGTGGGGCGGCGGCTGCTTCTTCATATCCCGGAGAAGTTTTTGCGCCCCATAGACGTGAAACCTATGGGCGGTCGCCGGGCCGGACTGGGCCTCAAAATGCGGAACTTGGAGCAGGTTGATGGCCGTTCGACCGCCTGCGGTCACGGCCGATAAGGGTGTCGGAAGAGACGCCGGGCTCCTGTCGTTCCGCTTCCAAAGAAAACAGGCAGGGCACCCATATGAGCAAACTCGAACGCTCATTCGATTTCATACTCAATCTATTCGCCGGCATCGCCGCCGTGTTGCTGGTCGTGATGATGCTGGCAACCGTCCTGAAGGTGGTGCTCAGGGCACTGTTCAACCACGGCATCCTTGGCATCGACCAGATCAGCGGGACGATGATGGTCTATATCACCTTCCTCGGCGCCGCATGGGTGCTGCGTCGCGACGGCCATGTCTCCGTCGATATACTCACCGCCAATCTGCGGCCGCAGGCGCAGCGCATGGTGATGTTCGTCAGTTCGCTGATCGGCGCTGCTGTGTGCTTCGTGCTGACATGGTTCGGCACCACGGCTGTCCTGCTCTCGCTGCAGCGCGGCATCGTCGTTGCCGCTGAACTCGAGATTCCGCGAGCCGTCAATCTCTGGGTGATCCCGCTGGGATGCCTGCTTCTCGGTTTTGAATTCCTGCGACGCGCGGTGCGCTTCCGCCGGGGCGATGCCGTGATTTCCGACACCCCGCGCCTGGAGGCCTGAGCATCATGATCTGGTGGCAATTCCTTCTGCTTTTCTTTGCCGGCCTCGGCGTGCTGATGGTCATCGGCCTGCCGGTCGCCATCGCCTTCCTGCTGGTCAACTTGGCTGGCGTCTTCTACCTCTGGGGCGGCGTTTCCGGCTTCAACCAGCTCATCTTAAGCATCGACAGCTCGATCTCGACATTCGTGCTGGTGCCGGTGCCGATGTTCATCCTGATGGGCGCGATCATGTTCCATTCGGGTATTGCCCAGCGGATGATCGAGGTGCTGGACCAGTGGCTGGGCTTCGTCGCCGGCCGGCTTTCGGTGCTGGCCATCGGCGCCGGCGCGCTGCTCGGCACGCTCACCGGCATGGCGATGGGCTCGGTCGCTATGCTCGGCTCGACGCTGACGCCGGAGATGGAGCGGCGCGGCTACAGCAAATCCATGTCGATCGGGCCGATCCTGGCCAGCGGCGGCCTCGCTATCCTCATCCCGCCGAGCACGCTGGCGATCATCCTGGCGAGCCTCGGCGGCTTCTCGGTCGCCAAGATCCTGATCGGCATCATCGTGCCGGGCATTCTTCTGGCGATATTGTGCATCGGCTATATCGTCATCCGCGCGTCGCTGCGGCCGGATGAGGCCCCGGCCTATGAAGCGCCGCATGTTCCGCTTGGGCAGCGCCTGCGCGATGCCGCCCTCTATCTGGTGCCGCCGATCTGCATCGTCTTCATGATCATCGGCCTGATCTTCTACGGCACCGCGACGCCGACGGAAGCAGCCGCAATCGGCACCTTCCTGACCTTCGTGCTGGCCATCCTCTATCGCAAGCTGAACTGGCAGGTCCTCGTGCAGGGCGTCGGCTCGGCAACGCAGCTTTCGGTGATGATCCTGATCATCCTGACGGGTTCGGCCGCCTTCAGCCAGCTGCTCAGCTTCTCGGGCGCCACCAGCGCGATCACCAACCTGGCAGGCGACCTGCCGGTGCATCCGTTGATCCTGCTCATCCTGATGCAGCTGATCGTGATGTTCCTGGGCATGTTCATCGAACAGACGTCGATCGTGCTGGTCACCATCCCGATCTTCCTGCCGATCGTCCATCAGATGGGCTGGGACCCGATCTGGTTCGGCATCATCATGATGGTCAATCTTGAAATGGCGACGATCACCCCACCCTTCGGCCTGTCGCTCTTCGTCATGAAGGGGATTGCCCCGAAGAACACCACCATGGGCGACATATACCGCGCCGCCGTGCCGTTCATCCTCATCAACATTCTTCTGATGGGGCTGATGATCGCCATGCCGGACATGGTGCTGTGGCTGCCCAACCAGATGAAGTGACTTGCGGCCGCGCGGCGGTAAAGCCGCGCGGCCTTATCCGCGACCGATATTATTGGAGTTGAAAATGACGACGCAGCGGCAGGCGATACTGGATACGATTGATCGGCACCGGGAGAAGGCGATCGAGTTTCTGCAAAAGATGGTTGCGATCCCGAGCGTGACGGGGGACGAGGCGGCGATCCAGGCCTTTGTGGCCGAGTACATGACGGGGATCGGGCTTGCGGTGGACATGTGGGAGACGGA